>CAZGUD010000005.1:0-259282 GCA_964528915.1 uncultured Occallatibacter sp.
CGTCTTGGTGGGCCATTACCCCGCCAACTAACTAATCGGCCGCGACCCCCTCCCAGAGCGAATTGCTCCTTTGACCCGTGGGTATTATGCGGTATTAGCTAAGGTTTCCCTCAGTTATTCCCCACTCCAGGGTAGGTTAGTCACGTGTTACTCACCCGTGCGCCGCTTTACTCATGGTATTGCTACCACTTTCTCGCTCGACTTGCATGTGTTAGGCACGCCGCCAGCGTTGATTCTGAGCCAGGATCAAACTCTCGTTTGAAACCTGTTGTCAAACCACTCTGACGGAGGTCAGAGATGATTCGACGGTATCTGCGCACTCATCCGAAGACAAGCCACAGATACTCTTACCTTGTGAGATGATCAAGCCAAACCTGATCGCATCTCACGACTGGCACGTTCAACCAAATTGTCAAAGATCCTTGAGGGTGGTCCGCCTAAGCGGTACCCCTTGGATCGAGGCCCGAACTCGCGTTCGGCATGTCCTCGAACTTGATGCGCTCGGCCCTGATTTTGTTCGGCTTAAATGAGCCGGGGCCGTTTTTGCGCGAACCTTTTAAGACTATCGAAGATTGGGGTTTCGGTCAAGTTATTATCTTGATTCCTACTCGCCCCTGCTTTCGATTCAGCAGAACCCCAAAGGGCTCAACAAAAGTCGGCGCAAAGCGCACAAAATTTGAAAGATCAGACAGCGCAATACGCGCCCGAGCCTCTAGGGCTCACAGGAGAATAAACTCCTGGTCTTGCAATGGCTTGTTCTCTCCAGGGAATTCCCTACAGGGGTCTATCAGTACGTTCAAGCGTTCAGCTTTTGTACCTTATCCGACCCTACGAACCAGCTTCCCACTTCCCTCATCTCAAGCTCTACTTCACTCGATCGGGGCAGGCCCAACGGCCACCGGGAGGCTCCACTGCTCACATCACAACTTTTTAAGAGTAGCACACGCCACTCTCTATTGCAAACGCGACTCGCTTGGTTCCAATCGCGAACGCAACTTTTTAAGACTAGCAGCGAATCGGGATTGCTACAAGCTCCAACGTCCTGTGGAAAGCGGCCCTTTCTGTGGGAAACCGCTGCGTATGGCGGAGCGCCCTGCGGTGTTGGCAGATAGCGGTGTGAGCAACTCACGACTTCAAGAACGGCGAGGGCCCCACGTACTCCATCTCATAGCGGCGGAAGTACGCGACAGGATCGCTGGGCGTGCCCCCCTGTTCGGTGTCGCGGAAGTAATCCTCCATCTTTCCCGCGGGGCAGAAGGCAATCATCAGCCGGCTGGGTGTCGCCGAGACCGATGAGAAGGTGTGCGGGACGCGGCGCGGGGCCAGCACCGACTGCCCGGCCTTCAACTGCAGCCTCTGCTCGCCCACTTGGAACGCTACTTCGCCCTCCATCACGTAGAACCACTCCTCCTGGTTCAAATGCAGATGCAGCGGTGGGCCGCCCGGCACCAGGTTCCGGTGCTCGATAAGGAAGAGCCGGCCTTCGGTTTCGCTGGGCGCAATCTTAGAGAGTATCGAACTGAAACCCAGCGAGTGCGGGTGGGCGAAACGGTCTTGGCCGTCGCCGACGATGTGCAGTTCGGGTGTTTGCGCCTGCGCAGCCGTTTGCGCTGCCGCCTGAACGGCCAGTAGTGGGTGCAGCCCCGCGGCGGGCGCCAGGGCGGCGGCAGTGCGTAGAAACGAGCGGCGCTGCATAGGCCTCCTTTTGGTTATGAGGGGATGACGCAGGATAGCAATCCGCTGATTCAATATGCAATGGCAAACAGGTAGAAAACGGTCAAGGCTTCGGAACAAGTTCCAGAATCCGTCAGCCAGTCGACTGAGAACCGCACCACCGAAGCTACTTCGCTAAATGAAGCAGCCCTAAGAAATTGCAGCCGCAGGTGACAAAAAGCACGCCGACGGCTCCCGAGATCACCACTGTGCCCCAGGTTTGGAAAAAGGTATGGATTCTGGCGTCCTGGGGATTTGCCGGTTCATATCTCACCCTGACCGAATCGCCTTCGCTGAAGCCTGCAGGGCTGCTCCCCACATCTGACGTCACTGTGTGTTCCGTTCCGTCATTGGCGGTGAAACAAAAGACCGGAGCATAGGTGTAGCCGTACCGGTCAGGATATTTCGAGCGCTCCAAACGGACGACCTGACCGGTGACCTCGATGCTGGTGCGCAGAAAGGCCCGGGTCCGAAAAAAGGAAGCGAAGGAATAAACGATCGCACATGGACCGATGGCCAGAAGGGCAAATTCGATAACCTTGTTGATTTGATCCATGAGGGCTTCTTGCCGCCTTGCGAACGATCAGGATTCGTCTGCCAGTTTACTATTCGTGCCGCAGAATAATCCCCAGGTCCGTCAGCCCGTTCACAAAGAACTGCATGGCCAGCGCCACCAGCAGCAGGCCCATGATGCGCACCAGGATGCGGATGCCGGTTTCGCCCATCACTCCACGCACCCGGTCGGCCCCGGCCAGCACCCAATAACTGACGAACGCCGTGATGGCGATGGAGCCCAGAATCGCGCCCATCTGCCAGCAAATATATGAGGGCGCCTGGCCCACCAGTACCATGACCGATGAAATAGCGCCCGGCCCGGCCAGCATGGGAATGCCCAGCGGCACAATGCCCGCGTCCTCCTTGGCCGCAGCCTCCTCGGCTTCACTCGAGGTCTCCTGTGTGGCCGAGCGGCGCGCCTCAAGCATGTCGAGTCCGATGAGCAGCAGAATCAATCCGCCGGCAATCTCGAAGGCCGGCAACGTGATGCCGAACATGCGGAAGATGAGCTGGCCGGCGAGGGCAAAGCTGGTGAGCACAATGAAGCAGGTCAACGCGCCCTTGCGCGCAATGGCGGAGCGGCGCGCCTTGTCGGCATTGGCCGTGATGGCCAGGAATGAGCCGATGGCGGCAAACGGATCGACGAGAAAGAAGATTGAGCTAAGCGCGAGCACCGAGAAACGCACGATGGGTGCGGTGCGAATTTCGTTGAGCGCAACTTCAGCGGGGTTGGTCCAGATCACAATACTTAGAGGCTATCGCAACGGGAACGATTCATGAGACTGATTGCCGCCAGCCAAGGCATGCATAGGACGGCACAAAAGACGGCCAATATTGACACAGCAAGCGCCCACGTTCTCAGCGCACGCCGGCCGGACCCATCCTGAAGATGCCTTCCTCGTACCGCAGCCCGGGCGCGCCTCGATCGTGCAAGGGGCAGCGGCGCAGGTGAATGTCGGCTCCATTGGCGCCGTACACATGGCCGCATGTGGAACAGCCAAGCTGGTACACCGTCTGGCCGCGATCTGTTCCCGGCAGGCCGGTGTTGCGGATGACTACCTGTCCTCGGTGGTTCACGTAGCCTGGCCTGGTGGTGTAACCGGCCGGCCTCTTTCCCTCTGCCGATACGATCATCGAACTCACCTCATGAAAAATGAGAGAACCCGATCTAACTCGACGTCTCAAATGTGGTAATCATCGCATGCCCATGCGCATCGTCAATCGGAGAATTGCCTTCGCGGATCACAAGCCGGGTTTGGAATCCAGCTTCGCGCGCTGCGTCCAGCTCCCGCACCACATCTGAAAAGAACAGCGCCTCGCCGGGGTTTACTTCCATTTCGGCGGCAATTGCTGAGTAGCTCGCAGATTCCATCTTCGGCCCGGTGCGGGTGTCGAAGTAGCCGGAGATGAGCGGCGTGAGGTCGCCGTGGCTCGAGTGGCGGAAGAACAGCTTTTGCGCGTCTACCGAGCCCGATGAGTAGATTGCAACTTTGGCGTCCGCAGACCACCGTTCGAAAGCCGGCGGGACCTCAGGAAATACCGTGCCTTTCAGCTCGCCCGATTCGAAGCCCGCCTTCCATATCTTGCCCTGCAGGCTTTTGAGGGCGGTCGATTTCCGGTCGTGATCCATCAACCAGAGAAGGTACTTGAGCGCAAATGGAACCGTGAATATTGGATTTGACCAAAGCGCATCAGCGCCCTCAACCGAAGAGATCATCGGGGCGCCGGGTTCTGACTCTGCCTGGTTTTCCTGCTTGAGCAACATCAAGTCCTGAAGCACACTGATCTGGGTGCAATTCGCCTTCAGGAACTCTTCAAAGTGCTTCCGTGCATACGGAAAAAGCACCTCGGTCGTCAGCGTCAGCGGCGCAACCGTGCCTTCAACGTCGAGCAGATATAACTTTGCCGCACTCATGCCTTCGCGTCGACGCCGATCCCCGATTGGAACCTCGCGCCCAGGTAGGCCGGACCGAAGCAGAGCGGCTGGTAGCCTTTATCCCGGCCAGACTCGGTGTACTGCGGAGTCCAGCCGGAAGTGTCCTGAAACCAGCGGATGGCGCGGATGCGGCGATCTTCGCAGAGCGTGAACCAATGCTTTGTGCCGCACGGCACGCGCAATAGATCTCCGGGACCGACCTCGACGCTGGCGACGCCGCCATCCAAAGCGAAGAAGAAAATGCCGCGGCCGGCGAGAATGAAGCGCACCTCGTCTTCCGAGTGGGTGTGCTCCTTGTCGAAGCGTGCCAGCATGGCTTCCAGGTTGGGCGTCTCGGGCTTCACATCGATCACATCGGCGGTAACATAGCCGCCGCGCCGCTTCATCTCGTCAATCTCCGCGGCATACGCGCTCAACACATCCTCAGCCGAACAGTCCGCAGCCACGCGATCGAGGCTCCAGCGCTCGTAGTCAATGCCACGCGCAGCAAGCGCCGCGCGAATCTCTGCCTCGGCAGTGATGGTTTGATCGGTATCGGGAAAGCGAAGGACTGCCATGATTCTCTCTCCGGTGCGGAAAAGTCTTATACGATATGGAAGCCGGGCGCCCCATCCTCGCCGGGTCTTCGTTTTTCCGGCTAGGGTGGGATGGGATACCCAGTCCCAGAAAAACTATTAAATCCCGTGGCCCATCACCCGCCGCGCCTCAACCTCAAACAAGAATTCGAGCGCCTCAAGGTGGCGGCGCGCCTCGGCCACCGATTGACCCCAAGTATAAAGCCCATGCCGCGTGAGCAAAACCCCGTGCGCAGACGGGTAATCTTCAAGCGCATCCTTCAATTCACGCTCAAGCTCGGCATAACTTTGCGTGTTCTCAAGCAGCGGCACGCGTTCCTCGTGCTGGTGCGTCGTCACACTGGAGAGCCCTTTTAGAATTTCGTAGCCCCGGATGCCTATGTAGGGCCGGCCGGCAAAGTGGCCCGACAGCAATGTGTTCCAAACTGTGTGCACATGCAGAATCGCGTGAGCCTGGGGCCGCGCCGCGTAAAGCACAAGATGCAGTCCGGTCTCCGCCGAGGGATTACCGTTCGAACCTACCGGCCGTCCCGCGCGGTCGATCTCCAGCAGGTGCGCCGGCGTAAGTGTGCCTTTATCGAGCCCCGAGGGAGTGATGAAGATGCGCTCGCCAGTCCCCTCAACCGAGCGCGCGCTGAAGTTGCCGCTGGTAGCCGGAACCCAGCCGCGCGCATGACACCAGCGCGCCGTGGCGCAGAGGGAGTCAAGCTCCTTTGTCAGGGCATCCGTACTGGGGACCATACGTGAGTCTGAGTTTAACAGCGGAGCGTTTTGCCCGACTCCTTCCTGGGGAGCAAACCAGGCATTCGCGGCGTCGAAGCGATCGGCGTACCTTTAATTTGGGGAGAAGGTGTATGACGCGACGAATGTCTCTGGCATCAATTGCACTTGCCGTTCTGTTGACTGTTGCGCTTCAGGCACAGACGAATTACTTCCCGGCAAAGACTTTCGGCGACGACCCGCAATTGGACCAATTCGTGGCGCATTGGTATGCGAGCCAATTAAAAGCGCTTGGTGAGCCATCGATGCTTGAGTCATCGGGAGATCCTTCGATCGAATCGTACCGATTTCTATGGCTGCGAACATTCCACCATCCTGTTGCGATTCGTGTTGACGTGCAGAAGGACGGAAAAGGCTTGCTGGTGACCAAGATTGCAAGCGGGGCCGGTGGGTATGAACCGGGCAAACTCATAACAGATAGTAGGACCGAGCTCAGCCGGGAGGAAGTGCAGCGGGTCATCGCAAAGATCAACGAATCCGGCTTCTGGAAAATCCCGAGCTATTCGCGGGAAAAGGGCGGGGCGGATGGTTCAGAGTGGGTAATGGAGGCTGCGGTTCATGGGAAGTATCATCTCGTCACCGTGTGGTCACCCATCCGCGGCCCAATCCATGACCTGGGCTTATTGTTCCTTTTCGATCTCGCAAAGATCGAAATCCCCAAAAATGAAATGTACTAGTAAGCAACGCATCTACAATTGCTCCTTGCTGACCAAGGACCAACGCGACCGCATCGAAATTGTGCTCGTCTCGCCGCGCAACCCGCTCAATATAGGAGCAGCGGCGCGGGCGATGGCGAATTTCGGCTTCTCGCATCTCTCCGTGGTGGCGCCCTACGAGGCCCACTGGCGCGAGGCGCAATCGGCCGTCGGCGCCGAAAATCTCCTCCAAAACGCAAAAAGGACGGAGTCCCTTGAAGAAGCCATCGCTGATTGCGCGCTGGTGATCGGCACCGGGACAGTGGCCCGCCGCAAGGCCGAGCAAAGCGTTGTCCCGTTGCCCGAACTAGGTGGGCGCATCGGCGACGAGCTGGCCCGCGGCGGCCGCATTGCACTCATATTCGGGTCAGAAAAGCGTGGGCTCACGCGCGACGATCTCAGTTACTGTCATCTGCTCACGGTCATCCCCACCGATCCGCAACAGCCCTCGATGAACCTGGGTCAGGCCGTGGCCGTTTGCCTGTATGAGCTGGCCGCGCGAGAAGAATCCCACCCTGGCCGCAAAGATAAAGACGCGGCGCAGGTAGAGCGCCTTGGGCTCCCGTCCGAGAGTGTCGACGGCGTAAATCCACTTCCGGCGACCTCGGGCGAGCTTGACCGCCTGGCCGGATTGATAGAAGAGGTAATGCTGGCGGCCGGCTACTCGCCCCTGGAGATGCGCGCTGCCAACCGCCACGACCTGCGCCTGCTGCTGCGCCGGCTCGCGCTCAGCCAGGCCGATGCGCGGCGGTCGATGGGGCTTTTCCGGCGGGTGCTGCACAAAATAAAGGGTTGAGCTGGATGCACGAAGCCCAAATACCAAACGGCTGATCGGCGCGAAATTCATCGACGGCGCGCCTAAACCCTGTTAAAGTTTCGCTCAAAGGAATCATCCATCTAGCCATGAACCCCCTTCGTGGAAGTACGCGCGTCCCCTGGCAGGCATCCGTTCCGTGCATGACCGTGCTGGCACTGGGCCTGATGGCTTTTGGTCAGAATCCGGCCTCACCTGCTCAGCCCGATCAACAGTCGCCAACTCCCGAGCAGCAAACTTCGCCCGCAGCAGCGCCCGCCGCAACCCAGTCATCACCGGCGGCAGCCGCGCCCGTGGCACAGCCGGCCACACCTCCCCAGCAGGATTTGACAAGCGAATCGGCAGGCGGCTGGCAAGGCGGAGGCATTACCGAGGAAGAACTGAAGCAGATGCTGGTGGGCAAGACCTTCTACCTCCGTGGCGGCTACCTTGACGACTCGCTCAGCTTTAATGAGCATGGCAAGTTGGCCGGCCACTCACCAGTGGGCTCGTACACGTTGAATATGGTTCAGATCGACAGGGTGCGCCTGTCAAAGCACAAGGTCGAGCTGGATGGCTTGCGTTACGGGTTGCACTTCTCTAACCAGCTTGCCTTTGAGGACCCCAGGACGGCCTACGACAAAGTGCGGATCACGCCCAGAAAGAAGGTCTTGCACATCACCATCGATCGTGAGTCGGTGGTGAAACCGAAGAGGGATAAGGAAAAAGACAAGAAGCAGCAAGGGAGAGCGATCCCCGGTCCAACTCCAGTGTCGGCCGCGCCGCAAACCGGAACGCCGTCTCCCGCTGCGCAGCCCGCCTCTGCAGGCGTAGGCCAGCCCGTACCACCGGAAGAAGAGCCAGACACCGACCAGGCCAAAGCAGAGATTGCTGCTGCCAAGCCTGAGGAGCGCCCCGCCGAGCCCGACAGTGTAACCACGACTACTTCGCCGGCACACGCCACTATGGTGCTCAAAAAGGCGCTCGATGCTATTTTTGCTCCCGGCCTCGACGATCGGATGATGGCGTCGATGCCCGACTTCTGGAAGCTGTATTACAAAGCCGTCGCAGAAAAAGCCGATTACCGGCCGTCGGACCCGTCAGTATTGCGGCAGAACTCGGTTGACAAGAAGGCTCGCCTTCTCACCACCTTTGAGCCGGATTCAAACCAGTTTGCCCAGGATAACGGCGTGGCGGGCATGGCGCTTTATCACACGGTGATTGGTCCCGACGGCAAACCCGAAGAGATTGCCGTGGCGCGGCCCATCGGATTCGGGCTCGACGAAAACGCGGTCAAAGCCATTCGCGACGCCAGGTTTGAGCCGGCCGAGAAAGACGGCAAACCCGTGCCGGTGCTGCTCGACCTGGTGGTACAGTTCCGCATCTATTCCAAACGCACCAATGTGACGGAACCGACTCAGGATGCATCCAAGCCGGCCGAGCCGGTCTTGCCCGGCCCTTACAGCGTGCAGCATCCTCCGGCGCAGCCTCAGCAAACCCAGCAATAGCCATATACCGCAGTTATGCTTGCCGGAATCCACCGGCTTTAGCTATCGCTACTCGTCTTCTTTGATCAAATCTTCCAGTTTTGGCTTGTGCTTGACGTCACGCGAGGTCCGCGGCGTCTTGTCGTCAATCATCCGCACAGGTTTAGGCTGGCCCACGCGCTCGCGTGCATTTGCCTTTACCGCCTTGGTGGCTGAGAACCGGGCTGGCTTGCGTTTCGTCACGGCAAGATTAAGTATGTTATAGGTACCGCTGGAACGGAAGCAGCGACCAGTAGTTTTTGCTGGAGCTGGGTCAATACCTTGAACGCGCGGGCGGCGGGTACGCCGGGGAGTGAGGGCCTTTCAAAATGGATGAGCGGGAATTCTTTAACGAGACGACGGAACAGCGCACTCACACTCTCACCTGCCCCAAGTGTGGGCAACCCGGCGAGTATAAAGTCACCTGGGTGGTGCGGCGGAAGCGGCAGCAACTGCCGCGCGGCGCCGATGAACGTGACCGCGCCCGCTTCGCCAAAGCCCAGTCATACATGGTGCGGCGCGACGACAAGCTGAGCTGCGCCAACATCCGCTGCCGCAAGCCATTCGAAATCACATCGCTGCAATCGCTGGCGTTTCTGACGGAATGAAGGAGGGGACAGCAAGACAGCCCAGCGGTCTTGCGGATTGTTCTCTCAAATTGATTCTTCCCTGAACCAGCGCGCCCTGAGGCGGCCGCGCCCAGCCGATCGGTTCGAGGAAAAGCCATGCGCAATTCAGTCAACCCAGGGTTCGCGGTCACCCGGGCCACGCTCTTATCCATCCTTATTGCTGTACTCACAGTCGTGTTCGCCATGGCATTCCCCTGGGGAATGCCGGCGTCAGCTCAGACGGCAGCTCTGAAAGCCATCCAGTTACCCAAGCCTGATACCACCGGCGGCATGCCCCTTATGCAGGCGTTGGCTCATCGCCACACAACTCGCGCCTTCCGCGATCAGGCCTTGCCATTGCAAACCCTTTCAAACTTGCTTTGGGCCGCATTTGGAGTAAACCGGGAGAGCATGGATAGCGGCCACCCCGGAGGCCGTCCGGGACGGACCGCGCCTTCTGCGATGAACAGCCAGGACATCGAACTTTATGTGGTGCTGGCCGACGGGGTTTACGTCTACGATGCCCGGCAGAATTCGCTGCGTCCGATCGCCGCCGGTGACGCGCGTCCCAGAATTGGCGGTCCTCCCGCCGCACATGCGGCCGTCACCATCGTTTATGTCGGTCCCGCAAGTGATTCGTTCGAACAGGTCGACACCGGCTTCATTGCCCAGAATGTCTACCTCTTCGCGGCCTCCGAGGGGCTCAATGCGTGGTTTTACACCCTCCACGGCGCACAGGAAAATTCAGCGGCAGCAGCCGCACTGAACCTCGACGCCGGCCACGTTCCTCTCTATGCGCAGTCGGTGGGTTTTCCTCCGCAATAGCCAGTAGCCAGCAGTGAATAGCCAATAGGAATCGTTGGGGGGTAGTTACTGGCTACTGTCTATTGGCGACTGGCTATTGGCTCTAGCCCTCACTCCGCACTTTATGATTCAATCTAAACAGTGAGCGGCCGCGGCCCGGAGGTCACACGCAAGCCCGTGCCCGCACAAGGAGAACCGCATGCCTAATTCCCTGCTTCCCCCCGCAGAGCGCAACCTCACCCCCGACCAGGTAGAGGCTCTCGACAAGCGCCGCGACCTCGGCCACACCTTCCTCGTCATCGCCGGGCAGTTTACCGTGATCGCCACTATCCTGCTTTTGTGGGTCGGCCAGGACCTCAGTTATTCACCCGGCTGGGCGCATCCCATGGCCTACTACTTTGGCATAGCCGTGCTGCTGGTGTGCGTATTCGGCATCAGCGGCTTGGCGATGCGCAAGGGAACCCCGCGCATCGACTGAAATCCATTCTCAAACTTCGCGCAGCATAATGTACCGTCGGCCTCCAAACGGCTAATCGCGCGGATCTCCCGACCCGCGCATCGCAGTTGCGCATCGACCGCTAGCTCTAGCTGCGCCATCACTCCTAAATTTTCTTCAACTCCAGTTAAATTTTATTGACTTAAATAAAATTCAAGCGTACCTTAATTTTATGAATACGCCGCTCCCACCATGGCTCGAGGCGCTCGACGAAGGAGACCTGCAGTTCCTGCGTCGTTTTGTCCTCAGTTCGGGATCGCTCAAATCGCTTTGCGAGGAGTACGACGTGTCGTATCCCACTCTGCGCGCGCGGCTCGACCGGTTGATGGCCAAGGTGAAGGCGGCAGACGATCCCAGGCCCGCAGACGCGTTTGAGCGCAGGCTGCGTGTATTAACGGCCGATGGAAAGATTTCCGCTGCCCTGGCGCGAGAGCTGCTCAAGGCTCATCGCGAAGTGGCGGAAGAAAGGTAGGTGGCGTGATGGTGCAGCCATGGTTCGATCAGATTCACTACGCTTGGATTCCGGGAGCAGTGTATGGAGTGGCAGCGGGATTGATGGGGGGCGTGGTTGGCTGGCTGGCGCCGCGAGGACGGGCGCGGAACTTCGTGCTGGGGTCCTGGACCGCGCTCTGGGTGGCGGCCATTGGCCTGCTCGTCGTGGGGTTCGTCGCACTGGCCGAAGGCCAGCCTTGGGGGATCTGGTACGGATTCCTGTGCCCCGGGGCAATTGGCACGCTGGTAGTGGGCCTGAACTCATATACCGTCCACATGGCCTACCGGTTAGCGGAGGAACGGAAACTTGCGGCCCGGGATTTGCTGTAGCCGGCGCGTCTCACGCCATTCCGAAAGGCCCACCTCTCAATCTGCATTCACGCCCCAAAGGGTATAGCCTTAAAACGTGGCTTCCCTGCCCGCCTCCATCCCGGCATCGGGTTCAACGGCTTTGGCCGCTGGCCGCGACATGCGCCTGCGTGACGGCCATGGGCGCGTCATCCACGATCTGCGCGTCTCCATCACCGACCGTTGCAACTACAAGTGCATATACTGCCGCACCGGTGAAGTAGGAGCGCAATATCCTGAGCTCGGCATCGACGAGTACTTCCGCCTGATTGGCCTGTTCGTCGACCTGGGCATCACCAAGGTGCGGCTCACGGGGGGCGAGCCGCTGCTGCGCCGCGGGCTGCTCGACCTCATCCGCGAACTCGCGAGCCTGCGCACTATTGGCGGCGAACCGCTTGACCTGGCGCTCACCACCAACGGGCATCTGCTCGAGGATCTCGCCCGGCCGCTCAAGGCGGCTGGCCTGAATCGCATCACGGTAAGCATGGACGCTGTGGACGCGAAGGTCTTTGAGCGCATCACGCGCGTTCCCGGCAGCTTCGTCCAGGTTCTGCGCGGCATTCGCGCGGCGCGCGAGGCAGGCCTGAATCCGCTGAAAGTGAACTGCGTGCTGCTGCGCGGATTCAACGACGACCAGGTTGAAGGATTTGCGCGGTTTGCCCGCGAAGAGAATGTGGTCGTCCGATTCATAGAATTCATGCCGCTCGAAGAGGGTCGGCTGTGGACCCCGGAGATCGTAGTCACCCTGCGCGAAATCGTCGATCGTATCGGCCGCGTGATGCCTCTCGTCGATCTCGACCCGCGCGAGGTGAGCGAGACCGCGCGCCGCTTTACTTTCCGAGACCATGTGGGCGAGATTGGCATCATCGCGCCGGTGAGCCAGCCCTTTTGCGGAGCATGCAGCCGGGTGCGCCTCACCTCCGATGGCAAAATCAGAACCTGCCTCTTTTCGCAGGTTGAGCATGATCTGTACGGCCGTTTCAGAGCCGGCGCCGGCCGCGACGAGCTCCGCGAATACATTTACCTCACCTTGCAGGGCAAGGAGGCGCGCCACCATATCGGCGAGCCGGGATTCCTCAAGCCATCCCGGTCGATGGTTCATATCGGCGGCTGACGCGGCCAATGCATGCGTTTGTGACAGAATGATCGTGTAACACTTTCTCCCCGTAAGGCACCCCTATGGCCAACGAGACGGAAGGACGCATCCCGCTCGACGATCTGCATGTCTTTCACCGCTTGGCGAGGTCGCTCACCTCGAGCCTCGACCTCGACACCATCCTGCGAACGATTCTCGAGTACATGGAGCGGACCATTGAAGCCGAGTTCTGGACGCTGCTGATGCTCGACGACTCGCGGCAGGACCTTTACTACGCGCTGGCCTCAGGTGGTGAGCAGGCGCGGCTTCGTGAGCTGCGAGTAAAGAGAGGAGAAGGCGTTGCCGGATGGGTGCTGGAGCACGGCGAGACGCTGATCGTCCCCGAGGCCGCCGGCGATCCCCGTGTGAATGAGCCCGGCACTGCGAGACCGCGCAAGGTACGCTCGGTGATCGCGCTGCCGCTGCGAGGCCGCACCGGAACCCAGGGCGCCATTGAAATCTTCAACCCCCGCGCCGAGCAGATGACCGATTACACCATCGCGTTTCTGCATATTCTGGCCGATCATGCGGCGATTGCCATCGAAAATGCCCGCGACGTGGCGCGTATTCAGCAATTAACCATCACCGACGACACAACCGGCCTCTTTAACGTTCGACATCTTTACTCAGTGCTCGAAACGGAACTCGAGAGCGCGGCGCGGAAAAAAGCCCCGGTGAGTATCGCTTTTCTCGATCTCGACCGCTTCAAGCTGGTTAACGACATCCACGGTCACCTGGTTGGAAGCGAGTTGCTGGCGCGCACCGGGAACCGGCTGCAGGAGTTGAGCCGGGAGCGGGACCTGTGTTTCCGCTATGGCGGCGATGAGTTCGTGATTCTGATGCCCGCGACTGACGCCAAGACGGCGCTTGAGCAAGCTTCAACACTGCACAGAGAGCTGATGTCCACCAGCTTTGAGATGAAGCGCGGGCTGAAGCTGAATGTGAGTGCCAGCATCGGCCTGGCCACCGCGCCCGACGACGGCACCGCGCTGCACGCGGTAATCGGCGCAGCCGACGCGCGTATGTATGCCGTGAAAAGCAACGGCCGCGGCCAGGTGAAGGGCGCCTAGGTAACCAATGTGCCGGGTTCTCGTGTACCGCCGGGCTCCCGCCCGGCTGTAGCGCCGACTTCCTCGTCGGCGCACGATAGATCCAGCACGAAGCCGGGTGCCCCGTTCGAGCACAGCTTGAGCGGGAAGGGATTTCAATCTACCACAAACCTCCCGTGCTCCATCCATTCGCCAGCTTCACCGGCAAATGGGTGGGAAACCACGAACCTCAACCCGTCGTTGTCAACCAACCACGAACCTGCGCTCTCCCGACAAAAAATAGGACAATAGTCCTGAACCATGTTGCCCGCGACACCACAATCCGAAGCCGCGCTCAAGATCATCCGCACCCTGCGCGACGCGGGGCACCAGGCCTACCTCGCTGGAGGATGCGTGCGTGATCTGCTGCTTGGCCGTGCGCCCGCTGACTACGACGTGGCCACCAGCGCCACCCCCGGCATCGTGCTCGACATGTTCCCCCGCACCTTTGCCGTCGGCGCGCACTTCGGCGTTGTGCTGGTGGCGCCGGAAGGCGAAGACGCACGTTTCGTCACTGAGGTGGCCACCTTTCGCTCCGACGGCGTCTACTCCGACGGCCGTCACCCCGATCGGGTTTGCTATACCATCAGTCCCGAAGAGGACGTGAAGCGCCGCGACTTTACCATCAACGGGCTGTTGCTCGACCCGGTGATCGCAGGGTGCCCCGCCTTCACCGCAGATTCCTCGCAGGAATTCGCAGCCGGGTGCCCCCGGTCCCTCGCACTTGGGGACCGGGGAAAGCCTGAACCCCAACCGTCTGGCTCTGCATCAGGGCACGACTTTAGTCGTGCCGCAAACGTCCCCTCAAAGAATCAAGGGGCTTTAGCCCCTGTCGCAGGCCTCCTCGACTACGTAGGCGGCGTCGCCGATCTCCAGGCCGGCATCATTCGCGCCATCGGCCGCCCCGAGCAACGATTTGAAGAGGACCACCTCCGCATGCTGCGCGCAGTGCGGTTCGCCGCGCGCTTCGGCTTCGAGCTCGACGCCGAAACCATGCGCGCCATTCGCTCGCTTGCCACACGCATCAACGCTGTCAGCCGCGAGCGCGTGCGCGACGAACTAACCAGGATGCTTACCGAGGGCCATGCGCGCCGCGCCTTCGAACTGCTGGATGAAGCTTCGCTGCTCAACGAAGTACTGCCCGAGATTGCGCGCATGAAGGGCGTCGCCCAGCCGCCGCAATATCATCCCGAGGGCGATGTATGGACCCACACACTGATGCTGCTTGAGCAACTCGAACCGGGCTGCAGCATGACTCTCGCATGGGGCGCACTGCTGCACGACGTAGGCAAGCCCCCGACATTTCGTATCGCACCCGATCGCATCCGCTTCGACGGCCACGTTGAGGTCGGCGTCGCCATGGGCGCGGAGATCTGTCGCCGCTTTCGCTTCTCCAACGAAGAGACCCGTCAGATTCTCGCCCTGATTGAAAACCACATGCGCTTTGCCGACGCCGATCGGATGAAGGCATCGACACTGAAGCGCTTCTTCCGCCTCAATAACTTTGACGAGCACCTCGCCTTGCACCGCATGGACTGCATGGCCGCCAGCCGCAACCTTGACCACTACGACTTTGTCCGCGACCGCTGGAAGGCCATGCCCGAGGAAACGGTGCGGCCGAAACCGCTCATCACCGGCCGCGAACTGATCGCCGCCGGATACGCGCCTGGCGAGGGCTTTCGCGAGATGCTGCGCGCCGCCGAGGACGCACAGCTCGAGGGCCTCGTCTCCACGGAAGAAGAAGCGCTCAAATTCGTGGCTCAAAAGTTCGGGCCGCCGGGCGGCCCTCGAGTGCGAGACGGGATATAATCCGCGCAAAGAGAAGAACCAGGAAAACGATGCGCTTATTGAGGTTGATCCGGACTGTCGCGGCGATGCTGGCGTTCCTTGTCCTGTGCGGCGCCGCCTCCGCGCAGAGCCCATGGCAACAGCCCGCATCCGACCTAGCCGCGCAAATTAGTTTCATCCTCGGCCACGGCGCCGCGCGATTGATGATTCGCAATCTATCGTCGTTGCCCGTCGACGAGATTCCCGTCATTCGCAAACTGCTGGAGCAGGATCTGCGCGCCCACGGCATCACCGCAAACAGCGCGCCAAACGACACCGTCATTCGCGTTACGCTGAGCGAGAGCGCACACGGTTTCACCTGGGTCGGTGAAGTCATCCAGGGCGACGATACTCAGGTGGCTGTTGTGCAGTTGGCCCTCAGCCACACGGTGACTGGCACAGCCGCCATACAAATCCAGCTTCGCAAAGAGCGATTCGTCGGCCCTTACGAACTGGATTCACTTCCTTGCTTCCCTGACGCTAAGCCGACGTTGCTTGCTGTGGCCGAGAGGCGGCATGGCCTGATTGTTCTCAAGCAGGGTTGCCTCCTCGCTCTCGATCGGTCGCCGAACGGGTTTTCCGATGGGAAAGGCTTCTATCATCTCAATTCTGCACAACCTGAGGCACGCGATCCCCGCGGGCTTCTTGTAGCTGATTCGGATGGCGACGGCTTTCTCGTTTACTTTTCTGGAACCGCCTGTACCGGAAGTTTCAACCCCACCGAGGATCCAAACCGCCCGCCCGGCGAAGGCTGGTCCCTCACTTGCCGTCCCTCCGACGATCCCTGGCCGGTGATGGCCCCAGCAACGACCCCTTCGACATTGCAGTCAGGTCCCGCACCGAATCCTCCACCCACTTCACCCCCGCCTGCGCCGACAGGCCCGCAAATTCGCGCCTTCTACAACCCAGCCCGCAATTACTTTACCGGCGTGGTCTCGCCTGGCTTGGGTGTCGACCTGCCGCCGTTCTATTCGGCCGCCGCCCTGCCGCGCGCATCTGGAACCGCGCTGATCATCAACTCAATTGACGGCAAGGTTTTGCTCGCCGCCAACGGCAAACTCGCCGCGGTGAGCGGTACAACCGACTGGGGCAGCGACTTCGCGCTCATTTACTCCGGCTGCGGAGACGGCGCGAAGATTATCGTCTCAGGCGCGACCAGTTCCAACCCCGGCAACCCTCCAACCGACTCGCTGCGCGCCTACCAGATCACCGGCTCCGATGCGACGCCTGCCAGCGCGCCCCTCACCATCGATGGCACGGTCACTGCACTCCAGTCAGCGCCCGACGGCAAGAGCGTGCTGGCCGTCATTCGCAACGTCCAAAACGAATACGAGGTGGACCGTGTTACGGCGCTCTGCGATTAGTTTCTTTCTCGTCTTCGTCGGGATCGCCGGCTGGGCACGCACGCGTCCACACTACGGCGGGACGCTGCGCGTTGAAGTAGCCGGCGACGGCATTGAGTCACCTGTTCTTCATCTCGTATTCGAGGGCCTCACGCGTACTAAACCCGACGACACACTACAGCCTGCGCTCGCAACCGAATGGAAATCGACTAACGGCGATCGTCGCTGGGAATTCACATTGCGCGATGGTGTCACATTTCACAACGGATTGCCGCTGTCCGCCGATCGCGCCATCGCTTCTCTTACGAAGGACTGCAATGGCGCCTGCCCTTGGACGTCACTCAGGACGCAAGGCAATGCGATCATCTTTGCTTCAGACTCCCCAATGCCCGAAATGCCTTCGCTTCTAGCCGAAGACCAGTTTCGCATCAGCCTCGACAACGGCAACTGCGGGACCCCGCCCTGCTCTGTCGGCACCGGCCCGTTCGAATTGGCTGGTCAACGTCCTGGGGGTTTCACCCTCGCCGCCAACGAAAATTACTGGGCCGGCCGTCCCTACGCCGACACTATCGAGCTCGTCACCGGCCGATCGGTGCGCGACCAGTGGCTCGACCTGAGCGTGGGCCGCGCCGACATCGTCGAAGTTCCACCCGAAGAACTGCGCCTGGCCCAGCAGCAGCGCATGACGGTACTTTCGTCGCCCCCCGTCGATCTGCTCGCGCTTGAGATCTCAACCAACGGAGCCCTCGCCAACCAGTCGCTACGCGCGGCCATCTCGCTCGCCATCGATCGAGCAGCGCTCTTCAACGTCATCTTTCAAAAACAGGGCGAAATCACCGCCAGCATCCTTCCGCAGTCGCTCTCAGGCTACGCATTCCTCTTTCCAGCCGAGCGCGATCTCGCTAAATCTCAAGACTTGCGCGGCGGCCTGAAGCCGCCCACGCTGTCACTCGGCTACCAGGGCTCGGGTTCCATGCAACTGGCCGCGCAACGCATCGCGCTCAATCTGCGCGAAGCTGGCTTCGACGTGCAGGTAACCAGCGCATCGCACGCGGATCTTATGTTGCGTTCAATTCCGCTCGCCTCTGCCGATCCTGCAGCGGCGCTCGAGTCGGTTCTTCGCGCTTCTGGCGAGACTGCACCGCTCGCCGCAATCTCACCAACTGCGGTCTACCGCGCCGAGCATGACTTCCTCGATCGCAAAACACTGGTGCCTCTGCTCGATCTTCCGCGCGCCTGCGCAGTTGGCACGCGCGTTCGCGATCTAATGCTCGGCGTCGACGGCACTCCCGACCTTGCCGATGCCTGGATCGAGGTGACGCCATGAGCCTTCGCCAGCGCCTTCTACTATTGCTCTCGCTCACCGTGGCTGCCGCTGTCGCCGCAGTCTCGTGGACGGTGCTTCTGCGCATCCGCCACGTCTTCGAGCAGCGCGACCAGGAAGAGACCGCGCTCTTTGTCTCGCAGTTTCAGCGCGAGTTCCAGCATCGCTCAGCTCAACTGGCCGCGGCCGTTGACAGGCTCGCCGCCAACGAGCATGCGCGCGCTCTCGCCTACCAGCTCGACCAGACCAATGATGCATCGCCGTTCCTCACCGAGGCTGCGAGCATGGCGCAAGACGCGCAGCTTGATTTTCTTGAGATTGTTGGTCCTGACGGCAAAATCGTCAGCTCCGCGCAGTGGCCTGCACGCTTCGGCTATCCTGAGCCAGCCGCTCAAGAAACGGGCAACGAACCCTTCCTCAAGCGCGAAGAACTGCCTGACGGCTCAACCGCTCTCGGTACCTTCGCAGTTCGCACCATCGACGGCGCGCAGCCTCCGGTTCGCCTGGTCGGCGGCGAACGTCTCGATCAAAGTTTCCTTGCCGATCTACCCGTCGCACCTGGCATGACTATCGGCCTCTATACGGATGCAGGCCAATCATCCGCAAGCGCAAATTCAGCAATGCCGGGCACGTCCTCGGTAAATGGCATCGCACCAGGCTCAGCCCCGCCTCCCTTCGATCCCTCGCGCCTCGCCGGTGCAGCGGGCCCAATCGCCGGCGCGGCCAACTTCCAAAGCCTGATTGATGCCGCACGCACCAGCGGCCAGCAAACCAGCGGCATTGTGAACCCAAGCGGCCCCGCAGGCCCGCGCGAGGCCAGCCTCAGCGCCACCGCTATCCCACTTAAAAATCAATCGGGCAATGTGATGGCGGTGCTGGTGGTCGCGCTCTCGCGCAGCGGCATGGTGCAAGCGCAACAGCACATCCGCGCCATTGCCTATGGCGTTGCGGCAGGCGGCATCCTGCTGGCCATCGCCTTCAGCCTCTGGATTGCCGCGCGCGTCTCGCGGCCCATCGAACAGCTTGCCCGCGCCGCCGGTGAAGTGGCCGCCGGTAACTGGGATGTCCATGTGCCCGAGCGCGGCCACGACGAGGTAAGTGTGCTGGCGCAAAGCTTCAATCACATGACCCAGCAACTCACCAGTCAGCGCGAGAGGCTCATCCAGAGCGAACGCGTGGCCGCGTGGCGCGAGCTGGCGCGACGGCTCGCGCACGAACTCAAAAATCCGCTCTTCCCGCTGCAACTCACGGTCGAGAATCTGGCTCGCGCCCGCCAACTTCCCGAAGCGGAGTTCGACGAAATATTTAAAGAGAGCACCACCACGCTCAGCGCGGAAATCGCCAATCTCAAGGCCATCATCGGCCGCTTCAGCGACTTCAGCAAGATGCCCAAGCCTGAGCTCGAGCGCATCGACGCGAAGGATCTAATCGCGCGCGTTGCATCGCTCTACGCAACCGCCGCGGCCACTAAGGAATCGAAGATCGACTTCGAAACCAACGTCGATCCTGCGCCGATGCCGCTCGATGCCGACCCTGAGCTTTTGCATCGCGCGCTCTCAAACCTTGTGCTCAACGCCATGGACGCAATGCCGGATGGCGGCTCGTTAACCCTCAGCGCCCATCCCAAAGGTGATGCGGTCGAGCTCAGAGTCTCCGATACCGGCGCCGGCCTCACTCCTGAAGAGTGCGAGCGCCTGTTCACGCCCTACTACACCACCAAGCAGCATGGTACCGGCCTCGGCCTGGCCATTGTGCAATCGGTCGTTGCCGATCATCACGGATCAATTACTGTCGAAAGCCGCGCCTGCATCGCTGAAAGTCAAACAGGCGGCGGCACAACATTTATCATTACGCTGCCGAAAGACAGCTCCTAGCTTCTAGCCTCTAGCTGTCAGCTCAAGCACCGTCAACATCTCAGCTTGTATCGTTGACCAAAAGGGTCGAGTTCTCGAATTAAGGGCCCAAAACACCAGGAAAGAAGGCTAAATAGCCAGGAGCCGAAAGCTGCCTCATGCAAAAAGCCAACATCCTGATCGTCGATGACGAAGCCAACACGCTGGCCTCCATCTCGCGCGCATTTCGCCTCGCCGGACACGAAGCCACCGTGTGCGATAACGCCGGGCGCGCCCTTGAGCTGGCCCGCTCGCAGCCCTTCGATCTCATCCTGAGCGATGTGGTGATGCCGCGCCGCGACGGCCTCGCGCTGCTTGAAGACTTGAAGACCGCGGGAGTAACCGCGCCGGTAGTGATGATGAGCGGCCAGGCCCACATCGAGATGGCCGTGCGCGCCACGCGCCTGGGCGCGCTTGACTTTCTCGAGAAGCCGCTCACCACTGAAAAACTACTCGTCACGCTTGAGAACGCGCTCAAACTCACCCGCCTCGAGACTGAGAACCGCGACCTGCGCGCTCGAGTGGGCAAGCACACCCTGGTCTATGCCGGCGAAACCATGCGCCGCGTGATGGCGCAAATTGAGCGCGTGGCGGCCAGCGAAACGCGCGTATGCATCTTCGGCGAAACCGGCACCGGCAAAGAACTGGTGGCGCGCACGCTGCATGAAAAAAGTCATCGCGCCGCCGGCCCCTTCGTCACCCTCAACTGCGCGGCCGTGCCCGCCGAGCTGATTGAGAGCGAACTCTTCGGCCACGAAAAAGGCTCGTTTACCGGCGCAACCCAGCGCCACACCGGCAAATTCGAGCAGGCCCATCGCGGCACGCTCTTCCTTGACGAAATTGGCGACATGCCCGCCTCCATGCAGGCCAAGCTGCTGCGCGTGCTTGAAGAGGGCGAAGTGGAGCGCATCGGCGCCGCCAAGCCCACCAGCGTCGATGTCCGCGTCGTCGTAGCCACGCACCGCAATCTTGAGCAGCTCGTCGAGTCGGGCGCCTTCCGCCGCGATCTCTACCATCGCGTGGTTGTCTTTCCCGTAGAACTGCCTCCGCTGCGCCGGCGCACTGAAGATCTCCCCGCGCTGGTGGAGCATTTTCTACTCCAGGTGAGCGCGCAGAACTCGTGGAAGCCGATTGCCTTTGCACCCGCAGCCATCGAAGCGCTCAAGGAATATGCCTGGCCCGGCAACATTCGCGAGTTGCGCAATGTCGTCGAGCGCCTGCTGCTCCTCGCCGGCGAAGAAGTCACCGCCGATGACGTGCGCCTGGCGCTGCCGGCATCCGGTCTCGCTTCCAAGACCAGTCCAAAAAGTGAAGGCCCGGAGGGCCACGGCAGCCTGGCCCAGCGGGTGCTCGCCTTTGAGCGCGCGCAGGTGCTCGCCGAACTCGAGCGCCACGACCGCAACGTGACTCAAACCGCCAAGGCCCTCGGCCTGGAGCGCAGCCACCTCTACAAAAAGTGCCAGCAGCTTGGCATCGACCTGCAAAACCTGCCCTGAAGCATCACTTCTTATGATGAGAAGTGGGTGCCCCATCCTCGCCGTGCTCTTGTCTTAGCGGCTAGGCTGGGATCGCTCTGCAGCGTAAGGAGAGCCACCCTAAATCGATCTACAAAAGAGCCTGCGCAGGGGGTTGCAACCCACCGCGCCAACCCTCCCCCAAAAACACTATTCGCCCATCGTTTCCCGGTGATGCCGCACACTTCGCGCTCTAGCTGCAATGGTGTATAAGAGGGGTCAACGGCTATCAGCACTTTTGTGACGCCGGGGCTCGTATCATCAAAACAATCAATGTTTGCAGTCATTCATATTGAACGGCCCCGCCGCTCGCTTGAGGATTCCTTAACCTGAGGAACGCACCTGCGTTCTGAGACAATTTGTGGGAGCGCCCATGGCAAGCAAAGCCCATTCCAGTCCCGCCCTCAGCAGCAACAAGCATCTGCTGCGCTGGGTTGAAAAAATGGCCGACCTCACGCGGCCCGACACGATCCACTGGGTCGACGGCTCGCAACGCGAGTACGACCAGTTATGCAACCTGCTTGAAGACCGCGGGACGTTCGTTCGCCTCAATCAAAAACTGTGGCCCGGGTGCTTCTACGCGCGCTCCGACATGCGCGACGTGGCGCGGGTGGAAGAGCGCACGTTCATCTGCTCGCTCTCGCGCGACACCGCCGGCCCCACCAACAACTGGGAAGATCCCTACCAGATGCGGCGCAAGCTCAAGGAGCTGTTCCAGGGCTCAATGCGCGGCCGCACCATGTACGTGCTGCCCTACTGCATGGGCCCGCTCGATTCGCCCTCGGCGCAGATCGGCGTGCAGCTCACTGACTCCCCCTACGTCGTCGTCAACATGCGCATCATGGCCCGCATCGGCAAGCCCGTATTCGAACTGATCGATCGCGACCTGAAGCGCGTGGTGCCCTGCATGCATTCAGTGGGAATGCCGCTCGAGCCCGGCCAGACTGATGTGGCCTGGCCCTGCAACGATACAAAGTACATTGTGCACTTCCCTGAGACGCGCGAGATCTGGTCTTACGGCTCCGGCTACGGCGGCAATGCGCTGCTGGGCAAAAAGTGCTTTGCACTGCGCATCGCTTCAAATATGGCGCGCGACGAGGGCTGGATGGCCGAGCACATGCTCATCGTCGGCCTGGAGAGCCCGCAGGGCGAAAAGACTTATGTCGCGGCGGCATTTCCCTCGGCCTGCGGCAAAACCAACTTTGCCATGATGGTGCCGCCCAGGGGCATGGAAGACTGGAAGGTCTGGACCGTCGGCGACGATATCGCCTGGATCCATCCGGATGAGAACGGGCAGCTTCGCGCCATCAATCCTGAGGCCGGTTTCTTCGGAGTAGCTCCCGGCACCAGTTCCAAAACCAATCCCAACGCCATGGCTGCGCTGGCGCGGAACACCATCTTCACCAACGTTGCGCTCACGCCCGAAGGCGGCGTGTGGTGGGAAGGCATGACCGACGAGCCGCCCGCCGAGTGTCTCGACTGGCAGGGCAGGTTGTGGACGCCGGAGATCGGCCGCGCCACCGGCGCAACGGCCGCGCATCCGAATGGGCGTTTCACGGCGCCCGCATCGCAGTGTCCCTCAATTGACCCCGCATGGGAATCGCCGGAGGGCGTGCCCCTCAGCGCCATCATCTTCGGCGGCCGCCGCTCCACAACCATGCCGCTCGTCTACCAGGGCTTCAACTGGTCAAGCGGCGTGTACATGGGCGCCACCATGGCCAGCGAAACCACCGCAGCCGCAGCCGGCGCAACCGGCAAGCTTCGCCGCGATCCCATGGCCATGCTGCCCTTCTGCGGCTACCACATGGGCGACTACTTCCGCCACTGGATCAAGATGCAGCGCATGCTCACTTCAACGCCGCGCGTCTTCCACGTCAACTGGTTCCGCAAAGACGAGAAGGGTAACTTCATGTGGCCCGGCTTCGGCCAGAACATCCGCATCCTCAAGTGGATTGTCGATCGTGTCCATGGCCGCGCCCAGGGCAAGGAGACGCCGATTGGCTGGACGCCCCATTACGAAGACATCGACTGGACCGGACTCGACTTCTCGCGCCAGCAGTTCGAAAAACTCCAGGTGGTCGACCGCGAGCAATGGCGTCGCGAGGTCATCGGCCACGAAGAGCTGTTCATCATGGTCCACGACCATCTGCCGCCGGAGATGATTTACGAACGCGAGCTGCTGATCTGCCGGTTGTAAGAAGAACAGGGACCGAGGGAACAAGGGGCCGAGGGAACAAGGGGCCGAGGGAACAAGGGGCCGAGGGAACAAGGGGCCGAGGGAACGAGAAGGCCAGTTGTCAGTTGTCAGTCGTCAACAACGGGTACCCCGTTCAAGCTCTGCTTGAGCGGGCGTGAACCACGGATGGTAGGCGAACTCTCTGATCTGCGTGTTTGCGCAGCAGGCGTGCGGCCCAGCAGCGGCAACAACAGGAGAGACATCCGAAGCGGTAACTTTATTCGGCTTCGGCTGTTTCTTAGTTCTTGAAACGATCATTAGAACCCTCATGTGAATCAGGGGCTAAGAGGGAAGGTACTTCGGATGTAGTGCCTTTGTTCAGAGAACCTGAAAGAGGAGAACGAAGCTCACTCCATCTCGGATGCTACGCTCATTTCCTCACGCGCCGCACATTAGTTTGCAGAGGGCGACTCGAGTCTGAACGGGGCACCCCGGTTCGGGCTTGACAAGTGTGAGCGGTGCGTACAGTTCCCACGACAGGGAGCCCTCAAACGGTCTGCAGCCAGATACTTGCAGGAAAATGTCCATCTTGCTCGCGTTCAGATAGCCCTTCGCCTGCTTCGACCTGCGGACGATAATCAGGCAGGATTCGAGAAAGATCCTCGCGTTTGTCATAGTGCAGCGCCGACAGGCAGCAAAGAGTCCTTAAATGTGCATTTCCCTTCAGCAATGCAAGAAGAACGACAGTCTCCTGCCAGCTCCAAAAGCGGTACAGTGAGTCGCGTGGATAGATGTAGGGAAGATAGATGTCGTGGATGTGAATGAATACCCCCGGTTTAAGGCGTGGGATCACTTGAAGATAAAGGAATGGAACATCCGCTCCAGTCTTTACAGCATGGCTCGAATCGATGAATAACATGTCTCCAGATTCCAACCGGTCAAAATAAGACAGGTCGCTCTCTTGTACCAGGTTTTTCTGGAGGCAAACTTCAGAGCTTTTCTCTATAAATGGGCTAGGATAGGGCTCGATACAGAAGACCTCGGCGCCTGATCGATTCTCGTCGGCATTCCTTTCCAACGCGCGGAGGATACAGAATGTTGAGACCCCCGAGCCGACTTCGACGATCCTGCGAGGATTGAAAGTTCTTACGAAGCAGTGAAGAACTTGGGACTCAACCGGCCCATAGCCGGGCCCGAAGGAAGCCTCAACGGCATGATTGTAGTCGGTGAATCCCTGAACCTCAGCCCGATAGGGCTCACAGATCGAAGTGAGCCACTCTATCTGCTGTTCCAGATTCCAATCTACATCCGTCATGTCTACACGGCGAGCCCAAATGTGCTGGTTCTTGAACAGCCAGTTATAGTCCGGGATGGGAGCATAGTAGTGCTTTGGCAAGACATGGATTCCAAGCTTATCAAGCAGCAGAAACACTCTGAAAGGGGCCCTTTTAAGGGCCTTGCGAAGTTGGCTCATGATGATCCTCAATGGGGGTGCAAACACACTCCCGAGGCTTGCCCCATGTTTGAGACAAACGGTTAAGCCGGAATCTCTTTTTCTGGCGCGGTCCTTAGGGAATGATATCGCTCATGAGGGAGATTGCAAGGCCATAGGAACGCTTTTGTCTCCCCCAGCTGAAAACGCGATGTGATTCTCGTGGAAGAGTGTGTCATTTCCCGCGTGTTTGGTTCACAAAACAGCCGGTTAGCGCAAGATGGAATCGGGCGGGTTCCTCACCCTCGCCACGTTGCTGTTTTTGCGGCCAGGGCGGGGACCGAATACTTCCGCTATTGCAACTACTTCACACCCTTGGCCGGATCCCAGGCGCCCTCCTGCTTGCGCACGTGGAGAATCTGGCCTACGTGGTACGCGTTGTGCGTGGCCACATGCTCAATCAGCGACGCCTTGGCCGCCAGCGTCTTGTCGTCGGCGTTGGCTACGGCCGTCTCCCAGTCGGTCATCACCTGGTTGAGCTTCTTCACCAGGTCGTCCCACTGCGCGGGGTTGAAGTTGTCAAAGGTCTCATCGTTGTTGCCGCTGAAGGCGGCCGATTTCTCGCCCTTGAAGTCAGCCAGCTCGCGCGAGTTCCAGAACCAGAGATGGTAGGCGAGCTGGCCCACGGAGTGGTTGCCCTTCCCGGGACTCCAGTTGGCCTGGTCGGCGGTAAGGCCGGCAACGGCCACGCTGGCCGGAACAAACCAGTCTTCCTGGTCGTGGGTGGTGTGCAGCGCCTCAAGCAGGATGCCGCGCAGATCGGTGGGCCGTTTCGTGTTCTGGGCCTGGGCAGTGAAAGGTATAGCGAGGACAAGCAGAAAAACCAGCTTTCTCATGGGTGCGACCTCAAGGTGTGGGATGGGGGCCTGACGGTTGGATGGTAGCAGCCGCGAAAGGTCAACGGGAAGCAGTGGTCAACGGACGGTGAGCGGAGAACGTGAGTGCGGGCGGGGGACACCTCAGGGGCTAAAGCCCCGGGTTCATTTTGCGGGCGCTACGTACGGGCTGAAGCCCGAACCCTTCAATCAATGCGGGAAAAACCGTAAATTTATAGCTGACCCACTTGAGGCCCCCGCGATACACTGACTCACGCTTTTAACTCTTCAAAATCTCAGCAGGAGGCGTGGCGATGATTCGAATGTCCCGGGCCCTAACTGTATTTCAACTGGCGGTCGTTTCGGCGGCTTGTGTGGCGGCCTGGAGTTCCGCAGCGGCGCAGAATCAAGACACTGTAACCATCAAGGGCGAGATCACCGCGGTTCAGCCGCCCGATGGATTCGATGTGGCCGGTGATCACGTGACGATCGCGGCAGGTACGCAGCTTGTGTCGTTCTACCACACCGTCAAGACTGTGGCCCAGTTGCGGAGCGAACTGAAAGCGGGGATATACGTGCAGGTGGTGGGCACAAAAGATCACAACAAGCCCGGGATAACCGCGACAACAGTGACGGTGCACGATGTTGTCGACCGAAAGGTCACAGGGACCGGCGTGATATTCAAAGTGATTGCCACCAAGCCTGAGACGGTGGTGCGCGCCGACGGGTACACGCTGCGTGTCGAGCCCGGAACCGCGCTGAAATTTGTGGGCGGCCTGACCAAACTGGACGACGTGGGGACAAACAACTGGGTTCACTTCGATGGCAAGCTCAATAGCCGGGGCGAAGTGGTGCTCAGCGACGCAGCGTTCACCAGGCTCAACCTGCCCAATCAAAAACGCGATCCGAAGCTGGTGGAGCAGGCAACGACATTTCCGCCGGGCAGCTTTATTGATTTTGACGGAGGCTTTCGCACCGATCGCGGCACGCACAAGATGGCGGATTCGGGCGGTGATTGCGGCTGGTACCCGGTGGTGGAGGATGACGCAGTGCAGTTGCGCGTGCGCCGCATCGGCACAAGCCTGATTCCGCAATACCAGCGCGCGCTCGCCGACGATGACCCGACCAAGATTCCGTTCCGGTTTTACGTCGTGGTCGAGAAGGATGTTCGAGCCCCAGTGGGCTGCGAAGAGGGCCTGGTGCTGATTCCCCTGGAAGTGATTGACCGGGTGCAAAACGACGACCAGCTTGCCGCGGTGGTAGCCGATGGTGTGGCCGCGAATCTGCAACGGCAGAAGGCCCGCTATGCAAACCAATTGATGGTGATTGGCATGGTGCAGATGGGCGCGCATTTTGCCCCAGCGGGCGGATCCATGGGCGCAACCGTGACTGGCGACGTAGTCAAGCGCAATATTGAGCGCAAGCTCGAAGATGAGCGCGCCGGAGTGGCGCTGGAGTTGATGGCCGATGCAGGGTACGATCCCTGGCAGGCTCCCGAGGCATGGCGGCTGCTTGCGCCGGGCGAGTTGCCCACGAACCTGGCCAAGCTGAAGTACCCGGCGCGGAGTGCGTATCTGACCCAGATCCTGGAACTCGAATACAAGAAGGGAACGACGGAGACTCAAGCCGCGGCAAGCAGGTAGACAGAGCGGGGCGAAAGAATAGGCGCGATGACCGTACCCTGAAAAGAAACAAGGCGGGATTTGCTGCTGTTGGCCTTTGTGGTCTCCCACCCATCGAGCAAAAAAACGCTCGATGGATGGGCACAGTTTCATCCCTCCGTGGGTCGGCTCCGCCGGTGTACGACTGATGCAAAACTATTGATGGGAACAGGTCCCGCCCCTGGTTCCCTCGTTCCCCTGCTCCCTGGTTCCCTGGTTCCCTCGTTCCCTGGTTCCCTCGTTCCCTAGTTCCCTGGTTCCCTGTCTCCCTCGTTCGCTGTCTTTTTCCTTGCCCATGCCGCCTGCGCACGCCCATAATGCTCAGCAAACACAGAGCCTGTTTCAAGGCAATCCCCGGCCCCCTCATTGCTTCCCCATTCTGCAGCAAACGTCCCCCTTTAAGGAGGGCCCCATGGGCTCAACACGCCAATCTGCCCCGCCGGCTCCGGCTGGGTCGCAGGCGCCTGCCAAATCCGGCGGCCGGCTCTGGTACATCGACGAGATCATCGTCGCGCTATTTGCGTTTCTCGGAGTGGGCGGAGCGGTCTTTCTTCCCTTGCGCTACACCATTCCACCTATCACCATTTCATTTCTGCTGGCCACGGGACTGGCGGCGCTCACTTACCGCTTTCTGGGCGGCATTAAGGGAGCGTCGTTCACCGTGGGGAGCCTGAAACTGGGCGGGGCCCTGGCGGCGCTGGTGGGCATCGCCATGCTGATCGACAACTCGCTTGTGAAGGAGCTTGCCGCCGAGCCGCAGCACGTGGTTTGGCAGGTGCAGGGCCAGGTGCTCGACGATCAGGGAAATCCGATTCAAGTCTTCGATCCCGGCGACATCTCAATGCAACCGTCCAGCATTGGATTCGGAACCGATGGCAGGTTCAGCGCCACCATCTCCACCCGCCCCGACTTCAACGGCAATCCGCGGCTGCCGCTGCTCTCAGTGAGTCACGCCACCTACAACTCCGACGTGATTGACCCCAACCCGGATGCGAAGAACGACGTGAAGCTGACGGTGAATGAGCACACCATCACGGTGAGCCCCATCCAACTGCACAAGCTGGCCAGCTACAATCCCACGCAGCCGCTCACGCCGGTGCCGGCCAATGCGGGCACGCAAACCTCCACGCCGAAGGAGACTCAATGACTCGCCGCGCAATGACGATTCGCAAGCTTCTCTGCTGCGCGGCCCTGGCGGTTGCGTCAACGGTTGTCCACGCTGCCTCGGTTCGCGGGCAATTGCTGCACCAGAACGGGCAGCCGGCTACTGGTGTAACCGTCACCATCTCTGACCACAAAAGCTATCGCAGCTCGCCGGCCCAGTCGGGAAATGATGGCATGTACTACCTTTTCAACATCCCGGCCGGGCAGTACTACCTTGAGGTGTGGGTGAACCCCAAGACGCCGAAGGTGTACCAGGTCACGGTGACTGAGCCAAACACCGATATGCCGCGGGTGACGGTGCCGTAAAGACAGGGAACGAGGGAACAAGGGAACGAGAGGCGCAGGCCGGGCGGCAGGGCCAAACCTCGCTACCGTTGCTGTGGGGCTGCGCCTTCGCGTTGGTAATGGTCGAGCACCTGGCGCAGATTAGCTGCGGCCTGGTCGTCATGCTGTTGGACCGCCGCGTCAAGGGCCTGGCGCTCGCATTGAATAGCTTCGGCGGAATGGCCCGTCTTGCCGTAAGCAGCCGCGAGCTGAGCCAGGGGGGTCCAATCCTTGCCGCCGCTCAGCTCGACGGACTTTTGCAGGGGAGCGATTGCGCCCGCAAAATCCCCTTTCAACTCCAGGGTGAAACCAAGATTGAAGCGATACTCCGCTGAATTGGCGTCGAGCGCAATCGCTTTTTGAAACTCTGCAACCGCCTCATCCAGGCGCTCCAACTTGGCCAGCGCCAGGCCGAGATGATTGTGCGCATCGGGGAAATCGGGAGCCATGTCCGCCGCCTTGCGCAGGTAGTCGTACCCATCCTGCGTGTTGCCGTTTTCAAACAGCGTCATCCCGATGTTCGACTCTGCTTCAGCATCGGTGGCGTCGAGCGCCAGCGCCTTTCGCCAGTTCTCCACTGCCTCATCGGGAAGGTTGTTGAGGACCAGCGATGTTGCCAGGTGGTCGAACCACAAGGGATTTTTGGTGTTCAGTTCGCAGGCCTTGCGGTACTCCACCAGCGCAAGGTCTTCCTGGTTATTTCCGGTCAAAGCCGTGGCCAGCGCAAAGTGTGCCACCGGATCGTCGGGATCTTTCTCCAGCGCCTGGCGCAGCCCATCGATGGCCTCGGGAAAATGGTTGTCTTCGAGCAGTGCGTACGCCTTGTTGAAGTACCTGTAAAACTCAGCCGCCTGGGGATCGATCTTTTCCAGACCGCCCTGCGGAATGTTGAGGAACTCCGGAATATTGATAGCGCGGTTGGCAGCCGTGGTGTTGTCGACGATGATGGCCGGCGAATCGTTGCCGTTGGCATCGATGTGGGTGAGCATGAGTTGCGTATAGGCCGAGCGCGCCTTCGACGAAAATGCCAGCCAGCGGCCGTTCGGCGAAAACGAGTGCCACGAGTTCATCCGCCATGTATTGCACTTCATCAGCCTTGGTTTGCCGCCCGCCGCGGGCATAATGTAGAGCTTGCTGTCAGGGCGCATCAGCAAACCGTTCTTGTTCTCGACAAACACAATCCAGCGGCCGTCGGGCGACACCTTGGGAAAGTCGTTGCTCATGCCGTTCTGCGATGCTCCCGCCATGGGAACAGCCTTGCCCCCCTGGCCATCGTTGAACGGAATTTTGTACAGGTCGTATTTGATCTGCGTCTCGTTGGGGTCGTTCGCATGTGTGGGTTTAGGAACACCCGGCGGAAACGGATCGCAGGCCACGGCGCGGCTGTAGATCAGGTATTTTCCATCCGGCGACCAGAACGCGCTGGTATGCACGTACTGGGGATCGTCAGCTCCCGGCAGCGTCCGCATCTTCTTTTCAACCCGGTCGTAATAGGCCAGGATGCCACGCGTTGGATAAAAGACCTGGATGAAATTCAGATCCTTGTAATTGACGCTAAAAACCCTATTGATGGCCCCGGGAGCGAAGTCGGGTTCCTTGTCCTGATGAGTGTTCTTCAGTTCAGGTGGACCGATCGATGAAACCACGTACCGGCCATTCGGCGATACCTGCGACATGAACCCGAACCGCTTCACTTCGGGTTGGTCGGTGATTACATCGGGATGTTCCTTGAACGAACTCCAGCGAATCACGTCCTGCCCATGGATGGTTGAGTTTTTGACGATGTTGACAATGGCGTACAGTCCCTTGTCGTTGCGGGGTCCGTCAAGATCGATGCCCAGCGTTTTGCCATCCATCGAAAACGAATGGCAATTGGCGCAGGTAGGCAGGTTCTCCATCACCACGCTGCTTTTGGGCTCGCCAATGTTTCGCAGTTCCCACTTGATGAGCGGAATGGCGGACGGCGGCAGCGGCGTGATGGGGCCCTTTTGCTCCACGGGCGAAACAATCAGCGGAACGTTGCGGTAGAAAACTGGCGCGCCGACCGGATCTTTCGAGGTTGAGATCGTAACTTTTCCCGTCGACACTGGCTGAGGCGGGACAGGCTGATTTGAACCGCCTTCGGCGAACCCTGAGATGACGATTGTGGCGGGCGACTTCACGCTCAGCCGCTTGATCTTTTCCCAGGTTTCATCGTCGGGCCTCCACGTGTGCGTGCTGGCCTGCTCGGGAGTCAGTTGCGCCGGCAAACCCGCGTCGGGATCGTTCTCGCCCACTTGCATGAACTCGCCGCGCGCTTCAACGCGGATTCGATCGGAGAGGCCAGCGAACGACACCTGAACCACCCACCGCTTTGCCTGCTCACTCGCGTCGTGCCACAGAAACGTGGGGGGCGTGATCTCCGGCGGAAAGATGGAGCCATCGAGCGGGTAATCGATGGTCAGGCTGGCCGGCGGAGTCAGATTCGCCGGTTGGCTTGCGGCCGCGCTGTTAGCCGTTCGGGCGGCGGGTATGGCAGCCCCGCATACCAGCAAAACAGCGCCGGCGATGCCGATCCCGGCCAGCATGAAATTGGCAAAACGAATCTTCATAGCCTCAAGAGCGGCTCCGGCAAAGCGTAGAGCCGCAAGGTGAGGTTAGTGGGGGCGGGACGGGTGGTGCGGTGATTCAGGTCACAAGCAGGCCCGCTTTGGCTCCTTCGACGCAGGCTGTTCTGTTCCCTCGGTCCCTTGTTCCCTTGTACCCTGTTAACTTAGTCCTTTGTTCCCTCGTTCCCTGTTTTTCGCATCCAAGCGGAGCAAGGGAAAGGACGGCAAAGTTATGCGCGTAAATTCCATTGCAGTTTTCACCCTGGCCGCGGCTGCCGCAGTTGCCGCCGGTTGTCACTCCAGGACACTCGACCAGTCAGAGTTCCGCTACGCGCTCGACGATTACTACCGCGCGCAGCCGCACTGCCTGTGGTCCAGTCCCGTCAACTTTCCCACTGAGCCCGATAAAGGCAATCCCGAACAGGCCCGGCAATTGAAGGCACTAACCGATGCCGGATTGCTGGAGCGACGATCTGGCGAGTTGGGCGGGGCCATGGTGACCGAATACAGCCTGTCGGCGCTGGGAAAGACGCAGTGGTCGGCCGATGCAAAGGAACCGGGATGGGGGAATTTCTGCTTTGCGCGGGCTGAAGTCACATCCATCGACAGCATCAACCCGCCAACTCCAGCCTCTGTTGCGTATACCATTGCCTACCATTACGGAGCCGATGTACCTGCGTGGGCGAAGACGTCCGCGGTCCAGGCGGCATTTCCGAACATCGCAGCCGAAGCCAGCGGCGCCGCCACCGCAACGCTGGCAAGAGCGGGAACGGAGTGGCAGGTGCAGAACGTTCGGGCGGCGGGGAGTGGCGGGAACTAGGGAGCGCGGGGACGGCGGTCAGCTTTCGGATTCGTGGCAGACGAAGTAGTGGAAGTTCCAGGCCTCCCAGGTCTCAGGATCGAGAGATAGACACCTCACGCCCTTCGCGTCACTGCAATGCGACAACTCTCGACAGGTCCTCATTCGCGCCCATTACATCACCCTTTGCTTTGAGAGCATCGGCGCGCGCACTGTAGGCTTCAATGTAGTTCGGAGACAAATAGATTGCCCTGGATAAAATCGCAATGCCGCCGTCCAGATCTCCTTTGGCTATTTTCTCTTTGGCTGAGCGGTAGTATGCAGGTGCAAGTTCCGGACCATACCGCGAGGTCAGCTCCCCATTCAGGCTCAGCCCCCGGTCAAAATCTGCCATCGCCTGGTCAAGGTTCCCAAGCTGAAACTGAAGTCTCGCCCGGCCGATTAATGCCAGGCCAGCTTTAGGATCAATTTCGATCGCCTTGTCGTAATCTTTCATGGCGTTGTCGCGGTCGTTCGTTTCGTCTTCAATGCCACCCCTGGTTGCGTACGACATGGCAAAGCCGGGATTGATTTGAATCGCTTTTGCAATGTCATTCATGGCCGCGGTGTTGTCGTTCTTGCAGTGCTCGGCCATGGCGCGAACCAGATAGGCATTGACATAGGCCGGATCGGCCTCAATCGCCTTCGATGAATCGGCGCGAGCACCTTTGCAATCGTCTTGATTGAACTTGATGATCGCCTGGTTCGTGAGTTCCTTGGATTTGTCTTCGCGTTTGTTCTCTTTGCCGGAAGCAGATAATGAACGCGGCGCGAGCGCGCACAGCGCGCAGACGACCAGAAGTACCGCTATTTTGATTTGCATGATTCGCCTCCTGCGGCGAAGCCATTGAATGAGCGCGGGGTTGTGTCAGATCGCCGGAAATTCGGATTCCATTGCGCTGCCGCACTCAGGCCCGCTCAAAAAAGAACCCGGCAGATTGAGCTATCACTTGTCGCCGCTGCCGAAGGTTTCCATCAACTTTTTCAGCGTGCTTTCAAAGAGCCGGTCGAGACTGACGCCTACGTTCTCGGCTATTAACGCATTCTTGTACCGGCCCCCGAAGCCCGGCATGGCCGTGTCTCTCCAGACTTCCTTGCCGGTGCTTGCGTCAAAAAGCGAGGCGGTGAGCCGGTCTCCGACTAGCGTAACCATGTCGACGCGAACGGTCAAAAGAAAGCGCGTGTCAGGTGGTTGCTTGCCTGGTGGCTCAGTGTGGAAGGCGCATTTTGCGTTGGCATTGAAGCCGCGGCGCGTCAGCTCTTGAATAACGGCGAGCCGCGGACCATTGAGTTCTAAATAGCCCTTCGTCATGTTGATGAGCGGCATGACGCAGACCGTCTTGACCTGACTGAACTGGAAGCCCGGCGCGAGCAGCACCGGGTGGTGCTCCTCCGCTTTAGCAGCGGAGAGGCCGAGCGCCAACATCAGAACAAGCGCGGCAGGTAGTGTAGACAGTTCGCGTTGAAAAGACAAAGGAGCAGCGCGCCTGGCAGGAATTTCGGACGCACGGCCAAGAGTGAATGGGCTCATGGTCCCCTCCAAATTGATCGGATTGCGTTTCGGGGCCCGTCTGCAGCGATTGCGAATTTGCGCCGAAATTTTTTCACGCCGGCCCGGGGATGTCAACTACAGGCATTGGGGGACTGGGGAAACGGGAAATTGTGGCTTCCGAAGAGGCGTCAATCGATGGCATACACCTGCTTTGAAGGTTTTGGCCGACCAAAGCAGAGCATGGATGGAGCACTCCGGCGGCTCCCCGCCTGTGTTCAAATAGTAATGAGATGGCGGTTCCCCTTAGATCCACGGCTCGCGGACGATTGATTGCGGCTCAGCGTAAGCTGCGCGAGTATGCCATGGTTGCGCGCGCGCTGGCTGACACTTCGCACCCCGTGCTGGCGCAGATTATCCCTATGCGCTTCTGCAACTTGAGCTGCGCGTACTGCAACGAGTACGACAAGGTATCGCCGCCGGTGCCGCTCGAAGAAATGTACCGGCGCATCGACCACCTGGGCCGCCTGGGAACGGCCATGATCGGCATCTCGGGTGGAGAGCCGCTCACCCATCCCGATCTCGACGACATTATTCGCCGCATGAGAAAGACCGGCGCCATTGCCGGCATGATCACCAACGGATATCTGCTGAACCAGGAGCGCATCGAGCGGCTGAACGCGGCCGGCCTCGACCACATGCAGATCTCCATCGACAACGTGGACCCCGACGAGGTGTCGAAGAAGAGCCTCAAGGTGCTGGACAAGAAGCTGCAGATGCTGGCCGCATTCGCCGAGTTCCACGTGAACATTAACTCGGTGGTGGGCGGCGGCTTCAAGAATCCTCACGACGCGCTGACGATCGGCAAGCGCGCGCTCGAGCTCGGCTTCGAATCGACCATCGGCATTATTCACGATGGCGAAGGACAACTGAAACCGCTCGGCAAAGAAGATGCGCAGGTCTACTACGAGATGACCCATCGCAGGAAGACCAACTACGCGCAGTTCGACCACTTCCAGGAAGCGATTGTGAAAGGCCGGCCCAATGACTGGCGCTGCCGCGCCGGCTCGCGCTATCTATATATCTGCGAAGACGGGCTGGTGCACTATTGCTCGCAGCAGCGCGGCTATCCGGGCATCCCGATTGCCGAGTACACGCGCGAGCATGTGAAGCGCGAGTTCCTGACCGCGAAAAGCTGCGCGCCCAATTGCACCATCGGCTGCGTGCACCGCATCAGCTACATTGACCACTGGCGCGCCCCGCAAACCCGCATGGTTGCGCCCGGCGGCCAGGAACTGGTGAAGATACAGGGGAGCTGAAAGCAGCGGAGCTAGCGGTGTCAACGGAGCTAGCGGAGTTAGCTTGCAGCCAGTCTCTTTCGGCTGTTCCCCATTTCCATTTCCGTGTCCCCAATTTGCACGCAATTAAGCGCCACGCCGGGATAATGTGAAAGCGCATCCTCTGCCCCTTCGCTCTCAGCCTCGCCGTATCGTGAGAGCGGAAGACAGACAGCCTAGAAACATGAAAAGGCGCTGTGCAAGTGTGCAGCAGGTCGCTGATCTCTGCCTTTCCTAACTCCGCTAGCTCCGCTGACACCGCTGACTCCGCTTCTCTTCACTGCAGCTTGTACAGCGTCAGCGTCGTCCGTCCGTCGTCGTCGAAGATTTTGTAGCTGGCGACGGGAACGATCGTGTGTCCGGCGATTGCGTCGTGGTCGATCTCATCGTTCCACGCCAGATACCAGCCAGGTTTGTAGTGCGCAACCTTCGCCGCCATTTCGTCGATGCCATAAGCGCCGTTGATTGAGGGCAGGCCGGCGATGAGGCCCACTTCGGCGGCGCTCACTCCGAAGACGAGTTGGCTGCGGTTGCGATCGGCGCGGACCTGGGCGGCGATGTCTTGCGCAGCGCCGTAGAGCTGGTACGTGCGATGCGAGAGGAAATTTCCAATAGCGACCGAGTTGAAGATGACCGCGATGGCCATGACCGCGGCTAGTATTCCGGCCCAGGATCGCGACGATCGGAGAGCGTCGTCGAACGCCAGCACAACGATGAACACGATAGGCACGAGCATCACCAGAAAATAGCGCGGGGCGTAATCGTCCTGGCGGCTGAAGACGAACGCGGCTGCACCGGCGAGGGCCAGCCACGATGCGGTAAAGAGCGGGTTGCGCCAGAGGCGACGCCTGAGGACCAGTGAAACAAGCAGGATGGCGAGTGCCACGGGATAGAGCAAACGGTCGATCCAGAAGCCGTTGCGGGCGAGGTCGCTGAGCCAGTGAAGGGTTTGCGCCGGGTCAATGTCGGGCATGGCGTTGACGTTGAAAAAATAAGCGTAGTCGGCGCCATAACCGAGCCAGGAAACGAAGAGAACCCATAGCTTGACGAGCGCGAGAGGCGCGACGGCCACGGCGAGGAAGGCCTCAAATAAGGCGCGCCACCCGCTTCTGACTGAACATGATCCCGCCAATGCGCGGAAGGCGATCCACATGACGGCGGGGATGAGCACTGCGACGGTAGTCTTGGTGAGGAGTGCCGCAGTTGTCAGCAGCGCGAGCGCAACGAGGGACCAGATGCGCTGCTTGCCAGAACTTGCTGCACGGGACGCGACAAGAAGCATGAGACAGAACTCAAAGACGACCAGCGTATCGAGGATGGCCAGCCGGCTGAAGACGAAGGCAAAAGGGCTGGCGGCCATTAGCACGACCGCGGCCTGTGCGACGATGGGGCTCTCGGCGTATCGGCGGACGAGCGCATGGATAACGGCCAGAGTGGCCAGCGAGAACACGACGCTGAATGCGCGTGCGGCTACGATGCTGACGCCGGAGAAGTGAAAGAGCGCGCCGAGCAGAAGCGGCCAGACGGGCAGCGCGGTGGCTGGATTGTAGTCGCCGGCGGTGTGCCAATGTCCTACGAGCGAGTGCATCACGGCGGCGTTTGCCCACCAGCCCTCGTCAGTGAATTTGGCCGGGTCAATCATCCACGGCGAGTAGTTGGGGAAGTCGGCTGCGAGCCAGAAGAAGCGGGAGAGACTGAGCGCCGCTGCCACTATCCAGAGCGAAATGCGGATGGCGCGTTGCGTGTCGTGCGTGAGCAAATCTTTACCCTTGACCGGCGGCGGCGTGAATGGCCAGCAGGCGCTCGAGCAGGGGCTTGAGCAGCTTGAGGTCGAGGGCGTTTGCGCCATCTGACTTGGCGTTGGCAGGATCGTCGTGGACTTCAAGGAAAATGCCGTCGACTCCGGCAGCCACGGCCGCGCGGGCAAGCAGCGGAATGAACTCAGGCTGGCCGCCGCTCACTCCGTTGGCCGCGGAGGGCTGCTGCACGGAGTGGGTGCCGTCAAAAACAACCGGGGCCAGGTTGCGCATAATGGCCAGCGAACGGAAGTCGACAACAAGATTGTTATAGCCGAAGCTTGCGCCGCGTTCAGTAAGCGAGACTCGCTCGTTGCCCGTGGAGCGGATCTTTTCGACGGCGTGGCTCATGTCCCACGGGGCCACGAACTGGCCTTTTTTAACATTGATGGCGCGGCCGGTGCGGGCGGCGGCGACAAGCAGGTCAGTCTGGCGGCAGAGGAAGGCAGGGATCTGCAGCACGTCAACTGCCTCGGCGACGACTTCGCAGTGCGCGGGCTCGTGAACATCGGTGAGGACCGGCAGGCCAGTGTCTTTGGCAATGATGCCGAGAATGCGCGTACCTTCAACCAGCCCGGGGCCGCGAAAACTCTTCACGCTGGTGCGGTTGGCCTTGTCGTAACTGGCTTTGAAGATGAATGGGATGCCGAGGTCGGCCGTAATGCGCTGGATGGCGGCGGCCATGGAGCGGGCATGGGTTTCGCTTTCAATCACGCATGGGCCGGCGATGAGAAACAGCCGCCCTGCGCCGACCGGAACCGGCCCGATTTCAAAGGAGTTGCTCACGACGTAGATTCTATCGTGGCGCGTGGGTCGTGGACCGTGAGTCGTGGATCGAGGTTCGTGGATATACCTCACGTGAGCACGGGGCCCGTGGTGAGCACAGGCCTTTTTTTGAGTGCAAAAATGCTCCGAGGATGGTAATTCAGACGAGTTCGAGGCGAGGCGCGCTTCAGCTAGTGTGACTGCGCGACCACTCCCACAGCGCGCGGTCGAGCGTGCGCAAAGGTGTGGCGCCGGGCAATTCACTCTGCGGCTGCACAATGTTGCTCTCGGCCAGCCGCTTGCAGAATGCCAGGTACTCCTCATAGAAGCGCACATCGTGCCGCGCGTGGCCCAGGGCTTCGAGCGTACGGTAGTCGAGCACCGTGTAGCGCTCGGGGTAAATTGCCGCCAGGATGGCGGTTGCCACTCCCAGGTCAATGCCCTGCAGCTCAAGCAGCGACTTCACTGCGGATTCAGTTGTGGCTCCGGGGGTCGTGACCGACGCAAGCACGCGCCGGATTTTCTCGTTGCTGTTGGCAATCAGGTATTGCACCGAACGCTCCGACTTCCAGCGCACAATTGCTTCCAGGTTGGCTAGGGTAAAGTCGCCATTTCGAATGCCTTCGCCGGCTTCAAATGCTGCCTTTTCAAGCTCTTGGACTTTTTCTCCCGCCTTCTTCCAATACTCTTCAGCCAGCTCCTGTAATTCCGCCTCAGCGGGTTGGAGCTGAAAATACGCAACCATCGTTCATCCTGCCTTTCGATCAAAAACCTTCACACCATAGGCCCCGGGCAAAATCATTGTCAATAGCCCTCTTGGGTCCCCGAACATAGGATGCAGGTTGGGTTTCAAAGTGGGATGAAAAAGCCGAAATTCTGATGCCGGTGTTGGAAGTCATCTTGTTGGGGCAAAGAGTGCTGTTGGGGCGAAGGAGCCCGGCAGGCGCGGGAACAGTTCCCAAGCTGCGCATAAAAGCATAGTTATGCTATTATGGGAATATGCGGACGACGATCGACATCCCGGATCCGATCTTCAGAGAACTCAAACTTCGGGCCGCCTCAGAGGGCAGGTCTCTCAGGGAGATCGTCCTGGAGGGCGTTGGACTCCGGCTGAACGGAGCTAGCTCGGCCAACCATGGCAATTCGCCGCGATTTCCAGTGATCCGATCAAGCAACCCCGGTTCTCTCAAGCTCGGCGAGGAAGGTGTCTACGAGTACATTCCTTTTCCCTGACGTCAACGTTTGGCTTGCCCTGGTGCACGAGATTCATCCGCACCATGAAATTGCGCGGACTTGGAGCGGGTCAATAGATCGCGGCGACGTTTGCTACTTTTGCCGATTTACGCAGCTTGGATTGTTGCGATTGCTTACCAACGAGAGCGCGATGGGCCGCGAGGTATTGTCGCAAGTGGAGGCCTGGGCGGCCTACGACGCTTTGATCGCATACCCCGGGAACAGAATGGTAGACGAGCCGCCTGCAATTGATGCGCCCTTCAGGCAATTTACCAGCAGCCGGATGGCGGCAAATAAGCAGTGGGCGGATGACTACCTTGCGGCCTTTGCCGAGGCGGCCGGATTAACCCTCGTTACCTTCGACTGGGCCTTGGCTGCGAAAGTTCAAGGGGCGGTGCTGCTGGGGTGAGGGGCTGACCTTACGATGGCAGCGCGTTGGAGTGAGTCGGAGTTGCAATCGATTCCCGCACGCCGCGCGCCAGCCGGTTGCGGTAGCTGGCCACAATGAACTCCCTGAATAGCGGATGCGGCTCGAGGGGCTTCGATTTGAATTCGGGGTGGAACTGGCAGCCAATGAAATACGGATGGCCGGGGATCTCGACGATCTCAACATAAGTCGAATCCGGGGTGGTGCCGCTTATGCGCAGGCCGGCGCCGGTCAATAGCGCTTCGTACTCGCGATTGAACTCGTAGCGATGCCGATGGCGTTCGCTGATCTCGGTTGCTCCGCCGTAGACGCGCGAGGCCAGCGTATCGTTTTGCAACACGCAGGTCCACGCTCCTAATCGCATCGTCCCGCCCATCTCTTCAACGCCCAGCAGTTCGCGCAACTTATAAATCACGCGATGCTGCGCTGCTGGATCGAATTCGCTTGAATTGGCATCCTTGAGGCCGCAAACGTTGCGGGCAAACTCGATGCACGCGGTCTGCATGCCCAGGCAGATGCCGAAGTAGGGCACGTTTTTCTCTCTCGCATAGCGGATGGCGTTGAGCATTCCCTCAATACCGCGCTTGCCAAAGCCGCCCGGCACCAGGATTCCGTCGAATCCCTCGAGTTGCGACTCGTAGCTGCGATCTTCAGGCGATTCCGACTCGAGCCCTTCGCCCTCGATCCATGTGATTTTGAGCTTCAGATTCTGCGACACCGCGCCGTGGGTCAGCGCTTCCTTGAGCGATTTATAGCTGTCCTCGTAGTCGGTGTACTTACCCACGATGGCGATGGAGACCTCGTCTTTGGGGTGGTAGCAGCGGTCAACCAGATCGCGCCATTTGCTGAGGTCGGCCTCGGGCGCATCCTTGTGCAGGTACTTGAGGATGAGCTCGTCAACGCCTTCCTGGGCAAAGTTGAGCGGCACCTCGTAGATTGACGGCACCGTTTTTGCGCCGATTACGGCTCGCTCTTCAACGTTGCAGAAGGCGGCAATCTTCTGCTTGATCTCGCGGCTCAGCGGGCGCTCGGAGCGGCACATCAGCACGTCGGCCTGTATTCCGATGGAGAGCAGCTCCTTGACCGAGTGCTGCGTGGGCTTGGTTTTCAACTCCTGCGCAGCAGCGATCCATGGCACCAGGGTGAGGTGCACAAAGACCGTGTTTTCGCGGCCCAGCTCCTGGCGCATCTGGCGGATGGCCTCTAAGAACGGCAGCGATTCAATGTCGCCTACCGTGCCGCCGATCTCGACAATCGTCACGTCGGCGCCGTTGGCAGACACCTTGCGCATGGCGTTCTTAATCTCGTTGGTCACGTGCGGAATGACCTGGACGGTCTTGCCCAGGTAGTCGCCGCGGCGTTCTTTCTGGATGATCTGCTCGTAGATGCGGCCGGTGGTGAGGTTGTTGTCGCGCGAGAGGGGCGCGTGTGTGAAGCGCTCGTAATGGCCCAGGTCGAGGTCGGTCTCAGCACCGTCGTCGGTTACAAAGACCTCGCCGTGCTGGAAGGGCGACATGGTTCCGGGGTCGACGTTCAGGTAGGGGTCGAACTTCATCAAGTTCACCCGCAAGCCGCGGCTCTCAAGCAGGCAGCCGATTGAAGCCGCCGCCAGACCCTTGCCTAAACTGGACACAACTCCGCCTGTCACAAAGACATACTTTGCCGACATGGATGCAACCTCTTTATTGAATTGTTGTGGTTGGACGTACCTGGTGGGCACATTCAAGTATGGCAGAGAACTTGCTGCGGCGGAAGAGGGTTTTTCGGCCGCCGTGGATAACCGGGGCGATACTCTCAGTAAGTGATTGGGAGCGCGGGAGTTCGCCGGAGACGGAGATTACATGCGGCGTGGTCCGTTCGAAAATCCCGAAATGGAGGTGGGCATGGAGGACCGAATCGAAGTCGTCAAAGCCGACATCACGCGGCTTGCCGTGGATGCAATTGTGAACGCGGCCAACGAGTCGCTGCTGGGTGGGGGTGGAGTGGATGGGGCGATCCATCGCGCGGCCGGCCCTGAGCTCGTGGCCGAGTGCCGGCTGCTGGGCGGCTGCCCGACCGGCCAGGCCAAGATTACCAAGGGTTACCGGCTGCCGGCGCGATTCGTGATTCATACGGTTGGGCCGGTGTGGCGCGGAGGGGGTCGGCGTGAGCCTGAGTTGTTGGCGAACTGTTACCGATCGGCTTTCAAGATTGCGCGGGAAAAGGGGCTTAAGACGCTGGCGTTTCCGGCGATCAGTTGCGGAGTTTACGGCTATCCCATTTCTGAGGCGACTGCGATTGCGGTGCGCGAGACGCGGGCGGCGCTGGCCGCGAACCCGGAAATTGAGAAGGTGATTTTCGCGTGCTTTGGCGATGAGGTATTTGAGGCGTACACGAGGGAGTTGGGACTGAAGCAGCCGCTCAGCGCTGCGAATCCGACGCTTTCCTAAGAACAACCGCAGATCCTTCGACTGCGCCCGCAGCGGCGGACTCCGTTCTCAGGATGACTGCATTAGTTGTATAACGAGGCTCGGACTCAGCGCCGTTGCTACTTGGTTGGTGCAGCCGGCGCGGCTGGCGTACTGGCCGGCGCAGTCTGAGCCGCAGGCGCGGCCGCAGTCGAGTCCCAGGGTATCTGCACCGAGGGCAGGCAGTTCTGACCCTGGGCTGTGGCTTTCAGAATCCCCTTTGTCTGGCCCTGGATGAATGGAAAGCCGGCCACCACGGCGTGGCCATTATGGTCGGTTATCGCTTCAATGTTCACAATATCGCCCTGCGACTCGAGAATGATCGCCAGCCGCATTTTCGGGGTGAAGCCATCGGCCACAATCAGCACCGCAGCCGCGCCTGGCGCTCCGATTCTGGCTTCAAGGCGGCAAAGGCGGTCAAAGTTTACCACCGGAATGGGATCGATTGTTCCGAAGGCAGTCACCGTGCCGTCGCGGCTCCCGACGGCATATCGCGTGGGCAGGCCGGGGAAACTCTTTGGCGTCACATATAGTTCCGAGCCCGGCATCCGAGTCAAACCTTCTTCTTCGGGGTTGGGCCGGCGCGTCATCACCAGGCCCTGCGCATTCACGTAAACATCCTGCACGCTGTTATCAATAACTTTCCCCACCTCCAGGGTGGACAAGCCATAGACCTTGTCTTCCGGCGCGCCCTCGGCGTAAACGCGATAGCGAGGCTGGTCGCCATCAGCGGTTTTGACCTCGTCGACCTTCTCAAACCGCAGGTGGACTGCCATTCGGTCAAGATTGCCGGCGCCGCCGTTATCCCAGTGCAACTGCTTCGCGAGGACTACGAGCAATTCTTCGCTGGGCGCGGAACCATGCTCAAAGAACTTGTAGGGAAGGCCGGCGATATCCTTCTCCTTTTGCTTGGGTTCTTTGGCAATTGCGGCGGGTTGAAGCTGAGCGATGACGCAGCACGCTATGAGCAGGAATCGGGCAGTCGGCCGTGTCATGCATTTAGTGTCTGCCATTAAGTTTAAGGACGCAATAATCAATCGGTCCTGGACGAGAGTCGAGGCTCAGCGATTGAGATTGCAATTGATAAGGCCGCGCCCCGGGTTGACGGAGCGCGGCCTGAGCAAACCTCAGTTAGAAGTTGAACGTCAGTTTGGCCGTCAGCGCACGCGGTGTGACGTAGTGCGTGCCGCTGAAGGTGGAAAGGAAGTTGTAAAGCGCGTACTTGTTGGTGACGTTGATTGCGGTCAGGTCAAGGTCGGTCTTGTAGTGCTCGCGGTGGAAGAGGTTGTTCTTGCCCAGCGAGACGTCGAAAAGATCGCGCGGCGCAATGCGCGGCGGGCTCTTGTCGTTATCGCCGGTACCGGGAGCAGGAATCTTCAGCAGAGTTGAAGTGAGTTCACCCGCCGGGCAAACGGAGGGCAGCGGATTGGTGGGAGTTGCCTTTACGCCATCGCACACCAGACCCGCCTGAAACTCTTCATCGGCGGTGAGAGGCAGCGCCACCGGTAAACCGGTAACGGGATTCATGGTGGCCGGAATGTTGTTGTCGACCATGGCGATAGCAGGCATTCCGCCAAGTGTCGTTGAGCTGTTTGTGCAGGCCGTATTGGGGTCGGCCGGGTTGAAGCAGGGAGCCGAGCCCGCGACCAGCCCCGAGTCATAGCGCCAGTTGAAGCCGCCCCACAGTCCGTTGATCCAACTGCCGTCGTGCGCAAAGGTGTACTGAACGTGCGCGTTCTGGTTGAAGCGCTCGTCGTGATCGATGCGGAAGGGATAAGCCACGCCCTGGGCCACGGTGGCGCCTGCTCCTGCAACCTGCGGCGGGAAGAACCGCGCTGACACCGACGACATGACGGAATAGGCGGTGAAGTTGTGGAAGCCAGGCACCTCGATGTGCATCGCATAACCGGGAATCTTGGAGTTGTGCCAGTCGATGGGGAAGGTGATTGGAGTGTTGCCCAGCACGCTGAAGTCGAAGGCGTTGTGTGTGTATTTCCAGATATACTCGCCGCTAAAGATTACGTTTTTGCCTAGTTGCTGCTGCAGGCTGGCGTGGAACTCGTTGCGATAGCCCGGCGCCATTGTGGTAGCAACGCCCGACGAACAGTTGAGCAGCGGCGCCAGCACGGCATTACCGCAGCCTTCGCTTGAGAGCACTAGGTTCTCATTGAAAGGCGTTTCAAGCGTTCGCGCATAGCTGACGCTGATTACGCTCTTGCTCGGCTTCACGTTGTAGGCAACGCCGATGCGGGGTTCGATCTGGTTGGCTTTCGTGAGGCCGTCGTAGACGTCTTCGCGCAGGCCCAGGTTAAGGTTCCAGTTCTTCACCTTAATTTGGTCTTCGCCATAGAGCGCCAGTTCTTTCACATCACTGTGTCCGAGCCAGCCGTAGTTTGATCCGCCGCGCGTAAGGTCGTAGAGCGCAAGCACGCTGTTGTAGTTGGGATTGGCTGTCACGTTTGACGCAATGCAATCGGAAGGTGAACCGTAACCCGGCAACGGATCGCCGGTGGTCGCATCCATGCAGGGTGAGTTATAGGTGCTCTCCACTATTCCCAGCGAATCGCTCTCACGCAGGAAGGTCTGGCTGTACTGCGCGCCAATCTTGATGTTGTGGATGCCCTTCACGTAGGAGAAGTCCGAGTGAATACCGGCGTTCATGAGCGAGCGAATCTGCGAAATCGAAGAAGTCTGCAGGTTCGAGGGGCCCAGGTCGGCCAGCGGATTGCCGCTCGGAAAGTAATTGTAGATATCTTTGCGGAGGAATGCGCCCAGGTTGAAGACCGAGTAGTTGCTTACAACGCGGGTGTAGGTGGGCGAGATGTTGAACGTGCCGATCTTGGAATGCTGATCGGTGTCGCCCACGACGCTGAAGGTCGGGCTGGCGCTGGTGCCCAAGGCGGTCACGTTCTCAACGCCGAGGTTTTCGTAGGCGTTGGGAGTCTGGAACCACGACCGGCTGTAGTTGAGATCGAGATGGATTGAGTCGTTCTGGTCGAAGCTGTAATCGACGCGGTCGAAGGCGTTCTCTTCGTTGCCCTTGTCGTGGATCACGGCAAACTCCGGCGGATCGAGGAAGCGGCCTGAGTTCAAGCCATCGGTCTCGACAAAGTTGCCCCAGTTTTTTCCGCCATAGGAAAGATCGATGCTGCCTGTCGCCGCGCCGAACGTGCCGTAAGAACTGCTGATGCTGCCTGTCGGCTTGGTCGCGCCCTGCCCGGAGCGGGTAGTGGCAACGATCACCAGGCTCGTCTTGTCACCGTACTCGGCCGGTGGAGCTCCGCTGATGACTTCAATCGACTGAATGGAGTTGGAGGGAATCTGGTTGGAGAAGACCTTGCTCTGCTGGTCGGTTTCAGTTTGGCCGTCGACATTGAACGAGTTCGAAGCGTGATCGCCGAGACCGTGAAAGAGGCCATTGGAATCGGCCGCGACGCCGGGTGTGGTTTCAGTCACCAGCGCGCTCAGGTTGGAGGAACCACTGCCCATCGGCACTTTCTGAAGCATGTCGCGATCCACATCGGTGTGGAAGGTCGGGTCGTCTTCAATCAGGTCGCCGCTGGATTCCACCGTCACCGTCTGGACGGCAGACTCCACCTGCAAAACCAGGTTGAGGGTAGTGCTTACCGAAGACCGCACTTGAACGCTCTGTGCCGTGGGCGCGAAGCCCTTGGCTGAAGCATTGATTCTGTATGGGTTGAAGGGCACGTTGGTAATGGTGAATTGCCCGGTGGCATCAGTGGTCACACTCCTGTCGAACTGGCTCACCGCATTGGCGAGATGCACCGTGGCGCCGGGAATGACTGCGCCCGAGGGGTCAGTGACCGTGCCGTGAAGAGTGCCGGCGTTACCGCTTTGCGCTGGCGCGCAGAGCGCCGCGACCGAAAGGAGGATAAGGGGAAGGGTGCGTAGCATTGCGCCACGGGGAAATTGCATGGCATAGTCTCCTGAAAATTAGCTGAATGCGATCGATTTGCCGGCGGATGATGGCCGCGCGGCAGTTTCTCAGCAATAGGAGCGTCTATCCGGTTGCTTATGAGCCTTAATCGATAAGCCGAAAGCTCACGCGCCTGATTACGGCGAATGAGGCGTTCAAACGTACTTATGAATGCATTGGATGCGTCAGGGCTCGACGGGAACAAGCGGCCGGAGCGGCGCTCAGCAGGAGGCGGGAGGGGGACGGATGAAAAGCCTGGTTTGACTTTTACGTAGAACGAAAACGGGGTCGGCGATGGGCGCAAGGGCTCCAAGCTGCACCATCACAATGATCGCGGCGGCGGCCACAGCAGGTGCGGCCGTGTGCATAACGATGCAGAGCTGACAATGATCCGCATCCGTCTCATTGGCGTGCAAGTGGGTGGCTTGGGCCACCGCCAGCATGGCCAGCAGAACGAGGCACAACCCCGCAATCGCAACCGCCAAATTGCGGCGCGAGCGGAAATCCACTTTCAAATGTGCCCTAAGTCCTGTCAAAATCGAAGTCCTGCAATTTAAGGATACACAAAATTGGACGTGCCTGCAGCGTTACTGGTTACGATTAGATGCGCCAGATTCGATCGCGGGTGCCAACAGTGCTGGTCGTGTTTCGTCTAAACTGAGGGCTCATATCGACTTCTGCGTCTTCAGGGCCTGGGGCGCCCGATCTTCGCCATGCTACGGATTCATCAGATTCGACGCGCATTGCCGGCCTGCCTCGGTGTTGTCCTGGGCCTGGTGTTGGTTGCCGTCCCAGCGTACGCCCAGAGTTCTGACCCGGCAGACAACCACGGCAAGCCCCTCCCCATGAAGCCCGATCTGCCGGCCATGGCACGCAACCACCGGCTCATCCTCAAAGACGGCTCCTACCAGGTAGTGCGCGATTACAAAATCGCCGGCGACCGGGTTCGCTATCTCTCGCAGGAGCGCGGCGACTGGGAGGAGATGCCTGTCGACCTGGTGGACTGGGACGCAACGAAAAAATGGGAACAGGAACACACCGATCTCACCTCTGACGCCGACGCATCGCCGGCCATGAAGGAGGCCGAATCGATTGACAAGGAAGAGACCGAGGAACGCGAGGACCAGAAGGCTCGCATGCCCGAGGTTACAACCGGGCTCGAATTGCCGGATGAAGATGGAGTGTTTGTTCTCGACACTTTTCAAGGCACTCCGGAGCTGGTTGAGCTGCCGCCCAGCGATCTTGACGTGAACGCCCGGGAGCGTCACGGTATCGCCGTGCTGAATCCCATGGCCGGGCAGCGCGCCGACCTGGTGCTGGAGGGCGCTCACTCCAAGATTCACCTTCACGTCAACGAGCCGTCGTTCTTTCTCTCTCTGGACGTGGCCGACCAAAAAGAGCCAGTGCTCTCAGAGCCGGTAACAGTGCACACCTCGACTGAAGGATTGAATCACAAGGCGAAGCAGGGCGCGCATTCGGCGCAGTCGGGTTTTGCGCTGGTGAAGGTGGACGAGCGCAACGCCGTTCGCGTCATCGGCGCCATCCACGTAAGCCCCAGCGGCCAGGTGACGCAGGACGAAAACGTGATTGCCGCCACGGTGCAGGTGATGCCGGGCAAACACTGGCTGCGCATCGATCCCAGGCAGCCGCTCGAGATCGGCGAATACGCGCTGGTTGAGATTCTTTCGGGCAGCGACATCAACCAGCAGGTGTGGGATTTTCGTGTTGACCCCACCAAGGGCGACAATCCGGGGTCGATTACTCCGATTCAGAAAGAAGGCCGGTAGCTCTGCTCCCGCACGTTCTAACCCCGCGCTGACTTCTTCTGGCGCCAATCTGAAGACATCCTTCGGTACCATGCTCACTATGAACAATTGTTGGCAGGCGTCGGCTGAAGCATGGATCGCTGACATGGGTGAGCATGGCGATTTTGCACGACAGTACGTGCTCGACCCGCTCATGCTGTCGCGCGCGCTTTCGCGGTCACCCAGGAAAATTCTCGATGTGGGCTGTGGCGAAGGCCGCTTCTGCCGCATGTTGAAGTCGCATGGTGTCTACGTCGCAGGCATCGATCCAACACCCGCGCTGCTTGCGGCCGCTCGCGCGCGCGATCCCGAGGGCACGTATCTCGAATCATCAGCTGAGCATCTTCCGCTCGACGACAATACTTTCGACCTCGTCGTCAGCTACCTGTCTCTCATCGATATCGAAGATATGCCAGCGGCCATCTCTGAGATGGTCCGAGTGCTGACTCCCGGCGGCGCTCTGCTGATTGCGAATCTCAACAGTTTCCAAACAGCGGGGAATGGCTGGATCAAGGGAAGCGCCGGCGAATGCCTCTCTTTCCCAATCGACAACTATCTTGAGGAGCGCTCCATCTGGCTCGGATATCGCGGAATTCGGATTCTGAACCACCATCGCCCAATGAGCGTCTACATGCGCACTCTGCTCAATGCCGGCTTACGTCTTACCTATTTTGACGAGCCGACGCCACAGCCCGACGCTCCCGAGCCCAAGGCATCGACTTATCGCCGCGTGCCCTGGTTCCACATAATGGAGTGGCTGAAACCGTTTCGTGGCGAACCTTTCCATGTCTGATGTAAGTGTCGCGTTGAAGTTCGTGCTTTCCCAGGTCTCAGAATCGAGACCTGGGGCACCTGCATTTCACACCTTAAGAAAAGATTCCTTAGAAGATCGCCTTCAATCCGAACTGCACGATGCGAGGCTCAAAGGTGCTCGAGATGACCCCGCCGCCGCTTGGGGTGCCACCGTTAGTGCCGGAGAGTCCGCTCGAGGGCAGATAAAGATTGGTGTGGTTGAGAATGTTGTAAAACTCCGATCGGAACTGGAAGCTGAGCCGTTCCACCGGAGTGCGGAATGTCTTGTTCATGCTGAGGTCTGTCTCGTAGAACTTGGGCGTGCGCAGCGGATTGCGGCGCGCATTGCCGAAGGGGCTTTGCAGCACTCCCCCGGCTGTGGTGGGCGGCAAAGCAAATGCCGCCAGATTCACAAACTGCAGGTACCCGGTGTTGGCCAGCTTGTCTGTGCGGCCCAGCCTTGTGGGCATGCCGGGAACGATGTTCGGCCGGTACTCGTTGGCTCCGCGATAGGTAGCCACAATCTGCTGCGAGACTGCGTTGCCTGAAACGCCGGTGGTTGGACTGTAGGTGAGGTTGAACGGCGTTCCGCCCTGTGCGGTCTCAATCGCGCTCAGTTGCCAGCCGCCCAGCACCGCGTCTATCACCCCCGGGCTTGAGCCAAGGTATTTGCGGCCATTGCCCACGGGCAACTCGTACACCAGGCTGGTGACATTGGTCACGGGCAGGTTGTAATCCGACTGGTTGTAATCGGCTTTAATGTTGTTGGCGTCCTGGGGTGACGGTGTGTTGCCCTCCAGCGAGGCCGAGGCGTTATCGAGTGAGTGCTCCCATGTAAAGGAGTTCAACAGCGTAAGACCGCCGGTCATGCGCTGCTCGTATTTGGCCTCAAGCGCATTAAAGTGCGAATAGAACTCATTCAACGCTTCGGTAATGTCGCTGGGCCAGTTGGTAAAGGGGCGAGCGAAATTATTCGCAGGATTCTTCTGGTTGCCATTCAGGAAACCTTGAAGGTGCACGCCGTGACTACCCACATAGTCCACGTCGACCAGAATGTTTTTCGAGAGCTCGCGCTGAACGCCGAAGTAGTAGCTCTCAACAGACGAGTCCTTGGTATTTTTGGGAACCCATGTAATGTTGTCGGTGGCGGGATTAAATGTAGTCACCAGGCTGGTCGGGAAGCCCTCGTCGGCCGTGGCGTAGCACGTGGTGGCGACTGCGTTCGACGGGCAGACGTTGGCGCTGGTGGGATTCGGTTGCGGAACCTGCACGAAGACTGCTTGTGGTGCATTGATGGCCAGAATGTCGCCCGATCCGGCGCGGGTGTAATGCGCATAGCTTAAGCCGTAGCCGCCACGCAGCGTCATCTTGGGCAGAAACTCCCATGAGAAGCCGATGCGCGGCCCAAAGTCGGCGAAGTCTGGATTGACGAGAGTGCTGCCATAGACTCCACCACCTGCCGAGACCGGAGTTACGCCGTTGCCCAGCGTGGCGCCCCGACTGATGGTGTCAACGGTTTGCGAAACCGGGTCGAAGTTCGAGATGTAATTCTTCCACTCCGAATAGGGCGAGCCGTACTCCCAGCGCAGGCCAAGGTTAAGCGTCAGTTTGGGCGAGACCTTCCAGTCATCCTGCGCGTAGACGTTATCGGTATCCTGGCGCAGGTGGGCCACAAAGTAATTGGCCAGGCCGTAGGTGCTGGTGAGGCCGAACAAGAAATCGGCCCAGTAGGAGTCGCTCACCTTGGAGCCGACGGCGCTGTAACCGCCTCCATAGGTATATGAGCCGTAGAGCGGGTTATTGTCATTCACTGCCATCCAGATGCGCTCGTATTCGTAACCGAACTTGAGTGAGTGCTTGCCAAGAATCCAGGTATAGGTGAGCTTGGGATCGAGCAGTGCAGGGTCTTGCCACTGCGGATTGGTAGTCTGCCGGCCAAAGTTGCTGAAGCCGTTGATGGAAACTTGCGGCAGGCCGCCGGCGATGTTCGCAGGCACGTCCTGAAGGCCGGGGATGGTGATCTGGGTCTGGCCGATTGAGAGAGTGTATTTGCCGGCCTTGGTGCGCGACAGAGCCACGCGGGCATCGAAGATCCGCGTAGGGCTGAGGACACGCGTGTAACCAAGCACGGCCTGCTGATCGAGAATGCGGATTCTGCCGTTGGCGGTGCCGTCGAGCGGCTCGGGGATGGTTGGGTTGTTAACGCCGGTTTCTTTACGGTCGCTGACGCGCAGGAACCATGAACTGTTGGCGCTCTGGTGATAGTCAAGCCGCAGATCGCCCTTGTCGGAGTTATCGGTAAATGGCGCTTCGTATGCGTAGTCGTCCTGGTTAAGACCGGTGGTGGCCAGACCCGAGGTGGGCAGCGCGGTGATTTTTGCAAAATACGAGAGTATCTGCTGCGAAAGCGGATTGATAGCCGACGTGGGAATTGCCTGCCCTGCCGGATAGGTGGTGCCCGTGATCGGGTTCTTTACCGGGACAACCAGAATGCCGTTGATCTCGTTCTGCGTTGGCAGTGTAAGCACAGTGAGCGGCTTGAGCGTCTGGCGAAATCCTTCATAGTCGAGGAAGAAAAAGAGCTTGTCTCGGCTGATCGGTCCGCCAAAGTTCATTCCAAACTGGTTGCGATTGAAGGCCGGCTTCTCAAACGGAACGTTGGTGCCCGATGAGCCAATCAGCGTGGGTTTGAAATACCCGGCGGCGTTCAGGTCGGTATTGCGCAGGAACTCATAGAGCATCGCGTGCAAATCATTGGTGCCACTGGCTGAAGCCACGTTGACGGTCGCGCCCGAAGAGCGGCCATATTCGGCATTTTCGTTATTCGTCACCACGTCCCACTGGGCTACTGAGTCAGGTGGAACGGCGATGATCTGGTTGTCGAATCCCTGGTTGCTTTCGCCGTAGGCGTTGTTGTCGACGCCGTCCAGCAGAAAGTTGTTGAACATGCTGCGCTGGCCGTTGACGTTGTAGGCACCCGCGCGTACAAGGCTGCTGATGGAGCTTGTGGTTGCCGCGGTGGGAGCCTGGCGCGACCCGGTCACAAGCGCCAGAAGGTCGCTATAGTTGCGGCTCACCAGTGGAAACGCCGCGGTCTGGTATCCGGTAACGGTCTGGTCGTGCTCGCTCGAATCGGTTTCAAGTTCGAGAGCCACGCCGGTCACCTCGACGGTTGTCGCGGTTTCTCCAACTTTCAGCGTCAGATCGATGCGCTGGCGGGCTCCCACTGAGACCGTAATGTTGTCGGCGACGGCTGTTGAGAAGCCCGAGTGCGCGGCAGTGATATTGTAGGCGCCGGTGTGCAGCGAAGGAACTTCATATTCGCCCCCGCTACCCGAGGTAGCCGAAGATACTGCGCCGGTAGCTTTGTTAGTTGCGGTTATGGTCGCACCGGGCAGCACCGCCCCGCTGGAATCCAGAATGACTCCCACCAGGCTGCCGGTATCGTATTGTGAGTAAAGTTTGGACTGGCCAAAAGTGAGCAGGAACATGCCCACGCAAAGAATGAGAAGAGAGCTTAAGGTTGGTTTTCTCATAGTGCCCAGCGTAGGGGCGCGTGCGTTAAAGAGCGTTTATGCAGTTGTGAATGTCGAGTAAATTCCCATTGGCGCGGCACGTGCAAACAGTTCACGTGCTATTAGTGCTGGATGCAGCGGAATGCCGCGACCGGGTGTAGAGGGAGCCACTACTGCCGGCCGCAACGGTGCCCTGGAAATCCGCCATCGCACCAATCGCCCGTTGGCAGGGGAATTGTTGTTTACCGGCTGGCAATTTCCGGCTTGGCGACAAACCGACCACGGTGTGCTCGAATTATTCTGATAGTCATATGGAATGTTCGGTCAGAATACTTTCAGGCTTACCGCCTTACGGTCCAATGCCAACTGCATTTCCCCCTGACTGGGGCCGAATTGGATGCGAGGGAACAGTCGTTGAGTTCGACACTGGAACGGATGCGTGGGTAGCAAATTTCCGACCTGGATTAGGGGGACTCCAGTTTGCGGGCCTTTGCCTAGGCTGGCACAATGCAATCGTCATAGCTGCGGGTGATCTATGGTTGATCGACTTGCACACAAGAACTGCCGTTCAGCTTCTCCCTGGGATAGAAGCGATGTGGGAGATGCAGAACCCTGAAGGATGGGTGTTGAGCAGGCAGGGAATCGCTTTCGCGAGGCTCGGCCCCAGCGGGATATTGTGGCATACCCGACGGCTATCATTCGACGGATTCGATCAAATCCAAATTGACCAACGTGAGTTAAAGGGTCTCGCGTGGTCGCCCCTCGACAACACATGGTGTCCCTTCAGTCTTGACCTCAAAACCGGCAGATCGTCGGGAGGTAGCTATTTCCCTGAAGATACGGAACGCTGGGAAAAGCTGGCCGGGTGACATATGGGACGTGCGGTCCGGCGTGTCTTCCGATTGCCCGTTGAGGTAACTCCCGTGTCACCGTCTAACCGGAAGTTTCACTCAAAGAGCTTCCCTCAGGGGCTCGAGCCCACCCTTAAATTGCGGATGTTGATGTACGGGCTGAAGCCCGTACCCTTCAAGTCTGTTTGAAAGGGCCAGAATCACCGCCTATGGGGAAATAACGATTTCCTGGTTGAGAGCTGTAGAAACAACCGCGGATCCCTCACCGGGTTCGGGGATGACGACCGTTTGGGGGGTGCTGGGCGAGTGCATCTCCAACCAGAATTTGCCTTTCAGTTAATAACCGGCGCGCCTTCGGCGCGTTCGTGCCGCTGAACCCCGCACCATGTCCAGATATTGGTTGAAAGAGCTTCAACTTTCGCGCCATGTCAGAATCGGGTTCGAGGGTGTATAAATCGAAGAATCGGGTTATCTGCAGACTGCATGGCTGCCCGCCTTCCCTTGTCCCTCTGAAAAAAGGCCGAGGGGTAAGGTGCGCCGGTAATCCACATTCGAAATAACGATTGACGATGCGCCTGACAGCGCCCTGGAAAGTGGGTCGCCGTCGGGGGGCGTCTCTAACCATAGAAGGATGAATTCGCCAGGATGGTTGATTATTACGAGTTTCTGCAAATAAGCCCAAACGCCGATGCGGATACGATTCATCGCGTTTACCGGTTTTTGGCGGCCCGGCTCCACCCCGATAACCCCGAATCGGGCGACGCCGAAATGTTCCATTTGCTCAAGATTGCGTACGACGTTCTTTCGAACCCCACGGCCCGCGCCGACTACGATGCAAAGCGCAAAGCCGAGCCGGACCAGAAGAACCCATTTTCTGAGCAGGTAGATTTTATGGACAGCCTGGACGGCGAGCTCAATCGCCGCCTGGCCGTCCTTGCCGTGCTCTATTACCGCCGGCGCACCAATCCCCACATGCCCGAGGTTGGGCTGGGCGAGATTGAGACACGCATGGGGTTCCCGCGCGACTATCTGGACTTTACGATCTGGTATTTGTTCAAAAAGGGCTACGTAACAAAGGGAGACAATGCCCAACTGGCGTTGACGGCCGACGGAGTGGACTTCATAGAGACTCAGCGCGCCAATCTCCCTGTACTCAATAAACTCCTGACCAGTGGAGGAGGACAGCCAACCGTGGAAAACGCCAGGGCAAACCGGCAGCAGCAAACGCAGCAACCGTCAGCTCCCCATCAACCGGCACCTCCCAAAGGCCCCAGCGGCTTGAACGCGGGTGTGGGCCGCGCCGACCGGCGCACTGACCAGGACCGGCGCAACGGCCCGGACAGGCGGGTGGGACTTCCCGATCTCCGCGTTGTAAAAATTGAACGCCGCAGGAAGGATACTGACCGGCGTTCAGAAAAGGCGGAGCGGCGCCATCAAGAGGGTCGCCGGGCGGCAGACTAGCCCGCCGGACGGCAGGACAGGGTCTTTTTTTTCAGAACACTCCAACGCGTACCGGCTCGACCGCTATTCGCGAACGGCTATTCCCAGCGCCCTCATCTTGCGGTAAAGATGGCTGCGCTCAAGCCCCAGCAGTTCCGCGGCGTGGCTGATGTTGTTGCGCGCTTCCTCAATTTTCTTCTGAATATATTCCCGCTCGTAGGCGTCGCGCGCCTGCTGCAGCGACGAGAACTCTTCGCCTGCGCGCGACCTGGCTTTGGGCGCTCCGGCCGGCAGGTGCTTGCGTTCGATGCGGAGCACGCGCGGATTGAGAATGAGCACGCGCTCGATCATGTTCTTGAGTTCGCGCACGTTGCCCGGCCAATGGTAGCCGCCCAGCACTCCCAGCGCTTCCTCGCTGATTTCCATGCGCGCACGCCCGTATTGACGACCGAAGTCGGCCAGAAATTCTTTTACCAGCAGCGGAATATCCTGCTTGCGCTCGCGCAGCGGCGGCACAAAAAATGGAACCACGTTGAGGCGATAGAAAAGATCTTCGCGGAAGTTGCCCTTGGCAATCTCTTCTTCAAGATCCTTGTTGGTGGTGGCGATGAGCCTGACGTCGACGCGCAGGGGCTGCGTGCCGCCCACCGGCGTGAATAACTGTTCGTCGAGGGCGCTAAGCACCTTGGCCTGCGTCTTCAGGCTCATGTCGCCCACTTCGTCCAGCAGCAGCGTTCCACCATCGGCGCGCTCCAATGTGCCGCGTTGCTCGAGTGGCGCGCTGCCAGGGCTGAAGCCTTGGCCTACGCTGAAGCCCTGGCCTACTGCGACATGACGATAGCCGAAGAGCTCCGCTTCAATGTGCGCCTCGGGAATAGCGGCGCAGTTCAGCTCGACAAAGACGCGGTCGCGGCGCAGGCTCTCAGCGTGAATGGCGCGGGCGATAAGTTCCTTGCCGGTTCCCGATTCGCCATAGATGAGCACCCGGCCATTGGTGGGCGCCATCAGCTTGATTTGCTGCCGCAGAGCCTTTACCGGGACGCTTTCGCCGGTGAGCACCGAGCCCACGCTGAACTGCCGCTTGAACTCCTGGTTTTCCGCACGCAGCCGGCGCGCTTCCACAGCGTTCTTGAGCACAATCAAAGTGCGCTCGAGCGAGAGCGGCTTTTCAAGAAAGTCGTAGGCGCCCAGCTTGGTGGCCTTCACTGCTGATTCAATTGTTCCGTGCCCGCTGATGATCACAACTTCAGGCCGCGTCTCCATCGGCAGCCGGCGCAAATCGGCCAGGACGTCGAGACCGTCGCGATCGGGCAGCCAGATATCGAGCAGCACCACGTCGTAGGGAGCGTCTTCAATCGACACCACAGCCTCGGCCGCCGTTGCCGCGGTTGTTACGCCATAACCTTCCTCGCGCAAAATCTCCTCGAGCGAGCTGCGTATCTCTGCTTCGTCGTCCACCACCAGAACTTGATCCATCAACGCAACCCTTTCACGGCCGGCTCGCCATTGGCGGCATGAACGCCCTCGATCAACTGCGGGACGCCCGTATCAACCAGCGGCAACCGCATAAGAAACCGCGCGCCCTTGGGACTGTTTGACTCGGCGCGAATCGAGCCGCCGTGTTCCTGCACTATCTTGGCCGCAATCGAAAGTCCCAGCCCGGTTCCGCGATGCTTGGTGGAGTAAAACGGCAGGAACAAACGCTCGCGAATCTCATCGGTCAACCCATGACCAGTGTCGGAGACGGCAACTTCCACGGCCGCACCATCCTCAGTGAGAGATGTGTGCACGCCAAGAATGCGCAGCAGGCTGCCCTGCATGGCTTCAGCGGCATTGTCGATGAGATTGGCAAGGGCCCGGCGAATGGCGTCGGGATCGGCAACCACCAGGGGCAGGCCGGGCTCAAGATCGCGCTGCAAAGTGATGCCCTCAAGCCGCCCGGCGAACATGGCCAGCGCCTCATCGGCCACCTTGTTCAGGTCGCATGCGCGCGGCTGCGAGACCGGGAACTGCGCCAGTGCCGAGAACTGATCGACCAGGGTGCGCAAGGTTCCCACGCAGCCCAGAATAACCTGGCTGCACTTGCGGATAATGCTCGGCGACTCCACCTGGCCGCGATCGAGGTGGCGGGCAATACGCTCGGCTGAAAGCGCAATAGGCGTGAGCGGGTTCCTGATTTCGTGGGCCACGCGCTGGGCCACTTCTTTCCAGGCCAGCTGCCGCTGCGCACGCAGCAGATCGGTGGTGTCTTCAACCACCAGCACGCTCCCGGTTTGGCCATTGGCCAGCTCCAGGCGCGCGCTGGTCACCGCCAGATGAATGTTGCGGCCCTGCGCTTGAAATTCCATGGCGGTCGAGGCTGCGCCCATGCGCTGCCCGCGGCGAATCACTCCCGTCAGATCGTCGGCGCACTCGGGGGGCATCACGGTTGCAATCCTCTCACCCTTCAGGTTTGTGTCTTCGCGCAAACCCAGCAGCGCGGCAAACGCCCGGTTCGACTGCAGCACAACGCCGGCGCCATCGAGCGTGACCACTCCCGATGGGATCGTTTCAACAATGGTTTCAAGCTCCCTGCGCCGTTCTTCGATGGCCTGGTTCGCGGCAGTCAACTGCGCTGAAGAGCTCTCGGCGAGACGCCGGCTCTCCTCAAGGTCTGACGCCATGTGATTGAAGGCCCGCACCAGGTCGCCCATTTCGCCCGAGGCAACCACTGAGACGCGTTGTTCGTATTTGCCGTCGGCGATCTCGTCCATGGCGTCGGCCAGAGCCTCGACGGGGCGCGTGATCTGCTTGGAAAGCTGCTGGGCAATCCAGATGCTCGAAAAGAAGACGAAGAAAGTGAGAATCAACAGGGCCAGGAAGAAGTCGGCGCGGAGCCGGTTGCGAGTGCGAAAGAGCTGCCAGTACTCAGCGGCGTTGGCACGAATCTGCGTGGCAGTCTGGCTCAATCCCTGGGGCATGGGCAATGCGGCCACCACCGGTTTGCCCGATGCCGTGACGGCCATGGCCAGCGCGTAATCCTGGCCGCCGATACGGATGACCGATTCATCGTTGCGCTGCGCCGCCGTAAGCAGCACTTTCGAGAGCTGGCCGTGCAGGGCGATGGCCTTTCCTTGATCCTCGTCGAGCCAGGGAATCAGGCTGGCGGGGCTGGTTTCAGCCGGAGCCTGGAACCCGGCGACGAGGTGCATGTCGCGGCTGAAGACCATCACGAAGCCGCCCTCGAGCGTTATGCGGTGCGAAACCAGAACGTTTTCGAGTTGTGCCGGCGCCAGGTCAGGCGCTCCGGAAGCTGCAATGGATTCAGCTTCAGATCGCGCGTTCCCGGTAACATATTGCACCAGTTGCTCAACCACGCGCGTCGAGTTGTCTCTCAGCTCCGATGTGTTGGGAGAAAACCAGCGGTCGATGGAGCGGTTCATGAGCTGAAAGCTGAACAAAAACATGCAGACCGCGGGCGCGAGCGCGATGATGGCAGCGCCGACCACCATGCGCGTGCGCAACCGCGCCCCCAACGCGCTGGTGCTTTGTTCCGAATAGATCTTCAGAATGTTCCTGAGGAGCAGCATCAGGAGCAGCAGCAGCACCAGGAAAAAGACGAAAGTGACAGTGGTGAAGGCGAGAGTCTCGCCTGAGGTCTCAGGATTGAGGAAGCGGATGTTGGAAGTATTGAATGCCTGCAGGATGCCGAAGCAGAGAAACACAATGAGGCAAGCGACCAGAATCGCCGCAATGCGCCTCCGGGGATCGCTCCAGAACGACATGCGGCGATTATAGTTCGGGACAGGGTTCAGAGGTCAGAAGTCAGGGATCAGGGAACAACGAAAAAGTGAAGGAGTGAGAGAGTGAAGGAACTATCGAGGACGGCATAAGCAACGTCCGGTAAGCGCGCCGTAGGCGCAGCGGTTGTTAGCCCCGCACTTCAGTGCGGGGAAAGCTAGCCAACAAGCATTGGCTAGTCCCGTAGGGACGGCGCAAGGACATTTCATTCGCAGCGACCAATGAACCGTGAACGCTCCGTGTCCCGTCCTCCTGAGCGCAGCGGAGCGGAGTCGAAAGATCTGCTTCTTCATCTTGCTTGCGAAAAGGGTGCGAAAACGCTGGACTTCGCGCAGCCCAACTCATTATCTCCACACCACAAACTTGAGCCAGCCCTCCCAGACATCGCCCCATGCGTGGGTAATAATGTTGGCGCGCAGATTTCTGCGCCATGCGGCGAGTGCGCCATAGAGAACGCCGAGAACGCTGATCACGAAAACATTTCTCCAGCCCTGGTAGGCGTGAAACAGCCCAAAGACCACTCCCTGGGCCACGACGGCGATTGCGAGGTTGCCGAAGAGAGCATGGAATTGACGCTGCAGGAATCCGCGAAAAACCAGCTCTTCGCAAATGCCGGCGGTCATCGAGACGGCAATCCAGATGACGACTTCAGCGAGGGTTTTAGGCAGGAGACTGTCGACGGTTTTTGCGGCGGACGATGTGATCGCCCGCGAATCGATCAGCCAGTGAGTGCCGTAGGCTGCGCCCTCCCATATCACCCAGAACGGCAGAGCGATAGCCAGATCGACAGCGAGGTCCCGCCATGACTTCCAGCGTGCGCCGGAAAGCGCGACGAGATTTCCGCCGTAGCGATTCACGCCGGCCCAGCAGTAATAGAGGAGAGCCCAGTCCATGGCCAACAGGGTGAGATAAATCGGGATGGCCTGACTGTGGCTGGCCAGTTGATCGGGAGACGCGGCAGCGCCGCTCGGTGCATGCTGGGCCATGAAGCCCATCAGCACCACCCCAGCGCCGATTGCGAGAAATCCAGCGAGCCAGCCCCATGACGCGATCGGTGCCGGAGCTACTCGGGCTGGCGTATTCGGCCCGACGTTAACCACACTGTTACTTACTCTCATGACGTTGTTCCTTTCGAGCAGCCGATGCCGCGCGTTGCTTCGTGTTGAGCTTGTGCAGTGCAGCCAGCGCCTCTTCGGCCCAGCGCTGGTGAGCCTCAAGTTCAAGCTGCCCGAATCGCAGCACCATCTTCCAGTAAGGCGCATCGGGGTAGCGATGGAGTTTGGCAATTTCTTCTTCGAGCCCGTTAAGCCGTTGAAGCATTGCATTCTCGCTGTGAGCCATGCGTTCAACAAATCCCAGGATGTTTTCAGGTTCGGCCTGCACCGCGAAGAATAGTTTCAACAACAATTCGTTGCGGGGAATTTCAGGCTGAGGCTCAACCTTGAGCCACGCAGCCAGGCGTTCTCGCCCCTTCTTTGTAATGGAGTAGATTTGTCGGTCAGGTTTGCCCTTCTGTTTTTCTGTTTTGCCGTTGACCAAGCCGGCCGCAGCTAGTTTCTTCAAATTGGGATAGATCTGGCCGTAACTCTCATTCCAGAAGTGGCCAATGGACATGCGCACGGTTTGCCCGAGGTCATAGCCGGACATGGGCTCGATAGTGAGCAGGCCGAGAAGGGCTTCCATGCTGGAGCTGGAACGCTTCGCCATAGTTCTATTAGATATATGGCTATTAGATATATTTGTCAACAACAATCTTCAAGCCGCTGCCGGGGCCCATCGCCTGGCAGTGAATACCTCCGCCCATTTCGATTGAGACTCAGGCGTTTCCGCGGCTCAAATCTGCGAGCAATCCAGCGGGCTCAGCATCAGGTTGCTGATGTTGGTCACAATCTGGTCGAAGGCGAAACGGGGGTTTGCCTGGAGCTTCTTCCAGTCGGCATCGTTGCGGAATGCGTCCCACCTGGCTTCGAGCTCTGCCGTATCAGAGAATGCCAGCATGTAGGTAAGGTTGGGCATCCGCGAGCCGGCCAGCGTATCGCCGAAGAAGACGGGATGGAATCCGGCCTTGAGAAAGATTTCGAACTCGCCCGAGTGGAACATCTCGACTTTTCTGACGTGCTCGCCATTCGACGGGCTCTCATAGGTTCGGAGTTGGAAGATACGTTTGGCCTTGGTGGCCGCAGAGGCAGGCGGCGTGAGTTTAGGCCAGCCCGCGAACGCTTCAAGCAGCGAGATTTCGACGCGCTGGAAGGCAGGCGCAGTTGCGGTTGCATTCCAGAAGGGCGCGGCTGCATCGAGGAATTGCTGGTCGGCGGCGAGGTCGAGATCGAGCCTGGCCAGCGAGTCCAGTTCCTTGCCTGGAAAAATGAGGTAGTAGGTTGGCGTCTCAGGACCAATGTCGAGCCGGAACGCGCCAACCGGCCCAAAGGCTCGTTTTGCCAGCGCGGGAATGAGCGCGTTGGCAAAGAAGTTCTCAGTGAGCTTTTGCTGCGGGCCGCTCATGAGGCTATAGCGGCGAACCTGGTAGAACTCACGCGGCGCAGCGGCCTGATCTTGAGCGCCTGCGCGGCTTGCCATAGCCGCGGCAGAGGTTGCAATCGATGCAGCGAGAAACTGCCGGCGTTCCATAATGCCCCTCCTACAGGAAGGATCATTGTAGCTGGCGGCCGTGCAAAATTCGGCGTTGGACTGAGCTACTCAATCACGCTGGCCGCGGCGGTCCACGGGCGGTGCTGGCTTTCGGCAACGCCGCGATAGGTGAGCGTGCCCAGCCAGGTGTTCAGCCCCTCGGCAAGGCCCTCGTCCTGCTTGAGCGCCTGGCGCGCGCCCAGGTTCGCCAGGCGCATCACGTATGGGAACGTCGAGTTCGTAAGCGCCAGAGTGGAAGTATGCGGCACAGCTCCAGGCATGTTGGTTACGCAGTAATGAACCACGCCATCGACTGTGTAGCTGGGGTTGGAGTGCGAGGTGGGCTTGGCCGTCTCTACGCATCCGCCCTGGTCGATGGCCACATCCACGATCACCGCGCCGGGCTTCATCTTCGAGACCATCTCGCGGGTTACGAGCTTGGGAGCAGTGGCGCCGGGAATGAGCACGCCGCCGATGACAAGGTCGGCCTCGCGCGTAGCCTGTGCAACGTTGTAGCTGTTTGAAGCCAGTGTATAGAGCCGTCCGCCAAAGATGTCTTCGAGCTCGCGCAGACGATTCAGGTTTACGTCGATCAGCGTGGTCTTGGCGCCGAATCCCAGTGCGATGCGCGCCGCGTTGGTGCCCACAATTCCGCCGCCCAGGATGGTGACATGCGCGGGAGGCACGCCGGGCACGCCGCCCAGCAGAATTCCGCGCCCGCCTTTCTCCTTCTCAAGATAGCTCGCGCCCACCTGCACGCTCATGCGGCCCGCAACTTCGCTCATGGGCGTAAGCAGGGGCAGCGTTCCCCGGCGGTCCCGCACGGTTTCATAGGCGATGCCGATCATCTTGGTTTCCAGCAGCTTATTGGTGAGATCGAGAACCGGCGCCAGGTGCAGATATGTAAACAGGACGAGGCCATCGCGGAAGTAGGCGTACTCGCTCTCGATGGGCTCCTTCACCTTGACCACCATGGCCGACTTGCCCCAGCAATATCCGGCGTCGCCCACAATCTCAGCCCCAGCCCGCTGGTATTCGTCGTCATGGAACCCGGACAGGGCGCCAGCCTGCGTTTCAACCAGCACAGTGTGTCCTGCTTCGGTCAGAGCCTTCACTCCGCCAGGCGTAACGCCCACGCGGGCTTCGTTGTCCTTGATCTCTTTGGGAACTCCGATGATCATCGTCTGCTCCATTCCGGGTTGAACTTCACATCAGTTGGACGCCAGTCGGGAGGGCTGCGTTCAAACGAAACCAGAAGCGCGCCGGTTATTCGAGTCGGGGAGGGCTGCTACCGGCGCGCCAATCACTGGCTTCCATCTAGTCTTGAATCGTACGTCGCCAGGTGCAATCAATGTGTGCAATTTTCGTGATAAAACAACTCTATGAGCACGAATCGTGACAAAAAGAAACAAATGAAGCACAAATCGCCATCAGACATGAATCCGGATGGAGATTTACCCGCGAGTTCTGGTCTGAATACCGATCTCGACGAGCTTGACAGCGCGATTCTCCGCTACCTTGAGCGCCAGGGCCGCGCCACCAACTTTGAGGTGGGAGAAGCGGTGGGCCTTTCACCGTCGGCAGCATCGCGGCGCATTCTTGCGCTTGAGGCGGCGGGCGCCATTCGCGGCTATCGCGCACTCATCGACGACCGTTTGCTGGGCAAGAGCATGACCGTCTACATTCGCGTCACGCTGGAGCGGCAGTCGGCGGCGGTTCTGGGCGCATTTGAGACGGCCGTGCAGCATTGCCGCGACATAGTGAGCTGCCACCTGATGGCCGGCCAATACGATTACATGCTGGTGGCGCGGGTTGCGGGTATTGACGACTACGGCCGCCTGCATCAGAACGAGCTTTCACGGCTGCCCGGCGTCACGCGACTTGAAACCAGCTTCGCGCTAAGAGATGTGCTGGAGACCCGCAAATCATAGCTGCGCGTGGTTTGGACTCGGAGTAGCCGGCGCTCGTTTTTCAAAGGCTGATGCAAGGCCGACGTTCGAGGATCAAACGCGACGCCATGACCAATGTGCTCTGTATCAGGGCACGAGTTTACTCGCGCCGCAACAATCACCCAAAATGATCTGGGGCGACGCCATGGTTAATGAGGCTCTGTATCAGGGCACGAGTTTACTCGCGCCGCAACAATCACCCAAAATGATCTGGGGCTTTAGCCCCTGAGCTTCTTTTCTGCCAAATAACCGTAGCAGTACGGATACTCGCCAACCCTCTCCGCCAATCCCGCCTTTACCGGATTCTGCGCAATATACCTCTGATACCGTTCAAAACTCTCCACATCGTCGGCCCGCGACTCCGAAAACCCAACTTGCCAAACCTCTCCCAAATAGCCGCATTCGTGCTTCAGTCGATACGAAAATCGGCCCTTGATCAGTTGCATGGCCTTTTCAATTGTCGTGCCCCCGCGAACGCTCAAAAGCAGATGCACGTGATCGGGCATCACGACGAAATCCAGCACGCTGAATTTCCCAGCGGCCATATACGAACGCAGAACATCGATCAACAACGTAGCGTTTCGCTCAGATTGCAGCAGACGCCGACCTGCGTGGGTCTTGGTCGTAGCGAAGAATGTGCGTAAAGAGCTCAGCGCCTTTTCTTGCGGCGCATTGCGAACGGGCCTTGCCATAGCGGGGGCTGAAGCCCCGACTCCTCAAAGAAGCGTCTCTCGGCGCGGCTCAAAGCCGCGCCCTGATACAAAGCAAGCTGGTCTAAGTCTGTGCTCCCATCTTAGCCCCAGTCTTTGCGACACAGTCAAACCCCACGCCGCAAGGGCCACTAGAGCTTGTATCAGGGCTCGGCATTCATTGCGGGGTGCCACGCCGCCATGGCCAATGTGCCCTGTATCAGGGCACGAGTTTACTCGCGCCGCAACAATCACCCAAAATGAAACCTGGGGAAACCTGGCGGGAAACCTGGGGACAGACGGGAAACCTGGGAAACCTGGGGACAGAAACCTGGGGGGGACAGAAACCTGGGGACAGACGGGACGTTCCCGCGTTCTCATGACCGCGCGAAAGCTCGCACGCCACGGACCGCTCCCGCCAAACGCCGTTCCCTCCAGCGACTTCAACGAGCCGCGGCCAATGGCCACTAACCCCGCTAGCTCCGCTAACGCCGCTAACTCCGCTGCCTTTGCATTTAATTTCCCCTTCCGCGCGCACACTGGACTCAGGAGTAAATCCAAATGTCCAAAAACACAAATGCCCTTGCCGTAGTCGCAGCCCCAGGCTCCTCCCCTAAACGCAATCGCGGCCCCGTAGACCAGGCCGCAAAAGCCGTCGCCCAGTGCCGCGCGGCTTGGTACGCGGCCCGCGATGCCTACTTTTCACAGAATCCCGGCATTACCCGCTCGGTCCTGCGCTACGACGCTGACAAAAAGGCCGCGGCAGCCTATCGCGACGCCTTGCCTTCCTTCTCCTCGCGCGAAAACATCCGCTGCTTTATCGCCTGCGTCACCTACGGCATCCTCTTCGACGCAGTTCCGGAACGCCTCAGCGGAACGCTTCTCTATGCCGCTCAGGTCGCTCTCGCCTCACTTCCGCATGAACCCAGGCCCACCAGAAGGCCCAAAAAGTAAATACCCCCCACCCCCCTAACCCCCCGGGGGTACGTTTTCATCGGTGTCAGATTGCATAACATGATGAAAACAAACAATATGCCAATTCGGACCATCGTTACTCAGTGGCTAAAAAAGCCGCCAAATAGGCAAAATAGGCACCACTTAAGGCCTTTTAAGGGCCACTTAAGCCGACTTAGCGGTTTTAATGCGGCATAAAAAACAGGCTCCGTTTGGGAAACCTGTTTTGCTGACTCACCGTTCACCGACCACCGATCACCGACCACCGACCACCGATCACCGTCTTCTCAGTTCATCCACTCGCGGGCGTTCTTCCAGATGTCGAGGCCGCCCTCTTGCGCGGAGCGATCGATCTCGGCTAACTCAGCATCGGTGAAGGCAAGGTTCTTGAGCGCGTCGAGCGAGTCGTCGAGCTGCGCAACGTTGCGCGCGCCGATGAGGGCCGAAGTCACTCCGTTGAGGCGCAGCACCCACGCGATTGCCATTTGCGCGAGCGATTGGCCGCGGCTTTTGGCAACCTCATAGAGTGCGCGGACGCGCTTGAAGTTCTCCTCGGTGAGCGCGTCCTTGGGCATCGACGTGTTCTGTTTCGCTGCGCGCGCGTCGGCCGGCACGCCGTTCAGATACTTATTGGTTAGCAGGCCCTGCGCGAGCGGCGAGAAGGCGATGCAGCCTGCGCCCACTTCTGCGAGCGCGTCCAGCAGGCCTTTCTCGATCCAGCGATTCAGCATGGAGTAAGAAGGCTGGTGGATAAGCAGCGGAACGCCCAGGCTCTTTAGGATTGCGGCGGCCTGGCGCGTGCGGTCGGCGTTATAAGAGGAGATGCCCGCGTAGAGCGCCTTGCCCTGGTGGATGGCCGTGGCCAGCGCGCCCATGGTCTCTTCAAGCGGGCAGTTGTTCCAGGGCCGGTGCGCGTAGAAGATGTCGACGTATTCCAGGCCCATGCGCTTCAGGCTTTCATCCAGCGAGGCCAGCATGTATTTGCGCGAGCCACCGATGCCGTAGGGGCCCGGCCACATGTCCCAACCGGCCTTGGTTGAGATCACCAGTTCATTGCGCAGGCCGCGAAAATCCTTGCGCAGAATTTCGCCGAAGTTTTCTTCCGCCGAGCCGTACGGCGGCCCGTAGTTATTGGCGAGATCGAAGTGAGTCACGCCGCGGTCGAAGGCGCGGCGGATGGTGGCGCGCCCGGTTTCAAAGACATCGGCTCCGCCAAAGTTTTGCCAGAGACCCAGGGATATTGCAGGCAACACCAGTCCGGAGCGGCCGCAGCGGCGAAAGTTGGCGGATTCATAACGGTTTGGATCAGGGACGTAGGTCATTGATTTCGATCTCCATTTCGCCGCGCGATGAAAATATCAACTCGAATGCGACAGTATTTCTTCCGGAAGAGTATGTCATACAGGGCTGGGTACCTGTCTGGTGAAGAGACTGAAAGCGGCGCGCGCGTCACTCCGCGTTGTCGATCTGCGCACGTTGCAATTTGTCGGAGTAATCGACGTACACCGCCTTCCATGTGGTGAAGAATTCAATTGCGCCCAGTCCCTCGCGGTGGCCGTTGCCGGTCTGCTTGACGCCTCCGAATGGCAGATGTACCTCGGCGCCGATGGTGGGCGCGTTGATGTAGGTGATTCCCGCCTCCAGATCCCGTATCGCAGCGAAGGCGCGGTTCACGTCGCGCGTGTAGAGTGCGGTGGAAAGGCCGTAATCGATAGAGTTGGCAATCTCGATCGCCTGCTCGAAGGTCTCGAACTCGATCAGGCTCACCACCGGCCCGAAGACCTCTTCGCGCGCGATGCGCATCGAGGGCTTGACGCCGCCAAAGACGGTGGGCTCAAAAAAAGTGCCGTGCGCGTAAGGTCCGCCGGCCAGCGCAAAGCCTCCTGTCAGCAAGTGTGCGCCCTCGGCCTTGGCAATCTGCACGTATTTGGCCGACGTCTCGATCTGGCTGGCGTTCACTTGCGGTCCAACCTCGATCGTCTCGTCGAGTCCATTGCCGACCTTGAGCTTTTTCGCCCGGGCGACAAACCTTTCAGTGAACTCCGCGGCAATTCCCTTCTGCAGCAGGATGCGGCTGGTGGCCGTGCAGCGCTGGCCGGTGGTTCCAAAGGAGCCCCAAAGCGCGCCGTCGAGCGCCAGATCGAGGTTGGCGTCGTTGAGCACAATCTGCGCGTTCTTGCCGCCCATCTCGAGCGAAACCGGCTTGAACCCCAGCGCCGCGTGCTGGCCCACCAGGGAACCCACCGTGCTGGAGCCGGTAAAACTGATGGCTCTTACGTCGGGGTGAGCCACCAGCGCCTCGCCGGCCGCGGAGCCTGAACCCGAAATAATGTTCACTACTCCCGGCGGCAGTCCGGCATCAACGAGCGTTTGCACCAGGTTATAAACCGAGAGCGGCGTGTCGGTGGCCGGCTTGATGACGCAGGTATTACCGGCGACCAGCGCCGGAAAAAGCTTCCAGCTCGGGATGGCCATGGGGAAGTTCCAGGGGGTGATGAGGCCCACTACGCCCACCGGCATGCGCACGCTCATGGCGAACTTGTTCACCAGTTCAGAAGGAGTAGTAACGCCGAAAAGCCTGCGCCCCTCGCCAGCCACGTAGAAGGCTTCGTCGATTGCCTCCTGCACGTCGCCGCGGGTTTCAGCCAGCACCTTGCCCATTTCGCGGGTCATATCGCGGGCATACTTTTCTTTGCGCTCCTGCAACAGAAGCCCTGTCTTTACAAGGAGTTCTGCCCGCTTTGGCGCGGGAACCAGGCGCCATGAAGCGTAAGCCTTCTTGGCCGCAGCAACGGCTTCGGCCACGTCTTCAGCGTGGGAGGCGGGAAACTCGCCAACCACATCGGTGTGGTCTGCGGGATTCAGGTTCAGGATTGTTTTTCCGCTAACGGCCGGCTTCCATTCGCCGCCGATCAGATTTTTGTAAACAGGGTAAGCCATAAATACCTCATTCCAGACGACAGAGAGTTTATAGCATCTTTCTTCGGGTCTGGAGGAAGCAGCAGGGCTGTTGCGGCCGGCGGATATGGTGGAAAAGCCAGTTGCCCCTCCCGCGAAACCTCTGAGTCTGCCGAGTGGGACGGTCCATTCTTGACGTGTCGGCAAGATTTTAATGGAGTAGGATACGGGCTTACGTATAGAATCTCGATCCACAGCGGTCGACCGCCAGACGACAGCCGGGCTCCCCGATGCACATCCGGTTTCTCGCTGCAATCCACTAGGAGAACTCACATGAAAGTCCTTCCCCTGCACGTCGCCCCGGCGTGCCTACTCCTGCTTTCCGCGGCTTCCCTGTCCGCGCTCTCAACACACACCTGGGTCTCGGCCACCGGCAACGATGCGAATTCGGGCACCGCCACGAGTCCATACGCCGACTTTGCCACGGCCGTCACCAACACAGCGGCGGGCGGCACCGTTTCCGTGGTGGGCCCCGGAGATTACGGTCCCGTGACCATTACCCAATCGATCACCATCGACGGAACCGGCGGCGGCAGCATCAACTTTGCCGGCGGCGGCGAGGCCATCAACATTTCCCCTGGCGCCAATGCGAACATTGTCTTGCGCAACCTGTCTATCGACGGTGGCGGCACCGGCTCGGATGCGATCTTTGTCACCAGCGACGGGACCACCAACGTAATCAATGTGCTGATTGATGGCTGCCTTATCTCCGGCTTCACGCAGATAGGCGTAGGCCTGGGAAGCGAGTCCCCCATGTACGTAACGGTCAGGAACACCAGCATCCAGGGTGGGCAGCTCGGCGTGCGCACATTCCAGAACGGATCCACCGCGCCCATAACCAACAACGACCATGTGCAGCTGGATCACGTCACCATCCAGGGAGCCACAGTCGCCGGCGTCTTTACCCGCAACGGCAACATGGATATCACGAATTCCACCATCGCGGGAACCGTAGGATCTGGATCGTATATAGCGGGAATCGAAGCGGATACTTACGCGACGGTAAATGTGCAAAACTCGATGATCACCAGCAATTCTTACGGCGTGTGCATTTTTGCCAACTCGACGGCGATCATCGGCACCAGCACCATTGTTGCCGACAACACGACGAACAATGAGGCATGCGGTGGATCGGTACAGGGAATGGCGGGCGCGGGGCCGTCACCCAAGCTCTGATTCTCTTCAAACGCAGAGCCGGCGGCGATTGCCCGATGATGCACGGAAAAGCGGCGCAGTTCCATCATCGAACTCTCGGGCGGTAGTTTTCCGGGCCTCCCGCCGGCCCCGCTTCGGGAACTAGCTGCGAGAATTCCGGGGCCGAGGAGAGGTATTTTACCGCCGTCCGCACGGCAGAGCCGGCAGCCGTACAATATAGATGGGAAAATCACCTGAAGCAGCTCCGCAAGGACTGTTTGAGATAACTGGGCTCACGCCCCGATCAGGAAGTTTGTCTAAGAATGTCATTGAACGGTTATCCTTCTCGCTCCTCGCGGTCGCATGGCCTGCGCTCGCTGTTCAGCATGTTTTCGAGCGATCTGGCCATCGATCTGGGCACTGCCAACACGCTGGTCTTCGCGGCCGGAAAGGGCATCGTTGTGAACGAGCCCTCCATTGTTGCCATTAACAAAAACACCGGTGAAGTTGAAGCCGTAGGCAAAGAGGCCAAGGAGATGCTGGGCCGAACGCCGGGCAACATCGTGGCCATCAAGCCCATGAAGGACGGCGTGATTGCCGACTTCAAAGTAACCGAGAAGATGCTCAATTACTTTATCCAGAAGGCGCACAACCGCAAGATGCTGGTGCATCCGCGCATCGTGATCGGCGTGCCTTCAGAGATTACGCAGGTTGAAAAGCGCGCCGTTGAAGACTCGGCTTACCGCGCCAAGGCCAGCGAGGTTTACCTGGTGGAGCAAGCGATGGTAGCGGCGATCGGGGCGGGCCTGCCCATTACCGAGCCCTCGGGCAACATGGTTGTGGACATTGGCGGTGGAACGACCGACATTGCGGTAATTTCGCTGAGCGGCATTGTTTATTCGCGTTCGGTGCGTATGGCCGGCAACCAGATGGACGAGGCCATTACCAACTACCTGAAGCGCAAATACAACCTGCTGATCGGCGAGCGAACCGCGGAGCAGATCAAGATCGAGATCGGATCGGCGTATCCGCTGGAGAAGCCGCTGACGCTAGAGATTAAAGGCCGCAACCTGATTGAAGGCGTGCCCAAGACGATTGTGATTGACGACAGCGAGATTCGCGAGGCCCTTGGCGAATGCATCGCCGTGATCATGAACGCCATTCGCGTGGCGCTGGAGCGTACACCGCCTGAGCTCTCGGCCGACATCAGCGACCGCGGCATTGTGCTTACGGGCGGGGGCGCGCTGATCAAGAATCTCGACAAACGCATCCGCGAAGAGACGGGTCTGCCTGTTTCAGTGGCTGACGATCCGCTGGCCTCGGTTGTGCTTGGCACCGGCAAGATGCTTTCCGACTTCAGGCTGCTGCGCAAAATCAAAATCGACTAGAACAGTGATCATTGCTCAGTGGTCAGAGAAATCGCGCCGCAGACCGAGCCTGACTACATTCACGCAGCTGATTCAAAAGCACGGCTGGAGTTGATGCGTGGGTTCAGCCGGTTCACACTGATCGCTGACAACTGATCACTGACCACTAGCATTTATGGACTCCTTCTTCGCCCGTTATCGAAACCTGGTGGTGCTGGCGGTGGTGCTTGTGGCCCAGATCATGGGTCTTGCCATCCAGGTAAGGCGATTCGCCGGTGGGCACAATACCCTCGACGTGCGCGACGGCTCGGGTGTGCGGCTGATCCGGCTTTGGGCCGAGGCGGTTGTTTCGCCCTTCGAGCGCGGCATTCACGGCACGGGGCTCACTGCCAGCGACTTATGGAGCAACTACGCCGATCTGCGCAATGTGCGCAAACAGAACCAGCAACTGCAGCAGACCATCGACCGGCTTCGGCTTGAGCAGGCCGCACTGCTTGAGGACGCGAAGCAGGGGCAGCGCCTGCAGGCGCTGCTCAACTTCCAGCAAAAGTACATCTACTCCACGCTCGCCGCGCAGGTGATCGGCTCCAGCGGCAGCGAACTTTCGCACGTGTTCTATATCGACAAGGGCGAGGATTACAACCTGAAGCCCGATATGGCCGTGATTACCGGAGACGGTATTGTGGGCAAGGTGCGCGACGTATTTCCACACACCGCGCAGGTGCTGGCCATCAACGACCAGACCAGCGGCGCGGGCGTGATTCTCGCCACCACGCGCATCCGCGGTATTTTGCGCGGAGATCCCTCGGGCCGGCTGATGGTGGTGGGCGTTCTCTCTGACGAACGCATTCAACAAGGCGAAGCGGTGGCTACTGCCGGCGGCGACCTCATCTTTCCGCGCGGCCTGCCCGTGGGAGTGGTCGACAAGGTAACGCGCGACCCGGTTCACGACGGCTTTATCGACATTATGGTGAAGCCGGCGGCGCATCTCGACCGGCTCGACGAAGTGATGGTGATTACTTCAACCCAGCCGCGCTTCAACGATCAGCAGCAGAAAGACATTGATACCAGCCAGGCCGAGAAAGGCGCCGATGCACAGGCGATAAGAGACCAGTTGAAGGCATCGCAGATTATGGCCGAGCATCTGCCGGGGCTGATCGATCCCAACCTTCCGCCAGACCAGCAGCCGCTGAACGACAGCAGCAACCCGAGTATAATCAAGCCTCCTCCGCAGCCGCTTCATCCCGATCGGTTCACACCCGGGAATGCGGTGACACCCGCGACGAGCGCTCCGGATTCTACTGACTCCAACGCGGCTGCAACAGGCAGTCAGGGACAAAGGCGGCCCGCAATTGCGCGGCCTGGCACTGCTGCGCCGGGTCAGACGAAACCGGGGCAGGCGAAACCCAATCAGGCCGCGCCGAATAAAACCACGCCGGCCCAAAAGGCTCAGCCGCAGGGGAATCGCTAGCATGAAACTGCTCGGCGCCAACGACCGGCGCGATATGGAGATTCATCGGTACCCGGTACTGGTTTACGCGCTAGTTCCGCTGGTGGCGCTGGTGCTGCAGGCATGGCTGCCGCGAGTGCTTGGACAATACGCGTACTTCGATCTGCCGCTGGTGGTGACTATTTATTTTGCGCTGGGGCGGCGCTCGCCGATCCAGGGCACGCTGATGGGCGCGGCGATGGGACTGTTTGAAGACGCGCTCACGCATCATGCTATCGGGGTGAACGGCGTTGCCAAAACCGCGGTTGGATTCATTGCCGCATCGACAGGCATCCGCATCGACGTTGAAAACCACGCCATCCGCGTGATTTTGAATTTCGCGCTGTCTCTGCTGGCGAGCGCAATCTACTACGGTGTCTACCGCGGGATGCTGGGACTTGATCTGAAATGGAGCTGGTTCACGCAACTTTTCATCGCGATTGGGAACGCGGTAATTGCGCTGGTGCTGTTCCCGTTTCTCGACCGGTTGCAAATCAGAGACTAACCTCCATTTCTCACAAGCAGCGCGAAGCCCGTGCTTAGGTTCCTTAAGTCGGCTTAAGTCGGCTTAAGTGGGCCCTAAATGGGCTTAAGTGTGGCTTAATCTGCCCTTATTCGCGCCATTTTGTAGTTACTGAATGATAACGATCCGTTATGGCTTATGGTTTATTTTCATGGTGTTATGACATCTGGTCCCCTTGAAACGTGCGCTCGGATGTATAGGGGGGTGGGGGGTATTTATTTTTGAGGGTCGAAACAAGCTTTCGGGACACATTCGAGCTCAGATTTGGCTGATCTCCGCGCATGGAAACAGTATGCGCCGGAAGGTCGTAATTATCGGCAAAACGGCAGCGGGGTCGGCGTCGTCGCGTAAGTGCACTCGAGTCAGTGCTTCACGTACCTGAAGGAGACTTGCGCGCATTTCTCACATCAGTGAGCCTGGGAACGTGAATTCAGCCGTTGCAATGGAGCCTGCGGGCCGGGAGGCCCGCAGGGACAGCCGGTCTGGAGAGATTGCGGAAAAAATCATTGGACGAAGCAATTTCGCAACGGTCGATGCGGCAGGGGCTAAAGCCCAGACTCAATTTGGGAGCTTTATCGGCGCGAGTAAACTCGCGCCCTGATACAAGACCTCATCCCGGCGAGTTTTTCAGCAGCCTGTAAAGCCGTGCCGCTGTTACAAAGCGACCTGAGGCGAGTTTTTCAGCAGCCTGTAAAGCCGTGCCGCTGTTACAAAGCGACCTGAGGCGAGTTTTTCAGCAGCCTGTAAAGCCGTGCCGCTGTTACAAAGCGACCTGAGGCGAGTTTTTCAGCAGCCTGTAAAGCCGTGCCGCTGTTACAAAGCGACCTGAGGCGAGTTTTTCAGCAGCCTGTAAAGCCGTGCCCTTGATACAAAGCGACCTGAGACGAGTTTTTCAGCAGCCTGTAAAGCCGTGCCGCTGTTACAAAGCGACCTGAGACTAGTTTTTCAGCAGCCTGTGGAGACCATCGCTACGATGCTTGGCGTCTTTTAGAAACTCCCGCTAAAACACTTTCAGTTGCATTTGCTCGCAGATCCGATCTGAGGTGCGTGGTTCTTATTGATTGACGTTAAGAGTCAACTTTGCGGCGGTGTATTCCGTTTCTGTACTGCTGATAGGCGTCAGAGCCCAGACGCTGAATACGCCGCTTACCGCGGGAGGTTGATTAGAGGTTGTGCTACCAGTCGTGCCGCCGCATGACGAAATGCCCCCAATCACGAGTACAGCCAGGATGCAGGCAAAGGCTCTGCGCCATTTGCCTTTGCGAGTCCACCATAGACCAAACGCAAGGGCAGGCGGAACTGTCAATGGCCAGGAATGAAATGGCGAGGGCGCATTTTGCGATTGTGCGTCGGTAACGATGGAGACAGTGACCGGTACAGCGGGACCGCCCGACGTCAAAGTTACTGTCGCGGGGTTTACCATGCAGTTTGCGTCGGGCACGGTCTGGGTGGGGTTGGCGAAATCCATGCCTGGAACGCAAATGATGGACGCTACTCCACTGAAGCCGGAAGCGCTGAGACTGAGGTTGTAGGTTGCCGTCTGGCCCGGGTTGATTGTTGCGACGGTGGAGTTGGCAGACCAGCCAACCGGCACTCCCCAATTGACAAGCGTGGAATAGGTTGCCGGAACGTAATTGCTATCGCCGGAATATGTCGCGGTAATCGTGTCTGCGCCCTGGGGCAATACGACGTTCGAAACGGATGCAGTTGGTGGATTGCCGGTTAGAGGGGCCGGCGAACCAAGCGCAGTGGAACCTTGGAAGAACTGCATGGTTCCGGTGGGCGCAGCGGCATCGGGGCTGGCTTGCGGCCCTGAGCTGAAGGTGACTGGTTCTTCAAGAGTGTAGTTCGGGTCCGATTGGGTGGGCGCTATATTGATTCCGCCCAACAGAATTCCCTGGCTTATCTGAACAGTCGCTGTCTGGCTTGCATTGGGAGGTGTAGGGCTGCCGGTGAAGCTGGTGTCGCCGCTGTAAACGGCGGTGTAGACGTGATTGCCAATGGCTGGACAAGGGAGAGACGAAACAACGGGAAAGAAGGCGACGGGCCCCAGGAATGGACAGACGTACAAGTAGGCGTTGCCCAGGTTATCCAACGGGACCTTCGCCATAGTGGTTCCGTTATCGAGAAACGCGATCGTTCCTGACGGAACTCCTGCTCCGGAGTTGCCCGTCACGTTTGCAGTGAACTCGTCGAATCCGGCGTAGGTCCAGGCATTGTTCGAGCCGTTGGCAGTGTATGCCTGGAGCGTGGTGGTGCTGGATTCGGGTGTGATGGTGACTGGAACGGGATTAGACACGCTGCCGGCAAAAGCGCCATCTCCAGGGAACCTTGCCACCAGGTTGTATGTACCACCGGGAAGGTTGGCGACGCTGAAATCGCCGGTAGCTGCCGCGCCCGCGCTGCCAGTGAGCGGAACGGCGGTGATACCCACGCTGCCGGGGAGCGAGCCACCCTGGGCAATCAGCGAGATGTTTCCCGATGGTGAGGCGGCAGTGCCGCTTGCCAAACTCTGCACGCTCACATTCAAGGTGACCGATTGGCCGTGTGCGATGGCGATTGAACTTACCGGCGGGTCGGTTGTGAGAGCGGTTTGCGTTCCCTCGAAACCAGTTACAGCATTCGCCCAGTTGGCCACAAGATTGGCGGCGTCGACTGAACCGAGTCCGCTGGCAAGGTCATAGCCGGGTGCGGCATCGTATCCAGTGACAAACCGGTACCCCACAAGTGGAGTGTTGGTGCCCGAAGTTATGTCGTGAAAGGTGCAGGTCGCGGGCGTGGGAGAAGTGGGGACTGTTTCGTTGCTGGAGTTGCAGGAAGCAAACTGCTCAGACCCGGCAAGCGTGTAGAGCACGTAGTTGGCCAGCCCCTGCCGTCCATCGCCTGCGCCGTTGGGCGAGGTGACCGAGGATTTGACCTTCTGGTTGACGATGGCCATGATTCCGGCAAACGCCGGCGCGGCAAACGAAGTTCCGCCCGCATCGTTTTGGAAGGTGGTTTTGGTAAAAGTCCCACCCGTGACCTGGCAATCGGGAGTGGATGCTTCCGCGGTGTAGCAAAAAAGATAGCCGTCGTGCATCGCCGAAGATGTGAGGGCAACATCGGGTACGCCGCGGGGAGAGACGCCTGGCTGGCTGGGCAGGCTGTAGGTGCTCAATGCGTCCAGGCCGGTGACGGGCAGGGTTTGCCATGAGGGTGTTGGGTAAATGGTGCTTATGCCACCGCCGCCCGCGGCAAAGGTGGGTAATTGGAAGCCTCCGGGTGGCGGGCACCAGATACTGGATCCACAGCTATCGTTCCACACCATCTCAGGGATATAACCGATGGCGGATTCGAGAATAGAGGTGTTGGTCGCGTTCCAGAAGGAGCTGATGCTGCCTCCGCTGACAGTCTCGTCGAACTCGGTGCCGCCCACGGCAGTGACGTAGGGACTGGAAGCGACTCCGCTGACCGCGGCCGGGCCGTCAACGCCGCCATAGACAGTGCCCGGCGATGCGCATCCGGCTGCGCCCGCGTCTCCGGCGGCCACAAAGACGCTCATACCCTGTGCCGCGGCTTGCTCCCACACCTGATTCCAAAGAGCGCTCTGCGCGGCGCCAAGGGTCTGCTCGCAGGCTCCAAAGCTAACGCTGACAATCTGCGCCAAATTCTGATCGACGATGTAGGCGGCCGAGAGTCCGGCGGGATCGCTTGTCTGTTCCGGTCCGGTGACGACCAAGTCAATGGTTGCGCCCGGAGCGACGGCGTCGGCCCATTCCGTGTCGATCGATGCCTCGACGCTGAGGCCCAGAAAAGTTTCAAATCCCGGATCGGGGCCATTCTCAATCATGTTAGGAGGGTTTGAGGGCAATCCGAATATCTTTTGGAAAGTGGCCACGTCGCTGGGCAGAATATCGGCTTCGCCGACAATGGCAATCGTCTGGCCGCTGCCGTTCAGGCCCTGTTTATAAAGCGGCAACAGATCGTAGATGGTGGCAAAATCGCCGGGAACGATGGCGTTGGCATTGTTCCATGACGCGGTGATGGCCGGAGACGACTGGCTACGCGCCTGCACGTGCGCGGGCTTGGTGAAGAAATCGTTGAGAGGCACGCCTTCGACGAGAGGAACCAGGGCCGCGGGAATCGAGAGGTCGGTAGAGTTTGAGATATGGGTTTCGCCGTCTACCTGGTAGCGGTGCATCTGGGTGCGGAATGCGGCGTTCACCTGATCCACGGTTCCTGAAAACTCAATCCACATGCCGCTTTTGGCGATGCTGTTGACCTTGAAGCCCTGCTGCTGAAGCCAGTTCTGAATTTTTGCCAGGTCCTCGGGAGCGGGGCCGAACTTTTGGCCGAACTCTTCGGGAGTGAGCCAGCGGTGGTACTCGGCCGATCCCCTGGTTTGCTGGCTATCGAGAAAGGCGGTCAAGGCCTGTTGTTGTTCGACGGACTTTTTCAGCACCAGAGTCATCCGATCAAATTGCTGCGATCCAGGCAGGGTTCCCAGGTCTGCAGCATTGCTGAATACCCGATGCGAATGGGCGACGACGGCGCGTGAGGAGTCATCAACCGGGCCGATAACCCGCGGAAGTGTTTGTGCAACTGCCACACCGGTGAAGGCTAAGAGCAGAAGCGCCGGGAGGGCGGCCGACCAGCGCAAAGAGGGATTCGCAGAATGGGCACACTTCGATTTTCGCTGCATAAAAGAGGTCTTGTTCATCGGACGCGCCTTCCCTGGAAAAGCACATAAGGGAGCAGATTAAATGAAGTGCACGAGGGTAAACACTGCTCCGCAATGGATGAGATTCGCAACCATCAATTATCGTTCTTCAAACAGCTCTGGGTTGTGATTTGCGGCAGCGTCGTTGAAGAGACTCATCAATGCCAGGTTCATGCGAGCGCCAGGTGCAGGCTGGGTGGAAGTGCAGCGGCCGTATTGGCTGTATCCTATAAACAAGTGCAGGATTCATGGTTTTAGGCATCAACCGCGGTGAAAAGGTCTCAAGTCTCAAGTTGATAGTGGTGCAGTGGTGCATCCTTTCGATGATGCTGGGTCTGGCGGGCGGCTTGTGGCGGCTGCAAGTACTGGGCGCGCAGAACTTTCGCCAGTTGGCGGAGGCAAATCGCATCCGCAAAGAGCCGATCCTGGCGCCGCGCGGCAAGCTTTTCGACCGCGAGAACCGTCTGATTGTTGACAACTACCCGTCGGTGAGCTGCTTTCTGGTTCGCGAACAGAAAAAGGACATCGAAGCCGACCTGCCGCTCATCGCCAAGGGTCTGGATCTCGATCTTGAGCAGTTGAAGGCCACGGTGCATCGTTACCGGCTTTCGCCCGGCTACCAGCCCATCCCAATCAAAGACGACGTAACCGCCGACGAGCAGGCGTTTATTGAGGCGCACCGGAACGAGTTGCCGGAGCTTGAAACCATTGACGTGGAGCGGAGGTTGTATCCGCGCGACGGGTATGCGTCCCACCTGATCGGCTACGTGGGTGAGGTGAGCGAAGACGATTTAAACAACCCGCGCTTTGCGTACTACGAACCGGGCGACGTGGTAGGCAAGGCGGGCGTTGAGGAGACCTACGACCAGCTATTGCGCGGCACGGATGGCAGCCGCGACGTGATTGTGGACAGCCATGGCCGCGAAGTGGGGTACATCGGCATCCAACACGCAATTCCGGGTCAGGATCTGAAGCTGACCATCGACAACGATCTGCAGCGCGCGGCAGAGCTGGCGCTGGGCAATCGCAATGGCGCGATTGTGGCCATGGACCCGCGCAACGGGGAGATCCTGGCCATGGTTTCGCGGCCCAGCTTCGATCCCAACGAGTTCGCGGTGAAAATCGATCGCGCCGACTGGAACAAGCTTATGGCCGATCCCGACCATCCGCTGATGAACAAGGCCATTCAGGCTCAGCTTGCGCCTGGATCGACGTTCAAGATCGTGATGTCGGTGGCCGGGCTTGAGGAAGGCATTGCGCAGGATATGCACATTACGTGCAACGGCGGATGGGGCCCCTATGGGTTCTTCCATCAGTGCGACAGGCACCACGGCGCGGTGGACATTCAGAACGCAATTCCTTATTCGTGCGACACGTTCTATTACATGCTGGGCGACAGGTTGGGTATCGATCGCATTGTGAAGTATGCCACCGAGTTCGGCTACGGGCAGAAGACAGGCATCGATCTGCCGGGCGAGCAGGCGGGCTTGATGCCTTCAGCACAGTGGAAGATGAAGAATTACCATGCCCGCTGGTATCCCGATGAGACGCTTGACGTTTCAATCGGCCAGGGAGCGGTTGAGGCCACGCCGCTGCAATTGGCGCGCATCATCGGCGGCATAGCTTCGGGCGGGCACATGGTGCGTCCGCACGTTGTGTTTCCCAATCAGCTTCCCGACAACTTCAAGAAGGCGCTAGTTGAAAGCTTCCCGGGCTCGGGCGACACGTATGTGCCGATCGACCCGGACACCTGGACCACGGTAACCGACGGCATGTACCAGGTGACCCAGCCCGGCCCGTTCCACACCGCCAGCGCTGAGGGTTTGCCGGGTATCGATTTTGCGGGCAAAACCGGAACGGCACAACAGATGAGCCACGCGGCTCTGTCGAAGACTTCAAAGGGAAGGTCGACTCTGCCCAACGTGTGGTTTGTGGGGGTAACGCCGCGGCGGAATCCTGAACTGGTGGTTGCGGTGCTTTGGCAGAACGGCGAATTCAGCTACTATCCGGCGCGCATCGGGGCGCAGGTGGTGGCAGCGTACGTGAACAAGCAACGCCGGCTGCTGGGAGATCTGCCTCCCGAAAAGACGCCGGCGCCGGTTGAGATGAGCGCGGTGTGGACGCAGCCTGACAATGCTCCCGGCGCAAAGGGCCAGCCGAAGATCGGCACGGGCAACTTCGTGGTGGCGAATGGGCAGGCGATTCCTGAAAAGGCAGTTGCAGGCAAGGCGCTCAAACAGCAGGTATCAATCGCCGGCGGCCAGGAGAAGCAAACGCTCACTGCGAATCACAACCAGCCGGATGCTGTGGCGAGAAAGCAAGAGTAGAGCTAAGCGTGCGGCGATTATGCATCCTCGTGAGGCAGCAGGGGCTAAAGCCCCGGAGTCGATTTGCTGGCTTTATCGGCCCGGCTGAAGCCGTGCCCTTTTACAAAGCCCATCGTAGCGAAGAGCTGAGGGCAGGTCCGATGGGAGTCGCATGCGGCGCATATTGAGCTTTCGCGATTTCGACTGGCCGCTGCTGTTGCTGATCCTGGCCATGTGCGGTGTGTCGCTGCTCGAGGTGTACTCGACGACAGTGCACACGCGCTTCTCGAGCTTTGAGTCGAAGCAGCTCATGTTTATTGGGGCCGGGCTGGTGGGCATGTTTGTGCTGGCCAAGATCGACTATCACCGCTTGCTCGACCTCTCGCCCTGGTTCTACGGGATTTTCGTGGTGGCACTGGTTGCTGTGAGGCTGGTGGGGCATAAGGCGCTGGGCGCGCGCCGCTGGATTGCCGTCGGGCCGGTCCAGTTTCAGCCATCTGAATGGGTCAAGCTTGTCTTGATTCTTGTGGTTGCGCGTTATTTTTCGAATCTTGGCGGGCGTTATCTCACGTGGCGCGATATCTTCAAGGCCCTGGCCATGGTCGGCGTTCCCATGCTGCTGGTGCTGGTGCAGCCGGATTTGGGCACAACACTCACATATACCCCGATCCTCGTAGCAGGACTGTTCCTGGGGGGAATCAACTTGAAGCAGGCAGCCATTCTGATTACCTGCGGTGGGACGCTGGCTGTGGGAGTGTTAACGAGCGGCATCCTGCAAAAGAGTGGGCTGGTCCATTCCTATCAAAAGTCCCGCCTGACCAGTTTTACGAATCCGAGCGCCGATCCCAAGGGAGCCGGATACCAGGTGTTGCAGTCTGAGATTGCGGTGGGTTCAGGGGGAATCTGGGGCAAAGGGACCGAGAAAGGGACGCAGACGCAGGGGTACTTCCTTCCCATCCCATATACGGACTTCATCTTTGCGGCATTCAGCGAGGAACACGGGTTTGTGGGCGCAGTTTCAGTGCTGCTGCTATACTTTTTCATATTGATGCGTTTGATTCAAAACGCTCAAACAGCCGCAGACCTGTCCGGCTCCCTGATTATCATGGGGGTGGTGGCTGTGTTGACCTTTCAGATTGCGGTCAATGTAGGCATGGTCATAGGGTTTATGCCCGTCACCGGAATCCCTTTACCCTTAATGAGTTACGGTGGATCTTCGGTGTTGTTTACGTTTCTGGCGCTGGGCGTGGCGATGAATGTCCGCATGCGCCGGTTCGTGAACTGAGCGTCGCAATCCAGTTTGGACGCGAGGCTCGAGAACAAGTTTGACTCTTACCCCCGAGCTACGACTGCCGGGCCAGTAAGAGGTGAGTTATTAAGTTATTTGGCCGGCGGGTCCTTATGGATCGCGCCCGGCAGGATTGGGTTCATGAGCACCGAGAGACGGGAAGGCCTCTGGCCCGTACGTTCGATGGCATGCATTGGCGCATCCGGAATTAAAAAGCCGGTTCCCCACGCCAGGCGCTACCAGACGTTAAGCCAAGGTGAAACGGCCCGGCCGGATTTGAACTCCGGCAGCGTCGGCCACAACTCTCTCAAATTGGATCGCCGCACGTTAGAGCTCGTTCGGCTAAGAGATTTCCGGTTCCGCCTTGGGTCGCCACCCACAACGGGTAGGCCCGATTGCCAGCCGGCTTCGCGAGCACTATTAATGTCGTTCCTTTCGCCCACCCCATCGCCTTCCGGAACAGCGCAAATCCATCGAACCTTGCCGCAAGCGCCGACAGCCGCAGGCTGCCGGCCGGAAAGGTACGATGGCAAAAGAAATTTGTATCTCCAGCACGCCGCATGAGACGCGGCTTGCAATTCTAGAAGACGATCAGCTCGCGGAAATCTATTACGAACGCGAAAACGAGTACACGCTTGCGGGTTCAATTTATAACGGACGCGTTACACGCGTTTTGCCCGGCATGCAGTCGGCATTTGTAGACCTTGGACTGGAGCGCGACGCCTTCCTATATGTAACTGACTTTGTGGAGTTGGAAGACCAGGAAGACACCGACGAGGTTGAGCGGGCCACAGCGACGGCGGGCAACCAGCCTCCCCATGAGGTTCGTCACCCAGGCGGAGAACCGGTACGCGAGCAGGGCCAGCGACGGGATCGAAGTGACGAGCCACGCCGGGAACAAGGCCGCGAGCGCGGTGACGACCGGCGGCGCGACCAGAGCCGGCCGAGCCAGACCAGCCAGCCAGCCGAAGCCCCCGCAACGCAAGGGAGCGATCAGCATCCGGTAGTTCCGGAGCTTGAAGAAGCAGGCCAGGGGAACCAGGGATCGACAGGCGGAAAGCGCTGGCGGGGACGGCGTCATCGCCGCGGTCGTGGACCGGTTTCTGAGCGGTCAGAATCAGAAAGCACATCGGGCGAGCAGGCTGAATTCGAAGAGAAGCCGGTGGCCGAGATCGAGATTGCCGAAGAGATTCAGGCATCTGAAGCTCCACAGCGCACTCCTCGCGGGCAACAGGCTCCGGCGCCGTTTGTGCTTCCCGGCGAGTCGCTCTCTAAATACGGCGCCGCGCCGGTCGAGGGCAGCAAATCTGCTTCTGACCCCGCGCCGCGTCCCAGCTATACCTCAAAGCCTTCGACAATGATTGAGTCTCCGCTCTCATGGGACGGCAGTGGTCTGCTTCCTGGCGAATCGCTTTCACGTCATCGGAAGCGCGAAGCTGAATTTGAGTCAAATTCGGCCGCATCGCCGAGCGAGACTCAAAGCGTGGAGTCAATTGAAACGGCTGCGAGCGATCCGGTTGAAGCGGCCGGACCCGGCGGCCGCCAGTACGTAGAAGAGGAACTTGTAGAAGAAGAATTGGCAGCGCCGCATGAAGAATCGGCTCCCCCCGCACTCAAGGAGATTGAGTCGGCTCCTCATGCAAGTGGCTTCGAGCACCGCCATGAAGAGCACGCGGAGACGCTCAAGCCTCCCGTGGAGGAAGAGCCGAAGGTTGAGTTTGAAGAAACTACTCGGAGCGATGAGTCTGCTCCCTCCGCGGCTGAGATTTCGGCCGCTGAAGCGCATAACGGGAGTGCGCACCACGAAGTGACAGTTGCCGGTGAGTCTGAGCCGGCCGAAGCAGTATCGGAGAATGAGTCGCCGACCGAAGGCGATGCCGAGCACGACGTCGACCCGGCATCGCCGCTCGAGTTCCGCCTGTTTGGTTTCGGCAAGAAGAAGAAAGATGAGGAAACCGCACCGGCTGACCAGAAGCCAGCGTCCAGCGTTAAGACAGTTTCAGCCTACGCACCCGGCGAAGGCCTGGTGGAAGAGGAAGTGATCGAGGGCGAAGAGTACGATGCGGTACCGCATCACCGGCGCCACAAGGCAGAGGAGCACGACCTTGAAGTCTATGAGGAAGAGACGCTGCCACCGCATCTGCGCACCGGCGACCTGGGCGAGATGCTGCAGGAGGCGCACCTCGATCACAAGATCCAGTTAGACCTCGAAGACCAAAACGGGGACGAAGAGGGCGACGACGAAGAGGAAGACGAAGAAGAGGCTTCAGCGGGAACTCAGCCCGCGCCGGGCCAACCGCAGCGCGATCGACGCGATCGCGGACGGCGCGGACGCCCACAAAATAATCGCCGCGGGCCGTCGCGCCGATCAATGCAAACGTCAAGCCTGCCCATCATCAGCGACCTGCTGAAGTCGGGCCAGGAGATCCTGGTGCAGATTGCCAAGGAGCCGATTGCCAAGAAGGGGGCGCGCATTACGAGCCACATCGCGCTGCCCGGCCGGTTCCTGGTGTTTATGCCGACGGTGACGCATGTGGGAGTGAGCCGCAAGATTGCATCCGATGAGGAGCGCCATCGTCTGAAGCGGATTCTGCTGCACGAGCGGGGCGAGTCTTCGGGCGGCTTCATTGTGAGGACCGCAGCCGAGGGGGCTTCAGAAGATGAATTGCGCGCCGATCTGCGCTTCCTGCTGAATCTGTGGAGCGACATCAAGCAGCGCTCCGAGTCGTCGAAGTCGCCGGCACTGATCTATCACGACCTGGGCTTGATCGAGCGGATTCTGCGCGATCAGGTAAGCGACAACTTCTCAAATATCTGGGTTGATTCCGAAGCGGACTACGAGCGGATCGTGCGCTTCCTCAACCGCTTCTCGCCCTCGCTGGTGCGGCGCGTGAAGCTCTACACCAAAGACACGCCGCTCTTTGAGCACTTCGGCATCCAGGATGAGATTTCGAAGGCGCTGCGCTCGAAAGTCTGGCTCAAGAGCGGTGGATCGATTGTGATTAACCAGACTGAAGCGCTGGTGGCAATCGATATCAACACCGGCAAGTATGTTGGCAAGAGTGCACGGCTTGAGGACACGATTCTGAAGACCAACCTGGACGCTGTGCCCGAGATAGTGCGTCAGATTCGGCTGCGCGATCTGGGCGGCATCATCGTGATCGACTTTATCGACATGGATGAGCGCAAGAACAGGTTCAAGGTGATGGCGGCTCTCGAAGAAGCACTGAAGAGCGACCGCGCACCGACCAAGGTTCTGCAATTCAACGATTTTGGCCTGGTGGCCATCACGCGCAAGCGCGTCAAGCAGTCTCTCGAACGCACGCTGTCGGTTCCCTGCCCTGTTTGTCAGGCCACCGGCATGGTGAAGAGCCCGGCCACTGTCTGCAACGAGATATTCATTGAGCTGCGCAAGATGCGCAAACACTTTGAAGGCGCCGACGTGATGGTGCGCGTGCATCCTGAAACCGTGAAGGTGCTGAAGAGCAACAACGCACGCTGGCTGAACGATTACGAAGACCTGGTGGGCAAGAACATCCTGGTCAAAAGCGATGCGACGCTGCATCCTGAGCAGTTCGATATACAGGGGTGAGCGGTGCTAGCGGAGTTAGGAAAGGCCGGAGCGAGTGCTCCGGCCTTTTGTTTTCACCCAGTCAACCCATCTTGCGATGTGATCATCATAGTGGGAAGTCTTACAGTGCACCTCGCCAGGCCGAACCAGGTGCAACCTCCTGCCGGTTTTCGTGTCTAATCAATTGGCCGGGGATTCCGTTCCGGCCATTAAACCAATTCGATCCTTGAGGTTCCGATATGACTCTCCCCTATTGGACGCCAGCTATACGGCGAGTCTTTTTCTCGGGGGCTGCTGTGGTTCTGGCAGCATCCTTTGCAAGCGCGCAGACCCAGGTTTCTTCAACCCCAAGCGGCACTCCGAGCTACTCGGCTTCGAACGAATCGAGTTCACTAAGGTTCGACAACGCGACTATAAATTCGCTGTTCAGTCCAGAGGATGCTGAGCCCTCGGCGGGCGGGAGCGGCCGTGCGGCCGGCCAGGACTACGGTGGTGGCGGAGGCTGGAAGCATTACGTGGGCAGCCGCTTCGCGTTTGAAGCGGGCGGCGGCGCAAGTGCCCCCGCGGGCGACAAGAGTTACATCACCTGGGGTGGTCAGTTCACCGTTGGCGGGGGACTGAACTTCAACAAGCGAATCGGGGCTCTTATCGAATACCAGTTCTTGGACAACAAGTTGCCCGGCGCGCTGATCGCGGAAACCGGAGCCAGTGGCGGTCACGCGCACATCTGGTCGCTAACTCTCGCCCCTGTCATCGATCTGTTTCCTAAGTCGACCAACGACGTTTACGTGACCGGCGGCGGCGGATTCTATCGCAAAGTGACCAGCTTTACCGACCCTGAAGAGAGCGAGTACTGCGACTTCTACTATGGTTGCAGTTATTACACTACAAACGCGGTCGTTGGCCATTTCTCATCGAATCAAGGCGGCTTCAACATCGGAGCCGGATTCCAGCACAGGGTGGGCGGGCTCTACGGCGATGGCAAAACAAAGTTATTTGCCGAAGTTCGCTATGTCGACGTATTGACGCCGGCGGTGGTTGGCCAGAGCCCCAACGGGTTGGGAACAATTACCTCGATACCGGCCGATACCAAGTTGCTGCCGATCAGTCTCGGCGTTCGTTTCTGATGGAACAATAGGCCAGGCACTGGCCCCATTCCCTGCCGATCTCGCGGGAGAATGGGGCCATTGCCAAATCAACGGCGCCGCCGGAAGATCGGCTGTCGCGTCCTTCCACTTCCCCGCTACTCTTTCAGTATTATGGGACTCACCTTGGGGAATGGAGGCCCATTCGGCAGGAGACTCATCCCCATGCAGCGAGCCGGCGTCTGGAGCGCGGTGAGTAACTGGCGCAGAGGAACCGCGTCGAGCGCGTGGATTGCCGGTGTAGCAATGGCGGCGCTTGTGGCGGGCTGCGGCGACCCATCGCTCGTGCCCAAGCTGCCCACTCCCAATCCCCGGCCTCCAGTTTCAAATCCTCCTCCGACTCCTCCTCCGACGCCGGGCCAGAGCGGATCGGTCACAATTTCTCCCCAATTCGCAGCGCTTGCTCCCGGCCAAAGTTTCAAGTTCACGGCGACGGTTACCGGTTCGGGCCAGGTGGAATGGCTCGTAAACGGCACTGCCGGCGGAAGCTCCGCTGCTGGGACTGTTGACTCTTCAGGTAATTACACGGCGCCGGGCTCGGTGAGCCAGAGCGAGAATGTACTGGTTACGGCAGCGCTCACCGGGTCTCCGCAACAAAACTACGCCAGCGCCGTCGTATCGATCATCCAGGCCGGCCAGGTGGACTGCCCGAACGCGACTGGAAATCCTCAGGTGGCGCTCTACCAGATCTACCTGCCAGCGCCGGGTCAGGTTTCAATTCAATTCGGAACCGGCACCGCATACGGGCTGACGACCTGGCAGGTGGCTACACCTACAGCGAATGGCGGCGGCGTGCAGATCTACGTCGCTGGAATGCTGGCGCAGACGCTCTACCACATGCGCGCCCAGGTTGCGCTTAACAATGGCGCCACCTTCAATGACGCCGACCAGACCTGCACGACCGGGTCGCCACCTCTCACTTCTACCATGAATGTGTCTACGCCAGGCGCTGGAACGCCGCAGCCCGGCATTGAGTTATGGAACACCATTGTGCCTAACAGCGACACCCAGGCATGGGCTACAGACCTGAGCGGAAATGTGATCTGGACCTACAGCTACACGCACACTTCCGCCGACCTGATCCAGGGCGTTCAGCTAATGCCCGACGGAAATATGCTGATGCTCATCTCTTATCTCTCGTCGATGACCGCGACCCAGAGCGCGGGTATCTACAACGAAATCCGCGAGGTGGACCTGGCCGGCAACACGGTTCGCAGCATCACCATGGACCAACTGAACCAAAGCCTGGCCACATCAAACCTGCGCGACGCACAGGGCAATCTTTATCAGTTGAAGAGTTTCCACCATAGCGTGCTGCCGCTGCCAAATGGGCATTGGGTGTTGCTGGCCGATTACTGGAAGAACTATTCGAACCTTACCGGACTGTCGGGAACGCGGACGGTGATTGGCGATGCGCTGGTGGATGTGGACCAGAATTCCAAACCGGACTGGGTCTGGAGTGCATTCGACCATCTCGACGTGAATCGCCACCCTATGAACTTTCCAGACTGGACGCACTCGAATGACATGCTCTACTCGAGCGACGACCATAACCTGCTGCTCTCGATCCGCCACCAGAACTGGATCATCAAGATCAACTTCCTTGACGGCGCGGGATCGGGAGCCGTGATGTGGCGCCTGGGCGAAGGCGGCGATTTCAAGCTGGTGGGTGCGACGGATCCAACAGACTGGTTCTATGCGCAGCACGGAATGTCGTACTTCACACCCAACACCACGGGAGTATTTCGTCTCGGTCTGATGGACAACGGCAACGATCGGATTCTTCCGTCGGGGCAGGTGTTCTGCCAACCACCCATGCCTTCACAGTGCTATTCCACGATGCCATTACTCGAGATCAATGAGGGCAACATGACGGCGACAATGATCACGCACTACAAACCGCCGCCCAGTTACTACAGCCCTTTTGGTGGGAACGTGGATCTGCTGGCCAACAACGATATTCATGTAAATTTCTGCGCACCGTCCTCGGGGGCGACTGTGCAGGAGCTTGATCCGCAGACATTGAAACCAGTGTGGCAGTCAACTACGCCGGGCGCATATCAGTTCCGCGTCAGCCGGCTGGGGAGTATGTATCCCGGCGTGCAGTGGTAGGGCGCCTTTGAGATGCGGGTCAGCGATTTACCAGGGGCTCTTCTCGGTAGGTGAGCCGACCTCGCCGCGCTCGATTCGTTCCAGAAACATTCGCGCGAGCTTGCGTTCGCCGGGATGTGACTCGCCGTGCATGGAACACAGGTCGAGGAACTCATCTGCCAATGCGTGGCGCTGCTCGTTTTGAGCGAAAACTCCCTGGATGGCGACGGCCAGTTCGCGCAGCCGCACAGCTTCAGGCCAGGCTGATTCATCGTTCTCTTCGCTCACCGGCTCGCCAAACAGGCCGCGACGGCCGCGCGCGCACTCATCAAGACAAGCAAGCAGTTGATCGGTAAAAGCGTGACTTAACTCGTCAAGTACGTCGGGAGCGAGTTGGTCGCGGGGGTCCATGGGGGTGGTCCTCCGAGTTGAGATTTGTTTATTGTTACTCCCAGGTCTACCAGATGAAAGGGGAATATTGGCAAGCGGGAGCGCGAGCGGCGAAAATCCCGCCGCTCTACAGAGGAGACCAAGCTTCCGGTAGCTATTTTGCCGGAGTGGGCTCAAGCTCCGGCAGATCGTATTCCAATACTCCGGGATTAAACAGCAGCGGAAAGAATCGGCCCTCCATTTTGTGTCCTTTCGGAATCGAAGGCACACCGGCGAGCAGCGGCTCGTCAGTCGCAGAGCGCACCCCGTCGCGGAACGCATTTACCAGAGTGGCCCGCCGCGGCCGGTCAGAGCGATTCTCATACGACCCATGCACCGTGAGCGGATGGTGGAATGAGCACTGCCCGCGCTTCAGCTCGATCGGCACGGGTTTGAAGGCTCGCTTCTGCTCTTCATTGAGCACCGTCATGATCTCATTCATATCGCCCGCCAGCCCGGTAACCGGCAGGAGGTCCCAATTGTGGCTCCCGGGGACGTAGTAGAGGCAGCCGTTGTCGACCGTGCTGTCGTCGAGCGCGATCCAGCAGGTCAGATGCGCCATCGGCTTCGTCCGCGTCCAGTACGAGTAATCCTGATGCCATGCCACGACGCCGCCATGATGGGCCGGCTTGCAGAAGAGCTGGTCGTGCCAGAAGCGCACCGGGGCGTCGAGCAGTTGAGACGCCGCCACCAGAAACGCCGGACTCCAGAGTACGTCGTGAAACGCCGGGCCGGTGCGCCACGCGCCCAGCGCGTGAAACAGGATCGTATCCGGGTTGCTGGACTCGTTCGAGTGGTACTCGTGGAACAGCTTGTGCGACGAGTGCGCCGGATCCATCAACCCCGCCAACTCTGCACACAGAGTGTCCACCTGCGGGTCATCGAGCACCTGCACGCCGGCCAGAAATCCGTCGCGGTGGAACGCATCAACCTGGTTCCGGCTCAGGCGATATTGCTGCCAGTCCTGTTGATGCGCGGGCTGAGGCCCCAGCGCGCCCGTGGGCGTATGCAATTCAGAGAAATCCTGGGTCATAGGACGTAATCCGTGGAACAGGGATTGAGGCACAAGCGATGCCCTGCCGGCATTTCTATATCACTGCGGCTACTGATGACAAACTAATTGGCGGCGACTTCGAAACGCTGGTCTTACGAAGGATGAGGCGTGGGGTGGTTGACGAGAGCCACAAACTTAGCTAAGATAATTTAGCAGGATTAAGAATATGATTCAAGCGACAATTTTCGAGGCAAAGACCAATCTCTCCAGCTTGGTGAAGCTGGCGCAAAAAGGTGAGATGGTGGTAATCACGACGGGCCGGAAGAAAATCCCGGTAGCCCAGTTGGTTGCAGTTAACGCAAGGGAAAAGAAGCGCCTGGGAGTTCTTGAGAATCCGGGTTTTGTGCTGCAGAACAGTTTCTTTGAGCCACTGCCCGAAGAGGAGTTGGCGGCGTGGGAGGGGGGTGACGAGTGAAAGTTCTGCTGGACACGTGCGTGCTGATCTGGGCAACAATCTCACCAAAATCCCTGAGCGCAAAAGTCCGCAGAACAATTGGCGACAAGAATAACGTGATTCTAGTATCAGCTGCGACTGCGTGGGAGATTTCGACCAAAGTGAGACTGGGCAAATTGCCTGGCGTCGAACAGTTGGAGAGAGACTATCTGGATGCGATCAACGATGCCGGGTATACGGCATTAGCGATTGATGCGGAATCAGCGCTGCGGGCGGGACGCTTCACCTCAGCGCATCGCGATCCGTTTGACCGAATACTTGCAGCGCAGGCGCTGGCTTTGGATATTCCCATTCTCAGCCCCGATACGCAGCTCGACGGATTCAGTGTGCGGCGTATGTGGTAAGCAGTCGGGAGTCGCGAAAAGTGCAGCGAGAGATTGAAGAGAGTTGCCTGCATTGGAGCTGCAGCGTTGCCGCACGTCGCTTGACATTGATATTCACAGCGATTCCGAGTATTCTAAGCATGCATACGCGTTTGTCTGCCAGGCTGTAATTACCGTGTTCGCACCGGCTGGCGGAGAGATGAGTGGGCTGATAGCCCACTTTTTATTTGCGGCAAAAACTGGCCTGGCTGCACTGATTTAAAGGGGTTAGGCCGGGTTAGAGTCGCGAATCTCTTGGAACCGAATCCTGGCGGCAAATCGGTTGCGTCGCAGGTTGAGTTTCAGGGGTCGCGTTTCAGGATCGGATTTTCAGGGTTTTGAAGGAATGGCAGTCAGGCTGGACGAAATCAAATCGGCGGCAGAACGGGTGGCCGCAAGCCATGGGCTGGCGGTAGTGGACCTGGAATTTGCGGGCCCGGCCAAGGAACGGACGCTGCGGGTTTTTCTGGAGAAGAACGCCGAGGGGCGGGCCAGGCTGAAGGCGGAGATTGCAAGCGGGGCCGAGGGACTGCCGGAGAGATTGGTTGAGGGCAATTTGAGCGGCGACAGCAGGTTCAATATTGAAAAGCTTTCCTGTGTCACGCATGAAGATTGCGCAGCTTTCAGCCGGGACTTTGGCGTGTTGCTCGATGTGGAAGACCTGGTGCCGGGCGACGCTTACACGCTGGAAGCAAGCTCGCCGGGGCTGGACCGGAAGCTGACGAAACCGGAAGACTTTGAACGGTTCACGGGCAGCCTGGTAAAAGTGCAGACATTTGAGCCGGTGAGGAACAACCGGCACTGGCAGGGACGATTGGTGGGGGTTAGTTCCGGGGTCTCAGGTTCCCCGGTCCCCAAAGGCGAGGGACCGGGAGCACCCGCTGTAGTTAATTCCCAGGTATCAGAATCGAGACCTGGGGCACCCACAGAGGGTGGACGAACGATCACCATCGATTTGGCGGCTACGAAGCAGAACAGCAAGAGCCGCAAGGCCGGAGTAAGCAAGGTTGAGATTGCGCTCTCGAATGTCGAGAAGGCGCAGTTAGTACCGGAAATCTGAAAAAGACAGGGACCAGGCAATAGGGACTAGGGACTAGAAACGCAAAAACGCCTGGCCCCGGAATCAATAGATTCAGGGACTGAGGGATGAGGGACCGAGGGTCAGAAGAATTGGTGGTCCCAGAAATCTGACCTCAGAGGATGAGAGTAAGCAGTATGGCATCAAGCGCTTTGTATCAAAGTATCGAACTCCTGAGCTCGGAGAAGGGGATCGACCCGAGAATCGTTGTGGGAGCGGTGGAGGAAGCCATCGCCCTGGCCACGCGCAAGTACTACAAGACGCAGGAAAACATGCGTGGCGAATTGAACAAGGAAACCGGCGAGATCACGGCGTATATCTATAAGACCGTTGTAGGCGACGATGAAGAGATTGAAGATCCGGTCAACCAGATCACGCTGACCGAAGCCAATGAGCTGGCACCGGGCGTGGAGGTGGGCAGCGAGATCCGCATGTATCGCGACACCAGTCCGCTGGGCCGCATCGCGGCGCAACTGGCCAAGCAGATCATCTTCCAGAAGGTGCGGGAAGCCGAGCGCGACACGGTGTTCCAGGAGTACGCGCACCGCGAGAAGGAAGTGCTGAATGCGACGGTGAAGCGCGTCGAGGGCCAGGACGTGATCTTCGATTTGGGCAAGGCCGAGGCGCGTTGCCCCAAGCGTGAGCAATCGCGGCTTGAATCGTTCAGCGTTGGTGAGCGTGTGCGGGTAGTGCTGTTGAAGGTGGATCGCGCAGCCAAGGGACCGCAGGTAATTGTGAGCCGCGCGGCGCCGGAGCTGGTGTCGAATCTATTTCAGTCAGAGGTTCCCGAGATTTACGACAACACGGTGGTGATCAAGGCCATTGCGCGGGAAGCGGGCGAGCGGACGAAGATCGCCGTGCAGAGCCGCGACAAGGACGTTGATCCGGTGGGCGCATGCGTAGGCATGAAGGGCATGCGCGTGCAGTCGATCATCCGCGAGCTGCGCGGGGAAAAGATCGACATTATCGAGTACAGCGACGAGATTACGACCTTTGCCGAAAAGGCGCTGCAACCGGCGAAGGTAAGCCGCGTATCGATTACCGACCTGACCGATAAGCAGCTTGAAGTAATCGTGGACGACACGCAACTGTCGCTGGCCATCGGCAAGAAGGGCCAGAACGTGCGGCTGGCGGCCAAGCTGCTGGGCTGGAAGATCGACATCAAGAGCGAGGAAGAGAAGCGCCAGGAAGTGGAGCAGCAGATGCAGGCGCTGGCCGGGGCTCCCACCACGCCTATCGAGCAGGTAGCGGAGCTCGGCGAGAGCATTATTCAGAAGCTGGTTACGGCTGGAATCACCACGGTGGAGGCGCTGGCCGATATGACGCCGGAGCAACTGGAAGAGATTCCGGGCATCGGCGAAAAGACGCTGGAAAAAATCTCAATTGCAGTTCGCCACTACTTTGGTCATTTTGAAGAGGGCGAAGAAGGCCACGTGCCTGAGGGCGCGGAAGCGGCAGTGGAAGGCGAAGCGGAAAAGCCTACGCCTGAAGCGGCTGAAGGCACTGCTGAAGCCGAACTCGAGAACTCGGCTGAAGTGCTGGAAGAAGCTGAGGGAACCCGCGCCGCACTGGCCGAAGAAGAGCTGGCGAGCGCCGGCACGGCTGACGAGGCGGTTGCCGAGGGCCAAGCGGAAGACCTGGAAGTTACCGCGACAGAGCTGGCAGTTGAGAACGTGCCTACGGCAGACGCGGAAGAGAACGAGATTGAAGCCAAGGAAGAAGGCGAGCAGGCCGATGAGAGCAGCGAGTAAGATGCGCTGCTTTCAACCAAGCCATGCGAACGGGAACGCAAGTTTAAAGAGCAGCCATTGCCATGAGGTAGCTATGAGCGACTAAGGGGCGTTTTGGCAGCACGTTGAAAAGGGGCGGATGAGCAAGATTCGAATCAACGATCTGGCGCGCGAGTTAGAGCGGAAGAGCCGCGAGATTCTGGATGTTCTGAACGAGATGGGCATGGGAGCGGGGAAAACTCACTCCAGCTCGCTCGAAGCAGACGAAGCGGAAAAGGTTCGCGGGCATTTTGGCGGTGGCGATCGTTCCTCCGGTCACGCCGGCGCCTCGACATCACGCGCAAGCCAAACGATCACCCCGAAGATCGACCTCTCGCACATCTCCAAGCCCGGAGATGTGATGAAGGCAATTCTGGCCAAGAAAAAGGTGGAAGAGGAAGAGGCGCGTCATGCGCATGCGCCGGCCAGGCCGGCTACAGCTCCGCCTGCAGTAAAAGCTGCCGCGCCGGTCGCGGCACCCGCGGTCCCGCCGAAGCCGGTTGTAGCACCGGCTCGCCCGGAACCACGCAAGATTGTTCCGCAACCGCGTTCGGCGCCGCCCATTGTTGCGCCCCCGCCTGCCGCTCCTGCCATAGCTTCGAAGCCGCCAGCCGGCCCGGTAGTCGCCAAGGCTCCGGCAACAGCGGCAGTTCCAGCGCGCCCCGTAGTTGTGGTTGCGCCGCCCACCGGCACGGTGGCGGTCAAGCCGCCCGCAGCGCCAGTCGCGCGCGAAGAGCAGCCCCGGCCTGCCGAAAAGCCGATTATTGCCGTCAAGCCACCCGCAGCTCCCATTGCCGCAGCGGCCGCAGCGGCGCCTCCGGCCGCCGTTGCGCCTCCGGCTCATGTCGAACAGCCGGTCACAGCGCCGGTGATTGAGGCCGTTGAGAGCGCGCTGGCAGCCGTGGCCGCAGAGCCGGAAGCAGCTCAAGTTGAAGGCGGCACTGCGCCTGCAATTGCCGCCGAGTCAAGCGCCAGGGCCAGCCAGCCCGCAGCAGCGCCTCAGCCTCCTCCGCGCCGGATGGTGGTTCCGCAAACCGGCCCGCGACCTGTTTACAAGGCAACAGTGATGCCCCAGGCACCCTTGGGACCGGGAACAGGAATTCAGCGCGGAAAGCCGATCTTCGATCGCCGGCCTGCTGCCGGGGCGGGTGGATTTACGCCACGTCCCCAGGGCGCGCCCGGTGCTCCGGGACAGTTCCCGGGCGGACCAAGGCCCAAGCATCCCACGCGCACTGGCACGGGTGGATTTGCGCCTGCCGGAGGCGCTGGCGGTCCCGCAGGCCGGCCCGGCTTCGGCGCGCGCCCCGGATTTGGAGCGCCGCGTCCCGGTTTTGGCGGACCACGCCCCGGAATGGGTGGTGCACCACCGCCGCCTGAAACCGGCCGCCCGCAACGCGCTCCATCGCGTGGACGCGCACGCGGTCAGCAGCAGTATCCCAAGACCAAGGAAGGCCCGATGAAGGGCTTTGTGCCGCCGCCACGTTACAGCGGCATGCATCTCGGCACCGAGCCCATTCCCATTACCCGCGAGATCACGGTGACCGAGGGAATCAGCGTCAAGGACCTGGCCGAGAAGCTGGAGATCCGCGCCAAGGACCTGATCGCATCGCTGCTGATGAGCGGCGTCTTCGTAACCGTCAACCAGTCGCTCGACGCCGAGATGGTGAAGGATGTGGCGGCGAAATTCGGAGCCGGCGCCAAGGTCATCACGTACGAAGAGGCGCTGGAAAACGAAGCCATCGAAGAGGTTCTCGACGAGGAGAAGACCGATTTCGTCGAGTCTCCGCGCGCACCAGTGGTTACCGTGATGGGCCATGTGGACCACGGCAAGACGTCGCTGCTGGACGCGATTCGCGAGACCGATGTGGCCGCGGGCGAAGCCGGCGGCATTACGCAGCACATTGGCGCCTACAAGGTGAAATTTGCAAAAGAGGGCTCGCCGGCATCGGGGCGCGAGATTGTGTTTCTCGACACGCCGGGCCACGAAGCATTTACCCGCATGCGTGCACGCGGCGCAAAGGTGACCGACATTGTGGTGATTGTGGTTGCCGCCGACGACGGCGTGATGCCGCAAACGCTTGAGGCAATCGATCACGCCAAGGCCGCCGATGTTCCCATCATTGTGGCCGTGAACAAGATCGACAAGCCCGAAGCGAACCCCGACCGCGTGAAGAAACAGCTTGCCGATCGCGGGCTCATTCCTGAAGAGTGGGCGGGCGGCGGCGAAAGTTCGACCGTGTTCGTGGAGGTGTCGGCCAAGAAGCGGATTAACCTCGATCTGCTGCTGGAGATGATTTGCCTGGTGAGCGACATCAAGGCGCCCAAGGCCACGCCGGGACGCAAGGCTGTGGGCTCGGTGCTTGAAGCCAAGCTCGATCGCGGGCGCGGCGCAGTGGCTACCGTGCTGGTGCAGGACGGAACGCTGAAGCTGAACGAGAGCTACATCGTGGGCAATACTTTTGGCAAGGTTCGCGCCATGTTCGACGATCGTGGGCGCGCTCTTGAAGAAGCGGGGCCATCGACTCCTGTGGAAGTGCTAGGCCTTGAGGCCATGCCCGATTCCGGCGACACGTTCCTGGTGGTTGCCGACCGCGACAAGGCGAAGGGCATTGCGCAGTACCGCAAGATGAAGGAGCGCGAGGCGCAGCTTGCCAAGAGCTCGCGTGTCTCGCTTGAAGGACTGGCCGAGCAGATTCGCACGGCCGGAGTGAAAGACCTGCCATTGATCATCAAGGGCGACGTGACGGGATCGGTTGAAGTGCTGGCCGACTCGCTGACGCGCATGTCCACTGAGAAGGTGCGCATCAAGGTGATCCATTCGGGCGTCGGCTCAATTACCGAGAGCGACGTGCTGCTGGCGACGGCATCGAACACCATCATCATCGGCTTCAACGTTCGCCCCGAGCGCAAGGCAGCAGAGCTGGCGCAACAGGAGAATGTGGAAATACGCCTGCACTCGATCATTTACGAATTGCAGGATGAGATTCGCCTGGCCATGCTGGGACTGCTCGACCCGACCTTCAAAGAGAGCTACCTGGGCAAGGCCGAGGTGATCAACGTGTTCAGGATTCCGAAGGTGGGCACCATCGCCGGCTGCCGTGTGCAGGACGGCGTGATCCGCCGCGATGCCGAGGTACGCGTGACGCGCGAGGGCGAGCAGGTATTCAAAGGCAAGATCGGATCGCTGAAGCGCTTCAAGGACGATGCCCGCGAAGTAACCAACGGAATGGAGTGCGGCATCGGCATCGCCAACTTCAGCGACCTGAAGGAGGGCGATTTGATTGAGGCCTTCTCGACGGAGAAGATGGCCGCCGATCTGGGGGCGTTGACCAGCGCGAAGGCGTAACAGTCAGGGCGCAATCTTGGGGGATATAAAACAAAAGAGGGCCGTTCGCGGCCCTCTTTTTCACAGTATCCCTAAAAATTTTACTCCTGTTTGCGAACTCTGAGCGGTGTTTTTCAGACTATTCAGTCGTGGTTCATTTGCGTATCAAATTCAGTCAGTCAGGATCTCGCGGTAGAGTCAGTTCAGTGCGAGATGGAAAGGGGTAGTATGAACTTTTCAAATCCTGAACGCCTTTCGCATCCTGATCGCGAACGCAATTTCCTGGTGACCATGAGCTGGTGGAGGTGGGAGCACGAGGTCCATCAGCGGATCGTGGCGCTCCCAGCTTCGCCGCCGCGCAATGAATCTTCGGCCCAAATCCCCACTACGGCGCCGCCCAAGCAACCCGGGGCTGTCACGAGTTCCCCAAAAAGCCACTAACCAGAGGCTCTGACTCGGCCCAGGCATAATGCTGGATTGGACTGCTGCTGCTCAAATCCCTCATTGAGATTCCCTTTTAGCGACGGCCCGCTTCCAGGAATAGGGTGCGAGCCTTGGTATCTCCCGCGATCAACGACAAGACGAATTCAGCGAGCTCAGATCCCGGAGCAGCCCTTTCGGAGAATCGCCGGCGACTGAAGTCGACATGCGGAATGTCCCCTAAAGATTTCTGAACACCCCGCTTCGTGTTACCGTCTTTGCTTATGTACGGGGGAGTAACATCCTTTGCATCCGGCGGGCGTTTCAAGCCAACAGACTTACGTGTTCGAGCGGACGCCGAGACGGAGCGTGCAGGTCTTGACCATTGGCGAAGAAGCGGAGTTCGCAGACCTGGTCGAGCGCCAATCGCGCTTTGTTTATCGCGTGGCCTACGCGGTGCTGCAGAATCGTGCCGATGCCGAGGATGCCGTTCAGGAGACATTCCTGAAGCTCTATCGCAATGGCGGCTGGCGCAATGTGGAGAATGAACGCGCTTTTCTGGCTCGCGTGGCGTGGCGGGTTGCGGTCGATCGCCGGCCGCGGCAGCCTGAGGCACAGAGATTTGATTGCGACTCTGAGCGCGGTACGCCAAGCGAAGTGCCGTCTGCCGAGCCCGGTCCCGAGCAGACTTTACTGCTCTCCGATCAGCATGCGCGCATCCACGCAATGATCGACGCGCTTCCTGAGGAGCTTCGTCTGCCGCTGGTTCTCTCTGCGGGGGATGAGCTCAACTCCCGCGAGATAGGCCGCGTTCTCGGGATCGCCGAAGGCACCGTCCGCACGCGTCTGCAGCGGGCTCGCGACCTGCTCCGCCGGAAGCTGGACGCTTCAGCAAGTTCGCAGGCTCGCAATCCGCAAGCCCGCAACCCGGATGTAAAGGAGGTTCCGTATGCCTGAGCACAACAATCGCGGTTTGGAACCCATCACCGAATTCGATCGTCTGCTGCGTTCGTCGCTCGAGACGTATGCCGATCCCGGCCCGGACTCACGTCTTGCGCAACGCGTGCTGGCCCGCATCGCCGCTGAAGGCGCGCGTGAACACACCCGCCGCATGATTCGCTGGGCAATCGCGCTGCCTGTTGCTGCGTGCGTAGTTGCCGCGCTCGTGATTTTGGTTTCGATGCCGGGGCATCACCCTGCGGTGCAAACCAATCAGGCACGCATGACACCGCCGGTTTCGACCGATGCGGGCCCGAGCAGGCTTGTTGCGAATTCACCTTCGGGTGTGGTGCGGCGCAGTGTCGCCTCGAGGCCGCTGCGGCATTCGTCATCCGCTGCGGCCGGAGCGGCGGAAGGGCGATTGCCCAAACTCGATGTCTTTCCGACTCCGCAGCCGCTCACACCCGAAGAGAAGGCACTGGTCACCTATGTTGCTCATGTTCCGGAGGCGGAGCGTAAATCTCTAGTCGACGCGCAAAAGCAGATGGACGCGCCGCTCTCAATTGAAGCTCTCGAAATCAAGCCACTCGAACCGCCCGAACCTGAAGGAAATTAAGGAGAACTCCATGAAAAAAACAATGCTTTTCTGCGCCCTTCTACTTGTCACCGCGGGGATCGGGCGCAAAGTAATTGCCCAGGATCAGCCCAGCAGCCAGTCGCCGGGTGCGCACGCGCCCGCCATCTCAGAGCATTTCTATCGCCTCGACTTTGTCGTCGAGGATCTGAATGCAGAAGGAAAAGTCGTCAACAGCCGCGGCTACTCGACGACCGTCTCAACTGGTTCACACGGTACCGTGTCGATCCGCTCCGGCTCTAAATTTCCCATCATCACTGGATCGACTTCGAGCGGAGAACGAAAAGCAGCGAATTCCGAGCCGAATATCCAATTCGAATACCTGGACATGGGCACGAGCATTGACATCCACGATGCGCATGAAGTCTCAAGCCAGCTCGCCTTTGAGGTGACTGCGGCTGTCTCCAGCGTGGCATCGGAGGTTGACCTGGGTGTCAAGGAGCCCGTCATTCGGACGGACAAGTGGCAGGCTTCGGCTCTCGTTCCCGTTGGTAAACAGAGCACCGTCTTCAGTTCTGATTCGGCCGACAATAAGGGCAGCATGCGCGTGCAGGTGACTGCTACGGCGATTCAATAGGCCGACCCAGGAAATTGGGCATCGGTTACGCGGGCGCGGTCCGTCAAGGATCGCCCCCGATTGCGCCTGTAACATCGAAGTGATAAATTAGAGCCGCTTCGCAAAATACTCATCCCGCTCCCCGATTGCCCCAATTCAGTCTGCAAATAAGACAGACCTGCGCTGCAAAAGCAAAGTTGGCCGCAATCGAACCGGTTTCACCCGGGCCTTTCTCGGTTTCCCTCGATCCGCAAGAAACTGATTCGTGAAGAAACTAGATGCAATGCTCTCGACAATCCCGTTGAGAGTGTTGCGCCAGAGAATGGAGTGTCTTATGCCTTCGAAGAAATTGCCTAGCAAACTTGCAAAGAAAACAGCCGCGAAGAGTACGGCCAAAAACGCCACCAAGCGGGCGGGCAAGCCACCGAAACCCGCGCCTAAACCGGCTCCCAAGCCAACGCCGGTCACGAAGCCTGCGCCTAAACCAGTGCCCAAGCCCACGCCGAAACCTGTGCCCAAACCGGCACCCACGCCTAAGCCCGCGCCCAATCCCGCTGCTACCACCTACACGCTGGTGACCGAGCCGGATCAAGGGTTGACGGCCATCTACAACCTGATCGCGACGGCAACCAAGTCCATCGACATGACGATGTACGAACTTACCGACGTAACCGTAATGGATGCTTTCGCGGCCGCTGCGGCGAAAGGCATCGCGGTGCGCGTGATTCTGGACCAGAGCGGAAGCGAGAAGGCAGCCAACACGCCGGCTTATAACTATCTCGAGAAGTACAAGTGCGGCGTGCACTGGTCGAATCCCGCGTTTTCAGTTACCCACCAGAAGACCATCACCATCGACTCGGCGACGTCGGCGATTATGACGCTCAACCTGACCCCCGTGGATTACGCGATGACTCGGGATTTTGCGGTGATCACCAACAACCAGGCCGATGTGGCGGCGATTGAGAGTACGTTCAACGCCGATTACACGAACGCCAAGATCACGGCGCCGACGGGCGAAAACCTGGTATGGAGTCCGAGCAACTCGCTGAGTTCGCTGCTGGCGCTCATCAACGGCGCGAAGACTTCGCTGTTGATTTCGCAGGAAGAGTTTGAAGAAACGCAAATTGAAAGCGCGCTGCTGGCTGCGCTGAAGCGAGGCGTCGCGGTCACGCTGGTGCAGGAGAATCTGGAGAACAAGTACAACACCACGCTTACGGCGCTCAAGACTGCGGGCGCAAAGATCGCTGTGTATACGTCGTCGACCGGGTATTACATCCACGCCAAAACGGTGCTGGCCGATTACGGTACTGCAACGGCGAAGATGTTTGTGGGCTCGGAGAATTTCACTAACAATTCCCTTCAGAACAATCGCGAGCTTGGGCTGATCTTTAATGACGCGGCGTGCATGACGGGTGTGCACGATGCGATTTCGAAGGATTTCAGCGGAGGGACAGCGTATTAGCAGATCAGTTAGGCCGAGGCCTCTGACCTGCCGGTTCATGCCGGCCCTACGGGGCTGCGGTCATTTTGTGCTGCCAACCCAGGACTTCGTCCTGGGCTAGATTCGTCGCCTCCCTCCGGGAGGGAGTGTCTCGGCGCGACTAAAACCGTGCCCTTTCAAAACATCGACTTGTTCAGTGAGTCCCTGAATCACGCATCAATACCCCGGTGCTACAATTCGAGCCGGCTCGCGGCGGCGGGAATTCTTTGCGCCCGCGACCGAAGAGGAACAAATGAATCTCCCGGCTCGAATCGAAAGAAAAGCATCTTGGGCTCTTTATATAGCTGCCTCCTGCGTATTCATCGCAGGCGCAGCGCTTGCATCCGCACAAACCGTGAATCTCTTCCCGGCCGATTATCAAAGCCAGTGGACGCGCATCGCGATTCCGCCGACGCACCCGGTGAGCGATATTGCTCAATGGCACATTGACGCCGCGAAAGGCGAGATCAAGTGCGACGGCAATGGCGGCCACGAGTGGCTGCGCTTCAATCGCGAACTGGGCAACTTTACCTTCCATTTGAAGTGGCGTTTTATTCCGCAGCCGGGATCGCCACATTACAACAGTGGGGTTTTCTTTCGAAACGATGAAAATGGAGTGATCTGGCATCAGGCGCAGACCACGACCGAGGGCGGATACATCTTTGGCGAAACGCCGGTCAACGGCAAGCTCACCAGCTTCAATCTTCAAAAGGACATGAAAGAAAACCGGTTGCATGAACCGGGACAGTGGAACACGTACGATATCCGCTGCGCAGGCAACACCTGCACGCTTGCCGTCAACGGCGAAGTGGTGAATACGGTTCAGACCGGAGTTGAGAAGGGATACATCGGCCTGGAGGCGGAAGGCTTTCCAATTGTGTTCAAGGACTTCAAAGTGCGCGAGCTGCGTTGAGTTCGACAATGTTTCGATTTCGCGCAACGTCGTGAAGAGAAGAAGAAGATCACTCCACAATTTCGAGTTTCGCCGCGCTTGTCGATTGGATGAAACTGCATCGCAAACATCGGCAAGCCTTCGCGGGCGCGAATGCGTCCTAGGGTGAGTGCACGAAATCACCCCAGGAGGAAACTCGATGGCAGATTTGAAAGGCAAGAAGATTGCAATTCTCGCAACCGACGGTTTTGAGCAATCGGAGTTGGTGGAACCACGCAAGGCGCTGGACAAGGCGGGCGCGGAAACAGTGGTCATCGCTCCCAAGGCCGGCAAGATCAAGGGATGGAAACTGAAGGATTGGGGAGAAAACGTCAACGTTGACAAGGAACTGGCCAAGGCCGATGTGCAGGACTACGACGCGCTGGTGCTGCCGGGCGGGGTGATGAATCCCGACCACCTGCGCATGGATCAAAAGGCGGTTGATTTTGTTGGGCAGTTTGTGAAATCTGGCAAGCCGGTGGCTGCGATCTGTCATGGCCCATGGACACTGATTGAGACCGGAGCGCTGCGCGGCAAAACCATAACTTCATGGCCTTCGCTCAAGACCGACTTGAAGAATGCAGGCGCGAATTGGGTTGACCAGGAGGTTGCGCGGGACGGGCAGTTTATAACCAGCCGCAAGCCCGAAGACATTCCGGCATTTACGAGGGCGATTATCGAACTTCTTAGTGGGAACGTGCGCCAGACACGTGCGGCGTAGCGTTCCCGGGCGCAGCGGGTGGTTGATTTGCCTTGCGGAGGGTCGGGAAACCCTCCGTACAGCCGGCCAACCACCCCAGCGAATACAAATCATTCGCCGGGGACCCCGGGGCAGGAGACCGGCGGTACGAAAGAACTCGGCTACAGCGGATACTTCTCCGCGTCGATGCAGCACCGGGCCACGCTGCGGCTTAAAGCCGTGGCGTTGGCCGGAGTAGAGCGCGCCAGGCGGCGCAGAATGGCGAGCTGCGTGCGGAGCGCATCGCCGTCGCCACATGCGGCCAGGATTTGGCGCGCTGAGGATTCGGCAAGGTCCATGGCCTGATCGGCAAGCAGGCCCACCATGGCTGCGGCAACAGTCGCCTGGCTGCGGGCCGCGGCAGCCAGCTTTTGCGCGCGCAGCAGCGCCGACTCAAGCGCGTAAATTTGCGCGATCATGTCGGCGAGTGCGGCCATGATTTCCTGTTGCTCTTCAAGCCCGGTAATATAGCGCTGGCTGGCCACACCCGCGGCAAACAGCGAAATCTTTTTCACCGACGCTAGCAGCGCGGCCTCGCGGGCCAGCACTGAGCCGGTTTCGCCCACGCCATCGAATGAAGGCGGCGCCATGACCTCGTCCATCACGCGCTTGATGGCGGGGAGCAACGGCAGCGTGCCTTTAAGGGCGCGCTTCATGAGCCAGCCGGTTACAATCAGCCGGTTGATTTCGTTAGTCCCTTCGAAGATGCGGTTGATGCGTGCATCGCGATAAAGCCGCGCCGCGGGATAGTCCTCGACAAAGCCGTAGCCGCCCATGGTGGCCACCAGTTCATCGGTTACGTGCGCCAGCATTTCGCTGCAATAGACCTTAATGATGGAGCACTCGACGGCGTATTCCTCAAAAGCCTTTTGCGCGTCGCGCCCGGAGTGTTCGCCCAGGCCGCCCAGTCGCGCGTCGATCATGCCCGCGGTACGGTAGGCCATGGATTCAGCGGCGTAAAGCTGCGCTGCGCTGGACGAGATCTTCAACTGGATGAGGCCCAGTTCGGCGATGGGCTTGCCGAAGGCGTTCCGTTGCTTGGCGTATCGGATCATCTCACCGAGCGCGTTGCGCGCGCCACCGATGCAGGCAACGCCGAGCTTGAGGCGGCCCACGTTGAGCACGTTGAAGGCGATGTGATGGCCCTTGCCGGCCTCGCCGAGCAGGTTCTCTTTGGGGATTTTGCAATCGACGAGAAGCAGCGGGCAGGTGGATGAGCCGTGAATGCCCAGCTTGTGCTCCTCTGCGCCGACGGTCAGGCCGGGTGTGCCGCGCTCGACGGCAAAGGCTGAAAACTTTTCGCCATCGATTTTGGCAAAGATGGTGTAGAGGCCGGCGATGCCGCAGTTAGTGATCCAATGCTTTTCGCCGTTGAGGATGTAGTGCTCGCCGTCGGGCGAGAGCGTAGCGCGGGTGCGGATGTTCATGGCGTCGGAGCCCGAAGTGGACTCAGAGAGCGCGTAAGCGCCGACGATTTCGCAGCTCGCCAGCCTGGGCAGGTAGCGCTGCTGCAACTCGGGCGTTCCGTACCAGACCAGCGGCAGCGTGGCAATGCCCACGTGTGCGCCGAATGCGGTTGAGAAGCTGGCCAGCAAAGAAATGTGGTCGGTGACGAGCACGGAACTGATCTTGTCCATGCCCATGCCGCCGAATTCTTCGGGAATGTCGACGGAGGTGAAGCCGAGTTCGGCGGCCTTGCGCAGCAGGCCGGCCATTGCGCCCGGCTGCTTGGATTCAAGCGCGGCGATGGCTGGGACGATTTCTTCGCGGGCGAAGCGTGCCGCGGTGGCGGCTATCTGGCGCTGTTCGTCGTTCAGGTCTTCTGGCGTAAATATTTCAGCGGGGTTGCGGTCTTCAACAAGGAAACTGCCGCCTGAGGCGGCGACGATAGGGGAAACAGAGCTGGCAGGCATTGGGGACTTTCTCCGACTGCGTTTTAAGGGTACGGCGGAGGACGTGATGGGGGCAAGCTTTCAGCTCTCAGCTTTTAGCTCTTAGCTATTAGCTTTCTGCTTTCTGCTTTCTGCTTTCTGCTTTCTGCTTTCTGCTTTCTGCTTGTGTGTGGCCAAGCTTTTCTCCGGGCCTGAAGGCCCACAATTGAAGTGAGCCCGTCTTAGAGGCCTGAAGGCTTCTGCTGCCTCCGGCCGGTGCTTCATCCGGTCTCTGCTGTCTCCCTGTGACGCCCATCTCCGAGCCTGATCAGCCAATCGCGTAAAATCCTTGTTAGCCGGACCGTGGAGGCTTTGCCCTGTTTTCCGCATTTTTTACTGCTCTTGATTCTGCTGCCGTGCGGGTTGGTGCGCTTCGTGTCGTGAACGCGCCAGGGATGTTTTTCGCGCCGCAGAACGGTTTCCGCCATTACATCCGATCGCTGATCAATGACCCCTTCGCCAAGCTGCCGCATCCGTGGAACTGGTTCGATGCCTGCATGCTGGTCCCGTACTTTGCGGTGATGATCGTGCTGGCGCTTTATGGCATTCACCGGTACACGCTTTGCTACCAGTACTTCAAATACCGCAAGAACTACAATCCCCATCCCCCTGAGCAATTTGCCGAGCTGCCCATGGTGACGGTGCAGTTGCCCATCTTCAATGAGCAATTCGTGATCGACCGGCTGATTGAGGCCATCTGCGCAATGGAGTACCCGCGCGAGAGGCTGGAGATCCAGGTGCTTGACGACTCGACCGACGAGACACAGGAGGTGGCCGCGGGGATTGTGGAGCGGTACAAGGCGCTGGGCCACCCGATCGAGTACATCCATCGGACAAATCGTTATGGATTTAAGGCCGGCGCTTTGGATGCCGGGTTGAAGGTGGCCAAGGGCGAATTTGTGGCCATCTTCGATGCGGACTTTGTGCCCCCGCCGGAGTGGCTGATGAAGGTGATCCACCACTTCTCGGAACCGGGCATCGGCATGGTGCAGACGCGCTGGGGCCACCTGAATCGCAATTACAGCATGCTGACGCAGATTGAGGCCATCCTGCTGGACGGGCACTTTGTGATGGAGCACGGAGCGCGGGCGCGGACGGGCGAGTTTTTCAACTTTAACGGCACGGCGGGCATGTGGCGGCGCAAGGCAATTGAAGACGGCGGCGGATGGCAACACGATACGCTGACCGAAGACACCGACCTGAGCTATCGCTCGCAGATGGCGGGATGGAAGTTCAAATACCTGCCCGATGTGGAGTGCCCGTCGGAGCTGCCTATTGAGATGACGGCGTTCAAGACGCAGCAGGCGCGCTGGGCCAAGGGGCTGATCCAGACCAGCATCAAGATTCTGCCGCAGGTTTTCAGGTCGAATGCGCCGCGCAAGACCAAGATCGAGAGCGTGTATCACCTGACGGCAAACCTGAGCTACCCGTTGATGGTAATCATGTCGGTGTTTCTGATTCCGGCGATGATCTGCCGTTTCTACCAGGGCTGGTTCCAGATGCTGCTGATCGACGTGCCGCTGTTTACGGCGTCGACATTTTCGATTGCCGTGTTTTACCTGATGAGCGAGCGAGAGCTTTTCCCCAAGACGTGGAAGAAGACGTTTTACTATTTGCCGTTTCTGATGGCGCTGGGCATCGGGCTGACCATTACCAATACCAAGGCCGTCATGGAGGCGCTGCTGGGCATCAAGAGCCCGTTCGTGCGCACGCCCAAATTCGCCGTAGCCAAGAAGGGCGAAAAATCGCAGGCGGCGAAATATCGCAAGCGGCTGAAGCTGGCGCCGTGGATCGAGATGCTGATGGGTTGCTACTTTGCCGGAGCCATCTGGTACACGTTCAGCAACAAGAACTATTTCACCGCGCCGTTTCTGATTCTGTTTGTGATGGGGTACTGGTACACGGGGCTGATGAGCCTGCTGCAGGGGCGGTTTGAGAAGTGGCGCTCGGGGGTGGACACAGAGGAGTCGAGCGCGAAGCCGTACCCGGTTGGCGTGTAGGAGCTGAAGTCTGTTGAAGAACAACCGCAGATCCTTCGCTCCGCTTCAGGATGACAGTGTGTTTGGTGGGAAGTTTGGAAGAATGGATGCCGGCCTTCCATCCCACGAAAGTTCGCGGCACATGGCATATCTCTCTGAGCGATTCCCCGCCGGCCATGTAAAATTGGTTGCACAGGATGAATCAAACGACTTCAGCGGCTGCCAGCCAGGCATCCCGCTCACAGCGGGACCCGGAGTCGCGGATGCCTGAAAACAACCCACCCATCATTCAAGTTGAAAAGCTGACCAAGACCTATCAAACAGCGCGCGGTCCGCTGCACCTCTTTGACGGTCTCGATTTCGAGGTTCAGCGCGGTGAGATGGTGGCAATTGTGGGGCAATCGGGCGCGGGAAAAAGCACGCTTTTGCACATACTGGGCGCTCTTGATGCGCCCTCTTCGGGAACTGTATACTGCGCCTCAACCAATGTAGCCAAACTTACAACCCAGCAGGCTGCAGGTTTTCGTAATCGCGAGATCGGATATGTTTGGCAGTTCCATTATTTGCTGCCGGAGTTTACAGCGCTTGAGAATGTAGCACTGCCGCTGCTGGCGCGCGGCCAAAGGAAACTTGAAGCGATGACGCAGGCGGCCAGGTGGCTCGAAGAGGTGGATCTGGGCGATCGCGGGCTGCATCGTCCCGGCGAGCTTTCGGGTGGGGAGCAGCAACGGGTGGCGCTGGCCCGGGCCCTGGTGAACAACCCCAAGCTTTTGCTGGCCGACGAGCCCACGGGCGATTTGGATTCGGTGACTGCCGGCCGGGTGTTCGAATTGATTGAGCGTCTGCACGCGAGCCACGGGTTAACGTCAGTGATTGTTACCCATAACCATGAACTGGCTCAGCGATGTACGCGGGTGCTGCGCCTTGAAAACGGACGACTTAGCGAGATTTCGACGGCATCCTGATTGGGTACCGAAGAGACAGAGCCGGACAGAGAGCCGGGAAAAGCCAGACTAAATCGGACAGAGTCGGGCACAGTCGTTCCGGGTGGAAAAGCACCTTTCCTGGCGTTTTTTGAGTCATATAATTATCAGCTTGTGTCGGATGAAGGCATCCACACCGGCTGCAGCTATGGGGTGGGAGTCTTCCGGCAGCTCGTGGACCGGCGACGTGGGAGTAAAACAGGTCCCGGAACCATCCAAAAGAGCTGTTCGAGGGCGGGAACCGGATTTTCTCTTGAAGAGGGCTCTCGGCGGCGATTCAAGCGGAAGGGCACGCGCAGTCTGGGCTGAAGCCGTAGGTGGAACAAAGGGCGAGGAGGTTACTTCGGACAAGTTTTCGTCCGGGGTTGAAAGACAAACATTCGCCATCGGTGTTCAATCTAAACGGACGGCCACAACTGGCGATAGCCTGGTTACTGGGGGATTTCAAATGTTCGAACGCTACACGGAGAAGGCGAGGCGCGTCATCTTCTTTGCGCGGTACGAGGCCAGCCAGTTCGGCTCACCATACATCGAGACCGAGCATCTTTTGCTGGGCCTGCTCAGAGAAGACAAGGCGCTGACCAATCGCTTCCTGCGCTCGCACGCATCGGTGGAGTCGATCCGCAAGCAGATCGAAGCGCATACCACGATTCGCGAGAAAGTTTCGACGAGCGTCGATCTGCCGCTCTCGAACGAGTGCAAGCGCGTGCTGGCCTACGCCGCCGAAGAGGCGGAGCGCCTGGGCCACAAGCATATCGGCACGGAACACTTACTCCTCGGATTGCTGCGTGAAGAAAAATGCTTCGCTTCAGAGATATTGCAGGAGCGCGGCCTGAAACTAGCCCAGATTCGCGACGAACTGGCTCGCGTTACTCAGGAGAAGGCTCCGCCGCAGCAGCGCCAGCGCGAGTCGAGCCTGCTGGCGGAATTCAGCCGCGACTTGACGCAGGCCGCTCTCGACGGCCAGCTCGATCCGCTCGTAGGCCGCGACGGCGAACTGGAACGCGTTGTTCAGATCCTCTGCCGCCGCACCAAAAACAACCCGGTGCTGATCGGCGAACCCGGCGTGGGCAAGACAGCCATCGTGGAAGGCCTTGCCCAGCGCATTGCAGACGGCGAGGTGCCCAGCTTCCTGGCCGACAAGCGCGTGCTTGGCCTCGATCTCTCGCTGATTGTGGCCGGCACCAAGTATCGTGGGCAGTTTGAAGAGCGCCTCAAGACCATCATGAAAGAGCTGATGGAGAACCAGAACTCGATTGTCTTTATCGATGAGTTACACACGCTGGTGGGGGCTGGTTCGGCTGAGGGGTCGCTCGACGCGGCCAACATTCTCAAGCCGGCTCTCAGCCGCGGAGAGATCCAGTGCATCGGCGCCACCACTCCGGCCGAGTACCGCAAGTCGATTGAGAAGGACCGCTCGCTGGAGCGGCGCTTCCAGGCCGTGAAGGTTCCACCGCCCACCGAAGCTGACGCGGTGAAGATCATCATGGGCATCAAGGACCGCTATGAGAAGTTCCACGCGGTGAGCTATACCGACGATGCGGTTGAATTCGCCGTGTCGCACTCGAATCGCTACATTCCCGATCGCTTCCTGCCCGACAAGGCTATCGACCTGATCGACGAAGCGGGCGCGCGCGTGAAGCTGCGCCAGACCTCGCTGCCCGATGAGATCACCGAAGTGCAGAAGCGCATCAAGTTCATTGTGCACCGCATGGACTCGGCGATTGCCAATCACGAGTTTGAGAAGGCACGCTTCTACAGCGACGAGGAGCGCAAAGAGCGCGAGAATTTGCGCGCCCTGCGCGACAAGTACCACCTCGATGACTCCGCTGCCGGCATTGTGGGACGCGAAGACATTGAAGATGTGGTCAGCCGCTGGACGGGTGTTCCCGTAACCAGTATCAAGGAAGAAGAGACGCAGAAGCTGCTGCGCGTTGAAGAAGAGCTGCACAAGCGGGTGATCTCGCAGGACAAGGCGATCAGCGCCCTGGCCCGCGCGATTCGCCGGTCGAGAGCGGGTTTGAAGTCACCGCATCGGCCGATTGGGTCGTTCCTGTTCCTTGGGCCGACCGGTGTTGGCAAAACAGAAATGGCTCGCACCCTGGCGCAGTTCCTCTTTGGCTCCGACAAGGCACTTATCCGCTTCGATATGTCGGAGTTCATGGAGAAGCATTCGGTGTCGAAGCTGATTGGCTCGCCTCCGGGATATGTGGGCTACGAGGAAGGCGGCCAGTTGACGGAGCGCGTCAAGCGTTCGCCGTACTCGGTGGTTCTGCTCGACGAAATCGAGAAGGCGCACCCGGATGTGTTCAACATCCTGCTGCAGGTGTTTGAAGACGGCCAGTTGACCGACGGACTCGGCAACACGGTCGACTTCAAGAACACCATCCTCATCATGACGTCGAACATCGGCGCGCGGCACTTGCAGAAGAAGCAGGGCCTTGGCTTCCAGAGCGAGCGCGAAGACCTGGTGAGCGAAAAGGTAGAAGAGCTGGTGAAGAACGAGGTGAAGAAAACCTTCAACCCCGAGTTCCTCAACCGTCTCGACGAAGTGATTCTATTCCAGTCGCTCTCTGACGCCGACCTGATCCAGATTGTTGAGCTGCTGGTGGGTCAACTTAACGCCAACCTGGCGCAGAAGTCCATCACCATCTCAGTGACTGAAGACGCCAAGAAGTGGATCCTGGAGAAGACGCTGGTCGATCGCAGCTACGGCGCGCGTCCATTGCGCCGCGCCCTGCAGCGCTACGTCGAAGATCCGCTCTCTGAGGCGCTGATCGCGGGCCAGATTATGACGCGGCCTGCGTTCCTCGAGGTCTACTTGGATGCGAATCAGCTCTTCTATCGCCCGATAACCGCGGACGAAACCGAAGAGAAGCCGGCTGGTGTGCTGCTGTTCAGCGCCTAAGCTTCGTTAAGCATCAAGAACAAAAGCCCTCGGCCAATCAGCCGGGGGCTTCTTATTGCGCAGACAGAAATAACCCAAACGTTTGGGTTTGTGTTACACTCCATCCATGCCAACCGTTCTTAGGTTTGGCGGGCTTCGGGTCGTCGTCTACCTCAACGATCATCGGCCGGCGCACGTGCACGTGATTGGAAATAACCATGAAGCCGTCTTTGAGTTGGATCGTCCATTGGGCAGCGTCACCTTGCGAGAGAATTACGGCTTCACAAAACGGGAGATAGCTTCGATCAAAAAAGCACTAATCCGGAACCTGGATGCGCTCTTGGAGGCGTGGGAGAGGATTCATGGAACAGCGTAACGACATTGAGCAGGCAAACCGAAAAGGACGTGCACTTCGTGCATCGAATCCCCATGCTGTAAGCGTCCGTTACGATCGCCGCATCGGGCGCATCGTGATCCATCTTTCGACCGGACTAGACGTCGCCTTTTCTCCGCGTAACGCGCAGGGTCTTGAAGACGCAACCGCCGCGGATTTGAACGACATCGAGATTTCTCCTTCGGGCCTGGGCATCCACTTTCCCAAACTGGATGCTGATCTTTATTTACCGGCGCTGCTAGAGGGGTTTCTCGGGTCGCGGAAGTGGATGGCTAGCCGGCTTGGCGCTATGGGCGGAAAGTCAAAGAGTCCCGCCAAGGCAGCCGCGGCAAGACGCAACGGTCAATCCGGCGGCCGGCCGCGCAAGCGCGAAGCGGCTGCCTGAGCGCATTCGCGCTGCTATACTCTGAATCATTCGAGGCTGGGTATGAGCACACACATGAATCGGCGGGCAGTGATACTGATTGCGGTTATCGCAATCTTCGCGGCGGTTCTGCTCTTGCTCATTCCTCAGGGGCACGCCAGTCGCACAGCGCCATGGCTGGCATTCCTGCCGGTATTCTTTGTCGGACTGCTGGCGTCTTTCAGTGCGCCGTGCCCACGCGCCGCGTTTGACCGCATCCGGGTTCTATCCGCACCCTTCCGGCTTTCACGCTTCCAACGTCCCCCTCCCTTCCTGCTCGGCTAAATCTTTCGGAAATTGATTCGGCATTGCACTGCGGTTCAGACTGCGTTGCGCCGTTTTCTGTTTCCTCATGATTTCTTAGCCTTCAAGGAGGGTGTGAATGAACGACAGGCTGCTTACTGTCATTTCGGGGCTCGCCTTTGACGCTCCGTTTCTGGCGATTGCCATAATTCTTCTCCACTACTGTTTACGCAGAGCGGCGTGGAGGCGCAAACGGCGGCGGGGAGTGCGAGGTGCGGGTTTCTGCCCGTCTGCTTGCGCTATGGGGGTAGCGCTTTTGTTTGTGCAGGTGTTTTACCGGCCGACAGTTTCAAACGTGATTGAAGTTATTGAACACGAGGATGCGGAAGACGACGATCAAGGCGATCCTGAAAGCCTGCAAAAACAACTCCATCGTCAACTTAAGCGGATTCGCCGTGGCGAGCCAGTGGGGGATCTTGTTTTGCGGCTGTAAATCAGCCTTGCAAACGCCCCCGCTGAGCCTCTCGGCTCCCTGGCAGGGGTGCTGCTATTCAGCGCCTGAGCACACCGATAACCTGGCTAGTCAAAACGCCCCCGAAAATCGTGGGCATATGTTCGACAGGCGGATAAGACCGCTGAGGGCCCATATGTGGCACAATGTGAGATGAGGCTGCAGTAATGACGGGGAATCGATCGAGAGACGCGTGGATTTGGGTGACGGTTGCCGCCATCACACTCGCGTCGCTTGCGCGCGCGCAGTCCGGCATCGAAAATGCCCGCAGTTACGCTAATCCCTTCATTGCATTTTTGTCTGACGGCCATCTGGCGGAGTCTGGAACATCGGCGGCCGCGCATCGTTCTACCCCGTCCTCGCACTCTGTGAGTTCCGGCACAGTTTTCAATCTGCTGCCGGTCTACTTCGTTGGCCTGGTTTCTCCGCTCAGCATGTTGTTTGCGGGATCGGGTGCTTGCCTCAGACGCGCGCTTCCCGCGCCGGATCTGACCGGACGGTTCCAGCGTCCGCCTCCTTTTCTCCTTTCGTAGATCGCCCGGCTTTCAGCAGGCGCCCGCAATCGGTGGAGTGATGCCATGCGCATCTAGTCCACGCTGCAGCTCGTCGCCCGCTCCATCGAGAGAAATGACCGATTTACACTGGTATTGGAGATATTTGTGCAGTTCGACAAGGTTTTAACAAAGATATTTGGCACTTCGAATGAGCGGGTTATCAAGCGGCTGCTGCCGATTGTCGACACAATCAATGCGTTTGAGCCGACTATTAAGCTGCTCTCTGACGGGCAGTTGCGCGAGAAGACGGACGAGTTCCGAGCCCGCATCGCCGAGCGCCTGAGGGGGCTGACCGACAAGGAAGAGGACAAGGAAGCGCTTAAGGCCGCGGAGAAGGCTGCGCTGGACGAGATTCTGCCCGAAGCATTCGCGGTAGTCCGCGAGGCGGGCTGGCGCGCGGTGAAGATGCGCCACTTCGATGTGCAGTTGATCGGCGGCATGGTGCTGCACCAGGGCAAGATAAGCGAAATGAAGACCGGCGAAGGCAAAACGCTGGTGGCCACGCTGGCCTGCTACCTGAACGCGCTGGCCGGCCACGGGGTGCACGTGGTAACTGTCAACGACTACCTGGCCAAACGCGACGCCGAGTGGATGGGCAAGATCTACACCTTCCTCGGCATGACCGTTGGCGTGATTGTGCACGACCTGAGCGACGATCAGCGCCGCGAAGCGTATGCGGCGGACATCACCTACGGCACCAACAACGAGTTCGGCTTCGACTACCTGCGCGACAACATGAAGTTCGAAATCAAAGACTGCGTGCAGCGCGGCCACTATTACTCCATCGTGGACGAAGTTGACTCGATCCTCATTGACGAAGCGAGGACGCCGCTCATCATTTCCGGACCTACGGATCAGACCACCGACAAGTACGCGCGCGTGCGCAAGATTATTCCCCAGCTTGAAATGGGCGAAGAGGTTGAGTGGACCGACACCAAGCGCCAGGAGCAACTCGGCATACGACTTCAAGAGGGGCAGAAGCATTTGACCGGCGATTATTTCGTCGACGAAAAGCAGCGCACGATTGGTGTGACAGACCCCGGTTGGGAGACCATCGAAAAGGCGTTGGGCATCGGCAACATTGCCGACGCGGAAAACTGGGACCTGAAGCACTATGTTGAAACCGCAATCAAGGCCCACGCGCTGTACAAGCGCGACGTGGACTATGTGGTGAAAGACGGCGAAGTGATTATCGTCGACACGTTCACGGGCCGCCTGATGCCGGGGCGGCGCTGGTCCGACGGTTTGCATCAATCCATCGAGGCCAAGGAAGGCGTCAACATCCGCAAGGAAGATCAGACGCTGGCCACCATCACCTTCCAGAATTACTTCCGCCTCTATCAAAAACTGAGCGGCATGACCGGCACGGCAGACACTGAAGCTGCCGAATTCGAGAAGATCTACAAACTCGAGATCGTGGTGATCCCGACCAACATGCCAATGCGGCGCATCGAAAATGCCGACGTAGTTTTCCGCACCGAGAAGGAAAAGTACAAGGCTGTGGCCGACAACATTTCAGAGTTGCACGACAAGGGACAGCCGGTACTGGTGGGCACCACGTCGATTGAAAAGTCAGAGCGGCTTTCGGGCATCCTGCAGCGCAAGGGGGTGCGCCACGTGGTTTTGAACGCCAAGTTCCACGAGCGTGAAGCGGAAATCGTGGCCCAGGCGGGGCGTCCGGGCATGGTAACAATCGCCACCAACATGGCCGGCCGCGGCACCGACATTCTGCTCGGCGGCAATCCGGAATTCATGGCCCGCCAGGAACTGGTGAAGACGAAAGACGCAAGCGGCGCCTCAAAGGCCCGCGCCATCAGCGTGGCCGAGGGCGCAATCAATCCCAGTGCGCCTGCGGGCTTTCTGCGCTTCTACTACCAGGGCCAGGAGTTCGAAGTCTCAGAGGGTGATTGGCAGGACACGCTCAAGGGCCACGCCGAAATTGCGAGCCGCGAACACGAAAAAGTGATCGAGACCGGCGGCTTGTTCATACTCGGCACTGAGCGCCACGAGTCGCGGCGCATCGACAATCAGCTTCGCGGCCGCGCCGGACGCCAGGGCGACCCCGGCGAGTCGCGCTTCTACCTCTCGCTTGAAGACGACCTGATGCGCATCTTCGCCAAGCAGTGGATCAGTACGCTGCTTGAAAGACTCGGCATGGAAGAGGGCGTGCCCATTGAATCGAAGATGCTCTCGAACCGCATTGAGGGCGCGCAGAAGGCAGTTGAATCGCAAAACTTCGAATCGCGCAAACACCTGCTCGAGTACGACGACGTGATGAACAAGCAGCGCGAAGCGGTTTACGGCCTTCGCCGGCAGTTGCTTGAGGGAGTCGAGCAGCGCGAGCTCATTCTGGAAGACTACGTTGGCGGAATTTTGAGCGGAATGCTCGATGAACATGCGAGTGAAAGGGTCCGCCCCGATCAGTGGGATTTGAAGGGCCTGGAGCAAAAGATTTTCGATCAGTTCGGCCTGAAACTATCGGAGTTTGGCCTGAAGCCGGAGGAGATGAGCCGCCACGAGTTGGGCGAGGATATTTTCGCCAAGATGACCGAGGCGTACGAGGCGAAGGAAAGAATTCTGGGCGCGGCGACGATGCGCTATCACGAGCGCGTGGTGATGCTGAGCGTGATCGACGGGCTGTGGAAAGACCATCTGCTCAACATGGACCACCTTAAGGAGGGAATCAGTCTGCGCGGTTATGCGCAGCGGGATCCGCTGGTGGAATACAAACGCGAATCCTTCGACATGTTTGAGGCCATGATGTTGAAGTTCCAGGAGGACACGGTCAGGTACCTGTTCAGGATGCAGATTCTGGGACCCGACGGCCAGCCGGTGGATGCAGCGCCGCGTCCGAATCGGGTAGTTCCCAAGGCTCCGCCGGTGGCCAGCGCCGCGCAGCCAATGATTGGCGATGGCGCGCCGCGCGAGATCGGCATTCCCACGCGGCAGCCGTCAACCACCATCGACGCGATCGAGAAGGAGTTCCATCGCAAGAAGGAACGGGAGCTGGCGGTTGCCAGCCGCGCCGGAGGCAGTGAGACCAGCCAGCCCGCGCAGCGCCGCACCGGCGACAAAGTGGGCCGCAACGATCCCTGCCCTTGCGGGAGCGGAAAGAAGTACAAGAAGTGCCACGGCGCCGAGGCGTGAGATTCCCTTCGGGGTTAGTTTGGCATTTGTAGTTTCCCAAGCCCTAAAGACGAGACTGGGGCACCCAGGAATTGCGGTTCGTTGAGCAGGACCAGTTAGGATTCGGGGCTCCCGAACTTAGCCACGGAAATAATAACGCGGCGAGGGTGGGCAGCCGGCGATTCGCCGGTGCTAAACTGCGGGCTGCTCAGGCACTCCTAACTCCGCTCACCTTGGTCCATACATGCCCTATCGCGCAACTTCAAGGGAACAATTGCTTACTGTCAGGTGTCTAATCGAGCATGCACCCGACGCTTGAGCTGGACCGTGTTTCAAAGCATTACTCGGGCATTCCCGCAGTTGACGATGTGAGCTTCGCGGCCCGGCCCGGCGAAGTTACCGGGTACCTTGGCCCGAACGGCTCGGGGAAGTCCACCACCATCAAGATGATTACGGGGCTCATCGAGCGAACCTATGGCGAGATTCGTTTCGATGGGCAGCCAATCGAGACCGATCTGATTGCCTTTAAAAGGCGTATGGGGTATGTCCCGGAAGAACCGCACCTCTACAACCACCTCTCCGCGGTCGAATACCTGGTGATGGTGGCTCAGCTCAGGAATCTGCCGCTTCGGGAAACGTCGGAGCGGATCGACGGCCTGCTTCGCCTGCTGACGCTCTACGACGATCGCCACGCGTCGATCTCGGGATACTCGAAGGGAATGCGCCAGAAAGTGCTGATCGCAGCTGCTCTCATGCATAATCCCGATCTTGTGCTGCTTGACGAACCTTTCTCGGGCCTCGACGTCGGTTCGGCGCTTGTTCTCCGCAGCCTTATTCAGGAACTTGCCCATCGCGGCAAAGTTGTACTGTTCAGTTCGCATGAACTCGATACAGTGGAACGCGTTTGCTCGCACGTGGTCATTCTTCATCGCGGTAAAGTTGTCGCCGATGATTCAATTGCCCATCTGCGCTCCATGATGGAATTGCCCACACTCGAAGAGATCTTCTCTCAACTGGCTGTGGAGCAGGACACGGCTTCGATTGCCAGGCAATTCGCGGACCTAATCCATGCGTAAACTGCTCCTCACGTGCCCGGCACGCCTGCCTCTTCAATTTCGCGTGCTTTACCGCCAGTTTCTTCTGCGGGTGGTGGACCTTGAGGCCCTGTCGATCGAGGCTGATATCCCCCGTTTTCTGGGACAGTTTGCCGGCATACTCATTTTCATTTCGTTGGTCCAGGCTATCGGCGCGCTCTGGACTCCGCCGCCTCCAGGATTCGCATGGCACATGGAGCAGTCGGCTGTTTCTCACATGATGCTCGTCGTGGGGCTGATCGTTGTGCTCACCTGGGACAGCACTTTTCCAGACCGTCGCGATGCCATGGTTCTGGGACCGCTGCCGATTAAGCCTCGCACCATTTTGCTGGCCAGAATAGGCGCTTCGTCTGCCCTTCTGGCGCTTACTATCGTCTGCCTGAATTTTGCTTCCAGCGTGGCCTGGTCGCTCGTCTTTGCCGCAGCCCGAGGGACCGGCGTTTTTCTCCGTTTCCTGGCTTCGTACTGGTTAACGATGATTGCCGCCAGCGCCTTTCTCTATGGCACTGTGCTCACGGTTCAGGGGCTGACTGCATTCCTGCTTCCGCGCCGGCTATTTCTTCGCCTCTCAGCGATTTTGCAACTCGCTGCCTTCGGCTTGTTTCTTTCTGTCTATTTCCTCGCGCCGTTTATCGAGTCGAAGTCCGACTTGATTGCGATTCAGAATCAACCCATCCTCGCCGCTTCGCCCGTCCCCTGGTTCTTTGCGCTGTTTAACGAGTGCAACGGCTCGTTACCAGCCAATGCAACCTGGCTGGCTCACCGTGCCTGGATCGGTTTGGTCTGTGCAGCGATCGGGGCCGCTGGTTCCCTTCTCATCTGCTATCTGCGCACCATGCGGAAGACCGTGGAAGAACCCGACCTGATTCCTGCGGGCCGCGGTCTGCGCTGGACTCTCCAACTAGGCGGCTCACTTCATTCCGCTGTCCTTCTCTTCATCGTTCGTGCTCTCAATCGCAGCCGCCAGCATCGGGTCATTCTGGCATTCTTCTACGCCATCGTGTGTGCCTGTGCGCTTGGCCTTTTGCACCATGCGCCGAAATTCGGCTCAACGATGCCGGTTTCGCCCGATTTTGTGGTCCTGACAATCTGGATGATGGTCTTTGCGGTGCTCGGCTTCCGCGCCATCTTCCCCCTGCCCATCTCTCTTACCGCCAATTGGGTGTTGCGAATTACCCAACTTCGTTCGCCGCAAGCCTACATCGGCGCAGTCAGGCGGTCGCTAATCTTGCTAGCCGTCGTTCCTGTCTTGATGGCTGCGACACTTTTTTCGCTCTCCTACCGACCGTTCTCCCAGACGGGAGCACACCTCGCTGTGCTCACGCTGCTGGGGTTCATACTCACTGAAATCTCGCTGATTGGCTTCTACAAGATCCCGTTCACTTGCTCCTACCTTCCCGGGAAATCGAATATTCAGTTTGTGTTTTGGGGATGTTTTGTTGGGATCATGCTTGTCATGCTCTTCATTCTCAACATCGAGATCCCAGCCCTTCAGAGCACCCTTGAATCCGGCCTGCTTCTGCTGTTGTTTACTGCGGCTGCAGCGGCGCTTTACACCCTCAATTGCCGGCGCGCGCATTCCGCGATTCTGTACTTCGAGGAACCTCCGCCGGAGGTTCTGACCACTCTTGGGCTGTTGTCTGCTCTGCCGCCCACGTCGATTGCAAAGAAGCCGTAAAGCATTCCAGCCACGACCGGCGACAGGGCGGTAACGATCCCTGCCCCTGCGGCAGCGGAAAGAAGTACAAGAAGCGCCACGGCGCCGAGGCGTGAGGATTTCTTCGAAGTTAGTTTGGCATTTGTAGTTTCACAGGTCTCAAAAGCGAGACCTGGGGCACCCCGGGTGGAAAACGGTCAAAGAGAGATGGATTCGAGTTTCCCACCCTAACCGCAAAAGACGCGGTTCGGGCAGGGCACCCAATTTTCTGTGACTCGCTGCCTATTTCACCTGAAAAAGCTGAACAGGCTTTTCTTTTCTTCGCGGTCGGCGGGCAGGCCGCAGGCGATGCGCGCCATCTGCCTGATGGCCAGCGAAATTTGCGAGTCTTCGAGCGCCAGCGGGGTTGCGGTAGTCTGTGTCCGCCGGGCACTGGCCCAGTCGTCGGGAATCCTCCATTGAGTGGGCCGCGTGAGGGCTCTCTCGACGTTCTTGTCGTCGAACAGAAGCGTGGCAGGCTTGTACCGGTTCAGCACAATCTGTAATCCCCAGTCGCGCTTCGGGAAAAAGCGCGTGATCATGCGATTGGCGTTGCGCAGTTCAGAGATACCAACCTGGGTAATGAGATAAACCACCGCGTCGTCATCGAAGAGCGCGGTGTCCATCAGGTCTACTCGTGAGCCAAGGTCCACCACGATGTACTCGAAGACATGGCGCGCGATGCTCAGCAGTTTGTCGATGAACTCCCGGTTGGGTTGCTCGTCCTGGAACTCGCTGGGCGCCGCAAGCACACCCACCCCCGACGAGTGGTGTGCCACCAGCGTGTTGAGAAAGTTGGAATCGAGCCGGGTTGGGTCCTGGAGGGCATTGGCGATGGAGAATTCCGGAGTAATGCCCATGTTAATCGCCGCGTCTCCCAAAGGCAGCCCGAGGTCGATCAACAGCGTCTTGTGTTCCGACTCCTGGGCCAGCGAAATCGCGAAGTTGGCGGCAATCGTGGTAACGCCGCACCCGCCCTTGGTGCCCAGGAAGGTGAGCACCTTGCTGGAATGCCGAGTGGGTTCATGGGCCGAAGTGGAGCGGTGCGACACGCGAATCAGCGCCTCGGCAATCTCGCCCTGGTCCAGCGGCAACGTGAAGAATTCCCGCACTCCCGCGCGCATGAAGCGGATCGCCAAATGCACGTCGGGGTCAGCGGAGAAGGCCATCACATATGTCTTGCCGTCGGCCGACAGGTTTTCGGCAAGTTCCGCGGCAAAACCAGGATCGCTGTCGGCGTCAACCATGACCACGTCGTATTGCTGTTCGAGCAGCCTGGGCAGTTCTTCAAGGTCGCGGGGAAAGGCGACGTACTCCTTAACAACCACGCCGGGCCTGCCCGACAGGGCTTCAGCCATCGCCTTGCGTCGCCGCTCGTTCGGGCCGATGAGCGCGACCGACAACGATGCCTTGTCGAAACTGCCCGGAGTCGTAGTAAAGTCCGCCATAGTAAAAAGACTGCGTGACGCCGCATGGCACGCCACTTAATCTTAGCGCGCGAGTGCTAGGAACCTATTCGCGCGCACTCCGAATGCGTGTGCGTATTTTACTCACAATCGCATGATCACACAAAACTTATGTCTGCACAGCCTCTAAGTGTTGGCAGATCAAATACACCGTGCGGTATCAGACCGGATCATCGGCAATTTGAGGATTCTGATGACTGAAGACAGATGGGAGGATGTTACCAAAGGGCGGCAGGAGGCGAAGAGTGAAGGGGTGAACGAGTGAAGGGAGCTACGACGCCGGAGCTACTTCTGTTCTCCGCAGGCCTCAAACGTGAGGTCCCGCGCGTTGCTTTTGTGGTCTACACACCATTGCTCGAACAGCCGCCCGTAGCTGAGCGTTATATAGCGCGAGCGATCCACTGCCAGCCGCGCTGACGCCCGATCGATCCAGTCGCCATCGCCTTCAAGTTCCGCGAAGTTTCCAATCGGCGTCTCATCTACCACGCAATGGCCCTCGCCGTCTGCCCATTCGGTGCGCCACTTTTCGTAGCGAAACGCGGCGACGAGTCCTAGCGAGCGAAACACTTCAGCCAGCGCTTTGCCGTCGGCAATCTCAGTCTCAGTTTCAATGCGGTGCTTGTGGGTGTCTTCTCCAGGGCCGGCGTCGGGCAGCCGCTTGTGAGTCAAAGTCCACTTGCCGGCATAACTGCGAATGCGCAGAATCTCAGTGCGGGCGCGCAGCCGGCGGTCGGCCGTGTCATATAGAACGTTTGATTCAAAGCTGCGCGGAGTCACGAGGGTGAATCCGGCAGCCATCAGCTTTTCCTCCAATGCGGCCAGGTGGTCTACGCGGAACTTGATTTCAGTCTCTACAGCCATGGTAATCAGCGAGTATACAAGAGGTGGCGCAGCAAGCGTTGGAACAGCGAAAATGGAAGAGTGAAGACGCTGCGGCTGATCGCTGATGGCAACCAGGAAGGGACGCCGGAGTTTGCCGCGGCGCTCGACCAGGCAGCACGACTGCTGCGCGGAGGCGGGCTGGTGGCGCTGCCCACTGAGACCGTCTACGGCCTGGGCGCCAACGCCCTCGATGCCGTGGCGGTGGAGCGCATCTTTGCCGCCAAAGGCCGGCCTAAATGGGATCCCCTCATCGTGCATGTGGCCAGTCTCGAAATGGTGCGCGACCTTGTGACTTCCGTTTCCGATTCGGCAGCGCGCCTGATGCAGGCGTTCTGGCCTGGCCCGCTTACCCTGTTATTGCCACGATCCGCTGCGATTCCCGACGTGGTGACAGCCGGCCGGCCGCTGGTGGGCCTGCGGATGCCGTCGCATCCTGTCGCACTCGAACTCATCCGCCGGGCCGGCGTGCCCATCGCCGCGCCCAGCGCCAACCGCTTCTCCCACGTGAGCCCCACCACCGCTGCACACGTCCTGCACGATTTGGACGGCCGAATCGATGCGGTTCTCAATGCGGGACAGGCGCTGCACGGAGTTGAATCTACCGTTCTCGATCCGAATCAAAGCCCTATGTTGATTTACAGGCCCGGAGCAATTACGCAGGAGATGATTCGAGAGGTGGGGGGCCCGGTTGAGATTTTCGCAGGACCAACTGGACTGAGCGAGACTCCGGATGCAGCGCTACCTTCGCCCGGCGTTGGTCTGCGCCACTATGCTCCAAAGGCGCGGCTGGTCTTGATTGAATCCGCCGGGACTGTCGCAGAGATCGCAGCGCGCATCACTCATGCGGCTCTCGAGAATGCATGCGATCGCCCAGGCGTAATGCTGCCCGCAGGAATTCCGCTTCCCGAGGAGTTGTTCGCGCTACCAGTTTTCGCCTGGGGACGATGGGATTCGCCCGAGGAGATGGCGCAGATGCTCTACTCCGGCCTGCGAGCGCTCGATGAACAGGAATGCACCGTCATTCTTTGCCCGTTGCCGCCGCACGATGGGATCGGCGTAGCGATACGCGACCGGCTGAGAAAAGCAGGGACCAGGGAGTAGCCAGCAGGGAATAGAGGCTCGTGTTACTGCCCGACCTCGCCCAGCTTGTGCATGTACTTGATGGCAGATTTGTAAATGAGCATGCGCGTGCGACCACGCACCTTCAACGAATAGCGGTCGTACCACTCGATGCAACCTTCAATCTTCTCGCCGTCTTCGAGCACAATCACCATGGGAGTCTGTGACTGGATCTGCTTTTGCAGGTAAAAAAGCTCGGCATGGCGGTTGGTTGTGTCCATCTCAGAGCTCTGCTGGGAATGTCGAAACGGCAGCGACGATGAAGGGCTGTTCTTCGCATACATGCTGTTCCCGCCGTTCTCAGCGGCACTCTCCAATCGTCTTGACTGCAACATCGAGGGGAAGTTCATATCGCATCAACCTTCCTGAAAAAACAAAAGACCTTCACCGCAACCAAATCGCGGGCTTGGGGATTTGCACCAGGTTTTTCTAATCGCAACCGATCACGACCTCGGGAAATGCAAAGGAAAAACGTTCCGCATGAAAAACCATGCGCCCCTGATTGGCGGCTCGGCCGTGGGGAAATCTCGTACTCGGAAAGATGCCCGGTGATCTATGGGGGTTGCTCTTTCCATTATGGGGTCAATGTCAAGTATTGGGACGCATTTATTCTGACGCATGTCCCCTCCCCGGCGCTCACGTGCGTCGAATTGGCCTCTTAATCAAGAGATGCTCGAGGCGACCGGCAGGTTCATCCGCGGTCGAGACTGAGCGCCATGGCGTCTAGCGAGAGCGAGCGCAACAGATTGCGCCGCATTCCCTGCTCGACCTGGGTGGCCGCGCGAACGGCGGCGTCAATCCATTCAACACTCAGGCCAGCCGACAGTTTGCCGAGTTCGGCTTCCAGGTCCAGGTTGCGAATCAGCGCTGGTGTCCCGGCAACCGTCAGCAACAGGTCTTCGAGAAGGCTTGAAAGAGCGCGCAACAGGTGCAACGTTTTCTCCTGCCCGTCGGCGCCGGCCCGATAGGTTTCCGTTGCCTGGAAGAGCTGCGTATAATCACGCTCCTGAATCGCTCCCCGCAGAACCACCAGTGCATCCTGGCGGCTGGTTAGGTACTTGTCGAGGTCGATAGTCAATGCGCGTCCCACGGCCCCCTCTGCAAGCCGAGCGGCCAGCGCCCGGTCGCGCGGCTTCAGCTCTGGCCGCCGCTCCTCCAGCAGCGCCTCGATTTCGCTGGCCGGCAAGGCGCCCAGCCTGTGAACCACCGCTCGCGAGCGGATGGTGGGCAGCAACTCCTGCGGATTCTCTGTCAGCAGAATCAGCGAAGTGTGTTCCGGCGGTTCTTCGAGGAGTTTCAGCAGGCTGTTGGCTGCCTCTTTCATGAACGCCGACGAAGTGAAGATGGTGAATGCCCGCTTAGCCTCGACCGGCGGGCGATAGTAGGCCGCGTGGATGGCCAGCTTCACCTGGCCCAGCTTGATCATGAGTTGCGGTGGGTCGGGCGGAATGACAATCACGTCGGGGTGTGTCTGCACCATGATTCGGGTGTCGCGCTTGTCAGTTTCACGCAGGTCTTCGCGGGCCGCAACGGCTTCAGCCACCAGCTCTTCAAGGTTTGCGGCTGCGCCAATTCTGGTGCAGTTCGAGCAGCGGCCGCAGAAGTCCGGCAAACCGTTGGTCTCTTTTGGCTCAAGGCAGTTTGCAACCTTGGCCAACATCAATGCAAGGGTGTATTTGCCGGCGCCAGCCGGTCCGGCCAGAATGAGCGAATGGGGGAATCGACCTGCGCGGACACCTTCCCGCAGGTGCGTTACGGTAGCCGCATTGCCCAAAAACTCGCTGAATCCCACGGATTGAGAATAGACGAGTGCGGCGCCAAATTATTGAAACTGGTGAATTTCCGATGTCCGATAGTCAGAGATGACAAGTCATCTTGATTTTATGTAAATAAAGCTTGACAACTTCCAAGATTATATGTAAAGTGTGATTGTCTTTTAGTAAAGGGGACCAATCATGGAGATCTTCTACTGCAATAAAAACAGCGTAGTCCAACGACGCTTTGTGGTCCGCATGTGGATCGTGGCGGGCCTTTGCGTACTCGGCTCTCTTACGGCCGCCATCACGCTGCGCCTGACCCACTGGAAGGGGCTGCCAGCTTACCCGGTATCGGTGCTGCCTGCTCTGCCCATCCTCTGGGCGATTTATGAAACGGGTCGCTACCTCAACGCGGAGAAAGACGAGTTCCTGCGCAACGTGCTGGTGCAGTGCCTGCTGGGCGGAATCGGCGGCTGCCTGGGTGTGACGACCGTGTGGGGTTATCTGCAGGACTTCGCGAGTGCCCGGCCGCTCGACCCCGTCTGGGTCTATCCAATCTTCTGGCTCTGCGTGGTGATCTCATACCCCGTGGTGAAAGCGAGGTACAGATGAAAAACCGGCTGAAGGTACTGCGCGCGGAAAGAAACTGGTCGCAGGCCGATCTTGCCGGGCAGCTCGATGTATCAAGGCAGTCGGTGAATGCGATCGAGACGGGAAAATTCGACCCGAGTCTTCCGCTGGCATTCAAGCTGGCGCGCCTGTTCGGGCTCAGGATCGAGGAGATCTTTGCGGAAGACGAGGAACAGCGGAGCTAGCGGAGTCAGCGCGGTTAGCGGGGTTAGGAGGCTTTTATGATTGACCATCGGTATTTATCTGAAATGAGCAGGGCGATGCACATCTTTCGGGATTTCTCTTTTCTGATTTGCGCCGTTCTCACCTTCATTCGCATCGCCATGGGAACGCAAACGGCGCAGGCTCAGGCCAAAACACAACGAGTTCAGTCGCGTTTCCGGAGTCGGAGCGGTCCTTAGGGCGGCATTTGCTGCACTTGCCGCTGATAGAATTTTCGAATGCACAATCGATTATCCTTCCCTCGATTTACGGCACTCTTTGCAGTCCTTTTGCTTTGCCCGGTTCTCAAGAGCTCTCTCGCCCAGGCGCCGGAGTCGACTTCGCCTTCAGCCCAGATCGAAGCGCTGATGCGCGGCGTAGGCCGCACTCGCTCCATTTCCCAGGTTGCATTTTCGCCGGACGCCAGCCGCCTGGCCTGGGTTGAATCGCGCCAGCTTTTTGTGGCGCCCGTAGATTCATATGGCAATCTTGCCAAAGCTTCGCGGGTAACCGCGGCGACCTCGCCGGATGCGCATTGCAGCGATGGCGATCCGATCTGGTCGCCCAATTCAGCCTGGCTTGCGTTCCTTTCAGATTGCGCGGGAACCGACGGCCAGAATGACCTCTACATCACTCGCCTCGACTCGAATCCCCCGCATCGCCTCACCGAATTGAAGGGCTACGTCCACGAGCCGGCCTACTCGCCCGATGGCAAGAAGATCGCGTTCCTTTACGTTGAGGGCGCAACGCGTCCGGCGGGCGCGCTGGCTGCTATGAAGCCGCCCTCAGGCGTGATTGGCGAAGACGGCATCGAGGTGCAACGCGTCGCGGCTATAACCATCCCTTCGGAATTGGATTGCAAGGAAACGCCTGCCGCCAACTCGAAGCTCCCTTTGGCTTCACGGGCAAATTGCCTTACATCGCTTTTCGGCTTTGTCACTCCCGCCAAACTGCACGCTTACGAGTTTGGCTGGTCGCCCGACTCGAAATCCATCGCCTACATTGCCTCCAACCCTCCCGGCGAAAACACATGGTGGACGGCAAAACTCTACACGCAAGAGCTCGCGGGCGACACGCCCCAGGTGGTTCTCGACCCGGTCACTGTCTCCGGGCCGCTGCACGGATTGCAGATTGCAGTGCCGCGATGGTCTCCTGACGGGAAATACATCGCATTCATCGGCGGGCTGATGAGCGACCAGGGATCGACGGGCGGCGACGTGTACGTGGTTCTCGCCACCGGCGCTCAAAAGCCCGTAAATCTTACCGCAGGGCGACACGAGACCGCGACGTGGATTTCATGGGATATACCGGGGGGAATCGACTATTCAGCGCTTGCCGGAGGGGTCAGCCAATATCGAACTGTGGACTTTAATCCGCAGACGCAGGCCTCGCCGTCGGGGCACTCGGACCGGAAAAATGACCTCGTTTTCCAGTTCCCGGCCAGCATCGGCGATGGCCGCTATGAGATGAGCCTTTTTTTTGAGCGCGGCCAGTTCGTCTTCATCAAGAGCTCTTTTTCTGAGCCGCCAGAGATCTGGTATGCCAGGGATGTCGCCGCAGAATGCACACCCCCGTCGAACGATCCCAATGCCTGTTACGAGTTTCACCAGCTCACGCACTTCAACGACGGCGTGAAGCCCTTCTGGGGCAAGACCGATTCGATCGAGTGGTCTAATGATGGCTTCCACATCCAGGGCTGGCTGATGCTGCCGCGCAACTACGACCCGCACAAGAAGTATCCGCTGATTGTTGAAGTGCACGGAGGGCCGGCCGCGGCTGAGACGTCAGACTGGAGTGGGCACGGAGGGCTTGGCGCCGCGGCTTTCTCGGCTCTCGGTTATTTTGTGCTGATGCCCAACCCGCGGGGCAGCTACGGCCAGGGCGAAGCGTTTACGCAGGCCAATCGCAAAGACTTCGGCTACGGCGATCTGCGCGACATTCTGGCCGGCGTCGACACCGTGCTCAAGAAGTATCCCGTCGATCCTAAGCGGGTTGGACTCACCGGCTGGAGCTACGGCGGCTTCATGTCGATGTTTGCCGTCACCCAGACCCATCGTTTCCGCGCGGCGGTGGCCGGCGCCGGCATCTCTGACTGGTTGAGCTACTACGGTGAAAACTCCATCGACGAATGGATGATTCCCTATTTCGGCGCCTCGGTTTACGACGACCCCGCCGTCTACGCCAAAAGCTCGGCCATCAACTACATCAAGAAAGTAACCACGCCCACTCTGGCGGTGGTTGGCGACCGGGACGGCGAGTGCCCTGCGCCGCAGTCCTTCGAGTTCTGGCACGCGCTGCGCGATCAGCATGTGCCCACGCAATTGGTGGTTTACCCCAACGAAGGGCATGGCTTTGCCAACCCGGAGCATCGCCGCGACGTGCTCGACCGCGCCGTGAACTGGTTTGCGAAGTATATGCCGGCGGAGGGACAGTGACCAGTGGCCAGTGAACGATTTAGGGACCTTAGAATTCGAGTGTCCACGTTTTCCTTTTCGCGGTCAGTCCAATTAGACGACAGTTTCACCGTGCCCGTCCCGAGTGAATTTGAGCGGACGCAATGAACCTGATTCTTGAATCTGTTTGCGAAAAGGAAAGGAAACTGACAACTGACCGCTGATAACTGACAACTCGCCCCTTTCCCCCGCTCCCAAAACTGACTTTTTCGAGTCTATTTTCTGAAGGCACCCTACACGTCTGGCTCCGTGGCAGAGGGGGGTCTGCCCTGATACACTTTTTGCTTGGAGTATTGATGAGATTCATTCGTCTCGCAGGCCGTCTGGGTGAGGCTTTCCGGGCGGCGCTGTTGGGGAATTGTTCAGCGGCGGCACGCCACGTTGCGCGAGTGTGATGGGCGGTCTTATTTCAATCTTCTTTTGATCGGAGAGACCGTTCCGCGGTTCTTTCATGCGGGGCGGGGAGGATTCATGCGGCGGTTTTTGACGCTTGTTAGTTTGCTGTGCCTGGCTGTTCCGGCCGGGATTTCGATTTCAGGCTGCACTCGCAATCCGGCGGGCAAGTACTGCAATGGCTTGGGTTACGGTTTGACCGACACGCAGGTTGCCTCAGTGGTGCTTCAGCCCCAGGTAACCGGTATCTCGCTGGCCTACGGTCAAACGCTGCAGGCTCAGAGTCCCACCTCATACACTTGCAAGGGTTCGCAGGCCGTGGTCGGCCAAGCATCATACGATTGGGGAAGCAGCAACCGTCAACTGGTGGACATTTCGCCTATCGGCAACCTTTGTGCCGGTACGTGGAACCGCAACACAGGCGGCGGCATTGCCGACTATACGTATTGCACCGCTCCCAGCCCCCTGCCCAATACCAAAGGACTTCCTTACGGCATTGCCTACATCACAGCTACGGCCCAATCGGTCTCTTCAAACCCGGTAGCTGTCTACGTTCACGCGCAGGTCACCTCGATTAACCTGGACGGTCCGACTCAATGCCAGTCCCAGGGCACGGTTGCGCAGCTAGACTCAGAGGCCTGCTACGTAAGCAACGGTACGCAATATGAATTCTGCGCGCCGGCGTCGGTTACTCCGGCAAATTATGCCTGCCCCGGCAAACTCGCTCCCGGCATCGCCTCGGTGCCAACCTGCGAGTCATCCATCGGGACGATGAGCTACAACATCGTCACGAACGCGATTGCCACTCTCAACTCCACGACTAATCAAATCACCGCCGAGCAGCCAGGGACCACGGCCATCACCGCTTCGATTGCGCAATCAGGTTCTTCCGCCGGTTATTTCTCCACTTGTCCGCCGGCGTCGATCAGCGTGACTCTCGCCAACGGCTCGACTTCAGGCACCATTGCCCAGGGCCAGTCGGAGGGTTTGACCACCACGGTGCTTGATACCCGCGGGCAGTCAATTACCGGTCTGAGTCTCTCCTACCAGTCCACAGATCCCATCGATCTCTCGGTCGGCCCCACTGGATCCGTGTCGACGACGTTCCCCGGGACGGCCTCAATCAACGCCATCTGCCAGCCGAGCGTTTGTAATCCCGCGCCCATTAACGAAATCGGATTCAACGGAACCGGGGTTTCGATATCCTCAAATCCCGTGGCTCTTACTGTCCCGGGCACGGCCAGCGACTATGCCTGGTTCGCGGCTCCCGGCAACTCGCAGTACGTTGTCCCCGTTCAGTTGCTCAGCGGTGCGGTGGGTTCCAGCATCCGCCTGCCCTATGTGCCCAACTCCATGGCCATGGACCGCACCGGCAACACACTCTACTTCGGCTCTCCTCATGAGCTGATGACCGTCAGCACCTCGACTAACGGGATTGCGACACAGAATACTTCAGAACCCGGAGTTGTGCTGGCTGTCGCGCCCACCAACTCGCAAGTGTTAATCAACGACCAGGCGCGGCACCTCTTCTACCTTGCTCCGACCTCCGGCGGCACGCCCATCACATTTGGCGGCATGGGCGCGGCTGCACAGTGGACGCCGGACGGCCAGACGCTCTACATCTACGACAACTCGCAGCTAAACTCGCCTTCGGCGGCCACATGTTCGGCGGTGAACCCCAACTTCCAGCCCATCACCGGCCACACGGATACGCTCTACGTATATAACGTAAACACGGGCTGGACGGTCGAGCCATTGCCTGCAAGCCCGCCACTGCCTGCGGGAGCGCAGACGTCGTGCTTCGCGGCGCCGAACACGGCCATGCCGGTCATGCAGCAGAATCCGGCCATCATGATTCCCGGAGTTGGCAGCTACTTCAGCGGCTATCCAACTACCGCGCACACCTGGTGCCCGACAGGCACGGTGGGTAACAACGCATCGGTCAAGTTCTATCCGCAAGCCGATTCGCAGTCGGTGCAGTCAGACATTGTGAACACCACCATCGACGGCGCGCACATTCTTGGCGCCACTGCCAACGCCGGCGGCGGCATCACCATCAACGACATTCTCGATCCAATCCCGTCAGGGCAGACGCAAAGCAACGGAATTGCTACTCCGCAAGAGTGCAGCGTAACCACCAACGCGGCGACCGGGGTGCAAACGATGAATCCGCTGCTGATTAACGGCGGGGGAACGATTGCCGACTTCACGCAGACCATCATCACCAACGTGGATGCTTCCGCCCCGAACCAGGTGGTGGTTGGATCAATCCCGCAGAAGAATAGCGCGCAGACAGTCGCATCTAACATCGCATTCATCACCTACACGCCTGCTTCCACCACGTCAACTACGAATGCTTTGCTGCCTTACTATCTCCCCGCCAGTTCCGGGCCGGGAAGCACTGGTTCAGTAACCTTGAATGTCAGTTCCACTTGCACCAATTGCGGAGTGATTACAGCGCCGCTGGCGGGCGCCTTTACGCCCGATCACACGCTCTTCTTCGTCTCGACCGGAGGCGACAATGAAATCCACTACATCAGCGTGACACCCTCGGTGAGTGCCGCCACGCCGCCTACGGATACGCAGCAGATCAGTCCAAATATTCCGGCGTGTACGCCGCCTTCAGCCGGTGGCCTCGATGCGGGCTGCACGTATACCGGAAGCGGGGCCATCGTTCCCGCCACCGCCATCTTTGTGAAGCCGCGGTCCACAACATAAGCGGGATACACAATCTCAAGTTCAACTGGGGCCGTTCATGCGACGGCCCCAGTTGTTTTGCGAGGGCTTGATAGCTGCAGGGCCCCACCTTCGAGAAGTTTAAGTTTTTGTCGCCAGGGTGGGTCGCGCCCTTTTCGTTACACCCCGCACGCACCAGCTAGAATTATTACGTGATCAAGGCCATCTCCATTCTGCGTCCCACTGCCGGCGCCGCTGCCTATGAGCGGCTGGCCGGCTTCTTTTCGGCTCTTGGTTTTGAACGCGGCGCGGGCTGGGAAGAAGAAGGCTCCAGCGGAGCTTCATTCCTAGCTCCGCTCGGGAATCTTGAGTTCGTTCTTGGCCGGTTTCCCGCCACTGCAGATTTGCTCATTGAGGTAACTTCGCTCGACTCCGTTTACCAGGCAGCCGAGTCGTGGCTCCGCGCCAACGTGGAAAGCGATGCCGCGTCGCACATCACTCCCGTATCCGAAACCCACTGGAGATCGCGCCTTTTTACCGTTGAGCCTGAGCCCGGCCACAAATTCAGCTTCTGGGCGTGGACCGATCCCACCAAGGGCAAGCCCATCGCTTTTGAAGGCGATCTGTCTGCCGCGGGGATGCGGTTTGCCATCGTAGTGGCGCGGTGGAATGCGATGATTACCGACCGCCTGCTCGACGCAGCGGTAGACGCCTTGCTGCGCAGCGGGGCGTCGCGCGCCGATATCCAGGTCGTTCGCGTTCCCGGCGCGTGGGAGATTCCCGCGGCGGCTCGCGAGATTGCTAATGCCGGTAAAGTGGATGCGATTGTCACCCTGGGCTGCCTGCTGCGCGGCGAAACGGCTCACTACGAGGCCATCTACAACGAAGTGGCGCGCGGCATAGGCCAATCGCAGCAGGAGACGGGCATTCCGCACAGCTTTGGCGTTCTGACCTGCGAAAATCTTGAGCAGGCCCTCAATCGCGCCGGCATCAAGGCCGGCAACAAAGGCTTCGAGGCGGCGGCCGCGGCCATTGAAATGGTCAGCCTCAAACGAAAACTCGCAGAAGGCGGCCGCCCTTGACCCAGGGAACGCGCAGAAAATCCCGCGAAATTGCAATGCAGATGCTCTTCCAGGCCGACCAGGGGAAGCAATCGCCGGAAGAGGTTCGCGCCACCTTCTGGCTTGCCGCCGATGAGGTGAAGCCCGAGGTGCGCGGATTTGCTGAAGACCTGTTCCGCGTCGCCATCGACCAGCAGGCGAAGATCGACGAGCTTCTCGCCGCCCACTCCCGTCACTGGCGCATCGACCGCATGCCCGCGGTTGACCGCAACCTGTTGCGCATGGCCGTAGCCGAGATGCTCGGCTTCAAATCGACGCCGTTCCCCATCATCATCAACGAGGCGCTGGAGATTGCGCGCCGCTACTCGGCCGCGGAGTCAATCAACTTTTTGAATGGCGTCCTCGATTCCATCGCCCACGCGCTGCTGCCGCAGTAAGCCAAATCCGACCCGTTGCCCCATCCTTCCACGGCATCTTCGTGGAAGGGTGGGAAACTGACAACTGATCACTGACAACTGGCTACTGACCACTCGCGTCCCCTCACCCTGATATCCTTAAGAACGTGAGTTTTCGCACGAAAATCAAGGGAATCGTTGCAATCGGGTTGCTTCTTCCTATCGCCCTGGTTGCCTGCCGCAAGGAAGAACGCGCCGTTGAAGGGGTAGCTCAGAACGCGGTCAATGCCGAGCACCAGGCGCAGGCCAAGGAGTCTGAGCTCGACCAGGATCGCGCTCAGCTGGAGCAGATTCCGCTACCCACAAAGAGTCTTTACATCGATATCCACGACCCTTCGCGCTGGGCCAATCCTTTCCTTGTTGTCGGCCCCAGCACCATCACGCTGCGCGTTCTGAATGCTGATGCCAACACCAGTACGGTGGGCCAGGGCACGCTGCTTCGGCCTGAGAGCGCCCGGCGCCAGGAGCTGCAGTTGCGACCCGCCGACCTGGACAAAGCCCTGGTGGCCATCCCCGCAGGCGCATGGCACTACGGCCGCGTGATCGCCATCGCCGAATCCCCTGAAGCTCCACGCAAGGAGCGCGCGCAGGTCCGCCGCAATCTCGAAGCCGCCATCCAGGACCTGAACAACCTGGGCCTGGTGGTCGAGGAGTGGCCGTCGCGGTAAATCAATCCTCCGCCTGATCGCGCCAGGTCTGAGGAACTGCTCTGGGTTCGCTACTCATCGGGCAGAACCGTGTCGAAGAGTGCTTTGGGCTGTTCACGCCAACCGATCCCTACCGGTGAGACCGCGAAAAGTTCCTCAAAGTGAACGATCTGCCAGGAAAGCCCGCAGCTCACTCAAATTAATCCCATAGACCTGTATAAAACGGAACAGAAAAACCTTCTATGTGCTCTTTACGCTTGGAGCGAGAAGCTCTGCTCTCATCGTGATCCTTTGAGTGGACGGACCCATATGAGAAATTAGGAGTTCTGCACCAAGACATAATCGGGCTAAGGCAAAAAGGGCCGATAAGCGGGCGCTCATGACGGATTTCCCCAGTGGCGGCGAGCCGCAGAATCTGCACGAATTGAGCTGGAATTATGCTCAGGACGGCAAGATTGCGGTTGATGCTGCCACGGGGACCATCCTGGATGCAAATCCGGCGATGGAAGCTCTGATGGGCTATTCTCGCGCGGAACTCATCGGCAGGCTTGCCCAGACGCTGCACCCAGAGGTAGAACGCGAGTGTGTCGATGCCGAATTCCGGAAGGAAATGCTGCGGCCGACACCTCATTTCGATTTGCATATCCAGCGTAAAGACGGCAGCTCGGTTCCAGTTGCGATCTGGTCGTCGGAGAAGCTGAAACTGGGCGACCAGTCGCTGGTCATTGCCGAGTTCCGCGATATCACCAATCAGGTACAGAATGAGCGTCAGCTCTCGACCCAGGATTGGGCGTTGGGGGCTTATGCTCTCGCAGCCCTGGCGCTGGGCCGGGTTCATTCTTCAGAGAACCTCCTGTTGCAGTCCATTTGTCAAGCAATTACGCACGAATCCGCATATGTCCTCGCTTGGGTGGGCATCGCAGAAGAGGGTCCGGAGAAGAAGATTCGAATTGCCGCGAAAGCCGGGAGTGCGGTTAAGTACCTGGACAACTTTCGAGTCAGTTGGTCGGAGAATGACCCAATGGGACAAGGTCCGACCGGCGCCTGCCTGCGCGAAAACAAGATTCAGATTGTACAGAACCGCGATACAGTGGCCTCCTTCGCTCCTTGGCGGGAATGGGCAAAACGCTTCAGGATCCGATCGACCGTGGCGATTCCAATTCATGCACATGTCGGTTGGAATGGCGCGTTGACCGTCTATTCCAGTCACGTCAATGCATTTGATGCCCAAGCGATGGAGGTATTTCAGCGCCTTGGCGAGCATATTGTCCACGGCATTTATACGCTTCACCAGGAGATACTTCTGGCTGCCGAGCGGCGAAGCCTGGCCAAAGCCCGAAAACATGTGGCCGATACGCTGTCGGCCTCAGTGGCCGCAATGGTCACCGCGATTGGGGTTCGCGACCCCTACACCGCGGGGCACGAGAATAGAGTGGCAACCATTGCACTTGCCATTGGCCGGGAGATGGGCTGGGACGAAGAAAGATTGCAAGGGTTACGGCTGGCCGCCATGGTGCACGATGTCGGGAAGATTGCGATACCGTCTCAAATCCTGACCAAACCGTCGCGCCTCAGCGCCGCGGAATTCGCGTTGATCAAAGAGCATCCGGAGACCGGCTACAACATCTTGAAAGACGTTCCCTTCACCTGGCCGGTCGCCGAAATGGTGCGTCAGCATCACGAGAAGCTCGACGGCTCCGGATATCCCCTGGGCCTCAAGGCGGACGAGATTCTAGCCGAATCCAAGGTGCTGGCGGTAGCCGACATTGTGGAGGCGATGGCCTCGGACCGGCCATATCGGAGGTCGCATGGCTTGGAGGCCGCCCTCAGGCAAATTGAAAGTGAGGCCGGCACGATTTTGGATCCCGAGGCTGTGCGCATCTGCGTCGCTCTCTTCCGGGAAAAGCGACTGGTGGTGCCGGGGCTGAATCAGGAATGAGCCTGCAGCGATGCCAGCCTTCCTGGGGGCTTGGACTTCTTCAAGGAACTTGCCACAGCGAAGCAAAGGTCACTATTGGTTACTTCTCACATCGCAGACTGGGTAAAGTGTGGAACAATTCTAGGGTGTTCCAGATTCCACCCATCATTCAAGGCGGAATGGGCGTTGGCGTGTCGAATTGGCGCCTGGCGCACGCCGTTTCGCGTCTCGGTCAACTCGGCGTAGTGTCGGGCACCGCACTAGACGCTCTGTTCGTGCGCCGCCTCGGCGATGGGGACAAAGATGGTGCCATGCGCAGGGGCCTCGAGGCTTTTCCGTTTCGGGCCATGGCGCGCCGCGTGTGGGATGAGTACTTTGTTCCCGGCGGCAAATCTGACGACACACCCTATCGGTTGACGCCCGTTCACCGGCACAACGAACCTCGCAAGCTGTCAGAACTGTGCATGGTGGCCAACTTCGTTGAGGTGTTTCTGGCGCGCGAAGGCCACTCGAATCCAGTGGGAATCAATTATCTCGAGAAGGTGCAGATTCCGCATCTGGCTTCGATCTATGGGGCGATGCTGGCCGGCGTGGGCTGCGTGCTGATGGGCGCAGGTATTCCGTTGCAAATCCCCGGCGTGCTGGACGCGTATGCGGCGGAGTGTTCCGCTGAGTACAAGCTTTCGGTAACCGGCGCGGCAGCAGACTTTGACACGAAGATGCGCTTCGATCCCGCGGATTATGCCGAAGGGCCGCTTCCCAAGCTGACCCGGCCTAAATTCCTGGCGATTGTTTCGTCGAACACGCTGGCTACCACCATGCTGCGGCGTGCCTCAGGCAAGGTGAATGGATTTGTGATCGAGAGCCCCACGGCCGGCGGGCACAATGCGCCACCGCGCGGAAAGCTGCAACTGACCGAATCGGGTGAACCCGTGTACGGCGAGCGGGATCGCGTGGATCTTGCCGGTCTGCGCGCGCTCGGGGTCCCGTTCTGGCTCGCGGGCGGCTATGGGAGTCCGGAAAAACTGCGCGAGGCGCTCGCGGAAGGCGCGTCCGGGGTGCAAGTAGGCACCGCGTTCGCGTTCAGCGAGGAGTCAGGGCTGCGCGACGACTTGAAGAAGCAACTTCTGGCGCAGGCTGCAGCGAAAAATGCGGTAGTGTTCACCGATCCACTGGCGTCGCCCACCGGCTTTCCATTCAAGGTTGCTCAGTTGGAAGGAACCTCATCGGAAACAGGCGTATATGAGGCACGGCCGCGCTTGTGCGATCTCGGATTTCTGCGCGAGCCATACGCGACGCCCGAAGGCAAGGAAGGCTATCGCTGCTCGGCGGAGCCGCTGAACAATTACATGGCCAAAGGCGGCACGCCGGAGGAGACAGTGGGCCGCAAATGCCTGTGTAACGCGCTGATGGCCAACGTGGGCAAAGCGCAGATACGGAGTGGCGGCGCGACCGAGCCGGCGCTGGTGACAGTGGGCGACGATTTGAACACTGTGGGGCAGTTTCTGGCTCCGGGTGCGAGTTCATACACTGCGGCCGATGTGATTGATAAACTGCTTGGCGGGATGAGCTCTGCGGTTACTTCGTAAGCTCTTTCACCGGCCCAATCAAGAAATCCACATTGCACCATCCAGAGCTTACTATTTGTGCAGAAGTTCCTTGTGCACCAGTTCGCAAAGCTTCATGGTCAGCGGATTGCTCATCCCGTAATAAACAAAAAGGCCGTCCCTCTTGCGCTTGATGACTCCCGCCGCTGCCATCAGCGAAAGATGCCTTGAGATATTCGATTGCGTCGCACCGGTGGCAGCTACAATCTCGCCAACCGTCAGCGGCTTCTGGCAGATCGCCTGCAGAATCTTCAGGCGCATGGGCTCGCCAAGCAGGCGGAATTGCCCCGCTACCTTTTCCAGGTCGGCATCGTTGAGTTCGCGGGTTGTTCTGGCATTTGACATATATCACTGATTGATCATATAGTAATATATAACATGATCGAAATCAAGTCCTCTTCCATTTCTCCCGCCGCACTTGCGGCCATTTTCGGTGCCGGCGATGCCCATGATTTGCTGGATGTGCGCACACCTTCAGAATATGCCAGCGCGCACGTGCCGGGCGCAAAATTGATCCCACTCAACACACTGAAGGTAGAAACCGTTCTAGCGCAACACAAGCCGGGCACGCCGATCTACGTACTCTGCCAGGCCGGCATCCGGGCGAGCAAAGCCATTGAGCAATTCGAGCGCGCCGGATGCAACGACTGTGTCCTGGTTGAGGGCGGCACGCAGGCATGGATCGACGCCGGACTTCCGGTTCACCATGGCGCTCGCAGCGTGCTTCCAATCATGCGGCAAGTTCAGATTGTGGTTGGATCGCTTAATGCCATCGGTGCGATTCTGGCGCTCGCCTTACATCCCTGGTTCGCGGCCGTGCCCCTTTTGCTCGGTTGCGGACTGCTGTTCGCCGGTGTCACCGGTACTTGTGGAATGGCGTTATTACTAGCCAGGATGCCATGGAACCATGGGCAGCAGGCGAGTTCCTGCAATCGCTGTGAGGAATAGAAAATGAAGACTGCACGCAGGATTGTGATTGTCGGCGGCGTAGCGGGCGGCGCATCTGCAGCTACCCGCGCCCGGCGCGTCGATGAATCGGCCGAGATCCACGTCTTCGAACGCGGCCCATACAGCTCGTTCGCCAATTGCGGCCTGCCTTACCACATCGCCGGCGAAATCAAGGACCGCTCAAAGCTCCTGATCATGACCCCGGAGAAAATGTGGGCCCGCTCGCGCGTTTACGTCTACGTGAATCGCGAAGTGGTCTCCATCGACCGGTCCAGCAAGACAATCCGGGTGCGCCGCGGCGATGGCTCCGAAGAAGTATTCCCCTACGACAAGCTGATATTGAGCCAGGGAGCAAAGCCAATTGTTCCCTCAATCGAAGGCGCAGATCTGCCCAACGTGTTTACTCTCCGCGACGTACCCGATATGGATCGCGTGATTGCGTTCGCTGACAAGCGCCAGCCGAAGACAGCCGCTGTGATTGGCGGCGGGTTTATCGGCCTGGAAATGGCCGAAGCGTTTCATCGCCGCGGCATGCAGGTGACTGTGATCGAGAAGCTCCCGCACATTCTTCCGCTGCTCGACAACGACGTGGCCATGCATTTGCAGAATCGTGTTCGCGGCAACGAATTCACCATCTTGACGGGCACTGAAGCACGGTGCTTCAGCCCGGAGGGCGTGGAGCTGGCCGATGGCGCATTCGTTCCAGCAGAATTGATCCTGCTCAGCGTTGGCGTTCGCGCCGAGGTCGAGCTGGCCCGGCAAGCAGGGCTTGAGATCGGCGTCACCGGCGGCGTGAAGGTGAATGCTCGCATGGAGTCCTCTGACCCTGACATCTACGCCGTGGGCGATGCCGCCGAAACCACTCACATGCTCACCGGCGCGCGCACGCGCATTCCACTGGCAGGCCCTGCCAATCGCCAGGGGCGCATTGCGGGAGCCAACGCCGCGGGCGGGCACTTTATTTATCCCGGCGCGCTTGGAACCTCGATTGTCCGCGTGTTGCACATGACCGCGGGATTCACGGGCCTCAACAGCGCGCAGGCTGCCAAAGCGGGTTTCAGTTTTTTCACGAGCGTTACGATTGACCCAAATCACGCGGGCTATTACCCCGGCTCGCGAACGATGATGATCAAAATCATCGCCGAAGACGGAACCGGCCGACTGCTCGGCGCGCAGATCGTAGGCGAAGACGGCGTGGACAAGCGGACCGATGTCTTTGCCACGGCCATCGCGGGGAAAATGACGGTATTCGATCTGGAGAGCCTCGACTTGGCCTACTCGCCGCCCTTCGGCTCGGCCAACGACCCGGTCAACACCGCGGGATTTGTTGCCGATCACATTGTGCGTGGGGATGTGGCCACCATTTCACCCGAAGATTGGAAGCCCAACGGCGAGTTCCTGCTGGACGTGCGCGAGAACAACGAAGTGGCCGACTCCGGCGCGCTCCCGAATGCCGTGAATATTCCACTGGGCCAACTCCGCGACCGGCTCGGCGAGCTGCCGCGCGATCGCAAAATACTGATCTATTGCCACAAGGGCCAGCGCGGCTATCTGGCCGCTTGCGCGCTCAAGGGAAGCGGTTTCGAGGATGTAGCGAACCTTCGCGGAGGCTTTGCGCTCGCCAGACTCAGCGGATTCTGATTCCATCGGAAGCCGGTGCAACTGGTCCCCAACGCGCTACCATTCTTTGGTGAGCAATTCTCCGTTCGCAATTCTTCAATCTCGGCTCGATAGCACGCGGCTCGAGCACGAACAATTCTCGGCACATCGCGAACTGGAAAGTCTGCTGAAACGATCCCTGCGCGGTGAAGTGCGATTCGATGCGGGGTCGCGCGCTCTCTACGCTTCTGATTCATCGAATTATCGTCAGCTTCCTATCGGCGTGGTTTTCCCGCGCGACGCGGGGGACGTTGAAGCTGCGTTGGCTGCGTGCCGGCAGGTTGGGGCGGCGGTGCTGCCCCGCGGAGCAGGAACCAGCCTCGCCGGCCAATGCGTGAATGTCGCGGTGGTATTTGACTACTCGCGCTTCATGGACTCAATTCAGGATTTAGATCCCGCGAAGCGGCTGGCGCGCGTCGAGCCTGGCATTGTTCTCGACCGGCTACGCGATGCGGCCGAGCTTCATCACCTCACCTACGCGCCCGATCCAGCGACGCATTCGCGCTGCACACTGGGCGGCATGATCGGCAATAACAGTTGCGGCGTGCACGGATTGCTGGGCGGCAAAGTGGTGGACAATGTTGAAACTCTCGACGTGGTGCTTTACGACGGCACGCGGCTCACGGTGGGAGCGACGCCGCCCGAGCAGATTGAGGCGCTGATTAGCGGCGGCGGCCGCGTGGGTCAACTTTATGCTGGACTGGCCCGGCTCCGACACCGTTATGCGTCGCTCATTCGCGAAAAGTTCCCCAACATTCCCCGCCGCGTATCCGGCTACAACCTCGACCAGCTTCTGCACGAGAACCATTTCCACGTGGCACGCGCGCTGGTGGGCTCAGAAGGCACCTGCGTCAACATCGTTTCGGCAACATTGAACCTCACGGCCAGCCCGCCTTTTCGCGTGCTCACCGTGCTGGGATTCGAAGATGCCTTCACCGCAGCAGATGCCGTGCCGCATGCGCTCGAGCACAAGCCCATCGGCCTTGAAGGCTTCGATCATCTGCTGGTGGATTTCATGCGCCGCAAAGGATTGGCGCTTCGAGATCTTGACCGGCTTCCGCAGGGCACCGGCTTTCTGCTGGTCGAAATGGGAGCCTGGTCGCCTGAAGAAGCGCAAGCACAGGCTGAAAAGGTTGCGCGCGCCTCCCAGTCGTGGCCTCACCCACCTGCAGCCCACATTTGCACGCCCGAAGAAGCAAAGTCGGTCTGGCATGTTCGGGAGTCCGCGCTCGGCGCCATGGTGTTTGTGCCCGGCGAGCCCGACCGCTGGGAGGGGTGGGAAGACGCCGCCGTTCCGCCCGCGCAGCTCGGCAACTATCTGCGCGCGATTACCAAACTGATGGCCGGATACGGCTACCGCAGTCCGCTCTACGGCCACTACGGCCAGGGCTGCGTGCACATGCGCATCAATTTCGACTTCTCTACTCAAAAGGGAATAGAGAAATTCCGCGAATTCATTGAGCGGGCCGCCGACGTGGTGATTTCGTTTGGCGGCTCGATAAGCGGCGAGCATGGAGATGGCCAGGCTCGCGCGGCCCTGTTGCCCCGCATGTTTGGCAATGAGCTCATTAAGGCATTCCGCGAGTTCAAGACCCTGTGGGATCCCGACAACCGCATGAATCCCGGCAAGCTCAGCGATGCGGTGCGGGTTTACGACCCTATCGAAAACCTGCGTCATGCTGCGGCCACTGAAGCTGCGATCACTGAAAAAGTGGGTGCCCCCGGCCCCTCGCACTTGGAGACCGGGGAGACCAGTTTCGCGTTTACGAAGGACAATGGCTCCCTCACCCGCGCCACCGAGCGTTGCGTCGGAGTGGGCTCATGCCGCAACACGGTGGGTGGAGTCATGTGCCCCAGTTACCGCGCCACCGGCGAAGAGCAGCACTCCACCCGCGGACGAGCGCATTTGCTTTGGGAGATGCTGGCCGGCTCACTGCAAAGCGAAGGCTTCAAGAGCAACGCCGTCAACGATGCTCTCGACCTTTGCCTGAGCTGCAAGGCCTGCAAATCGGAGTGCCCGGTGCAGGTGGACATGTCCGCTTACAAATCGGAGTTCCTGGCCCAGCGCTACAAGGGCCGCCTGCACCCGCTGCACCACTACATATTTGGTTTTGCCGACAAGCTCGCGCGTTACGGCTCGATAGCGCCCGCGCTCACCAACGCCATCCTGACCGGGCCGCTGACCAGCCCGCTCATCAAGCGCATCGCCGGGGTAGCCGCCGAGCGCCAACTGCCGCGCCTGGCGCCAAAGTCCTTCCAAAGCACTCGCCGTTCAACCAGGAACGTGGGTGCCCCAGGTCTGGATTCTCAGACCCGGGATACCACAAAAGCAGACTCCCCGCGTTCCGTCCTCCTCTGGCCCGACACGTGGAACAACTACTACCACCCCGGCACGCTTTCCGCCGCCCACACCGTTCTTACCGCAGCGGGGTTCAACGTACAAACTCCGCGCGGCCACATTTGCTGCGGCCGGCCGCTCTATGACTTCGGACTCCTCGATTCGGCGCGCTCCTATTTAGCCAATGTCCTCACTAGCGTCGCGCCTGCAATCGACTCCGGACTTCCCTTCATCTTTCTCGAGCCGAGCTGCGCCAGCGTTTTCAAGGACGAGCTGCTCGAGCTTCTTCCCAACGACGCCCGGGCAAAGCGCCTGAGTGAAAACGTCTGGCTGCTTGCCGACTTCCTCGCTGCCCATGCGCCCAACTTCGCCCCAGACAGCCTCGCCGGTTCGCAGATCCTCGTGCACGGTCACTGCCACCACAAAGCGGTCTTCGGCGGGCCGGCAAACGAGATCGCGCTTCTCGGCAAAACCGGCGCCAGCATTAACCTGATCGAGGCCGGCTGTTGCGGCATGGCCGGTCCGTTTGGCTTTGAGGCGACCAAAATTGCCGTATCGAAGACCATCGCCAGCCAGGGCCTGCTTCCCGCTGTTGAAGCCGCAGGGCCTCAGACCATCATCGTCGCCGACGGCTTTAGTTGCCGCGAGCAAATCAATCAGCTCTCAGGTCGGACGGCCCTGCACTTTGCTGAGGTTCTGGCTGGCGCCTGCGCTCGAAAATCTGGTTAACGGCTTGTAAACGCAGCGACGCTCATCACTTGCCGCCGCACTCCCGCCATCTGCCGGGCTGGGCCCGGGTAACGAATTAAGGTTACCTGCCAACACATTGCGCGCTCCCCGCATCACAACGCCTCGTATTCATTTGCGATACACTGGAGGGGATTTTGATTCCCTCAGTTGTTTTTGCAAAGAGATGAAAGGGGTTCACTGTTATGGCAGAAGACAAATCATCCGGACTGGCTTGGTTCCTGGCAGGATTGGGCATCGGCGCACTCGCTGGTATTCTCTATGCTCCCAAGAGCGGCAAAGAGACTCGCGAGGATATCGCAAGGGGCGCGCGTGAAGGCTCGGAGTATCTTCGCGTCAAGAGCCGGCAGGCGGCGGAAAGTGTAGGCGAGCTCGTCGAGAAGGGTAAGGAAAAGATGAGCGTGATTGTGGACAAGGGCAAGGACCAGGTGGGCGAGTATGTCGATCGTGGCCGCGAGGTGGTCGATCGCGGGCGCGCGCAGTGGGAGGAGTTTGTGGAGCGCGGCAAGAATCTGGTGGCGGAACAGTCGGGCCGAGTAAGTGCGGCAGTCGACGCAGGCCGTCAGGCATACCGCGCAACCGTTTCCAACCCCGAAGACGAGGTTCACGACGAATCGTAAACCGCATGCGGCGCGGGCACATGCCCATCTCATTCCCCGCAAGGCTGTTGGGTCCAAGGCGATCGCGGCGACTCCAGAATCCGGTTTAAAGTGGATTCCATTCCGGGGTCGCTGCGTCCCCCTCGCAACGGCACCTTCTGCAGCTTGCTGTGGGAATGAGGTCAGGATTGAGGTCCAGATACATTTGGCCTGGGCGGGCTTTCTTACCCGGCCTGCGCAGCGCCTCGGCGGGCGCCGCGTTGCAAGATTAGTCCAGCCTGCCGATTACCCCGGGGCCAGGTTGCCGGTCGCATGCCCGGGAAGGCGGGCTGTTTGCACCGGCAAAGTCTCTTCAGGTATTTGAGCCTTTGCCTCTTGCCGCCTCTTGGCTCTTAGCACTATGCTTCCCTTGGCCTTGCGGCATTCGCCATCTCACAAAACCGAATACTGCTGCGGGCCAAAAATGCGAGACCACTAAAATGTCACATTTCGATCCTCAAACCCTCCAAATTGTTGTAGCCGCCGTCGTCGCGGGAACGCTTCTGCTCCAGGTCATCCTGCTCATCGTAATCCTGTTTGGCGTTCGCAAGGCGGCTGCCGCAGTGCGTGAGGATCTCAACGAGATTCGCGATTCCGTAACGCCGCTCATCAATCAAACCCACGAGCTGCTGGTTCGCGTTGGACCCAAGATTGAATCCACTACCGACGATCTGGCGGCGTTCACTCACTCACTTCGCGAACAGACTAACAACGTGGAGGCCACGGTGACCGAAATCAGCGAGCGGGCGCGACACCAGGCTGGCCGCGTTGACTTCATGCTCACATCGGCGCTCGACAAGGTGGACCGCGCTGGAGCGATTGTGAACAATACCGTGACGATACCGCTGCGCCAGGTTACCGGCATACTGGCCGCCGTCCGGGCCGTTGTTGAGAACCTGCGCGCGCCCCAGGCCCCGGCTCCCAAACCGCCGGCAAAAGGCAGCCAGGGCGATTCGGGAATGTTTATCTAGACCCGGGTTGGCGTGTTGTTCCCCTGTTATCGATCGCGGAGGTCGCGCAGTGAAATTACTCCCCTGTTTTGTGCTGCTCGCCGCAGCGCCTATTGCGGTACTTTCGAGCGCCGCGCAAAGCACGCCTTCGCCGGCGCTGCTCATTCTCTCAAAAAGCGACCACGCGCTGGCCATCGTAGATCCATCGACGCTGCAGATTGTTGGCCACGTCCCGGTCGGCGAAGATCCGCATGAAGTGGTGGCCTCGGCTGACGGCAAAACCGCGTACGTATCGAACTACGGCTTCGGCGCCTACCACACCATCACGCCCATCGATCTGATTGCGCAAAAACAGCTCACGCCGATCGATCTGGGCGCAATGCGCGGTCCTCATGGGCTCATGTTTCAGGACGGCAAGGTCTGGTTCACGGCCGAAGCAGCCAAGGTCATCGGCAGTTACGATCCTGCCTCCGGCACAATCGACTGGATCATGGGCATCGGGCAAAATCGCACTCACATGATTTATGTTTTTCCCGGCGCGCGCCGAATCGTGACCACCAACGTGAACTCGGGAACGGTCACAATTCTTGATAAAGTTGAAGGCCGTCCGGGTCCGCCCCCCGGCTCAATGCCTCCGCCTCCGGGCGCAGGTGGGCCACCGATGGGCCCGCCGCCTATGCCGCCAGGCGGCGACTGGCAGCTTACAAACATCACGGCCGGCGAGCGCAACGAAGGCTTCGACGTAACGCCCGACCTGAAGCAAGCTTGGACCGTGAGCCCCGTTGACGGCAAGGTCTACATCGTCGACGTGAATGAGAAAAAGGTGACGGCCACGATCGATGCAGGCGCGCAACGCGCCAACCGGCTCAAATTCACGCCCGATGGCAAGCTGGCTCTCATCTCTGCCGGCCCCGATCTCGTCATCGTCGATGTCGCGACGCGCAAGGTCATCCATCGCATCACGACAGGCCACGGCTCAGGCGGAGTGCTTGTACAGCCTGACGGTGCGCGAGCATACGTTGCCTGCAGCCCCGACAACAATGTGGCTGTAATCGACCTCAAGACTTTCACGATTGTGGGCCGCATCGAGCCCGGCGGCAACCCCGACGGCATGGCCTGGACGACGCGCTAGGCCCGAGCCTACTAACCGCATTATTTTGTGCTGCTAGTATTTCTGCGCCGACTCGCTGATGCGCTACTTCAGAAGATCCAACCGCCGCCAACCACCTCGTCGCCGTCATAGAAAACGGCCGACTGGCCCGGCGTGACCGCGCGCTGCGGTTCGTCGAAAGTCGCAACCACCTCGTCCGGCCCGGCCGGCTCCAGCGTTGCCCAGGCCGGCTCGTGCCGGTGCCTGATTTTCGCGCGCACGCGCATCGGCGCCGTCAACTCGGGAATGCTGATCCAGTTCAGCCGTCGCGCGCGCAGCGTTCGCGTAGCCAGCTCCGCATCGGCGCCCACCGTCACGCGGTGGCTCGCTTGATCGATGTTCAGCACGTACAGCGGCGAGGGCGACGCAACCTTCAATCCCTTGCGCTGCCCCACGGTGAAGTTCGAAATCCCCTCATGCCGCCCGATCACTTCTCCATTTGAAGCAACCAACTCGCCGGCGGAATCTGGCATTGACCGGCCCTGCTCCTCGAGATACGCCGTCAAAAACTGCTTGTAGTCGCCGCCGGGGATGAAGCAGATCTCCTGCGAGTCGGGCTTCTCAGCCAGCCGCAATCCATGCTCGCGTGCAACGTTGCGCACCTCCGGCTTGGTCATGTGCCCTAGCGGAAACAATGTGCGCGACAACTGCCCCTGCGTCAGCCCAAACAGGAAATATGTCTGGTCCTTAGCCAGGTCCGCGGGCCGCTTCAGAATCCAGCGGCCCCGCTTCTCGTCGTATTCATTCACCGCGTAGTGTCCGGTGGCAATCCGATCTGCGCCAATGCTGCGCGCAGTCTTCAGCAATTGATCGAACTTCAAATGGTTGTTGCATAGCGAGCAGGGAATCGGCGTGCGCCCGGCGAGATACTCATCAACAAACGGCCGCACCACGTCACGCTCGAACCGCTCTTCCTGGTTGACGATGTAATAGGGAATGCCCAGGTGCTCGGCCACGCGGCGCGCATCGTACACGTCATCAATGGAGCAGCAGCGACCGGCCTTAGGGGCATCAGGAATCCCATGCTTGCCCGCGAGCCGCGTCTGATCCCAGAGCTGCAGCGTAAGGCCGACCACGGTCACGCCCGAATGGGCGAGCATCGCCGCCGCCGTCGAGGAATCAACCCCTCCAGACATGGCTACGGCAATGGTGGCGTTCTCAGTCATAAAAAAGCTTTCAGTTCTCAGCCTTCAGCTCGTCCTCGCACTGGCGATATTCATTACTTCTAACTATTGCTCGCTTTTATGGTGAAAAAGCTGAAGCTGGCAGCTTTTTCACCCTACCGGAGCCATTGCCCTCAGCCTCTCCACTGCTTCGGGCACCACTTTCAGCACATGCTCCACATCCGCATCCGTCGCCGTCTTCAACAAACTGAATCTCAAACTCGCCAGCGCCGCGTGCCTGTCCAAACCCATCGCCATCAGCACGTGGCTCGGCTCGGTTGCGCCCGAGTGGCAAGCCGACCCGCCACTCACCGCAACGCCCCTCAAATCGAGCGCGATAACCAGAGCCTCGCCCTCAAGCTGGTCGAAGGTAATATTCGCAGTGTTGGCTACCCGCGGAGCGCCAGCGCCATTCAATCTCGTTCCATCAATGCTAAGCAAGCCCGCCTCAAGCCGGTCGCGCAACCCAGCGAGCCGCTCAATCGTTCCGTCTTCCAGGCTCTCCATCGCCAGTTCTGCCGCACGTCCCAGTCCCACAATTCCAGTTACGTTCTCAGTGCCTGCACGCTGTTTGCGCTCATGGCTTCCGCCCACCAGCAAGGGCTCTATCGGCGTGCCGCGCTTCACGTACATCGCGCCCGCGCCCTTGGGCCCGTGCATCTTGTGCGCGCTGATTGACGCCAGGTGGCAGCCAATCCGCCGCACGTCGATGGCAACCTTGCCCGCACCCTGCACCGCATCTATATGGAAAAACGCGCCCGCCTCGGCCGCAATCTTGCCGATCTCTTCAACTGGCTGCAGCACGCCGGTCTCGTTGTTGGCCAGCATCACGCTGATTAAGCGCGTGTTCGGGCGCAACTCGCGCCTGATCACTTCGGGATCGATCAGCCCATCCGGCCGCGGAGCCACGAACGTCACTTCGACTCCGCGTTCGGCCACTCGTTCGGCCGCCCGCAGTACCGCCGAGTGCTCAATCGAAGTGGTGATGAAGTGGTCGCCGGCCTTGAGCAGACCGAAGACTGCCGTATTGTCGCCCTCGGTACCGCCCGAGTTGAATACAACCTCGGAGTCGCGGCAGTTGAAGAGGCGCGCGATTGCCTCTCGGGCGTGGTCGACTGCCATCCGGGCTTCCTGCCCCTGCCGGTGAATCGACGAAGCATTGCCATACACTTCCATCCAATACGGACGCATCGCATCCATCACCTCGGGTAACAGAGGCGTGGTGGCGTTGGCGTCCATGTACACGCGATTCAAAAGCAATGCTCTCCACTATTAATTGTACGGGGAATTTGGCTCGTCCGCCTCCCCTGCCCGGCCGGCCACAATTTGAGCCTTCAAACTTGACCCCGATCTGATAAATTGCCTTCACACGGCCCCGAATCCGCTGGAGGATTGAAAATGTCTGAAATAAACCGAGTTGGATGCAAAGCCTGCATCTGTACCCTGCTTCTCGCTCTCTCTACGCTTGGAGTGGCACAAACGCCCGCGCCCGCCAAGCCCGCTATCGGCACCCTAGTGCCCCCGGCTCAGATATATGGCAAGCTGCTAACCACAATTGAAACCGAGTTCGTCTCCGCCGCCGAGGCCATGCCCGACGACAAATACGACTTCGCTCCCACCCAGGGGGAATTTAAAGGAGTGCGGACATTTGGCGAACAGGTGAAGCATGTGACCGAGGCGAACCTGTACTACTTCCACGATCCCGCGACACCGCTCACAGATATTCGCGCCAACATCGAAAAGCTGAAAACCAAGGCTGAAATTCTAGCGGCATTGAAGGACTCGCTCGCGCGGGCGCACGCATACGTGAATGCAATCACCCCGGAAAATGCATTCATCACCACAGCAAGCGGTACCCGCGCCGGGATGGCCGCCGGGGGAATGGCGCACATGTTGGATCACTACGGACAAATGGTTGAGTATCTGCGCATGAACGGCATTGTGCCCCCCGCGAGCCGCGGTTCGAATTAGCTCGGTATGATGGTCAAGGGCGCAACTCGCGCACGAGGCGACTACAGATGAATGAGGATGTGACGCAAGACCGAGATAAAAATGCAAGTCAGCTTCGCATCCTCATCGTGGGCTCGGCCGGTCAGCTTGGCGTCGAGCTTCAAAAGAGTTTTGCCGGCGTCGGCTCAATTACCGCGGTCGATCTGCCCGCGGTGGACATTACCAACGCCGCGCAGTTCCGCGACTTCATCCGCGAAACCAACCCACACGTAATTCTCAACGCCGCCGCCTACACGGCCGTCGATCGGGCCGAGTCGCAGCCGGAGCTCGCTCACGCCGTTAACGCAGAGGCTCCGCGCATCATGGCCGAAGAGTGTTTGCGCTCGAAGGCGTTGCTGGTCCACTACTCCACCGACTACGTTTTCGATGGATCGAAGACGAGCCCGTGGGTGGAGACCGACGCTCCCAATCCGCTCAGCGTGTACGGAGATACCAAGCTCGCCGGCGAACAGGCAGTTGAGTCGGTGGGCGGCAACTACCTCATTTTTCGCACCAGCTGGGTCTACGGCAGCCACGGCAAGAATTTCCTGCTCACCATGCTGCGCCTGGGGCAGGAGCGCGATCAGCTTTCGATTGTGGATGACCAAGTCGGCGCGCCCACCACTTCAAGCCAACTGGCCGGCGCCACCCATTCCATCGTCAGCGGAATTCTGAACGGCAAATTCGGCGACCCGGCTTCGTGGGCCGGCCTCTATCACATGACCTGCTCAGGATCGACTTCATGGTACGGATTCGCGGATGCCATCTTCACGCGCGCCTCGGAATTATTAGGCGCCAAGGCCCCGGAACTCACTCCGATCCTCACCAGCGCCTATCCCACACCGGCGAAGCGGCCGCACAATTCGGTTCTCTCAAACGAAAAACTGCAAGCGCGTTTCGGCGTCGAACTCGCATCGTGGGAATCCGCACTCGACGACGTGTTCGAAGCGCTGGTGAAGCAGCAAAAAAGCTAGGCCGTTCACTTGGACTTCAGGTACACATCCAGCAGCATCTGCGCGGCGTGAAACGACGTTGTCTGCCCTTCTACAACCTCGCGCTCCAGCACTGCCATCCGCTGCTGCACTCGCGAATCGGCTTCGAAATGCTGGCGCAGCCCGTGCTGAATCAGCTCGCGCATCCACTGCCGCTGCTGCTGGTTTCGCGCCGCCTGGCGCCAGCCATTGCCGCGCGTCAGTGCTGCGTGCTCTTCCACCACGCTCCACAATTCGCGAATGCCGTTGCCGGTCCGCGCCGAGCAAGTGAGCACGCGCGGACTCCACCCGGAATCCGCCATGGGAAACAGATGCAGCGCATTTTCAATGTCGCTTCGCGCCTTCTCGGCCGCCTTCACGTTTGCGCCGTCGGCCTTGTTCACCACAACAGCGTCGGCCAGCTCCATGACGCCGCGCTTGATTCCCTGCAGTTCGTCGCCCGCGCCGGCCAGCGTTACCAGTAGAAAGAAGTCCACCATCCCGCGCACAGCGGTCTCGGTCTGCCCCACGCCAACGGTCTCAACCAGCACGTTTGAGTAACCGGCCGCCTCGCACAACAGCATGGCCTCGCGCGTGCACTGCGCAACGCCGCCGGCTGCTCCACGCGTTGGCGAGGGCCTGATGAACGCGTTTTCGCTCGCCGCCAGCGCCGTCATGCGCGTCTTGTCGCCCAGAATGCTGCCGCCAGAAATCTGGCTGGTGGGATCGACGGCCAGCACGGCAACCTTCTGCTGCCGCTCTGTAACCAGGAATCGACCCAGCACCTCAATCAAACTGCTCTTGCCGCCGCCCGGCACTCCGGTGATGCCAACGCGCAGCGAGTTGCCGCTGTGCGGCAGGCAATCTTCCAGAATCAGCGCAGCCAGTTCGCGGTCGGCTTCGCGCGCGCTCTCAATCAGTGTGATGGCCCGCGCCAGCATTACGCGGTCGCCGCTGACGATCCCTTGAACATATTGCTCGCGGGTGTATTTAGTACGGGGCTTCTCAGCGCGCGGCGCTTCGGGTAGCGCCACTCCTCGCCGTTCGCTCAGCGCGCTTTTCATCTGCCTCAACCTCGCGCGCCCACCAGGCTCGCGCTCAGCGTTTCAACTATATGCTGCGCGGCCTTGGTGATCACCGTGCCCGGCCCGTAGATTCCCACCACGCCCGCCTTGTACAGGAACTCGTAATCCTGCGGCGGAATGACGCCGCCCACGACCACAAGGATGTCCTCGCGCCCGCGCTTGCGTAACTCACCGATGAGTTGCGGCACCAGGGTCTTGTGTCCCGCGGCCAGGCTCGACACGCCCACGGCGTGAACGTCGCTTTCCACGGCAAAACGTGCAACTTCGCGCGGCGTCTGAAAGAGCGGCCCCATGTCCACGTCGAATCCGATATCGGCGAGCGCCGTCGCGATCACCTTCGCGCCGCGATCGTGTCCATCCTGGCCCATCTTCGCCACCAGGATGCGCGGCCTGCGCCCTTCGGCCTTTTCAAAATCCTCGACCATCCGCCGCGCTTTTTTGAAGTCGTGACTCATGCTCGCAGCCGCATACACACCCGAGACCGTGTGCGTTGAAGCTTCGTAGCGCCCCCACACTGCTTCGAGGGCGGTCGAGATTTCACCCAGCGTCGCGCGCTTCCGAGTCGCGTCGATGGCATGCTCCAGCAGGTTTCCGTCGCCGTTCTCCGCGCAATGCCGCAGCGCATCCAGAGACTCACGTACTGCGTCGCCATTGCGCTCGCTCTTCAATTGCTCGAGCCGGCAAATCTGCGACTCGCGCACAGCACCATTGTCGATGTCGAGCACGGGAATCTGCGGCTCTTCAGAAGCCGCGTATGCATTCACGCCGATGATCGTGTCGAGCCCGGAGTCGATTCGAGCCTGTCTTCGCGCCGCAGCCTCTTCAATGCGCATCTTGGGCAAACCGGTTTCGATGGCTCGCGCCATTCCTCCCAGGCCTTCAACTTCCTCGATCAGTTCCCACGCAGCGTGCATCAGCTCGTGAGTAAGCCGCTCAACGTAATACGAGCCGGCCCACGGGTCAACCACATGCGTAATCCCCGTTTCTTGCTGCAGGTAAATCTGCGTGTTGCGCGCTATGCGTGCCGAGAAATCGGTAGGCAGCGCCAGCGCTTCGTCGAGCGCATTGGTATGCAGGCTCTGGGTATGCCCGAAGGCCGCGGCCATTGCTTCAACGCAGGTGCGCACCACGTTGTTGTATGGGTCCTGCGCCGTCAAACTCCAGCCAGAAGTCTGCGAGTGCGCGCGCAGCGCAAGCGATTTGGGATTCCTGGCGCCGAAACCCTTCACCAATTTGGCCCACAGCATGCGTGCCGCGCGCATCTTGGCAATCTCCATAAACGGATTCATGCCGACGCCCCAGAAAAACGAAATGCGCGGAGCAAAGCTGTCAACGTCAAGGCCGGCGTTGACGCCGGTGCGCAGGTACTCCAGGCCATCGGCCAGCGTGTAGGCCAACTCGATCTCGGCGGTCGCGCCCGCTTCCTGCATGTGATATCCACTCACGCTGATGCAATTGAACTTCGGCATTTTGGCAGCGCAGTAGCGAAATATGTCGCCAATGATGCGCATCGAACCCGCGGGCGGATAGATGTAGGTGTTGCGCACCATGAACTCTTTCAGAATGTCGTTCTGAATAGTTCCACTCAGCGCCTCGGGCTTTACGCCCTGTTCTTCAGCAGCCACAATGTAGAACGCCATGATAGGCAGCACCGCGCCGTTCATGGTCATCGACACCGACATTCGGTCGAGCGGAATCTTGTCGAACAGGATCTTCATATCGAGGATCGAATCGATCGCCACCCCGGCCTTGCCCACGTCCCCAGCGACACGCTCGTGGTCGGAGTCGTAGCCACGGTGGGTGGCCAAGTCGAACGCCACCGAGAGCCCACGCTGTCCCGCGGCAAGATTGCGGCGATAAAACGCATTCGACTCCTCAGCCGTCGAGAACCCCGCGTACTGCCGTATCGTCCACGGCTGCAACGCATACATGGTGCTATAGGGTCCGCGCAAAAACGGTGGAATGCCCGCCGCAAAATCCAGATGTTCCAGGCCTTGAAGATCTTCATGCGAGTAGCAGGGCTTGATGGCGATGTGCTCGGGCGAGAGCCATTCTTGGCCATGAGGCGCGGTGCCCGCAGGCTTTGCCTCCACCTCGCTCCGCCAGTCGATTTTTGTAAAATCGGGCCGCAAATTCAGCTCCTAGCCTCTTGCCGGTTGCCCCGGATCCCTCGCTTTTGGGGGTCTGGGATACCGCGAAACTTCAAATCCCCAATCTCTCCTGCCACTTCGTCAGCACTTCAATCGGATTGCTACGCACATGTATAAAATCGGCAACGCCTAGCGCCCTCAACGACTCTGCGCTCTCGGGATTTCCCGCGACAATCACAGGCAATTGGATTCCCAAGGCCTTCAAACTGCCCATCAGCGCCGTTGCAATCCCCTCATACTCCGCATCTGAGCTGCACAGAACAATCAGATCGGCATTCTCGCCGGCGATTTCTTGACCGTTTTTGAATCGCCGCACCGTTGTGGGGAATCCTGCGCACGCAAAAAAGTTTGCCGCAAAAGTCGACCGCGCCCCGCGCATCTTGGCGTCGCCAATCTCAGCCAGCAACACCTGCGGCGCTCGTCCCCCGGCAATGATGTGGCGCTCGGTCCGCAGTCTCATTTGCTCATATATGCGCGCGCCGCGATGCCCCGCGTTCACGCGCTCGAAATCAATATTCTCGAGTACATGCTCGGCGGGGTTCGCGTAAAAGCTCGTTCCCGTGAACACGCGCTTTCGCGATGCCACAGCCTTCTCGCGTGTCGCCAAGCTTCGCGCCAGCTTTTCGGCCACCCAGCCCTCGGCACACAGCTTGCTGAACCCGCCGCCGGCTTCGATCTCCTGCAACAACTTCCATGCTTCGTGAGCCAACGAGTCGGTGAGATGCTCGATGTAATACGCGCCCGCGCCCGGATCTGCCACGCGCCCCAGCATCGCCTCGTGCCGCAGCAGCAGTTGCGTGTTGCGCGCCAGCCTCTGGCCGGCCTCGTCCGGCTCCTCGTAACACTCGTCGAAAGCAGCCACAACAATCGAATCGGCGTCCCCGATCACCGCTGCAACCGCTTCAGTTGTTGTGCGCAAAATGTTTACATGCGGATCGTAGACCGTCTTGTTCCAGCGCGAGGTTCGCGCCGTAATATGAGTCCGCGCGGCATCGTGCGTTCCGCCAAAACTCTCAACCGCTCGTGCCCACAGCAACCTGAACGCGCGCAGCTTAGCAATCTGGAAGAAGAAGTTAGCGCCAATCCCAAACCGGAATCCGAGGGCGGCCGCTACACGATCCGCACTCACTCCACGCGCATCCATCTCGGCAAGTACGCTGACGCCAACCGCCAGGGCCAGCCCAATCTCTTCCACCGCGTTTGCGCCGTCCTCTTCGAATGGCCCAGCATCAACGGTGAACGGTACAAAGCCATGCGGAGCGCGCGCAATTGCCTGCGCCGTAAAATCTGCATCGGCGAGTGGATCGCATCCTGTCGATATTGTGCCATCTGACGCATGCTCCCGCCGGCCAAGCCTCTCAAACAACGTTGCGATCAGCGCGTTGCCGGCACGCTCAAAGTGCACGCTAATCCCATCAAGATTTGCGAGCGCAACTTCAAGCTCGGCCCCGCCGCGCACCAGTAAATGAGAGAACGCAATCTCCTCAGCGCCGGTGTGCACCGCCGCGCATGCTTCGCGATTTGCGACTTCCGCGGTGGCTGCCTTAATTTCTTCGCGAATCTTCCATCCGGCCTCAGCCTGCGCCCCTCGCCGGTAAGGAAATCCCCCCGGCCTTACATCGAGTCCCGTAACGCCGATGAGATCCTCGGCCCGGTAATAGGGCTTTACAGCAATTCCCTCGTCGGTGCGCCAGACGAGCTTTTTCTCGTAGTCCGCACCTTTCAGGTCGCGCGCAATGGCCGCTTCCCACTCCGCGGTGGTAACCGCTGGGAACTCCTCGAGCAGGCGCGCAATCGTCATTTCTCTTCCTTAGCAATCGCGCAATCGCAGTTGCAGCCGTCTTCAACCATTTCGATCAGGAACCCGAATGGGAACTCGGTGCGCGACTTGGGATGCACGAAGAAAACCGTCGTTCCGCGCGAGCCTGGACGCGGCGCCTTGTCGATGAGCGTGAAGCCGCTCTCTCTCATCGCGTCGTAGGCGCGCTGCGCACTCTCAACGCGAAATGCAACATGCGCCATCCCGCCACGCCCACCATTTTTGTCGATGAGTTTTTGCACCGGCGAATCCGGCGCGAGCGGCTCAAGCAACTGGATCAGGTTCGGGCCTTCGCCTATTCTGAGCAAAACTTCGCGCACCTGGTCGGTCCCGCGGACTTCTTCGCGATGAATTTCTTTGAAGCCCACTAGCTTGTACGCATTCACCTGGCCCTCAAGTTCGCCCTGTTTTACAGCAATCGCAACGTGATCTACAAACTTGATGCCCGGGATTCTTTTCAAATCGTCCTGCGCGCAGTTCATCTCCGGCCCTTCACTCAAACTCAATCAGAAGTTGGTCAACCTTCACAGGATCGCCGGGCGCGACATGTACACTTTTTACTTTGCATGCGCGCGGAGCTGTCATGTGGGTTTCCATCTTCATTGCTTCAAGCACCATCACGGGTTGCCCGGCCTCAACCTGTTGTCCGGCCTCAACCTCAACACGGATGACGAGCCCCATCACCGGGCTGCGGCATTCGTTGCCGTTCGCCGGGCCGGCTGCGTCTGGCTCATCGACAGCGTAGATGGGTTCTTCGTAAGGCGATCCTTCGCCTTCTTCAGACTCTTCTCCCTCATCCACCACTTCTACATCGGCCTCGTAGGTTGTTCCGTCGATAGTGATGCGAAGCTTCAATGCGACCTTCCGTTTCCAAGAGCTTTGCAGGCCCCTGCTTTGCTCCCCAGAAACCTTCCCTCAGGGGCTAAAGCCCGTGGCTCTTTTCGTTCCGCTGCGGCACGACTAAAGTCGTGCCCTTTCAAAGCACCGTCGATCAAGTCAGGGGCCCTAAGAATCTCAACGCAAATGGTGCGAACTGACTACGCCCACGCGCCCCTGCTGCGACCACGCGCTTCCGGCATCCTGCGCCGCCGGCAGCATACGCACTTTGCGCACCTTTGCCATTTCGCCGGCAACCGCCGCCGCTGCTGCAATCACCGCCTTGACTTCGGCTTTCATGCCGTGTTTTCTTCCCTGCGCGGCGCCCGCCCCGCTGTCAGCCAGCACTTCCACGGTGCCTTCCTGCACGCTAAAGTCCGGCTCCATACTCCGCTCTGCGAGCCGCTTCTCCAACGACTGCACCGCCGCGGTAAGCGCACCCAACTGGCGTTCCAGCGCATCCTGGCGCTCGGCCATCGCCTTAAAGAGGGCCTCCGCCGACGTGCCCGTTATCCGTAATTTCATCTTCGGCCCCTATTCCTAAAGCGGAATCAATCCGTGCTTCTTTTGCGGGCGCATCTCGCGCTTGCCATGCAGCGACTCGAGCGCCTGCGCCACGACACGTCGCGTCTCCGACGGCACAATAATGTCGTCCACCAGCCTGCGGCCCGCTGCTACATACGGATTCGAGAATGTCTCGCGATATTCGTCGACCAACTCTTTGCGCTTGGCCGGCTGGTCCTCAGCCGAGTCAATTTCGCGCCTGAAAACTATCTCTGCGGCGCCCTCAGCGCCCATCACTGCAATCTCAGCAGTGGGCCATGCGAGCACGCGGTCAGCCCCCAATCCACGAGAGCACATGGCAATGTACGCGCCGCCGTAGGCTTTGCGCAACACCACCGTGATTTTCGGCACCGTGGCCGCCGAATATGCAAACAACAACTTCGCACCGTGGCGAATAATGCCGCCGCGTTCCTGCTCCACTCCCGGCAAGAATCCCGGCACATCCACAAGCGTAAGCAGTGGAATGTTGAAGGCGTTGCAAAAGCGAACAAAGCGTGCCGATTTGTCTGAAGCGTCAATGTCGAGTGAACCGGCCTGGACGCAGGGCTGATTGGCCACGATTCCCACCGATCTTCCCTGCAGTCGCCCGAAGCCAATCACGATATTAGCGGCAAACCCGGGCTGAATCTCAAGAAAGTCCTCGTGATCGACTATGCGCGCAATCACCTGCCTCACGTCGTAGGCCTGTTTCGGGTCAGCGGGAACAATCTTGTTGATCTCGTCGTCATCCCTCAACTTTGCGTTGAAAGGCATACGCGGCGGATCTTCAAGATTGTTCGCAGGCAGAAAGCTTAACAGCCGTTTGCAAAGTTGAATGGCGTGTTCGTCGTTGCGAGCAATCAGGTGCACTACGCCGGAGTAATGCATCTGCGACCGCGGGCCGCCCAGGTCTTCAGCGCTCACCTCTTCGCCTGTCACCTGCTTTATGACCTGCGGCCCGGTAATGAACATGCGTGCCTGTTCCGTCTGGATGATGAAATCAGTGAGCGCGGGGCTGTAAGCGGCGCCGCCTGCGCATGGCCCGCAGATGAGCGAGATTTGCGGCACGGTGCCCGAGAGCATAACGTTGTTGTAGAAAACCCGCGCATAGCCGGCCAGGCTGTCGATGCCTTCCTGCACGCGCGCGCCGCCCGAGTCGTTGATAAAGATGAAGGGGCTGCCGGTCTTCATGCTCATGCCCATCATTTCGGCAACTTTGTTGCTGTGGGTCTCTCCGGCCGCGCCGCCAGCCACGGTAAAGTCCTGGCTTGCCAGGTGCACCAACCGGCCGTCGATCGTCGCGCACCCGGTTACCACGCCATCGGCAGCCAGTTCCTTGCCGGCCATGCCAAAATAGGTGGCCCGATGCCGCGCAAACAGTCCGATCTCTTCGAAACTTTCTTTATCCACCAGCCGCGCGATGCGCTCGCGCGCCGAGAGCTTGCCGGTCGCGTGCTGGCGCTCAATGCGATCCTTGCCTCCGCCCAGTTTCAGCTCTTCCCGCTTGGCCTGGAGTTCGGCAATTTTCTGGTTGATTGTCGAGGCCGGGCGTTCCTCCAGCTTTTCCGTCTCTGCTTTCACAGGTGTCATTCTATGGCTGCGCTGAACCTCCGCGATGTGACCTAGTTCACGGCTCTAAGTGCCATAAAAATGAGCCTCTTTGGGCGGTTTCCGCCGGCGCGCGCCGGCCCTTGGACCAACTTCTCTCCCTTCCCCGGGAATCCGCCGGTAGAATGGTGCCAATGCCTGCCGCAGCGCTCAGCTATATCGACACCAACGGCCGCCACACGGTGGTTCTCCGCGACGACTCCACCACGCTCGGCCGTTTGCCCGGCCAGGACCTGGTATTGAACGATCCGCTGGTCTCGCGGCGTCATGCTGTCATCGCGCACCAGAACGGCGCGTACATCGTCATCGATCAGAACAGCACTCACGGCACGTTTCTGAACGGCCGCCGCACTGAACGGGCCGAGCTTCATTCCGGCGACGAGTTGCAACTCGGTTCGCTGAATGGCGTCGCGCTCCATTTTCGCCTGCGCAGCGACGAAGAAACTGCCACCAGCGTCATCCGATCCTCATTCGGTGAGTTGCTGGCCTCATATCGCAATCTCCACGAGAAGCGCGGGGAAAAAACTATGCCCGCCGCAACCGACGCCGCAACCGATTTGGAGCGGCTCAAGTTCTTGCTCGATGCGGCGCGCAAGCTCAACGAAGGCAGCGCGGTGGATGAGATTCTGAGCGCGCTGCTGCAGTCGACGCTCGAACTCACCGGCGTGGAACGTGGATTCGTTTTTCTTCGTGACGGCGAATCAATGCGCATGGCGCAGGGCCTGGCGGCCGATGGCACAGCGCTTGATGAAAGTTCAAAATTCTCGCATAGCGCAATGCAGAAAGCGATCGAAAGCAATAAAAAGTTTTCTATCAGCGACACGCTCGAAGACGAGCGCGCCTCAGAGTGGTCGAGCGTACTGGCCCATCGCATCCGCAGCATCTACTGCATTCCTCTGCGCAAGCGGGTCGCAAGCTCAGGTCCCGCTCAGCTATTCGGCCTGCTCTACCTCGATAGCCAGGTCAAACCCGGCTCGCTCTCCGAACTTGATCATCAGCTTCTCGACACCATTGCCAACGAAGCCGCCGCATTGGTTGAAAATGTCCTGCTCGCGCAGGCTGAGTTCAAAGCGCGGCAGGCGCGCGAAGAACTGGCCATCGCCGCCCGCATCCATAGCGGCCTCATGTCGGTGTCGTTGCCCACGGTGCCTTATGCAACGCTGGCAGCGCGCAGCGTTCCCTGCTATGAGATCGGTGGCGATTTCTACGACGTGGTGGCTCTCGACGACTCTGTCTGCGCCGTGGTTGTGGATGTTTCGGGCAAGGGCATCACTGCGGCCATCGTGGCCGCCACCATGCAGGGAATCCTTCACGCGCAGTTGCTGGCGCGCCAGCCTCTGCCTCAGATCGCGTCGCTGGTGAACGAATTCCTGTGCACGCGCAACGTGGGTAAATACGCCACCATGGTGATTGTCCGCCTGTTTGCGGACGGCCGCATCGAGTACCTCAACTGCGGCCACATTTATCCAATTGCCATAATGGGCAGCGAGGTACGCCAGCTCCAGGAAGGCGGCCTGATCGTCGGTCTGATTCCTGGCGCCACGTATATGTCGGCGTACGATCTGCTGCGCCCCGGCGAACGGCTTCTGCTCGCAACCGACGGACTGACGGAAACCGAGAATGCGAAGGGCGATCTGTTCGGAACAGCCGAACTCAGCAATGCCGCGCTCGATCGGGGCATCGACGAAATTCTCGAAACCGTAATGCAATTCCGCTCCCCCGCCGAAGCTCTCGACGATTGCACGCTGCTCGACGTGCGCTACACCGGCCTGCCTTAAAACGCCTTCCGGTACTCCACGCGAAACAAATTCCTATACCAGATGTCTGACGTGATCGCGCGGCCGTATCCGGCATAAATCGAGCTTCCGTGATCAAAGTTGATGCGCCCGCCCAGCTTGGCATTGAACACGTTGATGCCGGCCGCGGATTGCACCACGTTGTTCTCGCCGGTCTGCAAGCCTCCGAACACGTGCCACGCCACTAATTCCAGCACCGGCGCAATGCTGTACTTGTCGCGGTCGATCAGCAGGTAACTCGGCCCCAACCCATACATCGCCACGTCTGCCGACCACTTCTCGGGCGCCGCTGGCGGGTTTTTGAAGTACGTTCCGCCAATTGGATGTGAGTCTCCGGCCTCACCCTCAAGCGTTGCGCGATCGCTCAGCTTCTGGTAGAGCAATACCATCGGCTCAACGCTCAAATGATTAGTGCCAAATCCTTTTGCTCCATTCCCAGTCGGAAAATCAGCCTTGAGTTGCAACGTCACGCGCGTCTGGTCTGTCTTGAGCGCGACAAACTTCATGCCTCCCTGCACATCGCTGATGCCGCCGCCGCTAAACAAATCGGGCGTCTTGCCGGGAGCACTGATGAAGAACGGCTCGATCCACCGGAAGGGCACCATCACAAAAGCAGAGAGCGTTTTGAACGGCGCATACTCGCCGCTCATATAAAGTTGCTGAAAGTTGAGGGTGCGCTGCACCGCTGCGGTGCTTGGTGCAGGCAAGGTGCTGCCCGCATAAAAGTACTCGGCGCGATCGGGGCGCGGATCGTTAAACCCAGCGTCGAAGCGGAAGCGCACTTCGTTGCCCACTGCGCCATCGTCGATGTAGCCCACCATGCTGGGGTCAATTTGCCGGGGCTTGATCGGCTTGGGTTCGCCGCTCCGGGCTCTTGTCTTCTTTGCCGCTTGTTGACCGTGCGGTGCGCTCAGCGCCAACGCATTTTGCCAGCCAATCGGCGGCACTGTCCACTCAGCTGCTGCTCTCTCATTTGCAATCGCGCTGGGAGCCGGCTGCGGCGCGTCGATTTGCTGCGCCTGCGCCAACCGCCCCATCCAAACCAAAACAATCAACCAGCCAAAGAACTTCAACGCTTCTCTCATATTCGCCATTGGCCCTAAAGAATCTGTCTTCCCTTCTTGATCATCGCTTGTGGCTGGACTGCTTAGTCTTCAACTGCTGCTCGTAAAACTCGTAACTCTGCTCCACGTCCGGTTTATCCTCCGGCGCGAGTTCGGGAATCACCAGCGCCAGGCTCTTTAACGATAGCTGCGCGTCCGCCACGTTTCCGTTCTTCAGCTCCATTTTCGCAAGATCGATGTAATTCAATGCCAGGTTCTGGTAAATCACGTGGAACAACGGGTGCCCCTGCGAAAGGCCGCCGCTCTGCAACTGGTTCAGAAGCTCCCGTTCGCGCTCGGCCTCTTCGAGCGCGTCGCCCGCGCCATTCTGCATCAGGATTTTGCTTCGCAGCTGCAGAATCTTCGCCTCCTCAAGCCCGATCGACGACGCAGGCGTCGTCAACTCTTCAATCAGGTCCAGCGAATCGTGGTTTCGGTCCGCAGCCAGCTTCTCGTCACCCATATCCACCAACAGCCGCGCTTCATTGTCGTAATAATTAGCAAGTTCGTACTTGTATTCGCGCCTGTCCTTGTCTGCCGCCATTAATTGCTCGCCGATTCCGATTGCTCGCTCGTACAGCTTTCGGGCCTCGATGTTGTTACCCTGCTTCGCATCCAGGGCGGCCAAGTCGTTGTCGGTCCGCGCCAGATCCTGTGCGGCGCTGGGCACCGTCTGCTGCGGATCAACCGTAATCTTCTGCTCCACCAACGGCTCGAGCAGCGCCATCGCCGTACGCAAATCGGTTTCCGAGTCATTACGGTCGCCCAGGTCGTTTTCCAGAATCCCACGGTTGTAATACGACCTCGCCAACTCTTGCGTGTACTGCGCATTCTGGGGCGTTGCATCGTGAATCCGCTGCTGCAGCGCGAGTGCGGCGTTGTATTCCGTGGTCGCCTCGCTCGCCAAAGTCCTGTCGGGCGTCGAATCTTGCTCATACCACTGGCGCAGAGTTTCACCCAGCCAGTTGTGGCAGTAAGCCAGCTTCTGACTGTACGTCACCTCTTTCGGATTTTCTTTCGCCAGCTTCTCAAACGCGGCAATCGCGTTCTTGTATTCCTTCACCGCATCGTCGCGCTTGTCCAGCAGCCGATCGATATCGGCCAGCCGCGAATGCGCCGATGCAGCTTCAGCACGCAGCTCCTCATTGCCGGAGTTATAACTGATAAACGCCGCGTAAAACGACGCTGCTTTGCCCAAAAGTTCCTTGCGGAACGCCTCAATGTCCGGCGAATCCTGCGCCTCGCGCGCCTGTTGCCGCCCGGCCGACGATAAGCTCTGGTCTACAGCTTCTTTCGCCAGCGAGAGATTCGCTTCAGCGCGCTTCTGCGCGCGCCATGCCTGGAAACCCAGCCCCGAAATCACAAACAGGAGGCAAATCAGCAGCGCCAATGCGGCCTGTCCCTGCCGCTTTCGTCTGCGTCGTTCGCGGCATGCATCCAGGAACCGGCGCTCGACCAAATTGGCATAGACTTCCGGCTGCTTCTCCCATCGCTCGGCCTCCTCCAGGTCCTTGCCGGTCAGCAGCAGGGCCCACGGCTCGTTTTCCTTGGCCCATTGCACCGCCCGTTGCTGCACCTTGCTCAGGTGCTCGGCAAACCACTTCTCGTTATCTTTCAGGACCGGGTCGATCAACTGGTCGTGCGCCAGCTCGTACCAGGTTGAACCGGCATGCAGCTCCGGCCGCACCAGGTGCGATTTGATCAACTCCTCAATCAGACGGTTACTAAGATTGCCGCTCAGACGTAACCCACGCTGCACCGAACCACGGGCCCTGTCGCGCGTGATCAGTTCATTTCCGAACCACTCGCGAATTTCCCGTTCAATGCCGGCTTCGACTTTCGCGATCTTCCCCACTTCGCTCGCGTAGTATTCGCCCAACGCCACCGACACATTGCCAAACTCGGCAATATCGCTTTTCTGAATCTCAGTGGTGCTGGGATCCATGCGCTGCCAAAGGTTCCGGCATGTCACCTGCAGATGCAGCGGCTCAACGTATTGCCCAAACTGGTAACCAAAACTGCCGTCAGGCAACTGAACTTTCATTCCCTCCAGCGACACCAGTAGGCTGATCATCGCTTCCGAGGAAAAAGTCTTCCCGGCAAGTTCCGCCGTTTTCTTAATCGCCTCTTCCGCCGCGTCATCCTTCAGTAAATCGAGCCGGAATCTATTCTTCAAATTCGTCGGGACGAACGATGAATAAGGATCGAACGCGGCAAGAAAGTCCTCGCGCAACGCAAAGATCGCCCATATGTGTGGATCCTTGAGCAATTGCCCGAGCTGATAGAAGAACCTCTGCTTGGGCCCGACTGAACTCGGATCGGTGGTGAGAACCTCTTCAAACTGGTCGAAGATGAGCACGATGTTCTTGGGCGCCGACCTGCGCCGTGGCCTGGTTGCCACATATTCAGCGAGCGTCATCTTTTCAATCACGTCTGCCGGCCGCTGCAACTCTTTTGGAACTTCGGCCTCGAACCCCAAAACACAACTACGCAGGTAGCGGTTCTGCCCGGCGGCTTCGTTCGCGGAAAAGTACAAGGGCGCCGGGCTCAACAGGCCCAACGTTATGTCGTCGCCTGGGCCATTTACGCCAGCGTCACTGTTCGGGGCGAGGTTCACGCGCACCGGAGCCCACACGTCGAACTGTTGCTGCAGCCTGGGCAAAAGACCAGCCTGGAGCAGTGAACTTTTGCCCGCGCCTGAAGGCGAGTGAAACAGAACGATGCGCTCGGCACTCAGCAGGTAGTAGAGGTCGTCGATCTCCTTGTCGCGGCCGAAAATGGGCTGCCCGCGCTCCAGCGGCCGGGGGCCTACGAACGGATTTACATGCTCACCCAGGGCGGCGCTAGTACCAGTCATCGCCGCCTCCCGCTACAACCGGCGCAGCGTCATGGCCGAGATCTGACTTCAGATTGTCTCTAAGCTGCTGCAGAAAATCCGTCGGGCTGCCCCAGTAGATTGAGATTTCAGGCGAGTCGTCTCCGCCCTGGAAGTAGCTCTCGATGTATTTGCGGGCTTTCTTCACGTCGGCCACGCTCTGCTCGCCGGGGTTCACCTGCACGCCCACGTGCGCCAGGTCGCGCAGCGTTCTGGTTCCCGGCCGCGTCACAATCATGCGCAGCAGCACGCGGAACCGCCAGTCGTCGAGCCGGAATCCCAGGAACAGCAGCGAGCTTTGCATCAATTGACCCACCAGCGTGGGCAGCAACAGATCGAGCCGCGATGTCGCAATCAGGTAGTCGAAAAAATCATCTTCGGTCAGCACCATCGAGTTGGGCTTTCCGAAGATTCCAAAGATGTGATAAACCCACGGGCTTTCGGGCGTAGGCTTGGCGTTTTGCGGTTGCGGCTTCTGCGGAACATCTTCGCCGCGCCACGAAGCAAATACCGGCTCGGCATTCTTGCCCTCGGCCTTCAGTACACGCACCAGCATCGGCTCGTAGCTTGCATTCAGATAAATTGATGCGGGCAGTTCGCTCAGCACGCGATAAGGATGAGCGCAGTTCGACCGGCAATGATTCACGGCGGCGTCGAGAAGCGCCGGCAGCGATGTCTGGCTCAAGCCTAGCGCGTCTTTATCAAGCCTTCTGCTGACCTGCGCCAGAAACTCATTCTGCACCGCGTCGCACGTGTAGCTGCGCTTCTGCTCAACGCAAATCACCTGCGCCACCTTGGCCAGGTCAGTTCGCTCGTGAGGCGACAGGGGGAACGCGTGTTTGTCAGCTAAATTACCCGCCAGTTCCATCGATCCGCCGAAAATGTCCTCGCCCAACTCCGGACCCAGAATCGGAATGAACCGCCCCGACCGCACCGAGCTGCAGATGGCCTTCCACTTATCAAATTCGGCCTTGCCGTCGCCGCCAAACCCCGGCTCGTACCAGATGCACCCATCGCGGAGCCGCAAAAACAAGACCGGCATCCAGTAGTCCGGCGATCGCCGCACGTTGCCGCGGGCCACGGCCATGGCGCGATCAATTTGCCCGTCAACCAGCAGCTCTTGAAGAAAGCTCTGCATGAACTCGGCTGCCGTGGTCATGAAGACGTTCCCCTGCATGGCGATCACTGCGGGCACGCCGGCCTCAGCCAGCCGCGGCCCCAGCGCAGCCAATCCAACCCCGGCGCTTCCGGCGCTCTGACACGAGGCCAGCATCACAATTCGCGGCCGATGCTCAAGCTCCCTGATGGCCTGCACAAGGTCCGCTCCCGCAGCCGGTTGGCCATCCTCGAGAAACAAGTATGGCTCGCTGTCCACGATCTTTCCGTGGCACACCAGGTACAAAATGTCGAAGTCATCGCGCAGACGGCTCGCCAGCCCGTTCAACGTTACCGCTACATCTGCGGTCCAGCGCGTGACCTGGATCCCGGTCATCGCTTTGGTTGCCAGGGCAATCTCGGCTTCAACATTGATCGGCTCAAGACCATACTTCGCGCCCGACGCGGGATTCGCCACCACCACCAGCGCGCGCAGGCCAGCCTTCGGCTTCAACCGTATCGGCCGCCAATCGGTTCCGCTGTTCAGGAATCGCGAAACAACAATCTCTTCGCCGGCGAAAAGGCGTGCGGTTTTGTCGTCGATGCGGTTCGGATCGTGCAACGTTTCCCAATGCACCGCGTGCAGCTCTGGCGCGTTCGCATCAATCGTGAGCCGCACGCGCAGAATCGATCCCAGAGCCGCTGCAGCCGCGCGAAACCGGTTGAACTCGCCTCGCACATCGGCAGTAAAGAAGGCCGTGCTCAGCGTCTGTGCGTAAGCCTCGGCATCGTCGCCGGCCAGGCTCGCCATATCGATCGCAATCACCGGCTCCAGCGCCGAACGTTGTTCCGCTGCATCGTCAGCACTGTTGAATCGAAAGCCGACCACATACTTCCGCTCATCGCGCTTGCTGAACGTGATCTCGAGATCTGAGTATCGGCTCATCTTAGACTTCCCTGCGCCGTCCCTACGGGACTCCGTAGCGGTATTGCGCAATCCCCGTCCCCCACGCTAAAGCGCGGGATTAACAACCAATGCGCTTTCGGCGCGCTTACCGAGCGCTGCTCAGACATACCACAAAGGCAGCGGAAACAACTCTTGACCGCCGCAATCCCGCTACAGCGCTGCTTCGGCTGCGGCAGCCAGTTGTTCCAGTGATTCCTTCAATCGCACTGCCGCGCCCAACGCATTCATGACCAGCAGCGGGTCCGCAGCCGAGGCTGAAATCGCCATTATCGCGCTCGCCGCCGAGGCAATTGTCCCGGCCAGCGCTGCGCGCAGCGCCAGCACATTGTCCACAGACGTCATGTGCGCCAAAATCAGCTCTTCGGACGGAAACTGCGGCCATGCCGAAGCTGCCCGACCTGCGTAATTCACCGTGGTAATGGCCTGCATGCCATCACGCGCGGTCTCTATCGTCGCCACCGGCTTCAGCTTCATCAAAAGGTCGCGCACGGTCTCAGACAATTTTCGCGCGGCCTGCTCCATGGTGTTGAGCGCACCAAAGGAATAGCTAACGGCCTCGACGCCAGTCTGGCGACCCGGCCGTTGCAGGGCAATGGTGATTGCATCGATTTGCGAACGCAGCGATTGCACTGCGGCCGTCTGGGCATCGATTTGCCGGGCAACCTGCACGCCTAGGCCGATCATAGCGCCTTCACTCCCGGAACCAGGCTGGCGATTGCCGACGCCGCCGTCTTCATCAGTTCCACGCGGTTGTGCAGGGCCTTGTCGAGTGTATCGGAGTGGATCTTCCACAGCGCATCGTCGACTACCCCGTTGTTCTCGGGTACGCACACCAGCGTGTTCCCATCCAGGCTCGCAACCGTCATCGCGCGCAAAGTGGCCCCGGAAAATGCGCCGTTCTCGTACTTCACCGCGTCGATGTTGTCGCTCACGTACGTGGTTACGCGCACGCTGGTCACGGTCTGGAACGACTCCGCAAGCCATGCGCCCATTTTCTGTGCCGCGTCCTGCAGCGACGCAGCCGCGCCGCGCACCGAATCGAGCACACCATAATCCGTCATCAGCGGATTAACAGCCGCCGCCGGCGCTATTGGTGGGGCGGGGAACGAATCTTGTATTGTTGGCAAAGCGACCTCCAATACCGGCCTGTCAGCCGGCTTTCCATCATCGGTAAGCATCAGGCGTACTGCCGGATCGCCCACCACCGAATAACTGCGCGCGTCGTTGTTAGCCGTCCACAACGCTGAAATCTCATAGGGATCGGCCTGCGCGCCGAACTTCACATCTTCAAGCATCGTCGACAAGTCGGACGAAAGCTCGGCGTATCGTCCGTTGAAATATTCGAGGGCCGAGCCAACCGGGTGCCCCTCGAGCAGCCGCTTGATGGTACTCTTGAAAACCTCGGTCTGGCTCCCCGCGCGGTTCCAATGAAATGAGCATCCCCACGCGCGCTCCACGTGCCCAATAACCGCCAGCGCCCCACCCCGTGGATGCGCGATCAACCGCTGAGGTAGCCGTCCCAGAAAACTCCTGGGCGCAATCTCCGGCGGAGCACCCGCCGCCGAGTAGTCGCTCAGCCTCGGCGTTCCCGCACCATAGCACGCAAAGTGCATTGCGATCGATCCAAAAATTCGCGCGTCGCTCGCAACGTCGTCGCCGGCAAACAAAAAGCTGTCGGGGATGGCTTGTTGCCACGATGGACCCGGCCAGTCCTGGCAAAGCAGCGCGCCTTGCTGTGCCTCCTGGCGCGTATCGCCACTGTCATAGCACATGCCGTGACTGGCCGTGAACAGAAATGCGGGTGCATCGCTGAGGACCGAGGACAGCTTCGCCTTGGTGGCGTCGCCATTCACGTATTTCTCTACCGCCCAGCCGCTCTCGCCCGCGGCCCACTCGGCCAGCGGGAGGACGAGTTCGTCACGGCTCATATTGGCAGCCACGTCGCCTTCGTTGGCTACGCCGAACACCGCCATGCGCCTCTTCAGGGCCAGGGACCCGGTCTCGGCCGCTACAACGCTTCCGGCATAAGCCGCATACTCAGCGACCGTGTCAAAGTGGATGCGACCCACCGCATATTGCACGTCAAGCTGGTATTGGAACCGGAATGGAATCGTATCCGGATCGCCCACGATCAGCAGGTAGTAGGGAACAATGCCAGGGTCTACCGGTCCGGGTCCCGCGCCGTTGCGCGCCAGAAACGCCTGCTTATTCTCGGCCGGCGAGTCAGACGTTGCGCCCCGGTAGGCCAGCGGTCCCACGTAATCCTTGTACTTGTCTCCGGCCTGCTGCTTGCGCAATTTCAGCAACGGGCTCAGTGCCTCGTAGATCGCGGGATCGGCGCCAAACGCAAAGATCGCTCCCCATCCTGTCTCAGCCAGGTTCTTGGGATTGACGCCTTCTTTCGGCGCAAAGTGCGCCTCGGTATCGCGCTGGAAACGCCGCTTCAGTTCGTCGAGATGCGCCTTGTCATCCGGATGCCGGGGAGCAATGCCCTGTGCGACCTGCGAGAGAGCGGATGCAGCCATTGGCTCCAGGTCGTACCGGCCAGTGGCGCCGTTGATGCCGTTAAAGTACAGCAGCGCATCAGAACCGCTCATGGTTGTTCCTCGGTTGTTCGCAAACAGAGAGCGGCCGGGCCGAAATTTGGCCGTGGAACTGGGGAACGGGGAAGGCCTCGGTGGCTCTGTATCAATAATTTAGAGATGAATGACGACTTCCGCAAGATAAACGGAAAGAGAACCCCAAACTGGGTGTCGAGAGAGTTGCCGGAAACGCGAATTGTGCATTCGTACTGGTGGGCAGAACAGGGCTCGCATGCGGCCCCGCCCTGCGTCCGTATCGTTTTCTTTTGATGCCGAGCAGCGCCAGGCGGGAAGAACGGTACGCACGAGCTCTGTTCTGCTCTATCCCGTGTCTCCTTACTGTTTCGTTGTCGGAGGAGTTCCTGCCACGCTGAATCCAATTCCTCCCATGCCCGGACTGATCACCAGCACCGGAGGATTCTGTGGCGCGCCGAAGTCGAAGAAACTTGGGGCTTCAAATTGAGGTGGTTGTGTAAACACGCCATAGGCAGCCGTTCCCACTGAGGAAACCGTGTAGGTGACGCTTTGGCCAGGGGAAAGGGTAACTGAGGCGCCGGGTTTGGGTGAGAGAATCGCGGCAGTTGCGGGGGAAAAGTACAGCGCTGCGTTGACTCCGTCTGCCGTCGTAAACGTCACCTGCGCGCCCACTGCAAGCGGCACGCTGTTAACGCTCGGAACACACAGGCCCATGCTGTCTTCCTTCAGAATTACCGTGGTTGTGCTCATAACGCACAACTTATCCGTTTTTATTATGGCTGTCCAGTAAATGTTTTTGCTGCGCGGCCAGTAAAGCTTTCTTGAAATTGGGGTCCTGGCGCAGAGCGGCCAGCTCAGGCTCATGTTCAAACTGGACAGAGTGGTAGCCAAGCGCCAGAGCCTTGGCGATGAGCGGGATCGCCTGGTCGCGCTTGTGCAGCAATTCATATCCGTCACCCGCTATGTACAAAATGTCAGCCGAGTCTGGATCGAGCGTTACGGCCTGGCGTAAAAGAGGCAGGGCATGGTTGGCATCGCCGATGGTCGCATAGTATCCGGCTAGCGATGCAAGCAGCATCGAGTCATGCGGCGACTCCCTGCGGGCCGCCTCAGCCAGATCGATGGCCTTCATGTAATTCTTGATTGCCTCATCTCGGCCATCCGGCGATCGCAGGTAGGCCGATCCCAGATTCCCCCACGCCAAATAATTCGTTTGATTCAGCTCCAGCGCCTTCTTGCTTGCCGCAATACCCTTCTCGTAGTTCCCCTCTGATTTGTAAATCTCCGCCAAGTCTGTGTAACCCGCAAAAGTGGGCTGCAGCTCGACCGATCGCTCCAGGCTCGTTTCCGCTTCCGGCAGCCGGTCCAATTGCGTATCGGCCAATCCCACATCCTGTAAGGCAATAGCATTGTCGGGCGATATCTTCACCGCGTTTTGATATTGCACCGCCGCATCCTCAAGCCTTCCGTCGTTGTAGTAGTAGGCACCCAGCAGCACCGGCCATCGCCAGTCATCGGGCGCCAGGTCAATCGCCTTCTGTACTGCGGCAATCGCATCGCTGTCCCGCCCCTCGCTCTCGAACACCTCAGCCTGCGCGCCATTGGCCTCGGCGCTGCGCGGATCGAGCTGCAGCGCTTTTTGTGCCTGTGTGGTGGCCAGCGCGGTGTTGCCGGCCATCGCGCTCATCCGCGCCAGCGTCACATACGGGGGCGCCAGATTCGCGTCGAGTCCAATCGCCGTATTGCACGCCGCCTTTGCAGCCTTCAGCAAATCGGGATCCCGCGTGGTCCGGTATTGCTGAAAATCGGCCCGGCATAAATCAGCCTGCCCTAACGCAAAGTTCGGATCCTTGGCAATCACATCGTTCAAGACGCCGATGGCGTCGGTGACGTTCTTCTTCTGGTCGTATCGCTTCAGCAGCGCATCGGCCTTCAGATACTCGCTGTTCACATCGGCCGGGGCAGCCTCGGAGACAGCCGTTGACGTCCCGGCAGCCTTGCGATGGAAGATCCCCGCCCGCCACATAAGCACGATTAACGCGCCGGCAACCAGCACCCACACCACCGGCGACTCAACCCACGTTGCGCGTTTCCTGCTCTCCGTTACCGGCTCAGTCTTTTCTGCCGGCAGGCCCAGCGTCTCGCTCAGTGCGCTTGACAACGCTCCCGCGCTGGCAAATCGCTTGGCCGGGTCGGGATCGATGGCTTTCTCAATCCCCCTGGCAAACAACTCCGGCAGATCGGGCCGATAATCGAGCAGCGACAAGCCCGATGCGTTCTTGGCCGCTCGCACTCGCTGCGAATTTTTCCCCGATGCCAGAACCGCCGAAGCAAGAGCGGTCGGTTCGTCCCCTGTAGTCTGGGGTTTCGCCGACGCGGGCTCGCCTGTCCCGGGATGGTGCCCCGTCACTAGGTAGAAGAGCAGCACGCCTACCGCGTAAATGTCGGTGGCGATCGAAGCCTCTGCGCCGCGAAACAGCTCCGGCGCCATGTAGCGCGGCGAGCCGGCCAATTCCTGCTGACGCGTGGCCAGAGCACTCAGGCCAAAATCCATCAGCAGAATTCTCCCGCCCTCTTCGCGCATCACGTTTTCTGCTTTGATGTCGCGATGCACCAGCCCCGCCCGATGCACCGCGCTCAGCGCCCGGGCGATGTCCAGGCCAATCAGCGCCGTTTCGCGGTAGCCAAACGGGCCCTGCTCGCGCACCAGCGCCGCCAGCGTCTTGCCGTGTACAAAGTCGGTCCAGAAACCCACCCGCCCGTCGTGCCGGTCTACTCCATAAATAGGAAGAATATTGGTGTGCCGCACCGCGGCGAGGGCCCGCGCCTCGCGCAGCAGCTCCTCAAATTGCACACTCTCGTCGGCCGAGCGCGGCAGCAGAATCTTGAGCCCCACCTCGCGCTCCAGGCTTGGATCCCAGGCGCGATACACTTCGCCGAAGCTGCCCCGACCCACCCTCTCTATCAACTCGAACTGGCCCCACATCTGGCCGGCATGAAAGCTCTCCTCATCGGAGCTTGCGCTCCGCTCAACCGGCGGGTTTCTCTCGTCGTTCATGGGCCGTACTCAGCTTGGATTGTAGCGTGTAAAAAGCATCCAGCAGCTAAAAAGCCAATAGCCGATAGGCGAGCAGCCAGTAGTTTCCTGCACGATCGTCGAGCTATCTCATATTTGCTGTTGGCTAGTGACTAATGGCTTCTCGTTCCCTTGTTCCCTCGTTCCCTTGTTCCCTCGTTCCCCCGTTCCCTCGTTCCCTCGTTCCCTGCCTTTAAGTTTTCTCTTGACATATTCCTATATAGGAATGTATTGTCTCTCCATGGCTAGAGCCGCTACCACCTCCGATGCCTTCAACGCCGTGGCCGAGCCCCGCCGCCGCCAGATCCTCACCTTCCTGGCCGGCTCTGAGCGCCAGGTTGGCGACATCGTTATAGCCATTGGCCTCGATCAGCCGTCGGTGTCGAAGCACCTCGGGGTTCTGCGCAACGTGGGGCTGGTGCACGTGCGCCGCAACGGCCGCCACCGGCTCTATCGCACCAATGCGGAGGCAATCAGACCCATGCATGAGTGGACACAAACCTTCGAGCGCTTCTGGCGCCACCAACTGATCCGGGTAAAAGAGCGCGCCGAAGCCGAGATGAAAAACAGCACGCAGACGAAGTAAGTACTTCAGCCCGCCCGCCGCGGCCGGCTGCATAACACGCCGTTCCCAAGGAGAGTCAATGACCACGCTAACCGCAACAGAAATTGAGAATCTTACCCTGCGCATCGAGCAGGAGATCAGGGTAAAAGCATCGCTCGAAGTGACCTTCGACGCGCTGCTCGAACAGCTCGGCCCCTGCAATGAGAGGCCCGACGGTGTTCCAATGCCCTTCAAGCTGGAAGCTTGGCCCGGGGGCCGTTGGTTCCGTGACCTGGGCAACGGCAACGGCCACTTCTGGGCCACTGTTCAGGCCATCAAAAGGCCAACGCTGCTTGAGTTCAACGGCCCATTATTCATGTCGCTCCCGGTGACGAACAACGTTCAGTATCGTCTGAGCCACGAGAACGGCGAGACGCTCATCAAATTTGTGCATTCCGGTTTCGGCCTGATTGACCCCGAACATCGCAAGGGCGTCACCTCCGGCTGGTTCCACATGCTTGACCAGGCACGCATTCGCGCCGAGAAATAGTAGGGTCCGCGGCGAGTTGAAGCGCCGATCAATTCCCGCATCTTACCGTAGGTGAAGTGTTCGCATCGTCAATCCCCACCCCGGGAGGGTCACTATGTGTCCAGTATGCATCGCCACCGCTGCCGTCATCGCCGGCAGCGCCACCGGAACCGGCGGAATCGGCGCTTTCGTCGCCACCAGGATTCTGCGCAGGAAACCAACGTCGACCGATAAACAGGAGGTCAACCATGGCAACCACAGCACCGGAAATTAAGCAGCACAAAGTTGTTTCGCACAGCGAGTGGGTTGAGGCGCGCAAGGCATTCCTTGCCACAGAAAAGGAATTCACGCATCTGCGCGACGAGCTAAGCCGCCAGCGCCGCGAATTGCCGTGGGAAAAAGTCGACAAGCCCTACATGTTTGAAGGGCCGAGCGGCACGAGCACCCTCGGCGATCTTTTCGGTAAGCGCAGCCAGCTCGCCGTGTACCACTTCATGCTCGGCCCTGCCTGGAAAGAGGGTTGCCCGAGTTGCTCGTATCTTGCCGATCATTTCGACGGCATGGCCATCCACCTGGCCAATCGCGATGTGACGCTGGTTGTAATCTCGCACGCTCCCTACGCTGAGATTGCCGCATTCAAACAGCGCATGGGCTGGCGCTTCAACTGGTACTCGTCCTTCGATTCCGATTTCAACTTCGACTTCAATGTTTCGGCCACAACCGAGGAGAAGAACCAGAAAGAGGTCTATTACAACTACGAGATGGCGCCCTTCCCCGCCGACGAGCGGCCCGGCTTCAGCGCCTTCATCAAGGGGGCTGACGGCTCGATCTACCACGCCTATTCGGCCTACGCACGCGGCCTCGACATCCTGGTGGGCACATACAACTGGCTCGACTACATGCCCAAGGGCCGTGACGAAGAAGGCCTGAAGCACTCAATGGCGTGGGTTCGCCACCACGACAAATACTCAGAGGGTTACGTTGTCGACGCCAACCAGGGCTACGTTCAGCCTGAGGTGGTGCAGATCAAGGCCGCGGGCAGTTCGTGCTGCTCGGGCGAGCACCACGGAGAATGACCACCTCAGCGCGGGGTATTCGGGGCGCGCAAATCCTTTCCGGCCGATCGTTGGATCAACAGCAGTCCGCCAATCAGTTGCCCGTCGTCGGAGCGAATAGGCTTGCCCGATACCATGAGAGGAATGCGGCTCCCGACGGCATTCAGGAAGAAAATGTGCACCCCATCCACGGTTTCGCCGTGGAGGGTTGCGCGAACAATCGGGAACTGGTCCGGTTTAAGCGGTTGTCCATCGGCATCAGTGATCGGCAGGCGCGTATATTCCGAGAGCTTCTGTCCCGGAAAAACCGCATTGCCGAATATCTCCTTTGCCGCCGGATTCACCATGAAGATTCGGCCGTCGCGTGAATCCACAAGCAGGATGCCTTCCGGAACAGCATTTATAGCCGCCCGCAATTCAGTGTGGCAGGCGGCGAGTTCTTCTGAAATCTGTTTCTGGCCGTGGACCTCCTCAACGACTCCGTAGACGCTGACCACTTCGCTGAAGGGTCCGAATCGCGGCGCGCCGCGCGCCCTTATCCACGTCCATTCTCCCCCAGGTTTGCGGACGCGATACTCCACATCGATCGGCTCTCCGGTGCGCAACGTGTACTGGATGGCCTCGCGGGTGGGCTCAACATCGTCAGGATGCAGCGCCTTCTGCCAGCCGTTACCGAGCGCCTCTTCCAGGGTCTGGCCTGTAAGGCTCTCCCAGCGCGGGCTGGCATCGGTTACCTCGCCCTTCGCATTCAAAACCCAAGGCACATGCGGGCTTAATTGAACCATGTGCCGATAATGGTTCTCGCTCTCGCGCAGTGCCTCCTCGATGCGCTTGCTCTTGGTGATGTCCATGAGAGCCACGACGACGCCAATTACCTCTCCAGCCTCATCGCGCGCCGGCTGATACGAGGCCATGAGGATGCGAGTTTCGCCGTTCTCGTCGGCGCGCGGCCTTTGTATCTCGACGCCGGCAACAGGTTCGCCCTGGAGTGCGCTGCGAATGAAAGGCTCAACGGTGGGAAAGACATGCGGGATGACCTCTGCAACCGCCCTGCCCAGATGCTCCGCGGCAGGAACGCCGTTCATCTGGGCAAGCTGCCGGTTGAGGCTCACGTAACGCATCTTGCGATCAAGAAAACACAACCCCACCGGGGCGCCGTCGTAGATAGCCTGCAACTGCGCCAGGCGCTGCGCGGGCAGGGCCTCAAGGCTGAGCATGGGGTCCAGGCCCATCGGCACTGGGCGGCCAACTGAGCCATTCCACCGCGCCTCCGCTATCATGCTGGGAAGCTCTTCGGCAGGTGCCGGTTTGCCATGCAGCCAGCCCTGGCCCACATCGCATCCCAGCCAGAGAAGCATGTTGGCCTGGTCCTGGGTCTCTACGCCCTCGGCCACCGTGAGCAGCCCGAGGCTGTGTCCGAGGCCAAGCACAGAGGCAACAATCTTTCGGCTTTCGCGCTTCTCGGTCATGGAACTGACAAAGCTGCGGTCGACCTTGAGCTCATCGAAAGGTAGCGCGTGAAGGTGTTTCAGGCTGGAGTAGCCGGTACCGAAGTCATCGAGCGCCAGCCGGCAGCCGAGCGTCTTGAGCTCACCGGCAACGGCTTTGGCGCGACACAAATCGTCGACAAGAGCGCTCTCGGTAATCTCGATGATGAGGCGATCCAGCGCAAATCCGGTGCTCCCCGCCACATCGGCTAATCTCTTCGGCATATCGGGGCCGAGGAGTTGGGAGGGGGAGATATTGACGGCCAGAGTCAAAACTCTATCTGCGAGAAGTGGAGAAGAAAACGCCTTCTCGAGGAGGGTTCGTGTGAGCTTGTCGATCAAGCCGGATTTCTCCAGTGCAGGGATGAAGGCGTCGGGCATGATCATGCCGAGCTGACCATGCTTCCATCGAGCAAGGATCTCGAAGCCCGCCAACTGGCCGGTTCTTAGCTCCACCAGGGGCTGGAAGACGGGGAAGAACTCATCGTCTTCGAAGGCCCGGGGAATGTCGGCCTCAGCGAAAACCATGCAGACAATCTACGCCTGAAGCGCAAGAAATGTCATAAATACTTCGAGGGTGCTACGAATCCTCTTCGCCCGAAGGCTCGTTCGATTGATCCTGGGCCAGCGATTCAATCTGGTTGCGCCAGTCAAGCCGCTCAACAAAGGCCCTTGACTCGCGCCAGCCCGGCTCCACAATCACGTGGAGCTCGAGGTAAACGCGCGTGCCCAGCAGTGACTCGATCTTGCGCCGCGCTCCCGTGCCTATCTCCTTCAATTTCGAGCCGCCCTTGCCGATCAGGATCGCTTTTTGCCCCGCGCGCTCGCAGTAAATCGCGGCCATAATCCGCGTCAGCGGACTCTTCTCCCTCGGATCGGGCTCAATGAACTCTTCCACCACCACCGCGGCGGCATACGGAACCTCTTCGCCCGTCTCAATCAGGATGCTCTCGCGAATCAGCTCGGCCACCATGAAGCGAACCGGCTGATCGGTGTACTGGTCTTTTGGGAAATAGCGCTGCCCCTGGGGCAGAACTTCGACAATCTTCCGCACCAGTACGTCGAGGCCGTCCTTCTTGCGCGCGCTCACCGGTATTACCTGCGCAAAGTTGTATTGCTTTGTCAGCGCATCGATGATCGGTAGCAACTCGTCCTTGCGAACCAAATCAATTTTGGTGAGGACAAGAAAGACCGGGCAATTCACTTTCCTCACCAGCGAAATCAGGAATTCATCCTCGCTGGCCCACGATCCGCCTCTCTTTTCTCGCCGTGTATCGCCGGTCACTTGATGGATGGCGCCGCCGGTCTCTGCACCAGTTGTACCGCCGATCTCCTGAGCGGCTGTAGTGGGGGTCTCCCTAGCCGCATCTTTCTTCTCATCCTGAAACGGCATTCTCCGCGTCACATCCACCAGCACCAGCACCAGGTCACGCGACTCCAGCGCGTCATGGACCTCCTGCAGCATTCTGCGGTCGAGTTGCGTTCCGGGCTTGTGCACTCCGGGCGTGTCTACAAAAATGATCTGCGCCGCCGTTTGTGTGCCTTTGCGCGTGGGCACCTCAACCATGCCTAGAATGCGGTTGCGGGTGGTTTGTGGCTTGGGCGTAACAATGGCCACCTTCTCGCCCGTAAGCGCATTCAAGAGCGTGCTCTTGCCCACATTTGGGCGACCGATGATGGCTACAAATCCTGACTTCAAATTCAGCTCCAGCTTCTATTATCCTCGTGATTCGCGAATCGTGGTTAGTGGTTGGCAATCGCACTTCCGTTCAAAGTTCACGATTCACGGCTCACGATTCACAATTCCCGCTTGACCTGTCTATAACTATAGGGTCGAGAGTGGGAGTAGACCATGTGGACCGTAAGCAAACTTGCCAGTCGCGCCGGGCTCAGCCGCACTGCGCTTCTCTATTACGAATCCATCGGGCTTATGCGCGCCCCAGCACGCAGCCAGGGCAACTACCGCTTCTACGATGAGCGGGATCTCAAGCGGCTGCTCGAGATTCGCGCCTATCGCGATGCGGGGCTCAAGCTCGATGACATTCGCGCCGTCCTTGATCGGTCGGCCGGAGAAGCGGCAGGCGTGCTGCGGCGCCGGTTGATGGAGCTTGATGACGAGATAAGAGCTCGCCGCGAGCATCAGGCCGCGATTCTCAAGTTGCTGCGCCACACGAGCTTAAGGAGAGAACAGATGATCACCAAGCAGAAATGGGTTTCAATCATGAAGGCCTGCGGATTGAGCGATGAGCAGATGCATCGCTGGCATGCTGAATTCGAACGCTCGGCACCGGACGAACATCAGGAATTCCTCGAGTTCCTGCATATACCGGAGGCAGAGATAACAACCATTCGCGAAAAGAGCCGGACGGGCTTTTGAACGCGATTACAACTGTTCCGTGCCCATCCTCCTGAGATCCGGTTGCCGCGGCGACCGGAGCCGAAGGATCTGCTTCTTGAATTCGTCAGTGAAAAGGATGGGAGTCCACGCCAACCGCCGACGTCGCGCCAAGCCTGCATTCCCCATCCTCACCACAGTGGTATATAAATTCAACCGGTGATGCAATGACATTTCAATCGGTTGGTAACGCAACGCCCTCCAGATTTTCCGCGACTTTCTGCCGTTCGCGCCTATTCCACTTCTTGCCGGCAAGCCGAATCTCGGCGCTTCTCGCGGCCGTTTTGCTCATGGGGCTTCACGCCGGGTTCGCTGCCGGTCAAACCAACGCGCAACCGCTTGCCAATGCGCGGCCGCTTGCTCTCACTCCGCCCATGGGCTGGAACGACTGGGCTCACTATCAATGCGGATTCAACGGGCAGACCATCCTCGACAACGCCACCGCGCTGGTCATGACGGGCCTCGCGGCGCGAGGCTATAACACCGTCACCATCGACGACTGCTGGATGCTGAAGACACGCGACGCGCTTGGCAACCTGCAGCCTGATCCCGAACGTTTTCCCAACGGCATGAAACCGCTGGCCGATGCCATTCATCGGCTGGGCCTGAAGTTTGGCATCTACGAAGATTCCGGTTCCACCACCTGCGGAGGGTACGCCGGCAGCGGCTGGCCCAATGGCGGCGGCAACGATTACTTTGCGCAAGATGCCCGTTTGTTCGCAAGCTGGGGTGTGGATTATCTCAAGCTCGACGGTTGCAACCTCTACGTGAAAGACCCCCACGATGTGAAGGAAAACCTCGCCGCTTACCGCAAGGCATATGCTGCCGAGCAGGCCGCGATCAAGAGCGTGGGCCGCCCGATGGTCTTTTCCGAGTCGGCTCCGGCCTACTTTGAGTTCAGTCCCGAGTGGTACGACGTGCTTACCTGGGTGCGCGACTTTGGCCAGCTTTGGCGCGAAGGCGACGACATGGCCAACTACGACGCGAAGACTCCCGACACACCGCGCTTCAAGAGCGTGCTGTTCAACTACGCCTACAATCTGCCCCTGGGCCGCTTCCAGAAGCCCGGCAACTGGAACGATGCGGACTTCATCATCGGCGGCGACAGCGGCCTGACCCTCGCTGAGTCGCGCAGCCAGATGGCTCTTTGGGCGATGATGTCGGCCCCGCTCATCCTCAGCTCCGATGTGGGCAAACTCAGCCCCGATGCGATCGCAATTCTCGGCAACCGCAAAGTGATCGCCATCGATCAGGATCCGCTGGGCCGGGATGCCACCTTGGTGCGGCGCACTCCGGAGATGGACGTACTCATTAAGCCGCTCAAGGGTGGCGATTATGCAGTTGCCGTTCTCAATCGCGGCGATGCGACCCGGGAATTTCGGATGGATCCCACCGAGCTTGGCTTCTCGGCAGCTCCTGGCTGCAGCCTCGACGCCGAGAATCTCTGGGGCGGCTATCGTGACCCCTCAAATCAAGACTGGGCTGCCTTTATTGCCCCAGACGATACCTTTATCTGGCGGGTTCATCCGCATACTGGCTGCGGCGCACGTACACGCACCGGCGCCATCACAATGACCACCGACAAACCAAAAGAGTCAATCGACGGCTACGCGCATTGCCTGGCCGCCGCGGCCACCGTGGAAGATTGTTCCGGCGCGACGGCCGAGACTTGGACGGTCACACCGCGCGGCGAGTTGAAATCAGGCGGAGGCTGCCTTGCATTCGCGAACGGCCGGCCGACGATCGAAGCCTGCGACGGCAGCGAGCGGGAGCGCTGGAATTACACGCTGGCAGGAAACTTGGTGAATGCCGGCGACAACATGTGCCTAACTAATCAATCCGCCGGCGCAACTGGCCAACCCGCAACCATGCAGCCCTGCGGACACAATCAACTGAATCAAATCTGGTCGCTGCCTAACTGACCACCTACCACCGTTCACCGTTATCATTACCCGCATGACTCCCACGGGCCAAACCGAGCGCGTGATTCTCAAGCCCCTCTCGCTCGAAGACGCGCCGCAGATTCAGGCTCTGTTTCCTCAATGGGAGATCGTGCGCTACCTCAAGAACATCGTTCCCTGGCCATACCCGCCCGACGGCGCGCTCACCTACATCCGAGACATTGCGCTGCCGGCCATTGAGCGCGGCGAGCAGTGGATATGGACTCTCCGTCTAAAGTCCGTGCCGGAAACCATCATCGGCTCGATTACGCTTACTGACCGCGCGGGTGACCATCGCGGCTTCTGGCTTGATCCCGTTTTTCAAGGCCAGGGGCTGATGACTGAGGCATGCATCTGGGTCAACGACTTCTGGTTCGAGACGCTGGGCAAGCCCTTGCTGCGCGTGTCGAAGGCGGTGCCGAACCGGGCATCGATTCGCGTCTCACAGCGCATGGGAATGCGGCTGGTGGGTAATGGTGAAAAGGAATACGTGTCCGGAAGATTTCCCAGCGAGATTTGGGAGATTACGGCGGAAGAATGGAAGAATTGGAAGAGAGAAGATCAAGAGCAATGAAAGCCACACGGATTGTCTCGCCATTCATCCTTTCTGTAGTTCTTGCTGCGCAGTCGACGAAACCAGCCACAATTCCGGAGCCCGGCGACGTAATGATCGTCGGCGTCGCACACGACAGTTCCGTAATGGGAGGAGGTATCAGCAGCAGTCAATTCCTGCCGCAGGGGAAAGTAGCAGTGGAACCGTTCGCGACGGTCACTCCAAGTGGCGAGTGGAGGCTGCTCTCTTGCTATGAAACGAGTTCCGGTAACAACTCCCCTGGGTGTAAGAACTTTGACCGGGACTATCTACGCAAGCCTCACGATTACAGCGTCGTCAGCGCAGATGGATTCGGGGCAACTGTCCATGTCAATCGCATGAGCCTGGATGATGAGTGCTTTGGCATCTACGGGCACGGCACGTTTACAGGCGCAGACGTGAGTTATGCCGCTGTCGCAGCAGAATCGGCCGATTTCTTCACAACCGGACCGAAGGCCGCTCGCATTACCGAATCAGAAGCCGTTGCAGTTCGTCGGGCTCTGGCCAGGACAGTCGGGAAAAAGCTTGACTCAACGAAGGAACTCCGCGTTTATTCCGTCACACTCGAAGGCCAATCACTGCTGGTCATTCAGAGGGCATTCCAGCAATACGCAGACAAGCCGGAATATCGTCCGCCGGGCAGCCCAAATCTGGACTTCATCTTCGCCGTCGGCCGAATGGAAAATGCCCGGTTTCATCTCCTATTTTGGAAGGAATATGGGGACGAGAACGAACAGATCCTCGGCCTCATCCACCTGAAGAACGGCAGAGACTTTCTGGTGAGCGCAGAAAGCGACCCCGAGACCAGTTCCTTTCGTGTCTACGGAATTCGCGACGGCAAATTCACCATGATTTTCAAGGGCGGCGGAGGGGGGTGCTGATCCAGGGACACGCAGCGGTATGCTCTCAGGGGATAAAGCCCGTACTCATTTTGGTGGCTTTTTCGGCACGAGTAAACTCGTGACCTGATACGAAACTGGATCTGAGTTTTCGTGCCGCCCCTACGGGGCTGCTGTTTGTTATTGCCGCATACCCATGACAAGTTCGCACTTCGCGCGAACTTGTCATGGGCTAAATTCGTGTCTTCCCTCTGGGAAGACCAATCCGGTCATCCTTCAAGCCGGGAAACAGGCAGCGTGAGCAGAATCAGCATTCATGCGATTGCCGGGCCTGACACTGGGCTTGCCCCTACTCCGTTGCGTCCTTATCGTGCACAGGAGGGAACACTCTAATGCGCTCCACCTTGTGCGTGGTTGACGCCACAATCTCGGTTTTTATTCCTGCCGGCTTAATCACAACCTCCTCGCCCACCAGCGGGATGCGACCCTCGATCTCGCTCACCAGGCCGCCGAGCGTCGTGGCTTCAAAATCGCCGCCCATCTCGACGGGCCCGCCGAACAGATCGCCCAACTGATCGACCGGGAAATTGCCCGGCAAGACCCACGCGCCGGAGGGTTCTCGCTGCGGCTCCTCGGTCTGCGTGCCGGTTTCGTGCTCGTCGCGGATGTTGCCCACAATCTGCTCGAGCAAATCTTCAATCGTCACCAACCCGGCAACGCCGCCGTACTCGTCCACCACGATGCGCATGTGCTGCTGCTCGCGCTGCATCTCGCGCAGCAGTTCGTAGCCGCGCTTGGTTTCAGGCACAAACTCAACCGGCCGCTTGATTGAAGCCACGGTGCGCGTGCGCGCTTCTTCGTCGGTAATCTGCAACAGGTCGTGTGAAAACGCAATGCCGCCGATGGTGTCGAGCGAAGTGGTATATACGGGCACGCGCGAGTAATTATGCTGCTTGAGCAACTCCAGGAACCGCTCCAGCGTGATGGCTTCGGGCACCGCAAAAACCTGGGGCCGCGGCGTCATTACCTCGCGCACCAGCTTGTCGCCGAACTCCACGGCCGAGCGCACCAGGTCGCTGTCGCTCTGCTCGAGGATGCCTTCTTCTTCGCCGGCTTCAATCAGCGCCTCAACGTCGGGTGCGGGTTCCTCAGTTGGATCGACGGGATGCTCGGCCAGCGCAGCCACTGAGAAGAAGAAGCGGATGAAGACGGTGATGGGCGTGATGAGCCAGAGCAGCAGGCGGATGGGCCAGACGATACGCGCCGCCCACATCCCCCTGGTGCGATTGAACAGCAGCGACGGAAAAAGCTGATTGCAGAAGATGACGACAAGAATGACTCCCAGCACGGCCTGCGCAACCTCAGCCGGGTTGGGTGGGCCGGCATGCGGCGCGCGATCGAAGAGCACCGCGCCCAGTTCCAGCGCAATAATGCCCAGCGCGAGTTGCTGCAGCACCTGGGCCGACAGCGCCGCGTGCTCACGAGTCAAACCGATCTGAGGTTCCACGCGCTCTTCCCAGGCGTCAAGATTCTCCTGCACCTCGCGGGTAAGGATTTTGCCGAACTCAGAGTAGATGCGGCTGATGTACGAAGCCAGGGTGGCGATGGCCGCGAGAATGAGGACGAGAATGGCGCCGCCGATACTCATGGCCTGGGGCTCCGGTGGTTCGGGGCTGATTTTCGTGCCGGCCCTACGGGACGGCGCGGCCGGGGTGCGGGCGCCTTCCCAGGGTTGCGTCCTCTGCGGCGGACTTCACCCTGGGCTAAGTTCGATGCCTCCCTCTGGGAGGCGCGTGCGGTAGTGCTGAGTTTTGGACCTGATTGTTCGCATGGCCCGAATTCATCAATTCCGTTGCGAGGAACGAGAATTGGCGTGTTGGCGGCCTCGGCGGAGGGCCGGGAGGCCCTCCGTACAGCCGATCGGGAGACCGGCGCTACTCCGGCCGATCGGCTTTGTGCTGGCTCGCCGCCTTCCGCTCTCTCAATCAGCCCCAGCGGCAATCCAAATCTGGCGCGCAACAGGCCTTCGCGCCGCGCCATTTTGCCGTCATCGGTCTCGTGGTCGTATCCGGCCAGGTGCAGAAGGCCGTGCAGCATCAGGATCTTCAATTCGCAGGTCAGCGCGTGGCCCTGCTGGGCAGCCTGCTTGCGCGCGGTATCCACGCTGATGGCCAGATCGCCGGCCGGCTGCTCAGATCTTTTGATGCCGGGAATTGGCTCTGCCGGAAAACTCAGCACGTCCGTCGCCTTGTTTTTGCCTCTGAACTGCCGGTTGAGCTTGCGGACGGCCGCATCGGTGGCGAGCAGCACGCTGACCTGCCCGGGCAACCGCAGCGCTGTTTGCGCCTCGCGCAGAAACCGGTTGAGCGTTGCCGGGGTGGGCAGCCGTTCGGCCCAGGGCAGCGCAGCCCTGCGCCAATTGGTTTTTGGCGCACCTGGTCCGGAACGTGGCGCGCTGTTTGCGCCCCTGCGGATGGGCAGCTCGGCGAGCCGATTTCCGTTGGGTCGGGGATTGGGGTCCAGGTCTGGATCGAGGAGGATCATCTTGCGCGGGGCCGACCGTTGCTACAGTTGTACGGCTCCGGGTCTACATTGATGATACGCGAACGGGAAAACGACGGAGTGAGGGATCCGACAGTCGCTCAAAGCACGGTGGCGAGTTTGGCCAGAACTTGGTCGCCGAAATCAACATCCTTCTCTGAGAACTCGGCCTTTCCTTCGTCAACGTTGAAATTCAAAAATACCTCGCAATCGTCTTCATCGGGATCGCTTGTTTCCATGAAGATCTTCATCGCAGTCCACTTTCCTGGAGGGTCATCATTAAATCCGCCGTCTGCGCTACGGGTTTGGTTCTGCCCGAGAATCACGTAGGTAAAAGGCAAACGCACTACGCGTTTAACTTTCGCGGGGGTCTTCTTGGCCTCCAGCGCCTTCTTGAGATCGACGAGCATGATACTCGCGTCCGACCCTGATTCGGCGATAAACGCGCCTTCTCCGGTCACGAAGTTGAAGTGGCCGGATTTGCCCGAACCCGATTGTTTGCCTCGGTCGATTTCAACCTCAAATTTCGCGACTTTTCCTTGGGAGTTGTAGCTCGCGTTTAGCGCCATAGACCCGGTTTGGTCAGCTGCGGGTTTGACATCGAAGAATACCGAATGAGAGTCCTGGCGGCCGGCTTCCCATGTGGCAGGGCTGGCGGGCGCAGCCTGCTTCGACTTGCAAGCCGAGAGACACAATGCAAGTGCGCACACCCAAAGTCCGGTATAAAAGGATTTCATGGAAGCCAATGTTACACGGGCCAGAGCCGCTTTAGCGGCTCTGGCCCGAAACTTGTTCCCTCGTTCCCTTGTTCCCTGCCTTACTGCGGTTTTGCCGTATGCCCCTGCGCGCGCTCTTCAGCCTGCGGCACGTTCACTTCGATCGCCCCACTCAATGGCAGCTCCTGCTGTTGCGGCTTGGCGCTTTCGTAGGCGCGCACAATGCGCTGCACCAACGCATGGCGCACCACGTCGGAGTCGACAAAGTGGCAAAAGACGATGCCCTCAACCCCGTCGAGCACGTTGATCGCGTCCAGCAGCCCCGACTTGCGCGGGTTGGGCAAATCGATCTGCGTAATGTCGCCGGTGATGACGGCCTTGGAGTTGTTGCCCATGCGGGTGAGGAACATCTTCATCTGTTCGATGGTGGTGTTCTGCGCCTCGTCCATGATGATGAACGCGTCGTTGAGGGTGCGGCCGCGCATAAAGGCCAGCGGCGCAACCTCGATCACGTTCTTTTCCAGCATCTTCTCCACCCGCTCCGGCTCCAGCAGGTCGTAGAGCGCGTCGTAGAGCGGACGCAGGTAAGGGTCGACCTTCTCCTGCAGCGTGCCCGGCAAAAAGCCCAGCCGCTCGCCGGCCTCAACCGCCGGCCGCACCAGCACGATGCGGCTGATCTTTTTGGCGTTCATGGCGGCCACGGCCATGGCCACTGCCAGATAGGTTTTGCCGGTGCCGGCGGGGCCCACGCCGAATACCATGTCGTTCTGCTCGATGGCCTCAACGTAGCGCCGCTGGTTAATGGAGCGCGGCTGCACAATCCGCTTGATGCCGGCGGAGCGCTGCTTGCCCGCTTCGGCTACCGAACGCAGCGTAGTCGCCGGGTCGGCCACGACCAGGCGCAACATGCCGTTCAGTTCTCCGTTGTGGGGATTGATGCCCTGCCTTCGCAGGGATTCAAAGTCCTGGAATATGCGCTCGACCCGCGCCACTCCTTCGTCGGGCCCTTCTACATGTACGGCATCCGATCGCAGGTCAATGCGGACGCCGAGCGAATCTTCCATCAGTCTGAGGTTTTCATCGCGAGTGCCGAAGAGCGGCTCGAGGTTGGGAGTAATCTCCAGTTTGATCTTCAAAGGTATTTATAGCCTCCGAGGCTGGTTTTTAGGGTTATTGAAAAAACCGGCCGCAACCTCGTGGGCGACGGCCGGAAAGGATAAGTGGACTTGTGCGGCAAACAAAGCAGTGGCGCCGAAGGGAGCTGGCTGCTGGCTTAAGAGGAACCGGAGGACAGTAGGCAGGGCGGAGCGATTGCTCTGGGCTGCCTTGAAGGACCGCGGGATGGTATAGGCGACCAATTCCGGTATCTGGCCTTGAGAGTAGCGCGACAGGTGTGGCACGTCAATTCCGCCTCTCATTAAATTTGATGAAACAAGTGCCTTTGCGGATACCTGCGCCAGACTGGATTCGCAGATGGGGACCGAGACGGACGGCGAGCGCGGCGACGGGGATGACGCGAGCGGAGGATAAAATTCAGGTATGGCCTCCAAATCCAGGGGATTTCGCCGCCGCTTGAAAAGCGCCTTTCTGGGGCCGGACTGGGCGTACCGGCTGTGTTTGCGGCTGAGGTATGGTGCGGGCAGGGTGAGGGAAAAACCAGCGTTGCCTCTGCCCAACGGCGTGCTGCAAAACACCGCGGAGTGGAAACAGGCATTGGCGCATGGCAAGCGGATGCACCTGCCGCTGCATCGCAGCGAAGAAAAGGCCTGGGATCATCTGGCAGCGGTGTTCGCCATCGTGGCCGAGACTACGCCCAAGGCGCGCGTCCTGGATGCAGGCGCTGAGCTCTACAGCAACGTGCTGCCGGCCCTGTTTGCGTATGGGTACCGTGACCTGATCGGGATCAACCTGGACTTCGACGTTCCGGCGCGGCGGGGGCCCATCCGGTATTTACATGGTGATATTACGCAAACCAGTTTTGACGCGGCGTCGTTCGACGCTGCCTGCTGCATGAGCGTAATCGAGCACGGAGTTAAGCTCGAGGACTATTTCTGCGAGATGCACCGAATTCTGAAGCCCGGCGGGCTGCTGATTACATCCACTGACTACTACCCCACTTCGATCGACGCCCGCGGCCAGAGTGCGCACGGGGCGCCGGTGAAGATTTTCACGCGGTCCGAGATTGAAGCGGCGCTGCGGCTGGCGCAGGAGGCGGGATTCGAGCTGACGGGGGATGTAAATCTGGATTGCCATGAAAAGCCCGTGCGCTGGGCGCAGTACAACCTGGATTACACCTTTGCCATCTTTACGTTGCGCAAGAAGCGCTGAGGCGAGCCGGGCGGATTGACCCTGCGCCGGCTTTCCCGTAAACTGGATAATTGCGAGGGATGCGGATTAAGCTGCGTTCTTCAGTGGGCGGAAAACGCCCGGCGCATCAATTTCCCTGAACATCTGGGGCCCTCACCGGGTCTGCCGGCAGCAGGGCTGAAATCAAAGAAGGAATATTCATGGCAAATCATGTATCGGCGCTCAAGCGCGCCCGCCAGACAGTGACCCGCACTGAAGTGAACCGCGCCAGCCGCAGCCAGGTGCGCACCAGTCTTCGCGCTCTCCGCGAGGCGCTCGTTAAGGGCGATGCCAAGGCCGCCCAAACCCAGTATCGTGAGACGGTTTCGACCCTCGACAAGAGCGTGAAGAAGGGCGTGTTGCACGCCAACACCGCTTCCCGCTACAAGGCGCGCCTCAACGCCCGCCTGAAGGCAGTGGCAACCGCCAAGGCGTAGTTGGCCGCAGCCGCCAAGCTGCCAAAGATTCGCAACGATAAACAGCCGGGAGCGATCCCGGCTGTTTGTGTTTCTGTTGAAACTTGAGTGTGACCCCGTCGGTAGGGGGCCTATTACTTCCCGATCGGTTGGATCGACGCCACCATCGCATTTAACTGCGCCTGTGTGAGTACCGGTCCCTGATTATGACCCGCTGAGATCTGGATAAGAAATCGCTGGTCTGTAGCGTCAAACAGGTCAAGTCGAACACGGTAGGGGGGCTTGATTGGATCACCCTCCTGAAAGCCTCGCAGCCCGCCTGCCCCGATCTTGTGAACGCTCCCGTAGTCGGCGAGCTCCATTGATTTGTAGGCAACCAGCATCATCACCCGTGCATTCGCACGCGGCATCTCCCACCACTTTGCCTGCTCTGGCATTGCATCTATCTCCGCAGCCATCAGGTCGTAACGGGAATTCAGGGCCTGCTTGCCCAGGATTGATTCCATGTCTGGGTCCGACTTCATCTTCAGCACGATCCTTAGGCCATCGTCCGATGCTGGATCGAAAATCAGCAATCCCGCGTCGCTTTGCATGAATGCAACGCTGGTCATAGTTCGATAATCCTTGATTTTCGGCTGCTCATTCCACGGAGTCTGAATCGAGTATCCGTACATCTCTACTCGCGTTCCTAAGAGCTGAGCAAAGCTCTGATCGGAAAGAGGCGTCAGCACGAGCCGTGAAACGGGTATTTCGGCGAACATGTGCCGCGCATACCACCAGGGTCGAAGCTGCGAGCCAACGACTTCAACGGCACCCTCCGCCAAATAGATTACTGCGAAGGCAATCGCAAGCCGCAACGCCAGCTTCTTCCACCGGACATGCCACCACTTCAGCTCAGGGTTTGCCATGCGCAAAATCGTACCACCAAGCCCGCGAGAGCGGGCACAAGACGGTAGCCCCAGCCGCGAGCCTGGGGAACAGGAATCATTTATTCCACGGAAGCCCGCTTGAGCGGGCGTAAGAAATCTAGCCAACCCTGACCTGCCGACATGCTGACTCGCTCCTAACCCAACCGCTCAAAAATCCCAGCCGCGCCCATGCCGCCCCCCACGCACATGGTCACCATGCCGTAACGCAGCTTCCGCCGTCCCATCTCGGCCAGCAGCGCGGCAGTCAATTTAGCACCGGTGCAGCCCAGCGGATGCCCCAGCGCAATGGCACCGCCATTCACGTTGACGCGCTCCGGGTCGAGCCCCAACGTGCGAATGACTGCCAGCGCCTGGGCGGCGAAAGCTTCATTCAGCTCGATCAGCCCGATATCTTCAAGCTTGAGTCCGGCCATGGCCAGCGCCTTCGGAATTGCGGTGACCGGCCCAACGCCCATCTCCTCAGGCAGGCAACCCGTAACCGCGTAGGCCACGAGACACGCTATCGGCGCAATGCCCAACTCGCGCGCGCGATCGACGTCCATCAGCACCGCGGCGGCAGCGCCATCTGACGTTTGCGACGAGTTGCCGGCCGTCACCGTCCCCTGAGCGTGAAATACGGGCCTGAGCTTGGCCAGCGCATCTGGCGACGTATCGGAGCGTGGCCCTTCGTCAGCCGTAAACAGGACCTCTGCCGCCACCGGCTTGCCCGCCTTCGGACCCGGCCTTGCTCCCTCCACGTTGACCGGAACCAGCTCCTCAGCAAACCGCCCCTCAGCCTGCGCCGCCAACGCTTTCTTATGGCTCGCGAGCGCAAACGTGTCCGCATCCTCGCGGGAGATACCGTAGTGTTTCGCCACGCGTTCGGCGGTCAACCCCATGGTCAGCAGCGACGCGGGATAATGCTCTGCCAGCCACGGATTGGGGCTCGGCTTGTTGCCGCCCATGGGGATGAGGCTCATGGACTCGGCTCCGCCCGCCAGCACCACGCGCATGCCACCGGAGCGAATGCGCATGTCGGCCTGGGCAATGGCCTCGAGGCCCGAAGCGCACAGCCGGTTGACGGTTGCGCCGGGAATCTCAACGGGCAGGCCCGCGCGAAGAGCAGCCATCCGCGCCAGATTGAATCCCTGCTCGCCCTCGGGTTGCGCGCAGCCCAGGACGACGTCGTCGATCTCGGATTTATCCAGCCCGGGAACGCGGTCCAGAGCCCCGCTCAACGCAGTGGCGGCCAGGTCATCGGGACGCGTGGTCGATAGCGCACCCTTCGGCGCACGCCCCACGGGCGTTCTCACGGCGCTTACAATCACAGCTTCAGCCATAGTTGCTCCGCATCAGTGAACGGTGGACGGTGAACGGTGGACGGTGAACAAAGGCTACGGTCACCGCAAGATTGGTGCTCATTCGGCTGCCTCGCCGATTCGCTGACTCCGCTGCCTTAGCTCAGTCACTCGTCTCCACTGTCGTCCACGCGTTGCCGGCATAGAACCGATAGACAATCGGCCCGTCAATAATCGAATCGGCGATCGCATCGTGATCGGCCTTGGCCGGACGGCGCCGCATCTGCGTCTGCGCCTCGTGCACCAGCTCGGGCGTCGCCACGTCGATGCCCCAGTCGAATTCCAGCCTTCCGCTGGCGTTATTCAACTCCAGCCGCGAAGTCTCCGCGGCCGACGCCAATATCTCGGGACTATCCGCAGCACCCTCGAAAAACACCAACAGCGAAACGATTCCGTGCACTGAACACAGCGCTGCCCAATCTTTTTCGCCCGGCCGTTTGAAGCTCCCATGAATTACGTTCTCAGGCCCGTGAGCTTCGTAGGTCTGCGGAACCAGGCACCTTCTCCGGTTCAACTCCGCCGCCACGGCTGCCGGTAATGCCGGGAACGACGAAGCGGGCAGATGCTCAACCTTATACGGCGTCACTTTCCCGTTCACTGTCACCGTCCCCGAGTTGCTGAACGCATCTATCGCCTGCAATTCGGGATCCTGCGCTTTCAACGCCGGCCCGCAGCACAGCACTACCACGAACGCCACCAGTGCCGCTCGCACTCCCGAAACCTGCCAGTCTTTCATCGTCAGTTCCGCAACGGCTTTCCGGTTTTCAATGTAAAGGCGATCCGCTCCTGTGTCTTGCGCTCACCGCACAGCGACAAGAACGCCTCAAGCTCCAGATCGAGCAGGTATTGTTCGGTCACCATCGCGCCCGCCGTGACCCGCCCGCCGGCGAGGATGTAGGCCGCCCATTTTGCCACCTTCTGGTCGTGCTCGGAGGCATACCCCGCCTCACCCATCAAATAGATGCCTGTTTCCATGGTGGCCAGCGCCGCAATTCCCGGCGCGGGAACAGTCCGCGGCTGGGGCGCGGTATAGCCCGTTTCTGCCAGCACAGCCGCCTGCGCCTTTGCTTCGAGCAACAGGCGCTCGCGATTCATGGTGATGCGGTCGGCCGGCAGCAGCAGCCCCAAGCCGCGCGCCTCCAACGCCGAGGTCGATACTTTGGCCATCGCGATCGCTTCCAGAACCCGCTTGAGCGCGGTCAACATTTCCGCCGATTGCGCGAACCGCGGCCCGGGTTGGGCGGCTTCAGACCCCACCAGCGCTGTGGCCCAATCCACTGCGCGCAATAACATTTCCCTGGTTCCACCGCCTGCAGGGATCAGGCCGACGCCCGCCTCCACCAGGCCGATATAGGTTTCAGCGTGCGGCTGCCTACGGGCTGCGTGCAGGCAAATCTCGGCACCGCCGCCCAGCGCAAGCCCGAAGGGAGCGGCCACCACGGGCCTGGGGCAGAACTTGATGGCCGCAGTCATCTGCTGGAAGGCCTTGATCACGCCCGCGACCTCATCCCACTCACCCTCCTGAGCCATCATCAGAAGCTGCATGAGGTTAGCGCCGACGCTGAAGTTTTCACGGTCGCCCGTAATGACAAACCCGGCAAAATCCCGCACGGCATCCGACGCCGGGTTCAGCACCTGCGAAATCATGGCCAGCACGTCGCCGCCAATTGCGTTCTTGAGCGAGTGCAGCTCGATGCATCCGATGCCGTCGCCCAAATCCACCAGCGATGCCCCGGGATTGGCACTCACCACTCCATTCGCCCGCCTGAAATCGGCAACGCGCGCGTGGCCTGGGATCGAAGGAATGGGCTCCCAATTATCGGTTACGGGACTGAAGCATTGTGGGCCGTCTGTCGAGTACCAGGAAACCGAATCCGATTCATCCTCGAGAAGTTTCAAGGCCGCGTTGCTCACCGGAAGCCCCAGCGCCCTCATTCGTGCGACAGCCGGTTTCACTCCTGCCGCGTCCCACAGCTCAAATGGCCCCAGTTCCCAGTTGAAGCCGGCCTTCATTGCACGATCGATCGACACGGCGTCGCCGGCTATTTCGCCAATGCGATCGGCCGCATAGGTCCACATCGCGCCCAGGAACGGCCACAAGAATGCTGCGGCCTTGTCCTTTGCCGGATCGTTGGCGAGCAACACCTTCAGCCGCTCGGCAACTGTCGAAGCGGTCTTTGCCATCTCCAGTGCCGGCAGCGCCGGTTTCAGCACGGGCCGGTATTCAAACGTCGCCAGATCCAATGCCAGCCGCTCTTCTTTTCCATCGGCCCCGCGGGTCTTTTTGTAAAAGCCCTGCCCGGCTTTATCGCCGATCCAGCCGCGCTTCATCAGCTCGTCGAGCACTTCGCCAAACCGGCCGCGGGTCACTCCCGCAGGAAAGTTCGACGCCACGTGTGCGAGGATGTCGATGCCAACCATGTCAGCCAGGCGGAACGTACCCGTCCGGGGAAAGCCCAGCGCCGATCCGGTGAGCGCGTCTACATCCTCAACCGTCAGCCCCTGCTCAAGCATCAGGTTGGCGGCGTTGAACATGACCGCAATCCCGATGCGGTTGGCAATAAAGTTGGGCGTATCGTTGGCAAACACCACTTGCTTGCCCAGCAATCGGTCGGCAAAAGCGGCAAACGCCGCCACGAGGCCGGGGTCAGACTCCGCAGCGGGAATCAGCTCGAGCAGCCGCATATACCGTGGCGGATTGAAGAAGTGCGTTCCGAAGAATCGCTCCCGGTGCGAGCTGAGCGCCGCGCCGATCTTCGCAACCGGCAGCCCCGAAGTATTCGTGGTGAGCACCGCGTCTTTCTTGAGGTGCGGCAGCACACGCTCGAGCAAACTGGTTTTGATTTCGAGATTCTCAGCGACCGCCTCAATCACCCAATCGCAGCCGGCGAGTTTCGGCAAATCGCTGTCGAAATCTCCGGTGGTGACGAGGGCGGCCAGCGCCGAATCGTAAAACGCCGCAGGCTTGGCCTTGGCCAAACCACCCAGACCCTTTTCAGCGAATGACGGCCCGGCGTCTTTTGCAGGCAGATCGAGTAAGAGTGTCGGAATGCCCGCATTGGCCAGGTGGGCGGCGATGCGCGAGCCCATGGTTCCTGCGCCAAGAACGGCGGCGCGGCGCACCAACAGGGGCCGGGCCGAGGATGGAATTGCGAGAGCCGTGGCCAGGCTTGCTTCGGTCATGCGGGCCCTCCCCACGCGCAGACGCCGACTTTCGCGCCGTACGCAACGCTGGCAGCATACGGAAGTACACTTTGCTGGGTCAAGGCGGGGCGGGAAAACAGCCAATAGGCAATAGGGAGTAGCCAGTAGCCAGAACGCCCATCCTTGCGACTTTTTTCTATTGCAAGGGTGGGTAATACGAGTGCGCGCAATTGGCTACTGGCTATTAACTATTGGCTATTGACTGGTGGCTGCTTACTGGCTCCGTCGGCGGCTTGCCGGGACTCACCAGCAAATACAGAATTCCTAAAGCCACCAACGCCTGCGCCAGCCGCTCCGGCGCGGCCAGCGTATGCAAAACAAACCCGAACAGGCACGTCGACATCGCAAACGCCGTCCGGATGACATTTGCAAAAAGCCATTGCTGCGCCACTGTCGGCACCCTGCCATCGGGCTGTGGCCTCAACCTGGCCTTCAACAGCAGCCGTTTCATCCAGATCCCGATGAACCCATCGGCCACGGCGACCGCCGCAATTGCCTGGTATACAACTGGAGCCATCTGGGAACCACTTTGCGGTTTTATGAGGTGCATCATCTGGAACAGTGCTGCCGCGAAAAGGATGAAAGCAATCTGCATGATGCGAAAAACGCGCTGTTCTTGAACCATAGGTCTTCCTCGGGTCCGGGTACCGCTTGCCGAAACATGAAGATCTGAGTCGCACCGAGCATAGTTGCCTCACCGTGCAGGGTCAAGGAAATCCTCGACGTAACAATTTGCGGTGCGCAGCGCCTCGTCGCCGGCTATTGGCTATTGTTTACTCCCTACTGGCTGTCTTGCGGTACAGCACATGCCTCCTCTGCGTGTGCCCCTCGGGCAAGCTCGGATGGTCGAAGTCGTCGGCCTCGTCGTGTGTCATTCCGATCTTCTCCATCACCCGCCGCGACCTGATATTCGCCATTGTCGTAAACGACACCAGTTCTTTCAGCCGCAGTTCGCCGAAGGCATACTGCATCGCCGTTTGTGCAGCTTCCGTGGCGAATCCCTTGCCCCAGTACGCCGGTGCCAGCCGCCAGCCAATCTCGACGCAAGGCGTAAAGTGCGCCTCAAACCTCGGAATCCACAGCCCGACAAATCCTATAAACTCGCCAGTCGCCTTCTGCTCCGTCGCCCATACGCCAAATCCGTTCGCGGCGAAGTGCGCCTCGATGCGGTCCACCATCGCGTCGCTCTCCTGGCGCGACAGCAGCGCGGGCAGAAACTCCATGACGGCCGGATCGCAGTTCATCCGCGCAAACGGCTCGCGGTCCGCCTCACGCCACTCGCGCAGAATCAATCGCTCTGTCTCAATTGCCATTGACTCCCCCGCCGACTCGCTTGCTCGCTGCTTTCCCAACTTGCTAACACGCCGTCCCTCCAACTAGCTTGAGAAGGTACGTTCGAGCTGATTTCAACCCCGCGGCCTGGAGGTATTATGCAGTCCCCCCGCTCAATTTTTCGAGGCTTTGCCTGGCTCGTTGCTCTCGTCGTCCTCATGGCGCTGCCATCCGCGCGCGCGCAGGATCTAAAGAGCTTCGAGCAGCGCATCACCACCAAGGTGCTGCCCAACGGCCTCACCATCATCATCTGCCGCCGGCCTGAGGCGCCGGTCTTCAGCTACACGACCTTTGTGGATGCGGGCGATGTGGACGACCCTTCGGGCGACAGCGGCCTGGCCCACATGTTTGAGCATCTGGCGTTCAAGGGCACCACCGAAATCGGCACCACCGACTACGCCGCCGAGAAGGTTGCCCTGGAGAAAGTGGAAGCCGCCAACGACGCCTATGAGGCCGAGTACCTGAAGCCCGTCGGGCGGGACCCCAAAAAGCTTGAAGAGTTGCACCAGGCCTTCCTGAGCGCGCAGGCCGAGGCGGACAAATTTGTCATCCCCAACCAGTTCACCGAGGTGGCGGAGCAGAATGGAGCCCACGGTTTGAACGCCGAAACCGGTCTAGACGACACACAATTCTTCTGGTCGATGCCTCAAAATCGCCTGGAACTCTGGGCCTGGCTTGAGAGCAGCCGCCTGACCGACGTGGTTCCGCGCCAGTTCTACAAAGAGCGTGACGTGGTGATGGAAGAGCGCCGCATGCGCGTCGACTCAGACCCGGTAGGACGGCTGGTGGAGCAGTTTGTGGCGACGGCCTACGAGACCCACCCTTACCACCGCCCCAATATCGGCTGGCCCAGCGAGGTAAGCCAGATTACAGCCACTGAGGCCATGGCCTTCCACCGCAAATATTACGTCGCCTCAAACATCGTGGTCACAATCGTGGGCGATGTGGATGCACAAACCGCCATGCCCATGCTCGAGAAATACTTTGGGCGAGTGCCGGCCGGCCCCAAGCCTGAAGATTTGACCAGTGTTGAGCCGACGCAGACCGCCGAAAAGTCAGTCGTGGTCCACGAGCAGACGCAGCCGTTTTATGTTGAGGGCTACCACCGGCCGAGCTATCACGATCCCGACGATGCGGTTTACGACGCCATCAGCGACATTATGTCGAATGGCCGCGTATCGCGCCTCTATCGAAGCCTGGTTGAGCAGCAGCAAATCGCAGCCGTGGCCGAGGGCTTCTCTGGTTATCCCGGCCAAAAATATCCCAGTTTGTTTGCGTTCTACGCCGTGCCGATTCCGGGACACACACCGGCTGAGATACGCGACGCCATTCACAAAGAGCTTGAAAAGTTAAAGACCGCCGACGTGACCGACGCTGAGTTGCAAATGTACAAGACGCGTGCCCGGGCCGACCTATTGCGCGGCCTGGCCGACAACCAGGGGCTGGCCAATTCGCTGGCGGAATATCAGACACGTTATGGCGATTGGCGCGAGCTCTTTCTTCAACTCAAGGATGTGGACGCGGTGACCAAAGCCGACATCCGGCGCGTGGCCAACAAGGTTTTCGTCGCCAGCAACCGGACCACCGCCGAGATCGATACGGACGCGCCGCCGGCTGGAGCCCCGCAGGCCAACGGAGGTGCGCAATGAAAGGTGCAGGGAATAGGGAACAGGAAATAGGGAATAGAAAGACAGGGAACAAGGGAACCAGGGAACAAGGGAACCAGAAGGCAGAGAACGGGGTTTTGGCCGCGGCGGTGTTGATTGCGGGGGTGCTCCTTGCTTTTGCTCCGTTGCCGCTTGCTGCACAGCAGTCCAAGCCGTGGGAGAAGATTCCGATTCCGCCGCTGCACGAATTCCATCCGCAGCAGCCCCAACGCATTGAGCTCAAGAATGGCATTGTTGTGTTTCTGCAGGAAGATCACGAGTTGCCGTTTGTCTCCGGCTCGGTGCTCATTCCCGGCGGCTCACGCGAGATTGACCAGAAGAAGGCCGGCCTGATCGATCTCTACGGCGAAGCATGGCGCACCAGCGGTTCAGAGAAAATGAGCGGCGATGCGATGGACGACTTTCTGGAGGCGCGCGCCGCGCACATTGAGACCGCCGGCGACGATGATTCGACTGCAATCGAATGGGATTCGCTGAAGGGCGACGCGGACCAGGTCTTCGATCTGGCAATGTCGCTGCTCTTCCATCCAAAATTCAGCGATGAAAAACTGTCGCTGGCCAAGCAGCAGGAAGCCACCGTGATCATTCGCCGCAACGATGACGAGGGCGGCATTGCCCAGCGCGAGGCGGCCAAGCTGATCTATGGCGCCGACAGTCCTTACACGCGGCAGCCGGAGTTCGCAACCATGGGCTCGGTGACTGTCGCCGACCTGCAGGCCTGGCACGATCGGTCGCTCAAGGGGAAACTCATTGTCGGCATCAGCGGAGATTTCGATGCGGCCGCGATGGAGGCTAAGGTGCGCGCAGCCTTCGAATCACTTCCTCCTGTAACTCCCGCGCCGCCGCGCCACGACGTCACACCCGGCCCCACGCCAGGCGTGTACTTCATCAACAAGCCCGATGTCGACCAGTCGAATGTGGAGATTGTTGGCGTGGGGACAGACCGTCGCAATCCTGACGCAGCTACGATTACGGTGCTCGACGAGATTCTCGGCGGCGGATTCGGCAGCCGGCTCTTCCAGACTGTCCGCACCAAGCTGGGACTGGCCTACGCGGTGGGCGGCGGAGTTTCAATGCCGTACGATCACGTGGGCGGCTTCAGGGCCGAGGTGCTCACCAAGAGTGTTTCAACGGTTGATGCGACCCGGGCCGCGATGGAGGTTATTTCAGGCTTGAATAGCACTCCCTTCACTGAAGAAGAACTGAAGCGCGCCAAGGACGGCATCCTGAATTCGTTCCTGTTCGAGTACGACACCAAGGACAAGGTGCTGGCGGAGCGCGAGAAGCTCGAGTTCTACGGATTTCCTGCGGATTATCTCGAGACGTACAAGACGGCCATCGAAAAGGTGACCATCGCAGATGTGACGGCGGCAGCGAAGCGGTATATACATCCCGAGAAACTGGCGGTACTGGTGGTGGGCAACGAATCGGAAATCAAGCCTGGACTGGACGAATTGAAAATGGGTTCGGTAAAGCCCATCGACATCGCCATTCCGCGACCGCCAATGCCACAGGGCGCAGCAGGCAGCCCGGGAAAGCAAGAGTGAGCCAGAAATGAGCACGGATATGGAGAGCAGGCAGGAAAAACCGGGGTCCACCCCGGCAATCGTAATTATGGCCGCGGGCAAAGGCACGCGCCTCAAGTCGAAACGGGCCAAGGTACTGCACGAAATCGGCGGCAAGCCGCTGCTGATGCACGTGATCGCGGCAGCCAGCAAGGTAGTGGCCAGCAGCCAGGACATCGTGGTTGTGATCGGCCACCAGGCAGACCGGGTTCGCGCCGCAGTGGAACAGACCGGCGTACGTTTTGTGGAGCAGGCCGAGCAACGCGGAACGGGACACGCAATTCAATGTGCGGCAGCGTCGATCGCCGACTATGAAAACTTCCTGGTACTTTCCGGCGACGTGCCGTTGATCAGGCCCCAGACCATTGAGGCGGTGTGGAAGTTCCACCAGCAGGACGGTGCGGCCATGACGCTGCTCTCCGCCGACCTGCCCGACCCCATGAACTATGGACGCGTGATTCGGAAATCTCCGGACTCCGTTGAGGTTGAAGCTATCGTGGAGCAGAAGTGCCTGCGGCCGGAACAGATTGCGCTGCGCGAAATCAATATGGGAATGTATGCGTTTAAAACCGCACCTCTGCTTGCACATCTGGGCCAGCTTAAGACTGAGAATCCGCATGGCGAGTTTTACCTGACCGATATGGCGCAAGTGCTGGAGTCGTCTGGCGAGCGAGTGGTTGCGTTCAAGAGCGCGGAGTTTGAGGAGTTGCTGGGCGTAAACACCATTGCGGAATTGGCCGCGCTGGATGCGACGCTGGGCGCCCAGACGGCACGGCGCTTGATGGACTCAGGGGTGACGATCTTCAAGCCCGAGACGTGCGTGATTGATGCGGAGGTTGAGGTTGCGGCAGACACCGTGATTGAGCCGTTTGTGCAACTGCGGGGCAAAACGCGGATTGGATCCGATTCGACAATCCGGTCGTACACGGTGATTGAGAACTGCACCATTGGCGATGACGTGCTGGTGCGGCAGGGCTGCGTGCTGAGCGAGAGCACGGTTGAGAACGGCGCGCGCATCGGGCCGTACGCGCACCTGCGCCCCGGAAGTGAGATTGGCGAAAACGCTCATGTAGGCAACTTTGTTGAAACCAAGAAGGCGCGGCTGGGCAAGGGCGCAAAGGCCAACCACCTTAGTTATCTTGGTGATGCCGAGATCGGGGAAGGATCGAATATTGGCGCGGGTACTATTACCTGCAACTACGACGGAGTGAACAAGCACCGCACACACATCGGCAAAAACGCATTTGTGGGTAGCGATTCAACGCTGGTAGCGCCGGTAAGCGTGGGAGATGGCGCCTATATTGGCGCGGGGTCGTGCATAACGAAGGATGTGCCTGCGGATGCGCTGGCTGTGGGCCGCGGCCGCCAGATGATCAAGGAGGACTGGGCGGCGGCGCGGCGCGCCATGCGAGAATCGAAGGAGGTGCACAAATAGTAACCGGAGAAGTAACCAGGCCAATTGGGCTTAGAGGCTGTATTCAAACGACTTGTTTGAAGCTGCAATTAATTGCCTGAAACCTACAACTTTGTTTACTACGATGAAATTAAAATGGGGAAATATTTCGCGAAAGTGAAGACAATTGAGAATCAATCTCTGCCGCGAAATGCCAATTCTTGTACTAATTCGGCTGCATTTCCTTATATTTAAGGATTCGAAGGCCTGCCTTGGCGCATCCAACGCCTGGGTCTTTTTGAAAGCTGTTGCCCGGGCGCGGGAATTCGGTGTAGGGTTTCCTTACCATCTCGATTTCTAAGTTCCAGGTGCTGATAGTAATTCGGGATCGTCGAATCGTGAAGCTGAAAAAGACGGGTAGTGATTCGATTCAATCGCCGGCAATGCTATTAAACCGTGGGCCCAATGGAAGCCGGATTCCTCAAGCGTCGAACAAGCCGGCGTTTCGGGATGCGGAAAGTTTCAATAGCTGATTTGCAGGTTGGGGAGTATCTGAGAGCTGCCGAAGCGGAAGATTACGTTTTCAATCAAGAGCAGCATAGACGGGGGGAGGGACTGCTTGGCACTGGACCTGGCAGGAGCGGGATCGAATCGCGCAGGAGAGCCAGGCGCGGAAGGGGCGGAGCGGGCAAGTAACGCTCCCCGCAAGGCAGCGCGCATTCTGGTGGTCGACGACGAGAACCAAGTCAGAACAATGATTGGTTCGACGCTCGAGAGGCACGGCTACGAGGTGCATCTGGCCTCGAACGGCCGCGAAGCACTCGAAGCGATTTCGCTGAATACCTTCGACCTGGTGCTTACCGACATTGTGATGCAGGATGTGAACGGAATCGCGCTTCTGGAGCGACTCCATTCACAGATGCCCAATCTTCCCGTGGTGATGGTGACCGCGATCCACGACATCAGCGTAGCCATTGACTCAATGCGGCGCGGGGCCTACGACTATCTGTTAAAGCCGTTTGAGCGCGAGCATCTGATGAGCACGGTGCATCGCGCGCTGGATCACAAGCAGATTCTGGATGAGAGCCACAACTACCAGCAGAGCCTGGAGCAAATGGTGCGGGCGCGCACCGAGATGCTGCGCCATGCGATGGAAGATCTTGAGCACTCGTACGACGTGACGCTTGAAGCGCTTGGCGACGCGTTGGACTTGAAGGATTCGGAGACCGAAGGCCATTCCAAGCGGGTAACTGCATACACGATTGCCCTGGCGCGGGCGATGGGAATTCCGCCGGCCGACATCAAGGTGATAGCGCGCGGCGCATTTTTGCATGACGTGGGTAAGATGGCGATTCCCGATGAAATCCTGCGCAAGCCGGGCACATTGACGATGGATGAACAAACGGTGATGCGCGAGCACTGTACGCGGGGTTATCACATGCTGCGCAAGATTCCGTTTCTGGCCGGTGCCGCTGAAATCGTTTTTTGCCACCAGGAGCATTTTGACGGAAGCGGTTACCCGAGCGGTATCCGCGGGCACGAAATACCGGTTGGCGCCCGGATTTTTGCCGTAGCGGATACGCTGGATGCAATCACGAGCGATCGTCCCTACCGCAGGGCGCGAAGCTTTGACGCCGCTCGCGAAGAGATTCTGCGCTGTTCAGGGACACAGTTCGATCCGTCGGTGGTTGAGGTCTTCCTCAAGATTCCCAACGAGCTATGGCAGGAATTGCGTTCGGAGATCAGCGGGCAGAACAAACGGTTCTCGACCTTTCAAATGACGCAGACGCCCGCCTCAGAGCTTTAATCCCCATCTTTCCGCACTGCATCCAATCGATAAGAATCAGTTCAAGGAGCCGACAATATGGCGGTAGTTTCAGCGGAAGAAGCGGAGCGGCGACTTGCCAATCTGCCGGGATGGGGAATTGAGAAGGGTGAGTTGGTGAAGACCTTCAAGTTCAAGGATTTTCGCGAAGCACTCGCGTTTGTGAACCGCGCGGGCGAGGCGGCGGAATCTGCCGGCCATCATCCAGACATCGACATTCGTTATAACCGAGTGAAGTTGGCGCTGGTTACGCACGATGCGGGCGGATTGACGAACAAGGACTTCGATCTGGCTTCCAGCGTAAACATGTTGGTGTGATAAGCCTTAGGCCGGGGGCAAGTCCGCGCACCCCGGTTATTGCTGGTTGAGGTCGATTGCCTCGTAATCGTGTCGCGCGATTCCCGCCCTAATCTCGGCCGGGGTTTTCCCCAGCTTAGTCTCCTGGTAAGCGTAAAAGCCTTCTTTAGCGCAGGTTGAGCATTCCGTTCCATGCAAACCCTCAAAACAACTGCGAAGGCTGGTGTGGCCCAGGGCACGATCGCAGCGGCAGTTGCAGGGCAGTTGGTAAACCACATTGCTGACCTTGGCGACTTTCAGGTAGACATGCTTTTGCCACGGATATTGGAACTGGGGCCCGGTAAGCTGCTTGCCCGAGAGGATGGGCGGCAGCGAAGCCACTGTGAGCGGGGCTGAGGGGTGGTAGGCGGGCACGTCGTCAGCAGGATTGGACCATTGCGCGTAGCTGGCCGCGGTAAGAAAACAGGCAGCAAAGCCGATAAACCACCGAACGCGGGAAGGGTTCTTCATGGCACCTCGTCAACTGCCATTTTAACTGAGAGTGAATTCAGTAGGAGACTGCGGACCGGGCGGAATCTGACGGGAAATGTGAACGGAGGGGAGGGCGGGGTTTCAGAAGACAAAAAAAGACGGCACGAACGGTCTATTGTCCGTGCCGGGAGGCCAGTGACGCAAACTACTTCCGGGTTTGGAGGGTAGTAGAACCATCTCCACAACCGGAATATATACACGATAGCATAGATTGAGAAAAAGGCAAGTACAAATTTCGGAATTTATTTTTGCATCGAGAAGGCTGTTAATTACGTCTAGTTTGCATCAAAGCACCGAACGCAGGCGGCGCGGCGGATGCGCTTTTGGGGCATCAGGAAGGGATGAGCTAGGTTTCTAACGCTCATAGTGACGATGGCAAGCGATTCAGAATCAGTAGTTTCATCTAACTCAACCTCTTCGGGCACAGCGGGTGGCGGCTTGCTGAAGCTGGGAGTAGTGGCTGTTGCCTCGGCTCTTTTGGGCGGAATCGCAGCCGCGTGGTGGTACCGGAAAACCGTTCAAAAGCTCCATGAAACCGGAGAAAACGGCAATAATCCACATTTTGGTATAAATCCGGATCACCCTGCCGACGAGAACGCTGATGATTTCTAAGGGCGAGAGTAAAAACACTCCAGTCTGGTGCGATTTCCTGTCATTCTGACTCAAGCTGGGCGCGCGCTTCCTTCACCATTTGGAGAAACCGGCGGGCGAGTTCATGGATGCGATCGGTCTGACGGTGCGCCAGAGCTTCATTGGGAAGCAATTCCCCTCCCACGCCAATGGCGCATGCGCCGGCCAGGATGTAGTCAAAGGCGGTGAGCTGATTGACGCCGCCGGTAACGATGAGCGGTATGTGGCTGAGCGGCACCTTGAGCGCCCGGATGTAGTGCGTTCCGCCGAGCGTTGCCGCCGGAAAGATCTTGACGAAATCGGAGCCGGCATTCCAGGCTTCAATCACTTCAGACGGGGTGCATGCGCCGGGGAAAACAGCGATGTCGGCCTCCCGGGCGCAGCTTACGACTCCAGGAATAAACCCGGGGCTGGTGATGAAACGGGAGCCTGCATCGATGGCTCGCTGTGCCGACTTGGCGTCGAGCACGGTACCCGCGCCGACGACCATTTTGGGGTAGCGCGCTGCCAGATCGCGAATGACTTCGGGAGCCTCTGGAAGGGTGAGAGGAATCTCGACGTTGGGAATGCCGGCGGAGTACAGTGTTTCAGCCGCGAACCGGGCGTGCTCAGGGACTGTTACACGTGCGCAGGGAATGATGCCAATCTGAGTGATCTGTTCGCAAACCGCTTGCCTGTTCATTAAGCCTCCGGATAAAAATGCGACGTAATCAGGGAAGCATGATGGCCTATCACCGTACTTGCCGTCAAGAATCGGCCGGCGTGGCTGCGCCGGACGAATCCCACGAACAGCGCGGCCATTGCGTCGCCGCGCCGGGTGAATTATTCAGTTGCCCAGCCTGGCTCAGGCGGCGGCAAAACATCGCTTTCACCGGCCACCCAAACGTAGAGCGTGGGCAATAGGAAGACGCTCATCATGAGCGCAGCAATCAAGCCTCCCACAATCACAATCGCAAACGGACGCTGCGAGTCAGAACCGATGGCGTGCGATAGAGCCGCTGGGATGAGACCCAGTGTTGCCACCAGGCTGGTGATCATGATCGGCCGCAAGCGCAGGACTGCGCCTTCGATTGCGGCGTTCTTGATGGTGAATCCGTGAACGCGGAGCTGGTTGATGTATTCCAGCATGATAACGCCGGTCTGCACCGATACGCCGAAGAGCGCGAGCATGCCAATGGCGGCAGAGACGCTGAAGTTGGTGCGCGTAATGAAGAGAGCTAAAAGACCGCCGAGGGGAGCGAGCAATTCGTTCATCATAATGAGCAGCGCCCATTTGAACGAACGGAACATGATGTAAAGGATCATGAAGATGAGAATGATGGTAATGGGCGTGATGATAGCGAGCCTGGCATCGGCGCGCTGCTTGCTCTTGTATTCGCCGGCCCACTCCGTGTGATATCCCACGGGTAGTTTGACGTTTTCCTTCACTCGCTTGATAGCTTCTTCAACCGTTGACCCCAGGTCGCGGCCGCGAACGCTGTACTTGATGGCGATGTACCGCGACTCGCCTTCGCGATAGATTTCTTCGGCGCCGTCATCGGTGTTTTCCTTAGTGAGCTGCGCCAGCGAAACACGCTCTCCTGAGGGAGCGAGCAGGCGCACGTTCTCAATGGCCTCGCGCGTGTCACGGTACTTCTGTTGATAGCGCAGCACCACGTCGTATTGCGCCTCGCCCTGCAGCAATTCAGTGACGGCGTTGCCGCCGACCGCGGTTTGCAGAGCGTCTTGCACGTCGGCCACGTTAATGCCGTAGCGCGCACAGGCGGCGCGATTCATCACGAAGGTCAGGTTGGGCTGACCGATGATGCGGAACAGACCCAGGTCGGCGATACCCGGAACCTGGCTCATGACTGCCACTACCTCGTTGCCCTTGGCCTCGAGCGTGCGTAGATCGTCGCCATAGATTTTTACCGATAGCTCGCCCTTGACGCCCGAGACAGCCTCTTCCATGTTGTCTTCAATGGGCTGCGAGAAGCCCCAGATCACGCCGGGGGTCTTCTCCAGTTCATTGTCCATGGCGGCGATCAGCTCATCCTTGTTCTGGTGGTAGGCGGCGCGCCATTCTTCCTTCGGCTTCAATCCGATGTAGTATTCGGTGTTGAAGAAGCCGGTCCAGTCGGTACCGTCGTCGGGACGGCCGATTTGATCGACGACTTCGGTTACCTCGGGAAAAGCGGCCAGGGTAAGCCGCGCATGTTCAGCTATTCTTCGGCTCTCATCGGGGCCGGTCGAAGGCGCGAGCGATCCGCGCGCCCAGATAGCGCCTTCGTCAAGATGCGGCAGGAACTCGGAGCCGATGACGCCGCTGAATCCCATGAAGATGGTGAGAGCCAGTGCGCAGAGAGCGAGGCCTATTGTCACTCCGCGACGATCGATGGCCCAGTTGACCGCGGGACGATAGCGATTAGTGAGCCAGGTCATGAACGGGTTGTGCCATTCTTTAGCGTCCTTGCGGAAGAGCATGCTGGCCAGCACCGGGGCAATAATGATGGAGAACATGAGAGCGCCTGCCAGAGCGAAACAAACCGTCCACGCCATCGGCCGGAACAAACGCCCCTCAACCGCCTGCAGTGTGTAAATCGGCATGTAGGCGGTGATGATGATGGTGATGGCGAAAAAGACGGGCCGCTGCACTTCATGCACGGCGCCGACGATCTTCTGAAAAGTAGTTCGCGAGTCCCCTTTGTTGCCTAGATGGCGGATGATGTTTTCGATCATGACCACGGCGCCATCGACCACCATGCCGAAGTCGAGCGCGCCCAGCGAGAGCAGGTTTGCGGGAATGTGATTGAGACTAAGACAGGTAGCAGCAAACAGCAGTGAGAACGGAATGGTGCAGGCGACGATGAACGCGCCGCGAACGTTGCCGAGAAAAATGAACAGAATAATAACGACAAGCAGGATGCCTTCAGTAAGGTTGTGCAGCACCGTGTGCGTTGTAAAGTGAACGAGGTCGGAGCGGTCGAGGAACGGAACAACTTTGACGCCAGGCGGAAGTATCCCCGGCGTCGCGCCCTCGGCAGGCTTGGCCCGATGAAAGAGGCCGCCCGGTTGAGCCGGCTGGGCATCGGTGCCATTCAGCTCGATCGTCTTGGCTTCGATTCCCTTCAGCGCTGGATCGGCATCGTCGCCTTTTTGCAGCAAGAGCGTGCCTTCAACTACGTCGGGCTCGTCGATAATGCGGTGAGTTCTTTCGTCGTACCATGCCTTGCTGATCTGACCGAGACGGATCTTTGGTCCTTCTTCGACGATCGCGATGTCCTTGATACGGACGGGCGTGCCGCCGGATTGCGCGACAACCGTATTCTCGATGTCCTGGACGGTGCGGAACAGGCCCTGCGCCTGCACGTTGATCTGCTGCGGTCCAGCTTGAATGAAGCTGCCGCCGGCGTTGGCGTTGTTACTTGCCAGTTGCTGCTCGACCTGGGAGATGCTCAGGTTGTATTCGATGAGCTTTTCCGGATCGACGCGGACCTGATACTCCTTGGTCACGCCGCCGAAGGTAGCTTGATCGACCACATGGGGCACGCTCTTGTATTGCTTGGTGAGCGTCCAGTCGGCGATCGACTTGAGCTCCATAACGTCGTAGGCCGGATTCTTGCTCTCGAGCGTGTACCAGTAGATTTGGCCGGCGGGGCTCCAATCGGTCTGTAACTGCGGCACCAGCCCGGCAGGCAGCGTAACCTGGGTCAAACGCTCGAGCACGCGCTCGCGATTCCAGTTATCGTCAGAGGAATCGTCGAAATTCATCATCAGGCTGGAAATGCCGGCGAGCGTGAATGAGCGCAGATTTTCAAGATGCGGCAGGCCGGCCATCTGAATCTCGGTCGGAACCGTGATCTGCTTCTCGATATCCTCGGCCGAGTGACCGGGCCATTGCGTAATGATGTTGACGTAGTTGTTGGCCACGTCGGGATATGCGTCGATGGGCAGATTCTTAAACGAGATGGCGCCCCACAGCAGGAGAAACGCGGCGATACCAATGACCATCAGCCGGTTTTTAAGCGCGGCATCGACCAGTGCCCGGATCATTGCGCCTCCAGCGTGGCCTCAAGCTGAAGCACGTTGGAGACGACCTGCTGGCCGCTCTGGAAGGGAACTTCTTTTGAGTTCTCGACCGCGGCCAGGATCTCCTGCTTGTCGCCGACCATGCTGCCGGCCTTCACTTCGACTCTGCGGAATTTGTTATCGCCTGCCGGCTCAAACACCCAGTCGCGATCGTGCAGGTGCAGCACTGCAGGCGCTGGCACCAGCGCAAAGTGCTCCTTCTTAAGGCTCTGGAAAGATGCCGTTACAAACATTCCCAGTTTGAGAAATCCCGGATTCGGCACCTCGATACGCACCTTGGCCGTGCGGATATTGGGGTCGAGCACCGGACCGATGTCGGAGATGTGCCCCATCAGCGGCCGTTCGGGATAGGCTGTCACCGAAATCTTCGCTTCCTGGCCCAATGCCAGCTTGGGGATGTCGTTCTCGTACACATCGCAGATAACCCACACGCTGGAGAGATCGGCCACGGTAAACGCTGTCGCCGAGCCCGAGAACGTCACACCCGCGGCCGCGGCCTGGGTCACGTTCTGCTGCACGACCACGCCCGAGATCGGCGAATAGACATTGACCACCGGCGAAGGATGATCCTTGTCGATACCCAGCGTATCCAGTTGTTCTTCGGCCGACTTCAGATCGGCCAGTGAGTCGTTCTCCGCGTCCTCGGCCTGCTCCAGCATGCCTGCGGAAACTGCGCCATGCGCGAAAAGGTCCTTGGCGCGGTCATAAGCTTTCCGGTTCATGATCTCGTCGTTGCGCGCCTTCAAATAAGTGTCGAACGCGTTCGAGCTGTCGGGGCTTTGGATCTTCAGCAGGAGCTGGCCCTTCTTCACGTAGTCGTCGAGCCGGGCCTTGATGTCCACAACCCGGCCGCTGGCCAGCGAGATCACCGGGATCTCCCGCGCGATGTCTGGAAAAACCGATCCGGTCACGTCCAACTCTGACGGCGCGTCGTAGGCCTCGGCCGCCACCAGCGGAAACTGATCGGGCTTATCGACCGACACCAGGCTCATATCGCCGGCTTGCACCACCGATACCTGCATCGGCCCCGTATCGCCGCCCTGCTTGGCCTTGCACGATGACAAGGTGATTCCGGCAGCCAGCATGAGTGCAACTGCTGCCGCAAACAAGAATTGATTGTTGGTTCGATATCCCGTCATTGCATCACCTCGCGTCCCACGGCAAGATTCAACTGCGCGGCCGCCGTCAGGTAGGCCCCGATCAGTTGCGCATACGCCAACTGAACCTGCCGGTATTCGCTCTGCGCGTTCAGAAAGTCCATCAGCGACGCGCCCCCGTGCATATATGCATAACTCACCGTGTCGCGCACTCGCAGCGCCTCGTCGTTGTACTTGGCCTTGTATGGTTTCAAGAGGCCGATGTTGCTGCGCACTATCTCGTAGGCTGAGTCCACGTCACTGAAAACTTGCGCCTTGGCTGTGTCGCTGGCCTGTTGGGCGCGGTCGATATCGATCTGAGTCCGCTTCTTCTCGCCCTGGTTCTTGTCGAAGATGCGCAGCGGAATGCTCACGCTCACTCCCAGCGTATTCAACCCGTCAGGGTTGTTGTTCGATGAGTTCCAGGTGTACCAGGCGCCGTAGGTTGGATCCGTCGAGCCGTTTGAAACCGCCAGCTTGTGGTTGGTGTTCGACTGCTGCAAGGTCTCAAGCGCAGCCGCCAGGTCTGGCCGCGCCGCGAGCCCCGCCTGCTGGTAGGTATCGAGCGGATCGAGCGACTCGTTGAAGTCGAAAACTCCGATTACGTCGAACTGGTCTACCGGCGTGTGGTTGTCGTTGAGCAACTGGAGTAACTGAATCTTGGCCGTGCGCAGATTTACTATTGCTGTCTCGATCTCCGACTCGTACTGCACGCGTTGCAATTCGATGCGATCGAAGTCGATTTGCGCGATGTCGCCGGCCTTCAGCCGGTCGTTGCTGATCGCGATGATGTGGTCGTAGTACTCCAGATCTGCCTTAGCCAGGTTGAGGATGAACTTGGCCTGCAGAGCCGCGACAAACTGCGAGCGCAAATTGAAGACCATGTTGCGCTGCAGGTCTTCATGTTGCGACTCGGTGATCTGCGTGCCTTCCCTCGCGCTCTCTAGTCGCAGCTCCCGCTTGTGATCGCGCTCGTGCAGATAGCTGAAGTTGGGCGAAAAAAAGGTGCCTTTAAAGGGTTGGTAAACGCCGTGTTCCGGTGCAATCGAGGTGCCGTCCACGGTCCCCGTAAACTGCGGGTTGGGCCGCAGGTACGCCGTTATCTCTTCGGCCTTCATCTCGTCCACGTTGTCCGCGTCCGCCTTCAATGCCGGATTGCCCGCAATGAACCGCGTCCGTACCTCGTCCCAGGTCAGCGCCTGTGGCGCCTGGGCACGGCTTCCGAATGGGCAGAGAAGCGCGGCGGCGCAGGCCAAAACGACAACTTTGCGTACGAGTTTTGGAGTCTCCACTAGATCGCTCTCCGGTTACAAATCCGAATTGACGCTTGCATTTGAAGCATTGCGCTTCGATAGCAGTCCTCGACAATAGGTTTCATCCAGAATAACTGTGGAGGGGATATCAATCATTCATCTATTTGCTATCCTAGGCTATCTTTTGGTCATTCGTTGAGCAGCTTAATAGAATGTTAACGGCTCGACTTTGTGATTCATATTTCATCTATATAATTCATTTACAGCCTGTTCATTTGCTCGTAATTACCTGCGCAGCCTGACTGCCCGCTTCGCCCCGAATCCAGGCACTTTCACCAACTGTTATGATCATGAACTGTGCAGGCGAACGTACTACGGAGCTCATCAAAATGAACATCCGCATTCTGATCGTGGATGATCACAGCCTCTTCAGGGAGAGCCTGGGCAGGATGCTTCAGGCGGAGCCTGGCTTGAGTGTGGTTGGCGAGTGCCGAACTCTGGCTGAAGCCCTTGCGACGCTTTCATCTGTCGACGCGGATGTTATTCTCCTCGACTACGACCTAGGCAACGAATTGGGAACCTCGCTGCTTGCGGAGCTCAGGAAACGGCAGGTCAACACTTCTGTTTTGATTGTGACTGCGGGTATGCCGAGCGAGGAGGCGTTTCGAAGTCTCGATGAAGGTGTAATGGGAATCCTGCTCAAGCACAGCAGCCTGGATCAATTGATCGCGGCAATCCGCACGGTAGCTGCCGGAGAGCGTTGGCTGGGTGACGGCGCGGTACGGGCGCTTTTGTCGGCACGGTACGGTCTTCCCATCGGTTCTGAAACGGCGAGGCCGTTAACCGCGCGCCAAAGCGAAGTGATGCGGGGAATTCTGGACGGCCTGACGAACAAGGAGATCGCATTCAACCTCAAGTCCTCTGAGACTTCAGTGAAAGCGGTTATCCAGGAGCTGTTTCAAAAAGCCGGCGTCAGGACTCGGAGCCAGCTTGTAAGAATCGCCATAGAAAAGCATTCATCGGATTGGCTCGGACAGCGGCGCACAACTGAGCCTCCCTGGACTCAATCCTCGCGATCAGGCCATTAGGGGCCTGTCTCGAATGAGCCTTTGCTCGTCTCTGCAACTTATATTGCCAGTTACCGTGCCTCAATATCCCGAGTTAGCGACCTGTAACTAGAATGCCTGCATTCCTGCAATCTGCAGGTGTGCGGAGCCGTATTCTTGCCCATTGAAGCGATAGCCCACATACGCGTGAGTAAGAAGATATTTTGGATGATGCGGATCGTCTTCGATCTTTTTGCGGAGCTGTCTTACGAAAGTGCGCAGATACTCGAGCTCGTTCCCATAATGGGGCCCCCAGACTGACTTCAGCAACCGCGCGTGCGGGATTGGTTGCCCCGCATGCGTCATCAGGTAGTGAAGGACTTCGAACTCTTTAGGGGTAAGATGAATCGGCTGGCCGTGTTTCTTCACCATGTACTTTACAGGATCGAGCTCAAGTCCCCCGTATCGCAGCGGCGTGTCGTTGTTCGTATCCTGAGCGCTTCTTCTGCGCACCGCTGAACGCACGCGCGCAGTTAATTCGCGAACGTGAAAAGGTTTGGTGATGTAGTCGTCAGCTCCGGCATCGAGAGCCATGACTTTGTCGTCTTCGCCGTCCAGCACGGTCCACATGAGCACGGGCAGGCGCGGCACGGCGTGACGAATGGCCCGGCACGCTTCAATGCCGCCCATTCCCGGCATATCGATATCCAGGAGGACTGCGTCGAACCAGGTTGCCCTCACCAGCGACAGTGCCTCTTCACCGCGAGCTGCTTCCACAATTGTGAAACCCATGCCGGCGAGAGTAACCCGCAACGCGCGCCGCGCCGAGCTATCATCGTCCACAATCAGAATGGTTCCCATGTCTGAAGCTGATGATTCCATCATGGCTTGCCCCCTTTCATGCTTGAAGGAAGAGGAAGAAAGAATGTTGCCGCGCGAGTGGCGGTCAGGGATTAACTTTCGCAGTGGCCTGATGGCATATCTGGCCGCTCACATCTGCAAACGAATTGGCTTTTGCATTAGTCACAGCATAGTAACCCCGAATGAGGAAAGCATAAATGCGGCATAGGGAAACCGACATTAGTTGAATGCCGCGCCTGGCGAGCCCGGCAAATACTTTCGGCCTCCGCACGCAGATCAAAAGTGTGCTTCACAATCTTGATACAAGGCTATTTCGCACCAGGAGATTCGTAAACGCGTGACGGCGGGTCCGCACTATTCATTCGCCCAAAAATGAGAATGGCATAAGGATTCAATGGAACATTGCAAGGAAACACATACTCCGCGCGCGTCCCGATTCTCAAAAGCGCCAATTCAAATCGCCTGCGAGAATCGGCGCCCGGGTCTAGTAGGGCGAGGCGCTGCCTAACATCTGGGTGAGTGGGCATCGAGAGTCAGCCCGATGCCCGCTGCTGAAGTTAGAACCTGACCATGACAGCCAGGATCGTGGCGGTTTGATTGGTGCGCAGATCGGGCCACCATATGTTGCTCTTGCTGCCAGGCGAGAGTTTGCCTTGGCTCGCAAATGAGACTGCGCCTCCGCAAGCCCCGACTGCAGTCAGACGTACTGACTCGGAATGCCAATGTGCCGACGGTGTCTTATGATCACTTACCAGACAATTCCGGCGCCGCATGTACATGCGGCGCCGGGCACTAAGTGCGATCACGAGTTACTTCGCCGCTTGGTCAACTGCGTTCAATGCGCGCTTCATGAGGTCGATGCGTTTTTGTATGCGTGCATCGAGGTCGGCAGGCTTGTTCGCATCACTGGCCTCGCGATGAACATAGTCGTCGATACTATGCTGGAATCCAGGCTCGATGGCGTGGACGGCCGCCTGGGCCCTGGGCAGAACTTCACGATAATGGGTAATTTCAGTAACTGCGTTCTCGGGGTGATAGCCGAGCCGGTCGCCGGTTTGCATTGCGTCGACAAGGGGATCGGGCGGTACTGTTATTGGCGACGAGTTTTGCAATGCATCGTAAGCGGCGCGCAGGCGCGTCATAGCGCCGGCAAAGCCGTCGAGTTCCACACGGCGCGCAGTCAGGCCAGCGGCGCGGCGAACTTCGACGACCACTTTAGCTGAAGTGCTGAAGCTGGGCGTTGGAATGACCGTAGTGAGCGAGTTCCCGAGAAAGGTCCAACCCGGCTTGCCCACTCTGCCCTGGGGCACCGGCTTGCCATTCACGATGACCGAAGCTGGCGGCCAGTCCGCGGGCAAGCGTAATTCATAACTTCGATTCTTCAGCATTCCAGCGAAGCTGCCTTCGACCGGGCCAATCTCAACTTGCAAAGTGTCGCCAGTCTGCGTTGCCTTGATCGGCAGACGCGTAAATACGCCGCGTTGATATTCGACCGAGACGCCGGAGTCCTCATAGACCGAGTAACTGGAACTGGTTCCCGGCGCGAGCGGCCACACATTCACAATTAGCGGGTCAACCGGTTTCTGTCCCGTGTAGAGCATGGGCGGCTGCATGGGAACTATGGCGCCGGCGCGCACATAAATGGGAACCTGGTCGATTGAGAAGCTGCGCTCGACGGTCGCAGGGCCTGTGAAGTGCTTTCCAGTTGGCCACTCAATCCATTCGCCATCGGGAATCCAGACTTGCTCGGTGGCCAGATTGCTGACCTTGTCTACCGGCGCTACCACCGGCGCCGCGATCATCTGGCTACCAAAAACGTATTCGCCCTTGCTGGTGTATGCGGCGTCTTGTTCAGGCCAGTCGTAATAGAGCGGACGGAAGAACGCAACGCCTGTGTCGTAGGTGCGGCGCGCCTCAGTGTAGAGATAAGGCTGCATTGCGTAGCGCATCTGGAATGCGCTGCGAAGAATTGCGGAGTATGGCTCGGGATAAGCCCAGATGCGGCGCTCCGAGTCAGGATTCTTGGTAGTGTGTGTGCGAAGGATGGGACTGAATGAACCGAACTGCACCCAGCGCGTAAAGAGCTCGGGATCGACTGCGCCCGGCATGTGGCCGCCGATATCATGACTCCAGAATGCGTAGCCAACATTGGCGGCGGTTGCGGTGAACCACGGCTGGAAGGCGAGTGAATCCCACACTGAAATCGTGTCGCCCGAGAAACCAATCTGATAGCGATGATTTCCGAGTCCGCCCCAGCGATGGAACAGCAGCGGCCGCTTGCCCTCGCGCTGCTGATCGGTAAAGTGCACATAGTTGAGCCACCAGGTGGGCATCACGCCGGGCAGGCTGGTGTGCTGCCATTGCTGCCAGTCGAGCCACCAGAAGTCGATGCCCTGCTTCTCAAGTGGGTGGTGAAGAATATTCATGTAATTGGTGGCGAACTTTTTGTCGGCGATGTCGAACGGGATGTATTTCTTTGTGGCCGGATCGACACCCATGGCGCGGGCCATTTCAGGATACGCAGCCTCAAATGGTTGGACGCCCGAGGCCGGGTGCAGATTGAGCGTGGCCTTCAGGCCTTCTTCGTGAATCTTCTTCAGAAAGTCTTCGGGATAAGGGAAGAGCATTTTGTTCCACGTGTAGCCGGTCCAACCGGTCGATTCGCCTGACTGATCGTGCTCGCCGTAGGCCTGAAGCTGCTCGTGGCTCTGGTGCCAGTCCATATCGATTACCAGCACATCGAGCGGCGTATCGTTCTCGCGGAATCCTTTGATCAACTCGTCGAGTTCCTGATCGCTGTATGCCCAATAGCGGGACCACCACGCGCCGAATGCGAACCGCGGAGGCAGCGGAATGCGGCCAGCCACGCGAACATAATCGCCGAGAGCCTTGGAGTAATCGTGGCCGTAACCGAAGAAGTACCAGTCAACGTAAGAGCCGGGCTTTTCATTTTCAGGCCGCAGGATTACCCACGGCCACGGGCTCTTTTCGCCTTCAAGGAAACGGAAATCGCTGGAGTCGAAGAGCGGACGTGTAGAGTCATCGACGAGCGCCCAGCCCGAGCGCGAAACAAGGCCCTGCCCGATGGGCTCTTCGGTCTTGTTACCGCGCGCGCCGTCCAGGGTTCGCGTGGTGCCTTCGAGATTCTCTGGATCGGTGTCACCGGGATGCCAGATAACTTGCTTGCCGTCGACCTTGAGGGTGAGATGAAGGTTGCGAGACGAAAACATCTCTCCTGTGAATGGCTTGCCGTCAACGGTATAGTCGAGATAAAGCGCATCCGTCTCCAGATGAAAATTGCACGTGCCGCGTTCGCAGTAGACTCCTTGCGTGTATTTCGGCACCGGCAACCGCCGATTCAAAAACACAAACGACGCGTGATCTTCGAACTTGCCGTCGGCCGACCACTCCATGCGAATTAGCTGCGGCGTGAGAACGGTAAAGCGCGCGTGGCCGCTGGTGACGACGGCTTTGGGATCGGCGACGGGGTTGTCGGCCGGCGGAATGGATTGGGCAGATGGAACGGCCACTGCGGCCGGGGCCGATTTTTGCGCGATGGCCTGTTGCGCGCCTGCGGGAACGCAAGCCGTTAAGGCCAGAGCTATTAAAGCAAGATACAACGAAGCACGCATGACCATCCTCCATTAAACGAGCGGCACACCAGAAAGAGACAAAGGCCGAGAAGCAACTGCAGATCCTTCGACTCGTCGCCGCGGCGACTCGCTCAGGATGACATCGGCGGGGTTGGATTCCATTTGTTCCTCAAGTGGGTTGGATTTCGTCAGTCCATCTAGTCGGGTCGGGATTCATTGATCACTCACTTTTGCAGCGCAAGCTGCGCGTTGAGGCGCAGATCGCGTTCTGATGCGCCGACCGAGACTGTTCTCTCTCCGAGCGCGTCGTGCCACGAGTTTTCTTTAGTCGACCAGTATTGGAATCTGCGCCGGTCGAGATGAACACTGACCGTTTGAGATGCACCGGCAGCAAGATGAATGCGCGTAAATCCTGCCAGGGCGCGCGCTGCAAACTCTGCCCCGCCCGGCGCGTCAGCCGGCGCGCTGAGATACACCTGAGGCACTTCGTCGCCGGCGACTGCGCCTGCATTCTTTACCGCAAAGCTCACATCGGCGCCGCCATCTTTCGCGGGCTGAACCTTCAGGCCGGAGTAAGTGAAGTGCGTGTAGGAGAGGCCGTATCCAAATGGGTAGAGCGGATCGATGCCCTGCTTGTCGAACCAGCGATAGCCAACGAAGATACCTTCAGAGTAAGTTGCGGTGTTGTTGATTCCCTGGTCATCGCGTTCGGGGTGAGCTGGATCGGCAGCGGGCATGTCCTGTGCGCGATGCGGCCAGGTAAACGGCAGGCGACCCGCAGGGTTGGCGCGGCCGAGCAACAAATCTGCCGTAGCCCATCCGCCTTCGTCGCCGGGCCACCACATCTGCAGCACGGCCTTTACTTTGTCGAGCCACGGCATGGCGACCGGCTGGCTCACGTTGAGCACAACAATCGTATTCGGGTTCACCGCCGCGATGTCTGCGATGAGTTTGTCCTGGTCGCCGGGCAGGCCAAAATCGGGCCGCAGACGGATCCAGGCGAAGACGATTGCAACCTTGGCTTTGCGCGCGGCGTCGATCGCCGCCTGGTAATTCTGTTTTTGCTGCGAGGGCGTTACCCAGTTGAACCGCACCTGCTCAGGATTGTTGGAGCTATCGGGAGCAATCTCGAGATGGAAGCGATGCTCGCCGGCAGTAAGGTGCATCTGGGCGCGCAGGTTATCGAGACCGTCGGTAGTGGGGAAGATATTGTCCTGGCCGGCCTGCGTGATCTCGCCGTGAATCCAGTTGTAGTTGACCGAGGCAACTACCTGGTCGTCAATTTTAAGTTTGCCGTTGCAGCCGAGCAGTTGAAGATGCAAGCGGTAGTCGCCGGCCTCTGGCACGGTCAGAGTGCCGGTCCAAACGATGCTCTCGCGCGGGGGTAATGCGGAGTGCGACTTGTTGGTGAAGTCGATCGAAGGATCAATGTGAACCATGAATTCTTTGAATGCGCGGCGCTCAAGCCCTGGCTGCCCAAAATGCGAAAAATATTGCGCCGGCACAGGCGTGCCATCCATATCGTTGGCCGCGGCGTAAGTCAGGTGCGCATTAGCCCCTGCCAATTGTTTAAGCGCGGCGAACGGCGACACTTCCCGTTGCGGCAGTCCGACAGCCTTTTCCCCGGTGAGACCGACGGCCACAAGCTGTCCGGCGCCGGGACCAATCAGAGCGATGTTCTGGAGCGCCTCAGGCTTGAGCGGAAGAATCGGACCATCGTTTTTGAGAAGCACCGCGGCATCGGCAGCGGTTCTGCGAATTGCCGCCTGGTCAGCAATGAGCTCGGCAGGCGTGGTTTTTGCAGGCTTCTTGCCATCGAGCATTCCGAACTTATCCATCTCGTAGAGGACGCGGCCGGCGGCGTGATCGATGGTGCTTTCGGAAACCACGCCTTGCTCGATCAGGTGCTTCAAATCGGTCGTGACCTTGGGCTCGTCCACGTGCGCCCAGGGCAGAGGTTTGGGCTCTTCGGGCAATCCGTTGTCAGTCAGCGCCGGGCCGTCGTTCGATCCGTCCGGCTCAGGCGGGCGCAGAGGATTGGTCACGAAGAAAGAAGGAATTGTCCACGGAACCGGAAGTGGGCCCGGCATTTCCAGATCGAGTCCGGCATTGATGAAGTCTGTGCCATGATTCGCGCCCCAGTCTGATGTGACAAAGCCTTTGAATCCCAGTTCGCCTTTTAGAATTTCATTGAGCGTGGCGTTGTCACCGCAGGAGTATGTCCCGTTGACCTTGGCGTACGAGCACATGATCGAGGAGACGCCGGCCTTGACCGCATCGGCAAACGGCGCAACGTAAATCTCGTGAAGCGCCTGCAAATCGACCTTCACAAATGGCGCGTCGGTATCGTAGGCAACATAATGCTTGGCCTGCGACATGATTCCCTGCCCCTGCACGCCCCTGATGAAATCTGCCCCGATGAGGCCGGTCAGCAACGGATCTTCGCCGTAGGTGTTGTAACCACGGCCCCAGCGAAAATCGCGATCCATATTAATGAAGGGCTGCAGTACGACGTCGATGCCGCGATCGCGCGCTTCATCCGCAACCACTTTGCCGTTGGCGCGGGCATCCTGGACGCTGAAAGTTGCCGCCAGGCCCATGGTTGAGGTCGGGGCTTCGGCGGGAATCCGCGTGAGCACGCCCGGAGGTCCGTCGGCCAAACGCAGCGAAGGGATTCCGAGGCGCGGAATTCCCTGAAGATAGCCGGCCTGGCCCGGTCCGGTAAGCGCGTCCTCGCCGGTTCCGTGCAATAACTGAATCTTCTCGTCGAGCGTCATGCGGCTCAGCAGGTTGTCAACGCGGGCATTGCCGGTTACGACGGGCGTCGTGCCTTGCGCATGAATTGCGAGCGCGGATGCAAGCAGCCCGGTAAACAGCAGAATAGCCAGCGAAAATCTCAAAGAGGAATTTAGCTTACGTGCAATCGAACTTTCCATTACTGGTCCCCGATTCGCGTTGCCCCACGGTCACCACGCAGTCACACGGACGCGAACGCTCGCGTTCAGTTCCGCTCAAAGGGCGCCGAAGTGCTCCCCAGAATCCTACAACTCGGCAATCGCGTTCTCAAAGCAATTTGAAGTTATTTCAATAGCGGAATTGGCGGTGGCACGGGGATCAGGGGAAAACTGGATTAAAAGCCACAGCTTTGAGAGGTGCGAAAGCGACAGATCCTGGCTCCGGCCGAGAAACTTACAACTCACTGCCAGGCAGGTGCGTCTGACGCCTGCGGATAATCCACAGCACGATACCGAGCGACGCCCAGACACCACCGACCATCTTGGCAAGGGGGCCTAGACCCCACCACAACATGGCGCAGGTAGCAAATCCGCAGAAGGCAAAGAGCTGGGCATACCAGAGTCGCAGCTTGCCTTCCTGCCATGCCTGCGACGCCGCGGCAATATTCACGCCCATAAATGCGAGCAAGGCGCCGAAGTTGAGCAGTTCAGTGCCGAGTTGATAGCTCATCAAGAGAGCTCCCACGAGGCAGATGCCGCCGATGAGCAGGACATTGTTTCGGGGAATGCGGTTCTTGGGATGCACAGCACCGAAGAAGCCGCGGGGCAGCGCACCGTCTTGTCCCATGGCCAGCATGAGGCGCGCTGCGCCCAGTTGCGAAGCCATTCCCGACCCGATGGTAGCGAGCAGCAATGCGGCATTAACGATGGCGAAGAGAGCAGGGCCGCCGATTCGACCGGAGATGAAGACGTAAGCCGTATCGACATCGGGAAAAGTACCGCCATGCGGCCAGGCGAGCTGGGCAAGATAGACCTCAATACTCGCCAGGATGCCGGTGACGATGCAGGTGCCGACGATGGCGCGGGGAACGTCGCGCTTCGGGCTCTTCGCCTCATCGGTGAGAGTCGAGATTCCGTCGAAGCCAATGTAAGTGAGTACTGCGATCGAGGTGCCGCGCAGCAGCCCTGAAGATGTGTACGTGCTGCGGTCGTAGAACGGCAGCGTGAAGAAGCCAGAGGGGTAAGAGTGCAGCTTGAAGAGGTAGCGAAGCGCCGCCACAACTATCAGCACAATAACTACGCCGAGCGCCGCAGCCATGGCGGTGTTGATTTTTGCCGAGGTCTCAACGCCGTTGCAGTTGAGCGTGGTGAACAGGACGGCAAAGGCAACGACATAGACGACGTAAGGAATCTCAGGCACAAAGTTGAGCGCGGCGCGACTGCACCAGATAGTGCAAATGAGCGGGTTGAGAACGTAGTCCATGACCATGCACCAGCCGGTGAGATAGCCGAGGCTGGGATGGATTTGCTTGCCGACGTAGAGGAACGCTGAACCGCCGTGCGGAAAAACGCGCGCCATGCGTCCATAGCTGATGGAGGTGAACAGCATGGCGACCATCGCCAGCAGGATGGCCGTAACCACATGGCCGTGAGCCTCTTTGGAAATAACGCCGTAGCTCGGCATGGGCGCCGTGGGTTGGATAAGGATGATGCCGTAGAGAATCAGATCCCAGAAGCGGAGCGAGCGCTTGAGTCCGACGGGCTGCTGAACACCGCTTTCCTGATTGAAGGACATTAGGATCCTTGCAGTGTAAACGAGATTGTTCGATTATAGGCCGGCCCTTGTTTTGCGCGTGTTCAGTAAGAACAAAGGGCCGGCTGGGGTGAGTTTTCAGAACGTAAAGCGCGATCCGAATTGGAATTGGCGAGGTGTGTTCACGTCACTGAGAATCTGGCCGAAGTTCACAAAGCCAGAGGATGGCGAGCTCACATTCGGTCCTGCGAACTGCGCCTTGTTGGCAATGTTATAAGACGAGACTTCAATTCGCAGGTTTTTCTCCTTGCCCGTCGAGAAGTTTTTGTAGAGCGAGATATCGACGTCCTGCGCTCCCATGGTGCGAACGTTGTCAAGATAGTCTGGCGCAGTTCCCGCGACAAACCCACTTGCCGGAGTCGTGAAACAGTTGGGGAGGAACCACTGCGCTGCTGTATGAGGCGCGCCCTGGCGGGGATTGCAGACCAAATCTGTGCGCTGATTGAAGCTAACGGCAAGGGGCGAACCGGAAGTCGGGGAATTGATAGGAACGCCGTCGCTCAGGTAGGCAATTCCATTGATGGTCCAACCGCCCAGAACCGCATTGCCCGGCCCGTTGAGTTTCAGCAAACGGTCTTTGCCCACAGGCAGATCGTAGGACGCTTGCCAGGTGAATTGGAATTTGACTTCCTGGGGGCTGACGGAGTGCTCGAGGTTCATGTTTTTCCAGTCCTGTGGTGAACCGTTGTGTGCGCCCACGAAGCCCAGCGGAGGATTGCCGTCGTCGGTGATGAGTTTCGCCCACGTGAAGGTGGCCAGCGTGGTGAAGTGATGGGAGAGCTGCTTCTCGATTTTGGTTTGAAGGGAGCTGTAATCGGAGTCGCCGCCGGGATAGCCATGGACACCCACGCCGCTGCCTCCGGCATATCCGCCGTTGCCGAATTGCGGGAATTCCTGGAGAGAAACCCAGAGCGGCACGGTGGCCTGACCATAATAAGCGTTTGTCGACGGCAGAATTGCGGCCCACTGGTTGGGCACCATGTTATTGACCAGCGCGCCTTGATTACTGGCGATGGTTCCCAGATCGAGCTGGTTCAGATCTACTCCGCCGAGCGGAAGGAACAGGCCCCTGCTGCCGACGTACCCCGCGGCGAAATGGAAGCCATGGGTAAGGTCGATATCCCAACCGAAGTTGAAGTTATAGGTGGTTTGTGTGCGCTGGGAGTGGAGCATGGTGCTGAGCCCCGAGCCAAGGTAGGTGGCCAAACCCTGAGACGCGCCGATGATTGGAACAACGCCGGCGGGGAAGGGGTTGCTGAGTGAGTAAGGCGCGGTGGGGCTGGGAGCCGGACCGCCGGAAAAGTTTGGATCCAGGCTGCTGCCGAAGAGCACCGAGTTACCCTCGCCGCCGCCATCAAATGCGATGGTGTTGGGATCGTTATTCCAGTCAGAGGAATTCCAATTCGTGGCGGAGGAAAAGCCGTCGCTGTTTTCAGAGACGCCGCTGACCATCTGCGCGCTGGGCCCATAGTAGAAGCCGGCGCCGCCGTGGAATACGATATCCTTCGCAGGTTGCCAGGCAAAGCCAAGCCGTGGACTGAAGTCCTTCATATTGGTCGTGAAGGGAGAGCGATGGCCGGGGGATGAGAAGACCTCGCCGCCGGTGAAAGATACGCCGCTCACCGTATCAGTGGCAGTGGGGTCGAAGTATTCCAGGCGGTTATGGCGCTCGGTCTTGCCGCCGAAGATGTCCCAGCGCAGCCCCGCTGTAATGGTGAGCGAAGGCGTGAGGTGGTAAGTGTCCTGAATGAATGCTGCGTAATAAGGGTTAGCTTCCGCTACGAAAAGATCCTTGGTGAAGTTGGTCGATTCACTGCCTGGCGCCGTTCCCATGCCGAGGAGGAAGGAAGCAAAGTCGTTGCCTCCCACCGGGACAGGTGCGTTTGTGGTTTGGTCGGTGGCGGACATGTCGAAGTAGTAGTTGCCGGAGGGAAAAGGCGGCTGGCCGACATTCATGAAGCGCTTCATGTACTCAAAGCCGGTGCTGATCTCGTGCTTGCCTTTGACCTTGGTGAGGCTGGCGATAACGTCGCTGTTTTCGCTGGCGTATTGAAAGGTGTTGTAGCAGCAGGTGCCGCCGATGGCCCCGCCTACATCGTTGAAGTTCATGAGGGGCAGGTTCTTGTAGACTTGCTGCGCAGCCAAAGAAGAAGGAAATCCCAGCGAGGTGATGTCGAATCCCACCTGCGAGGGATCGCCGCCCTGGTTTTCATAATGGCGCGTGAAGGAGTAGCGCAACTGCAAGACGGTGGTTGAATTCAGGGTGAGGTCGTCTGCGACGATCACGTTGCGCGCGTTGGTGACATTCAGGGCGTAGTCAGGATCCCACATATTGCCGAAGGCATTGAAGGTGGCATTAGTTGTCCGGGAAAAGGAGAACCGGCCGAAGATGCGCTGCCTTTCGCTTTTGTAAAAGTCCATGCGAACATCGAACTTTTGTCCGGTGGTGGGATCAGTTCCCGGAAGATAGAGGTTATTGGTGGCGCCGTAGGGGGACGCGGTTGTATTAGTTTCGCAGGTAGTGGGATCAGGGAAGTTGCACTTGGGAAACATGGATAGATACTTCAGCGCGATGGGATTGGGGTTGGCAATCTTGTTGCCGGGAATTGGCTGGCGCGTTCCGGCGAGGGGGCCGGTGGCTACATCGGGCTGGGTCGGGTCATAGATGGTATAGCTGTCCCCGGAAAAATCGCCGGTGCGCTCCGCGGTGGTGGGAACCGAGAAGTAGTTTGAACCATCGAATTGAGCCTGCTGCGTGGCTTCGTAATCGCCAAAGAAGAACAGCTTCTTATGCAGGATGGGCCCGCTGATCGAACCGCCTTCCTGATAGCGATGGAAGCTGGGCGGCGTGTTGGCGGTGCCGTTGGCCAACTGGCTCTGCTTGAGGAAATAGTCGTTGGCGGCGAGTAAATCAGGCCGGAAGACTCCGAAGGCGTCGCCATGGAAGCTGTCGCCGCCGGACTTGCTGACCAGGCTGATGACTCCGGCGCCTCCACTCTGGTAAGAGGCCGGCGTGTTCTGGGTCTCGACGCGGTATTCATCCACGCCGTCTTCGGGAATCTCCGACATGGGGATGATAGCGGCGATATTGTTTTCCGCAATCCCCAGCGGGCTGCCGTCGAGCATGTAATAGACAGACCCGAGGATGGCGCCGTTGATGCTGTAAGACGAGACATCGACTCCCGGGCGGCCGCTGGCGATGTTGTTGAGCTCTGCCGAGTCGCCCGAGTTTGGCGAGCCATTGTTGGGGGTGACACCGGCGCTCAGTTGTACCAGATCGTAGACATTGCGCGTAAGCAGGGGGACGCGATCGATGGTTTCGGCGCCGATCAGTTGTCCGACAGTGGAGTTGCTGGTGTCGAGGAGCGACGAGGTCTCAGTCACCGTAACCGTCTCCGACGCACTACCTACTTTGAGCGAGGCATTCGCAGTGGTCGCCTGGTCTACTGTTACCTGAATTCTCTCGAGCACCACTTTCTCGAAGCCCTTCATATCGAAGGTAAGCTGGTAGGTCCCCGGCGTGAGCGAGACGAACGAGTAAAGGCCGGCCCCGGATGAGACCGTGGATAGCCTGGTTCCGTTGGCGAGGTCCTGTGCCGTGACCGTCGCCCCGGGCACGATGGCGCCGCTCTGGTCGGTCACCAATCCGCTGATGCCGCCCATTCCGGCCTGGGCCAGCGCAGCGGCGGTACAGCAGACAAGGATGATAACGGTAAAGAGATATCTGAGCGCGTAATTCGCGCTTGCATTCTTGTAAGTCATGGCCATCCCTCGGGGCAAACATCTCTATTCAAACGTTTGAATAGTTATGCTATAGTAGGTGCACCTTGATCGGCTGTCAAGCGGAAAATGGCCCCTGTAACTGAGTGGCACTGGCAGGGCCGGCCCCACAATAGGCCGAGGCGGAGGCGCAGAATTGGCTCAACGAAAGTCTGGACACGTAACCCTGCTCGATGTTGCCCGCGCCTGCGGATTCTCTGTGTCCACGGTGTCGATCGTGTTGAGCGAGGCGCCGCTCTCGCAAAACGTGGCAGCCAAAACCCGCGACAAAGTCCGCGCCATGGCGCGCAAGCTGGGATATCACCCCGACGCCTTCGCGCGTTCACTGCGCAGTCGCAGCAGCCAGACCATCGGAGTCCTGGCTTTCGATCTTTCAGACCCGTTCTGCATCCCGGTGGTGCGCGGCATTCAAGCCGGACTTTACCCTTCGGGTTACCTGCCGTTGCTGATCGATGCACAAACCCAGCGCCGCCTTTTCGACAGCTACGTGAAGATGATTCTCGAACGCCGCGCCGAGAGCCTCATCGTCCTCGCCAGCTGGGTGTTCGAGGAAACAAATCTGCTTGCCGATCTGAAGAAGAACCACGTACCGATTGTGATCATCGGGCGCGACCTGTCAGAGCGCGGAATCAATTCAGTATTGGTGGATAACGAGGCTGGAGGAGCGCTGGCGATGCGGCACCTGACCGAGCTTGGCCACCGGAAGATTGCAGTGATCCGCGGACCCGAGGAGATGTTCGACAGCGAACCCCGTTGGACCGGAATGCAGCGCGCGGCAGAAGAGGCCGGAATCAAGCTGAGCCCCAGGCTGGTATTTCAATTGCCTGGGCTGGTGGATCCCGCGTCGGGTTTCGAGGGCGGTATACGGCTTGCGAAGGAGATGCTCAAGTCTGGACGGCCATTCACCGCCGTGGCTGCATTCGACGACCTTACGGCTCTGGGCGTGGTGCGCGGTCTCGCCAGCGCCGGCGTTCGTGTGCCCCAGGATTGCTCGGTGGTAGGCTTTGACGACGTTCTGCCTGCCGAGGTGGCAACGCCGGCTGTGACCACCATACGGCAGCCGCTGAAAAAGATGGGCATGCAGGCGGCAGAGTGGGTGATGCAGGCGATCGCCAGGAAAGGACCCGCCATGGATGATGCGCCACGGCTCTACAAGGCACAGCCTGAACTGGTGGTCCGCGACTCGACTGGAACGCCGCCGCAGCGAAAACGAAAAGACCACGCGCAAAACGGAACAGAGTCTTGACAAAGCCTGGAGGCAGAGCAGATAGTGCCTTTATTCAAACGATTGAACTGAAACTTTCCCAACACGCAGGACCCAGGAAAACAATGAACACCAAGTCGATTTTTTCACTCTTCGTATTGATGGTGCTTGCTATGAGCGCCAATGCCGCAACAGTAATGCATCTGCACGATGGCTGGCGCCTCGAATCGGCGTGCAAGGTAAACGCAGACGGCGGGAAAATCTCGACGCCGGGTTTCGCGGTCGACGGCTGGCTGAAGGCGACAGTTCCCGCCACGGTGCTGGCCACGCAGGTAGCTGACGGCGTCTTTCCTGATCCTTATTTCGGCCAAAACCTCCGGCAGATTCCTGGAACGACTTATCCCATCGGGCAACTGTTCGCGAATCTGCCAATGGCCAACGATAGCCCTTATCGGTGTGGCTGGTGGTATCGCACGGAATTCAAGAAACCTGCGACTTCAGAGAAGGATGGAAAAGTCTGGCTGCATTTTGGCGGCATCAACTATCGAGCCGACATCTGGGTAAATGGCCACCAGGTTGCGGACAAGACGGCGGTTGCTGGAGCTTATCGCACCTACGACTTCGATGTAACTGAATACATGAGCCGCAACCACAATGAAAATGTGCTGGCTGTGGAGACATTTGCGCCAACCGAAAAAGATCTGGGCATTAACTGGGTAGACTGGAACCCTGCGCCGCCCGATAAGGACATGGGACTGTGGGGCGCGGTCGATGTGGAAACAACTGGACCTGTAACGGTTCGCTCCCCGATGGTGGCAACGCATTTTGAAGACGACTCGCTCAACGTGGCCGATCTGACGGTGTACGCCGAACTGCACAATGCAAGCGGGCACGGCGTGAAGGGCGTAGTTTCAGGAACTGCTGCGGGAGTGAAGTTTGAGCAGCCGGTCGAGTTGGCGGCTAATGAAACTCGCACCGTGGCTTTCGCGCCTGAACAGTTTCAGCAATTGCGGGTGCGCGATCCAAAGGTCTGGTGGCCGTGGCAAATGGGCGATCCGCATCTTGAACGCGTGACGGTGAACTTTTCGTCGGGGGGCCAGATCAGCGACGAGCGAAGCGTGGACTTCGGCATCAGGGAAATTACTTCAGAGTTGACCACAAACGGAAGCCGCCTGTTTCGCGTGAACGGCAAGCGCATTCTGATACGTGGCGGCGGATGGTCGCAGGACATGTTGGTGCGCACCGATGAGAAACGGCTGCGCGATCAGTTCAGGCTGGTGCGCGATCTGGGTTTGAATACCATCCGTCTTGAAGGCAAGCTCGACACCGAAGAGTTTTTTCACCAGGCCGATGAGCAGGGCGTACTGGTATTGCTGGGCTGGTGCTGCTGCGACCATTGGGAACACTGGCGTGACTGGACGCCGGAGGATCTGGAGATTGCGAAAGCCTCGTTGCAATCGCAGATGCTTCGCCTGCGCCAGCACGCAAGCTTGCTGGTATGGTTGAACGGCAGCGACAATCCTCCACCCGCGAATGTGGAGAAAGCCTATTTGCAGATTGAGAGCGACACGCACTGGCCCAATCCAATTCTGTCGTCGGCAACCGGAGCGCCTACCACGGTCACGGGCGATAGCGGCGTAAAAATGACGGGGCCATACGACTACGTTGAGCCTAGCTATTGGTATGTAGCGACCCGCTTTGGTGGGGCGGTCGGATTCAATACTGAAACCAGCCCCGGGCCGGCCATTGTCTCGCTTGCAAGCCGGAAGAAGTTTCTTCCCGACCCCGAGGCGTGGCCGCCTTCCGCTGCCTGGACCTATCACAACGGGGGCGGCGAGTTTACCAACCTGAAGGTATTTGGCGATGCCATGGAAGCTATCTACGCCAAGCCAAATTCAGCCGCCGACTTTGAGCGCCTGTCGCAGACCATGGAATACGATTCAGAGCGAGCCATGTTTGAGGCGTATTCAAAAAACAAGTACACATCGACGGGCGTCATCCAGTGGATGCTGAACAACGCGTGGCCTTCGATGATCTGGCATCTCTACGACTACAACCTCGATGCCGGAGGTGGATATTTCGGGGCCAAAAAGGCTTGCGAGCCGTTGCACATTTTATACGCCTACGACGATCGCTCAATCGTGGTGGTGAACAGTACTTACAAGCGTGCAGCGGGACTCGCGGCGAGCGTAGTTGTCCGTGGCCTCAAATGGAATGAGCTGTTCCGCTCTCAGGGCACGATCGTTGCACAAGCCGACAGTTCACAGCGTGCATTCCGGATTCCCGACAGCCTTTTCTCGGGCGCTGAAAAGATCTTGTTTATCGACCTGACTCTGAAGGATTCGTCGGGCCGTCTGGTGAGCAGAAACTTTTATTGGGTGCCTGGCCCGCTGACAACATTCGATTGGGACAAGACCGACTACACTCACACGCCTGCCCAGCGATATGAGGATCTATCCGCGCTGTCAACTCTGCCCGCGGCCACCGTTGCTGCCCATGCGGAGATCGACAACACGCCGAACGGGCGCAGAATCAGTCTGCATCTTGAAAACACTGCGGCAGGGCTCGCGTTCCAGGTGAACGCCGCGGTAAGAACTTCAACCGGCGATCTAATTGCGCCGGTCTTGTGGTCGGACAACTGGATCGAGCTTGGTCCGGGAGAACAAGAAACGCTCACCGCACTGTTGCCCGCAGACGCGCCGGACGCGCCGGTGGTGAACATCGCAGGATGGAATGTGGCTGCGACGAGTGTGACGCCAAGAGCGGCAACTGCGCGTTAGAACCGGTTGCATAAATGTGGTTGGGGGGCTCGGAAACATCCCCCATGGGCTAAAGCCCAATGTTTTTGCGGCTTTTTGCGGCACGGCTAAAGCCGTGCCCTTTCAAAGCCGGGTTTATGCAACCAGTTCTAATGTCGCGCGCAACCCGCTGAATTAATCTCCGGCCTCAACGAAAGCTTGGCGGCCTGTCTGCGATGGCGGTTCCGCGCTTCGTGTCTGGCTGCGACTGATTGCTGAAGACAAGGCGATTTTCGCCTGAGTGCAATTTTGCCAAAGGCAGCCAGTTAGTGGGGTAGTTTGCGCCATTCAGGGTTACATCGTGAACGTAGATTCCCTGACCTTTGCGAACGATCACCAAGGTTCGATTGCCTGCGAGTTTAAGAGTCGCCCTCGCGAACAGCGGAGTGCCCAGCACCAGGCCGGCTACTCCCGGCTCCGCGGGATAAAGCCCGAGCGCATCCCAGACATAGACGCCCGAAGTAGCGCCGAGATCGTCGTTGCCGGGAATGCCGTCGGGCGCAGCCTTGAACGTCTCCTCGCCGATGCGCGTTACCACTTCCTGCGTCTTCCATGGTTGGCCAGCAAAATCGTAAACATAGGGCACCACAAAGTCCGGCTCATTTTCGATGTTGTAGCAGGGGTCAGCCCAGCACCGGAGCTTTATAAAGAACTTGTCGAGCCGCGGAATCACCACGTCCTCTCCGCCAACAGCCGCAAACAAAGCAGGGTAGTCGAACGGAATCATATATGTATATTGAGCGGTGTTTCCCTCTTCAAAACCCTGCTGATCGGACGCGTCTGGATTGTAATGGCGGCGGGGTTGCGATTTCTCCGCATCGAATCCGGCGAGCCAGCTTCCATCGCTCAACCGCGGGCGAATCCACCTGGTATCGGGATCCAACAGGTTCTTCCAGCCCTCAGACATTTTCAGGAAGCGGTCGGCCACATCGTTGTGTCCCAACGCGCGAGCAAATTGCGCGGCTGCAAAATCGTCGCTGTCATACTCCAGCGTGCGAGATGCCGAAATCTCGTCCTTTTCCGCAGGAACATAACCGAGTTTGAGATAGTCATCGAGGAACGGCCGCTCCTTGTTGTCGTTTGTCTCTGTCGCCGCGCGCACCATGTATTTGAGAGCAGTCTCAGTATCAAAGGTCCGCGCCCCGAACGCGTAAGAAGACGCAATAACCGGCACGGGCGAGTCGCCGCCCATCACGTAAGTAACGTCGTTCGCAGCTTCCCAGCGCGGAAGCTGTCCACCATGCTCGGCGTCGTTGACAAGGGATTGGAGCATATCGCTTTGGCGTTGCGGTTCGAACAATGCCTGTAGCTGCACGGTATTGCGATAAATATCCCAATCAGAAAAATTCGCATACTGGACTTTTTGACTGCCGGCTACGTTGTGCACCTTTTTATCGAAGCCCATGTAGCGTCCGTCGGCATCGCTGAAGGTAGTAGGCGAAAGAAACGAGTGATAGACGCCCGTATAAAACTTGGTCCGCTGTTCTTCGGTTCCACCTTCAACGCGAAAACGATCGAGCAGTTGCGACCATGTCTGCGTGGCCTTGGCGCGCACTTCATCAAATCCCCATCCGGGAATGTCGTGCTGCATATTTCTGCGTGCACCATCCGTGTCGATGAACGAGACAGCGACCTTCAATTCGATTTGGCGTTCGTCGCCAAAGTCAAGCCACACTCCTGAATGTTTACCCTTTGCATCTTTTCCATCGCTGTTGACTGTGCCGTCTTGCCAGAGCACTGCCTTCTTGAAGGGCTTATTGAATTTGCCGGCTCCATAAATGGTGTAGTGCGAATCGGTCCCGCAGAAATGCCCCGCACGCGAGTACGCTTCGTAGCTGTCTTGCGAAATGAGGGTGATGCTGTTGCCGTCTTCAACTGCGCCAGGCTGTGCCGACGCGTTCCCATTTCTATCCGCGCTGGATCCCGCGTTGACGAGCAATCGTGCCGGCAAGCCCTGCGGGAAAGTGAATCGGGCAATGCCCGCCCGTTCAGTGATTGTGATTTCGACCTTCACGCCATTGGCCAGCGTCACAGCATAATAGCCGGGATGCGTCTCCTCCTTCGCGTGATCGAACTGCACGGCATATTGAGTGATGTCGGTTCCGGGGCTCGCCGCAATTTCACCGGCAATAGGCAGCACTGCAAAGTCCCCGTAGAGTTCGCAGCCGGCCCCGCTGATGTGCGTTAGACCGAATCCGACAATTGATTTCTCCGCCGCAACTCCGGGATGCGCTGCCTGCGAGTACTCATACCAGGCGCTGGTGTTGGTGTCGGGGCTCCACTGAATCATGCCGAAGGGAAGTGTCGCTCCGGGAAAAGTGTTTCCTCCGCCGGCGGTTCCGATAAGTGTGTCGACTGAATCGTACGGGCTCTTCACTGTTTGCGCACTCATCAGATGGGCGACCATAATCGCCCCAACCAAGGCACCGGCCTGTATTAGTTTTCCGGAACTCATGAATTTCCCCTTCCAAATCGCAAATATGTATTGCTGCATTGCATGCCCCGAATCATGGATGCTGGAATCGCGGGCCCTTCATCGAACACTCGACCCTATTTTCTGGTTCGCGGGCATGTCAACCGTCGCGCGCACGGCCGATTGCAGGCCGCTAAACCGGCGGTCAATTGACCGTGAGCGCGAGTGTGGCTGTTTGTTGCAACGCACCTGAAGTCGCGGTCACGGTTACTGTGGCCTGGATTGGCTGAGTCTGCTGGCCGCCCGACGATCCGCCGCCGCAGCCTGAAGCTGGAGCGAACCCTGCAAACGTGAGCACCACGAATAACACCGCCCAGACCAGGCTCTTTCTCTTCCAGCCCAGCAGGAAAATAGTTGCGGCCAATGCTGCTTCAGGCAGGAATGGCGCAGAGCGGCGATGCACGGCAGCAACGGTGGAACTGGCTGCTACGGTCAACTGGGTTGAAATCGCACTACCCGCAGGCGTGACTTGCGACGGATTGAAGCTGCACGTGACTCCGGAGGGAAGGCCGGAGCACGCGAAGCTGACCGCGGAGTTGAAACCGTTAGACGGTGTCACAGTCACTGTCGCCGTTCCCTGGCTGCTCGATTGTATGGTGAGCGCAGTGGGGGTCATGCTCAATGAGAAGCTGGGTGCAGGCAGATTGATGGTGAACGCGGCCGAGCCAATACTGCTGTTGGTGTAGCCCGAAGCAACGGCAATGGCCTGGATTGTTTCAGTGGTCGACACACTGATTGGACTGGAGTATTGCGTTGAACCCGAAGTCGGCGTGGTTCCGTCGGTGGTGTAGTAAATCAGCGCGTTCGAAGTTGTGTCGCTGATGGTTACCGTTTGCGCTGACGTGAATGTTCCGCCATTGGGGCTGAATGTTGGAGTGGCTGCCTGCGGCTCGGTGACGTTAACGATATACCCCGCCGAGGCTACGCTGCTGGGTGAATATCCACTGGCAACCGTGATGGCGTTGATGGTCTCGGTGCCTGCCGCGACTGTAATTGCGCCGCCATATAAATTGGAGTTTGTTGTGGGTGTACTTCCGTCTATGGTGTAGTAAATGGCGGCATTGGGAGTTGAGCTGGTCAAGGTGACGGCCTGCGCAGATTGATATGTGGCGCCTATTGGAAAGAACACAGGCGCCGATGCCTGCGGATCGTTGGCGTTGTATTGAACGTAATAGAAGCTATTGCCGCTAAATCCAACATAGACGGTGCCGAAGACGTCCCAGCTCGCAGCCATGTCGTAGGGAATATCGAAGATGCCATAGGGGTAATACGAAATCCTGTTGAAGGCGTTTCCACCATCGACCGATTGGAAGATGCCCCAATTGGTATCGCCTGCCAACAGTCCGTAGACATAAATGGCGGGATAGGTTTGTCCCGATGCGGCTTTGCCCAAGGCTACTTGCCATGCATAAGTGAATGCGGTGTTCCGGGTGAATGAGGCTCCTGCATTGGTAGTGTGATACAGGCCGTGACTATGCGCTCCCTGCCAGCCATCCACGAGCCATAAGTCGCCTGAGACATTTGGATTTGCGGCCATTCGGCCCCAATGCGTGTAAGACGGGACTTGCGTAGTTCCTGCAGTCTCGGCCCATGTAACTCCTCCATCGGTACTTACCCAGAAGCCGCCATCGCTACCACCGTTGGGTCCAAAGGTTGTCTTGAGATAGAAGGTTCCGGGAGTAAGTGGATCGGCAACCAATTGGTGCTCGGCGAGAACATATATCCAGTCGCCCATTTGAACCGGCAAGAAGGTGTAACTGGTATTTGAAGGGCATTCGGTATATTTCGACGCACCCGTGACGCTGTTAAAGGCCTGGGTCTGGGTCCAGGTTGTACCGCCGTCTTTGGAATAGAATGGCGCGGGTACCTGGCCGAATTGGGCGGTAGGGTCGCCAGCGTTGGTGGGAAACCAAACTATATTGTCGGCGCCCAGCCCCTGGCCGGATTGACGCGCGGACACAGCGATCTCTCCGCCGTAGAGAATGCAGGGATGCGTTCCGTTCACCACGGATGGAAATTCAGTCCAGGTGTTGCCACCATCGTTGCTGTAACTGGCATATTGAAACTGCGGTTGGGTTCCCTGGCTGGTCTCGTCGTTGGTATCGGGCGCTACAACAAAATTGGGCGCGTTGGGCGCGTAGGCAATGTCCTGCGACATACCCAACCCGTAGCCACCGTTGGCCCAGGTGTTGATTGGGTAGTGCTCCGCCGTGTAGGTGTCAGGATCGGGGATAGTGAATTCAGATTCGTCCGCAACCCCAAGCACCGGACTTTCGCCGGGCGGAATTGCCGCGGCCGAAGTTTCCATCTCTTCAATGCCCTCGGCCTTGCTTGTCCATGTGGGTGGATTCGAGGATGTATCCGTGGCGTCGTTGGGAGTGGTTGTGATGATTCCGTTATTGCCGCATGGCTGCCACAGATTGCCGAGTGAGTCAAAATAGAGGCCGCTCTCAGAGACAAAGTATCCCTGCGGCCGGAACGACGATGGATTGAGCCAAAGGATCGGCTGAGATGTAGACCACGTGTAGTGGCTTCCCAGGGTCGTCCATGTTGTGCCGCCATTGGTGGAACGCTGCAGTACGTCGCCTGCGTCAATGAATATGCGATTTGAATTGTTTGGATCGACCGCGATACCGCCGGTGCCGCCGTTAGGTGTGGCAACGGTGGTCCATGTGCCGGCGCGGCTCAATTTGAAAATGTTGTTGCTCGCATTGCCGTCGGTGACCCACAAATTGCCGGCGCTATCCATGGTGGCCCAGCATAACTGCGAATAGGGCTGACTGGCGCTGCATATATTGGTCGCTGGATTGTTGGGCACCTCTGTCCAGGTCTGGCCCCCGTCGGAGCTCTTGATAACTCCGCCGCCACTCACCGCGTCGTTGTTTGACTCATTGTGCGTGATGTAAGTGATATAGATTGTGCTGCTCACCGTCTGGCCGCTGAACTGCACGGTTCCGTTGCCTCCATCGATACGGGGAAGCTGCGATTCGTAGCGCACCGTCGATGTGTTGGTGAGGTAGCCTCCGCCGGTTACTTGCGTCCAAGTCTTGCCGCCGTCGGTGGTTCGATACAGTCCGTCGCTGGCGCCCGGTGCTCCGGGGCTTCCAAAGTAGGCAACATTGCCATTGTTGGGATCGAAGGCAAGGCGTTCGCCGCTGGTCTGGGATGAGAGGTTTCCACTGAGGGAGAGGTTGCCGGGCGTGAAGGTGACGCCGCCGTCCCAGCTTGCGTAGACGTTGAGATTGAACTCCACACCTGAATTTGTTCCCGGCAGATCGGTTGACGTGGTGATCTGATAGGCGACCAGAATGTGATCGGGATTGGTTGGATCAATAGCGATGGCGCCAGCGCCAGCGTTGCCCGGCTCAGCCGCAATGTTCGAGGGAAAGGCGCTCGCCAGCTTAGTCGGAACCCAGGTTTGCAACGCGTTGTTCCAGCGGTAAAGGTTTTCAACGTCACCGCGCGCATACATGCGTGTGGGATCGGAAGGGCTGACGGCCATGCCGCGCATCCAGCCGCCAGCTCCGATCTGGACCGGCGCCCACGTGTAATTCGCGGAGAGGTCCTGATCCTGCGCGCGGCACGCGACTGGGATGAAGATAGCTGCGATTGCCAGGAAAGAAATGCAGTGTCTGAGATGGCGTCGGCGGTTCATGTGTTTCCTTTCGTTCCTGGGTCGGCGCTCTCAAGCGACTCCGAGCCGCAGACACAACTTCCTGCGCCGCTCATAAAGCACGCGAGAGAAGTCCGTGATTTAATGGGCACACTTTTTGCCCTTTGAATTACTCCCAGCTTTATATACCTCGCAGACATAAACTTTCAACCGGAGCCGCAGATCGCGCAGAAGCGGGGCCGGTCTGCAATGCTGCAACAGCCTATGGAATGTTTCTGATGCAGGATTGCGCGGGGTTAGCCAGGAATCTGCTGCCGCCCAGAAAGTGTAAACAGCCAGCGGGCAGGCTGCGTCATCGACCAAGACGATACGCCAAGCCAACGTGGAAGCCGTTGGGCCGAATCTGATGCGCGGGCACATTAACAGGGGAAGCCAGTTTGGATACTGAAATATTCTCCTCCCACCCAGAGCCCGTGGCCTGGACCGATGGCCGAGGGAATGACCTGCGCATGAGTTGCCAGAGCAAACAGGGTAGCCACCAGAGCGGCTAGCGTGCGGACGGATCGCATCGCCGGCAAGGAAATTTGCGCGTGCAGTGGCTTGCCTCGTTACAGCTAATTGGTTGCAACCTAGAAAAGCGACTTGACGTTCAGTGTCACGGTAGCTGCATGGATCAACTTTTGCGAGCCAATGGTTGCGACACCGGTTACGGTCACGGATTGGGCGCCCGCCGGCGTACCGCCAGTAAGTGGACCGGGCGCGCTACATCCGGTCAGTGCCGTCCCGGCAATAAGAGCTGCCATGATCACGAGCGAAATTGGCCAATGCTTGCGGATGCCGCTGTGCCTGCGGCGAGGGATGAAGAACAAAAAGAACACCGCCAGCAACGGCGGGTAAAGTCTTGCAGAAAGGCCGGAAGCGGAAGAGGCGGGGCCCGGCGCGCTGGTTTGCACAACCATTTTCGCGTTTCCGTTGCCGCCGGCGATGGTAGAGGAGGAGAAGGTGCACGTAGTATTTGCTGGCAACTGGGAGCAGGTGAGGACGACAGGCAAATTGAAATCGGCGCTGGGCGTAACGGTGACGGTGTAGGTTGCCGAAAGTCCCGTATAGACGGATTGAGAAGCCGGCGCAGCGGATATGCTGAAGTCCACATTGACGATGGCCGCGGACGATGAGGAGCCGGCGAAATTTGTGTCGCCAGGATAGACGGCGGTGATGCTGTTAGCGCCCGGCGGCAGCTCGCTTACAGTCAGTGTGGCCACGCCGTTTGAAATCGTGGCCGTTCCCAGGCTGGTGCTGCCGTTGGAGAAGGTAATTGCGCCGGTAGGAGTGTGACCCTGTGCCAGGGAGGGAGTGATTGTGGCAGTCAGAATCAACTGTCCCGAGCCAGTGCTGCCAGCTAACGCAGCGGTCAAAGCTAATGTTGTGGGTACCCGTTCCGCCACCAGCGGGGTTGTGCCGGAGAGGCTGCTGCCGTAGCTGCTGTTACCTGGGTAGCTGGCGTCAACCAGGTGGATGCCGGTTCCTACTGGTGAAATGCCGGTGACGATAGCGGTGCTGGTGAAACCCGTGGCCTGGTCGAGCGCAACGTATGCATCGGCATATTGAACATCCACTGTGACCCCATCGACGGACGAGTTCTCCACCAGGGCCAGATCCGACAAGCCATCTCCGTTGAAGTCTCCGGTGACGACAGATATCGGATTTATGCCCGCCGCAACAGCCAGCGGCCCGGCGAAAGTTCCATCGCCGTTTCCGGGCAGGACCGTTGTCGCACTGGTGAAGTTTACGGTAACCAAATCCGCAGTGCCGTAGGTGCTGAATGCGCCCACGGCAATGGAAATGGGATTTGGCCCCCCCGTCGGCAGATTCACTGGCGTCGCGGTAAATGTCCCGTCTCCATTGCCAAGCAAAATCGTCGCGGTGCCGCCGTTTGTATTTGCGGTAGCCAGGTCGGCGATGCCGTCTCCATTGAAATCTGCCATGGTCATCGCGGTGGGTAACGCGCCGGTCGAGGCGGTCTGCGCCTTTGCCGTGAAGCTTCCATCTCCATTGCCAAGCAGCACTGTGATTGTGTTGTCGTTACCCTCCGCCGCGGCCAGGTCCAGCTTGCCGTCGCCATCAAAATCTCCCACGACGAACGGGGAGAATATATCGTAGTCGGTGGAGACTTGCTGGAACGGCGTGGGGGTCTGGAATGTTCCATCGCCGTTGCCCAGCAGGGTAGAGATGGACTCAATACCGGTAATGAGCCCCGAGGAGGTTCGACCGGTAGGAATCGCGGAAGTCGCAACTATGTCGAGTTTGCCGTCTCCGTTGAAGTCGCCCACCGCGAGGGAATTGACATCAATCTGTATCGGCATTTTCGGCAAGGTGGTAAACGTTCCATCTCCGTTGCCCAGCAGCACCTCGATCCAGCGCGCCTCGGCCCCTACGTTGTCGCAACCGATGGCTGGATCGCAGAGCAGCAAGACAATGTCTTCCCTGCCGTCGTTATTAAAATCTCCTGCCGCCACTCGAAAGACCGCGAGGTCCTCTTTAATGGGAACTGCCGGGGGCGCAGCCGTAAATGTTCCGTCGCCGTTGCCCAGCAATATGTCGAGTTCGCTGGTTATGAAACAGGTCGGCAGGCCTGTACAGAATTCGCGGTACCAGAGCACAGCCAAGTCCAGCTTTCCGTCTCCGTTGAAGTCCGCCGTGAACTCGCTCAACATAATGTCGGTAGCAGGAAAGCCGGTCCACAGCGAAGTGTCGGCGGTAAGGTTCCAGGTGGTTAGGAAGTTCAGCCCGGACGCTCCGGTGCCGGGGCTCAGTTGCGCCGTTGCCAACACATAATCTGCGTTGGTGGTATCAAGAAACGAGATTGGGCCGGCCGGAGGGAGATTGTCTTGTCCGGTGACCGTCGCCGTGAGGGTATAGTTGCCCGGGCCTCCGGTCTGCGCAATGGTGGTGGTCGTCGGATAGATTGTTCCGGTCACGGCCAAGGACGACGGGCTGGAAGAGCTGCCAGCATTCGTAGTGGTTCCAAGAAAGACCGCCTTGTAACTGTGAACTCCTGTCACGGGATAGAAAGTGAGCGCCGCGGTTCCGGTGTCCGGGCCGGATTGGACCAACTGGGCCATGCCCAGAAGATGAACATCGGTGCAGTATTTGGCTGCGGCGTCGCAGAAGTTCACCTGCCCCGGCGAAACCGGCACGCCTGCGGCCGTAACCGTCGCAGTAAGGGTAATGACGGTTCCAGGCGCGACCGAGGTCACCACGTTGCCGCCTGAAGTTACAGCAAGCGCAGTAGTGGTGGCGGCAGGCTGGGCACACACCATTGAAGCCGCAAGAAACAGGATCAAGACTGCGACCTGAATTGCGTTCTTCAATCAGCTTCCTGCGCTTTCAAAAAGAAACAGGCACGGGGCGCGAACTTCCGCGCACACATTGTACGCCGGTGGTGTTGAGGGCAACTGTGATCCAAAAGGTAATCCGCGGTGTGAACATGGGACAAGCAAATTCGCACTCGCGAATCCGCTCACCTGTTTGAATCGCCCTCAGAATTTCACTCCGAATTGCACCGCCTTCAAAGGCTGATTGCTGGTTCCGGGAGGATGGCCGCCAATACGTCCCTGGCGTGATGCGGGTCACTATTGAGTTGGCGGTGTATTCTTGGTCGGCGGGAATTGGATGATGGAAAGTCCCGGCGTAAATATCGCGAGTAGCGCGCTCAAGTCGATTGCAGCCAAAGGACGGGATTCCATCGCGTCTCCTTTTACGGAAACAGAAGGTTGTGGTGGCCGGTGATTGAGGGGCGCCCCGCACAGAGACTTGGCAACGCCAATCCGATGCCAAGCAGAAAGATGACAACCATGATGAATCGCCGCAAGTTTCTTGAAACCGCAGCCGCATCTGCTTGTTTCACCATTATTCCAAGGCATGTATTGGGTGGAAGCGGGGTGGTCGCGCCGAGCGACAAAATCACGCTGGCTCACATCGGCACAGGCACCGAGGGTCTCCGCGAGATGACGAAATTGATTGCCGTCCCGGAGATCCAGATTGTCTCAGTTTGCGATCCGTCGAAGCACGCAATCGGATACCGGGATTGGGCAAGGGACGGGCTCCTCAACGACATGCGAAACGCCCTCGGCAAGCCGAACTGGATGGCGGGAACCGAGGGGACTATTCCGGGAGGCCGCGACGTCGCCAAAGATTTTGTCGAGACTTACTATGCAACCCAACGGCCTGGCGGCACATTCAAGGGCTGCTCCTCTTATGCCGACTTCCGCGAGTTGCTGAGCCAGGAAAAGGACGTGGATGCCGTCAAAATCATGACCCCGGACCATCTTCATGGAGTAGCCAGCATCGCCTGTATGAAGAAGGGCAAGCATGTGATCATGCACAAGCCGATCGCCAATCGATTGGAGGAAGCCAGGCTGGTAATCGACACCGCCCGTGAAAAGGGTGTTGCCACGCACTTCATGCCCTGGGACGCCAATGGATCGATGGACCAGGTGATGGCCTGGATCGACGGCGGCGCCATCGGCACTCTGCGCGAAATCCATAACTGGACGAACCGTCCCGTGTGGGAGCAGTATCCTAATCTGCCCACCGATGCGCCTTCTGTTCCGGAAGGCTTCGACTGGGATTTGTGGTTGGGACCGGAGGCCGTCCGTCCATATTCGCCCGATTACACCCACATGGTATTTCGCGGCTGGTATGACTTCGGAGGCGGTTCCATGGCGGATATGGGCCATTACAGCCTGTGGACGGTGTTCAATGCCCTGGAACTGGGATCACCAACCAGCGTCGAGCCGATGCTGAGTCACACGTGCGGGTTCAAGGATAGTGTCTCGTTTACAGTGAAGAACGACTTTTCATTTCCTACTGCCTGCAGCGTCCGCTTCAAGTATCCGGCAAGCGGAAGAAGGCCGGCTGTGGATCTGATCTGGTACGACGGCGGAATGCGGCCGCCCACGCCACCCGAGATCGAAATCGATAACAAGGAACTTCCGATCGAGGGCATGATGTTCGTGGGCAGCAAGGGAAAGATACTGGCGGGCTTCCTGGTTGAGGACCCGAAGCTGATTCCCGAAAGAAGGATGCGCAAGTATCCGGTTGCGCCTGCGCCTGCGCGGCAGCAGGAGCAACAGGGCGGCGCATCACTTGGCGTGCGCCAGTGGATTGCGGCCGTCCGGGGTGGCCCTCAATCGCCATCGAGCTTCTTGAACGCCGGCCCTATTTCGGAGGCGGTGAACCTATATGCTGTCGCCCTGCGCACAGGCAAGAGATTGTTGTACGACAGTGAGACCCGGAAAGTCACCAACGTAGCGGAAGCCAACAAATATCTGTCCCGCGAATACCGAAAGGGTTGGGATCCCCAATCCATCTAAGAGGTGAATCGACGTGCAAACAATTTCAAGAAGGCAGTTTGTTTATGGCAGCGCGGTATTCATCGCTGCGTCGGCGATGAAGCTCGAGGCCAACCCGTTGGGACTGCCGATCGGGTGCCAAACGTATCCGCTTAGAGAGTCGATCGGAAAGGATTTCGAGGGCACCCTGCATCAGATCGCGGGCGGGGGATTCCAGATGATCGAGCTGTGCTCGCCAACCAGTTTTGCGCGGGATGGCTTTGGTCCCCTGGTGAACATAAAACCAACGAAGATTCACGGGATGATCCGGGATGCGGGGTTAGGATGCATAAGCAGCCACTTCAGATTTACGGAACTCAAGGAGCAGTTGGATGACCGGATCGCGTTTGCCAAGGAACTGGGCCTGGAACAAATGGTCTGTGCGACGTTGGAAGTTGCCGACGACGCGCCCATGTCAGCGTGGTTGAAGGCTTTCGACGAATTGAACGAGATCGGCGCAAAGATCCACAAAGCCGGTCTTCAGCTCGGCTACCACAATCACCATTTCGAGTTCAGAGAAATCGATGGCGTGCTGGTATACGACGAGTTGATGAACAGGTTGGATCCCGGGTTGGTCAAAATGCAATTCCAGGACGCAATCCCTCCCCAATTCGACCCTGTCGCAATTCTCGCCAAGTATCCCGGCCGGTTTATTTCTCTCCATCTCTCGGACTGGACGGCGCAAAGGAAGATGGTTTCAATTGGATCGGGCACCATCGACTGGGCGAAGCTTTTCGTTGCGGCCAAAACCGGCGGCATCAGGAATTACTTCGTGGAAATGGACTGGGACTCAATGCAGGGCAGCGTTCCTTATCTTCGCAAGCTGAATGTGTAGCGAGGGCGCGGAAGGCGGCTCAGAAGCGAAACATAATTCCCGCTCCGGCGCGGAGGCTGTTCTGCGCATTGGTGGTGGTATTGAGTAGCTGGGTGCGAAGATAGTCGGCCTCGAAGACGCGCACTCCAACATGAGGTGTGGCGCGCAGGTTCATGCCGCCGCCGGCCAGCACCGCGAGGCCGCTATCGGAATGAATCGGGTATGGGGTCATCGGGAGTAACGTATTGAAGGCGAACACCTCGCCCACAAGTCCCTGGCCGTAGAAACTGAATCGGTGGTGATTCGGCGACCATGTATATCGCGGTCCGAACACTGTGGTCACCATGTCGAGACCCACGCCCGAGGAGTTGATGTTGGCCTTGTGCAAGCCCGCGATGTCGGCAACCGCGCCCCACCCGCCGTAAAAACGGTCATGCGCCTGCATGCCCGCGCCAGTCATCCAGAAGCGGCTGCCGCCCACCTGGTTCGCCGACGCGGCGTTGAAGGTGAACGCAAGATCGAACTGCGTCGCCGGCTCTGGATTGTCCGCGGTCTTCTGCGCCCGGCTTTGCGCCGTAAGTGTTGTGATGGCCAGTGCGCTCACAAGGAGCAGGGTGCTGAATTGTCCGCGCATCGTGTCTCTCCTTGGTGAGTTACTGAACATTGAGGGTTACCGTGGCCGACTTTTGCACTGAGCCGGCGGTTGCGGTGATGGTGAGGTTGTAGTTTTGCGGAGCCTGCGCAAAGAATCCGTTCCCGGAGCCGCATCCGCTGAGGATAGTGGCCGAAAGTGCGCTGCACGCAAGCACCAGTACGTAGAAGATATTTCGCATTCTTCGCCCATGCTTGCGCATTCGCCCAGCTCCGGCCAGCGGCAACAGCAGCAGACCCAGCGCAATGGGCACAAGCCGGGCTGGCAGGCCGGTTGGCGGGCTCGCTGCGGAACTGAGCGCAGCATCGCTGATGGTAAGCGTCACCGATTGCGAGCCACCATTGGCTGGGATGCTATCGGGTGAGAAGGTTGCCGTTATTCCCGAGGGCAATCCACTGATGGCGAAATTCATGGTGCCCGCGTAGGAGCCGTACTGGGGCGCAACGTTGAAGGTGTAGGTGACAGTCCCGCCTGGGTATATGCTCTCACTGGCCGCGCCGTTGATAGTGAGCGTGAACTCAAGCGGCGCCACCGTCACGGTCAAACTTAAGGTGGTGCTGCTGCCTGTAAAGTTGGTGTCGCCGGAATAGGTGGCCGAGATGCTATGAGAAACGCCTGGCGCAAGCGCCGACGTGGTATAGCTTGCAGCGCCCGCGTTCAGTTGAACCGTGCCCAGGGGAATGGTGCCGTCGTAGAAGGTGACTGTACCGGTTGGTGTCCCTGTTGTTGACGAAGTCACCGTCGCGTTCAGAGTTAACGGCTCGCCGGGCGTGATCGTGGTTGCGCTGGCGCTGAGTGAAATGTTGCTCGCCGCCTGCATAATAGTCAGCGTTCCGTCGGTCACCACCTGCGTGTAATCAGAGAGGTCGACGCCGGTCACGCTCGGCACAATCGAATAGCTACCCGGGCTCGAACTCGTGGTGGCCGTGGTGGTAAAGCTCTCGGTGAAGTTGTCGTTGTTCTTGGCTCCGGTTACGCTGCCTGTGAAAACAGGATTTGCGGTACCGTAAACCTTTGTGGCGTTGTTGGCGGTAACGTCGAGCGCCACCTGATTCACCATGATGGTGGTGGTGGCCGCGGCTGGCGTGTTGAAATCGACTGTATCGGATGGCGTAAAGCTCACGCTCAGCGTGTGCGATCCAGCACTCAGCACCGTTCCCGCTGGCGGCGTGTAGACAAACGTTCCTGCTACCATTGCGCTGTTATAGGTGGCTGTCGCATCCAATTGCGCCGCACCCAGCGCTGTTCCGTAATTGATGGCCGCAGGCGTGGACCACGTAATTGCGGGCGTAGCCTGATTCACCACGATCTGCACGGTCTGAGTCGCCGTCGTGAAGTCATTTGTATCGGCCGGAGTAAACGTGACGCTCAGGGTGTGCGTTCCCGCGGTCAACACAGTGCTCGCCGGCGGCGTATAGACAAACATTCCCGTAGCCGGCGCGTTATTGAAGCTGGCCGTCGCATCGAGCTGGGTTCCACTTAGCGCCGTGCCAAAGTTGATTGCCGCCGGTGTGGGCCACGTAATCGATGGCGTAGCCTGGTTGATTTTCAACGTGCCCGTCGCCGATCCCTGGTAGTTGGCGTTGCTGATGCTGCCGATCACCGTGTAGCTGCCGGCAGCCGTGGGTGGATTTGCATTGCCGTTGTACGTAAGAGTGACGGTGAGGCCGGTGGGTGCAGTGATGGCCATAGCCGAAATCGGCGAGCCGGTATAAGTCTGCGTCAGGTTGCCCAGCGTCACCGTCGCGGTGGCTTTGCCGATGACGAGCGTATGCGTGTTGTCGCTGCTTGTCGTGAGCGACGCCGTGCCGTTGTAAACGGCCTGGATGGTATACGTGCCTGTCGCTGTTCCTGCAGGCAGCATGTAGCTCGCGCTGGCCGAACCGTTGCTGACCGTAGCGCTGGTCGTAGCAGTTCCGACCGGCGTGCTTCCCTGAAGCACCGTAAAGGTTACCGTGCCACTGTTCACGGTTCCAGATGGGCTGGTGACTGTCGCCGACAGCGTTATAGATTGCGCGCTGGCGCTGAATGTTGCCGTTGCGTTGGTTGCCGCAGTGGTCGTGCCCGCTGCGCTGACGACGAGCGTATGCGTGTTGTCGTTGCTCGTCGTGAGCGACGCCGTGCCGTTGTAAACGGCCTGGATGGTGAACGTGCCTGCCGCTGTTGCTGCAGGCAGCGTATAGCTTGCGCTGGCCGAACCGTTGCTGACCGTGGCGCTGGTTGCGGCTGTTCCGACCGGCGTGCTTCCCTGAAGCACCGTAAAGGTTACCGTGCCACTGTTCACGGTTCCAGATGGGCTGGTGACTGTCGCCGACAGCGTTATAGATTGCGCGCTGGCGCTGAATGTTGCCGTTGCGTTGGTTGCCGCAGTGGTCGTGCCCGCTGCGCTAATCGCGAGGGTATGTGAGGTGTCGGTGCTGGCGTCGAACGATGCGGTCCCGCTGTAGGCGGCCTGGATCGTGTAGGTGCCTCCCGAGGTGCCCCCGGGCAATGTGTAACTGACGCTGGCCGCACCGTTCGTCACCGAACCGGAGACCGCGGTCCCGACCGGCGTGATTCCGTGAAGTACGGTAAAGGTCACGGTGCCACTGTTCACGGTTCCCGATGGGCTGGTGACTGTCGCCGACAGCGTTACAGATTGCGCGCTGGCGCTGAATGTTGCCGTTGCGTTGGTTGCCGCAGTGGTCGTGCCCGCTGCGCTGACGACGAGCGTATGCGTGTTGTCGTTGCTCGTCGTGAGCGACGCCGTGCCGTTGTAAACGGCCTGGATGGTGAACGTGCCTGCCGCTGTTGCTGCAGGCAGCGTATAGCTTGCGCTGGCCGAACCGTTGCTGACCGTGGCGCTGGTTGCGGCTGTTCCGACCGGCGTGCTTCCCTGAAGCACCGTAAAGGTTACCGTGCCACTGTTCACGGTTCCAGATGGGCTGGTGACTGTCGCCGACAGCGTTATAGATTGCGCGCTGGCGCTGAATGTTGCCGTTGCGTTGGTTGCCGCAGTGGTCGTGCCCGCTGCGCTGACGACGAGCGTATGCGTGTTGTCGTTGCTCGTCGTGAGCGACGCCGTGCCGTTGTAAACGGCCTGGATGGTGAACGTGCCTGCCGCTGTTGCTGCAGGCAGCGTATAGCTTGCGCTGGCCGAACCGTTGCTGACCGTGGCGCTGGTTGCGGCTGTTCCGACCGGCGTGCTTCCCTGAAGCACCGTAAAGGTTACCGTGCCACTGTTCACGGTTCCAGATGGGCTGGTGACTGTCGCCGACAGCGTTATAGATTGCGCGCTGGCGCTGAATGTTGCCGTTGCGTTGGTTGCCGCAGTGGTCGTGCCCGCTGCGCTAATCGCGAGGGTATGTGAGGTGTCGGTGCTGGCGTCGAACGATGCGGTCCCGCTGTAGGCGGCCTGGATCGTGTAGGTGCCTCCCGAGGTGCCCCCGGGCAATGTGTAACTGACGCTGGCCGCACCGTTCGTCACCGAACCGGAGACCGCGGTCCCGACCGGCGTGATTCCGTGAAGTACGGTAAAGGTCACGGTGCCCGCATCGACGATACCCGCTGTGCTTGTGACCGTTGCCGATAGCGCCACATTCTGCGATGTCGCGCTATAGGTTGCAGTCGCGTTCGATGCTGTAGTTGTGGTGGACGCTTGTCCCACAGTGAATGGACTGCTGGTGGCTGAGATAGATAACGCCGTGGGAGTGGTATTCGGATTCAGCGTCAAGTCGGCAGTGAGCGTATCGTTGCCAACCAGGTTTATCTGCAAGCCGGAGTAAGTTGCGATGCCAGTGGCGTCGTTGATCGCCGTGGAACCACCTGTTAAAGTGCCAGTCCCGTTCAACGTCAGCGGGATGGTGACAGTGGGCAGCGGCGTTGCCGTGACTACAAACGGATTATTGCTCTCAAGGAGCGTGACCCCGGCGGTGAAGTTAGTGTCCGGGGTTACATTTGCCGGCGGATCGGTACTGAAGGTTAATGAATAGTTGGTCTGAACCGCGCCTGCGTCCTGGCAGACGGTGGCGTCGTATGTGGTTGTGCGCGGCAAGCCCCGCTGATCGGTACCGGTCGCGGACGACGGACTGATGGCGCAGATTACCGGACTGCCGGGCAGCGGGATCATGGTCTGTGTTGGGCCGCCGTAATTGCCCAGCGGGGCAAGCATGGGATTAACATTCGATGTGCCGCTGCTGCTTGTGCCAACCACGTTGCCGCCGCCGCTCGTCGGGGCGTAGTTGCCCAGTATGTCAGCGTACCCGGCGACGGCGGCACAAGTTGAGCTGGTGCTGTTTCCGGCCACGACGCTGTTCGCCAGCGTCACCGTAGCGCCGACCACGGCGATGCCACCGCCGCCGGCGCCGCTGGCGGCACCGCTGCAAGTGGCGGAGTTGCCGGAGACGGTGCTGCCGGTCAGCGTGAAGGAATTTGTGCTGCTAATGCCGCCGCCATTGGCGACGCAGGAAGAACTGTTACATGCAGCAGAGTTGCCGGAGAAGGTGCTATTGGTGACCATCAGCGTGCCGGCGCTAAAGAGGCCGCCTCCACTCGCGGCGGTGTTGTTTGTAAACGTGCTGGTGGAAAGCGTGAGGGTGGCGCCGGGGTTATTGAAAATGCCGCCGCCTTCGATGGCTGCATTGGCGGAGATGGTGCTCATGCTAACCGTCAATGTGCCTGCATTGAAGATGCCGCTGCCCTGCGAAACCGTCACCGTCGCCCCTGTGCCCGTGGGATCGCTGACTGTGACCGACGGCGCCGTGTATCCAGTGCCGGGGTTAGTTACATAGATGGCCGAGATCGCACCGCCTGAAACTGTCGCCGTTGCGGTCGCGCCCGTGCCAGTGGGGTCGTTAATCGTTACTGCGGGGTTTGTATATCCGGTGCCGCCAGAGGTGACCGCGACTCCGGCAACTATGCCCGAATTAAGCGAGAGATTTGCGCCGGTAACGATCAGGTGGGCAATGGCCGCACCTGTGACCCCAGAGTTCACAATGAAGTCCGTCAACCCATTGTTTCCGCTCACCGTCACCAGGTTCTTGAGCGTTGCACCGCTGCCCGTCGTCGGGCCGGTGATAGTGGTATTCGACGGAATGTTCAGCGTGGCGCTGGTGAGCGTGATGGTGTTTTGCGCCGCGGTATTCGAGGCGGTAAACACGGTTGGGTCAAACGTGATGTTTCCGGAGCCATTGGCAGCGGCGCTGGCAAGCGCAGCCCGCAGCGAACCGGCCCCGGAATCGTTGGTGTTGGTCACCACGAAGCTCGGAACGGTGACCGAGATGTTCGCGGTCGTACCCGTGATGCTTGAAGTGACTGTATCTGTGGCCGTGATTGTCTGGCTGCCCACCGTCATCAGCGTTGCTGAGAATGTGCCCGAGCCATTGGTCAGTGTGCTGTTGGCCGGAAGCAGGGCGCTGCTATCTGTACTGGTGAAATGAATCGTGCCGGTGTAGCCCGTAGTCGGATTGTTGAATGCGTCGAGCGCTGTGACCGTAAAGTTGAAGGCTCCGGCAACGTATGCAGATGCGGGAGCAGCAACCATGAAGTGCGTGGCGGGCGCAGGAGCAACCGACGCCATGCCTGTGCCCATCGCGGGGTTGCCCACTGCAGGTGTAACGGTGACCGTGAAGATGTAGGAGCTACTCGCAGCGTAGGTATGGGTGCCGCTGACTGTATAAGGAGTGCCGGCTCCGCCGGGCTGAGTAATGGTTCCAGCCGAAGTGGTTCCATCACCCCAGGCGATTGTGGCTGCGAAATCGGCTAGCGGGTCCAGATCGCCGGTGTTCTCGTTGAAGGTAGCCACCGCACCGCTGAATGCAGATTCGGCCACGGCCGAAATCGGGTTCGCCGTAACGCTCACCGCGAAATAGGTAAACTGGTCAGCCGCAGTTGTGGCGCTGGTACCGAAAGAGTTGGTCACAGTGACATCTACTATGCCGGTGCCAGCGGGGGAAGTTGCGGAGATGGTAGTGGGATTGACGATCGTGAAGCTGGAGGCTTGGGTTGCGCCAAAGTGGACGGCCATTGTGCCGTTAAAGTTGGTTCCGGTAATGGTCACCGCTGTTCCACCCAAGGGAGCGCCGCTGGAGGGCGCGATCGAGGTCACCGTCGGAACTGGTTCGGTCAGGGCAAAGTCGCTGCTGGTTGCAGTAACGCTGGGTGGAGCAGGCAAAGTGGCAATCAGCGTGAGGTTCGGCAGCGCGGTCGGGTTAGTGACAGTGAGCGTGTAGGATGCCACGCCGTTCGCGCCGGTGGTTTCGTTAACGGGAGAGCCTGCCAGAGTTCCACCGCCGCTCAGCGTTATCGGAATCGCGACTCCGGCGAATGGGTTGCCGCTTTCGGTCAATGTAACGGCTGCCGGGAAGGAGACGCCTGCGGCCTCAGTCACTGCCGGGTTGGTGGTAAAGCTGAGCGCGTAGTTGGTCTCGGCTGAGCCTGCGTCCTGGCAGGTGGTGGCGCCGTATGTGGTGGTGCGCGGCAGGCCCCGCTGATCGGTACCGGTCGCGGACGAGGGGCTGATCACACAGATCGCCGGACTGCCCGGCAGCGGAATCATGGTCTGCGTTGGCCCGCCGTAATTGCCCAGCGCAGCCAACAGTGGGTTCAACGGCGATGCCGATGTACCAACCTGGTCGCCATCTGTGCCATTGGAAATTCCTGACATGCCCGTGCCGTCGCCGATCAGGTTGTTGCCGCCATCGGTGGCCATGCCGTCAACATCCGGGTCGGAAGACGATGCCGTGTTACCTGCGACAATGCTGCTGGTTAACGTCAAGGTGCCGCCGGAAATGTAAATGCCGCCACCGTCGTATCCCGAGTTTCCAGCGATGGTGCTGTTGGACACGGTCAGTGAGGTGCCACCGCTCAAGATGGCCCCGCCGTTGGCGCTGGCGGTGTTACCGGAGATTGTGCTCTCAGATAAACTGACGGCGCCGCCTGACTCATTAACGATTGCTCCGTAGGTGCCGGAGTTGCCGGAGATGGTGCTGCCGATGATGGTCAGGCTTGCACCGTAGTCATTAAAGATGCCGCCGGTGCCGACCGTGGAGTTATTGCCGGAGATTGTGCTGTTTTGAATCGTGAGCGCAGCCTGGTAACCGTTGTCGATTGCACCACCGTTGCCGGCAGTATCATTTCCGTTGGTGATTACCAGGTTATTAATGGCCGCGTCGATCGCATTGGAAGCAGTAGTAAATACCGGGAAGTTGCTGGCAGCGCCTCCGCCTGCGACCGTCACCAGGTTGGTCAGCGTTGCTCCACTGCCCGTCGTTGGACCGTTGACGCTTGCATTCGACGGAATGTTCAGCGTGCCATTCGTCAAAGCGATGGTCTTGGCCGAGGCAAATTTCGTCGAGTCGAACGTGATGCTTCCCGAGCCTTGATTGGCTGCGGCAAGCAACGCATCGCGCAGGCTGCATGAAGCATCCGAACCGGTTCCAGGCGTGGCCTGGATGGTGCAATTTGAGGCAGTGCCTGCATCGTCGGTCGATGAGGTCACGACAAAACCCGGAATCGTAACGCTGATAGCCCCGCTGGTCGCTACAAAACTGTTCGCGGAATCGGTTGCCGTGATGGTTTGGGCGCCGACTGTCTCCATCGTTGCTGGGAACGTGCCGGTTCCATTGGTGATACCGCTGCTTCCGGGGAGAACCGCGTTGGGATCGGTGCTGGTGAAGACTACCGTGCCGCCGTAGCTGGTGGCCACGTTGCCATAAAGGTCATAGGCGGTCACCGTGAAACTGAGGGGCGAACCGGCATAGGCCGACGACGGCGCGACTACTCCGATGCGTGTCGCCGCGCCTGGCTGGACGGTGAATGAGCCTGTACCGGTAATTGAGGGGTTGGATACGTCCGTGGCCGTAATTGTGTCGACCCCGGCAGTTTTGAGCACTGCGGACTGGGAGCCGACTCCATTAACCAGGGTGACCGGTCCCAGATTGACGAATCCCGGATCGGAGCTGGTGAACGCTACTGTCCCGTTGTATGAGGTTGCCAGGTTGTTCTCTGCGTCGTATGCGTAAATATTGAACCCGAACGCCGTGTAGAACGGCTCGGGCCCGCCCGGAATCACGAGATGCGTCGCGGCGCCGGGACTGACGTTGATCGTGAAGCTCTGGGTAGCATTGGGCAAGGTGCCGTTCTGAGCGGTGATAGTGATGGGGTAAGAGGCCGCCAGAGTGGCTGTGCCCATGATGCTGGCGGTTCCATTGCCGTTGTCGATGAAGGTTACGCCAGACGGCAGCGCTCCGCTCTCGCTCAATGTGGGTGTGGGAGTGCCGGTGGTGGTGACCGTGAATGACCCGGCCGTCCCAGCCGTGAATGTTGCGCTGCTGGCGCTGGTGATGGCAGGCGCACCACTCGCAACAGTGAAGTTTTGCGTGACCGTCTGGTTGTCGAGCGTCGCCGTGGCGCTGCCCGATCCGCTGCTGGTCGGCGACACCGACGCAGTTGCGTTCCCAGTACCGTCGATGGTGGCCGAGGGCGAAGCAGAAAAGGCTCCCACCGTTGCTGTGAAATTGATGGTCAGCCCTTCGAGCGCACCTGGCCCTCCGGGAACTGTGCCTGAGTTTGAATCGGTGTTGACCGCGGCGTCCAGTTGCAGCGGGGAGTCTAGATTTACAGTATTCGGGCTGACTCCGAGTGTGAGCACGATATTCGGAGTCGCGCTCATGCTCCCATTTGTCGAGTCGTAGAGCACCGCCTGATCGCATCCGTCGGCTGCGGTGGTGGGTCCGGCGTTGCAGCCCCACCAGTTTTCAGTAGCCGTCACCGCGCCGGCGCCGCTGCTCGAGGGTTCGCCCACCGAGAGTCCGCTGGCTCCGTTCGTCGATGTGTTCCCGAAGATGCGGCTGTTGGCGATTGTGAATGTATTGCCGTTTGCGGCAGTCTCAGTTCCGACGGTGATGCCGCCGCCGGTATTGGTGGCTGAATTCGACGCGATGTTCGCGGCCGTAACTGTCGTGGTCGCATCGGCATTGTGGAAGATACCGCCTCCCGACCCGGTCGCGGTGTTGCTCGAGAAGTTTGTGCCGCCGGTAATCGATATACCCTGCGTGGTGTAGATTCCGCCGCCATCTCCATCGGCAGAATTACCCGTGAAGCTGCCGCCGCTGATGGTTGCCGAGGGTATGCCGCTGCCCACAGGCACGGCGCTCAGATAAATGCCGCCTGCGTCATCGGCGCCGCTCGCGCCGCCAGGATCGTTGGTGTTCACGCTGGGAGCAGCGTTGTTCGAGGCGAACGTGACGCTGGTTGCTGAAAACCCCGCGGGCGCCGAGGCTTGATAGATTGCGCCTCCAGCTTCAGATGTCGAGTTGCTTGAAACGCTGCCGCCGCTAAGAGTCAACGTACCTGACCCAACGCCTGCCGAATTGTAAAACCAGATACCGCCGCCATCTCCCCAACCATTTGTATTGCTCTCAACATTGCAGTTGGTCAGCGTCAGGTTACCCGTCCCGTCAGCGTCCCAGTTGATTGCGCCGCTCACGTTGTTCGGCATTCCGGTACTGCTGTTAGCTGGATTGTTGAAGTTCTGTCCGCCGGTGATGGTCAAGTTTTCAAAGGTCGTGTCGAAAACGTAGGAGTCGCCGCTGGGGTTGTACGATCCGTATGCTCCCGGATTGATGGTAAAGACGACATCCTGGCTTTGCGCGTTAATGGTCACGCCTCCACCACTGGTGCTGCCTACCAGCGTCATGGGACCAAGAATCTCAAGATGCGTAACTGCATTGTTGTTGGCGTCAGTCGTGCCGGATAGATACGACAGGTTGTAAGTGCCTGCCGGAATCATGATGGTGTCCGAGGTTCCGCCGGTTATGTTGTCGCTCGCATCCGCATTCGCATAGGTGATGGCATCACGCAAGCTGCAGGCCTCGCTGCTGCCCGATGTGCATCGCGACGCATCATTCGCATCCAGCGAATCAGTCTGCGTGTTCACATACATCGTGTTGGATTGCGCGGGAGTCGTAATTTCAGGACGCAGCGATCCTTTCTTGAGGACAATGATTCCCTCGCCCCCAACCGGGCTCACGCGCTGCGCGATCGCCGCAACCACGTCGCCTGAACTCAATGGGCTGCGCGTCACAACTCCTGAGGCGGCAGGCAACGGACTGTTCGAGATCGCAGGGTGCCTCACGACGGCAATCTCCTGTTGCGCTCCGTTCACCGCCAGCACTTCGTCCTGGCCGCTGCCCGATGCGCGTGCGCGCAGCAGCATCGGTGCGGTTCCGGCTCGTCCTGCCGACGCCACGCCACCCAGCGTCTCCACTTCGGTCCATGGCGCATTGCCTGTGTCGCCGGCTATCTGCGCCAGCGTCTGGCCATTTTCATGGCGCATCGCATTGCGCCGCGCCGCGGTAATCTCCTGCGTCGTAAATGGCCGCGAATCGATTCCCTGGTGGGCGAGGAAATGCACGGTGCCGTCGGAGGTAAGCACGGCCAGTTGCAATCCGGCGTGGCGGTCAAACAGGAATGAGCCCGCAGTGAGCGCAACAGCGTCGCTGACCGGCAGAGTCTCAAGCTGCGCTTTGCCCGCGAGCGCACCGGCGCCGTGCAGCATTACGAGCTGTCCTCCGGCAATCAAAGCGGCATCGGGCGTCAGATCGCTGTCGAGATTTGCTGTCGCAATCGCCGTTACCGCGCCCGGCATTGCGTATCCGGCATTAAGCGCGAAGCCGCCATACTGCATGCGATACAACTCGGCTGCAAAGCCCTTGCTGGTCTTCAGACCCACCACCAGCGCATCTGCGGCGCTATGGTCGCCCGGCTTGTAAGCGGCCAACGCGGTAATCGTTCCCGGCACGGTGACCGGCTGCAGAAGTGTGAACTGCCCTTTCCCGTTGCCGGCAAGAATGTAAATCGCGTTGCCGTTGTTGGCTGCGAAAACCAGGTCGAGGTATCCATCGCCGTTTACATCCGCCGCGATCAGCAGATCGGGTTCCACGGGAACCGGAATCATGTTGGCCTGGGGTAGAAATGCGTTGGCATAACGGCCAAACCCGGCATTCATCCAACTCTCATTGCTCTGCGGCGCAATCGCATCCAGGTTGCCGCGCATGATGGCGATCTCGCCGCCCTTGTTCAAGCCGTAGCCAACCGCGAGATCTCTTACCCCATCCACATCGAAGTCAGCCGCTGTCATTGCCGCTGGCCGCGCTTGCTGCGCATTGAATTCCGCCGCGCCGGCGCCGACCGGCTCAATGGTCAACGCCTTTTCATGTTGGAACTGGATTCCGCCAGGCGCGGGCTTGGGGGCCGATTGCTCAATGCTGCCAGAGGCCAGCAGAGCCAGCACTCCAATCGAAGTTGTGAGTTGAGTGCGGCTGAATCTGGACAAGACCTGAGCTAAGGTCATGTAACGACCTCCGGGGGCGCGCTTATAGGTAAGGGCACGAGTTTCTTTGACCGTGTACGGGTCACAAGAAATCAATATGTGTAAAGACTGGGAACGTTAGTTTTCCGGGAGCCCGCTTCGCAGTGCTTTCTCAAGCCAAAATGGGGAATGAAACGGTGAAAAAACGATGAAATCAGGGGTGATCCAGCCTTGTATCGATTGGGGGTATGGCTGGCCTAAGAATCTTCGCTTACGTATTAGGGCCTGTCAAGAAAAAGTTACAGGCGAATATTTTTGCTGCTTCCAAACTCCGGTCCGTAGTATGATCAGCGGCGCGGTCTTCCCTTTTTTAAGGCCAGCTCCATTACTGCACCGTAACAACTCCCCTTTCGATCGAAAGGGTGCCGGAGGTCGAAACATGTCCGTCACTCGTCGCAACTTTCTTGAACGCGCTACCGTGACAATGCTCGCAGGAGCGGTCCTCCCCAAGGCGTTTTCGCAGTCCAGCTCGTCGTTCTTTGACAACATCTCGGCTGAAACCTTCAAACCGTTTATCGGCGACAAATTCAGCATCGCAGCCAATGGCCGCTCGCTCGGCTCGCTCACTTTGATCGCTGTTACGGAGTCGCCTTCTTCTGCGCCTGAAACCGCCAAGGCCGGCTCTGGCAGCAAGGCCCCTGCGCAGACCTTCGATACATTTTCATTGAAGTTTCAAGGCTCCGGGGTCAGACTGCCGCAGGAAACATACACGCTTTCCCAGTTGTCATTGGGAAGCTTTCCCCTTTTCCTGGTTCCCGGATCATCCGGCAACTCCGCGCCCACCTACACCGCGGTCTTCAATCTGTTGAAACCGTAGGGCTGGTTTCCACTCCCCCGGCCAGCACTCATCGCGTTGCGCGAATTCATGCGCGCGCGACAGACTTGAGCGCCGCAGTTTCTGTCAGGCGCGAGAAGATAGCCTGGTACCGCATCTTCCCTTCCCGCGGACCCAGCGGAACCAGAAAGATTTCCGGCTCGCCCATTTTTGCGTGATGTAGCTTGTACGTTCCCTGCCGCAGCCACGGTGACTCCGGCCCGGTGAATTCAAGCGAGAATTGCTCCATCTGCGCATTGGAGAGGTCGTCTATCCCCGCCAGTTCCAGTTCGAGAGCAATGGGCGTCTCCACGCGAAATGTGCTGTGCAGGTGCGGGACAAAATCAGCGACATGCAGAAGTTCAGGCATATAGTGTCACGAGCGCGACGGGTAAACGCCGACGAGCGCAATGCAGAAATTCAATGTTAAATACGGCTGCAGGTTGTTATGTGCCCCCCCGCCTCCTTCATTTTTCACCGCCGATCCGCTCATGTTCACAGACGTGCCGGTCGCAGGCGCATAGCCCGGCGGTTTGCCACGCTGGGCCGCGCCAAATGAATTTCCCGATGGACTGGCGGCATTGCCGGTCGTTGCTGCGCAATTCACGCTATGCGAGTGTGCGGGAATCTCGCTGGTCGTCAGAGTCACCGTGGCGCTTCCGCCGGTCTCGCCAATGTCGCGCAGCGTAAGCCCCTCGCCCTGCCCCATGTCGAGCGCGACGGCGCCCTGCAAATTCGGCAGAGCAAAATTAGAGGTTCCGTTGCCCCCGTAATAAGTGCCGATCAGCGAGAAAATTACTGTGTTTTGCGAAATGGGCAAAATCTGGCCGTTGCACTGCGCCCACCCCTGGGGCGCGAAGTTGAAGGGAAACAATCTGATCTCTCCCACAAAGTTGTCTGCCATTTTGTCGATTCCTTTCTAGCTCCGCGACGGAAAGATTCCCGAGAGCGCAATGCAAAAATTCAACGTCAGGCAAGGGGCCACGTTGCTGTGCGCCTGCCCACCCCCAGTCGACGTTACACTGGCTGCATTCATTGGCACGCCGGGACTGGGACCGTACGGCTCGTCTACCGAGGCGGCCCAGGTGTTGTTCGCCGGGCTACCTTCATTGGCCGTGTTCGAGACCCCTGATGCCCTATGCGTGTGCGCTGGAATCTGCGCGATTGTAAGCGTTTCGCTGGATGCGCCGGCTGCCTGGCCAATGTCGTAAACATTGCCCACAGGATCGGTCCCCATGTGCAAGGCCATTGAGCCTTGCAGATTCGGCAAAGCAAAATCACTGGTTCCGTTGCCCCCGTAATAAGTTCCGATCAGCGCAAACAGCGCCTGGTTCTGATTGATTGAGAGCACCTGCCCGTTGCATTGCGCCCATCCCTTGGGCGCGTAATTAAAGCTGAAAATCCGGATCTCGGATAAATACGGATTGGCCACTCGAAATCTCCTTTCGGATTACTGCCTGCTCGCTAGTTCGGGCTCGGGTATATGCCAAACAAAGCGATGACGTAGTTGAGGGTGAGGAAGGTCGGCATGTTGTTATGGGGCTGACCTCCGCCGGTCTGGCCCAGCGTTGCGCCCATCGAATCCGTTGGGGTTGCAGTGGAGTACTGCTCCAGCGCCGACTCTGCCCAAACCGCACCCGCCGGACTGGTCTCGGTCCCGGCCGCCGCGGCTGCTTCAAGCGGATGGCTATGCGCCGGAATCTGGCTCGTCGTCAGCGTCACCGTCTCCGCGCCGGCAGTCTGTCCCATGACATATCCATCACCCTGGTGGATGGGTAACCGGGATTTCAGGTTGGGGAGAGCATAGTTGGTCGTGCCGTTGCCGCCGTAGGTGGTACCGATCAAGTTAAACAGCGTTGGGTTTTCGGTGATCGCGATCAACGAACCATCGCAAAACGCCCATCCAACCGGCGCAAAGTTGAACCCTACCAGCCGAATCTCACCAACATACGGTGTCGCCATTTCGTCCCTCCTTTAATACCGGAAATTCACAGATACTTAAACTCTGGCTGCTCTGGAAACTTACAAACTGCTTTCGAAATTCGCGCCTCAATATATCTCTGCATTGCCGAATCATTGAATCCCTGCGCGCCCCGTGCGTTATCGCTCTCAAGCCAATTGCCAGGAATGTCCCCGCGGACGCAGCCGATTCGACTCCGTCTCTTCACGTAACCAGGACCGAGAATGGCCATTCAAACAGATGAGGAGGAAGCGGGGGATCCGGAATGGCTCCGTGGGCGCATACTATCGAGCCCCGATTGCAAAAGTCAAGCATCAGCTTTTTCGGTGCCTGGGCTCGCTATTGAAGGGCACCGGCGCCACGCCCAGCCGGTTTCCACCGCTCACCGGATCGATTGATTAGGATTAGCGACGGTCTCAACACAGCACATATTGAACGCAGGGCAGATAATGTTGTTGCCATGAACGCAGATCGAAGAACGCTTTTGAAAGTGCTTCCGATGGCCGCAGGTGCGGGAATCGCCATCGCGCGCGGCCAATCCAGCGCTGCAGTCGAAGCGACTGTTCAGCTTACCGTGGATGCTCTCGAAGGGGGGGTGAGACGGCCGCTCGAGACCGTCAGGCTGCACACCGCCATCGCCGATGCAGCCGGCAAGACCCTCGTGGTTCAGGACGGGATGGGCCGGGAGTACGTGCGCGTGCCGGCTCAGGCGGAGATGACGTTTGTGGTGGGTGGAGCGTTGGGCCGCCACACGGCCAGGGTTTTGGAGACCGATGGCAGAATCGCCGCGGAAGCAGCTTTCAATGTGGACTGCGCAACCGAAGTGCGGGACGAGGGCGGGGTTTACCAGGGACTTGTCGAAGCCGTTCTTTGGACCATGATGAGTTGGAATCAAAACTGCCCGGTGTCCGCGATTCACCACGACAACCGTGTCTACCAGTTCTTCGCCAACTGGATCTTCGACCACACGTTGATTTTGAAAGGCATGAAGTACTACTGGCCCTCAATAAAGGACGCCATCGACTTCTTTGCAGCCACGCAGCGCGAAGACGGGATGATTTGGGAGAATTGCTATCCCGCTACACCCGAGCCAAATTACTTTGACTGGAAGTTTCATTACGACGGCTTCGTAAAAAGAATCGGGGATGGTTTCTGGCAACTTCGCCGCGCACCTGTTGAGAGCCACGTTGAGCAGTATTTTGTCGAGGGTCTTTACGCCACATGGAAGGCCACGGGAGATCTCGACTGGATGAAGGGAAAGCTGGACGCCGCCATGCGCGCGCTGCGGCAGGTAACGAACAGCCCCTACCGATGGTCGCAGAAATATCAACTCATGCATCGCGGTTTCACCATCGATACCTGGGACTACACCGCAGACGACCAGCAGCGCTTCGACCAGTGTGTTTTCACGGTATTTTTGGGCAAGAGCGAGTTCGGCGTCTTTCACGGCGACAACACTAATCTTGTGGCGCAGTGCCGCCACCTGGGTGAAATGCTGCGCGAGGCCGATCGCGAGGCCGAAGCTCCCGAATTTGAAAAACTGGCCGACGGCGTCGAGGCGCGGCTGAACGCGCTCAGTTGGAACGGGGAGTTCTACACACACTGGATCGCCGAAAATGCTGACTACAAGCCCGATGTGGGTGTCGACATGTCGCGCCAGGTGTCGCTTTCCAACGCTTACGCACTTAACCGGGGCATCGCACACGAGCGATGCGTGAACATTCTTAAAACTTACCAGCGTATCCGCAACGAAATGCCCGCGTCTTCGCCCGGGGAGTTCTACGGCATCTATCCGCCATTCGAGAAAAACTTCACGCGCAACATTCCCGGCATGGTGTGGGAGTACTGCAATGGCGGCGTGCTGACCGTGGTTGGCGGCGAGCTCGCCTTGGGAGCATTCGAGCATGGATTCGAAGAGTACGGCGCCGACGTTTTGCGCCGGCTTCGCGGAATCGCCGATCGTTATCGCGGGTACCTGCCGGTCACGCTCCGAGGCAGGGCCGTCGATGTTCCCGCGCGCACTTTCCAGCCGGTCAATATTGATGCTGCCGTCAACGCCACGGCTGGTCCTGGTTCGCAGCGGATACCATCCTGGTCAAGCGATCCGCAGCTTAACCTTGAAGGCCTCCCTACGGGCGAACAAACGTTTCAGGGAGTCCGCTTCACTGTGCCCGCGCCCACAACGGACGGGGCTCCTGGCTGCATCGTTATTTCGCGGCAGCCGCCGTACAAAGAACGAGCCACAATTCCGGTCAATGCAAAAGCCGAGTCAGTTTACCTGCTTAATACAAGCGTGACCACGAATACTGCCGGCCAGTCGCTCACCTTTCATTACGCCGATGGCTCCGCGCAGACATTGGACGTTGAGGGGCACAAATGGTTCGAGCCGGCCGACACGCGCTACAGCAAGGACGGCCCTCGCACCCGCGACACGTATCGACTCGCCTGGTCGAAGATCACTGACAATCAAATCTCGCTGGGCGTCTATGCATCCGGAGTCACGAATCCGCATCCCGAACGGCAGATCGCGTCGCTCGAATTCTCTGCGGCCTCAGAGCATTGCAAGTGGATGATCGCGGCTGTCAGCCTGTGCGACGCGCCAGTCTTCTTCGCCCCATACGACGATTTGTCGACCGGAATTCCCGATGGCTGGGCCGGTTCGGTCACGCAGGCGGTAATTGAAGGGCTGGCCGGCGTGAAGGATGAAGGCGCGGCCTTCAGCAAGACTGCCATTCGGCCGCGCTGGGCCGCGGCGAAAGTAAATGGAGCCGAAATCACCGCGCGCTATCCGGCTTCGCAAGGGTATTGCAGCTATCGCTACAGTGCCACCGACAGCGCGGTGAATCTAAAATTTACCGGGAGCGCGGAGACGTTTCGAGTGGAGGCACTTGTGCCGCGCGGCAAGAAAGTAACGCACGCGCAGCTCGATGGCAAGCCGATTCACGTTGAACTCAACACCGTCGAGGAGTCGGTCTACCTGGTTTCTCCAGCGATCGCCCAAGGCGTTCACCGGCTTGAGATCGAGCTGGCGTAAGCGAAAGCTGGGCCCCTTTGCCGCCAACCGTGCATGCTGGGCAGGTCATGATCGCGGTGAAAGACAAGCATCTCTGAGACATCTTGAATTCGATTGGCGTCGATTCAAGCTGAAGGTACGGCGCGGGCAAAACGCAGTGAGCAGAAAAACAGCGGGGGCAGGAAAGGGGCCGCTGAATACCGATCCCTGCTCCTGCCCCTGGTTTACTGAGCGTTCAGTTAACGACGCTCAGAGGTTTATTCGATGCCGGCGAGTGGCGATGAATTTCCACCCACGTAAACGAAGCATTGGCCGTAGTTTTGGCAACTGATGTTGTTGATGCCGTTGGGAGTGCCGTTGTTGTTCAGCGAGGTCAGGTAGGAGTTCCCGTTAGCCACCACCCAAGAGCTGGTCGCGTCGAGGGTCAGATTCACCGTTTCCGCGCTGTTGGCGGCGTTGATTGCGCCGGTAAGCGAAGACGGGTTTGGATTACTCTGTGTGTCTGCAGCCAGGCTCAGGTTCGCCGTGCTGGTTCCGTCCACAATGACGTCGCCGATAAGTGTTTCACCGAGGGCGTCGAAGGTGACAGAGCCGCCGTTGCTGCTAAGCGCCGCGACGGTCAGCAGAGTTCCGTTGATGTTGGAGTCGGTTAGTGTGTCGTTGGTCACGGTCACATCGGTTAATGTGATTGCGGCCGTGGTATTGGCGACCGAGAACAGCGTGGGCAAGAGGTTTTGATCGCTGGCGGGCGTGCCGGCCGTGCAGTTATTGTTGTTACTCGTGGTTTCGTCGCAGGTGTAGGTGATGGAGCCGCCGACCATGGTGAAAGTGCCGGTGCCGGCCGTGGCGTCTGTCAAAGTGGAGCTCTGGTATAGGAAGATGCCATGATCGTCGCCCAGCGCACCGGAGAGCGAGATGCCATTGCCGGTGCTGGTGATCGACACGGAGTTCCCACCCTCAATCACCACTGCGTCTGAATCCTGGGCCATGATGGTGGTTCCGGCAGCGACATCGGATACGCTGACCGTACTGAAGGGGCTGATGCCGGTACCGGTGCCCGCGACTCGAATGCCTGCTGAACGCGTACCGTTGGAGGCGTAGACGCCGCCATTTACCGACACTGTGCCGCCGCCAATACCTGCCACGATCACTGAGCTACTGTTGCCAGCGGTGGTGGCAGCCGAATTGTTGATGGTGAGCGTACCCCCATAGGTCGCATCGAATGCGTGCGAATTGTTCCCTGAGGTACTGACGATGTTATCCGTAATGGTAACGGTGCCTCCCATGGAGGCGAAGACGCCGTTGCTATTGGCGGTAGAGGTGCTGATGGTGCCAGGATCACCGAAGCCGTCGTCGCTGATGGCGATGGTGGCGCCTTGACCCGTAACCGGTGTGGTTCCGAAGGCCAGCACTGCGGAGTTGGTTCCGTAGGTACTGGAATCGGTTTGGGAGGAGCTGATAGCGCCGGAGGTGATGAAGGGTTGAGCGACCGTAACAGAGACGGCTGTGTCGTCTGGCCCGGAGTTGACTGCACAGAGTGCGCTCACGTTGCCACCCTCGGCGTCGAGCGGGAACGAGGGGACTACGCTGTTGTTGTCGTTGAAGACATTCAGGGCGGTCGCAAAATCGGAATTGAGGCTGTCCTGCTTGCCGCAAGGGTTGACGACGATGTTCACGAGTTGGTTTGCAGTGCTGTAGTCCGCCGGATCGTCGGGCGTGAATACTACGCTGTACTGCGAGACGCCGACTCCGGGCTGCACGGTATTGTCTGCCCAGGCGAAGTTGCCGTCCGGGGTTGAAGCACCGCCGCTCAAAATGGAGTTGTCCAGCGTTTCCCCTAAGGGGATGGAAGATGCCGTCGGCCACGTGATGCTTGTCGCCGTTGCCTGGTTCACAGTAACGGCAAGGTTATGCGTCGTCGTACTGTAATTCGGGTTCGATGGCGTGAAGGTGACGCTCTCGAGAGGCGTGCCCGCGCCGGGTTCAATGTTGCCGTAGGTCCAGGTAAAGTTGGTTCCCAGACTGTTGCTGTTTTCATCGAGCGAGGAACCGCCGGTCAGATTCGAATAGCTCAGCACTTGACCATAGGTGATCGCAGATGCTGATGGCCAGGTTACCGTCGCGGCCTGCTTGGTCACGGTGACGTTGATGTTGTGGGTCACTGTGCTGTAGTCCGTTGTGTTGCCTGGCGTGAAGGTCACGCTCTGAGCGGACGTGCCCGCGTTGGGGGCGGTGCTGGTGTTGGTCCAGGCGAAGGTGCCTCCGCTCCCCGAAGTGAAGCTGAGATTGGAACTGGCCAGCGTGTCCCCATAAGGGATCGAAGTGGCAGTCGGCCAGTTGGAGACTGTCGGCGTTCCCTTAGTCACGGTAACGCTTGCTGTACCCGACGCCGTGGTGTAGTCCCTCGTATCCGTTGGCGTGAAAGTCACGTTCTCGGTATTCGGGCCCAAGGCGGGAGGAATTGTGGAAGAAGTGGTCCAAGAGAAGGAACCGGCCGTGCTGCCGCTGCCGCCGCTGAGCTTGGATGCGGACAAAGCAGATCCGAACGTAATGGCGCTGGAGGTCGGCGAGCTCGAGATCGTGCTTGTCGCCTTGGCCACAACGATGCTTACTGAGCCCAACGCCGTTGTGTAGTCCGTTGAGTCGGTTGGCGAGAAGGTTACGCTCTCTGAATCGGTGCCCGCGCCGGGGACGAGGGCGGTGTTGGTCCAGGCAAAGGTGCTGCCCAGACTGGTTGAAGAGCCGCCGCTCAGATGCGATGTGGATAAAGCCGCACCATAGGTGATCCCACCGGCTGTCGGCCAGGTGTTGGGAATTGGCGTCGCCTGGATGACGGTAAACGAACCGCCAAAGTAAGTAATGTCGTAGTTAGGGTCCACCGCTCCGTAACAAGTAGTGGAGTAGGCATTCGGATGGCTGGTATTGGTGTAGGTTGTGATGCAGGTCGGCTGCGTGGACAACGATGTTCTGGTGTCCGGGAGCATGAATCCCGTATAGATTGCGTTGGCTGCGTTGATTGTGGGTACGGCCGTGCCGTAGACGATTTGGGCGGGACTGGCGGCGGTGATGAGCAAAGACGCCGGATAAACCGTCACTGTCTTTGTAACCTGAGTTGCCGCCAGGTAATTGGCGTTCCCTGACTGGTTAGCGGCTACAACAATCACCGTTCCAGCCGCGCTGGCTGCGGTGGGCGTCAGCGTGTTTCCGTTGCTGATCGAACCCGGGCCGGACGAGACGGAATAGCTGACTGTGAGGCCGGAGCTTGCAATTGCCGAAAGCGCAACCGGCGATCTGTAGGTGGTGGTTGAGTTATACCAGTGGCTGAACGTCTGCGAAGCCTTGTTCACAGTGATCGAACCGCTCACGGGATTGATGGTGTAGTTGGCGCCCGCCGCTCCCAAACAGCTTGTCGGGTACGATGTGGGCGCACTGGTGTTTGTGTAGGTCGTGGTGCAGGTCGGCCGCGTGGTCAATCCTGTCCACTTGGTATCCGAGCCGATGAAGCCGGAATAGCTCGCCGTAATGGTCGGAACGGCGGTGCCGTAGGTTATCGCATTAAGACCGGTAAGACTGGAAGCGGTGACGGTGAGAGGCGCCGGATTTACCGTCACGGTTTTTTGCACCTGAGTCGCAGCCGCCCAGGAGGCGCTGCCGGCCTGATTGGCATTAACTGTGCACACGCCAGCGCTGGTATAGCTCAGTGTGTGGCTGGAAACCGAGCATGCGCCGCTCGCCGTGAAGGTGACAGCCAAGTTTGAGGTTGCCGTGGCCGATAGCGTAGCCGAACCGCCGTACGTCCCCGACAACGCTGGGTTAAACGTGATGGTCTGCGACGAACCGGTGATAGTGACTGGCGCCGATGTCGAAATGCTGGTGGAATACTCCGCTGTTCCACCGCTGTAAACTCCGCCATACGAAGCGATGTAACGGTGTTTTCCGGGCGCCAGGGTGGTCGAGGAACTCGCGAATGCACTGCTGGCCAGCGAGACGACTCCGGTATTGGCGGTGATAGTCACCTTGCCAATCTGGGTGCTGCTATCGTAGAAAGTCACGCTGCCGCTGGGTATCGCGAAGGAACCCTCTGTCGACGAGGAAGTTACCGTCGCAGTCAGCGTGAAGGCGGCGCTGCCAGCGATCCAGGTGGTTAGAGGATTACTCTGCGAGTCCTTCGCCGCCTCCGCTACCGCGGTAGCAGTAGACGCGATGGGGCCAGACACGGTGTTGCTGGTGCTGCCGGGGTAAGTCGAATCCCCGCTATATGCCGCGGTGAAGGAGTGACTGCCGAGCGTCAGCGGGCTCGCGAGCGTGGAGGTTGAGAAGCTGGCCGCGCCGCTGGAGTTGACGCTGACCGTGCTGGAGGCGGTGTTGCCGGTGATCGGGTTGGCTCCGTCTTTGAAGACTACATGAGCGTCTATCGCGGTGGGCAAACCGGTGATGGAAAGCGTCAGGGTGGCCCCATAGCAATATGCTGCGCCTGAATTGCATTGCATGGTCGAGGGTGTTGCGATGACCAACGTCGGCGTAGGGACCACATTTAAGATGTCCGTGCCGTTGCTGGGGGCACCGGTAAAGTCCAATGCCAGACTCGGATTGGGAGTGAAAGCAGCCGACAGGGTATGGTTTCCGCCCGTCGTCAGCGCTGAAGTCGAGCAGGTCGCAACTCCAGCCGATGGGCTTCCGGTGGCGACCGCATTGCAGAGCGTTGTGCTGGTGGTCGTATCAGTGAAAGTCACGCTGCCTGCGGCTGCCGCCGTGGGTGTTGTGGTAGCGGTCAGAATCAGAGATGCGCTCGAGTTCGCAGCGTTGATCGGAGTGGTTGACGCGGAGGACAACGCGGCTGTGAGCGTGGTGCTCAGCGGGGCGGCTGTTACCGTGACGGCCGTCGGGGTGGTGTTGGCAAAGGTGAGGGCGGTATAGTCCGTCGTTCCCCCCGCAGGCGTAACTGTAGCCACCACTTCGTCGGATCCTGCCGGCAGCGTTGTGATGCAGCTCGCGGCTCCCGCAGTCACAGTTGTTGCGCCGGCGTTGCTGCATGTCACCGCGGTAGTGTCATTGCTTGCGGTTGAGGAAGTTCCGTAGGTGAAGGCCACTGTGCCGGACGCACCCGCGGCTAATCCGCCCACGGTCAGCGTAACGGGGGTGCCATAGACAATCGAGCTGCTCGCCGAGGAGCCCAATGTGACCACCGGAGTGGCTTTGGTTACCGCATAGACCGCTGTTGCGCCGGAGGTGACTACGGTTCCGGCGCCCGAGGTGAATTTGGCCTCGAAGAATAATGTGGATGACACCGGCAGCGCCGCGGCCGCGATACTGCAGCTTATTGCGGTTGTGGAGAGCGTTGTGATGGAGACGGCGTTACATGTCCCTCCAGTCAACGCTGTGTATGAGCCGCTTGCGGAGGTTGATGAGTACTGGAAGGTCAGCGAACCCGCCACCGGGTTCGTCAAGGTTGCTTTGATGGTCACGCTGGTGCCATAGGTCACGCTACCTGGCAGAGATCCCATCGTGACTGTGGTGGCGGCGTGGGCGTTGGCTACGAATGCCAGCAGGAACAGAAGCAGGAATGCCAGGCTTCCGCAACTCTTAAGCAGGTTAGTGGACGTTGCGAGAGCCCGTTTGCGGGTCGTTGCAACTGGTGTGGTTCGCATCTCAGACATTTTTTAATTCCTCCGCTTTCGGTAACTGGCTCTCCATGAGTCAGCGTGCAATGGAAGTGGACTGGTTAAGAAAACGCTTGGCAAACTGCGCTTCTGGCGTTTCAGGGAAGGTGCTGCCGTGGCTCTGGCGCTTGGTCATCTTGAGAGCGGCATCGACAGAGCACAGTTTGGTGTCGAAGACGCGATGGTTCCAGATTGTGGTGAGCCGATCGATGCAGGGCGATGGTGACGAATTGCCGGCGATGCTGGTCAACTCGATGTTTTCCGGTTCGCTCCGGGTGCGATGTCGATATCCGATTCGATGGTGACGCTTGATGCGATAAACCGAACGGTGACTGCCCCGCGACAACCGGCAGGCTGGCAAGTTTGTCGTTCATGTCTTTCTCAGCTTGATTAGCGCGGAGTGCCTTCAAAACGCGTGGTGCCATTGCAAAGTTCCTCGACAGTTCCCAAATTGCGGATTACAGATACCCTCAAATCCCATGTGTCACGCAAATCACACCTGGTCTCCGGGATGATGTACCGCCCTTACTTCCTGCATATCGACTGCGTGCCATGGTTCATTAATGTTTCTTCAAGCGAAGAACGTCTTTTGCACTCTGGGGTGAGAGAACCCGGCAGGAGAGGAGCGTTGAATGGGAGGAGCAGAGAAGAGAGGGCAGAGGGCCGTGAGGATCGTTGAATGAACTAGAGACGTTTTGACGTCGCAACCCCGCAATCAGACTCCCGAAACGGAACGAAGTGAAGGGAGCAGGTTCAAGGAATCGGGTTGGTTCAGTTTTTGCGGAGATTTGTGCTCAAGCGCGACACTCGAACGAACGTCACGCGAGCAGTTGTTTAATGCATTGGTGGAGGCGGCGGGAGTCGAACCCGCGTCCGAAATCGCTGTCAGCCGGGAG
>CAZGUD010000006.1:0-243473 GCA_964528915.1 uncultured Occallatibacter sp.
AATTCGCTGCGTGGGCAGTTCTGGGGGAGGGCTGCTCTAGCGCCCGTGATCCTTAGGATCCGGGCGCTTCTAATTTCAGATACTCAAACCAACCTTCGGTCCCTCACTCCTGCCGTGCAAGGTCTTTTGAAGAGCCGCCGGGCGCTATTGCACAGCCCTGACCACAACCGCATGTACCGTATCGATACCTCGCCCCCACTAATGCGACTTTCTGGGATTGGGAGCATCTTATGAACAGCTCGTTCCTGTACACTGACTTAGAATTCGTACACGGAAAACGGGGGAGGAACATGGCCGGGTTGGGTGTGATTGAAGTCAACGATTCGAATTTTGAACAGGAAGTATTGAAGAGCGAAGTTCCGGTACTGGTGGATTTCTGGGCAGTCTGGTGCGGACCGTGTAAAGCGATTGCGCCCATCATCGACAGCGTGGCTGCCGCCTATGCCGGCAAAGTGAAGATTGCCAAGATGAACGTGGACACGAGCACCTCCACGCCGATGCGGTATCGGGTACAGGCGATCCCGACGCTCATCTTCTTCAAGGACGGCAAGCCGGTGGATCAACTGCTGGGCTACAACCCGCAGTCGGTGATCGAGGAGAAGGTGCAGAGGCTTATCGGCTCCAGCGTTTCCGCTTCAGCGTAATCGAAGATAATCAGAGGCCCGGCTTGAACGCCGGGCCTTAGTGTGTCTGGTCTCTGAAACGGAGGCCGCGTCTCATCCACGTCCCCGAAACTGAATAATCCTTCTCCGGTCGCGCTTGCTGGGCCGGCCCTCCGGCAAGGGACTGATCAGGTCAAGCGCCTTTTTCTGTATTGCCAATCGCTGCCGTGCCTCACGACTCTCCGCAGTCTCCTCGTAGAGCGCCTGGGCCACAGCCGCCGGCCCGCGCATCGCGCTCAATCCCTTCACATCCACTTCGAAAATCCCGCCCTCGTTCACAATGTGCAGCCGGTCGCCCACGCGCACCTCGCGCGCAGGCTTGGCCGCGATTCCATTCGATTGAATGCGTCCCAGCTCGCACGACCGCGCCGCCAGCGCCCGCGTCTTGAAAAACCGCGCCGCCCAGAGCCACTTATCTATCCGAAGGCCGTCCATTTCCATTATCGATTTCAATTCACAATCATAGATCAAAGAAAGCGCCCAATTCGCAATAGCGCCCGTGAGTGACAGGCATCACGGGCAAGCCTCTTTCACCAGGCCCATACTTCCGCCCAGAGAGTGCAAAGAGGTGGCGGATATGAATACATCCTGCTTGAAATGCGGAACCCATATTGAGGCCCAGTGGAGCTATTGCCCTCATTGCGGGGCAGGGAATAAGCCGCCGGCCCCGCGGGTGGTGCACGACCACGAGAATGCACCGGTGACCGGCGCGTTCAGCGGGATGATGCTGGGCTTCATCGCCGCGCCTGTCCTGATCATTGTCGGCGTAATGCTATGCCTCACCGGCCTGGGCGCCTTTGCCGGCGTGCCGATGATTATCGCGGGCTTTTTCGCGCCTCTCGCCGGACCATTCTTCGGCTCGGGCTCGGTTGGCGGTAAATGCCCGTGGTGCGGCACGAACATCTCAAGCCTCAAACACTCGCAGGAGTTCACGTGCCACCATTGCAGCCAGCGCGTCGTGGTGCGCAACCGCGCACTGGTGAAGGCGGCATAACGCGCAGCATTTCTCAGCCGTACGTTTCGGCGTGGAGATTCGTGTTTATCGTGAAGGGGGTCCCGGGGAAATAGGCTCGGGAAATGCCCAAGACAATCGGAATGGGGAACTCTGGAAGCCTACCGTTTGGTTTCGGCCTTCCAGATGTACAAGTAGTCCTCATCGCTCGAGGTAGATACCTCAATCCCACGCTGGTGGGTTGCGCGGTTGAGTGCGGAGCGAATGTTCTCTTTCGAGTCGGGCAATTTGGCCAGCGGCACCTTCAAGGCAGTCCCAGATGCCAGTTGATCTATATCGCTCAGCAGCCGCGAGATGATCTTCTTGTGTTTTCCTTCGCGTCCCTTGGGAACGTCTTCCTGCTGAATCGAGGGGAAGTTCATTGTTCCGGCTTTCGATTCTTCAGTCATAAATTGTCCCTCGCACTTATCGTAACGTCAATTGAATGAGTCGATTGCGCGAATCTTTCGGGGAGTGGCGTATGGCTAAACTAACGTAAACCTAACGCTTAGCTAGAAGTATATTATTCAGTTTGGTTATGACGCAACCTAAAAATACCGAATTCGGACTCTTTCAATCCGCTTTTCGACAGCCTGAATTGCTGCAATTCTTGCGGTAATCCTGCCCAGTTTTGCGTCATGGGGAAATCTTTGCCGTAGCCTATAAGATTCTCCCCGTATACCTCAAACCCTGATACCGTGCCTTGAGAGGTGAACTACTTAAATGAGCGATAGACGATCTTCCCCCGTTGTCCCCATCGATCAGGTTCCGCCGGCGGAGAAGTTGGAGTACCGCCCCGTAATTCTCGTGGTTGACGATGAGTCGGCAATCGCGGACACATTAGCTGAAATTCTTTCACGAAGCGGCTACGCGTCCATGGCTGTATACGACGGCTACTCGGCCCTTGAAACGGCCTTGGTCGCGCCCCCTGAGATGCTGATCACGGACGTCATTCTGCCCGGAATGAGCGGCGTCGAGTTGGCCATCACGATGCGACGGATCTATCCCGAGTGCAAGGTAGTCCTGTTCTCCGGCCAGGCCTCCACCGCTGACTTGCTCTCTAATGCGCGCCACCAGGGACATCACTTTACTCTGCTAAGCAAGCCGGTTCATCCACGGGAACTGCTGGCCCATGTTAGCCAGTGCCTGAAGCACCCCTCGCGGCCAACCGGCGCGGTAGCGGTTTAGCTTTCTTTTGCTTCCCCCAGATTAGGGGGAACCCAATCTCCCGCGCATTTGCATGGACAATTGTGCGGGGCGATTGAATTGTGTACGCGAGCGCTCCTGCGCATTCCAGGAACAATCCCACCCCAGACGGTGTCTAATTTCGTTAGCATCGGTCCCTTGTCGCCGACCGTATGAACTTGTGTACTCCCCACCCTTACCGCTGAAGCTGCGGAAAGGATGGGCACCCATTGTGGCCAGACGAGATTCGCCGCGTCAAAAGAAACAAATAGCTTTTTGGAACGACGAGTGAGGTCCCATGTCTCTTCAGGTCTTGCTGCGCCACTCCCGCGTCGCCTGCGCATTCATAGCAACCGCGGGTGCGTTCGCTCAGTCGCCGTCCACATCCCCGGCGCCACCAGATGTGAATTCTCCTGTCACGCCCATTAATCAGAGTTCACAACTGCCGGAGACTCCGCAGCCGGTTCCGGTTGCTCTCACGCCCGGCGAAATCTACAAGCAGGCAATGCACCCGCTCGACGTGGTTCGCAGCGAAATCGGCAACTGGTCTGACCCTGAACTGCAGGCTCTTGGGGTAGGCGTGAAGATGGCGCGCGAGGCATGCGACAAAGCCAAGCCCGAGGACTACAGGGGCGACGACCTCTACGACCTTGCGCGCCTATGCGCATTCGGCCAGGACTGGACCCAGGCGAATAACGTCGCCCAGGACTATATTGCCGCCCTCGAGAACACGCACCGCGCCCAGGCCTACGCCATCAGCGTCAGCGCGCTGGTGCACATACACGACATCGACACGGCCGTGGCCACAGCGCGCACCATGCTGCGCAGCCTGCCCTACGATGCTGAAGTGGCGTATTCGATCCTCTCTCTGAAGGATTATCTGGAGCAGTCGGGCAACCCCGCAGCCCTGATGCTGGCCGAAATGGAGCACCCGGCGATCGTTGACGCGCTCAAGCAGGGAGTTCCGCTTAAGGCCGAGCACAGTGAAGCGGTAATAGGCGTAGGCGCGCTCTTTGAGTCGGGAATGGAACTTGCGCTGTTTGAGCGTTACGCCGGCGACGACAAGAGTGCGGGAGCCACGGTTTCAGATCTTGAAGATGCTCTGGGAACAAAAGCGCAGTTCTCAGGCGCTGATTGGCTTCAGATATCGCGCGTGCGCGCCGAGTACAGACTAATTGGCTGGCGTCTGCCCACGATCGAGATTGAACGTTCGCTTGAGACCAAGGCTGCCAAAGTTCCGGCGCCGGCAGCAGGCCCGCATGCGCAGCGCAACCCGGCTCTCACTAAAATGTCGACATTAGAGCCGCCCGTCAACGGACCCGACTTTGGCGAGGCGACGGTTCTTGTAGTCTTTCCCGAGTGGTGCGCGCAGTGCCGCGCCATGATGAAGACCGTGACTGAATTTGCCACGTTGAACGCCCAGACACCCATCCACGCCTGGGGCCTTATGTACGCTGACGAGGCGCAGGATGCAACCGATCCGGGAGTGGAATCGAGCGCCAAAGAGCTCGAAGGAACCAACACGCTCATGGTTTCTTCAGACACAGCCCAAAAGTTTGCGCCTAACGACTTTCCCATGGCCATTGTTGTCGATCACGCCGGTGTGGTGCGATTCATCGGACCCATCCCGACCGACTCGTTCAACGGCAACGGCTACATGCAGCGCATCATCATCCGCATGGCCACCGCCGAAGCCGCCTCGCAAAAGGTGAGCGAGAAAGGGAATTGACGCGAACCGATAAACGCCAACCTACCCGTGAACAGTCATCCCGAGAGAAGTCGAGGGATCTGCAGTTGTTCTTACCGCTTTTCTTCACTTCGCCGCAGCCGCCTCATGAAAATGCCGCCAGATTGTCTCCGCAGTTTTGCGTTGCACGACTGCGGCCAGCGACTCGACCGTCGCCTGCTGCACGTCGCGCAGCGAGCCGAAATGCTCAATGAGCCGCTGGCGGGTCTGCGGCCCGACTCCCGGAATTTCAAGCAGTTCCGACTTGCGGTCGCGCATGGCTCTGCGCTGGCGATGATAGCCGATGGCGAACCGGTGGCTCTCGTCGCGGATCATCTGCACCAGGTGCAGTACCGGCGAGCGACGGTCGAGCACGATGGGCTCGTCCTCCGCGCCGTAGAGGTAGATGACTTCTTCGCGCTTGGCGATCGATGCAAGCGGCTGCGAGGTGAATCCCAGCGATTCGAGCGCGTCGGCGGCTGCGTGGAGCTGGCCCAGGCCGCCGTCGATCAGGATGAGAGACGGCATGGTTGAAGGTTCTTTGCTCCCCGAGGTACGTCCCTCAGGGGCTAAAGCCCCGGTGCCTTTCTGAGCGTCATCGGTACGACTGAAGCCGTGCCCTTTCAAGTCAGGTTCGCTCTTGCCGTTGTCGCGAATGCGCCGGTAGCGGCGTTCTACCACTTCGCGCATTGAGGCAAAGTCGTCCACGCCGAGAACCGTCATCACCTTGAACTTGCGGTACGCGGCTTTGTTCATCTTGCCGTCTTCCCACACCACCATCGATGCAACAGTTTCCGCGCCCTGGATGTGCGAGATGTCGAAGCACTCGATGCGGCGTGGCAGCTCAGGCAGCATGAGCGCGTCGGCAAGCGCTTCCTGAATGGCCTTGCGCGATGGCTCAAGCACGCGGAACCGTTGCGTGTACGACTGATGCGCGTTCTGGCCGGCAAGATTGACCAGCGACTTTTTGTCGCCACGCTGCGGCACGGCGATTTCGATTTTGTGGCCGGTGCGCTCACTGAGCAATGCGGCAAGCGTCTCGCGATCGGCAAACTCCGCAGGCACAAGGATGGTTCGCGGCACGTAATGCTGGTCGATGTAGAGCTGCTTGAGCAGGGCGGAGAAGACTGCGCCGGCGTGGAAGGCTGGCGCTGAAGCGCCCTCGGGGGCTAAAGCCCGGCCCTTTTGTTTGGACATCTTCGGCACGACTGAAGTCGAGCCCTGATACAAAACTCCCACCTGTGAAGAGGGTTTGGAAAGGGCTTCTTCCTGATCCCTGATCCCTGACCCCCGATCCATGACTTCAACGGCTTCCAGCAGGCTCGGCAGGTCTTCCCAGAAGAACTCCCTGCGGTCGACGATTTTACCGTTGCGCATGTGGAAGAGATTGACGGCCAGCGATCCATCTTCAAAGTGGTAACCGAAAACGTCGGCGTCGTCGTCCTCTCCTGAGGTCGCGATGCGCTGCTTCTCCTGCAACTGGTGCACTGTTGATAGCTGGTCGCGCAGCCGTGCGGCGGCTTCAAACTGCTCCGCCGCGGCCGCGGCGTTCATGCGCGCGGTGAGTGCCTTCTGCAACTCGGTATGGCGTCCCTCGAGAAAAAGCTGCGCATCCTTGACGGCTAGAGCGTACGCTTCGGGCGTCGTTAGTCCTTCGACACACGGCCCCAGGCAACGATGGATGTAGTACTGCAGGCAGGCGCGTGGGTGGTAACGCGAAAGATCGACCTTGCAACTGGGGATGAGAAAGCTGCGATGAATGAGTTCGGCTACGCGGTAAGCCAGGTTGCCGGGAAAATACGGGCCGTAGTACGCCGAACCGTCTTTGCGCAGCCGGCGCGTGACAAACACCTTGGGATAGCAGTCGGCCAGGGTGAGCTTCACGTATGGGTAAGTCTTGTCGTCCCGCAGCAGGATATTGAACCGCGGCTTGCGCTGCTTAATCAGGTTGTTTTCGAGCGCGAGAGCCTCGTGTTCGTTGGCCACCAGGATGTATTCAAGATCCACTGCCTCGCGCATGAGCGACCCGGTCTTGGCGTTGGCCTGCGAGGCCTCAAGCAGGTACGACCGCACCCGCGAGCGCAGGTTGTTGGCTTTGCCCACATAGATCACTTCTCCCTCGGCGTTCTTGTAGAGATACACGCCGGGGTTGGTGGGCAGGGTGCGGATTTTCTCGTATAGGTCCATTACCGTAGATGCTCAGCGAGAGAGCCAGTTAACAGAATAGCGTCTGTGCTGGAAGAGGGTTACGGCCGCGAAATCCAGGTGCGGGGAGGGGAATCCTTACCGGTTCAAGTAAAAATTACATGATTAAATCGCTTGACTGCTACGGCCTGGAATCCAATAAGCCTTTCATCATCAGCAGGTTAACTGGATTTAGCCGATTGGAGGCTGGTTTGCATCATAGTTAAGCGAATAGGACGGCAATCTCCAACATAAGGCAGCCCACGTGTAAGCCAGGCGGCCGGTCTAAAAGGGGACTAACACGATGACCAGACAATCATTTATGTACATTATGGCTACTGCGAGTTTCGCGGTGCTTGGAGCAACCGGCTGCGCAACCAAGAACTACGTAAAGACTCAGACGGCACCCATCGTTCAAAAGACGGGCGACCTTGAGAATCAGACGGCGGAGAATAACCGCCAGATTCACAACGTGGACGAGAGCGCCCAGGCGGGCATCAAGCAGGCTCAGGCATCGGCCGACACTGCGAACCAGAACGCGCAGCAGGCGTCGACCGCGGCAGGACAGGCCAACAGCGCCGCCAACGACGTAGCCCAGCGCGCAGACTCGCTCGACGCCCTGGTGAAGGGACTCGACAACTACAAGCAGGTTGGCGATGTGTCAGTAAACTTTGGTTTCGACAAGAGCGTGTTGACGGCCGACGACAAGCAGCAGCTTGACTCGTTTGCCGCGCAGCTAGGGTCGGCCAAGAGCTACATTCTCGAAGTTACCGGCGGCACCGATTCTGTGGGGCCGGCCGATTACAACTACGACCTCAGCAACCGCCGCGCCGATGCGGTGGTGCAGTACATGGTGACCAAGTACAACATTCCGGCGCACCGCTTCTATTTAATCGGCATTGGCAAAGACCAGGCGGTAGCCGACAACAAAACGCGTGAAGGCCGCGCCAAGAATCGTCGCGTGGAACTGCAGTTGCTGAGCAACATGAGCGCAGAGAACACGCCTCCTACGCAGGGCTCAACTCAGCCCGCGCCGGCGACCAACGCCGCTCCCACAACCGGAACGTCGAAACCGGTCGACAACGTGGAATAACTTGGGTTCAGGTTGAAAACAAAAATGGCGGACCCGATGAGGTCCGCCATTTTTGCGTTTGAGCAGGCAACTCAGAGCTGCTTCACATGCTCGGCGCGAACATCGGTTGCCGAAAATAAACGCAGGAATGGCGCGTCTTTGGCCGCGGCTTCAACTGCCGGTCTGCCATTGGCCTCTTCGCGCTCAACGATGCACACAACTGCGGCGACTTTCATGCCCGCCTCCTGGGCTGCTTCAATGGCGTTGATGGTCGATGCGCCGGTGGTGCACACATCATCGACGATCACCACGTTCGCGCCCTCCTGGCAGAATCCCTCGATGCGACGCTTGGCCCCGTGCGCCTTCTCGGCCTTGCGCACCAGGAATCCGTGGATGAGAGGCGCTGCCGGATTCGACTGTGCGCGCCATGCGCTGGCCGTCGCCACGTTCGAGACGATGGGATCGGCGCCCATGGTGAGTCCGCCCACTGCGTCGGCTTTAATGCCGTTGGCTTCGAGCAGTTCGAGGATAGCGTGCCCGGTGAGGCGGCCACCTTCGGCATGCAGCGTGGTGGTGCGGCAGTCAATGTAGTAGTCGCTGGTGCCGCCGGAAGAGAGCGTGAACTGGCCAAGGCGAAAGCTCAAGCGAGCGAGAAGCGAGAGAAGCTGCTGGGCGTGTGTTGATGTGGGCATCAAAACCATTTTAAGGGAACAGGGATCAGGGGAATAGGGAACAAGGGAGCGAGGGAACAAGGGAACAAGGGAACAAGGGAACAAGGCCATCAATTTCCGTGATCCGGCTTTCTATCCCTAGTGCCTAGTTCCTAGTCCCTGTCTTTTTCACATTTTGTCCAGATGCCTGAAGCCTTCGGTGACGACCACCATCATTGAAAAGAGCAACAAATTGTAGAAGGCGTGTACCACCACACTCGCGGCCAGCGAGCGCGTGATGAGGCGAACCGCGCACAGGGCAACGCTCACGCAGCCCAGCAACAGGATCCCATCGATTGAATTGCCTATCTGCTCGGCGTGCATCATGGCAAAGGGGACGGAAGTGACTATAGACGCGATGGCCATTGCGCTCAAAGACCATTGCGGACTTCCATCGGGCGCGAGCGACCGGCGCGGTACTTTGTAGAACTTTTCGGCGAGCCAGTCGTAGCTGGTGCAAAGCGAGGGCAGCAGGAAGCCGCGAAAGAAAAGTTCCTCAAAAAACGGAGCGAAGGTGATGCCAAAAAAGAACAGCAGCCAGGCCGCGCCCGGCTCTTTGAATATCTTCTCAATCGGCGTATTCGACGGCCCCGGAACGAGAATCATATTCACCATTGCCGCCAGATAGCAGAGAAAGCCAGTGCCGACGAGAGCCCAGATATTCCGCCAGGCCGTTGCGCCGTTCCATTGCAGGCCGGCGAAAAAACTCTTGCGCCAGATGAGCGGGAAGGTGAAGTATGCCGCAGCGAAAGCGCCGAGATAGAGGAGAATTTCGCTGCCCAGAGCATAGTGAATGTCGTTGACGGCATCTTGAAGTGTGAAGACATTGAAGAGATGAAAATAGACTGCGACCCTCAGGATCGCCACTGAAACGATCAGGCTGAAGAGGAGATAGACGGCGAGCAGCGCAACGTGTCCAAGATGGGGAATTCTTACCGGAGGCGGAGGAGGCTGGGGCTGAAAAACATTGGAGAATAAGGGCGGTTCCTCGGGGCTGGGTGCTTGCTCTATGGAATCTGGCGGGGAATACTCAGATGTTGAAATGTGCGCGACCGACGCTTCTTGCGGATCATCGCTATTCGAGCTCTCGATCTGCGGCTCTGCGACGAGGTCGGCGGAAGGTTGCAGGGCTTGCGGCTCGTCGCTGAATGGTGATGTCATTTCTCTCCCCGCTTACCAATGCTCGCCGGCTGAGTCTTCTTCGTCCGCGCGGATTTCTTACGGGCGGTGCCGTTGCCGTTCGCTTTGGCGACGCTTTCAGCAGGAGCAGATTCTTCCGGCGGTTCTTCCATCTCCGCCAACACCAGCTTACCGTTCTCGGCTGTGTAATAGCGGGTGAGGAAGTGTCCGGTGTAGGAGCCGGGCGTGGCTGCGATCTGAGCGGGGCGGCCCTGCGCAACTATGCGACCGCCGTCTTCGCCGCCTTCGGGGCCAAGGTCAATCACCCAGTCGGCATTCCGTATCACGTCCATGCTGTGTTCAATGATGATGACGGAATTGCCAAGATCGGCGAGCCTGTGCAGAACCTCGAGCAGCTTGCGCACGTCGTCAAAGTGGAGGCCGGTGGTTGGCTCATCGAGAAGATAAAGAGTGCGGCCGGTTTGGCGTTTTGAGAGCTCGCGGGCCAGCTTCATGCGCTGTGCCTCGCCGCCGCTGAGCGTTGTTGCGCTTTGGCCCAGGTGCACGTAGCCGAGTCCGACGTCGACCAGCGTCTGCAGCTTCTGACGCACCTGCGGCACGTCTTTAAGCAGAGGCAGCGCATCTTCAATGGTCAGGTCGAGAATGTCGGCGATGGAGTTGCCGTGAAACTTTACGGCCAGTGTTTCCTGGTTGTAGCGGCGGCCGTTGCACACTTCGCATTGCACGTAAACGTCGGGCATGAAGTTCATTTCAATGCGGCGCTGGCCGTCACCCTGGCAGGCCTCGCAGCGGCCTCCGGTGACGTTGAAACTGAAGCGGCCGGGCTTGTATCCACGCTCGCGCGCCTCGGGCAGCATGGCGAAAAGGTCGCGGATGGGCGAGAACACGCCGGTATACGTTGCTGGGTTTGAGCGCGGGGTGCGGCCAATCGGCGACTGGTCGATGCGTACGACTTTGTCAATCTGTTCCGCGCCGGCCAGAGAGTCATGCGCGCCGGGTTCCTCGCGCGAGCCGTAGATGGATTTGGCCAGCGAGCGGTAGAGAATGTCGTTCACCAGCGTGCTTTTGCCGCTGCCACTCACGCCGGTGACGACGGTCATTACGCCGAGCGGAACGCGGATATTAACGTCCTGCAGATTGTGCTCGCGCGCGCCCACAATAGTGAGCCACTTGCCGGTGAGTTTGCGCGGTTTGGCGCGCTGCAGCATGGTGGCCTGCCCTGAAAGATAGCGGCCGGTGAGCGAGGCCGGCGCCGCCATAATCTGTTCGGGTGTGCCTTCAGCAACCACGTGCCCGCCCAGGCGGCCGGCGCCGGGGCCGAGATCGAGAACGTAATCGGCGTGGCGAATAGTTTCTTCGTCGTGCTCGACTACCAGGACCGTGTTGCCAAGATCGCGAAGTTTCTCGAGCGCTTCAATCAGGCGATTGTTGTCGCGCTGATGCAGGCCGATGGAGGGTTCGTCGAGTACATAAAGCACACCGCGTAGCCGCGAGCCAATCTGCGTTGCGAGGCGAATTCGCTGGCCTTCGCCGCCTGAAAGCGTGGCGGCATTGCGGTTGAGCGAAAGGTAATTGAGACCCACCGCGCAGAGGAATTCGAGCCGCTCAACAATCTCGCGCTGGATGCGATCGGCGACCAGCGCCTCACGCGAATTGAATTTGAGATTGATGGCGGCCGAAAGGGCGCGATTGAGCGGCAGGGCAGTGAAGTCGGCGATGGAGAGCCCGCCAACCTTGACGGCCAGTGACTCGGGTCGCAGACGTTTTCCGCGGCACACCGCGCACGGAGTAGCCGACATGAAGTTCATCATGTACTCGCGATAGCCGTCGCTGCGGGCCTCTTCAACGCTGTCGCGCAGATAGGTAAGAATGCCATGGAAGCCGGTGCGCGGCGCCTCGACTTTGGGCGGCCCATACACGAGAATGTGCTGATGTTTGGCGGGCAGATCTTCAAATGGAGTTTTGAGGTCGATGCTGTAACGCTCAGCCGCGAGGTGGATGAGCTTGAGCAGGTACTGAGACGCCGAACCCGGACCGAGACCGCCATCGAGCAACGGCTTTGACCAGTCGGTGATGACCTTGGCAGGGTCGAAGTCATAGAGCGACCCGAGCCCGTGGCACTCAGGGCAGGCGCCAAATGCCGAGTTGAAGCTGAAGCTGCGGGGCTCGAGTTTGGGCACGTCGAGACCGCAATCGGGGCAGGCCATCGACGAGGAAAACAATTGTTCAGCCGGCCCCCCCGACCCGCCGCTCGACGCAACCAGAACAAGACCGTTGGCCAGTTGCAGGGCTTTGCCGACGGCCTGTTCGAGTCGTTTTTCTGTGGAGGGTTTCGACCCCGCGGAAAGGGACTTCTCCGGGGAGGGATTCGACTTGCCGGATGGTTGTGCGGCCGGTGCAGGTCCATCCCCAGTCCCCAGAGGCGAAGGACCGGGGGCACCCATGTCAGTGGGCTTTAAGAGGATGCGATCGATAATGGCTTCAATGGTGTGATTCTTGCGGCGATCGAGAAGGACAGGTTCGGAAAGGTCGCGGATCTCACCGTCGACGCGGGCGCGAAACCCTTGCTGATCAAGCTCATCGAGCAGATCTTTAAACTCGCCCTTTCGACCCCGCACCACTGGCGCCATGATGGTGACACGCTCGCCGCGAGCCAGTTCAACGATGCGCTGAACGATTTGATCGGCGGTCTGGCGGGCGATGGGGCGGCCGCAGTTGGGGCAGTGCGGAGTGCCGACCGAGGCGTAAAGCAACCTCAGGTAGTCGTAAATCTCGGTGATGGTGCCGACCGTGGAGCGCGGGCTGCGGCTGGTAGTCTTCTGCTCAATTGAAATGGCGGGACTGAGGCCCTCGATCGAGTCAACGTCGGGGCGCTCAATCTGATCGAGAAACTGGCGCGCGTAGGCCGACAGCGTCTCCACGTAGCGGCGCTGGCCCTCGGCATAGATGGTGTCAAAGGCAAGCGAGCTTTTGCCGGAGCCGGAGAGACCCGTAACCACCGTGAAGGTGTTGCGCGGAATGCGCACATTGATGTCGCGCAAGTTGTGCTGGCGCGCGCCACGCACCGAGATGTGAGTTATCGCCATGGCCGGGGTGAGAGGGGGTTGGATGGGTAGCCCGAGGATGCATTAGGCCGTTCACATTTTTGCAACGCCCTGGGGGTATTCTATTTGCCAACAGAAAACATGGTCAACGCAGAAGCAAACAGGCGAGTCTCTGCGACAATCACAAAGACGGCAGGCTGGAGCATGCATTTAAAGCGGATCCGGCGAAATACCAAGGCAGTTGACCATAGGCGGAGATGATGGAAAACCTGTTGAATCTGGCTATGCTGGTTTGCGCGAGCGTTGGCTCGATGGTCTTTGGGATCCTTGCAGCTTACGGAATTCTGCGCGTTGGCTTTGCCCTTATGCGCCCGCAACAAGCGGTACGCATCAAGGCGAGCAGGCCTGAACCTGCCCGGTCATTGTAAGCTTCTCTTCCGGCACCGGACTCACTCAAAAGATTCAAACCACTGCGTTTCTTTACGCGCAATCCTGCGGTGCGCGCGGCAAACGCGCACGGCATCCGGCTGCACTGCGCTCAAAATGCACGCACTTACTGGGGTGGGATTTGCGGCTGCTGTTGCTGTTGTTGCTCCTGTTGCTGCTGGCGCAACTGTTCCTGGCGCTGCTCCATCTCGGCGCGACGCTCTTCCATCTGCTGCTGGTTCTGCTCCGGCGGCATTCCCGGGGCGCCAAAGGGTGTGCGCGCGTTTGGAACTCCGGGCATAGGCTGTTGCGGCTGTTCGTATTCGGTTTCGTCGTCGCCATTGTTTTGCGCGCTGCTGACGGGAGCAGGTCCGGTGGGTCGATTGCTGAGCACAATCTGCCGCGGCGTCCCTTCACCCTGGTCACCGACCATCAAAACGTTATAGGGGGTTCCATCGAGCAACTGCTTGATAACGTCGCGGGCGGATGCCGGGCCGTAGGATCCAAATACGCGCTCGTCGCCAACTTTGCCATCCAGCTTGGCCCCGGTTTGGGTGGCCACCTCCTTCAGAATTTCATCGAGGCTTGAGTTATTGGCATCAACGGTGAGCCCGCTGCTGTCCCACGTGACCTTGGGGGGTAAGGGCTTGTCATTCACGGGCCAGTCTGGCTTGGGCGGCTCAGCGGCGGGCGTCTGCATCGCAGTTGGCGCAGGGGTTGAAGGCGTTGGCTTGGCGGTATTGAAATTGCGGGACTGGGCCGGATTTTGCGCATGGCGGGCAGGTTGCGGGCCGGGCTGGATTGGCGTCGGAGCCGGGAGCTGGGCATTAAGCAACGTGCCCGAGGCAACCAATCCCATCAGGGCTGCGGTTGCCGCCAGGCGCGCCATTGCGGCGGTTATCGGTGGCCGGCCGTAAGCTCGCGAATTTGTGCCGGATAGCATATGGTACGTTTCCGCGCCCGCCGAATCGCTCGTGACCCTGCCCCGGATTCGATGCCGCGCCGCTGTGTACTAGACTAGCAGTGACCCACGGACGCTCGAAACAGGCGTCAAAAGTAAGCGGAGAGCCTGTTTTTTCACCGTCGCCCGCAGCGAGGTGAAAGACAGCCCCTCGAGAAAGACATCCTCGAAAGGATACCGCGAACTATGCGCTCTTGGTTGAAAGTTTTGGCTGCAGCCGCCCTGATCAGTGCTTCGGCTGAGGGATTTGGCGCCGGCGTAAGTTGCACGATGCAGGCAGAGCTTGGGGCTGCGGATCGCGACGCGCTTGCCGCGGCGGGTAGCCGAATCTCGAATGCCATCGCGGGCCAGGACCTGACCGGGCTTAAGGCAGCGCTGTTTCCGGCGGAGGCCTCAGCGTGGGATTCGATCAGCGCGACGGTGACCCAGGGACAGGCACTCCTGCAGAGCGGCCAAATCGCAGTCCGCGATGTGTTTTTGCTTGACGCAAGTTCGCAGCAGGCCCCCGCCGACACGCAGTTCTTCTGCTCCAATGCGAGCGGCTCGCTCACCGTGACTATTCTTATGCGAGATCTGCCGCCGGGCCGCTACGCGGTGGTGCTGGCCGACGTAGTAGGATCGCCGCTGGCCGCGCAGTTGGGCCTGATCCTGGCCTGGGACCAGCCGAGTTCCCAGTGGATGCTGGCAGGGCTCACGCTTCGCCCCGGCGCGCTCGACGGCCATGACGGCGTATGGTACTGGAAGCGCGCCCGCGACCTGGCCGCGGATGATCCGTGGAGCGCGTGGTACATGTACGACACTGCGCACTTTCTGCTGCTGCCCGTCGATTTCATGTCGTCACCAAATCTGGAAAAGCTGCAACAGGAACAAACGCAGATTCCTGGCGGTCCGTCAAAGACACTGCCGCTCTCGATTCCCGATGGAGACCGCACCTGGAGAATTGTGGGAGTGTCGCTGGATGCCTCGCTGCGCGAACCGGATCTGGCGGTCGCGTATCAATCGACAGGCGTAACCGATCCGGCAGCTTTGCGGACCGAGGCGACAGCGGTGCTGAGCGCATTTCTGAAGACCGAACCCGGCATCCGCGCGAATTTTCATGGGCTCTGGGCCTACGCTGTGAACGGCGACAAGCGCACACCGGTGATGGAACTGCCGATGAAGCAGATACCGTGAAGGCCGGGAACGAGAGAACAAGGGAATAAGGAATAGGAGCAAGTGCGAAGCGATGGTTCGTCGTTTAACTTCCGCCCTTCTTCTCAGCATGCTAATTGGCGCAACCGGGTGTTTTCACGATGCAGCGCCAACGCCGACCATGTCTGGCATCTACAAGCTTGAGGTCTCTGACACGTCCATTCATCACGGTGTCGACATCCTTGTGCTTAACAGCGATTCAACCTACGTGCATCTTTATACAAAGGGATCTTCCAAGAAGGATCTGATGCAGAGCGGCACGTGGATGGCTGAGGGAACCGCCGGCATCGTTCTCGACAAGTTCGTAAGTTGGGACTTGGGAGGACCTTTGGATGATGGAGTAATGTACCCTGATCCGGAAGGCATTGTCTTTTCTCTTAGCCAGGACCTTGACGGCAAATACGAAATCAACGCCGACCCAAAGCGCGGCGAGAAATTCGTTCAGATCGATCGATTTGTTAAGTGAAGCTCCGTACTGTTCAGTAAGAGGATGGAAGGAATGCCAGGAATCATTGATCTACGTTCTGATACAGTAACCCGCCCCTCCCAGGAAATGCGCGCCGCCATGGCCGCAGCCGAAGTGGGCGACGACGTCTACGGCGAAGACCCCACTGTGAATCTGCTGGAGCGGCGCTCGGCTGAACTCTTCGGTCGCGCGGCGGCTCTCTTTGTTCCCTCGGGAACCATGGGAAACCAGATTGCCATCCGCTGCCATACGCAGCCGGGGCAGGAAGTGATTGCCGACGGACGGGCTCATATTCTCGATTGGGAGATGGCGACGACCGCCGTTTTTTCCGGCTGCCTGATTCGCGCCGTGCACACCGATAACGGCATCCTGACCTGGAAGCACATTGAGCCGGTGATCGAGCAGAAAAGCAATTTTCGCGCGCATACCGGGCTGATTGAAATTGAGAACACCCACAACCTTGCGGGCGGGCGCTGCACGCGTGTGGAGCTTCTGGAGGAGATTTGGGAAGGGGCGAAGATCCGTCGCCTGCCGACGCACCTTGATGGCGCCAGAATATTCAACGCTGCCGTTGCCCTGGGCACAGACGTGAAGACGCTCACCCGCGGGTTCGACACGGTGATGTTCTGCCTCTCAAAGGGACTTGGAGCGCCGGTGGGGTCGATGCTGGTGGGCTCAGAGGAGTTGATTGCGAGGGCGCGGAGGTACCGCAAAGCGCTGGGCGGAGGCATGCGTCAGGTTGGCGTGCTGGCGGCTGCGGGATTGATGGCGCTGGAGCAGGGGCCGAAGCGCTTGCATGAAGATCATGCCAATGCGCGGCTGCTGGCGGAAGCGCTGGCCAACACGCCGGGCGTGAACATCAATCTGAAATCGGTTGAAACCAATATTGTGATCTTCAAATTGACTGCGGGCCACGGCGCGCCCGAGCTTGCTGCGCGGCTCAAGGAGCGTGGCGTTTTGATCAGCGCTTTCAGTGCCGATTCCATCCGGCTGGTGACGCATCTGGACGTAAGCCGCGGCGCGTGCATCGATGCGGCCGAGGCATTGACCGAAGAGATTGAGGCTGCGGTCGAGCACGAGGTGTAACCGCACGTCCAAGTTGTACCCGAGAATCAAGTCTTAGACAAATCAAACATGGAAAGCGCGGAAGGCGGTTTTGCCTTCTGCGCTGCCATGCCGGTGATCTGCTCTGGCGGGATGAATGCGCCACGCATTCATCCCGCTTTGCATGTGATTGCGCCCGGACTACGAGGTGACCAGTTCTCCGACGGACACTTCGCTGATGGACTTAATGATCTGCGAGACGATCTGGTAGGGATCGGCCTCGGAGTTGGGACGCCGATCTTCAAGATAGCCTTTGTAGCCGTGCTTGATGAAATTGACCGGTAAGCGGACTGAGGCGCCGCGGTCGGAAAGGCCATAGCTGAACTTGTCGATGGACTGGGTTTCGTGCAGGCCAGTCAAGCGCAAGTGATTGTCGGGCCCGTAAACCGCGATATGCTCGGGGATGTTCTTCTCGAAGACTTTCATCAGGCTTTCCAGGTAGTCCTTGCCGCCGGTTTCACGCATGTGCCTGGTTGAGAAGTTGGTATGCATGCCCGAGCCGTTCCAGTCGCCCTTGATCGGCTTGCAGTGCCACATCACATCCACTTCGTATTTTTCGCAGAGGCGCATCATCAGGTAGCGCGCAGTCCACATGTCGTCGGCAGCCTTGTGCGAGCCCTTGCCGAAGATCTGGAACTCCCACTGTCCCTTGGCCACTTCGGCGTTGATGCCCTCGTGGTTGATGCCGGCATGCAGGCACAGGTCCAGGTGCTCATCAACGATAGTGCGGGCGATGCTGCCCATGTACTTGTAGCCGACGCCGCAATAGTATGGGCCTTGCGGCGCGGGATATCCGTGCTCGGGGAACCCCAGCGGACGGCCATCCTTGTAAAGGAAATACTCCTGTTCGAATCCAAACCAGATATCCGGATCGTCTGGGGCCGTGGCGCGCCCGTTGGATGGGTGCGGCGTTCCGTCCGGCAGCATTACTTCGCTCAGAACGATGTACGCATCCTTGCGCGCCGCATCGGGATAGAGAGCCACCGGCTTTAGAACGCAATCGGATTTGTGGCCTTCGGCCTGCATGGTGGAGCTGCCATCAAAACCCCAAAGAGGCAGATCGGCCAGTGTGGGCGGCGTTGCAAAATCCTTGAGCTGGGTTTTACCGCGAAGTTCGGGGACGGGCTTCTTACCATCAAGCCAGATGTACTCGAGTTTGTACTTTGCCATGGGGTCTCCTTGGAGCAAAAAGTGGTGGTTGCTCTTGAATCGTAGAGCCTTGCGTATAAGGAACTCGTGAAGAAATTTGCGGCTGGCGAGTGTGCTGGAGGATGTTGGGGAAGCGCGCATTGAACCAGACGATTTTGCCGCAGTCGGTCTCGCAAGAGCTAAAGCCCGCGCCTGTTTTGGGAGGTTTTTCGGCAGGAGTAAACTCGTGCCCTGATACGAGGCCCTGTGCCGCAAGTTCTTCCGCAGTTGGCTAATGCGGTGGGCTACCGATGGTGGGCGATGAGGAACATTGCCAGCAGAATTACCACCGGAATGAGGGCGAGCGCGCCATAGTAGAGAATCTTTCTGGATAGCTGCGATTTTCTTTTCTGCCAGTCGCGCAGTTCGACGCGGTCTTCAACCCCCACCTGGTCAAGATGCTCAAGATCATGACGAAACTCGCGCGCCGTTGCATAGCGATTGCGCGGATCGCGTTCCAGCGCGCGGTATATAACCTCCTGAAGCTGGGGCGAAACCGAGGGGTCGGCGACACGAGGGGGCACCGGGTAATTGAGAAGACGCTCGTTCATGGCAGCCATGGGATTTGGTCCTGAAAAGGGCAGCTTTCCGGTGAGCATTTCGTAGAGAATCACGCCTATGGAATAAAGGTCGGAACGCCCGTCGCCGCGCTTGCCTTTTACCTGTTCCGGAGAGATGTAGTTGGGGGTGCCCAGCGTTGCCGTGAAGTTGGCATAGGTGAGCCGCCGTGCAGCCGCGTCGCCGGCAATGCCGAAGTCGATCAGCTTCAGGTTGTCTTGATCGTCGACCATGATGTTTTCGGGCTTCAGGTCGCGGTGCGCTACGCCATTGGCGTTAATGTACTCAAGAGCGTCGAGGACGCCGATGGCGATGCGGATGGCTCGCTCCTGGGGGATGCGGCCTTCATCCAGAATCTGGCGCAGCAACCGGCCATCGCACCACTCCATCACCATGTAAATGCGCGACCGTTTCTCGTCGTTGTAGACCCGCATGACTTTGGGGTGGTCCAGCCTCTGGCCAATGTCTGCTTCGCGCTTGAAACGGTCGAAGAGAATGGGGTCGGCTTCGAGATCGGGGTGGGGAATTTTGAGGGCGACGATGCGGTTGTCGCGCAAGTCGGTGGCTTTGAAGATTGAAGCCATTCCGCTTCGCGCCACACGCGCGTCAATACGGTAGGAGTCGAGCTGGGTGCCTGCCTCCAGGGTGTCGTAAAAACTCATCGAGCTGCATTCTCCGGCAGGTTCACTGTGTTTACTTTAAATGGAAGAATTCCCGCAATACTAAGGATTTCGTAAGAACAGGGAACGAGGGAACAAGGGAACAAGGGAACAAGGAGTCCGGGATATCAGGACGCTCTTCACCTCGCCAGTGATACTCAAACCGATAATGGCGACCGAGGTCGCCGGAGCTCTTTCTTGTTCCCTTGTTCCCTGGGTCCCTGTTCTTTCAGGACGGCAGCCGATAGGGTCTGCCGCGGTACATGCCCACCTGTTCCACTGATCTCACTCGAATCACCTGCGCCGTGGTATTGTCGCCGCCATCGATTTCAACGGCGCGTGCAACCAGTTCGCGAGCCAGTTCGGGCGCGGGCTTTTTCTGCGAGGCGATGGCAGCGATCTCCTGGGTTGGCATCTCGTCGTGAAGCCCATCGGTGCACAGAACCAGAACATCGTTGGACTGCAGCGTGAGGGCCGAGGTGTCTGGCGAGACGAACATCTCGGGGCCAAGAGAGCGGATGAGCACGTGCCGGGAATCTGAATCGGGAATCTCATTGGTAGAGATGAGTCCCATCTTGCGCTGCTCATTCACCAGCGTATGGTCCTGGGTTATCTGGCGAGCCTGGCCGTTGCGCACCAGGTAACAGCGCGAGTCTCCGACGTGCGAGACCACGGCCTGGTCGTAACGCAGGGCGCAGGCAACAATCGTGGTAGCCATGTTTTTGCCCCGGTATTTCGAATCGAGGGTGCGATCATGGACGGCGGAGTTGGCTTTTTGAAGTAGGCGCGGCATCAGGCTGATAAGCATTGAGCCCGCCTGCGAGGTTCGGAACTCGTCAGTGATCACCTGGACGGCTGTTGCAGAGGCGACTTCGCCGAGATCCATTCCTCCCACGCCGTCGGCAACGGTGAACAGAAAACCATGGCTGCGAGCCTGCTGGCGCGATGCCGGGATAAAAGATCCCACTGCATCTTCGTTGTTGGTGCGAACTTTGCCGAAGTCGCTGGCTTCGCCGAACTGAACATCTAACATAATCTTCCGCCGCAAGCCCCGCTTCAGTACCGGCACCGGAAACGGGTACTTTAATTAGATTGTCGAACAATGATGGTGAAAAAGGCCCTCACGGGCCTGGCTCGCGAAAATAGCTCTGGGTGGCTTGCCGCGGTCCCTCTTCAACGTTGAGGTTAAGCGGTAAGTCCACCCAGACGTCCAATCCTGATTATGTTCCTCTCCGAATCATGAAGGGCGGGCAGCCAGAAGAGCTGTCTTTCCTTTGGCCTTGGAGGAACGGATGAAATAAAGAGCTCCGTAGATGCCCCACAGCGCTGAGATTCCGAGTGCCAGCAACGGCTCCTTAAGAGTACCGAGACTAAACACCGGCCCGATCAGATAAAACGCCATGCAGGTCAGGTTTGCGAGCAAGCCGAATCCCGGAATGAGCGTGTGCCTGAGGAAACTATAGTCGGGCCGCTTGTGGTAGGCCACCATGCAGAGGAAGCAACTGAGCGCGTAGAGAATGAAAGTGCCGAAGTTTGAAGTGAGCGTAACGGCAATCATCGAGTTAGGCAGCGCCGCCATCTTGTCGTGGGTGGTGTAGCCGAAGCTGGAAAAGATATTGTGAGGCAGAGCGGCTATGCTTGCGTCGGACGGAGCGCCGGCATCGCCGAAATAGATGGAGACGCCGATCACGCCGATGACGGCAGAGATAACGGCCAGCGTCCAGATCGCGCGGCGCGGAGAGAGCGACTTGGCGTGCAGGATGCCGAAGTGCTCGGGAGCCTCATCGTCCTTGCCCATGGCGTAAGTCACGCGGGCGCCGGTGTTCATGCAGGCCAGCGTGGTGCCGATAAGGGCAAGGAAAACTGTGATGGCTTCCGCCAGCATGAAGTACTTGCCGTGGCCCTGGCCCAGCAATTGATCGCCGACGATGATCATCATGTCGCCGATCGGCGCCGCGGAAGTGACGGCGCTTTGCATGGTATACCCGGAATTGAGAAAGTAATTGGCGCAGAAGTACTCAAACAGGTAACAGAACAGTCCCTGGATGAGCAGCGATGCAATAACGGCGATGGGAATATGTTTAGTTGGGTTCTTGGCCTCGCCTCCCATCGAGGTAACCGACTCGAATCCGACCAGGATGAGAATTGCGACCGTCGCCTGGATGAATACATAGCTGATCTTGTGAACGCCGACGACCGAAGCCGCATTGGGGTGGGTGAGGAAGTTGCCGCTCGAATCGGTGGTGGGATAGTCGATGGTGAAGGGAACATCCTTGCCCGATGCGTCCTGTTGCGCTTTTGGAATTCCGTTGGCATCGCGAATGATCGAGCCGTCTTTGGGGTTGGTTGCGAACTGATAGGTATAGGTGGCAAGCGATTGCCCGTCGTAATTGAAAGCGGGCGAGCCTGCTGGATGGTTGGCGCGATAACCCAGCGCCAGCACGCTGAAGACGATGAGGGCCGAGATCTGCACCACGTTGATGGCGATGTTGACAGCGGTAGAAGCGCCGGCGCCCTTGGCGGCGATCCAGGCCACAAAGAACGAGAAGACAATCGCCACCAGCCCCATGAACACCGGGCCAGGGTTGGAGCCGCTCATGAAGTTGGGATAGAGAAAGCCCACAACGTAACCGACGAAGACACCGGTCACGCCCACCATCACGCCGGGATACACCCAGTAGTAAAGGTGCGAGCCCCAGCCAACAATGAATTTGGAGATGCGAGCGTATTTGAAGCCGGCGTCGTGCGACAACATGGCCTGCTCAGCGTAGTAGTAGCTGGAACCGGTTCCGGGATACAGCTTGGATATCTCGGCATAAGCAACGGCGGTAGCCAGACAAAGGAGGAGCGCGGCGAAGATGCCCAGCCACATGGCCGGAGCGGTAGAAGGCTGGCCGGCTACTCCAGTGCCGGCCTGAAGGACGAACGTAAGCCAGAGGAAGGCGCCGGGGGCGATGAGAGCCATTGCATTGCTGGTCAACCCTGTTAAGCCCAGGGTGGCCTGCATCTGTGGAGCTTTCTGTTCTGCCATGAAAATTCTCCTGAGATTTCAATTTCGCTATGCTGTCCCGGTGGCTGCCCGCCCGGGTTTGGATGATCGCGGCCTTGGCAGTGGGACGTCTCTGCCCCGGCCGCTCGGCGAATTTCCTGCTGGTGCTGTGAGGTTAACGTTCAGCCCATGAGGACCAAATAAAGAATCCACTTCGGCTCTTCATTTAGCCTGTGGGCGCGCGGGACTCTCGTTGCATCAATGATTTAGCTGCACCGATTGCGCCCGCTGAAGCATCCCTGCCTGCAACGCAAAAGCGGAAGCCCAAGTCCCTTTTCCGCGATTCTTCATCTCGTTTACTGATGCGGTTGAAGAATCAAAATCAATCCCACGGTGACGGTTGACTGGCCATCGGCCATGCCGGTAGCGTTCTTATGAAAAAACGGCTCGTTCGACTGGTCATGGCGGTACTCAGCCCTTGTCACCACGGCCTGCGGCATCCTGGGTATTTTGTACTCAAACGTCCCTGTGAATTCATTCAGGTGTTGCGCCGTGCCGGTCTGGAATCCATCGGGGTCGGTGAAGTACTCATAGCGCCCGGCGACGGCTGTAGAGGTATTGATCTGCTGGTGAGCGGCGAACGCGATGCCCTGCCAGGTGTGGGTGTTGTTATCGCCGGTGGCCGAGGCGCCGGTGCCGACGATCGAGTCGTGGTTCCAGCCCCAGTCGTAGTTAATGTAGGCGTTGAACTTGGAGTTCGGCGTCAACAGCAGCGTGGTGTCAACCAGGTTGCGGTAGCCATGCCCCGGCAGCGCATTTTCAGGGCCCGTATACACGTTCACGTTCCAGGTGTATTTGGTCTTGACCAAGGCACTCGTAAGACCAACTGTGGCCCACCCGTTGTTCTTTGTGAGCTCATTCCAGCCATTCACTACCTGCACGCCGATGGTTTCGGTTTTTGACACCGGCAATGAAGTGCGCAGGCCGAAATGTGTGTAGGGGATTGCCCAGGAGAACAGCAGCGAGCGCGAATAATTCCAGTTATCCTTGGCTTCAATCACCTCGGCGCCGGCCGATGTCACGAAGCGTCCGAAGTCGGCCTCAAATCCTTTGGCGGCGGGCGGTTTCAAACTCAGGTATGCCTGCTCGACGTAATCGCCCTGCAGGCCTGCCGTCACCAGCCCATTGGTGCGTCCATAAAAGAAATCAAAGTGCGCGCCGACAGGAGCGGGATCGTGGTTGAGCGTGAGCTTTACGGCGCTTAGCTCCACCTGGTCGGTCTTGTCGTCGAAGTTATAGAGATCGTTGATCTGGCCATTTGCCGAATTGGTGGGCTGGTTGTAGTTGTAGCTGTAATAGCCGTCGACAAAAGCTGTCACAGCCATGGGGCCGACCTTCCACGGAAAGCTGAGGGGCGCTGCTGCCGGTGCGGCTGCCGGAGCCTGGGCTGCGGCGTCGGGAGCTGGAGTTGAAGCAGGCGGCGTTGAAGAAGCAGGCGTTTGTGCTGCGGCCGTCAGGCCCGCCGATACGATGACTCCGGCTGCAAGTCGAAGCAGGGAATTCCGATAGCGATGTGTGAACATAAACCCTCCCTAAGAATTCAGTGATGAACGAAGGCGAAAAAGCCGTGCGTGGCGAGGTTCTTTGCCTAAGCCTGATTCCGGTATCCGGCCCCGCACTTTGTGACCGATCCGTGGTTGAAAGGCACACTTTCCCCATCGGCTGCTGGAACTGTTGCCGGCAGTCGAGTGCGCTTCACTTGTTGGGGAAATCTGTTTCTTTGGCTGCGATGATTAACGCAGATTTGATATAAGGAAATTATGAGGAATGCCTAAAGATTCTTGAATCGGTATAAAGATCCGCTTTTGCATCGCAAAGAAAAATCGCAGCTTGTGTCGAAAGCGTTGGAATGCCAGGGAAGGGTAAAGCGCACTTTCAGTAAGAGATTGCTATGAAGCCCCTGTTACAATTTTGGTATTACCGGTTTCAACAATCAGGCAATTCTCCTTAACGACAGAACAAAGATCAAAAGAAACCGTGGCCCGATGGCTCGGAACGTGATTGTGTATCTGGCGTGAACTTTCAACCTTTTTCGCTGCAGCTTGATTTGGCACCCTTTCGCAGCTTTCCCTAACGGTTCAATATCCGTGGGGGCGTTCGCGCAAGCACCGGGGCAAGAGCGGTTCCATTGCACTTATTGCCCTCTCTGGCCGTGGTTCAAGGTGGCATTTCCTTGAGGGAAAAAGCCCCGTGGACTCACGGCTTCGAGAGGCAGCATTGTGGGACCGCTGTATCGAACCCCAAATCGAGCGGTAACCGGTCGCCGGCATCGACTCAAAGGGTAGGTTTGCTCTTGGCCGACAGCATCATTCCGGTGCGTGGAATCTTCGGCGTCAGGTATTCCCGTGCCTCAGGCACGCGGATCCTGCTGTTTGCGCTGGAGTGCGCACTGGGCATCGGGGTAGTGCTGCTGGTGGCGGTGGTGGCACGATGGGCCAGTTGGCTGCTGCCTATCTCGACGCTTCTTTACCTGCTGATTGTTGTACCTACCGCCCTTTGGTGCGGCTTCTGGCAGGCGGTCATCGTTTCTCTATCGGCAGTTGTAATCCAGACCCTGTTTGCCGCGGGGTCGCCGCTTTCACTGGCTACCAGCCCCGCAAATTCAATCACGGTTGTCGTGTTCATCCTGGTTGCACTTACCGTGAGCCGCCTCTCATCGCGGGTAACAGATCATGCGCGCGAGGCCGAGTCGTGGGGCGGCCAGATGCACGACTTATATGAATTCACGCGCCGCACGCTGCAGATGAACCTCCATATGGAGCCGGGACCACAACTGGTAGAACTGGTGCACGACATTTTTGCGCTTGAAGCAGTTGCGGTCTTCGACGCGGATTTGCACGAGGTGTATCAGGCCGGCTTCTGGGGCGACGATCCGCAAGAACTGGCGCAGAGCGTTTACTATTTCGAAACCAACGACGACGACCCGGAGACCGGCATTGGTCGAAGAGTGGTACGGCTTGGCGCAGTCCCCGTAGGCAGCCTGGTAGTGCGCGGCGAAACCAGCCCCCTTACCAACAACGCCATCGCATCGTTGATTGCCGTCACCTTTGACCGCTACCGCGCCTTTGCCAACGAGAGCCGCATTGAAACGGAACGGCGCACCGAGCAATTGCGCTCCACCGTCCTCGATTCACTGGCCCATGCTTACAAAACTCCGCTGACGGCGATTCGCGCCGCTTCAACCGGACTGGTGGAGATGGGCAAGTTGTCTGCCGGGCAGGCCGAGCTGGTTTCACTCATCAGTGAGCAGACAGGATTGCTGGGCGAGTTGACTACCCGCCTGCTGACCACTGCGCGCCTCGATGCCGGAGAGATTGCAATTCATGTGGAACAGGTGGCCCTGGGCTCGCTGCTTGAAGAAGTGATGACTGGCCTGAAAGACCGGCTGGCCAGCATGAAAGTCTCGATTCTGGTGGAAGATGAGGAGCTTGCTATCTGTTGCGACCGGCAATTGATGGTGATGCTGCTGACGCAATACATCGACAATGCCTGCAAGTACTCCATCTTCGGGTCGACAGTCACTATCCGCGCTTTTCTGTCGACTAACGAAGCCATCTTCTCAGTGCACAGTTACGGCCCGGTGATTCCGGTGGCCGACCGCGAGCGCATCTTCGACCGTTATTATCGTTCTTCAACATACGCGAATCGCGCATCGGGCACGGGCATCGGGCTTTCGGTAGCCAAGCGTGTGGCCATGATTCACGGCGGCTACGTGTGGGTGACCAGCGACGAGCACGAAGGCACTACTTTTTTTGCCGCCATTCCAGTTCAAACCGAGAAGGGAAGGTCCTGAATGAACCAACAGGCCATTCGCATCCTTGTGGTCGACGACGAACCAGCCATCCGCAGGGCGCTGCGCCCGCCTCTAGTTGAACTCGGCTTCCAGATCGCCGAGGCTTCGCGCGGCGAAGAAGCGCTGCAGGCTTTGCGAGCGGCTGCGCCCGACATTGTGCTGCTGGATGTGAACATGCCAGGAATCGGCGGAATTGAAACGCTGCGCCGCATGCGCGCTGCTTTGCCGCGATTGCCTATCATCATGCTCACCGTGCGCGATCAGGAAGAAGATAAGGTCGAGGCGCTGGATCTGGGCGCGGACGATTACGTCACCAAGCCGTTCAGCACACGTGAGCTGATTGCGCGCATTCGTGCATCGGTCCGCCGCGTGCGTGCGCCGGCGAGGGCCGAGGATGCGCCGATCGAAATTGGGGAAATCAGAATCGATCCGCCTAAGCGAATCGTGACCAGGCGCGGCGAGAACATCCGGCTCACCAGGAAAGAGTTCGACATTCTCCACTGCCTGATGAGCAGGGCAGGGCGCGTGATTACCTACGCCAAACTGCTGACGGCCGTGTGGGGCGCGGATTGCCGTGAAGAGGTGGAATACCTGCGCACCTTCATCCGGCAACTTCGCAAGAAGATCGAGGACGACCCTTCGAATCCCGTCTACCTGCTTACCGATGTGTACGTCGGGTACCGCTTTGCCGACGCCCAGATGCTGAAAGATGAACCGATGGGAAGCGCCGCGGTCAACGAAACTGAAATGGTGTCGGAGGATACGGAGTAGAACGGCGTTCAGTTTGCCGCCCTACTCGTCGTAGTGCAGCAAACTAAAGACGTCGTATTCTGCGAAACGGTCGCGGCCCTTGAGGAAGTCAAGCTCAATGGCGAATGCCAGGCCGGCGATTTTTCCTCCGAGTTGCTTGACCAGCTTCACTGTCGCTTCCATGGTACCGCCGGTCGCCAGCAGATCGTCGACCAGGACTACGCTCTGTCCAGGCGCGATGGCGTCCATGTGAATCTCAAGCGTGTCTGTGCCGTATTCGAGATCGTAAGTAACGCGGGCCACCGGAGCGGGCAACTTGCGCGGCTTGCGCACCGGAACAAAGCCGGCGTTCAGCCGATAGGCCAGCGCCGGTCCAAAGATAAAGCCGCGAGCTTCAATTCCCAGCACCAGATCGATCTTGCGCTCGATGTAATGTGCGGCGAGCGCATCGATCAACTGGGCAAAACCGGTCTTGTCCTTTAGCAGCGTCGTAATGTCGTAGAAGAGAATTCCCGGCTTGGGAAAGTCGGGTACCGTTCGCACCAGGGCTTTCAGTGATTCGACATTGACCGGCTTGGCTGAATTGACCGGCTTGATTGGCTCGTTCATGCGCGTTCCTTCCGAAAAACAAAAAATCATTGCGGGAAGGGAACAGCGCTTGCGCAGTCCGCTTCCCTATAGATTATATCTGGGCACATGCTCAGCAACTACGATGCAGAACCACCCTGCTAACAGCCTGCGCGACGGCAGAATCACGGCTCCGGCTGTTTGGTTGCCGCGTCAAGCTTGGCCAGCATCGTTTTGATCTCAGGGTTCGACATGAACTCGCGCCACAAAAGGCCGGTGCGATAGTTCTCAACCATGTCGGCGATGGGCGCCTGGTTCAGTCCCATATAAATGGGCGATATCCATCCGGCCTCAGGGTCGTAAGCGTCACGCGGGCCGTAGATGTCCCAGAGATCGGCGCCGAGATCGCGATAGTAGTGCTTGAGAGCCTGCATTGAGGCCTCGGGCGTGTAGGGAAACGACGAGAGCGCACCGGTGAGCGCGAGAGTGCCGTGATCGTCGGCGTCGTCGGGGGCAGATGCTTCGTAGCCGTGAGGAGTGTCGGCCGCGGTAAGTCCCCACGCATCGGCGCCGTATCCTTTGAAATGCTTGGGATTGGCGATACAGTATGCGCGATTGATGAGCGCAATGTTGCGATTATTATCGAAGTAGGAAGAAGTGAAGCGGTCGTGCAGCGCGTGAGGATCGAAGCCGAAGAACGAGTAATCGGTGAAGAACAGCGGTCCGCCGGGACCAGCGCCCACATCCAGCTTGATGCCGTAATAGCTGTTGCCATTTCCGTATTGGTTGCCGTCAGTGGTACCTGACCATCCCTGGCGATAGTGCTGTGCATCGACTGACTGGCTCGACCAGCCTGAGTAGTACATGCTGGCCGGAACGGCGTGCGTCGGCGAAGCAATGGCCAGGAGATAGGTAATCATCACTTCATTGAAACCGATGAGCGGGTGATGAATCTGCCAGCTCCACTCCGGCGACCAGTGCCAGTAGAGAAAATCGCTTTGGGGATTATCGCGATACCAGTCCCACTCCACGCCCTGCCAGAGAGCCGTAATGCGCTGGTAAAGGCTTCGCTCGCGTTGCGACGGGCCGTTGAAGTATTGGCGGGCGGTCAGCAGGCCCTCCATCATGAACGAGGTTTCCACAAGGTCGCCACCGTTATCGAACATCCCGAAGAGAGGCATGGTCTTGCCCGTTGCGCCGTTCATGTAGTGCGAAAACGCGCCGTGATAGCGATCGGCCTTCTCAAGGAATCCGACAATCTTTTCCATGCGCTCCAGGCCCTGCTCGCGGGTGATGAAGTGCCGATCGACGCCGACCACGAGCGCCCCAATTCCCATGCCGCTCGCGCCCGTGGCCACAATCCTGTCGTCGCCGGGAATGTTTTCGCGGGTCATCCCTGAATGCGGATCTGCGCCCTCCCAGTAATACTCGAAGGTAGCCTCTTGAAGCATGGTCAGCAACTCGTCGTCGCTCATGGCATGCGTAGATGCCGAAGCCACGGATGAAAATGCCGAGTCCAGATACTCCCAATTTTCTGCGACGACTTTGTAGGATGCTTTCACGCCGGCCTGGCCAACAAAGTCGGAGTAACGATGAATGCCGGGCAACTGGATTCCGATTGGCGCGTATGCAGCGCCGTCAACGGAACGATAGATGACAAAGCGTGCCACCCATGGTGTGTCCACAAAATCCCAGTGAAGCACGACGTTGCGCTCGTATCCAGTGGCCTCAAGGTTTGTTGGCGTGGGTAGCGTTGCGATGTCCGTCGCCGATCTATCGGCCACACGCACTTCGTCCACGATCAAAGTGTGGTGTTTGCCATCGGCGGGACCCTGGTGAAAGGTGATGCTGGCCAGATGCTCGAGTTGAAAAGGATAAACCGACGCCGTTGGCAGCGCGCTGATGGGCACGCGCACCTCGACCCACTTGCTGGCGGGAATGTCGCCTGAGAAATGGCCCAGCGATTCGGGCGCAGTAAAGCTGGCGGGGAACTCCGCAACCTGCAGGCCTTCCGCTTCGGTTGAAAGCACAAAATCAGGCATGTCGGCGGCAGAGATACCTTCCGGAGAATAGCACCAGAGGTAAAGATTGCTGCCAGTCATCCCGGGATAGCGGTTGCGGAAATTGACGAGGCGGACGGAGGCTTCCCATCCGCCGCCCGCCGCCGATTGCCAGGCCAGACGCAGTGCGTTGGGTGGTGTCTTGAAGAGCTTGGTTTCGACGGGGAGCCGGTAATTTTCCTCTTCGATCTGGCTGGGAGCGATGGCCCCTGCATGGCTGTAGAAATATGGGCCGGAGCCAATCGCATTGTCGAAGACGATATGACCGTAGTAGCCGGATTGCGCAGATGCCAAAGCGGAAAACGAGAGGAAGAGGGCGAGAAGCGCGGCAGTGAATGCGAAGTGCCCGATTCGAAGCGAGAGGGAATTGGCATACCGGAACTGCATCTCAAAATTATAAAAGGCCGATTGATCGAACGAAAATGCGTTCTGGCTTACCAGGCCGCTTCGATCCGAAAAGATTCAAGGTCGCGGGCTTCACTCTCGGCGAGGGTGTGTTCAATTACGCGATCGACGCGGCTGCCGCGCGGGCCGCGGCGAAGGCTGGCTCGCAACTCGTCGAGATCGGCGGCTTCTCCAGCGGCCACAAGTTCAACATCGCCATCCTCGGTATTGCGCACCCAGCCATGCAGGCCAAGCTCGCACGCCTCGCGCTGCACAAACCAGCGAAAGCCAACTCCTTGTACACGGCCCTGAACAAGAAAATGGAGAACCAAGCCCGACCTCGCTCTGTTACGCATCATGCGACCTGCCAACGGACGATTCCGCGGCTACAGTTTTTGCGCTCCCTCAAGCATCGCACGCGCCTGGGGGATATGCGCAAAGTCGCCGGTGTACTGCATTGCGATTCCATCCTGACTAAGGCAAACCATCGCCCAATCGGATTGCACATGTTCCTGGTAGCAGGCCGCAGGCATACCGCCCATCGTGGTGCGAAAAGTTTGTGGCGCCACGAGGCCAATCTGACCAGCGGAACGTGTAATGGTCGACTCCCAGTGCGACAAATCGAATCGATGGCCGGTCTGATCAATCATGATGGCTGAGAGGTGAAAGAATCTCGAGTCAAGTTGCGTTTGGCCGTGAACGAAAGCAACGCCGCCGGCCGCTGGAGCCGAAGGGAGGTAGTTGCGCGGAACCGGGACAAAGTCGCGCGGAACCGTGAACCGATAACCAGCAAATTCCTTTTTAGTGGAGTGAGTCGCGTGCCAGGCAAACACGAAGATAACCGGTGCGAAGGCGAGAATAATTACGGCGGTAACGCACCAAAGTGTGCACCACGCCGTTTTCTTTCTCCATTTGAATCGCATCGCCGTTGACCTTCAGAAAAGGGGTTGGTGGAAGTATAACAAGGCGCGATTTTTGTTTCGCAAAGGAAAATTGCGACAGTATGATAAACCGCAGCATGCGACTCAATAGATGGGCGGGCGTGATCGCCCTATTCACATTTCTGGCTGCGGGAATTGCCGCCTACGGTGAGCGTCAGGAATCCGGAGGTCCGCTTATTGTGCGCGGACTGGGCGCCGGCTCGGTGCCGCTCGGAGGACAGTGGAGCTTTCATACCGGCGACAATCACGATTGGGCTTCTCCTGATTTTGACGACTCCGGCTGGAAGACCATCGACATTGCCAAGCCATGGGGTGACCAGGGTCATTGGGCTTACACGGGTTTTGCCTGGTACCGGCGATCTATAAATTTCGGTGATGCAGATCAGGTCGCTATCTTTGTTCCAAGCGCCAACTGTGTTTACGAGGTTTTCTGGAACGGCGTCCGCGTCGGCGGCTTTAAACCGATTCCCGGTATGCCGGGCGAACAAACGGTTCCGGCCGCGGCGTATCATCTGACCAGGCCGGGCAGCGGGCTTATGGCCATCCGGACGTGGGGCCGCCCGAACGACACATCGCTTGCTGGCGATGCGCTGGGAATGATGGCCACACCTCGCGCAGCAAATCCCGAGGCAGCGGCAAATCTGCTGAGCCTGGAAAACTACGCGACCGTTCGCGCAAATGCGGCCTCCTTTTCACTCATACCGTTCTATGCAGGGCTGGCACTCCTGGGACTGGTGATTTGGCTCCGCAATCGCAGTCAAAAGTTGATTCTATGGATGGCGCTCTATTGCTTTTCGTTGCTGCTCTATATCGCTCTTAATCCGAGCGTCGGAGATATGACGTTCCAATGGAGCCCCATATTCTTCTCTTCCCCCTTCCATTCACTCAACGATGTTGCGCTCTGGTATCTGCTGATTTATTTGCTCGACCTCGATCGCTATCGCTCTCTTTTACGTATCGCGCGAATTCTGGCTATTGTTTCTTTGCTGTCGGCGTTTTCCGATAGCGTTATCTTTTCCATCGGATGGAGCAGCACGCACGTTCTTCCGTTTCAAATCTTCGACGCAATTTTCACCGCCGGCTTTTCTATTCCCGAGTTGTTCCCTCTGGTTCTGGTTGCGCTGGCCATGGGACGCGGCCGGCTGGGATTCTCGCGCTGGCTGGTGGCCATCGCCGCGGCTGCGAACGAGATGTACTTTGTAACCTGGCATACCGCCGTACAGGGCGTGCGGTTTACACGTTTTACTTTGGGCTTCAGAATGCTTACGCCCGCATTCTCGGTATTCGGCGTTCCAGTGGCGCCACAGGAAATCCTGTCTACGCTGCTTATTTTCACCATTATTTTTGCGGTGTATCGCTACATCGTGATGGAGGCTCGCAAGCAGCGCATTATCCGCGAAGAGATGAAAAGCGCGCAGGAACTGCAGCGAGTGCTGATTCCCGAAGCGCTGCCGCGCCTGCCCGGCTTTGCAATCACCAGCGCGTACCAGCCAGCCGCCGAAGTCGGTGGAGACTTCTTCCAGCTTGTTTCCGTGGACAAGGATACCTCCATCCTGGTGGTGGGCGACGTGAGCGGCAAGGGACTCAAGGCTGCCATGACTGTCTCGCTCATTATTGGTGCACTGCGCACGCTTACCGACCTCACCGCGCAGCCCGACAAGATTCTTGAAATGTTGAACCGCAGAATGGTGGGCCGGCTGCAGCACGGGTTTGTGACCTGCCTGGTGATCCGCATCGGCTCTGACGGCGCCTGCATAGCGGCAAGCGCGGGGCACCCAGCGCCGTTTGTCGGCGAAAATGAAATGCATCTGGCTCCGGCTACTCCGCTGGGGCTTGATCCGGACGCAAAATATGAGAGGCAGCCCTTTGACCTGCGTGTGGGTGCGCGCCTCACCGTCTACACCGATGGATTGCTGGAGGCGCGTAACAGCGATGGCGAACTCTTTGGCTTCAAGCGCCTCGAGAAACTGATTTCGCTTCGGCCAGATGCAAAAGAAGCCGTCGATGCGGCAATAGAATTCGGGCAGGATGACGATATTACTGTCCTGACAGTCACCCGGCTCGACGTGGGCCAGCGATCAAGTACATCTCTGCAGGCCCCGGAGCTGGAGCCGGTGCAGACATAAGGTGATCCGGTTCCCTCAAGTGTCCCGTAACCCTCCTTGCGGCTACACTGGAGACAGATGGTCTTCGTTCTCGACAACTACGATTCCTTTACCTACAACCTGGTTCAGTACCTGGGCGAACTGGGCGCTGAGGTTGAAGTGCGCCGCAACGACGAGGTGACGCCGGAGCAGGTCGAGGCCATGAAACCCGAACGGATTCTGCTTTCGCCGGGGCCATGTACGCCGGGTGAGGCTGGCATACTGGTGCCGTTGATCAGGCATATGGCCGGCAAGGTTCCGATTCTGGGCGTCTGTCTCGGTCACCAGGCCATCGGAGAAGCTTTTGGCGGCGACGTGGTGCGCGCCGCGACCCTGATGCACGGCAAAACTAGCGCCGTGGAGCATGACGGCAAGGGAGTATTTGCCGGACTACCCAGTCCTTTGACCTGCACGCGTTACCACTCCCTGATCGTGGCTGAGAACTCGTTGCCGCGTGAGCTTGAAGTGACGGCGAGGGCGACCGAAGGGAGCGATAAAGGGAATGGAAAGCACTCGGTAATTATGGGACTGCGCCATCGCACGTTGCCGGTTGAAGGAGTGCAGTTCCATCCTGAGAGTGTGCTGACCGAAGGCGGTCACCAGATGATCCGCAACTTCCTGAATATGTGACTGGACATGTAAGCGCAATGCAGCATTCCCGGGAGATAAAGCCAAAACGTGCGAAACGGATATGGGGCAAGGCTTCATGCCTCGTTGTGTTCATCGCCCTCGCCGGTAGAAGCCTGTCAATTGCTCAAGGGACGCAAGATCAGCAACCGCCAGTAGCGGCAACCCCTCCCGCAGCCGCAACCGACTCAGTGACGGCAGGACCCATCGCCATTGTCACCGTCAACGGTCCCGATGCCAGTGCAAATCCGACCGTGAGCGGAGCGCTTGAGATCAGCGGCGGTAAGGCGATGATCGCGGCCAGTGGGAGCATTACGGCGGGCGACCGCACAACAACCGTCGTTCTGCCGCATCGCGGCACCCTGCGGGTGTGCGCCACAACCACCGTCAAGCTGGCGGCCGACTCGAGCATGCCTGCTACCGGCGCCCCTGGTCTGCTGATGGCCATCGATCACGGCGCGCTTGAAACCAGTTACGCAACCGGGCAGAACGCCGACATGATTCTCACGCCGCATTTCCGCATTTTGATTGGCGGGCCAGGCGCATCGGAGTTGAAGGTCAGGCTGGGCGATGACGGCGATACATGCGTTGACAACAGCGGCGCGAACGCTCCCTACGTGGTGGTGACCAGCTTGTTTGAAAGCGGGTTGTACCGTGTGCAGCCCGGCCAGCGAGTGATGTTCCAACACGGCAGCCTGGGCCAGGTCGTCGATAACGAGAAAGAGCCGTGCGGCTGTCCTCCGCCATCATCGAATCAAGGCAACGAATTCCCGTTGGCGCAGAGCGAAGGCCTTGCGCCCACGCCCGCGATCCAGCCTGAACCGCCGCAGCCAGCCAATGTTGCGCCTGCGACAACCGCGCCGCTGGTTTACGAGAGCCCGCAAGCTCAACCGCAAACAACGGCGCCGTCTGCGACTTCTGCGCAGGCCGCCAGTCAGGCTGCACCTGCGACATCAACGCCCGCCGCGCAAAAGAAGAAGCCAGGATTCTTCAAGCGCGTTGGGAGTTTTTTCAAGAAGATTTTTGGGGCTGAATAGTCTCTCGGTCCTTAGCCGCTGAGTCCCTGGTCCCTGTATTTCACATCCCTCTCGCGCGCTCGATCGCCCGAATCACCGCCTGCGCCTTGTTGATCGACTCCTTGTATTCGAGTTCGGGCACTGAGTCGGCAACAATGCCCGCGCCGGCCTGGAGGTATCCCCTACCGCCGATCGAGAGCAACGAACGGATAGCGATGCAGGAGTCGAGATTTCCTGAGAAGTCGGCGTAGAGAACAGCGCCGCCGTAGGTGCCGCGACGGGCCGGCTCCAGTTCCTCAATGATCTCCATGGCGCGAACTTTGGGCGCGCCCGAGAGCGTGCCGGCAGGGAAGCAGGCGCGCAGTGCGTCAACAGCAGCCAGATCGGGGCGCAGCTTGCCTTCGATCGAGCTCACAATGTGCATCACGTGGCTGTAGCGCTCAACGAACATGAGCTTGTCAACCTTCACGCTTCCGAAATTGCTGACGCGGCCTACGTCGTTGCGGCCCAGGTCCACCAGCATCACGTGTTCGGCGCGCTCCTTCTCGTCGTGGATCATCTCGTCGGCCAGCGCCTGGTCTTCGGCCTCGGTTGCGCCGCGCGGACGCGTGCCGGCAATCGGCCGGTATTCCACCTTGCCCTGGTTCACGCGCACCAGCAATTCAGGCGAGGAACCGGCGAGTTCCAGCCTCTCCGATGGCTTTGATTTTTTGCCTGATTTCTTCGAAGAGCGCTTCGGCTTGCCAGCAAGCGTCTCCTCGGGCGCAATGCGCAGAAAGAACATGTACGGGCTGGGGTTCACCGTGCGCAGTGCACGATAGACCTGGAAGCTGTCCACTCCCGGCTTCATGTCGAAGCGCTGCGAAAGTACCACCTGGAAGGCATCGCCCGCCGCAATGTACCGCTTGGTTTTTGCCACCGCAGAGGTGTAGTCCTTCTTCGCAGTGCGGGGAGTGACCTTGAGCTTGCCTGGTTTGGCTGGCTTCAGCTTTGGCAGCGGCCCGGCAAGACGTTTTTCGAGCCTACGGAGCCGCTTGATGGCGCGGTCGTACGCGTCGGAAGCCTTGCCGACTGAGACGTCAGCGGTGGCCACCAGCCAGATTTCTTTTCTCACATGGTCAAAGGCCAGCACCTGGTCAAAGAACATGAGGCACGCGTCGGGCACGCCAAGCTCATCCTTGGCCAGCTCGGGCAAGCGTTCGATCTGGCGGACGGCATCGTAGGCGAAAAAACCCACTGCGCCGGCGGTGAATGGAGGCAAGCCGGGAAGCCGCGCCGGTTTGTGACCGGCCAATGCATCGCGCAACACGGCAAACACGTCGCCGGCGAAATGCGTAGTCTTGCCGTGTTCGGTGATGGCAACATCGCGGCCTCGGGCCACGATCCGTTTGAAAGGCTCAATGCCGATGAAGGTGTAGCGGCCGAGTTGCTCGCCGCCTTCAACCGATTCAAGCAGGAAGCCCTCCGGCTCGCTCCACGCCGCCCGTAGAAAGGCAGAAACCGGAGTTTCGAGGTCGGCCGTCAGAATGCGGCATACCGGGACCAGCGTGTGGTCTTTGGCCAGGCGCAGGAATTCCTTGCGAGTGGGATGGACGGGGTGAGTGTCGGGCTTCACAGCAACCAGTGTACCCGCTATCGAGGTTCCAACGCAGCAAACGAACTGATTGCCAGCCGTGATTCCTACACACCGTATGAATGTTTGAAAGTCGTGCCATCAGGCGCAACGAAGCAGCTTGGAACGGTAGGCATCAAGCCAACTCACCATTGCATTTGCCGGGATGGGACGGCTGAACAAATATCCTTGCGCGGAGTTGCAACCGTTCAAACGCAAGAAATCCAATTGTTCCTGGGTCTCCACTCCTTCGGCGATCACATGCATTCCGAGCTCGTGTCCCAATTCAATTGTCTTCTGCACCATGATGCGGTCCCGCTCGCTGCTTTGCATCTCCATGACGAACGATTTGTCGATCTTAAGTTCCGTAGCCGGAATGTTCTTGAGTTGCTGCATCATGGCGTATCCGGTGCCAAAGTCGTCGATTGACAGCTTCACTTTTTTCATCCGCAGCCTGGTCAGGATGTCCAATGTGTTCGATAGCTCCTTGATCAACCCACTCTCTGTGATTTCAACAGTGATATCTGCGGGAGAAACGCCGTGTTCCTGAGCGAGAGAGACAAGAACGTCAGGAAACTTAAGATCGTGGAGAGAATGCACCGAAGCGTTCAATGACAGCATGAGAGCCTTGCCGTCGCTGTCTGTAAATTGTCCTACCTCGCTTGTTCCGCGGTTGGCCACCATCCAGCCGAGTTCGTCGATCAGCGCGAATTTCTCCAGGCTTCCGATAAAGCTGTCGGGAAAGATCAGCCCGCGCTCAGGGTGCTGCCAGCGGACCAGCGCCTCAACGCCAATTACGCTGCCGGTTGCAATATCGATCTGTGGCTGATAATAAAGCACGAATTCATCGAGCTTGATGGCGCGCCGCAGCTCCTCCCGGTGGGGGATGAACGAGTGGTTCTGCCTGGTTGCAGGCAGTACTACTGCTTCCGCTTGTCTTTCAAGCAACTGTTCCAGCTCCGCCAGCCGGAACGGTTTGTATAAGTGCCCAGCGATAGTCAGGCCGAGGGAATGTGCCAGTTGTTCAGCCGACTCCAGGATGCGCTTGCCCGAGCCACTCATCAGGATCAGCCTGGCCTTGCACTTGCGTTTCTTGAGCATCCGCAATAGCTCAATCCCGTCCATATCGGGCATCATGAGATCGAGCAGGATGAGGGTCGTATCCGGCTTGAGCGTCTCCAGGAATGATTCTGCATTGGTCGTCGCAGTGCAGTCCAAGCCCATCGCCTGCGCCGCGGCTGAGACGAACTCGCCCACGTCAACTTCATCGTCGATGACCAGGATCTTCTGCTGGGCTGCCAACGTTCCTCCAATTACTGCCGGCCGCTGTGCCGGCGACGACCTGTCAGGCCCGTTGAGGTCTCATACCACCGGCGCAGCATAGTTTCCTTCCATTACTCGGTGGACGATTGCGTTGAACTCTGTGTGTTGATAAGGTTTTCGCAACAGCGGAGCGTCAACCAGCAGCATGCTTTTTTCCGCCAGAGCTTCTGCTGGAAATCCGGAAGAATAAATGATCTTCAGGTCGGGGCGCAGAACCAGCGCCCTTTGCACAAGTTCTACTCCATTCATTCCGCCGGGCATCACCACATCCGTCACCATCAGATCAATTTCGCCATGCTGCGCCAGCGCCATAAGAGCGCTGGCGCCATCTTTCGCTTCAAGGGCTGTAAAACCCATCTCCGCGAGATAGGCGAGGGCCACCTCGAGCAGTCCGGCTTCGTCGTCCACCACCAGCACCGTCCCGCCTAACTTTCGGTCGAGGGGCACCGGAGCATCCACGGGCACAGGGTGAGAGAGCGCTCCGTCGAGAGGTAGATAAAGCGAGACTGTGGTTCCGTGGCCGAGCTCGCTGTAAACACGCACGGTACCGCCCGACTGCTTGACGAAGCCGTAGACCATGGCCAGTCCCAGGCCCGTGCCTTTGTTACGTTGCTTGGTGGTAAAGAACGGCTCAAAGGCGCGCTCAAGGGTTTCTTTCGACATGCCTTGCCCTGTATCCGTAACACGCACACAAACGTATTGGCCGGCTTTCAAATCGCCGGCTTGGACTACCGGATGGCTGCCGCCGAGGTTCTGCAGCTCGGAACTGATGATGATGGAGCCGCCTTTGGGCATGGCATCGCGCGCATTGACCACCAGATTGAGGAACGCGCTCTCAAGCCCGGCGGGGTCGACGAACAGCGGCGGTACCGATTCGTCGATGTGGGTCGTGATCCTGATTTCCGGACCAAGGCCGCGGGTTGCCAATTCGATAGTGTTCTGAATCGAATCTGCGAGCAGGACAACCGAAGGCTTCAACTCTTCGTTGCTGGAGAAGACCAGCAGGCGCCGCGTGATATCCGCGCCGCGCACGGCTGCCTTTTGCGCAGTTCGCACTCGCTTAACCGCCGCTTCGTTGCCGGTTACCAGGCGGTCGAGCAGATCCAGATTTCCAATAATTACGCCGAGCAGATTATTGAAATCGTGAGCGATTCCGCCCGTTAACTGGCCAACTGCTTCCATCTTCTGGCTTTGGTGTAATTGCCGTGCCAGTTGCTTTCTCTCGCTGATGTCGCGGATGGCCGCTGTCACCAGGATTCCTTCGGCACTCTCCAGCGGACTGAGCATGATTTCGATGGGGAACCTGGTCCCATCCTTTCGCCGTCCATGGAGCTCAATCCCGGTACCTATCTGCTGAGCCAGCGCCTCCGCAGTGGTGCGAAGGGCGTCGGCGACCAGCCGCTCCGCGAAGCCCTCGGGAATGATGTTGGTCACCTTCTGGTCGAGAAGCTCATCGCGGCGGTAGCCGAATTGCTTCTCTGCCTGAACGTTGAGCAGAACGATTTCTCCGGCCTGGTTCACCACCACCATTCCATCCGGAGCCGCTTCCATCAAGCCCCGATATCTTTCCTCCATTTGCGCCAGGTGCTTTTCCGCATCTTTGCGGACGGAGATATTGCGGATTGCCGCTGTCACCAGAATTCCTTCGGGACTCTCCAGCGGGCTCAGCATAATTTCGATGGGGAACTCGCTGCCATTCCGTCGCTTTCCGGTGAGTTCGATGCCGGTGCCGATCTGCTGGGCCAGGGCTTCAGCCGCGGTGCGCGTTCCGTCGGCGATGAGGCGCTCGGCAAAACCAGTAGGGATGATGTTGGTCACTTTCTGGCCCAGTAGTTCATCCCGGCGATATCCAAACTGCTTCTCTGCCTGGGCATTGAGCAGCACAATCTCTCCGCCCTGGTTCACCACCACCATGCCGTCGGGAGCGGCTTCAAGCAGCCCGCGGTACCTGCCTTCCATCTGCGCCAGGTGCTTTTCGGCGTCCTTGCGCACGGAGATATTGCGGATCGCCGCGGTAATTAGGATGCCCTCCGCGCTCTCCAATGGGCTGAGCATGATCTCGATCGGAAATTCGGTCCCATCCTTTCGTTTTCCATTGAGTTCAATGCCAGTGCCAATCTGCTGGGCCAGCGCTTCGGCCGCGGTGCGCGTTCCGTCGGCGATGAGGCGCTCGGCAAATCCAGTAGGGATGATGTTGGTCACTTTCTGGCCCAGAAGCTCATCCCGGCGATATCCAAACTGCTTCTCTGCCTGGGCATTGAGCAACACAATCTCTCCGGCCTGGTTCACCACCACCATGCCGTCGGGAGCGGCTTCAAGCAGGCCGCGGTAACGCACTTCCGACTGCTTGTGCTCGCTAAGGTCGCGACAGATCTCAGAGAATCCGCGAAGATTGCCGGCCGAGTCCCGCAACGCGATGAAGGTCACACTGGCCAGGAACTCCGTGCGGTCCTTGCGCACACGCATCCCGAATTCCTCGTGGCGGCCGTTGGTGGCAGCCAGCCTCAGTACCTCTTCCGGCCTGCCCCGGCGCACGTCTTCAGGAGTAAAGAAGCGGGAGAAGTTCTGGCCAATCATCTCCTGCGAGGTGTATCCCTTGATATGCGCCGCGCTGGCGCTCCAGCTCACCACCGTCCCGCGCGGGTCAAGCATGAAGATGGCGTAGTCCTGCACCCCGTCGAGGAGCATCCGGTATTTCTCCTCGCTTTGCTGCAATGCCTCTTCGGTCGTAGCCCGCCGGTTGCTGTCGCGCACTGCAGACCACGCGGCAATCCCGGCGATCAGAATTCCCAGCAGCGTTCCGACAATCAGAATCATCCGCGTCTGGTTGCGGTCGCGATCCGTGGTCTCCATGCGAATCGCCAGCAATCGCAGTTCTTCATCCTGCATCTTGTCGATAACCGCTTGAAACTCGTCGTTGACCTGGTCTTCAGGCCCGCGATCGATGGCCGCTATTGCGGCATCCAATCCCTCGTTTCGGCGCAGACCGATCATCATGTCGGCGTGCGCAATCCGCTCTGTGGACAGGGTTTCGACGATGGGAAAATGGTTTTGCTGGGCCGGGTTATCCGCTGTAAGGGTGCGTATGGTCGCCTGATCCTGTCCCGCCCTGAGTACATTAGCTCGATAGGGGCTCAGGTCCGATTCATTGCCGGAGAGCACAAAGCCGCGGCTGCTGGACTCGATGTTCTCCATTGTGAGCGCCAGATCCTGGATACTCTCGATCACCGCGTGCGTGTGCCGAACCAACTGGCTGCTTTGTTCTGAGATGACCATCCAGCGATAGGAGAATGACCCCATCAGCAGCAGGGTCAACATGGCAAACCCGAATGCGAGCCGAACCTTCCGGTTCAAGAAAGACTTCATCTTGTTTCCTTGTTCTCGACAGAGCCCGGTGCTCCGGTGTTCCCAGTGCGAACTGGCTGGCGCTGATGCGCTCCATTCGTCAGTCGGCGGAATTGTCGGCTGAGGCCCGTTTCCAATCATCTTGTTTCTTGAGAAGAAAACAATGCGCTTATACGTGAAAGCACACCACACAGCAGGCAGACGAGTCTGACTCATTTTGCTCACCTGGCCTCAGCGCCGTAAGCGCGGCTTCGACCCTCCGGGGCCCCGTTTCAGAAGCCAGCTTCCAGGCCCGGGAAGGCGCCCGGATGCCGTTCCCGGCTTGTTTCCGGCGCCGGATGTAAGGCTTGAGCCCGGTTTTGACCCAATTCAGCGCCGATCTTCGAGGCGCAGCCCGGGCCGGGAATCAGGGGGTTACTTGCCGTGTCCTAACCGCTTGACGGTCTCCCCGGCGCGGGCCTATCCTCACAAAGTTTGGTCCAAGGGCCATTCGCGCCGAATCCGAACCCGCGGTTCAGGGTAGATTCAGGGGGAATGGTGCGAAAGAGAGCCCTGGGTTTCCAACAAAATTCGCCGCGTCCGCGCGCTTGAGTAATAGAGTGCCCGCGGCGCCACGGCGAATACGGAGAAGAAGGTTATGCCCATTGCTAATACAACGGTGTCTTTGGAACAGGAGATCAACCCCTGGGAAGCCCAAAGCGCCCGGTTCGAATTTGCGGCACGCAAGCTCAATCTCGATGAAGGATTGTGGAAGGTGCTGCGCTCCCCATCACGGGAGATCATTGTTCACTTTCCGGTGACACTCGACGACGGAAAGATCGAGATGTTCACCGGATTCCGCGTACAACACTCGATGGCACGCGGGCCGGCCAAGGGCGGCATCCGCTACTCGCCGGACGTTACGCTCGACGAAGTGCGCGCGCTGGCCAGTTGGATGACCTGGAAGTGCGCGGTAGTAAACATTCCATTCGGCGGCGCCAAGGGCGGGGTTATCTGCGACCCGAAACACATGAGCCGCGGCGAGCTGGAACGGATGACGCGCCGGTACACTTCGGAGATCATCGAGTTCATCGGCCCTGAGAAAGATGTTCCCGCGCCCGACGTCAACACCAACGAGCAGACCATGGCATGGATCATGGATACCTACTCGATGCACATGCGCCAGACAGTTACCAGCGTGGTGACGGGCAAGCCGCTCAACATCGGCGGCTCGCGCGGACGCGTTGAAGCCACTGGCCGCGGGGTGCTGGTGGTGTGCGACGAGAGCCTGCGTTACCTGAACATGCAAGTCGAAGGCTGCCGGGTAATTATCCAGGGCTTTGGCAATGTGGGTTCAAATGCAGCGCGCCTCATGCAGGAGCGCGGATACAAGATCATCGGTATTGCCGAGAAGGATGGCGGAGTTTTCAATCCCAACGGGATCGATATTCACCAGTTGCTGGAGCACAAGTACCGCAACGAGACGATTCTTGACTTCCGCGGCGCTGAAGCCATGCCCAGCGAAGAACTGCTGGTGAGTGAGTGCGATGTCCTGATTCCAGCGGCGACAGAAAATGTGATCACCAGCCGCAACGCCGACAAGATCAAGGCGCGCATTGTGGTTGAGGGCGCAAACGGACCCACCACCGCGGTTGCCGACGAAATTCTGGCCGACAAGCGCATATTCATCGTGCCCGACATTCTGGCCAACGCCGGCGGAGTAACGGCAAGTTACTTTGAGTGGGTGCAGGACCGCCAGGGCTACTTCTGGAAAGAAGCCATCGTCAACGAGCAGCTCGAAACCATATTGCGCGACAGCTTCGACGACGTGGTTCGCTACGCCGAGGCGCACAACGTGAACAACCGCATTGCGGCTTACATGCTGGCTATCGACCGCGTGGCGTTCACCATCAAGCAGCGCGGCATTTACGCGTGAGCTAAGTCACATATCAATCAAACGACAATAGAGCGGAATGGGACGAGTGCCCATTCCGCTCTTTCTATTGCACGTATACGGACCACCAAAGCCTTGCCCCTGGAATCCAAGCACGCAGAATTCATAAGAGAAATCAGGAGAGCAAATATGAAAGCTGCATTGCTGGTTTTCGCTTTGGCTACCGTTGCATGGCCACAAAATCCCAACGCATTCCCGTCGTCGTGCGGAGATGGCACAAACTTCAAGGTCAAACTGCAAAGCGCACCGCCTGCCCAGGTTCTACCTCCAGCCGGCAAGGCGCAGGTGGTCTTTATTCACGACACGGGCGACGTCTCGGGTTCCGGGCTGCTCTGGTATCCAACCTCACGCTACGCTCTTGATGGCGCCTGGGCCGGAGCCAACCATGGCAGTTCGTGGTTTGCGGTTCCAATCGCGCCCGGCGAGCATCACGTTTGCACCGATCTGCAGACATCGGTTGCGGGCCAGCGCACCGAACTGGCGCACTTCACCGCTGTTGCCGGGCAGACTTACTACTTCCGCACCAGGCTGATTTTGTCGCGCGCGGTGGAATTGCTGGATCTTGAACAGATCGATTCCGACCAGGGAGCCTATCTGACGAGAATTTACTTGCTGAGCATCGCGACGGCAAAGAAGTAGCGCGGGCAGGGAACTGAGCTGGCGGTCAGGCCTCTTGCGCGCCAAGATAATCGCAGACCAACGCTGTGCGATCGTCGTCCGGCTCTGCCGACCAGCGTTCTACAGCCGCCATGATCTGCGCTGCCGCGGCCTCAGCCGGTAATTCCGCCGTTGCAGCCAATGATTGGTTGAGCCGATCTTCGCCGAACATGTCGCCTGCGCCGTTGCGCGCCTCAACCAGCCCGTCGGTATAGAGAAGGAATCTGTCGCCGGTCTTCAAGGCCAGACGTTTTTCCCGGTAGCTGTCCAGCGCAGCCGCAGCCAGCGGCAGGCCGTTCTCGACGATTTCAGATACGTTGCCCTCGCGAAGCAGGAGCATGGCTGGATGGCCCGCGGCTGCGTAGCACATCTCATGGCTTTCAGCATTGAGATAAAGATACGCCGCCGTGATCATTTCACCGTGCGTACTGCCGAAGAGAGCCGTATTCATCTCCCGCAATAGAGCGGCGGGTTGGGCGGCCTGTGCCCTTCTTGAATTGGCACACATCTTCACCATTGCGGCAATCATGGCCGCCGGAACTCCATGCCCCGAAACATCGGCAATCAGCAATCCCGCTTCACTATCGCTGGCCAATAGAAAGTCGTAAAGGTCTCCGGCCACTGAGTTCATGGGCCGGTAGCCGGCCGCCACGCTGAAGTTGGCAGTGTTTGGAAAGCCTGCCGGCAGAATCGACTGCTGGATATTCCTGGCGAGTTCGAGTTCTTTCTGGATCTCGCCCAGCTCAACTTCGCGGTCCAGCGTACGACGCGCCGCCATATAGCCGAAGGCGCCAAGCATGATAGCGAAGCCAAAAGGCTCAAAGCGGTACAAACCCCAAACGGCCCCTACTGTGTTGTCGAACAATGCCAGCGCCACGAAGGTCAAAACGCCAATGCGCACGGCTGCAAGCTCGCGGCTACCAATCTGTTTACCGAACGAGCGGAAGAAGAGGATCCACAGAAATATCGTGACCACGATGTTGTTGATGGTGAAGAAGAGCGGCTGCGGCCCAAAGATCAGGGTGGCGACGACAAGAATCAGGAAGACAACTCTGAATCGCCAGAGCTTGCGGTCTTTGGTGCGTCCAGCAAAACCGGCTATCTGCAGAAACGTAAATCCGGGTATGGGGATGAGAAAGTTAATCGCAACGGATATCCGGGTAAGGAGCAGGCTGCGCGCGAGTTCGAAACCCATAAGGGAAGACTGCAGCCAAAGGCGGAGGCCGTAGAGTCCTGCAAATGCTGCCAGCCATACCAGTAACGGTTCGAATCGCCTGCGCAGAAAGCAGTAGCCCACGCACACGGCGCCCACGGTCACAAATGCGGAACCTAGAAACAGATACGCTTCATCGTGACGAAAGGCGTGCAGAACTTGGTCCGCGGTGTATTGGGCTTGGACCATCGACATGGCATTGAATGTAAATGATCCGGCGGCCCTGGAGCCCTCATCGGCTCCAGGACACGGCGAAATGCGCACATTCAGTGCAATAATGTAGCCACGAGGGTTTCCGTTCCGGCGCCATTTTAAGCATGAATCTGCCCAATTCCATCACGATGAGCAGGATCTTGATGATCCCGCTTCTTTTGTGGATACTCTCCACGCATTTTCCGTGGCAGGGACCGGCAGGTCCGCAGGAGATTCTAGCGTCGGTTTTGTTTGTTCTGGCGTCAATTACCGATGGGCTTGACGGTTACCTTGCGCGCAGGCGCGGGCAGATCACCACCATGGGAATGCTCCTCGATCCGCTGGCCGACAAGATCATGGTGACGGCGGCTCTGATTGCTCTGGTGGCCTACAACCCAGAGGTGGTGAAGGTATGGATCGCCGTGGTGATCATCAGCCGCGAGTTTCTGATTTCGGGACTGCGTTCGATCGCCTCCTCTGAAGGATTTACGATCACTGCCAGCGAATTGGGCAAACTGAAAACGGTGGTTCAGATTGTCTCAGTCGTGTTGGTAATCCTGGCTCATCGCTGGGATCACTGGCAGATCGGGTTCCTGGTGATTCCGATCAAGTGGTTTGCGATTGCCGCGGTTTACTTCACTGTGGTCGTCTCGACGGTCTCGGCTGTGGATTACTTTATCGGCTTCTGGAAAGAAATCGACCATGCCTCAAAGAATCGCCGCCAGGCGGCCGTGCTCTCGCGCGGCAAGAGCGTGAAAATCACGTAAGGCAGTGACCAGGGTTCAGGGTCTAGGAAACAGCTATTTTTCCCGCAACGTCATAGTGGAATCTAGCAGCAGGCTTTTCACCTTTGAGATGCCTGCGGCCTGTTTCTGTTGACCGCTCCCTGAATCCAATTGCCTGGTCCCTAATGCCTGCTCGTCGTCAACTGGCCGTGAGAACCGGCTGCATTGCAGGGATTTCCACCCGAATCCTGGCGGGGAACGCCAGCGAGTTGTGGATCGGGCAATGCTGGACGGCGCGCAGCAGGCCCTCGTTGTGTGCACCCGAGAGCGGCACCGGACAGCTCACCGTCACCACAAAATTGCCAAGCCTGGCCGGCTGCGTAAACTTCTCAGCCGTCACCCGCACCTTCACTCCGGACTCGGCCAGCTTACGTGCGCGCAAATATTCAACCGCGTAATATGCCGCACACGACCCCAGCGCGCCAAGCAGCAGTTCAGGGGGCGTCATCCCGGTGTCGTCCCCGCCGTTTTCCGCCGGCTGATCGCTGAACAATTCGTGTGTTCTTGCCTTGACCGAAAACCGTACTCCTTCAGTTTGCTTAACCCGAACTTCCATTGCGCCCTCACTCGTCCGCCAGCGATCATTCCGCCGCCGCACACCGTCTATGAACGGTCCCATGCGGCCGAATTCATTGATGGCAGGTCGATTTTGACGCCGGTTTGCGGTCGCAGGCCGTGTTCTGGATCACTGCCTGCACGCACAAGAAGCGTGGATTCGAACCCCGTAATCAGTCGTTTTTGCCCTTTAGAGGGGCACATATCCGGTCCCGGACCTGGCGATCCGGGGTGCAGGCGCACCAATCCCGCACATCGGGTTTAAAGGCTTGAATTGTCTCAGCAGGGTTTTTGAAACCAACTACCGACCCCGGCCGCCGCCACCACCACCGCCGCCTTTGCGCGCAACATAGCAGTCGCGGCAAAAAACAGGACGGTCACCGCGAGGCTCAAAAGGCACTGTCGTCGGTTGTCCGCAATTCGAACAAATCACTGGAGTTCCCTGAGCTGGGGCTGACCGGTATCCTCCTCCACCACCACCGCCGCCCTCGGCTTTCTTAGCCTGGCGGCATGGCTTGCAGCGTTTTGGGGTTGAAAACCCTCTCTCTGAAAAGAATTGCTGATCGGCAGCGGTAAACGTGAACTCCTGTCCACAGTCGCTACAAGTTAATTGCATGTCTCCGGCCATTGGGGCCTCCCAGAAGGTTGTGCTTGTGCGCCAATTGTACAGCCCAATTTGGTTTTTATTGCAACGATTGTTTTTAGATTTTTGCTGTAACGATTGTTTTTAGCTAAGAAAATACTGGCGCCTGAGCCCAAAATATTTACCCCGTTTATCCCCGGCCCTATATCCTCTTCAAGAGAACGTGAACGCAGACCTGGGTCATGCTCCATCCCCCCGGGTTCAATAGCTTCAGAAATGGCAAAAGCCCCTAATCCGGAGTTTGAAGCAGACTGCATCCGCCGGATTCTTGCTGGCGAACATCAGTTGTTTCATGAACTTATCCGTCCCTGTGAGCGCGCCATCTTCTTCTTGTTGCTCTCCATATTGCATAACGAGGCCGATGCTGAAGATGCTGCACAGGAGACCGCGATCAAGGTCTTCCGCAACCTTCACCTCTTCCGGGGCGATTCGCAATTCAAGACCTGGGCGCTCTCAATTGCCCGCAACGAGGGGCTGGGCAGGCTGCGTAAAACCGACCGGCTGCGCGAGGATTCGCTGGATGCCCTTACCGGCGAAGATTCGGGCGATTTTACCCCGGCCGTGCTCACCAGTTGGCGCGAGGTGCCGGCCGAAGCGCTGGAAAAGCAGGAGCTGGCAGGACTGCTTCGCGAGGCCATTGACAGCCTGCCCGATATTTACCGTAACGCAGTGATGCTGAGAGACATCGAAGAGATGGATGTGTGCGAAACCGCGGCTGCCCTGGGGATTACCGAGGGGGCTGTGAAAGTTCGTCTGCACCGCGCCAGGGCACTTTTGCAGCGTAAACTGGCTCATAAGTTGAAATCGTTTGCACCGAGACACGGATTGTTTGGCTGGGGAAAATGAGAATCGACTGCGAACACGTCTGGCAGCACATCTCCGCGTACATCGACGGCGACGTGGACGCGGCCCTGCGCGCAGAAATCGACAAGCATCTTGAGACCTGCGAGATTTGCTCGGCGGTGCTCGACTCAACCCGCAACGTAGTGGTGCTGGTTGCCGACGACCGTGTCTTTGAACTGCCCGCCGGTTTCAGCGAGCGTCTACACGATCGGCTTGAAACGGTGCTCTCTTCTGAAAAGTGATTGATTCCGCCGTTGGGACTTACGAGTGGCTGTTCAGTTGAATCGCGATTTGCGGTGCCGGCGGCTTGCGATGCACCACTCCGTGCGCCCACAATTCAACTCCCACAAGAGCAAGCGTGATCAACGCCATAGCTACCTGCAATCGCTCTGAGCGTCGCTGCTTTGGCTCAATCTCTTTCTGGCGCCATTTGGCCTCGGGCCGCGAGCGGAGATGCCATATCCATGCCAGGACAGCGAGGTTCAGCAACGACCCGGCGACGGCCAATATCAGCATGGGAATGCGGATTGCGTCCTGGTGAAACTCAAGCAACGGGGCCGCAATGCTGCTGGCAGCCAGCGCGCCCAGGCCTATCAGCACTCTTATCCCGCTGATAGTTACCACCGCGGTACACAAACTCTGCAATACGGCCAGAACCACGCTTACGCCGGTTACAAGTTCCAGGCCTTTGGTGGATTTCAAATGACCTCCTGAAGCCGGTAGAGGTGAAGGAATTCCGGGTTGAATCAGGGTAGCGCATCGGCCATCGGGTCGCCAATTTCGGCCCCGGGACGTCAAATTGCCGCGATGCAAACCGCCCAATGAGAAGAAATTCATTTACGAGAGGGCGTTTTCCTTGTAACTATTCCCTGAGACGTATTGTCTCAGGTTCGTAGCCTTAACTGCGGGATGGGTCGAATCTACCCCCTGCGCATCCCAAACCGCGGAGCCCCTTCCGCCCCAACCCCCAGCGAGGTCTTGAATCCCAATGAAGAATCAACTGAATGCTCTGCTTTTGACCGCAGCTCTCGCCGGTCTCACCGGTGGCACTACGGTCGCAGCCCAATCGACAAACTCCGCTTCGAACGGCACGGCCCATTTCACCAAGGCCGGTCTCAGCTTCGGCTCCTCTGACGCCCCTGCCAAGCACTCCTGTAAAGGCAAAAACGATTGCAAGGGACAGGGCGGCTGCAAGTCGAGCGACAAGGGCTGCAAAGGCAAGAACACCTGCAAAGGCAAGGGCGGCTGCGCAACCGACGGCTCCAAGATGCCCAAGGCCAGCTTCGCATAATCCAACTACCACCACACGAGGGACCGGAAGTGTTGCCTCCTGACTGAGGTCAAACTGTTCCTCCGGCCCCTCGCACATTAGTCTGCCCACCATTCACCGTCCACTGATCACTGACCACTGCACACTGACCACTGTCCTATGCCCGGCAATCGATTTAACGCGTATGCAGACCACGGAGTCGGAATCGGCTTGCGGATTCCGCACTACGAGCACATATTCTCGCGCAAACCGGTGGTCGACTGGTTCGAGATCATCTCTGAAAACTTTATGATCGACGCCGGCCGCCCGCTGGCAATGCTCGACCAGATCATGGAGCGCTACCGGGTGGTGCAACACGGCGTCTCTATGTACTTTGGCAGCGTCACAGAGCCCGATCCCGAGCATCTGCGGCGATTGAAACAGCTTGTGCGCCGAACTAAGACGCCCTGGCTGAGCGACCATCTCTGCTGGGGTTCAGTCGACGGCACATACACCCACGATCTGCTTCCACTGCCTTACACCTGGGAAGCTGTTGAGAGAACGGTGGAGCGCGTGCGCAAGGTTCAGGACTTTCTTGAGATTCCCGTGGCGGTCGAGAACGTAAGTTCGTATGCGGCCTTCACTGCATCGGAGATGTCCGAGTGGGAGTTCCTGACCGAAGTAGTAGAACGTGCCGACTGCGGTATTTTGCTCGACGTGAACAATATCTACGTCTCCGCCATGAATCACGAGTTCAATCCAATGGACTATGTGAATGCGGTCCCGGCGCACCGTGTGGCGCAGATTCATATTGCCGGCCACTCGCGCTACGAAAAATACATCCTCGACACCCACGACCATCCTGTCATCGATCCCGTGTGGCAACTCTATGCGCGCGCCATTGAGCGCTGCGGACCCACGCCCACGCTGCTCGAGTGGGACGATCACATTCCGAGCTTTGACGAAGTGCACGCCGAGGCGCTTAAAGCCAATCGCTACCTGCATCGCGAGCAGCCAGCGCCCGAACTGGTCGAGGCCGCGTCATGAACCTTGAATCCATCCAGCGCGAAATGGCGGCCGCAGTCATGCAGCCGCTCACTCCCGACGAGGGCATGCAGTCTCACGCAGCCGACGGCCGCGCCATGGCCGGCGTTGCGGCCTCCTTTATCGCCCCCAACAGCCGCCTCAACGCATTCGAGCGCCTTGAAATCTACAACCGGCAGTACTGGTTCCGCGTACTGACCGGGCTGGCCGAGGACTTTGTTGCGCTGTGCGCCGTGTTAGGCTCGCGTAAATTCGCCGCGCTTTCAGTCGCGTACCTGAACGAGCACCCCAGCCGCTCGTTCACCATGCGCAATATCGGCTCGCATCTGCCGGCGTGGCTTTCAGCGCATCCCGAGTTTGCCGGCCGCCGTCATTCGCTCGCAGTCGACATCGCAAAAATCGAATGGGCCTTTGTAGTTTCCTTCGATTCGGCCCAGCGGACTCCGCTGACGCTCGAGCAGATTGCCGCGCTCGACGCTTCGTCGCGGCTTGCCCTGCAGCCGCACATCGAGTTGATGGAACTCAACTACCCGGCGGAAGATCTCGTACTCCAGTTGCATCAGCGTGAAAAACGCCAGACCAGTGAAGCGGGCATCGGCTCCGATGAAGAAGAACAGCCGCCGGCAAAGCTGCCGCGGATCCGGCGCAAGCGCACCTGGCTGGCTGCGCATCGCGTGGAGTTCTCGGTCTATTACCTGCGTTTGGAGCGCGAGGCGTTTGTGATGCTGGCTGCGCTTAACAGCGGAAAGACGCTTGCCGATGCCATTGAAGCGGGCTTCGCCGATTCGAGCATTCCGGTGGAGCAGCGCGCCGCGAAGTTGCAGAAGTGGTTCAACCAGTGGGCCGAACTGGGATGGATTTGCGCCCCTGATTTGAGCGGCACGAAGGACGACCGATGTTCAATAGATTAATCTCCGCATACCGCAGCGCGGTGGCATTGCTCAACCACCTGCAAAGCCCATTGTTGCTGGCGATCCGCCTCTATTGGGGATTCCAGTTCATGCAGGACGGCTGGGGCAAACTCACGCACCTCGATAAAGTCACAGAGTTCTTCGCGACGCTCAATCTACCCGCGCCCGGCGCCACTGCATTAATGGTGGCGCTGGTGGAATTCATCGGCGGCGCGCTTTTCTTTGCCGGCGTCGCATCGCGCCTGGTTTCACTGGTTCTCTTCGTCAACATGACCATGGCCTACCTGAGCGTTCCCGACGATCGCGTCAACTTCCTGCATTTCTTCTCGAATCCCAGCGACTTTTACGGCGCAACGCCCTACACATACTGGTTCGCAGCGCTGCTCATCCTCATCCTCGGCCCGGGCGCAATTGCAGTCGATACGCTGATCTCGCGCAGGCTTCAAAAAGCGGGCAAATGACCGCGCACGATATCATCGATCCGAACCTTCGAGACAAATGTTCGAATGCGGATCGTCTACATGCTCGCCTCGCTCCGCGTCGGCGGCGCGGAAAAACAAGTGCTCGCACTCGCCGGTCGCATGGCCAGCCGCGGTCACACCGTGACGCTGGTGACGCTGCTGGCGCAGTCAAGCCTGGAATGGCGTACCACGCTGCCAGTCATTCGCCTCAATCTTCACAGTAACCCGTTCAGTCTCGTTGCGGTTTTTGGTCGCGCGCGCCACACTTTGCGCAGTCTGAAGCCGGACGTGATTCACAGCCACAGCTTTCATGCCAATATTTTTGCGCGGATTGTGAGCCGATTCGCAGGCCGGCCGATGGTGATTTCAACCATCCATAACATCTACGAAGGCGGCAGGCTGCGCATGCTGGCTTATCGGCTGACGGATGGTTTGTCCACGCGAACCACTGCAGTGTGCCAGGCCGCAGCCGATCGATTCGTGAAGCTAAAGGCCGTCAGCGCGGAAAAATGCACGGTCGTTCCCAACGCAATCGACCTGGGCGAATTCACTCCGGACGCGACGCGACGTACAACCTTGAGAGAGAGCCTCGGCGCAGATGACAAATTCGTATGGCTCGCTGAGGGACGAATCACGGCGGCGAAAGATTATCCCAACCTGCTTGGAGCATTTACCCGCGTCCTGAAGTCCAATCCGAATGCATTTTTGTGGATCGCGGGGCAGGGAAGCGAGCACGAGGAATCGCGGCTCCGCGCACTGGCTGCAAATCTCGGCTTAAGCCGCTCGATGCAATTCTTAGGCCTGCGCCACGACCTTCCTGCTTTGCTCGATGCAGCCGACGGATTTGTCTTGAGTTCAGCCTGGGAAGGCATGCCGCTGGCGATTGCCGAAGCCATGGCGATGGAGAAGCCGATTGTCGCAACCGATGTGGGCGGCGTTCGCGAACTGGTTGGCGAGACGGGACCGCTGGTTCCCGCACATGATCCCGAAGCCCTCGCCGATGCCATGCTCGAGCTGATGCGCAAACCTGAGGCAGATCGTTTGGTAATCGGCCGAACAGCGCGCATGCGCATTCAAGCTGGCTTCAACTTCGATTCCCGAGTTGAAGAGTGGGAGACGCTGTATCGTGCGCTGGCCTTAAAAGCGAAGTGACCGGCTGTGAAACCTGAAAGAAAAAAGGCCGGAGTGCAGCACTCCAGCCTTTTCCCAAGTGACTCCGTTTTTGCTTGTTCTGACCGCTGATCACTGACAACTGTTCTTAAAACTGGAACGCAGCCATAACAAAGATTCTGCGTGCCGCCGAACCCGAGGGCGAAGCAAACATTCCGCCTGCCAGGCTGGTCGACTTATCGAATCGGCTTCCCGGTCCCGTGACGCCAGTGGACGAGTCCCATGCCGGAGCCACCACGCCCGACGGGGTTCCGTAATCGATATCGTTGAAGAGGTTCAATGCCTGCGCGCTGAACGTGAGCGCATACTTGCGGCCGGTGTTGGTGCCGCCAAATGGGCCGCCTCGGCCGCCGCCCATGGGACCGCCGTAACCACCAAAGCCGCCACCGCCGCCACGGCCACCACCGCCGCCCGGGGGAGGACCTCCGCCAGGAGTCGGACCGCCCGTAGTTGCGGTCTTCGGTCCCAGACCCCATGCCCGGCTGACGCGCAGATTCAGCGCAACAGAGGAAGGAGAGTTTCCGAGGTTGATTGGGAGCATCGTCTCACCCGCAAGCGGAAGAGTGTCGAGGCATCCAAACGGCGTCATGGCGTACTGCGAAGGCTGGGGACCCGCGCTCGCCGCGCAGTCTGAAGAAGCAACTACTCCGGGCCGGTCGTTGAAAAAGTTATCGCCGGTCAGGTCGTTTTCAACCGTCACGTTGAAAGGTCGTCCCGCCTGCGCAATCAGGAAGGGATTAAACGATAGCTTCCATGGGCCGTTGTAAGTGCCCATCAGGAACAGCATCTGCGGGCGTACAAATCCGGCGCGGCCGTAGTCCTGATCCAGATCGTATGAGTTGGATGGGCTCGAACCGCCTCCACCGTTCGAGTGCGCATCGGTGACGTTGTAGAAGCCGAACATGTTGAAGTTCTTTGAGACCTGCGCTCTCACATTGACGATGAGTTGATTCTGCTTGAAGACCGCCTCAGGAAAGTACTGGTCGACAATTCCCAGGGATGGGTCAGGCCGCACACCCGTCAATGTTGAACTCCCATCCGCATAGGTCCCTGGCAGATAGGCGTTTGCGTCGCGCGTCACCAACTGATGAACGCCAAAAGAGTGAAGATAGGTAAGAGTGAGAGTAGCGGTCTTGGTGAGTTGACGCTCCAGCGTGGCGCCAAATTGTTCGGTATACGGCGAGTGGTAGGTCGAATCCACCGTATTGAACTGTGAACCTACCTGACTGGCGGTCCCGCAGCCCTGCGCTATGGCGTTTGCCAGGCTGGTGGGATCGAAACAGGTTGGGTTCCTGATCACTGTCGCGGTTTGGCTTTTCAACGGATTCCCGTTGAACTGCTCGAGCCCCATCAGGCTGCCGATCCCGAAACGGTCGTAGAACATGCCGAAGCCGCCCCGCAGAACTGTCTTCGATACCGCACCCTTCTTGTGCCCGTCGAGAGCATAAGCGAAAGCGACGCGCGGAGCCCAGTCATCGTGGTCGGCAACGTGATTCTGTGTCTCCCAGCGCAACCCGCCAGAGACCGTGAGGTACGAACGGGCCTTCCAATCATCCTGGAAGTACAACGCGCCGTCAAAAACATTTCCGTTGAAGCCCATTGGACCGGTGGTGTAATTCAGGATGATGGGCGCATTCGTAGAGCCGCAGGTAAAGTCGTTGGCTGACGGCGCCGTCGGGCAGGCCGTTCCGGTGGCAAGTTTATTCAGCGCGCCGGCATAATCGTAAACCGTTGCAAAACTGAAACTGCCGTTGAATCCCGAATCGGTCGAAGTTGCTTCATGATTGTCGCGCAGCCATGCGCCTATCTTGATGGCATGCGCCCCCGCGGTCATCGTTGTTATGTTCTGCAGTTCGAAATGATCGCTGTCGCTGGTGTTTCGCTGCGCGCCGTTGCCACCCGAAGTAAAGAAGCCTGGAGCGCTTACTGTAGGAGCCGTGCTCACCGGAGTGGTGGATGAGTTTCCTCGCTCATACTCAAAGCGGGTCTCATTCACAATTCGTTCAGTGATGATTTGGGAATCGTTGATCTGCACCGTGTTGTCGGTCGAGTCGGAACTGGAACTCAGCGTCGGCAGCGACGTGGAGCCGATCGAGCCGCTGGCAGCATTGCGGGCGAATTGGTACCGCAGTGTGAGCGTGTTCTTCTGCCCCAGTTGCAGATCAATGCGCGGAGAAACTTCGGTGTGTGTCGACGGCGCAAACAGGCTGCCGGTCTGCGCTGCCACGTCGCCCGTGTTTCCGTTGATGGTGGGAACGTAGTAGACGCCCGAAGTCGAATCCAGGTCGGCGGTCTGCACCGTGTAGATGCTGGCGTCCTGGTTGTTGCGCTGCTCAACGCTGAAGAAGAACGAGGCCCACTTCGAGAGCGCTCCACTTACCGTTCCGTTGCCCTGAATGCTGTGATACGCCGGAATTACCGTGGTGAACGGGTTCCCCGTGTTGAAGGCATCATCATTGCCCTGAACAAAAAAACGGCCGTGCAGAACATCGGTTCCAGGTTTGGTCAAGATCTCGATACGGCCGTAGCCCAGGCGGTCGAACTCTGCTGAAAAGGGGTTCTGGTTGATGCGGATTTCGCGGATTGCCGATTTGGGCGGCAGCGTTCCGCCGGTAAAGCCATCGATGTATATCTGGCCCCCATTCGGTCCGGCTGAAGGACCCGCCAGAGCTGTCAATTCGTTTTGCAACTCGTCGGGATCGTCAGAGAGGGCATCCAGGTCGCTGCCTTTGAGCACAATCGCGTTGGAGTTCTGGCCGGCCTCAACGCTTACCTGCGGCCCGCCCTCGTCGCTCACCACCACTTGCTGTTGCGCTGCCTCAATCGCCATCTTGATGTCGACGTTCTTAACCTGGCCCGCCGCGAGAGGAATTGGGGTAGAGACAAACGGTGCAAAGCCTGAGTACGTGGCTTGAATAACGTAACTCCCTGCGGCGAGTCCCCGCACCGAGTATCCGCCCGCGGCATCGGCGCTGGTTTGCGCAACTTGCTTGCCCTTATCCGTTGTGACAATGACCTGCGCGCCGGGAATTAACGCGCCGGTCTGGTCGGCAATGTGGCCGTGCAGCGTGCCGGTAGTGGCGGGCACAGCAGTCGCAGTGGCCTGGACGCCACCAGACGGCGTGGCCGCCTGGGCTCGCGCCATCATTCCAACCATGGCAAGTGCCAACGCAATAACAATATGAACAAAGCAACGAACTCGTAAGTACACGTTTCCTCTTTTTTCCTGATAAGTCTGTGATTGCCTCTATTGGGCTGCTTCCGGTGCGCTCGATCCCATGCTCCAGTTCGACAGCAGGTCCTGGCTCGCGGGCGCTTCAAGCAGCGGCTCTACGCCAGCCAGCACGGTGATAGCGGTAACGTCTGAATCCCCCTGCGTTGAAACCAGCATCACCGCTTCGCCCTTTTGAAGATCGCTCAGCTTGATCGTTGGCGCACGGCTAAGCGCCTGGGATAGATCGCCTGTTCCGCCACCTGCACCACCCGCCGCGCTACCCCCGGCACCGCGTTGACCACCCTGCCAGCCGCCACTGCCGTTTCCGGCTCCGGAGCCACTACCGGCGCCCGCGCCGCCCGAAGCATTGCTTCCACCGGCAGCGCTCTGCGGCCTCGCTGCTCCGCCACCGTATGCTCCTCCGCCGTAGCCGCTTCCGGTCTGTCCTTTGAGCCTCATCGCAATAAACTGGGCCATGCGATCCGGCACGCGGCGCATCTGTGTCTCCGCGCCCATGTGGATCGTCACCTGCTTCTTCGTCACCAGGTCCTTGACCACGAGTGCCGAGTTCGCCGCATCAATCGAAGTGATCGTCCCTGAAATGTTGCGGAATCCTCCCGAAACTATTTCGTCCGCGGTAAGAGTGTCCGCAGTCTTCTCGCCTCTTGCACGCAACTGGTCGCCGGATTGGATCGCCGTAATGGGCGCGACCGTCGCCTCATCGAAACGCACAGAACCCGGCGCGTAACGCTTCAGGATGGTTGCCGGAGTCGTCTTCACCGTTATCTTTTGCGCGGTCGGTCCAGCCCCGGTCGAAACCACAATCACACCCGATGAGGCATCCACACTCTTTACCAGGCCGCCCACTCCGCGTTGCCACGCTTCAGCCTCCTCCTGTTGCTTCTTCTGCACATCTGCCGCCTTGATGGCAACAACGCGCAGCGCAGCGGGCACAGCCGCCGTGGAACTGGGGTCGAGGTTCACCAACACCCTGTCGCCAACCGCAAGATCGGTGTACTGCATGTCTACCGCGGCAGTCAGGTTGGTTTGGCCCGGCTCAATGCGCTTCAGGATCGCACTGGCAGGCACCTGGACCTGCCGCGAATCTCCCTGTGCGGTCTTCACGGTCAGTGTGTCGCCGTTAATAGACGTAATTGCGCCCAGAAACTTGGCGGCCGCGGCGGGCTGGGCGGCCGGGGCAGCCTGCTGAGCAGGGGCAATAGGCGCCACCAAAAGCGCTGCCAGTGCCAGCAATCCCGGGATTTTCGTCAATCTCATTTGCGTGCTCTTCATAAGTCTTTCCGCGCAGGATTGGTTTACCTGCCATGGGGGATTATCTATTCAGGTAGACGAACCAGCCCCGGAAAAAGTTGAGAGGGAGTCCTGCAATCCGGCCAATGCCCAAGTACATGACTCAAAGACGGTTGCATGTAACAGATTGACCTCTGGCGAGATGGATTATTGGGGCAAAACGGCGTCCAACCCTTCAGATATACGTGACCTGCCCGAGAACCACCGGCCTCGACGCGCCGGTAGCGGCAGGAACATTGCCCGGCATCCGGCGCCACGTCTGCCACGCCAGCAACGCAAAGGCCGCGGCCTCTTTGGATTCTGCGGGCAGGCCGAATTCCTCGGGAGTCCGCATCGTCGCACCCAGCGGCTCCAGGCGAGTCGCCAGCATTCGCATCAAGGTTCGATTGCGCGCTCCGCCGCCCGAGACGATGTAGTCCAGAGGCTTGCCTTCCATGAGCGGCATTGCAAACAGCTCATAACTGCGCGCAATGCTCTCGGCCGTCAAAGCTGTCGCCGTGGCCAGCGCATCCTCGCCGCGCTTGCTATGCCTGCGGCACTTGTCCAAAAAGTCAGCGGCGTAAGCCTTTCCGAACTGCTCCCGGCCGGCAGTGCGCGGAGGTTCGAGCTTGAAATAGCGATAGCGAAGCGCATCATTCAGCGCCGGTACGAGCACCTTGCCGCGCGCCGCAATAGCGCCGTTACGGTCATACGCCTTGCCAAAGAGCTCCTGCGCCAGCCAGTCGATCACCATGTTGCCGGGCCCTGTATCGAAGGCGATCAACTTCTCGGGTCCAGCGCCGGCAGCAATTGCTGTGAGATTCGCAATGCCGCCGATATTTTGCAGCACCCGCCCGCGCTTGTCGCTCGCGAATAGAACATAGTCCAGAAGTGAAACCAGCGGAGCGCCTTGGCCCCCGGCAAGCATATCCGCCGGCCTGAAGTTTGAAACAACCGGTACGCCGATGCGCTGAGCAATCGCCTGCGTCTCACCCAGTTGCCACGTGCACGCGAATCGCCGCCCCGCGTACGCTTCAGCGCGTGCCTGGTGATAAAGCGTCTGGCCGTGACATCCCACCAGGTCGAGCTTGATCCTGTGCCGCCGCACTGTCTCTTCAACGGCTTCAGCGTAAGCGATGCCGAGCCGCCAGTTAAGCCGCGCCAACTCCGCGGTCGAGATCGATTCGGCGTTCATCGCATCCAGCACCGCGCGCCGCAACGATTTCGGGTATGGAAACGCCTCATGCGCCAGCAACTTTAACGAAACACGCTCCGGGCGTCCCGCTATCAAGTCCGGGTGCCCCGCCCTCGCCGCGTCTTTGTTTTTGTGGCCAGGGTTGGCTTGCATAATTCTCACCACCGCAACATCGATGCCGTCGGCCGATGTGCCGCTCATCATGCCCGCCACCGTCATTGCCGTCGTCTTCATGAGGTCTCCGCGGGTGCAGCCGCCCGGGGGGCAATTGCGTCAGTCTCGCTGGCCGCGATCAGGTCGCGGAATCGCGCTATACGCGTCTGCAGTTGCTCGAATTGCTTTAGAGTGAGCGCCCTCGAGATCGGCCGTTTGTAAAGCCGCCCACGCTTCCGTTCCACATCCGCCGCGCGCTTGAGCAGCAGTTTCCGGAATGCTGCTGACCGCTCTGCCTCGCTTAGCAGCGCCTCGTAGCTGCGCAGAATCAGTTCCGGGCTGTGGCAAATCTCCAGCAGGTCGCTACCCGCAACCACCGCCGCAATTGCCGCCTGATCCACAGGAAGAAATTTGAGAATGCCGCCCATCTCCAGGTCGTCAGAGAGAATAATGCCGCGATAGCCGATCTTTTTTCGCAAAACGTTCGTGATCCAGAAGGCCGATGCGCTGGCCGGCCGCACCTTTCCCGGCGTAAAGGGATAGGCCGCGTGGTTCATCATGATCATCGGCATCTCGTGATGCAGTTCGCGATATGGAACAAGGTCTTCGTTCCAGATCTGCTTCCAGTTGCGGTCGATCTCCGGCATCACAAAATGCGTGTCGCCCGTCGCGCCACCCAGGCCGGGAAAATGTTTGCCGCAGCCTGTGATTTCATGGGCTCGAAGTCCGGTGAGAAATTCACGCGCATAGGCTGTCACCTCCGCCGCGTTTGTTCCGGGCGGACGCGAGCCCAGCACTTCAGCGGCTTCAGGCAACGCCAAGTCGACTACCGGCGCCAGCGTGGTGTTGAATCCAAATGCGCTGGTCGCGCATGCAATCAGATCACCGTGTTCGCGCGCCAGTTGCGGCTTGCTCAGCTTGCGCATTGCCGCGCCAACCGCCTGCGCCGACGGCAGCGGAGCCAGCGCGTCGCGCACCCGATTCACGGTGCCGCCTTCAATGTCGACGCATCGCACCGCATGGGTAGCGCAGTAGTTCGTAACTTCATCGAGCAGCGCCCGTGTCTGCAGGGGGTCTGTGATGTTGCGCTTGAACAGAATCACGCCGCCGGGGCGCACCAGCTTGAGCCACGCGCGCTCCAGGCTCGTGAGCTCCGTTCCTCCGAGCCCAACCACCAGCAAACTCCCCGCAGCTCCGCGCAAACTCTCCATGCGCCCCCATCCCTAGTGCCTATTGCCTAGTCCCTGGTGCCTTTTTCATTGAGATCCTGCTGCAATTCTTCCAGCAAGTTCAGCGCCTGCAGCGGCGTGAGCGAATTCACGTCGGTGGCCTCAATTCGATCCACGATGCGCTGCGAGAGCGGCGTAAAGATCGTCAACTGCATTGGCTCCGCAGCCGTTTCAACCTGCACACTTTGCCGCTCCTGCTTCTCATGCTGGCGCAACACGTGGCGTGCGCGTTCAATCACGGTAGCGGGCAGGCCGGCCAGCTTCGCCACTTCAATGCCATAACTTTTGCTGGCCGCGCCGGGCTCAATATTGTGCAGAAAAACGATTCCACCCGGCCCCTCCTTCACCCCAACGCGCAGATTGCGCACGCGGGGCAGCTTCTCAGCCAGCATGGTCAGCTCATGATAGTGTGTGGCAAAAAGCGTGCGCGCGCCGGTTTCGGCCTGCAAGTACTCAACCGTCGCCCACGCCAGGCTTAGCCCGTCGAACGTGGCCGTGCCGCGGCCCATCTCATCAAGCAGAATCAGCGACCGCCGCGTGGCTGTATTCAGAATGGTGGCCGTCTCGGTCATTTCAACCATGAAGGTCGATCGGCCGCGCGCCACGTTGTCGCTGGCTCCGATGCGCGTATAAATGCGATCGACAAGCCCGAATCGCAGGCTGTGTGCCGGCACAAAGCTGCCCATCTGCGCCATCAGCACCAGCATTGCCGCTGTGCGCAGATAGGTGCTCTTGCCGCCCATGTTGGGTCCGGTAATCAGCAACAGACTCGGGGCTTGCGCGCCTTCGTTGTTTAGAGGAGCGGGTTCGCCGGCCTGCAAATACAAATCGTTGGGAATGAATCGTCCCTCGCGCGTCTCTTCCATCCACTGCTCAATCACTGGATGGCGCGCCGCGACGGCTTCGAGCACCGGCTCAGCGTCAAGTTTTGGCCGCGAATATCTGCGCGCAGCCGCCAGATGCGCAAAGCACGCCAGCAGGTCGGACTCGGCAACGGCAGAAGAGCTACGCCGGATTCTTCCTGCCGCCTCCAGCACGCTCGTTCGCAGAGAAGAAAAGATCCGCTTTTCGATTTCGATGCATCGATCGTGCGCCGTTAGAATTTTGCGCTCGTATTCCTTCAGTTCGGGAGTGGTGAACCGCTCGGCATTCACCAGCGTTTGTTTACGCTCGTAATCAGAAGGCGCCATCGCCAGGTTTGCTTTGGTGATCTCGATGTAGTAGCCAAACACCGAGTTGTAGCGCACCTTCAGCGATGCGATGCCTGTTCGATGCCGCTCGCGATCCTCGATGGCTGCTATGGCCTGGCGTCCAGTCGTCGAAATCGACCGCAGTTCGTCGAGCTCCGTGTCCACTCCCGCCGCAATTGCTCCACCATCGGCAAGCGTCAACGGAGGCTCGCTCACGATGGTTTGCGCAATCCGCGCCGTCACATCTTCGAGCGTGTCGAGACGGGCCGCAATCTGCCGCCATGCAGGCGCATTCATCGCGCCCAGCGCAACTTTCAGTCCGGGCAGTTTGGCCAGGCTCACGCCCAACGCGCGTACATCGCGAGGCCCGGCAGAATCCAGGCTGATGCGCGCCAGCAGCCGCTCCAGGTCGAGAATCCCCGCAAAGGCGCGCCTGATCTCCTCGCGTTTCACAAGGTCAGAATGCGCTTCAGACACCGCCTCGTACCGCGATTCAATTGCTGCCGCGTCATTCAGCGGTCGCAGAATAGTGGCGCGCAACATCCGCTTTCCCATCGGCGTAAGGCATTCATCCATGGTGCGAAACAGTGTGACTCGGTCATCCTGCCCCTGGAACAGCGGCTCGACCAGTTCAAGATTCCTCACCGTAACCTGGTCGAGTTCGAGCGAGGTAGAGTGTTCTTCAAAGCGCAGGGAATCGATGTGCAGCGCTTCGTTCTTCTGCGTAGTGCGCACGTAGTGCAGCACCGCGCCGGCGGCAATAGTCGCAGACTCGTGGCCCTCGAGGCCGAACCCCTCGAGCGTGCGCACGTTCAGTTGCCGTTCCACCAGCGGAATCGCAAAACTCGGCGTCCATACCCAATCTTCCACTCGTGTACGTGCCGCGATCCGCTCAAGCTGGGGCGCAGGCTCAGCGTTTGCCTCCAGCAGCACCTCGCGTGCTCCGGCTACCAGAATCGCGTCGACCGCCTCCTGCCGCGCGGCCGCTCCGCGAAATTCCGCTGTCCTGAACTCGCCCGTCGAAACATCCAGCAGCGCAATGCCGCAAACCACATCATGCGGGTGCCCCACTTTCGCGGGGTGCCCCACCCTCACCGCGTCGTTGTTACTGCGGCCAGGGTGGGAGGGATCTGATCCGGCACTGGGACCACGCGTCCCACCTGCCTCGTAAATCGCTGCCAGAAAGTTGTTCTGCTCGGGACTGGCCGTAGGGTCCAGCGCCGTCCCTGGGGAAAGCACCCGCGTCACCTCGCGCCGAACGATCTTTTTGGTGAGCCTGGGGTCCTCCATCTGGTCGCAGAGGGCAATCCGGTAGCCCTTCCTCAGCAGGCGCGACAAATACCCCTCGACCGCATGAAACGGCACCCCGCACATGGGAATGCTGCGCTCTCTATCGCGCGCGGTCAAAGTGAGTTCAAGCTCGCGGCTGGCAATCGCCGCATCGTCATAGAACAGCTCGTAAAAATCGCCCATCCTGAAGAACAGCAGCGCGTCGGGATTCTGCCGCTTGGCCTCGGTCCACTGGCGCATGAACGGGGTCAGCTCGTTGGCGTCCTTATCCTTGCGCGCGGGCACAGAAGTGAGCGCAAACTCGCCCTCCGGCGCTTCCTCACCAGGCGCTGCCGAGCCGTCCAGGAGAACAGGCTCGCCCGCCACGCCGGCTGCCGGCAACGGCAATTCAGCGGCTGCGGATTGGTCTTCTTTGATGGCCACGCTGCATTCAAGAGTATCGCGGCTGACGCCCAATTCGGGGCCCGGTAATTCACACCCCAGACCCTACGAACAGGATTCCTCACTCCAGCTCAAATGTCACTTGACTCCCAACCGCACAATACTTAAATTGAATGCACACCCGGCCCAACCCCTTGATCCACCAAGAGGATTGATGAACCTGACACGCATCTTCCTTGCAGTCATCGGCGCCTTTGTGGCCTACATGGCACTGGGCTTTGCCGTCCTCGGGCTTTTCCCGTCCCTCAAGACCGAATTCCTTAAGTACCCCGCCGTTTACCGCGATGAGAAAGGGCAAATGAGCCACATGGCTGTTGCTATGCCCGCCATGCTCCTTTCCATATTCGTGCTCACGGTGCTCTACAGCTTCGTATACCAGGGCGGCTCCGGCTTTTTCGAGGGAACCCGTTTCGGCGCTCTCATTGGCCTGTTCGCCATCGGCTCCTTTGTATTGCACAACTATGCAAACCTCAACATCGGCCTCAAGTTGACCCTTCAGCAGTGCGTGATCTATTTCCTCGAGTGGCTCTTCGTCGGCATCGTAATCGGCCTCATCTACCGGCCGTTGCTGCCGCGCTAACCCCACGCAACTCCCTCTCCATCGCCAAAACAATTTAATCTGGAGCCAGCGGGTCCTGCGCACATTCCGGCTTCCCCGGTATAGGCACATAGGCCCCTGTTGGGTGATATGGATCACAGTGACCTGACGCCTGACTCCGTAAGGTAGAAGACGCCATGTACCTTCTTTGGCTACGAGTTGCGGCTATTCTTTACGCGGCGGGAGCCATCGCCGTCTTCCCGGCGGTGCTCTATTCCCAGGAGCGCTGGCGCAAGTGGTGCGTTCACCTCGGCGGAATGGCATTTTTCTTCCACTTCGTTTCCGTGGTCGAGATGCTGGTCCAGGCGCATCGGCTCATGCCCGTGGGCGAGCACGAAATTGAATCGCTGCTGGGGTTCGCGGTAGGCGGCCTGTTCTTCCTCGTGTGGTGGCTTTACGATGGCATCTCCCTTGGAATCTTCGCCTTACCCGTCACGTTCTTCCTTGTCTTCATCCCCGCTCTGGGCCCCGACCACTATCGCTTCCCAAGCCAGAATGTCTACGATATCTGGCTCGTAGCCCACATCATTGCGCTCCTGCTCGCTTACGCGGCGCTCTTTTTCAGCCTGGTCTCCTCCTTGCTCTACCTGGTGCAGGAGCGGCGCATAAAATCCAAGCGCAGGCCCACAAAGGATTCAAAGTGGGGTCCGCTTGACTGGCTACCGCCCCTCGACACGCTGGAGCGTGTGGCGCTCGCGACCCTCGAATTCGGCTTCCCGTGCATGACCGTCGGACTCATCATCGGCTCCGTGCTGGTGCAGGAGACATCGATCGGCGCTTCATACTTCCTCAATCCCAACATCCTGGCCGCCTACGTTATGTGGGCCATCTACGTCACGCTGCTCTTTATTCGCCGCGGCGCAGGCTTCCGCGGGCGCAAGGCCGCTTATGTTTCCGGCGTCGCACTGGTTGTGATGATGGCCGTCTGGTGCGTCAACTTCTTCAGCCAGGTTCACAGGTTCGGTCCCCAATGACGCTCACACTCATCGGCGTGAATCACAAGACCGCGCCCATCGCATTGCGTGAGCGTGTGGCTATCCCGCGTGACGAGTTGGCTGAAACCACGCAAGCCCTGGCCGCCATGCCTGGGGTAGCCGAGTGCATGATCGTTTCAACCTGCAATCGGGTTGAGATGCTGGCCGCGGTCGAAGACGCAGATGTAAATGTGAGCAGCTTTCTGGCCAATCACTTCGACATTGAACCCGAAGTGCTGAATCCTCACCTGTACGAGTACCACGACATGGACGCCGTCTCGCACCTGTTCAGGATGGCCGCCAGCCTTGACTCGATGGTTGTGGGTGAGCCGCAGATTCTTGGCCAGGTAAAGGAAGCTTTTGCCGTGGCCCGCGCCGCTGGAACGGTGGGCGGGCAGCTTGACCACCTGTTGCAGGGCGCATTCGCAGCAGCCAAAAAAGCTCGCTCCGAGACGGGAATCGGTTCGAACTCGGTTTCCATCGCCTCGGTTGCAGTTGAGCTGGCGCGCAAGATCTTCGGTTCGTTGAACGGCCGCACGGTTTTCCTGGTTGGGGCCGGCAAAATGAGCGAACTGGCAGCGCGGCATCTGGTTCAACAGGGCGTAGGCACCATTCTGGTTTCAAACCGCACCGCCGAGCGCGCTCGCCGCATGGCCGAGGAATTCGAAGGCCACGTCAAGCCGCAGGTGGTGGATTTTGCGCAGCTTTACGAGGCAGCCGCCAGCGCCGACATCGTGATCAGTTCCACCGGCGCGCCACATCCCATCTTCCGTCGCGAGCACGGGCAGCGATTCCTGCACGCCCGCAAGAATCGCCCCATGTTCTTTATCGATATCGCGGTCCCCCGCGACGTCGATCCGGAGATGAACAAGCTCGACGGCATTTTTGTTTACGACATCGACGATCTGCAGCAGGTAGCCGCGTCGCACCTCGAAGAGCGCGGCCGCCAGGCCCTCGATGCCGAGAGCATTATCGCCATTGAAGTCGAGCGCTTCCATCAGCGCCAGCGCACGGTTAATGCCGCACCTGCTATTGTTGCCCTGCAGCGAAAGGCTGAAGAGATTCGAGTGGGCGAAATCGAGCGCATTCACAAACGGCTGGGCACGCTTACCGCTGAGCAACTGGCCGCCGTCGAAGCGCTCACCCGCGGATTGGTTAACAAATTCCTGCATCCCCCCATGCAGGCGCTCAAGCAGGCCGCGCGCGAGGGTGACTCCGCGCGGCTCGATATGCTGTGCGAAACTTGGGCTGTCTCTGCCGCCCCCCCGGCTCAATCGCCGGAAACAGAGCCCCAGGCCGCAAGCGCCGAACCCGGGCCGGAAAGATCCGTCCCCGAACAGCACATGGAGGCTCACCGATGAAATTGCGCATCGGCAGCCGGGGGTCGCAACTTGCTTTGTGGCAGGCTAACCACATTGGCGACCTGCTGCGCTCAAGCGGTCACACCGTCGAAATCGAGATCATCAAAACCACCGGAGACCGCCTGCAGGAAGTCACCTTTGCCGAGGTGGGTTCCAAGGGTATGTTCACCAAGGAAATTGAAGAGGCGCTTGGCAGCGGCCGCGTCCACCTGGCCGTGCACTCGCTCAAAGATCTGCCCACCGATCTGCCCGAACCGTTCGCTCTGGCAGCAGTTCCTCCGCGCGTCGATCCCCGTGACGCGTTCGTTTCAGTTAAATACACGAGCCTGGCGTCGCTGCCGCAGGGCGCGCGCGTAGGCACCAGCAGTCAACGCCGCCGCGCGCAACTCAAAGCGCTGCGGCCCGACATTGAGGCCATCGAGTTCCGCGGTAACGTCGACACGCGCCTGCGCAAGCTGGGCGCCGGCCAGGTGGACGCCATTCTGCTCGCTGCCGCCGGCCTCGATCGCCTCGGCCGCACCGACTGGATTCGCGAGCGGCTCGATCCCAGCATATTTTGTCCTGCTGCCGGCCAAGGTGCGCTGGGCATTGAGACCCGCAGGGACGATTACGGCATCATTGAGGCGCTCTCGTTCCTCGACAATCCCGACACACGGTTTGCCGTCACTGCCGAGCGTATCGCCCTCGCTGCCCTTGGCGGCGGTTGCCAGGTGCCCATCGGAATCCACTGCCGGCAAAATCTCTCCCACATACGCAGCGACGGCAGCGACGGGCCCCACGACGAGATCTTCGGCGTTGTGGCTTCACCTGAGACAGGCGCAATCGTGCGCATCTTCCACTCCATCCCGCGCGACCACCATGACCCTGAGGCGCTGGGCCGTTGCGCGGCAAAGATGCTGCTCAGCCAGGGCGCCGGCGCATTGCTTGCCCCCGTTGGAGGAGCAGTCAAATAATTCGGCAGCTCTCCTCCATCAGAGATGCTTTGTATCAGGGCATGACTTCAGTCGTGCCGAAAGGCCCGTAGAATGTTGTCGGGTTTCAACCCCTGTGGGATGGTTTCCTGAGATTCTGTCGGTTGCACAAGCACCCTTGACGCTTGACTCGATTACGGAATAAACATGGCATTCGCTCCACTTACCGGCAAAAAGATCCTGGTGACGCGCGCCGCTCACCAGGCCGGCAAACTCAGTAGCGCTTTGCGCGAGCTAGGTGCAACGCCCGTCGAAGTTCCGGTGCTCGAGATTCAGCCGCCCCAGGATCCGGCGCCGCTCGAGAAAGCAATCCGCAGGCTCGATACCTACGATTGGTTGATTCTGACCAGCGCCAATGCCGTCAAGGCAGTTATTGAATCCTCGGCAACCATGGGAGCCACCTTTGGGCACGCAGCGTTGCCCCTGGTTGCGGCCGTTGGCGAGAGCACTGCCGCTGCTGCCCGCGATGCAGGCCTTGCCGTCGCACTTGTGCCGGAGAACTATGTCGCGGAGAGTCTCGTCGACGCGTTTCTCAAGAGGCAAAACAATGTGACAGGGCAAGAATTCAAAGGCCGCGAAGAAACCGGCGCGGATGAGAATTTTGCATCAGAGCGCGACTTCAGTCGTGCCGAACAAGTTGGAGTATTGAAGGGGCACGACTTTAACCGTGCCGGAGAAGCCGGAGCTTTGAAGGGGCACGACTTTAGTCGTGCCGTAAACGCCCCCGAAAATGAAGGGGCTTTAGCCCCTGAGGGAAGCCTCGCCGACCAGCACATTCTCATTGCCCGCGCCGCCGTCGCCCGCGACGTGATTCCCGACGCCCTTCGCGCCGCGGGCGCAATCGTCGACGTTGTCGACGCCTATCGCAACGTGATGCCCGAAGCTGCGCCTCAACTCCTGCGCGCCGCTTTGGAGCAGGGAATCGATGCGGCAACGTTTACCAGCTCCTCAAGCGTCACTCATCTGGCCGAAGCTGCAAAGGCCGCCGGAATCGCATTCCCATTCGCTGGCGTCGCCGCCATCTCCATCGGCCCCATCACCAGCCATACCCTCCGCGAAAGTGGCTGGGACCCAGCCGCCGAAGCCAACCCAAGCGATATACCCGGCCTGGTCGCGGCACTCGCAAGGTACTTCGGATCGGCCTGATCAAACCCTCGCCGCCCACGCAATGCTGAGTCGTCGAAGCGCCCACTTGTTTCTAAATCCGTTTTTTTCCTAGACGCCACTACCCGCCCAGCACTAAAATCCGCCTCAACCTGAAACTGCGCCTAATCTTGAGGAGGGAACCATGGGCTTGCTCTTCCACACAGTGCATCTGGGACTACTCTCCTTCTGTCTTTTCTTGTTTCTCATTCCGGCCATCTTCTACCTGCTCACGCTTCAAAACACCTTGGCCAAATGCCCTCCTGGCTCGCGAACCATGGAACCCGGCATGGTTTGGCTCCAGCTCATTCCACTCTTTCACCTCATCTGGCAATTCTTCGTGGTGATGGCAATCGCCAAATCGGTTGGCAATGAGTTCCGCCGTCGCGGCATTCCGTGCCCCGATCCGTTGCCCGGGCAGAATATCGGAATGGCCATGTGCATCTGTGGATGCTGCGGCATCATTCCCATCATTAATCTGCTGGCCGGGCCAGCCGCGTTCGTCTTGTGGATTGTTTATTGGGTTAAGGTCGCCGGATTCTCGCGCATGCTGGATTTTCCACCCGTCGCAATTCCGGCCCCACCCGTGTACTAATGCTGCCGTGCTAGAAACGCGATCTTGCTGACCTTCCGACCAAATTGGGTGCCCCATCCTTCCACAGTTTCATCGTGGAAGGGTGTGAGACCGCCATCTCCATCGGCCTTGTCACCAGCCAAGCTCTCCACGGATATGGCTGCGAACCTGTCGCCGAAGGGAAGGTGTCCGACATTCCGTTCCTCATCTCAGCAGCGATCCCTTAACTGGAAAAAGCCCAATAATCATAAGTTAGAATTGCGCCAAGGAGCGCGTCGATGATCCGCCTTGGATTGAGTTTTCTCGCACTGTTTTCAGTTGTGCTTCTTCTCTACTTCAGGTACGTCTTCAGGATCACGTTCGGGCCTATTCCGTGGTATGACACTTGTCTCCAATGTCTAATGCTCACATTATTATTGGGAGGCATTACCCTGTGTCTTTCCGGTCTTCATCGCTGGATAAATCGCAAGTATCGCCGGCTTTGATTTGAGGGCTCAAATCCTGCCACCTCAGCTCTCCCAAGTCTTGTCCTTCGACCGGCACAGTGTCTCCAGATTGCATTCGCTGCACTTCGGCTTGCGCGCGATGCACACCTTGCGGCCGTGATGAATAATCTGGTGCGAGTAGCTGATCCATCGATCCTGCGGCAGCACGCGCATCAGTTCCTGTTCAACCTTTTCGGCTGTGTCGCCCTTGGCCAGTTCCAGCCTGCGCGAGATGCGGAAAACGTGCGTGTCAACAACCACTCCCTCGGCCTTGCCGAAGCTCACGCCCAACACCACGTTGGCCGTCTTGCGCGCCGCGCCGGGAATCGTGATCAGCTCGGCTAGCGTCTCAGGAACCTTGGCGCCAAACTCTTCCGTAATCTTTTTGGCCGCTCCCACAATCGACTTGGCTTTGTTGCGAAAGAAACCCGTGCTGCGGATCAACTCCTCGATCAGCGGCTGCCTGGCCTTGCTCATTGCCGCCGGGGTAGGGAAGCGCCGGAAGAGTTCAGGCGTCACCATATTCACGCGCACATCGGTACACTGCGCCGAAAGAATAGTAGCCACCAGCAATTCCCATGGCGAACTATGGTGGAGCGCGCACTCGGCGTTCGGATAAGCCTCATCCAGCCCCTTCAGAATCGCAGCAACACGCGCCGGCGCGAGCGGACCGCGTGGGGACCGCGTCTTTGCAGTAGTCGCCAGAGGGTTCTTTCCGCCCGGCTTCTCAATCTTTTTCGTTTTGGTCATAGTCTGGCTGTGAGGCGTGCTGACCCATGTTACAAGACCGCTCGATAGGTTTGCGCAAGCAACGGTTCCGGATGATTAGAGCCAGCTGCGCCACATCGCTCAAATGCGCGTTATTCGGCGTTCTTGTGGCTGGAGTATCGGGTGGCCCCATTGTTGATGCACAGCAGGCGTTGGCCTCTGCTGCTGCAGAGAAGCAGCCTGCCTTTGAAGTCGCATCCATCAAGCCGACCAAACCTGACGATAACGATCATGGCTGGCACTCAAATTCGGACCGGCTGACTATTGAAGGCTACAGTTTGCGAGATCTGATCGTTTCCGCATATGGGCTGAAAACAGTCTCACAGGTCTTGGGCGGGCCCGACTGGATTGACAAGAAGCATTTCGATATTGAGGCCAAGGTGGACGATTCCGAACTTGCGAGACTAAAGGGGTTATCGCGTGAAGACCGCCGCATGCAATGGAACCTGATGCTTCAATCGTTGCTTACAGATCGTTTTGGCCTCAGTGTGAGTCGCGGAAAGCGCAAGCTCCCGGCTTATACACTCGTCGTCGCAAAATCCGGCATCAAGTTCAAGACCTCCACCCCCAACGAGAAGAATCACGATCTTTCGGTGAGAAACACTGCGATGACGGCAAATGCGACCTCAATGGATTCTCTCGCCGATTACCTCACGACGCAGCCTGAGATCGGAGACAGGCTCGTTCAGAATCGAACCGGCCTTACAGGTGACTACGACTTTAAACTCAACTGGGCGCGCGACCGCGGCGACGGCATTCCGCCCGATGCTGCTTATCCCGGGCTATTCACAGCCCTGCAAGAACAGCTCGGCTTGAAATTGGAATCTCAGAAAAGTTCGGTCGAAGTGGTAATCGTGGATACGGCGACGGAACCAGCACTAGATTGAAGCGGCATTGGAGAGCAGATTTGCGGCCATCTTCATCGCTTGCCTGCCCACGCATCTTCAGTAATCTTCTTGATCTGAGCGATGGTGAGCCTCGGCGTCCCGGGCTTGGCCAGGCAACCGCTGAAATTTGCGATCGATCCGGTCCGCCGCCGATAAGTCCCCGACTTGATAAGCGGCCACGCGTCCCGGTATGGCATCAGATGTTCGTGCTTTGCCCGCCAGTGGGCGTCGATGCCGTCGAAGCCGTTCCCTCGAAACACATGGCCACACTCGGGACAAACCTTCTGCGCCTCAGCCATATTTCTCATAGCGATAGATTCCACCAAACGGCCTGTTCTTGCAAGTTTCCCGCTCAGCCACGCCGGCAGTGCCTCCATCGCCAGCCGCCCTACCTCGCAATTGACTGTGGAACAAACTGTGGACTAGAGTCGACACATGGAAACAATCCAGGTGGTCCTCGACAAAAAACTGCTGATGGCCACCGACCGGGCTGCGAGGCGAATGAAAGCCAACCGCTCCTCGCTGGTGCGCGACGCTCTGCGAGAGCACCTGCTGCGGCTTGAAGTCCGGGCCCAGGAGGATCGTGATCGAGAGGGCTACCGCAAGTGGCCTCAGTCCGGCGCCGAATCGAATCCATGGGAGGCCGAGGCGGCGTGGCCGGAAGGATAGCTCGCGGCGATGTGCGCCTTTATCGCTTTGCTCCTCCGGATAAGGAGCGTCCGGTCGTGGTGCTCACCCGCGACAGCGCGATCGCCTATCTATCGACTGTAACGATCGCGCCCGTCACTTCGACCATTCGCGGCGTGCCGTCTGAAGTTGTCCTGAGCGACGAGGACGGCATGAAGACACCGTGCGCCGTCAACCTTCACAATGCGGTCACAGTATCCAAAGAGCGGTTGGGGAGACGCGTGACGCAACTCCACTCCCGTCGCATGAACGAGATTTGCGCAGCACTGCGATTTTCATTGGGCTGCGATCCTGGGGCGTCTTAGCGTGGAGCAACGAACCGCCCCCTACAAATCCAGCGTCCCGTTCAGCCAGGCCGGCAGCTTCTCCACCGGCAGCCTGATGCCCACGTAAAACTGGCCAAACTGCGCATAGACCGCGCTCACTTCGTCGAACCGCATCTCATAGATGAGCTTCTTGAAGGCCACCGGATCGTCAGAGAACAGATCCACGCCCCACTCCCAGTCGTCCAGGCCGATTGAGCCGGAGATGATCTGTTTCACCTGGTAGCCATAGCGGCGGCCAATCAGGCCGTGGAGATGCATCATCTGCTGGCGGTCTTCAAACGGCACTTTGTACCAGTTCACCTGCTCGCCCCGCTTGCGATCCATGGGATAAAAGCAGAAGTACTTGGTTTCGGGGACCGAGGGGTAGAGTCTGGGCGCCATGGCGCGGGCCTGCCGCTCAAGCGTTGCCTGAACCTCGGCCTGCCATTCGGGACTGTGAATCTCCTGTCCCTTGGATGCTGCATCCTCGTAGGTCTTTCGCGTCGACTCATACAGTCCCAATTCGACGATCGACACGTACGAGTGAACCTGAGTGAGGTAGTCGTAAATAGGGTTTCGAGCCAGGTCGAGTTCCACCTGGTTCAAGCCGCCGAAGTTGTCGCGAAAATGAACCAGGATCAAGTCGCCCTTGTGTCCCAGTTGCGAGTAAAGCGCACTTCTTACCTGCGCGCCTCCGGGTGCGCGTTCCAGGTCGCCCAGCAACCGTGTAGCATCGTTGGCGATGCGCTCGCGGTCGGACTTCGGCGTATTCCACCAGCTTTTCCAGTCGAACCGGAAAAACTGATGCAAGACACCTGAACCCTCCAAGGTAAGCGGTACAGGGGGCAGCTCAGCCACTCAGACCTCCAGCTTCTTTTTATACGTTTAACCCCATCGTATCAAAGAACTAAGTACTAATTTAAGGTTCCTTTGATGAATCTGTGCCAAGGTGCGTGCCACCTGACATAAATGCGGCACGGTAAATCCCTTTATAATGAAGAGGCTCATGAACGAAAAGATCCTGGCGCTGCTGGTTCAACTCATCACCCAAACTATTCAGGCTGGCGGATACGCCGGCATTGCAGCGCTCATGGCGTTGAACTCATGCGGCATTCCCATTCCCTCTGAACTCATCATGCCTTTCTCCGGGTACCTGGTCTACCTGGGCCGATTCAGCCTGGTCTTTGTGGTGATCGCGGGATCGCTGGGATGCAATCTAGGCTCGGCGGTGGCCTACTGGATCGGCGCCAAAGGCGGACGGCCGCTAGTGGTCCGCTACGGCAAGTGGGTTCTGATGAGCCAGCACGATCTGGACCGCATGAGCTGGTTCTTTGGCAGGTACGGCTCCATCGCAATACTCGTCGGGCGCATGCTGCCGGTGGTGCAGACCTTTGTAGCTTTCCCTGCGGGCATCGCCAAAATGGGGCGAGTGCGTTTTCACCTTTACACCACCGCCGGCTCATTGATCTGGTACACGTGCCTGGCCTGGGCGGGCATGAAGCTGGGACAGCGCTGGGATTCAGATCCGCGCCTCGAGCAGTTGTTTCATCGTTTTCACCTGGTGGTCGAATTGGCAATCCTGCTCGCCCTGGTGTGGTTTGTATGGTCGCACCTGAATCGCAGAAAGAGCGCTAATGCGGCTTAAGAGCGAATGGTACAAAAAGCCCTCCGAAGACAGGCGAGCACGATTTGCCTGCAACGGGGTCGCGGTGTTTCACTTGATAATTGCGTGAAAATCACACAGCCCATGTATCGGCTGATTGAAATTGCAATACGAAATCATTCATGAAGGAAGGTTGTAAACAACATGTCAACTGAACAAACAGGCGGCCAGAAGATGGGGGCGCCCGCGGACAGGTCTTTGTCCGAGGGGTCCAAAACCGCCGGGGTTGAGCCCGCGAAGGGCAAGCTTGGAGTGATGGTGGTTGGCCTCGGCGCCGTTGCCACCACGATGATCGCCGGCGTTGAAGCCGTGCGCCGCGGGCTGGCTAAGCCCATCGGTTCGCTCACGCAGATGGGCACCATCCGCCTGGGCAAGCGTACTGAGAACCAGTCGCCCCTGATCAAGGACTTTGTGCCGCTGGCCAACCTGAACGACATCGTCTTTACCGGCTGGGACATCTTTGAAGACAACGTCTACGAGTCGGCCGCGCACGCGCAGGTGCTCAAGCCCGAAATTCTCGCCCAGCTCAAGCCCTATCTCGAAACCATCAAGCCCATGCCGGCCGTATTCGATCAGTATTACGTAAAGCGTCTGCACGGAACCCACGTCAAGAAGGGCAAGACCAAGCGCGAACTCGCCGACCAGCTCATTGAAGATATTCGCGCATTCAAGAAGACTGTCGATCGCGTAGTGATGATCTGGACTGGCTCGACTGAGATTTTCCTCGAGCCCACCGCAGTTCACCAGAGCATCCAGAACTTTGAGAAGGGTCTCGAGGCCAACGATCCCGGCATTGCTCCTTCGCAGATTTATGCTTACGCTGCGCTCAGCGAAGGCGTGCCCTTCGCCAACGGAGCTCCGAACCTCACCGTCGACATCCCGGCGCTGGTCTGCCTCTCCAAAAAGAATGCCGCTCCCATCTGTGGCAAGGATTTCAAAACCGGCCAGACACTGATGAAGACCGTTCTCGCGCCGGCCTTCAAGGCGCGCATGCTCGGCGTCCACGGCTGGTTCTCAACCAACATCCTCGGCAACCGCGACGGCGAGGTGCTCGACGATCCCGAGTCGTTCAAGACCAAGGAAGAGTCCAAACTCGGCTCGCTCGAATACATCTTCCAGCCGGAGCTGTATCCCGACCTTTACAAGGACCTCTACCACAAGATCCGCATCAACTATTACCCGCCTCGCGGAGACGAAAAAGAAGCGTGGGACAACATTGATATCTTCGGCTGGCTCGGCTACCCGATGCAGCTCAAGGTCAACTTCCTTTGCCGCGACTCGATTCTGGCTGCGCCCATCGCGCTCGACCTGGTTCTGTTCCTCGACCTCGCCAAGCGCTCGCCCGAACTGCAGTCCATCGGCATCCAGGAGTGGCTGAGCTTCTATCTCAAGTCGCCCCAGACGCGAGAGGGTCTTTACCCCGAGCACGACCTCTTCATCCAGTCAATGAAGCTCAAAAACACCCTCCGCCACATCATGGGCGCAGACCTGATCACCCACCTTGGGCTTGAGTATTACGACTGAGAGAGCCCTTCGGTTGGTCGGCTCCGACATTTAGCCAGGCAAATACGATAGCCCCATCCACATCGGATGGGGCTATTCAACTTGAGCATTGTTCGCCGGTAACAACCTTCCTTAAGGAAGATGTGAAGAGAGTCTGTGCTCATCCCCATCGCTGCACCCATCCCCGCGATGGGAGTTGTCAAACTCACCCTTGACCCATCCCGGGCCATCTATAAAATAGACCCAAAGTTCGACCACTGACGGAGGGCCACAAGACTCGTGAGGGTATTTCTATCGTGTGTCAGTCGTGAGTTCTTCTCCTACCGTCTTAAACTTGCCAATCAGCTTGGCGCGCTCAGGGGACATCCCTTCGAGGTCAAAATCCAGGAAGACTTCCGTCAGGGCGGCTTCACGCTCCTCGACCAGCTGGCCGAGTATATTCGCGATTGCGATCTCGTCATTCACCTCGTTGGAGAAGCTTGCGGCGCGCAACCCGCTCCGGAACACGTAGAGGCAATGTACAAGCGGCTGGGGATTCCCACGCCTTCCCCATTGCCCGAACGCTCATACACGCAGTGGGAGTACGATCTGGCCATCCTCTTTGATCGCCAGGTCCTGTGCTTCATGGCAGAGTTGGACAGCCCACGCGACTGCGCCCTACCCATCGCTCAATCTGAAAAAGAGCTCGCGTTGCAATGGCGTCACCGCGAGCGCATTGATGCCAGCGGAAAACATCGTGAGCGATTCGCCAATCACGCTGAGCTCATCCAGCGCGTCTTCTACGATCTTCAGCTAGAGCCCGATCGGAAGATAAACAACCTGCCTTACAAGAGCCTGGGGCAGCTTTTCAAGGGCCGCGATGAATTTCTCGGCAAGCTCCGCGCAGCGCTGGGTGCAGCGGAGCATCTGGGCCATCAGCGCGCCGCGGCCATTACCGCGTCCGCTACAGCCGCCACCGTGCATGGCCTGGGGGGAATCGGAAAAACCAGGGCCGCACTCGAATATGCGCACCGTTACGCACACGAATACACGGCGCTACTCTTTGTTCAGGCCGATTCGCCCGATAGCCTCCGGCAGAATCTGGCCGCGCTTTCCGGTCCGCTCGTGCTAGACCTGGCACTCAAAGATGTAAGAGAGATCGAAGCGCAAGTGGCAGCGGTTTTACAGTGGCTGCAGCAACACCCGGGATGGTTCCTCATCCTCGACAACGTCGATACAGAAGAAGCCGCCTCAGCCGTCCAGGATGTGCTCGCCCAGCTCACCCGTGCTGGCCAGGTCGTCATCACATCCCGCCTCAGCAACTGGGACAGCGCTGTTGAATCCCTCGCCCTCGATCTGCTCTCCCCCGATGCCGCTGCAGAGTTCTTGCTCGACCGGACCAACACCGCGCGCAGAAAAATGCGCGACGACGTAGCTCAGGCTCACCATCTCGCCGAAGAACTCGGCCAGCTATCTCTCGCCCTCGAGCAGGCAGCGGCCTATATCGTCCGCTATCGGCTCAGCTTTACCGCGTACCTCGATGAGTGGCAAAAAGGCCGCGAGCGCGTCCTCCAATGGTTTCACGAGCGGACCATGCAGTATCCCCACAGCGTGGCTGTCACCTGGCAAACATCCTTTGAAAGGCTCTCTGAGCCCGCGCGGCAACTGTTGCGCCTGATGAGCTGGATGGCTCCCGATCCTATGCCTGAGAAGAAGGTGTATTCACTGCCTCTGACGGAGAGAGCTGTACCTGAAGACTATCGCCTCTTAAGGGAAGTGGAAGAGTTGAATCGAAGGGAAGCGATGGACGCGCTGATGGAGCTTGCCGACGTCTCGCTGGTGAGCCGTATGGACGAGGCAGAGTTTTTCACTGTGCATCGTCTCGTGCAGGACGTCACGCGGAGGGCAATTCCCATCGATCAGCGCCTGCCATTGCTGGATAAGGCTTTGAAGTGGATGGTAGGTTCGTTCACACGCGCGCCAGACAGTATCCAGTGGCCGGCAAGCAGCAAGCCCCTGGCTCCGCATGCGCGCGTACTAGTTGACTTAGCATGCGCCGAGCCGCCGCTGCCCAAGGACCGGCCCCTGTGGCTGGATGAGGTCTACGAGGACCAGTTACGGCATCAGCATGCGGCCACATTGCTCAAGTGCATCGCAGACCTGTTGTGCGAGAAGGGCCAGTTCAAAGAGGCTGAGCCCATCTGCCGGCGTGAACTGGAAATAAGCGGGCAGTACTACGGCCTGCAATCGATGCAAACGGCCGTGTCCACTCTGCTGCTGGCAAAGATTCTGCGAGAGATGGGCCAGTGGATGGATGCGGAAGAGTTGTTCTTGCGCACGCAAGATCTGCTCGGAAGCGATGCGCAGGTACTATTCGCCGATGCCATCGGCTTCAATACAGCCAACCGTATTGATTATGTCGACGGCAAAAAGGTGATTGGCAGCAGCAGCATGGAGGAGTTCGAAAAGCATAAGAGCGAGTACGAGACGTTTAGGGAGGTACTGCTCGCCATGGTGGCGCAGGAGCACGCCCTGCTGCTTCGCGACGCCGGAAGGCCCTGGGAAGCAGTGCGCCTGCTTTGGCAAGCGCTGAGGTACATTGAGAAGCCCTTCCCGTTTATGCAGGTTGCGCATGTCAAGGCTGACCTTGCAAGCGCGCTGATCGATGTGAACGGGGACGAATTGCTCGATGAAGCCGAGGGGTTGCTGCAGGATTCCATCAACCTGATTGAAAATGAGCTGGACGCGGGAAAGCACGATGCTGCATTTGCGATACGCTGCCTGGGTCGGATCTATGCAAGAAGAAGCCAATGGAGCATGGCAGAAAACAGCCTTCGAACAGCTCTGGAAATGGACGAGAAGGCCTATGGAACCAATCATCCGAGAGTTCTAGCCGGGCTCGACGAACTGGGCCGCTATCTTAAAGAAAGGGGGCAGCTGGATGAGAGCGAGAAGCTCTTGTTTCGGGCTCTTATACTGGCGGATGAGTTGCTGGATCATGACGGCTATCGCTATGCACGGCTGAAACCCCTGGTGATGTCTTACGTCAGCCTTCGTGACCAGATCGGCGCACCATGGGAAGAAACCTACTCCCGGCTGAACAGTATTTGTGAGTGGTACGCGGGTTGGGCTCAGATGGAGCGGGAGCAGGCACTCGCAGGTGGAAAAGCTGAGCTTGGCCCCAGCTCCGCGTAACGCATCGAAACCGGCCACCGACCCTCCATCGTGGTTGGTTGAGCGCGGCTGCGCTAACAAAAGCCCCACCAATCCGGCGGGGCTTTTCATATTCCAAGAACCCAAGAAGGTCCCTGCGCCTTACGCCATCGCCGTCATCATGCCCACCGCCGGCGCCTCAACCGCCGCCGGAGCAGCCACGCCGACCGGCACCGCCGTCGCAGGCTGCGAGTGCGAGCCCCGCATCAGCTTATGCACAAAGTGATACGGCGGCCAGGGCCCGGAAAGCTGCATCTGGCATTCGCGCATCATCACCACTGTCGTTGCGAACTTGTTATGGTACCGCTCCACGCATTTGCGATCGATCAGATGGGCAATGTCGAGCACCATCTTGCCGTTCTCTGAGAGCCGGCAACTTACTTCTTCGTCAAGCGGTAAAAACAGCTTGTGCATCTGGAAGCTAACGGCCCGCGCCCGCGTCTGCCGTTCGCGCGTGCGAGTGGCATTCTCGCGAAGGTTGGTCAGATACTCCCGCCCCACTCTTTCGATGGGAACATGGCGTTCGATTTCCTTGCCGCAACAATCGTCGACAAAGATCTTCAGGTGCATTTCGGTCTTACCGCGCAGTTTGTCAATGTTGCCCAGAAACTGGCGCTGATTTGAGCGGATGGACTTCCGCAGCGCATCGTCGTCGTTAAAAACCGTGCCAAAACGGAAGGGAAGTACGGTGGAATGCTGAAAGCAATCGGCAATCACCCGCGCATGGTCGACGCCGGACTTCTGATTGAGAGGCTCCTGTGGGTTGTGCTCGCTCACAACAACGGCGAGATCACTGGCGGGATACAAAAAAACTTGATTTCCGCTAACTCCAACGACCGATTCCATCGGAACAGGTTTACGATGGCGAGCTAATTCAGGAAACGATTGCTTTTCCCCAATGCAGTAGGCATACCATGCCATGGCGAGACACTCCATTCGCGTGCGCCAGGGCCAGCGGGCGCCGCTTGTTGGTGAAGCTCTGTGAACTTGGGAATAACTGCATGCATAGATTGGAACAAGATCGCCCCAGATTAGCGACCCTATTGGACTATCCCGAATAGTAGTCTCGCGAAAATACGACTGGCAACAGCCGGCATCACAATGCTCGCCGGCGTTAGCCGGATTCATTAAAGTTACTTTTGTATAAGTAAAAGATATTTTGATATCAGAAATAATTGACCCAAAATACCTGTTACAGGCGTTCATCTAAGCCCAAAAACGATTTACGAGCGTCTCATATTATAAGATCGGATGTTAAAAAACGGTCCATTTGGGATTGTCCGCCTGCCGTTTCGCTCCGAAACCTCATGGAAATATTCGGCGCAAGTGCATAAAAAGAACCACATTCAGTGTCACCAAACCCGCCAGCACCACTAGACCGGCAATGGCAACAATGCTCACTTTCCGACGTATTCTCTCCAGCCTATCCGTCAGATTCCGCTGACCTTCAACTGTCTCCTCGATCAAATTCTTTGCCGCCTCAACCTGTTCATTAATCTGTTTCAGCGCCGCGCTTTGCCCAGCCACCTGGGTGCGCAACTCAACGTGTTGTTTCTCCAACTGGGCCAGGCCCTCCTGCAACGGCAACAGGGTCTGGGCGACCTGCCGCGGCGTGCTCTGCGGGGAGATGAGATTCGAAACCACGGTTCCATATTGCCCGTCGAGCAACGGCAGAAACTTCTGGGCCAATGGCAGCATTGCTCTCAGCACGCCTACCGTCTTTTCCAGCCTCGAAGGCCGGTGCACCGGGCGGAGGATCTCGACCGGCCCCAGGGACTTTATTCCAGGGTGATCGGCCCTCGGCTCCTCGGTTGCAACCCCTTCAGCTTTTAACTCTTCCATTCCAATCTCCGTTCAGCGTACGCAAGCTCTCACTATAGTCGGTAGATGCGAGTCTGGTCAGGTTTGGCAGCGCGGCTTCGTTTGAAGCCTATGGCCCCTGTGCACCGTAGGCGCAACGGATGTTAGTCCCCCACTTCGCCGGGGTCCCCAGGAAACGATCTTTGTTTCCTGGGGTGGAAGAGTGGGGAAAGCTGGCCCCAAGTAATAAGACCAGTCCCGTAGGGACGACACAACGCGGTGACACAACGGCGGTTCACGTTCCGCCCCCCTCATCTCCGTCGCGTATCCTCATATCGGAGAAAGTCGCGTGAAATCTGTCTTCACAAAGTCCGTTCGCAGCGTGCAGGGAAGTATCCTGGCTGGAGTCATCACTATCGGCCCTCTGTTTGTCACCTACCTGATCTTCCGCTTCCTGTTCACGTCGCTGGCCGAAGCCGGACTGCCTTTCGTGCGTTTCTTCGCTTCGGTCTTTCCCCTCGGCTGGTTCAGCAATCCCTTTATGGAGTCGCTGCTGGCCATTTTCCTCACCCTGGCGGTGCTCTACGTGGTTGGCCGCGTTACTTCAGTCGTCATTGGCCGCCAGGCTTTTGGGCTGTTTGAGTCGGCGCTTGAACGATTGCCATTTATCGCCAAGGTCTATACCTCGGTGCGCCAGTTGATCGATACCATGATGGCCACCAAGCCATCGAGTCAACGTGTCGTGCTGGTCGATTTTCCTATCGTCGGGCAAAAGAGCATCGGCTTTCTCACCCGCACTCTGGCCGATACCGAAACCGGCGAGATCCTTGCCGCCGTCCTGCTTCCGAATGCCATCAACCCCACTTCCGCATTTCTGCAGGTGTTACCCATAAGCCGCGTCACCGAGACAGCAATGACCATGGAGCAGGCGATGAGCATGCTGCTGACCGGCGGCGCCGTGGGGCCCGACACGATTCGCTATTCGATCGGAACTGTTTCAACTCAAGATGCGATTCCCTCTGATTCCGAAACAAAGTGAGGTTGCCACGGCGCCCGCACCAGCTACACTAGTTTCCAAATCATGAACAAGCGCCCACCCACCATTACTGCTCTTTCGTTTCTCTACATTGTTGTGGGACTGGTTTCGACCAGCTACCACCTGAGCGAATTCAAGACATACGCACACACATTGATGGGGGCCCTGGGAACTGTCCTCATCATCGTGCTCGGCGCAGCCGCCGTCGCTGCGGGCTACTACATGCTGCAAGGCAAGAACTGGGCGCGCTGGCTGGCGTTCGGCTGGACGGTGTTTCACGTAATCGTGAGTGCCTTTCAAAGCCTGGGAGGGCTCATCTTTCACAGCGTCTTTGTATTCATGCTGGGCCTGCTGCTTTTCAGCAAGGAAGCAAAGGAATGGTTCACGCCGGCGCCGGCAACTGTGCCTGCAGCGCCTTCGACTCCGCCGCCGACAGACACTCCGCCATCAGTTCCCGCGCCTCCCGATCCCCCCCCGCCAGCCGTTTAGCGCGGCAAGTTGCAGACGTGAGTTTTGTATCAGTCCTCCGCCGACGAAGCCGACCCACGGAGGGATGAAACTGTGCTCCATCCATCGAGCGCTTCTTGCTCGATGGGTGGGAGACCACAAAGGTCAGCCATCGGCAAATTCCCGCCTTGGTTCTTTCGAGGGCGTGGGTTAATCGTGCAAGGTGACGATTCGTACCCTACTCCGCCGCCAAAGCCTCGTCTGCATGCCCGCTCTCGACCGTCACCTTGCGCAGGTTTACGTTGTCAAACTGCGCCCAGATCAGCCCCGCGGGAACAATACTCAGGAACGTAATCAAAAGCAGCGTCGCACTGCATGCCGTTGCGGCCTCAGGCGTGGCGCCAAGTATCGCCACCAGCGCCACCGCAACCAGTCCAATCTGCGAAAACCACCCCAGCACAGGCAACTGGAAGACACTCGCGCCACCGCTCGCAATCATCAGCAGGATGCACTTGGAAGGGGTGATCGACAACAACGCGTGACTACCTACGAATGCTCTGCATCCCGCAAAGTAAGCGAGCGCTATCAGAAGCCACATTGAAATCGAAAGGCCTGCTGCGCCGGCAAAGTCGCTGTACGAGCGCATCGTGTCGAGCCCTGCGTGAAAGGCGCGAACTTTGTGCCCCACCGCATGACCCAGACCTTTTGAAACCATCCCAAAGCTAAACTCGAGAAATTGAGCCACACGCTCACCCGCCAGCCGCACGGCAACCAGAAACAGAGCGCCAAGCAGAGTTAGGACCAGCCCTCCGTAATGCACAACGAACGGCGCCAATGTGGGATTGTAACTGGCTAGTTTTGCCATTACACCAGCGTGGCTAATTCCTTGCTTGATCTGGTCGGCAGACATCCAGAACATTGCGACAGAAAAAACCAGCGCCATGGAGCCCATGTCGAGCAGGCGCTCGACAATATAGACCGCGATCTGCGAGCTGACCGTCAGGCCGGTTTTGCGAGCTACGAGATAGGGCCTGACAGGATCTGCGACGCGTCCGATGAGCGCGACCGCGGTAAATCCGATCACCTGCGGACCCAGCAAGGTCAGCGGTGAAACTTTCTGATTGTGCCTCACCAGCAGAGACCAACGCACCGCCCGAAAAATGTAACCGGCGTAGATGCACGCGATAGCAAGCGCGATGAGCCACCAGTCGGCCACTGAAACCTGTCGCCAGAAAACTGCAAAGCTAAATTCTTTTTGGATTCGATCGCGGCCCCACCAGGCGAAACCTGCCAGAACCGCTAGAACAACCAACCCCAAAATCCACTGTCTCTTTTTCAAAACTTCTCCGTCTGGCGCGGCACTCCCGGCACTCGCCCCAGAAACTTCAGAGCCCGGCTTGCCCGAACCGTTGCGTTCCATCACAGTGCCTGCGACTTAACTGGAGAGGCTGATGAAACGGCTGTATAGATAAAAGTGTAAAGGATGCGCCGAAAGCGGAGTACTATCTGGTCCCGGCTGTTTCGCTGGTCTGCGAACCCTGTTTCTGTTGCGCCTCGCGCGCCAGCACCCGCCGGTTAAACTCGTGAATCACGCGCGCAACATAAGCCCTCGTCTGGCTATACGGCGGAATGCCATGGTACTTATCGACTGCTGCCGGCCCCGCGTTATACGCCGCCAGCGCCAGCGCCAGGTTGTCGTGGTAGCGCGACAGAAGCTCGTCAAGATACATCGATCCGCCGCGCACATTCTGCTCCGGAGCAAAGCTGTTACTCACGCCGAGCTCGGTCGCCGTCCCGGGCATCAATTGCATCAGGCCTTGCGCTCCGGCGCTGCTCACAGCGCGCGGATTGCCGCCACTCTCAGCCTTCACTACGCTGGCCAGCAGATCCACATCGATATTGTGGTCCTTGCCGGCGCGCGCCAGCATCTCTCCAATGTCGGCGGGCGTAAGCTTCGCATTCGGCTGCGGAAGAGCCGCGGGAGCCGCGACCGGCGCCGGAACATCCGCCACAGCTTCTACCACCGCAATCTGCTCGGGCGCAAACTCAATGTAGTTATCCTCGCCCGCGCTAAGGTAGAGCCGTACGCGTCCCTCCACCTGGGCGTGATGATCGCAGCGCATCACAAACCCGTTATTCAGCGTAATCTGCTCGGCAGCGCGCAGCATGGGCGCCAGCGGCATCAAGCCCGCCACTGCTGCCGCCAAAACTGTAAGTCCTCGCCTGTGCATCTCTAACAGTCTGATTCTGGAATCCAGAAAGCCGTCCGTCAATCCATCGTAACCGAGGGTTCGCGCATAGCGGTTGACCGTTTGCGGAGCGCCATCTCAATAACAACAGCCGCCCCATCCTGCTCATTTGATGGGGCCTGCTTCCAACCCCGCGTCTTCGCCAATGCGCGCAACTCGCCCGCCGCATTTCCCATCATCACGCCTTGTCCCGCCCATTCCAGCATCTCAATGTCATTCCAGTTGTCTCCGATTGCCATGGTTTCTTTGCGGTGCACGCCGAGTCGCGCCGCCAGCCGAGCCAGCGCCCATCCCTTCGTGACTCCCGGCGGCAACAGGTCCAGAATCGACAAGTCGCGCGCCGGGTAAACCGTGCACGCGGACTCGCAAGCCCCAGCCCATTCGCTCGCCTTTAGAGCCCTCTCAGCGGCGCGCATCTGCGTCACCGTACCCGCCACCATGCCCTGAATCGGATCTTCACCGTCCGGCAGCGCATCTTCGAGCGGCTTCACCACTTCAATCGCATTACGGTTCGCCTCAATCCATATCGAGATGCGCCCATGTGCTTGTTCCAGATCCTCGAGCACCAGTTCACCCCGGCCCGGCCGGTCAAACGTGAAAACGACGCTGCCAAAGCCGCGCAATAATCCGCAGAGCCCTCGCGCCACCCGCGCCTCTATGTGGTACCGGTCGATGGTCTCGCCGCCGAGTGTCTTTATCACTGCACCATTTGACGTAATGAGCGGCGTATCCGCTCGCAGGCCAAGCCCCTCAAGCAGGGGAGTGGTGTAGGCCGAACGCCTCCCCGTGGCAATCGCAATGGTTACCCCGGCCTCCTGGGCCGCGCGTAGCGCCAGCGCTGCCCGGCGGCTCACCGTCTGCGAAAGCAGGGGAAGTAAAGTTCCATCCATGTCAATGGCAATCAGGCGCACCGGGGGATGCATGAATCCAGTGTACCGGGCGAGGGTTTCCGCACCCCTCTGGTAGCTGATTACCCACAAAAAGAGGGTGGCAAAGCACGCCCGCCGCACTGTGACCGCATTCACATCCACACCCCATATCCGGGGAGCACAATTCGCCTAAGATCGTTCCTCCCCCCGGATGCCGAGCGAAGCTTGTGCGTTCCTGCGCCGCTCTCGGTCAGGAGCACTAAGCTTCGCACGCCTTTCGATTTGGCCATCATTCGACGACTGCCACAACAGAGGTGAATCATATGTCTGCATCCGTTCTGGTCGCTTATTCCTCACGAACCGGCTCTACCGCCGAAGTGGCTGAGGTCATTGCCGAGGTACTGCGCGACGCGCAAATCTCTGTTGAAGTAGCCAGGATGAGCGAAATAAAGAAGATGGGCCGGTATTCCGCGGTTATTCTGGGCGCCCCGCTCTATATGGGCCAAATGCCCGGTGAACTGCACCGCTTCGTCAGCCGGTTTCCAGTTCAACTCGGCGCGCATCCCCAATGGTTTTTCGTGCTCGGACCCATTGAGGGTAAACCTGAGGAATTCAGCAAAGCCGGCGAGCAGGCTGCCAATCAACTGAAAAGATATGCCTGGATTCAACCCCTGGAAATGAAGATCCTGGGCGGACGCTTCGATATCAACCACATGCCATTCCCGTTCAACCTGGCGCGGTATCTGCCTGCATTCCCGGCAAAAAACATTGCCGCCACAGATATTCGCGATTGGAAGGATATTCGCGCCTGGGCCTCGCTGATCGCGCGCCAGATTCAGCCTGCCGCGTAAGCACCGCGAATCGGCTAATCTATTTGCATGGAACGCACCTGCACCCAATGTCACGCGATAGTGTCCGATGAGACCAAGGCTGATTGGTGCCCGGCCTGCGGCGGCGCGCTGACAGCTCGAGAAACCTTGTCCGAAGAGTCACCCCACGAAGTGGTCGACCATCGCGGCATTGTTCTGCCGCGCCGGCACGCAATGGGCGGCATCATCACGCCCGTGTAGACGAATTGCGGGTGGAACTCAAGCAGTGGTGTCGAGGCCAACCGCCTCAGCCAGCCTTGCCTGCCGCGCATCGAAAGTCCAGAACTTCTGAGCCTTGAGCTCAAGGGCGCAGGCCACATGCAATGAATCAAGCGTACGCACGCCAAAGATGGCTCCGAAACGTGCACTCAATGCAATGCTCGTATCCCACACGGAACTTGGCAAGCCTACGTCGGTCCACACTCCGTCGTTCCGGTCTTGTTCAAAATTGGCCCATGAACGGCGCGCGTCAACTGCTGAGATAGCGCCTCGGAAGACGTAACGCTGTATCGCGTTTGCTATTTCAACCCGGTTGAAAAGCGTAACCCAAACGCGAGGCCCCTGTAACATTCGCCGTGCCACGTCGAGTGTATGCGAATCCTGGACGCAACTCGAAACGATGAAGCTCGAGTCTGCGTAAATGTTCAAAATCTATCCTCGCGGTCCTCAATCAGCATGTCGACTGCAGGAATGACGCGATCGCCAAAGATTGCTTTCGCCCTCGCTTCAAAATCAGGCCACTTGACCGGTTCAGGCCTGGGTGACTCGGGAACAATCCTCGCCACAATGCGGTTGCGCTTGCGGAGCTCTACCACCTCACCCGCATCAAGCCACGCAAGCAGTTGGCGAGTGTCACGAAGCTGACGTAGATTCACGCTCGGCATGGTCTAAATGTGGCACAGAATGTGTCACATTGCAAATATGCGCTGAATCTAAATAGTTTATTCGTACCGTAGCGCTTCCGCCGGCAGCACGCTTGCCGCCGCGTGCGAAGGGTACAGCGTTGCCAGCAGCGAAATCCCAATCGACACCACCGACACAATCACCCCGTCGATAAGCCGCGGCGCGAAGGGCAGGGTATCGATCGAGTAGACATCGGGTGAGAGCGGAATATGGTAATGACTGCCGGCCCACGAAGCCGCGTAGCCCAGTACCAGGCCGATCGCCGTTCCGATCACGCTGATCAGCAGCCCTTGCAGCAGAAAAATGCGCCGTATCTGTCCCGGCTCCACGCCGAAGCTCATCATCACTGCGATGTCGCGCGTCTTTTCCATCACCATCATGGTGAGCGCAATAAGAATATTAAGCGCGGCCACCATTACAATGAGCCCGATCACGATGAAGGTAACGATTTGTTCGAGTCTGAGCGCCTTGAATAACTCGCGGTTGTCCTCAGTCCAGTTTGTGGTCATGTAGCCCACGCCGGCAGCCTGCTCCAAATTCTTCGCAATCTGCGGCGCGTTGTTCGGTTCGTCCACTCGAAAGCTGATCACCGACAGCAGATCCGGCTCGTCGAAGAGCCGTTGCGCATCGGCCAGTCGCAGAAAGCCCATCTGCGAATCGTACTGATAAAAGCCTGTGTGATAAGTTCCCGCCAGCTTGAACCGAACATATTTCGGAATTTCACCGAGCGGAGTAAGGTCGCCCTGTGGGCTGATCAACATCACCGAGTCGCCCACTTCGGCGCCTACAGTATCGGCAAGATCGCTGCCCAGAACAATCGGCGGCAATCCCGCAGAAGCTGGCGCTCCCTGCGGAACCGGCTCGAGCGCCGCAATCGCGCCCGGAGTCGCGTGATCGAGAATGTGGCTCACCTTGCGCTCATCGTCAGGCAAAACCCCCAGCACCAGCGCACCGCCATCGCGCGCGCCCCGTGCCACCAGCACCTGTTCCCAAAGCCCCGGCGAAGCAGCCACCACATGCGGCACTCTTTCGAGGCGATCAAGCAGCGGCCGCCACTCCTTAATGCCCATCTTGTCTGCCTGCAATAGCTCGATATGCGCGCTCGAATCAACCAGCTTGTCTTCAAGATCCCTGCGCATTCCGTTGGTGATCGCGAGAGCAATAATCAGCGCCGCAACGCCTGCCGCTACTCCGGTGATGGAAATGACGGTAACAATTCCCACCACCGCCTGCCTGCGCCTGGCCTTCAGGTACCGCGCCGCAACTCCAAGTTCGAATCGCATGGTCTACTTTGCGCCTGCCGGCACTACGGTCTTGGCCGCGCCCACGTTGTCATACCTGTCAAAGACGCGCACCGTGATCAAGTGCTCGCCTTGCACCGCTGAAAAAGACTGCGGGGGTATATGCAGTTCGTAGTGCTCCCGCTTCGAGTCGGAGATGCCTCCCACTGGAGCCACAAACTTCCAGGGACCGGCGTCGAGCGAATACTCCGCGTGTGCAATGGGTGAAGTTGCATCCTCGGCGTCGAAGGTGACATGCACCCATTTCAGGCAGGGTTTATACTCGCATGCGCCATCTTCCAACTCAGCCTTCACCGTCACCGCCGGCGGCGTCGTATCCACCACAAAACGGTCGCTCACTTTCTCGCCGCTCAGCGCATCGCCAGGCGTATGCGAGGGCGAATCCGATGCAACTACCTTCACCTGGTATCCGCCATCGGGAATCAGGTCGGCATCGAAGCTGTAGGCCTTCTCGGTGATCTTGTCTTTCAGCAGCCGCCAGACCTTCTCGCCATCCCCGCGCAGGAAAATCGAGTAAGTCAGATCGTCGCCATTGTCGTCGTGTGCCGCCCAGCGAACGGTCACCGCGGTGCGATCTTTTACAGCCTGCAACGGCGTACTCGCGCTCGTACTGGTATCGAACGTCACACTCTGGCCTGAAGACGGCAGCGTTATGTTCACCGTCGGCTGGTTGGGCACGGGGTTCTGCGGGGTCCAGCGCGCTCCCGGCGTCACCACCAATTCGTCAACCACCGGTGCAGCATTCACGGGAAGATAATTCACGCCAACACTGCCCAACACGCCGTTCGGCTCGAGCACCGCTTTCCATTGCAGGAACCGCCCCGGCGCCGACGCCACAACGCCGTCCTTCAACGGCTCCCAATCGGTCCAGCCGCGAACCGGCTGTTCAATGTTCCCGGTGCGGGTCAGAATCTGATACGCATTCGAACCTGGCTCAATCTCGATGTGGCCGAAGCGAGCCATCGCCCCTGTATCCAATACATCGCTCGCGTATTCGTGTTTGTCCGATGTACCCAGCTCCACCAGCTCGCCGGTGTTGCCTGTGCCGATTATCAGTCCGCCGGTGCCTTCCGTGCTTCTAACTTCAGCAAGGCACAACCCTTGCTGCGCATCCAGATGCCCCACGTCGGCATAGCTGCCATCGTCCTCAATGCGGTAAATGTGGCCGCGATTGCCGCTCAGCGCCAGCAGCCCGTTGGCACGCGAAGCGAGCGCGTACACAATATCGTCTTTGCTGGCCCACAGCTTGTGCGGCGCCTGCCCCTCGGTGATCGCGTAAATCTCAGTGCCTTCGGGAACCGTCGTGCTCTCGTTTGCTGCCTGCGTCGATTGCGGGTTCACAATCGTGATGCTTATCATTCCCTGACCCTGCACCGGCAGCGGGGGCAGGGGATTGTGGCTCTTGTCGCCTACGCTTGCGGCGTAGATGGTTCCGTTGGCACCAACCGCAATCGAGGTAATCTCTCTGCGCGGCGCCTCGAACAGAACGTATCCCTTGCCCTGCGCATCGATGCGGTATACCAATCCCGATCCATCCGATCCCGCAATCAGATTTCCCTTCGCGTCCCACGCCAGGCTGCGAATATGGGCTTCATCGCTCTTGAAAAATTCCTCCGGCCTGGTTGCTGACGTTGATCCCGGCTTCGAAACATCCACGCGATAAACTGCCGCAGGGTTCCCGGTGGCAATATACATCCGGCCCGCCTCATCGAACGTCAGGTCCCAGATGTAGCGCGACTCGCGCCCCTGCTTGTACCCATCCGTCTTGTCGCCGTCAGCTTTTCCCGATCCTTGATTTGACGCGCCACTTTTTCCGTCAACCGCCTTCGCAACGTCGAACACCACGGTCGCGGTCTCTTCGTTCTGCGATGCCGCCGCCGAGGGGTTCAGCTTGAACACCTTGCCGCTCGGCAGTGTTGCTGCATAAAGCGCGCCATCGGGGCCAATCTTCAGCGCCTGCACGCTCACGTCTTTCGTCTCGAGCAACGTAAACGTCTTGCCGTCCGTCCCTACGCGCAGAACTGTGGCCGGCGATCCAGTGCCTGCATACGCCACCCCGGCCTTGTCCACCGCCACCGACCACACAAACGTCGACGGCGTGGTCAGCAGATCCCTCAGTCCGGGTCCCTGGCGCAGGTGCCCGTCACTCTCAATTGCCACCCCTTGCGGCGTGCCCTTCTCGAACTCCTCAAACTGCGACTGGGCCCAGAGATGGGTATTCTGCGCAATGCTGGGGCAGGGAAGAGAGACAGTCGCACTCGCCAGCGCCAGAATGGTAAGAGAAAAAACGATACGGTGATTCAACGAGCAGGAGACAAACATTCTGCCGTTCAGTCTACTAAATCCGGCAGCCTGTGACAGATGCCCACTGTCCATTTGACTGAAATGCCGGCGGGCGTGGTTGCGATTCGACCGGCGCGGCGGGCGATCTCAACCGTCTTTTGAAGTTAAGCGGCGGCCAATGGACCCGGGTGAGCGGTTCCAACCTCGTCAACCAGATCGGGTCGTATGGACTCCTCGGGCCTCCCGCTCCCGACAACGTTCCCAGGGCGCGCGACACTGCAGAGACATGGATCGATCCCTCAGGAAACCTGTGGCTGTTTGGCGGAAACATGCCGGGCCCCAACGGCTCACAAGCTCAACTGAGCGACCTCTGGGTCTATCAGCCCTGGGCCTTGGCGCGCGACTTGCTTCCACCCTCCGGGTCTATACCGGTCAATACAAACGGCAGACCGAAAGCCCGTCGTCGGAGGATAGGAACCATGCAAAGCAGAACCCTTACGATTTTTTGTTCGCTCGTGCTCGCGTCAGCAATGGCCATGGCACAGTCGTCGAGCCCAGCTCCCACCCAGCCAGCTCCCACCCAGTCTGACCAGCAAGTGGGCATCGCCGGTCAATCCGCGACCGACAACTCAGCCCAGCAGCAGCCGCAGCGTCGCCCCGCAACTCCTCAGCGCCAGGCACAGGCCCTTGCCCGGCAACTTGGGCTCAGCCGCGCGCAGGTTGCCCAGATCAGGCCCATCATCGCCGATCGCCAGCAGCAGATTCAGATTCTCCGCACTGATCAGAATCTCGCTCCTCGAGACCGCCGCGCCCGTATGCAGGCGGTCATGCAGGACAGCCGCAATCGCATTGATGCCCTCCTGACAGACTCGCAAAAGCAGCAATTCGATCAAATGCTCGCCGACCGTCGCGCCAGGCACCAGCAGCAACAGCCGCAAACGCAACCTCCGGCTCAGCCTCAACGGCAACCGCAGGCGCAGTAAAGCAAGTGCGACTGACGCGCGATCAAATAATCAGGTTTTCTTGGGGATCGTAGGGCCGGAAGAACCGCCGGCCCGTTCTTAATTTAAAGTTCCAGCACGTTGTCTTCGATCGCCAGTCTCACGTTGCCGTCAGACTTGGCCAGACGGCGCACTGCTTCGGGCTTGTCCACCCCGGCCTTCAGCATCACCAGCGCCACCGGCACGCTGCGCCCGGCGCTCTTGATGGTATCAACCGCTTTGGCGCGTTCAATATGGCAAGCCGCCATCAAAACCCTGATTCCGCGCTCCACGAGCTTCGAGTTCTGCATGTGCACATTTACCATCAGGTTTTCGTACACATAACCCAGCCGCGTCATCGCGCCCGTGGTAATCATGTTCAGGATCATCTTCTGAGCGCTGCCCGCCTTCATGCGCGTTGAGCCTGAAACAACCTCAGCGCCCACATCGGCAATAATCGTGATGTCCGCCGCCGATTGAATCGGCGTCTCGTGGTTGCAGGTAACAGCCGCGGTATGGGCGCCGCGCGCCCTGGCGTAGGCAGTCGCCGCAACTACATACGGAGTGCGGCCTGAAGCCGAAACGCCTATAACAATATCTTTGCGGGTGGGCCGGCGGCGGGCTATGTCCCGCTGGCCAAGTTCCTCTGAGTCTTCGTTCACTTCAACAGCCGATGCCAGCGCCTTGGGGCCACCCGCCATGATGTACTGCACTTGTCCGGGAGCTGTCGAATAGGTCGGTGGACACTCTGACGCGTCGAGGGCGGCAATACGGCCGCTCGACCCTGCGCCGATATAGATAAGCCGGCCGCCGTCGCGCAAACAGCGAGCCACCTGGTCGATGACCTGGGCTATCTCTGGAAGTGCTTTCTTGACTGCGCCCGCGATCTTCGCGTCTTCGTGGTTGATAATGCGGGCAATGTCAAGAGCCGATTTAGTGTCGAATCCCTGTGAGGCCTCATTTTGGCCTTCTGTACTTAGGTGTTCGAGCAGAGAGGCTTCTGTTTTTCCGGTGCCGTTTCTGTGGCTTCCGGGCGCCTCTTGCACGGTTATGCTTGGTAGCATCGCATCGGTCCCCAATTTTTAATTGTAGCTTGGAATGCTGGCAACAACTCAGAATTATCCGACGATTCTTTAGTTCCGAATCTATCTCGAAAACGCGGGGTCAGCGCCTGTTTCCCGCAGCCTTTTGGGGGCCCATTTTCTCCGTTTTCAATAAATCGATATTCTTCAAAGCCGCGCCTGCTGACCACGTTTACAGAGCTTCGCGAATGGCGTCGTGGAACGCCGGGCGCGTCTCCTTGATGAGCTGATTCGACCGGTCCGGCCAGGTTCGATTGGTGAGAAGAACAACCACAATGTGGTCCTTTCTATCAATCCATAACGAACACCCGCTGTAGCCAAGGTGGCCGATCGAGTGTTTTGAAAAATGCTTTCCCGCCGACGATTTCTCTGACGGCGTGTCCCACCCCAATGCACATGAACTGCCTGAAGGCGGCTGCCGCCTGGCGAAGGTATCTACCGTCGCTCGATTAAAAAGGGAGCCACTCCCGGCTTCGGCGGCTGAATCCTCACCAGACCCAACTATTGCACCCGCAAACCGCAACAGGTCAGGCACGTTTGAAAACAGGCCGGCATGCCCCGCAATGCCGTGCAGCACGGCCGCGTTCTCATCCTGAACTTCGCCTTGAATCACGCGACAACGCCAGGTCGAGTCCACTTCCGTTGGCGGAATCGACTGCCTGCTTTGCTCGGAAGGGCAGAAACGCGTCGCGGTCATGCCCAGCGGCGCAAAGATCTCCCGGTGAGTCCACTTGGCCAGCGAATCACCTGCAATCACCTCAAGCGCCTTGCCCAGCAAAATAAACCCAGGGTCAGAGTACTCGGCGCGCGTGCCGGGCTCAGCCTCGAGCGGCAGTTCCAGGCATTCTCGAAACAACCTGTCCGGCGAATGCGCGCTCTTGAAAAACTGAACATACCCCGGTAGCCCCGAATTGTGCGCCAGCAGATGCCGCAGCTTCACGTGCCGCGCCCGATCTCCTGCTGGCCTGCCGACCACGAATCCCGGCAAAATCTCCCCCAGCGGAGTATCTATATCGAGCTGGCCGCCCTGATAGAGCAGCATCGCCATCGCCGTGGTGGCAACCACCTTCGTCACGCTGGCCACGTCGAAGACCGTCTCCGCCGCCACCGCCGGCGCACCATCTTCGTATGTGAATCGCCCCAGCGCTCCACTCAGAACCACCCCTCCGTCGGCGAGTACCCCAAATGCGCAGCCGGGAAATGCGTGCTGGGCTATCGCTGCCTCCAACACACGAAGAGCTGGATTGAACCTGGGGTCCGGCCGGCTTTCGCCGCCCTCTACGAGAATGGGTCGATCTGCCATGGCCTACCTGAATGTTAGCCCCAGCGCAGATTCAACCGTCCCGCGGCCCTGATTTTTTCTGAGACTCGCCGCCTCTGCGCGCTATCCTTGTCTGCGAACGGCAAGTCTATACCCTGACTCTCGGGAGGTTTGCGTGCGATTGCTCCAGGGGATGTTACCGGTTCTCTTTGTGTGCAGTTGTTTGGCTGGGCAGTCGGCTCCTGCTCAAGCTCCAGATTCAACTCCACCCGCCGATCAGCCCGCAGCTCAGGCTCCTGCTCAACCTGCTGCCCAGCCGGCTACCCAACGCCCCAGCTACATCGTTCCAACAGGAACCAAGGTCCTGCTCCAGCTAAACAGCGCTATCAATACCAAGAGCGCCAAACCGGGAGACGGTGTCTACCTCACCTCCATCTTTCCTGTGGTGGTCGGCAGCCGCGTGATGATTCCCAGCGGAGTCTATGTCCAGGGAGTGATTGACCACGTTGTCCGCCCGGGACGCGTCAAGGGCAAGGCTCAACTCGATATGCACTTCACATCGATCATTTTTCCCAATGGCTCAGTGGTCGAAATTCCCGGCATGGTCAACAGTCTGCCCGGGACAAAGAACCAGACGGTGAAAGACGATGGAGAGGGAACGATCGAGCAAGCCGGAGATAAGGGTCGCAACGCGGGAGAAACGGCAAAGATAGCAATTCCGACAGGAGCCGGTGTCGGCACCATCGGAGGAGCTGCAACGGGTCATCCGATTGAAGGCGGTTTGGCGGGTCTCGGAGCTGGCCTTGCGACCGTCGGCCTCGTCTCGCTCTTCACACGAAACGCCGAGGTCGAAATTCCCTCCGGTACCCAGGTTGAGATGCTTCTCCAGCAGCCGCTCAAGCTCGAAGAGTCAAATATGGCCGGCCGCTCGGGTTCGAATTCGACTCTGGTTCCTGCCGCCGACCAGCCTAAACCACTCCCCAAACCTGTTCGGGAACAGATGGTTTGCTCTAACGGGTCGTTTGGCTGCCAATAACTTGAAAATACAATCGTGATCAGGTTGACGGGTTCGGTTGGTTGCCAGGGTTAAGGCGTTGGCTGCAAGGTTAGCGAGTTGGTTGTCAGGGTAACTCGTGGACGATGAGGTTGCGAGTTGGTTGCCAGGTTAAAGAGTTGGATGTCAGGTTAGCGAGTTGGTTGGCAAGTTAAAGTGTTGTCATTTGTACCGCCGGTCTCCCGACCGGCTGTACTGCGGGCTTGCTAACCCGCAGAGACTTTCACGGGAGGCACTCTACATCAGCCTCACGTTCTGCATTACCAGGCCGGCACGATACAGCGTGCAACTGCCGTTCTGGTCACACCGGTAATGGACACTCGTTCCGCTGTCTTCGAGAGACGCCGCGGCCGATGCAGCCGTCGTCGCGCCGAGCACGAATGTCGTGCCCTGATAGGATTCAATTCTGCCGGTTGAGGCGTCGAAGTCCGCGACCGTGAAGTCACCCTCGCTTAAGAACCTGTAATTCTGTGTCGGGGTTTCAACCGGTGCCGGAAGTGCAGGCTCCGCAGCCACTACGGGTGACGGGGTTGCTTTGTGGGGTGAAGCGGCCGTGAGCGCGATCTGCATGAGCAGCGCTCTGCGGTGATGCGAGTAACGGCGATGGTGGGTTACGTGAAGGCTGGCTTTGGTGAGGCTGAATGCATGTGGTTTTGCAATGCTGGCAGGCGCATCAACAGGATGGCTCGTCAGCGTGGGAACCTGCGCAGGCGGCGTAACTACACGATCGACGGTTGCGCTGGCCTGGACAGGAGGCGAGACTTGAAACACGAGTGTCGGAAAGCCAGAGTGGAACGATGCCATGGCCAGGCCGGTGCCCGCAACTGTTCCTAGGGCGCCTCCCATGACCACGTAAGCGAATGCCAGCATGAGCAGGTTGACGCGCTGCCTTGCCAAAGGCGGCTGTCTATAGCCATAGGCGGCGACAACATCTGAAAAAGGAAGGTAAGTTGCCATATTCTGCAGCGCGACAGTGGTTGCTGTCTTGCTCTCCTCTCTGGAATTGTCAACATTTCAGCATTACTCGTGATTACCTGCAATGCACACAATGAGTGATTACTAGTAATAGTTACCTTCAGGCCATCTCCAGCATTCGCAGATACTTAGTTTCTTCATCGGCCGCACAGGTGCTCTTCAAGAGATATTTGCGGTTACCAATTCCGCTCTCAAAACAAGCTGGAACCGTTTTGGACGAACCTCGTCTATACTCTTTGGAAGGGCCCTCTCCTGCAGCCCAGCCGGCGTGCAAAAGTTACGCACAACCGCATTGTTATGATGGGTATGCACAACGATGGCTCCCCAACAAACTGATTCTTAAGGATGAAGAGAGCCATGGCGATGGTCCCCGAACCGCCAGCAGATTCAAGCCCCGGCAACATTCCTGTGACTGAGCGGCCTTTACCTCCTACACGGGTGGAGACAAGTTCGCTGCGTCTCTGGCTGCGCGACCTCGTGTTCTCGGCCCTCGCATCCGTCCTGATCATCACCTTCCTCTACCAGCCCGTCCGTGTCGAAGGCACCAGCATGCTACCCCGGCTCGAAGACCGCGACCGCCTGTTTATCAATAAGTTTGTCTATCACATACAGGCCATCAACCGGGGCGACGTCGTAGTCTTTCGCTATCCTGAAGATGAAGAAAAGAGCTACATCAAGCGGGTCATCGGCCTGCCTGGCGATCGCCTCCACATCATCCAGGGCCAGGTCTACATTAACGGGAACCCTATCAACGAGCCCTATGTGCCCGACGAGTACCGCGACGACCACTCCTATTCCGAGATCACCATCCCGCCCGATCACTACTTCATGATGGGAGACCACCGATCAATCTCGCAGGATAGCCGCGTCTTCGGTCCCGTCGCCCGCGAGCTCATCTACGGCAAAGCAGCCTTTGTCTACTGGCCGAAGAAGGATGTGGGCGTAGTTCGTTAAAAGCTGATTTCTGTCCAGAAATCCACCGCCCAAAACCTGCTAAAATCGATTGAATCCACTCCTCGGAGCGGCAATGCAGGCGATCCTTGCGCTCGAAGACGGGCGCATATTCCGTGGCCACAGCTATGGGCACCCCGGCGAATGCCAGGGCGAAGTCGTTTTTAATACATCACTTACCGGTTATCAGGAGATCGCAACAGACCCCTCCTATGCCGGTCAAATCGTCGTTCTCACAAATCCCCAAATCGGAAACTACGGCACCAACCACGCCGATAATGAGTCCGCCAAGCCCTATATTGAAGGCCTCATCGTCCGCGAGTTCTCCGCCATCAGTTCAAACTGGCGCTCCGAACAGGTCACCGACGAATATATGGAGCGCTATTCAGTCCCGGTCCTCGCCGAGATCGACACCCGCGCCCTGGTTCGCCACTTGCGCACCCATGGCGTCATGCGCGGTGTCATCTCGACAAATTTTGTAGACCCCAACGCTCTAATCCAGAAAGCCAGAAACATTCGCAAGATGGACGGCACCGACCTGGCCAAAATCGTCACTACCAACTCAGTTTACGAGTTCGATTCCGACGACGAACGCAACCAAACCGGTAATTCTCTCTTGCCTAACCAATTGGAATTGAGCTCTAAAGCGCAACAACTTCATGTAGTAGCTTATGATTTTGGCATCAAGCACAACATATTGCGCATGTTAACGCGTGAGAACTGCCGCGTAACCGTGGTTCCGGCCCAGACTTCCGCAGATGACGTGCTAGCCATGAAGCCCGACGGCGTCTTCCTTTCCAATGGGCCTGGCGACCCCGAGCCGGTTGACTACGCAGTTAAATCCATCCGCCAGTTCATGGGACGCGTTCCGGTCTTCGGCATCTGTCTCGGCCACCAGCTCACCGGCCTGGCTCTCGGCGGCCGCACCTACAAGCTCAAGTTCGGCCACCACGGCGGCAACCATCCGGTCCGCAACAACTCCACCGGCAAGGTTGAGATCACGGCCCACAATCACAACTTCGCCGTCGATCCTGATTCCATCAACGCTAACGAAGTCGAGCTAACCCACTTCGACCTTAACGATCAGACTCTTGAGGGTTTACGCCACAAAACGCTGCCCCTCTTCAGCGTCCAGTATCACCCCGAAGCAGCCCCCGGCCCGCATGACTCGCACTACCTGTTCCGCGATTTCCGCAGAATGATGGAGGAGTGGAAGGGATGAACCTCAGGGCAGGCAAAAGTTTCGGCATTCACCAGCAGCGGGGCTTTTGGCTCCGCTGTTTTTTGGAACGAACGCTGCGGCAGCACGGTCTTGGTGACAGCGTTGTTTTGAAAGGGCACGGATTCATCCGTGCCGCCACAGATGCTCAGGAAGCCGCGGCTTTAGCCGCTGAGGGATGGTTTTGAAACCCACGCGCGAGCACGCAACTAACAACTCGCAGACCTACTTCGTGACCTCAAAGACTTGGGAAGGCCGTGCATTGTTCCAGGCCGAGCCGTGGGCAAGGCTCTTCTTCAGGAACTTGCTCGCTCATCGCGGCGATGCGTATCTCCTTCACGAATTTGTTGTTATGCCAGACCATTTCCATGTTTTGATTTCACCGGCAATCGCCCTTGAACGCGCCGTCCAGCTGATTAAGGGCGGATTCTCTTACCGGGCAAAGAAAGATCTTGGATCGAATGCCGAAATCTGGCAGCGCGGCTTTGCAGATCATAGAATTCGCGACACGGAGGACTACGACCTTCACTTGCACTACATCCACCTTAACCCGACGAAGAGACATCTGTGCGGCGAATCTCGAGAATTCCGTTACTCCTCCGCCTATCCGGGCTGGAAATTGGACCCCGTCCCTCAGTGGCTAAAGCCACCGATCAATGACGCGGTCGGCGGCACGACTGAAGTCGTGCCCTTTCAAAACGTCACCACAAAGACCTAAAGCAAAAGGGAAGATCAAAGCAGAAAATGCCACGCAGAAATGACATTCAAAAGATCCTCGTAATTGGCTCCGGCCCGATCGTGATCGGCCAGTCGGCCGAGTTCGACTATTCGGGCACCCAGGCCTGCAAAGCTCTCAAGCAAGAGGGCTACGAGGTGGTGCTGGTCAACTCGAATCCGGCCACCATCATGACCGACCCCGAGCTCGCCGACCGCACCTATATTGAGCCGCTCACCCACGAGTACGTCGAAGAAATCATCCGCATCGAGTCTGAGATGCTCGCCGGCGACCCCAGCTCCGGCAAGTTCGCCCTGCTGCCTACAGTCGGCGGCCAAACTGCTCTCAACCTCGCCGTCGACCTGGCCGACACCGGCGTCCTCGATCGCTATAACGTCGAACTCATCGGCGCCAAGCTTGAAGCCATCAAGAAGGCCGAAGACCGCCTGCTATTCAAAGACGCCATGGTCCGCATCGGACTCGAGGTCTCGAAATCCGCCCTGGTCAACAACCTGCGCGACGGTCTCGACTTCGCCGGCAAGCTCGGTTTCCCGGTGCTCATCCGCCCCAGCTTTACCCTCGGCGGCTCCGGCGGCGGCATCGCCTACAACCGCGAAGAGTTAATGGAAATCCTCGCCCGCGGCCTCGACCTCTCGCCCGTCCACGAGTGCCTGGTTGAGGAATCGGTCCTAGGCTGGAAGGAATACGAGCTGGAAGTGATGCGCGATCTGGCAGATAACGTCATTATTATCTGCTCTATCGAGAACTTCGATCCTATGGGCGTCCACACCGGCGACTCCATCACCGTCGCCCCCGCCCAAACCCTCACCGACCGCGAATACCAGAAGATGCGGGATGCAGCCATCGCCGTCATGCGCGAGATCGGCGTCGAAACCGGTGGCTCCAACGTTCAGTTTGCCGTCAATCCCGTCGACGGTCGCATGACCGTCATCGAGATGAACCCGCGCGTCTCCCGCTCCTCGGCTCTTGCGTCTAAGGCCACCGGTTTTCCAATCGCCAAAATCGCCGCCAAACTCGCCGTCGGCTACACTCTCGACGAGATTCCCAACGACATTACCCGCAAAACGCCCGCCTGCTTCGAGCCCACCATCGACTACGTGGTAGTCAAAATCCCCAAGTGGCAGTTCGAGAAATTCCCCGGAGCCGACGACGTGCTCGGGCCGCAAATGAAGTCCGTGGGCGAAGTCATGGCCATGGGCCGAACCTTCAAAGAAGCGCTGATGAAGGCGTGGCGCGCACTTGAAACCGGCAAGAAGACCGGCGCAGAAGTGCTTGAACCCAGGCGCCTTACACAGATGCTCGTCACCCCTAAACCCGAGCGCCTCGGCTACATCCGCTATGCCTTCGAGCGCGGTATGAGCGTCCGCGAGGTAGCCCGGCTCACGGGTATGGACCCCTGGTTCCTTTACCAGATCCGCGAAATCACGCTCGAACAAATGGCCATTTCGACCACCAGTCCCGACACCATCCCAACCGAGCATCTACGGAAGCTCAAACGCCTCGGCCTCAGCGACGAGCGCATTGCCACCGAGTGGAAGCTCGAGGGTCACGAAGGCGTAAAACGGGTGAGGGAACTGCGCGAGGGGAAGGGAATCCGCCCCGTCTTCAAGCTGGTCGACACCTGCGCCGCCGAGTTCGAGTCCATGACGCCGTACCTCTACTCCACCTACGACGAAGAAGACGAGGCGCCCCCGACCCAAACCCCCAAGATCATCATTCTCGGTTCCGGCCCCAACCGCATCGGTCAGGGCATCGAGTTCGACTATTGCTGCTGCCACGCCGCATTCGCGCTCAAAGACGATGGTTACGAGACCATCATGGTCAACTGCAACCCTGAGACTGTCTCAACCGATTACGACACCAGCGACCGCCTTTATTTTGAGCCTCTTACGCTTGAAGACGTGCTGGCCGTCTACAACCATGAAGCGCAGTCAGGCGCCAAAATCGGCATGATCGTCCAGTTCGGTGGACAGACCCCCTTGAACCTGGCCCAGCGCCTTCGCGCCGCTGGAGTGCCCATTATCGGCACTTCACCCGAGTCGATCGACCTCGCTGAAGATCGCAAACGCTTCGGCAAACTGCTTGAAGAATTGGAGATTCCGCAGCCTCCAGGAGGAACCGCCACAAGCGTCGCCGAAGCTTTAGCCGTAGGTGAGCGCATCGGCTACCCGGTCCTGGTGCGCCCCAGTTACGTGCTCGGCGGCCGTGCCATGGTCATCGCCTACAACGCCGCCGCCGTCGACCGCTATATGCGCGAAGCTGTCGAGTACTCGCAGGAGCGCCCCGTCCTCATCGACCACTTTCTTGAGAACGCCATCGAGGTCGACGTCGACGCGCTGTGCGACTCCAAAGACGTTCTGATCGCCGGTATCATGCAGCATATTGAGGAGGCCGGCATCCATTCCGGCGACTCCTCATGCGTCCTGCCGGCCGTTGACATCGCACCTGAAACTCTCGACACTCTACGCACTTACACCAGAAAGCTCGCGTTAGCCTTGAAAGTTATCGGCCTCGTTAATCTGCAATTCGCCATCCAGAAAGACGTCGAGGGCAAAGACTGCGTCTACGTCATCGAGGTCAATCCCCGCGCCTCGCGCACGGTCCCGTACGTCTCAAAGGCCACAGGCATTCCGCTCGCCAAGGTCGCATCCCGGCTCATGACCGGCCGCACTCTCCGCGACCTCTTGCCCGACGAACTCGCCGGCGGCAATGACCTCGGCACCGGAACCCATTACTACGTAAAGTCGCCGGTCTTCCCGTGGAACAAGTTTGCCGGCGTCGACACGGTCCTGGGCCCGGAAATGAAATCCACCGGAGAAGTGATGGGCGTGGCCGCAAGCTTCGGCGAAGCCTTCGCCAAGGCGCAGCTCTCGGCCGGACAGATTCTACCCACCAGCGGTACGGTCTTTTTTACCGTCAACGACCACGATAAAGAAGCGGTGATCGACCTCGCCCGCCGCTACGTGCACCTCGGCTTTAATATCGTCGCCACCGAGGGAACAGCCAAGGTGCTTGAAAAGGCCGGCTTGTCGGTCGAAAGGGTCTTCAAAGTAAAGGAGGGTCGCCCCAACGCCGTCGACCTTATCAAAGGTGATCGGATCCAGCTCATCGTGAACACGCCGCGCGGCCAGGACACATTCTTCGACGAGAAGGCCATTCGTCGAGCAGCAGTCCTTGCGCGCGTCCCGACCATTACCACGTTGGCCGCTGCGCAGGCCGCCGCCGAAGGCATCGCCGCGATGCAGCGCCACCAGACCACGGTCTTCAATCTGCAGGAATTACACAAAGCCAACGGCCGCTAGACAAAGCCGGCGGTTTTTACAGCCGGTCTCGCGACTCCGAGAAGGTCGCAACGGCCAAGAACCGAGCCCAAATATTTTGGCGATTTTGAATCCTTTGTGGAAAAATCTCTGGAAAACAGGGAAGAAACTCCTATGATTTCGCGTTCCCCGTGGAACATTGTTAGTTAATAGGTCCCCATCTTCGAACAGTTTCCAAACGATGAGAGCCTCCTCCACAAAATGTGGAGGCATACTTGCTAAACGCAGCAGGGAACTCGGCTCTACAATATCCTCATGCTCCTCGAAGGAATTTTTGCCGCTGTCACCACGCCCTTCTACTCCGACGAGCGGATCTACTTCCGCAAGATCGAGGCCAACATGGCACGTTACTCGCGCAGCCTGCTGGCCGGCATGCTGGTTCTCGGCTCAACCGGCGAGGCTGTCATGCTCGATGACGAGGAGTCGCGCAACGTTCTGCGCGTCGCCGCTGAGGCCTCAGCACCCGAGAAAGTCCTGATCGCCGGGGTCGGCCGCGAAGGCGTGGGAACGACCGTCGCCCTGACTGAAGCTGCCGCTGAATTCCGCTACGACGCCGTGCTTCTTCGCCCGCCCAGCTACTATTCCGGGCAGCTTTCTGCCGCCGCCATCCGTAACTATTTTGAGAGTGTAGCCGACCGTTCGCCACTGCCGGTCATCCTGTACAACATCCCAAAGTTCGTCCCGTACCAGATTCCCGTTGAACTGATCGCCGAACTGGCCAACCACCCCAATATCATCGGTATCAAGGACTCGAGCGGCAGCATCGAACGTATCCGCACCACCGTAGCCGCCACGGCGAACTCCCGCCGGCGTACCGTGACCGTCACCCCCATCTTTGAAGCTGTAACGGCCCGAATGTTAACCACCGTAGCCGAGCCCGAATTCTCGGGCGGTTTTGTCCCGGCTGGGAACCTGGCTGGCGGAGTTGCCGTGGCCGCAACCGCTCCGCCAGCACCGGCCATCAAGACCCGGACCAGGGAAATTGGCTTCCAGGTGCTCTGCGGAGCCGGCTCAAAAGTTCACGCCTCGCTCGACGCCGGCGCCACAGGAGCCATTCTCGGAGTCGCCGCCTTTGTGCCCCAGGCCTGCGTCGAGATTTACCTCGCCTGGAAAGATCACGATTCCAAGCTGGCCGAAGAGAAGCAGTCCCGCATTCTCGCCGCCAACAATCGGATTGTGAGCGAGCTTGGAATCCCCGGCATGAAGTACGCCTGCGACTTCAACGGATTCTACGGCGGCCGTACCCGCTCGCCGCTCCTCGGCCTCAGCGCTGAAGAGAAGTCAGAAGTCGAATCGCTTCTGGCTCAAATCCGAAACTGATTTCAAGGTGCCACGGCGGCAAATAGGGAATCGCTCCGCCTAACGCCATCAACAGCCCGCGTCACGCGTGCATTCGCGTCTAACCCATCGCTGACCGGAGCGTCTAAGACCGTGACGTGACTCAATCGATGCGGGAGCGCCTCCGTATGAAGCGCAAGGCCGATCCGCCCCTATCCAGGCAAATCACATCCGTTGTCGTAATCTGGTTCTTCTCGATTGCAGCGGGGATTGCCGTATTCCTTATGGCCATTTTTCTGCAATGGCTCATCTACGACGACTGGATGCACCGCAGCGGTCCGCTCCGGATCGTGGGCAATGCTTTGGCGGCAATTCTCACATGCGTCGCGGCCCATCGTTGGCAGGTCGCCATCCGCATCCGCAAGATTGAGATGCTGCACCGATTTGAAACTATCAAGTGGATGAATGATCGCATTCGCAATGCGCTGCAGGCGATTGAATGCGTGACCTACGCAGCCGACCCCACAGCAACTGAGCCTGTCAAAGGCGCGGTGGACGTTATCGAAGGTGTTCTCAATGAGGTTCTGATCGACGCTCATCCATTGCCAGCCCTCACCAGGGGAAATGAGTACTCTGGAGGCCGTTCAGATTGGAAGGTTCGCTGGGGCCAGACTGTGCGGGAGCAGGTATCTCGTTATAGAAGTAATGTCTGATAACAGATATTCTGTATACTCCAACTCAACGATCAAGAAATCCCCTATTTCCCTGGATAACAACGGCTTGATGCAGCCTGCATGCGCGCCTCCCTGTCGGGACTCACCCAGCGCACCTTTGATTTAGAAGGAAGTTGAGAAGGAAGCTGTCGGCCAAATCCAGCCCACGCCACTCACATCTTGTACCGGCCCAGGTCCTCGTCGTTTAGCCCCTCGAGCCAGTTGCGTAGCTGTTCCGCGGTCGGTCCTTCGGCGGCGCCGTTGGGATTCAGCTTCGCGCTCGCCATCACGTGCTCAGCCACATAAATCGGGCAATCAGCCCTCAGCGCCAGCGCGATCGCGTCCGACGGTCGAGCGTCCACCGTAATCTGCTCACCGCCCTGCCTCAGCCATAAAACTGCGTAGAACGTATCGTCCTTAATCTCCGTAATAACAATGCGTTCCAGCTCACCATTCAAGTGCTGCAAGAGGTTTCGAGCCAGGTCGTGCGTCATGGGCCTCGGTGTCGCCATCTTCTCAATCTCGATGGCGATGGCGTTGGCCTCGAAGATCCCCACCCAGATCGGCATCACCGCGTCAGAGCCCACATCCTTGAGAACCACGATCGGCATATTCGTTGCCGGATCCATCATCAGCCCGCGGATTCTTACCTCGACATCCATGGTTCCCCCTCCTTCGCTCTGCCGGCCCGCTGGGTCTCGATCCCCTCGTTCCCTTGTTCCCTCGTTCCCTGTACTTAGACGGCTTCGCCGGTCAAGCTGTTCGGAAAAGCGCCGGTAATCTTCACGTTCAGATAACTGCCTGGGGCAGGCGCAATGGGCGTCTTCGACACAAAATTTACCGGCTTGTTCTGGCTGCTGCGAGCTGAAACCTGACCTCGCGCCGGATTCAATCCTTCAACCATTACCTCCATCACCTGCCCTATGTGCTTGGAATAATTCGTCCTTTGAATCTCACGCTGGCGATCAAGCAATACTTGAAGCCTGTTTGATTTCACCAAATCGTCCACTGAGTCAATCATGACCAGCGCCGGCGTGTTAGGCCGTGCCGAGTACTTGAATGCGAACACGCAATCATACTCGACCTTGGCCAGCAGGTTCATCGTCTCAATGAAATCGTCCCCGGTCTCGCCGGGAAACCCCACAATAATGTCAGTCGAAAGCGAAATCGGCCGCATCGCCGCCTTCATCCACGAGATACGCTCCAGGTACCAATCCGGCGTGTACTCGCGCGCCATCGCTTTCAGCACCCGGGCCGACCCCGACTGCACCGGCAGGTGCACATGATCGCAAAGCGTCGGATAAGCGTCGATTGCCTCAACAATGTCGCGCGTGAAGTCCCTCGGGTGGCTGGTCGTGAATCGCACCCGCTTGATCCCAGGAACCTGCCCAACGGCCGCCAGCAGCTCCGCGAAGCTTCGCTTCCCTTCCGGATCGCGATAGCTGTTCACGTTCTGGCCCAGCAATTGGATCTCGGTAAACCCCAGATCGGCGATCCGCCGCGCTTCCGCCAGCACCGACGTCGACGTCCGGCTGCGCTCCTTGCCACGGGTATAAGGCACCACGCAGTACGAACAGAACTTGTCGCAGCCTTCAATAATGGTGATGTATCCCCGGTAAGGATTCTGACGCGCCGTGAATTCGGTCTCGAAAGTCTCCTCGGTCTGCCGGTCGTCGAGACCTGTGATCCGGTTCTCGCCAGCCTCCAGACGACTCAGCATCTCGGGCAGCTTGCGATACGACGCCGATCCTGACACCAGCGACACGTACGGCGCTCGCTCGAAGATTTTCTCTCCCTCCTGCTGCGCCACGCACCCCAGCACTCCGAACCGTTTGCCCTTCTTGTAGAGTGCCTTGTAATCGTTGAGCCGGTGGAAGACTTTCTGCTCTGCCTTGTCCCTGATCGAGCACGTGTTGTACAGGATAAGCCCAGCTTCTTCTTCCGTTTGCACCTGCTGGTAGCCCTGGTTCAGCAGTGTGCCAATCACCTTCTCAGAGTCGTGGGCATTCATTTGGCAGCCGAAGGTCTCAAGATAGAATGTTTTTCCGGTCGCCATATCAACCCCAGTATACCGTGATGCAGATTACACTTTCATGCTCCAAAATGGGTGCCCCAACGCTTCTACTCCTTCCGAATCCCCGCATGCAGATAGGCAATCACCGCCTCCATCTGTTCCCTGCTCATTTGGTATGCAAACGACGGCATCATTCCCCTGCCCTTCATCAACACCTGCTCCACTTCGGCATCGGTCGCCGGCTCTCCGTCCGGCAGCTTCGACCTGCTGAAAACCCCATGCAAATCTGGAGGAACCTTCTTAAGCCGCAGGTCATTCTCCTCATGGCAGTGCGCGCAACCTACTTCATAGACCCGCTTCCCTTCTGCCTGCTGCGGAGTAAGCGCCGGCTTGGCCCGGCATCCAGCCAGCGCCAGCTCGACCGACATGGCAAAAAATGCGAGCAAACGGGCGAATGATCTCAGATGTGTCATGGAGTCTTTGGCCGAAGCGATTTGTGAGAGCCTGCCACCCAAGCAGATTCAAGCCTCGCCCCATTCTAGGCCTCACCCCAGTTATCCTAACTTCATGCAACTACCGACGAGAGACGAGATCCGCTCCGCCCGCGCACTCGTTTACCGCTTTATGCCGCCCACGCCGCAATACACCTGGCCGCTTCTCAATCAGCGCCTCGGCACTGAGGCATGGGTCAAGCATGAGAACCACACCCAGGTCGGCGCCTTCAAAATTCGCGGAGCAATCGTCTACCTGAACTGGCTCAAAGATCGAAACCCCTCCCTCGCCGGCGTCGTCGCGGCCACCCGCGGCAATTTCGGACAGGGCGTTGGCCTCGCCGCCCGCTTTCTCGGTCTCAAAGCCGTCATCGTCGTCCCCCACGGCAACAGCCCTGAGAAGAACAAGGCCATGCTCGCCCAGGGAGTCGAGCTCATCGAGCACGGCCACGACTTCCAGGCCGCATTTGAATTTGCCAGCACCCTCGCCGCCGAGCGCTCCCTCGAGTTCGTCGATTCCTTCCACCCGCAACTTGTCCTCGGCACCGCCGGTTATGCAATGGAGTTCTTCGAGTCCGTGCCGCCCATCCACACCATCTATGTGCCGGTTGGCCTGGGTTCGTCCATCTGCGGCGTAGCCGCGGCCCGCAATGCTCTCGGCCTCGACACTGAAATCGTCGGCGTGGTCGCCGAAGAGGCGCCCGCCGCTGCCATCAGCTTCAGTCAGCGCCAACTCATCGAAGCGCCCGCCAACTCGCAAATCGCCGATGGACTCGCCTGTCGCCGCCCTAACCCCGACGCTCTCGAAGTGATGCTGGCCAACGTTGCCCGCTTCGTCGAAGTATCTGAAGCTGAAATCAAAGGCGCCATGCGCGCCCTCTACCAGGACACACACAACCTGGCTGAGGGAGCGGGCGCGGCCTCGCTCGCCGCAGCCCTCCAGCAGAAAGGCGAGCTGCGCGGCCGTCGCATCGGCATTGTCCTGACCGGCGGCAACGTCGACAGCCAAGTCTTCGCCTCAGTGCTCTCCGCGTAAAGCGTCTCGGCGGTTTGTATCGGGGCATCGATTTATCCGTACCCCAATTGCTTCCTTATTCCCGTCGCACTTCAGTCCCTGAAATCGGAGATCAAACTGTGCCCCATCCGAAACTGCGCCATCCATCGAGCGTATTCTGCTCGATGGGTGGGATACCTCCAAGGCCAACAATCGGACCGCCAGAATATCTCATAAAATGAGTTGGGGCTTCAGCCCCTTCAACTTCTCACACCCGTGGAGATCGCTTGACCACCCACCACCACAAACTCCCCGACGAGCACCCCCACAATCATCCCGCGAACCCCGCCGAGCACCTCACCCCGTTCGCCCACCAGGCCTCCAACCGTTGCTTTGGATGCGGCCCCGCCAATCCCTCCGGCCTGCAACTCCAGTTCATGCTCGCCGACGACAAATCGGTCGTCTGCCTCGCCCAGGTGTCGGACCATTTCGAAGGCCATCCCGGCTTTCTTCACGGGGGCGTCATCGCTACTCTGCTCGACGAAGCCATGAGCAAGTCAGTCCGCGCCCGCAACGCCCTGGCCATGACCCGCGAGCTCAAAGTCGAATACCTCCGCCCCGTCCCCTCCTGCGCGCCCATCCGCATTGAAGGCCGCGTGGTGAAACACGAAGGCCGCAAGTACTGGGCCGAAGCGTCAATCCTCAACGAGCATCAAACCCGGCTGGCGCACGGCTCCGGCGTATTCATCGAAATCAAACCCAAATCAACCTGACCAACGTGCGCCAAACTCTGATCTCTGTTCTCCGTCCTGTGACCCCTGCCCACTGATCCCTGTTTCAATGCATATGCAAATGGAGATGCAGCCGCAGCCGCCATGCGGTATAGCTCAGAATCTCGTGCGCGATACGTTCGGCTTCCGCCCTGCCACCGCCCACTGAAATCCGCGTTCGCGGCGAGGTCAGCACATCCAGTCCATCGGCGGCGCAGATTTCGTGAATGCGAAACAGGTGCGTGCCGTCGCTCACCACCACCAGCCTGCGCAGACCGTTGGTCCGCGCAATCACGGCAATGCGGTGGGCTTGCTCCTCGGTGTCGCGGCTCTCGGTTTCGGCAATAATCACGGTTTCAGGGATGCCCAGGCTTATAAGGTAATCGCGGCCCACCGCACCCTCGCTGAGATCAGCTCCGCCGGCGCCGGCCAGCGTGCTGGTACCGCCCAGCGTGATAATGAGCGGCGCGATGCCGCGTTCGTATAGTTCGTGCGCGTGGTCAAGCCGTGCCTTGAAAACGGGCGAGGGCTCTCCATCGTACTCCGCCGCGCCCAGAACCGCGATCGCGTCCGATGGCGCCGCCTGGTCCAATCCGGCATAGTTCTCAATCTGCACGTAGACCCAGCAGCACCACGCCAGAAACCCGACCAGCAAAATCAGAAACAGCCCCGCAAACACGCGCAACGCCCGGTTGCGACGCTTCGGCCTGGGCTTCGGTCGATCCTCGTCGTGCACCACTTCATTTTCCATGTCGCATCAAGCTCAGAAGAAAGCTACCCCCAGTCTCCAAAAAGCAGCGCCGGTTTCTTGAGGCTGCGCAAAACTCAGTTCCGATACTGTTTTGAAAGGGCACGGATTTATCCGTGCCGCCGAGTCCAATTAGGACGGCCTGGCTTTAGCCGCCGAGGGATGGTTTTAAGGAGGCTGTATAACAACGGCACGTCTTCACATCTCGGTGAAAAACCCTGTGCGATGGAGCTTTGTAACAGGGCATGAGTTTACTCGTGCCGAAAACACCCAAAAAACAGCACCGGGCTTCAGCCCCTGCCATCTCTCGCGACCACAAACAACCATTCCCAGCAGCTTCTCAAGACCACCCCAACCTCACCGCGTAGAGAAAGCCGGGAAATGCAGATTAAGCCGGTGGCAAATGTAGAGAACCAGAATCGCGCCCAGCGACGAAAAAATCAGCCCGGCCGGATGATAGCGTGAGTTTCTCGGCCGAAACAGGATATGCGTGATGCCGCCACCGATCACCGACCCCACCACGCCAAGAATCATTGTCCAGGCCAGCGTCATGTGCACATGCATCACCGATTTCCCAATAACCCCAGCCACCAGCCCAATAATCAAATACCAAAGTACGTGAAACATCCATTACCTCCGCTTTCTGCCGTCGGCCCGAATGTCGAGCAACGCAGATTAGCCCGAAGAATATCCACGCAGAGAAGAATTAAATGGTCAATTTTATACAGGCGAGTGAACAACAGTTTGATTCCGCAGTTCCCTCGACCGTGCTCCAATCAAGCGAAGCCCAAACGGAGGGAGCAGGGGCCTTCAGGCCCCTGAATACCGCACAAAACGAATGGAGCCTTTAGGCGCGGGCTTTTAGAGGGTACGACTTTAGCGTCTGAGAACGAAAGCCTGCAAAAGGAAGTTTTGTATCAGGGCACGACTTCAGTCGTGCCGCAAACGCCAACCAAAACACCCGCGCTTTAGCCTCTAATCAGGGCAATAATATACCTGACAAAATGAGCACGAAGCCTCCCTCACCGGGAGGCCCCCGTGCCAGTGGAGGACGCGGAAGCCGTAACTGCCACTCTAGTTCCCTTCTGATCTCATCACGAGTGAGCTGCATCACCTACAGCGAGCTTAATCGTCGGTAGATTGCTGTCTACGTCAGTCAAGGGCCAGCGGTACGTTGATTGGAGTTTGGCCTTGGAAGAAACACTTCACAGACTTGCGATTCAAACCATCAAGGCACAATTGGCGCTCCGCGAGCTTCTATGTAAATCGCTAGCTAGAGAGTACGCGAATGAGAGTTTGACTGCCGCGCAAAAGGGCGCAATCGCCTTCCGGTACAGCACCGCAATAAAGGAAACCCGCGAGTTACGGTTTTTGCTGGACGAGTTGGAGCGAGAGCAAAATACCTGACTTTACTTCTTCGGCGTCTTCTTGCCGCGCAAACTTTCCCATTCGTCTTCCCGGCGCTGCATCTCTTCTTTCGAGACAGTGAACGCCTTGCTTACGGCGTTGTTGAAGCGTTCGGCTTCAAAACCCGGAAAACCCGGGGGAAAACCCGGGGGGGAAAACCCGGAAAACCCGGGGACAGACGGGACGTTCCCACGCAAGCGAAAAACTCTATTCTTCCAGCTCGCTTTCCTCGGGCGCGTCGGTGGGGCTTGAGAACTCTATAAGGTATCCGTCGGGGTCGGTGAGGCCTACTACCCACAAATTGTTTCCCACAAATGGACGATTCCGCGTCTCGATTCCACGCGATTTGAACTCGCGATAGAGCGCCAATGAGTCTTCGCACGAAAAGCAGATATTCACTCCGGTCCCAAGCTTCTCCTCCGGTCGCCGGCCAGGCCAGAACTCCTGAAGCATGATGGCCGCGGAGCCAAGCTCAAGCCAGCACCAGCGAATTCTCCCGTCAGGCTCGGCGCCCGAATGTTCTGAGGCTTTATCCGGAATCCAATAATTCGTCATCTTGAACCCCAGCCCGTCAACATAGAACTTCAGCGAAGCTTCCATTCTGGTGACTCCGAAAAACGGCACCGCCTGTTTCACATTCATGCTCGCGGAGTTTTGAGTGGTCACGATGAACCTCGTTATAGCCAGTAGTAAGTTGCCAGTAGGCAATAGGCATTAGGCATCAGGCGACAGTTCCGGGCTGCTAGCTGCGATAATTCCCTGCCCTTAGAATATAGTCACAATGAACACAGACCCGCTGCGATTCAACGACGTCCAGGAACGCGATCCCGCCATCGATGCGTGGATGAACGAGCATGAAGGTGAATTGGGCGCCATTGCGCGGGAGTGGTTTGAGGCGATGCGAAAATGCGGAGACGAGGTCCGCGAACTGCTGCATGACGGCTGTCCGGTTGCCTGCCTCGGCGACGCGCCGTTCGGCTACGTCAATGTATTCACTGCGCACGTAAACGTGGGATTTTTCCACGGCGCTGCGCTGCCCGATCCGGCCCGGTTGCTCGAAGGCGCGGGCAAGCGAATGCGCCATGTGAAGCTGAGACCGGGAACGCCGACAAACCGGGCAGCGATCCGCAGGTTGATTGAGCAGGCGTACGCAGACATCAAGTGGAGGGTGGAGAACGGGTAGCGCGGCGTTGGTCGCGGAGGAGAATCGGCCTGAGGTTGTACAAACAGAGCGGCGGCGAGATGCCAGTGGCATCCCGCCGTCGCTGTTTCGAGCTGAAAGCTGAGAGCTGAAAACTGAGAGCTGAGAGCTGAAAGCTGTTCTGAAGGCCTTTCGGCCTTCAGGGCTAATGAATCATGTTGATGGTGTCTTGTGCGACCGTGTCGAAGGTGGTTACCGCTTTCGAGTCGGCCTCAAAGCCGCGCTGCGCGATGATCAGGTCGCTGAACTCCGAAGAGATGTTTACGTTGGACTCTTCGAGCGCCGAATCCTGAATGCCGCCCAATCCGCCGCTGCCGGCAGCACCAATCGAGGCTGTTCCGCTGCTCAGCGTCGTCTGGTATTCGCCGTCGGCCTCGAGGTTCAGGCCCTGCAGATTGGTCATATTGGCCAGCGCCACCTGGCCAACCACTTCAGTTCCGCTAGTGTACTGTGCGGTCACCGTGCCGTCCGCGCCGATGCTGAATCCCGTGTATGTGCCCGCGCCGTTGCCATCCGCCGTCGTTCCGGAAACTGTTGAAGCCTCATCCACCTGGGTAATGTTCGGCGTGCCGCCGGTGCCCAGCAGATTCCAATTAAGGTTGATCGGACCGGCGCCATCAACCAGCGTATCGGTGAAGTCGAGCGAAGTTGAAGGCGAGCCGCCGCTGGCAGTAGTGCCGACATTCACCCCGTTTACCGTGGCCAGACTGCCGTTCGGGTTGAAGGTCATGGTTCCGGTAATAGGCGTAGGAACTCCGCCAACGACATCGGCCGCCGGCAGTTGTGCCGAGTAGGTCCAGGTACCCGGCGGAGTTCCGGCTGCGGGAGGGGTGAAGGTGATGGTTACATTGTGACTCTGGCCCAGCGAATCGTAGACAGGAATCGTGGCCGGGAATGCGGAGGTAGATTCCGAGTCAAGATTTGTGGTCATGCTGATGTTCTGGGTGGGAGCCGGCAACTGCACCTGGCCCATCGACGGCAGGGTGATCGGGGATAATGGAGCGCTTGTATTCACTGCTCCGCCCACTACCGGGTAGCCCATCAGCGATGAGCCGCTGGCGGTAACCAGGGTCCCGTTCGTGTCCTGTGAGAAAGCGCCGTCCCGCGTGTAGCCGGTCGCGCCGTCAGTGTCCTTCACAACAAAGAAGCCGTTGCCGTCGATCGCCATATCCTGGGAACTCATGCCGCTCGTGTTGTACGACCCCTGCGAGAAGTCAGTGGAGTTGGACGCCACCTGCGTGCCCGCGCCCACCTGGATTTGATTTCCGGAGCCGGTCTCTCCGATCTGCTGATAAAAGAGGTTGGAGAAGTTCGTGGTCTGCGCTTTGAAGGCTGTCGTGTTCATATTCGACAGATCGTTGGCGATGGTGTTGAGTGCAGTTGAATCGGCCTGTAAACCGGTGAGTGGAATAAAGAAACTTGCCATGTGCATCTCCTTCTGTTAGGTGCGGCAATGGGCGCGCCAATGAGCGGGCCGGGTTGAATTTCAGTTCGCCGTTGAGGTCGCGGCGCCGCCGGCAGCGTGGGTTCGGCCCGCCAGCGCATGGCCAACACGCCTGGCAGCGGGATTCGTCTTCTGGGTGCCAAGGTTCCCCGCCTGCGGCAACACATGTGCCCGGGCTGCGGCCGCTTGTGCCTGCGCGGGGCCCGCCGACGCAATGCCGGTCTGGCCGAGCGAACCCAGCGAAGTTCCGCCTCCAATGTGCAACGCCTGCATGATCTCGGCGGTCTTCGAGCCCGCAGCCGGGGCCGCAGTTCCCGCCGGACCCGCCACTGCGCCCGAAGCACCCGCCGCTGGCGCGCTGCCGGCCTCCGCATTCCCCGGGCTCGTCCCGGTAGAACTCGCTCCCTGCGTACTCGTTGACCCGCTTGCATCGCCCGAGAGCGTCTGATTGATGTCGATCAATTGCTCAAGGCTGTTCACCTGAACAAGCTGATTGATGTACTCGTTGGGATCGGTGTCCGCCGTAGGATCCTGATTCTGCATCTCGGTCACCAGCAGCGTCAGAAAGTCATTCGCCGAGATGGTTGACGACCCGTCCGATGTATCTGAATCGCTCGACCCACTGGCGCCGCTTGTCGCCGATGTCATGACGGCCAGCGGCGATGCCGCCTTCGCCGCCTGCGCCTGCCCCGCCATCATCGCGTGATGAAAGATTGCTGATGCCATGCTGCCCTCCTTGTATTCCTTGACTCAATGTCCCGGCCGCTTCCTGCCCTGCGCATCGGCTCAACCGCGAAACTGCGCGGCCAATCAACCACCCGACTTACCCAGTCGCGCAACTTACCCAACCGGGCAACTTACCCAGCTGCCCAGGTTCATGCCATCACCGAAATGTATCTTCCACTCGTTCCGGGAAGAATCGCCGGATTCTCACCGCCGCTCGCGCGTGGCGCCTGAGCCGGGTTTGTGGCACTCGAAGCGTCCTCAATGGAGCTCAATACATTTGCGTTGGCCCCGCTGCCCCCGGCCGATTGCTGTTGGTCCTGCTGCATTCCCTGGTTCAAGCCTGCGTCGCTCCCCGGGTTCTGCGCCAAACTCAGCGACTCGACCGGGCTGTGCTGCTCTTGAAGGTAGTCATGCAATCCGGCCATGTGCGCACCCAGTGCCGTAGTTGCGTCGGCCGAGCCCGGCGTTACCACTGCGCTGATGCCGCCCGCATCCATCCCCGCACGAACCGAAACCCACCCCAGCACTGGATCCTGGAATCCCGCCTCGGCTTGATGCGGACCGGCATGAATCCACGTGGGCTGCATCGCGCCGTTCGCTCCATCAAGCGCCGCGAACGTCTCTGCCATCGATGTGCCTGAGGTAGTCTGAGCCGGTATCGCCGTGGAGGGGTTTGAAGGCAAGGCGGAGCCGGCGTCGCGAACTGCCGCCGTGCCCGCAGTTGTGGCGTCGAACTGACTGTGTGCTGCCGGCACCGCAGCCGGGTTCATCGTTGAAGCACCGGCAATTTGGACTCGCACACCTGGCGAAGTTGTGACAGCGCGCGCGGCGCCAACCTGGGGCCGAACCATCTCCGCATCGGAAACAGATGACAGCGGACTCGCGGCTCCGTTTTCGAGCGCAGACGGAGTTGATGAAGCAGCCGGAATGGCGCTAGAAATGCCCTTCAGAGAAGCAGTCGGCTGGCTCGAGACCCGTCCTGCGGCAACAACCTGTCGATCTTCTGCCATCTCTGCTGAGCGGCTTGCGACAACGGAGCGGGGTGCAGAAGTTTCGTCAATCGCTGCGGCGGGCGCTTCCGGCAACCGGTCGGCAGCATTCTGCGCGGTCGGCTCCGTCTCTTGCGCCGGAAGCACGGGGTTTGAAACCGGGCCGCGCGGCGCTGGATTCGCATTCGCAATTGCCGCATGCCCGCCAGAGTTCGCGCTGGATTGAATTACGGCGGGAAGATGCGAATTACGGTTGGCAGGGCTCTGGGCCAGCATCGGCGGCTGATCAGGTGTATACAACCTGGCAGCGATCGCCGTCGCCGCATCATTGAGTGATGGCGAACCCGAGTCTAGCGGTGCAGACTCCTCTGCCGTAGCTTGATTTACAACATCGTGCTTCGCGTGCTCTGACTGATCTGCAACCGAAGCTGTGCTTGAGGTGCCCCGAGCCAAGGTCCGCGCGGAAGCGCCGGAAGACAAGGCAGCAACTGCCCGTGGCTGTGTTGCCGTCTCCGGTACCGCCATCGCCGAATCTGAAACCAATCCCCGCGATGCCGGATTAGCAGATGCAACCGCCGGCTGAACAGGTTGAATGAACTGAGCGATCGCTGTCGCCGCATCACTGCCTGATGGCGAAACCAGCAATGACGGCCTAGATCTCACCGTTGGCGGCTGATCTACCGCACCCGGCTTCGCGTGCACGGAATGAACCGCAACCGAAGCTGTACATGATGCCGAGTTCTCTTTGGCCTCGCGGGCTGCCTCTAGCTCTGAGTGCTCGTCTGTACGCGCCAGCGTCGCGGATGCCGGCGCCGATTGGGTATTCGGCAACTGAATTTTCTCAGCAAGTGTTTGCGTCGCCGTCTCAATGTGGGGCAGGTTCCCGCTCTGCAACAATGAGACCGCTTGATCGCTGCTTGCGGCTGTCTGCGATCCGCCTGCCTCGGACCTCACACTCGATCCCTTGTCAGCGGAGTCGTTGAGGGCCGCGAGCATCTGTTGCCAGCTCGATCGAAAACTCTGAAGGGCCGTGATCCCCGCGGAAGTTGAACTTCCACTGCGCTCCGTCGTTCCGGGAACAATTTCCCTGGCAGTTCCAGCCGCTCCGTCAACTCCCGGCGTCCGAGCTGCCCCCAAGGCCCCAACTGCCCCGATTGTTCCCAGCCCAGGGGCGTTACCGGCGTTAGTTTCGAAGGCTGCGGAAATGGTCACGCGGGAGAAACGAGCAGCCGCCTTGCCAAAAATCGCGGGGAGGGGTTAGAAGACTGTCAGAACTTGGGAAGAGGATTTCCATATCAGGAATAAAATCCGGAAGCTTCAGAATTCTTCTCAAGTAATCCCTGCATCATGTAAGCTCGCGAGCCGCCGGCCAGCGTGCCCCCGACAGAATTTCATCTCCGCTCGTCGTCATGCCTGCGATCGTTGTTCAGCCGCATCCGGTTCAGGTACCAGTCGTCGAGAGCCTGCTGACTGCGGCGAAGATCGGTCGCGATTTCGCGCGCCCTCTCGCTCTCGGCCAGCGTCTCGGCCTGCAGCCTGCTGGTTCGCTTGCTCAGGTATTGCTGCCGCTGCAGCGCCACTGCACTCTCCGCAGCTCGAATTCGCAATGCCAGTGCAATTGCCCGGCGGCCGGCGCTTCGCGATTCCTCCATTCCGGCAATGCGGTCGGCAATCTCCCCGCTGCTTGCGCTCGCATCCACCAGGTTGCGGCCGGCGCGTTCCCTCTCTTTGGCCGCGCGCAACGCGACCTCAAGCCGGCCTAATTCTGCAACCAACACTTCCAATGTCCGCCGGCTCTCGTCTTCTTCCAATTGGCGAATTCGCAGAATGCGTTCCGTCAGCCGATTTAATCCCATCCGCTATACCTCAGCCGCCAGCGTTGCCAGACGCCCCAGGCAATCGGAAAACCCGATATGCTCGTGCGCATCCTGGATCATGAACTCCCGCATTGGAGTCCGCGCCGCAAGCGCGCGATCGAGCTCCGCGTCTACGCCGGCTTTGTATGCCCCAATGCGAACCAGGTCCTCTGACCGCGCAATGATTGCCGCCAGCTTACGCACCAGGGCAGCCTGCTCCCGATGCTCAGCGCCGGCGACTACCGGCATCAACCGGCTGATCGAGTCCATCACCGCGACGGGCGGATACCAGCCTTCTGCCGCAAGTGCGCGCGAGAGCACAATATGCCCGTCGAGCAGCGACCGCACCGCGTCCACCAGCGGATCCTGCTGGTCGTCGCCCTCCATCAACACCGTGTAAAACGCAGTGATAGACCCCTTGCGAAACTGCCCGGCCCGCTCGATCAATCGCGCCAGGCGGGCAAAGACCGAAGGCGTATACCCCTTGGCAGTGGGCGGCTCGCCGGCCGCCAACCCAATCTCGCGGGCAGCCATGGCAAAACGCGTCAGCGAATCTAGCACCAGAAGAACGCTCTTGCCCTGCCCGGCAAAGAACTCGGCCACGGTAGTGGCCGCCAGCGCCGCGCGCATCCTTTTCAATGGCGATTCATCTGAGGTCGACACCATCACCACCGATTTCGCGAGCCCCTCTTTGCCCAGCGCGTCCTCAAGAAACTCTCCCACCTCGCGGCCGCGCTCGCCCACCAGACCCACCACCGTTACATCGGCTTCGGTATTGCGCGTCATCATACCGATCAGCGTGCTCTTTCCCACGCCCGATCCGCCGAAGATGCCTACGCGCTGCCCGCGGCCCACCGTCAGCATGGCGTCGATCACGCGAATCCCGGTTCCAAGCGGCGTCCGGATAGGTGCGCGCTCGAGAGGCGAGTGAACTGCGCGGTCAAGCGTCATCGAACTTGCCATCGCCGGCGCCGGATCTCCGTCGATCGACTGACCCATTGCGTTGAGAACGCGCCCCATCAGTGCAGGGCCCACTTCGATCTCCGGGCCCTTGCCCAGAGCTGCGACCTCATCGCCAAAACGAATCCCATCGATATCTTCAACGGGCATCGAAAGCACATTGGTGCCGCGAAACCCGATGACTTCGGCAAAATGATGAACACCCTTCCGGTCGACAATCTCGCAGCACTCGCCCACCGATGCCATTGGTCCTGTCGATTCGATGGTCTGCCCCACTACCTCCACTACCCTGCCCCGCCAGCGCCACGGCTGGCCGCGTTCGAGACGCGAAAAGTATTGGCCCAGCAACGCAGTCATTGGCACGCCTCCCGCACTGCCGGCAATTCCTGCATCGATTCGTTGCGTGCCGCGCCGCCCGCGCGATCGAAGAAGCCTCGTTCAATCTCGCCCAGTTGCGAGCGAATCCCCAGATCGACTGATCCCAGGCTGCTTTCGATCACGCAATCGCCCAGCCGGAACCCCTCCCCGGCCAGCACCTCAGGCTTCACGGCAAGATTGGGCAGATGCGCGATTGTCTCGCGCCACAGTTCAAGATCGCATTCCGGCACGCGCATCTTCACTTCGGTCGTCGAAGAGAGCTGCCCCAGCGCCACACGAACCGCGCCGGTCAATAGCAGCGGATCCATCTGCGCCTCGCGGCGAAGGATGCGGGCTGCAGCCGCCAGCGCCAGCTTCACCACTTCGACTTCAACTGTGCGGAGGTAAACCTCCCGGGCTGACGTGAAGCTCTCCATCACGCCGGCCAAGCGCCGTTCCTCCTGCCGGCGCGCGCTCGTCAAAGCTTCTCGCTCAGCCTCCCGCGCCTCCTCTCGTCCCCGCTCGCGCCCGCCGTCGAAGGCTATGCGCATCTCCTCGGCCAGGCGCTTTTCCCAATCAGGTGGATAAGCGCCATCCGCGGCCGATCCAGCCTCGGAATCGTTGTCACCATCGACATTTCCGTAGCCGTTCCACGCCGGCGCTGACTGGTCCGGGGAGCTCGGTGGATACTCGAAGATCTCAATCTGGCTCACCTGCAGCTCCTCAGCATCTCCGCTAACTGTTTATCCGATCCGTTCGCACCGCATGGGGCGCATGCAAGCCCGGGTCAGGCCAGCATCTCGTCTCCGGTTTCGAGCTTCAGAATTACCTTGCCCTCGGCTTCGAGCCGGCGCGCCAGGTTCAGAATCTCCTGCTGGGCCTGGGCCACTTCACGAGACCGCACCGGACCCAGAACTTCCATGTCTTCCTTCAACATCTCCACCGCGCGCGAGCTCATCGCCTTGAATATCTGCGCTCGCAACTCTTCGTTAGCGCCGCGCAGCGCCAGCGCCAGTTGCCGCTTGTCCACTCCCGAAACGATTTCGCGAATCGTGGCCGGGGGAACCGTGATCAGGTCTTCAAAAGTGAACATCAGGTTGCGGATGCTGAGGGCCAGCTCCGGCTGGCCCTCCTCGATGGTCTCGAGAATCTTTTTGGACTCTTCGGCATTGAGCCGGTTCAGTAGATCGGCGACCGCCTTGAAGCCTGAGTAGCTTTTGCGCGCCGCATCCCCCACACTCTCCAGCCGGCGATGCAGGATGTGCGCCACCTTCTGCGCCATCTCCGGCGAGAACTGCCGCATCTCGGCCAGCCGCTGGATCGCAACCACCTTGTGTTCTTCGCTCAAGCTGGCCAGCACCATGGAGGCCTTGCGCGGATCGAGATGGGCCAGCACCAGCGCGATGGTCTGAGGATGTTCTGAGTCGAGCAGCTTGCCCAACTGTTGCGGGTCGGTGCGCTGCAGCTTGGCCAGATTGCCTTGCGCAGCCTCCTGCGCGCGGCGCACCAGCAACATCAGATCGTCGGCGCGCTGTTTGCCGAAAGTGTCTACCAGCAGGCGGCTGGCATAGTCGATGCCCCCTTGCACCATGAAGTGCTGCGTCTCCTGCAACTCCCAGAACTCCTCCAGCACGTCAGCCGAGAGTTCCGGCGCGATGCCGCGCAGGTCAGCAATTTCCTCGGTCAACCTCTGAACATCGTTTTCCGGCAGCGTGCGAAGAATCTCTTTGGCTAATTCCTCGCCAACGGCCACGAGCAGAACCGCGGCCTTGCGGATGCCGGAGATGTTCTCCGAGCTTCTGCGCCGTGCCGCCTCGTTTGTCGCCGCCGAATCTGTCACGTTCGATTGCCTTTCCAATCCTGCTAATCCGAATGGATCCAGCTCTGCAACAGCCGCGAACTCTGCGTCGGAGCGCGCTTCATCTGGTCTGTTACCTCGTTGAATATCTGCTGCGACCGCGCCCGTTCCGGGTCGACCTCTACGGGAGGTTTCTGCAGAGCGCCCGAGGCGGCCGTATCACCCTGCCCTAGCTCGTGCGGTTTTCCCTTGCCCGCTTCAAGAGGAACGGATGCGATGCGCCTGAGCGCCGGCCGCACGCCGAACAGGAGAATGACGAATGTCGCCATCAGCAGCGCAAGGTACTTGACCAGCACCGGTGAGCTCTCTGCTGCCGACAAAACCTGTTGCGGCAATGCCGGCGGAGCCGCGGCGCGGTTCTGGTCGAAGGAGAGATCTTGAACGGTTAATGCATCGCCCCGCGTCTGATCGAATCCCACTGCGGCCTGGGCCAGCGCCGTCAGGTTGCGCAACTCGTCGACGGTGCGCGGCTGCCACAGGGCGGGCTTGTTTTTGCTCGCCGGTTGCATCAGGCGGTCATTCACTACGATGGCTGCCGTAAGCCTGTGAATCCGACCCGGATTCTCCACCGTATGCTTCACGGTCTTCGAGACGCCGTACGTGCCTGACTCGGTCTTCGATGTCTGGGGCGGCGTGGCTTGCTTGGGGTAGACTGGCAGCGCCTGCGTATTGGGTGCATTCGAAGCCGTCCCCGGAACCCCGGCCGCGACCGGCGCGCCGCCGGAATTATCTTCGGTTCGCTGCATCGAGAGCGTCGCCGTCTGATTGGGATCGTAGGTTTCCTGGGTAAGCTCGGTCGCGGTGGCATCGTAATCGACGGTAACCGAAGCACGCACGTTTCCCACCCCTGTCACCGGCTCAAGCGTGGCCACCAGCTTGTCTTCGAGTGCCTGCTCCTGGCTCAGTTCCATCGCCTCCGCAGTCTTGGGCCCCAGCGGCAGCCGGCCCGCCGCGTCCACCAGAACCACATGGTCGGGAGTCAGCCCGTCGACGGCCGAGGCCACCAGATTACGGATCGCCTCTGCCTCTCCGTCGGCCAGCGAAAGATGGCGCAGCTTGATCACCACCGAAGCCTTGGCCGGCCGCTCCTCATCGCGAAAGAGCGAGTCGTGGGCCATAACCAGGTGCACCCGCGCCGACTCGATATCGGCCAGCGAGCCCACCGTATGCTCCAGCTCGCCCTCCAGCGCGCGCTGAAAGTTTACCTGCTCATCAAACTCCGAGCCCACCCAGTTGGGTTTGTCGAAAATCTCAAAGCCCAGCCTTCCACTCTTCACCCCGCCCTTGGCCGCGGCGGCCAGCCGCGCCTTGTCGAGCATCGCTGCCGGCACCAGGATTCCGGCGCCATCCGGCGTTATGTCGAAGCTGATCTGCGCTGCGGCGAGAACCTGGCCGATCTGGCGGGCATCGTCCGGGTCGAGCCCGGTGTAGAGTGTGCGCCAATCCGGCCTGGCCATCAGCCAGATCACTGTCCCGGCCAGCGCCGCCACCAGCACACCGCCAATCATCGCACCGCGGCGCTGCGCTGGCGCCATCCGGGCCCACAACACGCGCGCCCGTCCCCACGCGCCGGCCACGCGATCTGTCCATTGCGGCTGCCCCGGCATTGCCGGCGCGGTTTTCTCGAGTTGTGCCCCAGGTGCCATTCGTTTTGTGTCCGACCAGATCTACCCCAGCCTTCTAAAACTGCATCCCCAGCACCTGCTGATAGGCCTGCACAGCCTTGTTGCGAACGGCCAGCGCCATTTCGAAGCTCATATCCGCCTTTTCGGTTGCGATCATCGCCTGGTGCACGTCGACGCCGTTCCCCGTCATCAGGCCGGTCACGGCTGAGCGGGCTTGGGACTCCAGTTGATCCACCTGGCTCACCGCATCGGTGAGCAGATCGGAGAATGGAGCCCCTTGCCCGCTTGTGCCGCCTGGAGAGATTGTTGGAGAGAGGGCCGCTACGCCAACTTTCGAAGCCGCGGTCAATCCTGTCAGTGCTGTGTTGATTGGGGCGATCGATAGCATGGTGCCTCCTTGTTCCGCAGGCCTTCTGGCCTCGGCAGCCTTTCGCGCTAGGACTTCGCAATCTCCAGCGCCGAGCCGATCATGCCCTTCTCGGCCTGCACGGCTGAACCGTTCAGTCCGTAGGCGCGTGTTGCGCCCATCAGGTCAACCATCTCCGTAATGGGATTGATGTCGGGATACTCGACATAACCATCCGGCCCGGCATCCGGATGCCCCGGATCGTAGCGCCGCAGCGGCGGCGAAGGATCTTCAACCACTCCGGCGATGTGCACGCCTGGCGCCACGGCGATGTTGCCCGCCGATCGAAGGCCAGACCTTGCCGATCCCGAGGCAGAGCTCATGGAATCGAGAAACCCGGTATCGCCGCTGTCAGCCGCAAAGACTACCTGCTGGCGGTGATAAGGTCCTCCCGCTGCGGTGCGCGTCGTCTCGGCATTGGCCATGTTGGCGGCCACCACCTCGGCGCGAACCCGCTCCGCCTGCATGGCTTCGCCCGATGCGTCCATCATTCCGAACAGGTTCATTGCGCTCGCTCCTTGCGTGATCCCTGAAACCGGAACCCTGATCCTTGAATTCACTTTCCATCGGCGTGAATTGCGTCCATCACGCGCTGGTTCTGCTCGCGCAGCAGTGCCACACCGGTTTTGAATCTGAGTTGGGCCTCGGCAAGATTCAGGCTCTCGCGATCCATCGAGACGTTGTTGCCATCCGGCCGCGAAATCAGCCCATCCACATCGGCAACCCGCACCCGTGTCGGCCCGCGATTTTCCGCTACATCGTTCATCGCCTGGCCCATCTCGGCTTCAAAGTCCATCCCCACTGTCCGGTAGCCGGGAGTATCGATATTGGCCATGTTGGCTGCTGTCAGCTTGGCTTCTGCCGCGGACAGATCGAGAAAGCGCGCGATCTGATCGCTGAGCATCGTTTCGACCTGCATCCTCGAACCCTCCGTTCTCACCTTGCAACCGCCCCGTTGCAAAAGCCCAACCGCCTAGTTAATCAACCGCCCGAAGTCGATCTCGGCCGCGGTCAGCACCGGTGAATCGCCGGCCAGGATCACGCCCCTCTCCAGCACGTGTTCCAGTTCTCTGACATTGCCCGGCCAGTCATGCGCTCCCAGCTTTGCTGTTGCGGTCGCATCCACTCGTTTCAAAGGCGACTGGCGCCCCAGTTGTTGCATGAAATGCGCCACAAGCAAGGGCAGATCCTCAGCATGCTCAGATAGAGCGGGCGTGCGGATGAGAAAAACCGCAAGACGGTAATAAAGGTCGGAACGGAACGTGCCCGTCTGCGCGTGCTCGGCGAGCGGCCGGTGAGTTGCCGCCACGATGCGCACGTCCACCTTCACCGTATCGTTGTCGCCCACGCGTTGCAGCTCTCCACATTCCACAAAGCGCAGCAGTTTGGATTGCAGCGCCACCGGCATCTCGCCAATCTCGTCGAGAAAGAGCGTGCCGCCGTCGGCAGCTTCAATCCGCCCCATGCGTCCCTGCACCGCGCCGGTAAATGCGCCGCGAGTGTGTCCGAAGAGCTCAGCCTCCATCAAGGCCTCGGGAATCGCCGCGCAATTGATGGCCACAAATGGCTTGCGGGAACGAGTTGAGAGCCGATGCAGCGCCTCAGCCACAATCTCTTTGCCCGATCCGGTCGGGCCTTCAATCAGCACGGGTGTAAGCCGCGCCGCCACCAGCCGCACGCGCCGGCTGATTTCAAGCATGCACGCCGCATTGCCAATTAATTCCGGCAACCGCTCGGCAATGGGCTGCCGCTCAGCCCGTCCAGCCGCTTCAACCCGGTCTGGCGCCTGATCCACGGGAGATTCCGCCACGGGCACATTCCGCGCCATTCGAATGTTTCCGGTCGCGGGAATTTCAGCCTTCACCGGCCACAGCTTGATCGACGCTGCCGGCGGCGCCGGTGGAACCTCCGCCAGTTCCGGCGCCGTGTTCCAGGCAGCCGTATCGCTTTCCTGGCTCTGGCGCATCGCGTAAAGAAGCTCCTGCCGGTATGGACCTCGAGGCGCATCCGAGTGCGCAGTCCCATCGGCGGTCAGAACGTCCACATTGGGGAACCTGCCGCGAAAATCGGTGAGGAACTCGGCCAGGTCGAGATCGGGCAGCCAGGAGTCGACAATAACTGCCTCGAGCGGTGTGACTTCGGCTTCAGCCCAGGCCTCGGCGCCGCCCTCTGCCTCACGCACATTCCAGCGCAGTCCAGTGAGCGTGTGCGCCAGCCGCTGGCGAAAGCTGCGGTCGGCGCTGGTGACGAGGGCTGTTCGTTGCCTGATACGCGCAACTGGCGGAACTGCGGGAACCGTAAACGGCTGCATGTGCTTCTCTCCTTAAAAAACGAAAAACGGCAAGGCTCGATCTTCAGTCGATGACTAATTGGCCAGGGTGAAAGGGGCCGGTGTGATTTGCGTTGCAGGCAGCGCAATCGTCGACGCCAGCTCCGCCTCTGAAGGCACCAGGTATCCTTGCCCGCGCACCGTGCGAATCAAAAGCCCCGGCGGCGCGTCCTTCAGCTTGCGGCGCAGATAGTTGATATAGACATCCACGATGTTCGTAGTCTGGGCCGGTTCCATGTTCCACACCGAATCGAGAAGCTCGACGCGCGTGACGCACTGGCCGCGATTGAGCATCAGGTGCTCAAGCAATGCAAATTCCTTGTTGGTTAGTACAACCTCTTCGCCGCCGCGCTTGGCGGTGTGATCGAGCCGGTCAAGTTCCAGATCGCCTGCACGCAGCGTGAGCTTGGCATCGCGTTTGCGCCTGAGCAGCGCCCGGCACCGCGCGCGCAATTCATGCAGACTGAAAGGCTTGATCATCAAGTCGTCTGCGCCCCGGTCAAGGCAGCGCACGCGCGTGTCCACTTCCTGGCGGCCGGTCAGCACCAGCACCGGCAAATCGGCATTGAGCGCGCGCATCTCCAGCAGCGCGGCCTCACCGTCTTTTACCGGCATGTTGAGATCGAGAATCGTCAGGTCCGGCAAGTCCTCACGGAACGCATTCACTGCCGCGCCGCCGTCGAAGGCCAGGCGGATGCGATGTCCGTCCGCCTCAAGCCCCCTGCTCAGGAACAGCGCCAGCGCCTTGTCGTCTTCCGCAATCAATAACCTCATGAGCTTTTCCTCGTCGTCGCAGCCCGGCTGTTTCTTCTCGCCCGCCGCCTCGTCGCTGCCCTCTTAGGAGTTGCTAAAGTGGGCGCAGTTCCACCTTCTCGCCTGGCAAGAAAGAACTCAAGATTAGAAGAGGGAAATAGTGCGGGACGCAGTGCGGAAATGAATCGGGAAATGCGAAGTTCAATTTCGGGTGGAAAGATGCTGACGAGTGATGGCGGTCACGGAAAGCAGGCGCATCGGGGAGAATCGTCTGTTAATTTCTCCGCTCTCGCCCTTAGAGACGCGAGCCTGAACGTTCCGCTGCCGCTTTTTCACTTCCGTTCGCACCGCTCGCATTCCCACTGTTGCGCGCCGTTGTCTTCTCCGCGTACATGCGTTCGTCGGCGCGCGCCAACAGCTCATTCAGCAACTCGCCCTGCTTGTGTTCCGCGATCCCAATCGACGCATCGACACGCAGTTTGACCGGGCCCGAATGCGCGCGCAGCTCGTAATTCCCGCACACCCACCGGCGCACCCGCTCAATCTGTTGTTCGGCATCCTTAAGCGACCCGTCAATGACCATCATGAATTCATCGCCGCCCCATCGGCCGATGGCATCGGTCGAGCGGCATGCTGACCTGAGCTCCGATGCAAATTGCTTGAGCAGTTCGTCGCCGGTCACATGCCCATACCGGTCGTTCACTGCTTTAAAGCCATTCAAATCGGAGATGGCCACGCAGAATCTGGCCCCGCTTCTAATCCGGTCCTCAACCACCGTTTCAATGCACAACCTGCTGCGCAGTCCGGTGAGACCGTCGCGGAAGGCGATCTTCTCAGCCTCTTCAAGCTTTGCCTGATATGTTGAGACTTCGGTCTTGAGTTCATCGATTGCGGCTTTTCCTTCTTCGGCCATCCGGTCGATCGAGCTCTTCAGCTCCACCGCGCTTCTCTCAATCGATGCCCTAATTTCGGTCAGATCCTCGAGACAGACAATGTCCTTCAGCCGGGTTCGAACGTTTTCAATCTGCCCGGCACAGCGCTGATCCCTCGCTCCCAGCGACTCGGTAGTTCGCGCCATCACCAGAAGCAGTTCCTTCACCTCACGCGCTTTACCCTGATAGTGCTTGGCAGCTTGCCTTCCCCATCCGCCAAGCTCTTCCTTCACCGACGCCTCGGTAGCGCTCAGTGCCTTGGCGCCGATGTTGACAGCCAGCCCGGCCTTCAAGTTGGCAAGATGGTCCTTTAAATCGCTGCCCAGTCCCGGACATGCATCCAGACTGCAGTTGCCCATTTCCACCAGAGCAGAGCCATAGGCGTAGAGGGCCGCTCGCACGCTCGCGTTTCCCTCGAGTTCCGGCTCAGATTCTTGCTCCAGAAGGTCAGCGTCAAGGTATTTCTTGATTGAAATCATTGGATGCCGCAAATGCTCCCGGGGGATACGCCCACAAGAGCATGCCTCACCCTTTCTCCATCGGCGATACAGGGGTCAACTTCAATGATCCGAAGATTGGCCGGGGCCTCAAGCCGCAGTACATCCGATCGTTGGTCCGGTATCGGAATCATATTTCTAATCAATGACCTGGATTCCCCTGTGGGTTTCTCCGATCTCAACAGGTTTCACGATATCGTCAAATTGGTTACTGAAGTTTACCCAAAGGATTTTCGGCCCGTTAGAAATCACTAGGGCGACTTGCGCGCGTCGCCGATTCTAATTAGAAGAAACGTATATCAGGAGCGGGCTAGGTGGATTGGAGTAAACTGCCGGACCTTGGAGCGGTAGCACTGCTGACTTGTGCTTTTGCCTCGGTGGCTCATCGCGGCCGAAGTACGGTCTCAGGCCTCTGGCTCACTGGCTGGCTGCTCATCGACCTGCATTTCGCGGCCTTTCTCTTCCAACCTAAAAACGCAATCCTTGCCAACCTGTTGCAGTTGGTCGGGTACGGTTCCCTAGTGTGGGCGGGGCTCATTTTCATGTGGGCCTGCGTTCCCTATCGTGAAAAGTTATCCAGCCGTGTGATGCTCTTTATTCTTGTTGGCGCCAACACTCTGTATATGGCAGTGCTGGTTGCAGCGCCCGCCAAGTCGTGGATGTTTGTTCCTGCCGCGGCTCTCCTTGGCGCCGGCCCGCTGGCTCTTGCGCTGGTAACATCGCGCGGCTTCACTCATCGCCTTCGCTGGGCCCTCGTCAGCACCTACTGCGGTCTGTCGGTTTTTCTTCTCGTCTTTCAATATCGGCCCAATGGCACTGACCTTGCCCTCAATGCGGTTTTATTCACGGTCTATCTTGGCGCCTGCATCCACTTCTGGGCGACATACAAGCGCACCACTACCGGCACACTGATCACCATTGCCGGGTTTTTCGCCTGGGCATCGGTTTTCGTGGTCGCACCCGTTCTCGAGTATTTCTATCCTAACGCGCACATTGAGAGCGAGGTCTGGAACCTTCCCAAGTATGTGGTTGCCGTGGGCATGATCCTGCTCCAGCTTGAAGATCAGATCGAGCACAATAAGCACCTCGCGCTTCATGACGAGCTAACCGGTTTGCCCAATCGCAGGCTCTTTGAAGACCGCTTGATCGGTGCGCTTGAGCGCGCCCGCCGCTCCGGCACGCAAACCGCGCTGCTGCTGGTTGACCTGGATCACTTCAAACAGGTGAACGACACCGTTGGCCACCACATTGGCGATATGCTCTTAAAGCGAGTTGGTCAAATCTTTAACAGCCGGGTTCGCCGATCGGACACAGTGGCGCGTACCGGCGGCGACGAGTTTTCAATCATTCTCGAATCGCCCACATCGCGTGAAATTGCGGGCCTGGTCGGCAATTCCCTCATGCAGCTTCTTGAAGACCCATTCGAGTTCGAGGGCCACTCAGTGCGCATTGGCGGCAGCGTAGGAATTGCGATCTTTCCTGAAGACGCCGGCGACGCGCCAGCGCTGCGCATCGCTGCCGATTTGAGGATGTACGGCGACAAGAACGCGGGTAGAACGGCGGAGCCGGATGTACCCGGTCCAAGCATCGACCGACGATCCTTCTCCGCAGCCGATCGTGAGAGGAATGCGGCAACCCAGTAAGCCGCAATCGCACTTATCCCACCCCGCGCCGCCAGAATCGTGAATGCGTTGCATTCCGCCGCGCCCCATCCCCCGCTCCGCAACGACTTTTGATTCCGTCTCATTACAAAAAGGCCCAGGCATTTAGCCCGGGCCTTTAGCGTTTCATATCGAATGAATTGTCTTAATTACCGCCGGGACCGCGGCCACCGGGACGACGGCGGCGACGGCGGCGATTGTTGTTGTTCTGCGGCGGACGCCCGCTACCACCGGCAGGCGCTGCCCCTCCTGCGGGAACCGGCACGCCGTCGGCGCGGTTGAAGTTCGGTTCGGTCGACTCATCAAACTCCTCCCCGCCCTCCTCGTCAAAATCATCGCCACCCTCGATCAGAATCGTGCTCTGATTCGAAGCCGGCTGGCGTTCGTCGAATTCATGGCGCGGCCGCTGAGGGGCCACCGGCGCTGCTTCGCGCGGTGCAGCCTCGCCTTCGCCGCCCTCAACCGGTGCGCTTTGGGCCAGCTTCGCCTTCTGCTCCCTGATGAGCGCCTTGCGGCTCAGCTTGATGCGGTTGCCTTCGAGGGCCAGCACCTTCACCATCACCTGATCGCCCTCGCGTAACTCGTCCTTCACATCTTTCACGCGATGCTCCGCGATCTCAGAGATGTGCAGCAGGCCATCGGTGCCCGGGAAAATCTCAACAAATGCGCCGAATTCCGCCAGCCGAACAACTTTGCCCAGGTAGGTCTTGCCAATTTCCGGCACAGCAGTCACGTCGTTGATCATAGCCAAAGCCTTCTTCAGGCCCTCGCCATCGCTCGATGCAACGCTCACCTTGCCGCTGTCGTCCACATCGATCTTGGCGCCGGTTTGTTCAACAATTCCGCGAATCGTCGCACCGCCCTTGCCGATCAGGTCGCGAATCTTTTCAACCGGAATCTGCAGAGTCTCAATGCGAGGCGCGTACTGCGAACGCTCCTGGCGCGGTCCAGCCAGCGCAGCGTCCATCTTGTCCAGCAGGAACAAGCGGCCGCGGCGTGCCTGCTCCATGGCCTGCGAAAGAATCTCGCGAGTCAGTCCGCCAATCTTGATGTCCATCTGCAGCGCGGTAATTCCCTTGCGCGTTCCGGCCACCTTGAAGTCCATATCGCCGTAATGATCTTCCGCGCCCGCAATGTCGGTCAGGATGGCGTAATCGTCGCCCTCCTTCACCAGACCCATTGCAACTCCGGCCACCGCGCCCTTGAGCGCAATGCCCGAGTCAAACAACGCCAGGCTTGCACCGCACACCGAAGCCATCGACGAAGATCCGTTCGACTCCAGAATGTCCGACACAATGCGGATCGAATAAGGCGACTCATCGGGCCCGGGCAGCACCGCCGAGATGGCTCGCTCCGCCAGTGCGCCGTGGCCTACTTCGCGGCGGCCCACACCGGTCATGCGGCCGGTCTCGCCAACGCTGAACGGCGGAAAATTGTAGTGCAGCATGAAGTTTTTCTTCTGCTCGCCCTCGTAGCTTTCCAACCGCTGCCCGTCGTCCATGGTGCCAAGCGTTGCCGTCACCAGGGCCTGCGTCTCACCGCGCGTGAACAGCGCCGAACCGTGCGTCCGGGGCAGCACGCCGGTCTCGATCGTAATGGGCCTGATCTCGTCAAAGGCGCGCCGATCGGGACGAATGCGCTCCTTGGTCACCTGCTCGCGGAAAATCCGCTCGCGCAGCAACTCATAATAATGAGCCAGCTTCTTCTTTGCCGCCGGATCGTCGGCAGGCAACTCGGCCGCCAGCTCGTCCTTGATCTGCTTGATCAGTGCATAGCTTTCCGTCTTGCCGTGCGTCTTGGTGTCCAGCGCGTCCTTCAAGCGGTCGCCGATCTTCGCCTTCAAATCGTTGTAATAAGCCTCGTCATTCTCGGGCGCATTGAACGCGCGCTTCGGCTTGCCGGCCTTTGCCACCAACTCATCGATCGCGGCCACAATCTTCTTGATCTCGCCGTGGGCAAACTCGATGGCCGCCAGAATCACTTCTTCGGTCTCTTCCTTTGCGCCGGATTCGATCATCACTATGCCGTCTTTGTGGCCGACCACCATGATGTTGACAGTGGTGAGCGCGCGCTCGGCATAGGTGGGGTTGGCTACGAACTCGCCGTTCACACGGCCTACGCGAACTGCCGCAACCGTCGCGCCAAATGGAATGTCGGAGAGCGCAACCGCTGCGGCGGCTGCATTGATCGCAATTACGTCAGGATCGTTTTCCTTGTCGGCAGAGAACACCAGCGCGATCACCTGTGTCTCGTTACGGAACCCGTCGGGGAACAGCGGCCGGATGGGTCGATCGATCTGCCGCGCGGTCAGAATCTCTTTCTCACTGGGACGGCCTTCGCGCTTGATAAAGCCGCCCGGTATGCGTCCGCCGGCATAGGTGTACTCGCGGTAATCCACCGTGAGCGGGAAGAAATCTATACCTTCCCTCGGGTCGGGGGAAGCGACTGCGGTAGCAAGTACCACGGTCTCGCCCGTACTCACCAGGGCGGCGCCACTGGCTTGCTTGGCCATCCGGCCGGTTTCAAATACCAGCCGTTTGCCGCCGGCAAGCTCGACGGCTACTTCATGCTTCGTAGACATAGTGTCCTCGTTTCGTTTTTGTCGCTTGGGAAATTTGTGTAGGGAATGCGCGCAGTCGCGCAGGCGCAGTCTGAGGGGTACGGGCTTCAACCCGTACATCGACTGCTCCAAAACAGATTGGGGCTTCAGCCCCTGAAAGATGATTTTGACAATGGGAGAGCGCAATCCCCGGCAGCATGTTCGAGCCGCCAGGTACACCATGGCCCCAATTTGATTTGCGAGCAGGGGCCGTGACCAATATCCGGTCTGGGCGCTTCCGGGTCAACGTTGGGCTTTCTTGCTTACTTGCGGATCCCGAGTTTGCCGATCACGTCCCGATAGCGGTCCGAATCGTGCGACTTCAGGTAATCCAGCAAACGGCGGCGCTTGCTCACCAGCATCAAAAGTCCACGCCGTGAAGCGTGATCTTTCTTATGTGTCTTGAAATGCTCGGTAAGCTCACCAATACGCTCACTCAGAATCGCGATTTGGACTTCAGGGGATCCGGTGTCGGTATCGTGGGTGCGGAAGCGTTGTATCAGGTCAGATTTCTTTTGAGTCGCCAGCACGGCGTGAATTACTCCTCAGTTTTTCTCAGGTCCACTTCACAAGTGTCTGAAGTGAGATTAACATGAACGGCGCCTCAAGGGGAAATTGCGGCGAAGACTTACCACAATCCAAACCTCGGCTCTTGCCCCCTACTGCCCCAGGTCCGACCAGTAATTTGCCCGCGCCACAATCCGCGCCCCGTAATCCACCGCCGTCTTCACCGTTATCGTATGCAACCCCGGCGTGGGATTCGACGGGCTGAACGTGATCAAGTACCGGTTGCGAGTATGGCTGGCCGCCTCAGCCACCCGCGCCTCGAACTTCTTGTCGTTGGTAAACGTGGTGTACTCGCCGCCGCTCATCTCGGCAATCTCTTTGCTCACATTCTTCTTGAAGGCCTTTACCGCCATCACCAGCGCCGAAACCATGCTCAGAGTGCGGTCTTCGCCGTCATCGGCCGCGTCATGCAGAAACTCGGCGCGCGACGGCGAAAACGACACGCTCAGCACCAGCACATCCGATTCGCCAATGCTCTTGATCAACTGCACCGGCTTGGTGTGTTTGCTGCCATGATCGCGTTCCTCGCTCACCACCAGCAGCACCCGGCGAAACTCCTTCGGCTGCAACTCAAGCAGGCTCACGCCGTACGCAATCGTGTCCAGAATCGCCGCGCCGCCGTCGCCCGGCTCAAGATGCCTCAGCTCCTTATTGATCTCGTCGCCCGCATGCGTGAAGTCCTCAATCAGGTGCGGCTGCGAATCAAACCCGATCAGCGCCACCTGGCTCTCGGGTTCGGCAAGAAACTCGTCGAGCAGCGGCCCCAGGTGAGCCAGCTTGTCGAACTCCAGCACGCTGGCGCCGCCCTCTTCCACGGCCACAACCAATGCCACCGGCGCCGTGTCCATCTCCTCCTGCACGCGGATCGCCTGGGGAACTCCGTCGTCTTCCACAACAAAGTCGCTTGCCTTGAGCCCGTAGATTACGTCGCCATTCTTCTTCTCAACCAGCGTCGGCACCAGCACCTCAGTCGTGGTTACCTGCAGGTTCTGCGTGTCCGGAGCCGTGCTCGGCATTGGCTTGGGAGGCTCAACTGGCGGCAACTGCTGCGCGCGAATCGATGCGCCGGCAATGAATCCAAGGCAGACGGCCACAAGGGATATGAAGGCGGTTTTAATCATTCGGTGCGGGGTCAACAAATCTTTGAATCAGTCTACCTTTTCTTAGACACGCACAGTTTTGAAAAGGCACGGATTTCCCGTGCCGATACAGCTTCTCAATTGTGCGAGGTGCCTTAAAAGGGGTACGACTTCATCTGTGCCATTACGCCGCCTCCCGGTTGGAGGCGAGGAATTCAGCCCAGGCCGGGGTCCCGCAGGGGCGGCGCGAGGCCTTCCCACAAATGCGCTGTCATCCTGAACCGCAGTGAAGGATCTGCGGCTGCATTTGGGATTTCGACGTGGCGATAGTCATTATGGTGTGACCGGCTCGATGCGCTAGTCGTGGGTTAGGCTGAGTTTGTTTGACGAACTACAGTCCAGAGCCACAAGCGGAGGGAACCGGTCATGAGAGAGAAGTTACGATTTTTGGGTTTGGATGTCCACGCCGAAACGATAGCTGTAGCAGTAGCCGAGCCGGAGGGCGAGGTACGCAGCCTGGGAACGATCGCCAACCGCGAAGAATCGATCCGCAAGTTCATCAGGAAGCTTGGCTCACCCGAGCAGCTGCGCGCCTGCTACGAAGCTGGTCCGACAGGTTTCGTACTGTACTGGCAGTTGGCGCAGCTGGGAGTCGAGTGCGCGGTGGTGGCGCCTAGCCTGGTTCCGAAAAAGCCCGGGGACCGCGTGAAGACCGACCGGCGGGATGCCTTGAAGCTGGCACGCTGCCATCGTTCCGGAGACCTGACTGCAGTGTGGGTTCCCGATGAAGATTCCGAGGCATTGCGCGATCTTGTCCGGCAACGGGAAGCGGCCAAGCAGGATCAGCTTCGTGCCCGGCATCGGTTGACCAAGTTCCTGCTGCGTACCGGGCAACGTCCGCCACTGGGACTGAAGGCATGGACTTCCGAATTGGCGACCACTCGCCCGCGATTTGTCTCTCTCTCCTCGAAAAACTAGCGAGGATTGAGTCGGTACGGGCAATCATCCGTTTCGATGCTACTGCCGACGTCAGGATGGCAGCCGAGATATTGGAAGGCGAGTGGCGTGAGATCGGAGAGACAGCGACAAGGGACAAGACCCGTAATACAGCGCGTATTGAAGCTCTGAGCGGATTTGAACTGTTCAGGAGTGGCGGCAGGAGCGAGGTACTCTACAGTGCCAGCTCCTCCATTGCCGGGAAAAGTTAAGAAGGTCCCGTCGATAGCGTAGGCCTTCTGACGCATATCGGGATCCGGCATTTGTGCGGAAAGTCTCCACGTATTGCCAAGCCAGCGATTTCTTCCCTCTACGTAAAGATAACCGCCCACGGCAACCACGCGCCCGGCGCGGACGGAGATTTCCACGTCAACCAACCAGTCACGCAATGCGAATGGGTCACGCCATTCACTAGGAGTCCGGATCATCAAAACGGATAACAGACGCTGGACGCGCCCGGTCAGGTCCTTGCGTGATGACATAACATCGAAGGGCGAGAGCGCGAAGCCATAGTTGTAATCGGGGCGATGCGCGTTCTGATACTCGCAGCCGACTTTGTCAGTGGAATCATCACAAGTGTGAGGAGGGAGCGTCCACTTGATGCCGCCGTACCGAACGGTGAGAGGCAGGATGGAGTCCTCGCTTGCGCCAATCGGGATGCGGGCAGCCTCGTTAAGCAAGGCGATACTTCTGTGCCCGAGATTGACCGTGTAAAGGCGGAGACCGCAGTAGATGATAAGCATGAGGGCAAATGCGGCTAAGGTGAACCTGAGCGCAAGGCGACACAATCGACCATAGCGCAAATGCGAAGAGCTTGCCGGGAGCATGGAATCCAGCTTAACGCGTAACGGGGCGGGCTGAGAGCCGGTTACAGATTAATCCGCAGGTTTCGGCTGTATCACCGTCTATCCGGAAGTTTGGGAAGAGCAACTGCGGATCCTTCCTCTTCGCGTCAGGATGACAGCGCGTGAGGGAGTTCAAATGGGCGTATCACCGACCAACCGGAAGTTACCCCTGAGTAAACCTGAATGCAGCTTCTGAACCGCCGACCCGCACATGGGGTCATCTGCATCCATTGGAAACAGCCAATAACTTGTCGTGTGGCAAAACTCTTGGCAGTCTTCGCGCTCAGCTCTTCCGCCGCGCCTCGCGCTCCACCTGCCCCGTCCACGCAAGAAAACTCAACAGCTCCCATCGCGATGCCCACACAAAAGCAAAGATGCTTGAAACCGTGAGCTTCTCTGCCTTCTTGCCGGAATAGGTCTCAATCCTCCAGCGCAGATAAGGGCTGCGCCACGGAGTCAGCCGGTAACCGCGGGTTGCGTTCCAGATAAACCGCACCGGTTCGAGCAATGTGTGCTTCCTCTAATCAAGAGAATAACGAATAAAACCCGGAGCCGCTCTCGGTCAAGCCCACGTCTTTGAAAGTTTCTCCCAACTCTCTACTCTTCAATCGTTTGCAATGACCATTCGCGTGCTTGTTTTATCTGGGAACTGGCTAAGATTGAAGCAGAATACAACTGTTCCAGGATTGTCGTGCCCCGGGCGATACACTCAACCGGCTGCTGAAAAACTCAATCCAAACCCCGTGTCAATGCAAGTCCTGCTTTGAAAGAACACGAGATTACGCGTGCCGACAACCGCAAGCCCTGTTTTGAAAGTGCATGAGTTTATTCGTGCCGACAACCGCAAGCCCTGTTTTGAAAGGGCACGAGTTTACTCGTGCCGACAACGCCATTAAGAGCCGCGGGGTTTTAACCCCTGAGGGAAGTTTTTGGGAATCGATGCCGAATAAGACTAGTTGTTTCGCAACCCGTCCACCCTCAAGAAGATACGACCCAGGTCAAAAGCTGAAGCCGTCTCTTCCCCGGGCATCTGCGGTTAGTTCCAACCGGGTCCGTTGCAAGTTATCTTTTTTCAAGAGCTTGAGATTTAAATTCTTAAAAAGAAAGGTACTTAGGATAGACCCATGTCGGCAACCATCCTCAATTCAGGGAGTTGCAGAAAAACACCCCGGAGGGTGGCCGGGGGTGGGGGGTAACGACGCCGGGCGAGACCGGATTTTCCGCAGCCTTTTTTGCCCTGAGCGAATGGTTCTGGTTGAATGAAAAAATATCCGTAACCGCCCTTAAATGACCTCATTTCCGGCCGACACCACTACGCGGGCATCTTGCTGAACAAACTGTTCGATGATGATTCGAGCTGCGCAATCACATCTTCAAGCGCCGTCTGCTGCGTCTCGTCGAGCGAAAGCTGCGTTGAAACGGTGGGGATATCAGCCTGCATCAGGTCGGTCTGCGCGGCCGTCAGTTGGGTCTGTGCATTCGTGGTCGCGCTCGAAGCAGCCGAGATCTGCGTAATCGAGTTGTCGATGGTTACCCGCTGCTGCGAGACGTAGTTGAGCGCCGAGCCAAGCGCCTCGGTGTCATCCACTGCCTCGCCGGTGTTCACCGTGCCGGTTGAATAGTCGGCAACCAGCGCATTCAGCGCTCCAAACACACTCACACCAGAGCTGCCGCTGCCCAGGAATATCTGGTCGCCGGGTACATTCAACTGAATCTTCTGCCCGTTCGGCAGTTCAAGATAGTTGATGCCTTCGTCACCTTTATAACTCGTCACAGCGGGCGAGGTGGAAGAGGTCGAGAATGGCGCCGTCCCCGTCTGGCCGCCGCCAAAGATGTACTGGCCCTGATAACTGGTGTTGGCCAGCGATTGCACCTCGCCGAGAATTCCAGAGATCTGGCTGCCGATTGACTTTACATCGCTCGCGCTCATGGTGCCGTTGTTGGCGCTCGTCGCCAGCGATATGGCCTGCGTTAACTCGCTCACCACGCTGCCCAGCGCCGAATCTGCCACTTGAAGCTGGCCGGTCACAAGGTTCGAGCTCTGCGTGAACGAGTCGTCCTGCTGAATTTGATTCAGCAGCAGCACATTCTCGCCCGCGCCTACAGGATTCTCGCTCAGCGATGTGATGCTCACTCCGCTCGAAAGCTCAGAACTCAACTGCTGCTCATTGGCCTGGGTATGATCGAGCGAGCTTACCAGGTTCGTAATGTAAGTGGGATCAACCCTCATAAGACAGCTCCTAGCTTCTAGCTTCCAGCTCCTGGCTCCCTGTTAACTGCAACCGATTCCCGTTCCTGAGACTCGCTGTTCTTACCCACGCGGCCAAAGACGTTTCTCCTGGCACTGACCAGCTAGAAGCCAGGAGCTAGCAGCTAGAAGCTGTCTTCAAGACACCGACGTCTCAATGCCCAGGTTCAGGGCGGAGGTCATAACCGTGTTCAGCATGTTGAAGACCTGCGACGCAGCCTGGTAGCTGGATTCAAGCGTCGACATAGCCGCAGCTTCGTCGTTCAGGTTCACGCTCGAAAGCGCATTGTTTTGCGTTTGCAGTTGGGTAACCGAAGCGCTCTGCGCCGTATTCTCGGTCTGAACTTCTGAGACCGTGGAGCCAAGGCTAGTTACAAAGTTAGAGTAGTAATCGGTCGGGGTTTGTCCATTCACAATGTGCCCGCTGGCCAGGTTGTAAATGGCAATCGCGTTTGAGTTGTCGTCCGTGCCGTCGCCGAAACTCGCCGTTGCAATCTGGTTGGGGTCGGTCATCGTCACCGACATGGCCGAGGCGCTGCCTGCAACCTGCGTAGGCTCATTAAAGATGTAGAGCGGAGTCTCTCCCGAGCCGGTCACGCCGTTCGAGTTGGTCCCTGTGCCCTCATTGCCGTCCAAATCGGTTCCGGAGTTGTTGGCCGCGTTCACGCTCGTTGAAATGCTGTTGGCAAGCTGGTCGAGCGAGCTGAGCGCGTTGGGAATGTCCTGGTCGCGCGCGGTGAGGTATCCGCCCAGTTGGCCTCCGCCAGTCATGAGTCCAGCAGTGATGTCAGTGCCGCCCAGAAAGAAGTCCGTCACTCCATTCACGGCGCCGGTTGTGAGCTGATAACTCTGGCCGCCTGCCACCAGCAACTGTCCCGAGGTGGTTGTTATTTCAAGGCCGTTGTTCCCGGTGGTCGCCTGGTTGATCCCGATCAGTTGCGACAACTGGCTCAAATCCTGCTGCCGTTCATCTTCCAGCGTCCCGGCATCGGCATTCGGCGACGTGGTTTCGATCTGCTGATTCACCTGCGCCAGTGCGCTGGTCAACGAGTTCACCTGGCCGGCAACCCCCGATGCGTCCTGGTCGATCGCCGACCGCTGCGAATTGAGGCTGGCCGCGGCACTCGAAATATCGCCAGCCAGCGTCGATGCGGTCGAGAGCACATTCTCGCGCAACGCATTGTCGGTAGGGTTGCTTTCAAGCGATGAAAAGGAATCGAAGAAACTCGTGATGTCGCTGCCGATGTCGCCCGCGGTCGAGCTCGTCGAACCGGAATCCGGAGTAAACAATGCCTGCATCTGGTTCAGCGCCGCCAGCCGCGTGCTCGATGCCGATGCAAGTTGTTGCTGCTGGTCCAGCCGCTCTTCAAGCACACGGTCGCGCTGCGAGGTCGCGCCGGTTTCGGTCACCCCCTCGCCAATTGTGACTCCGTTAACCGTAATCGGCGAGTTCTGCTGCCACTCAGGCGTCTCTTCGGTGTAACCGGCGGTGTTGGCGTTGGCTACATTGTTGGCCACCACGTTCAACGCCGACTGGTCGGCATCGAGGGCTCCCGAAATCACGCCGAAGGCGGAGTTAATGGTTCCCATGTCCGCCCTCCAAATCCCTTCCGCTGAATCTGCCGCAGCCGTCAGAGCGTTCCGAATACCCGGCCGTACCCGCGCGCAACTCCCGCAGCCGCTCCATAACTTTCAGATTGGCCCGCGTCGCTTCAAGCACCCGGGCAAATACCGCCATTTCACCTCGCGCCGCGCGGGCCTGGCGGACGAATGCCTCCCGCTCTTCTATCGTCCTGGGCGTTGGCAACTGCGTAAGCGCCTGGCAGGAGAGCGCCAGCTCTTCAAGCCGCGCAACATCAAGCCGGGCCAGCGCATGCGTCGCCTCCGTCACCAGTTCCTTCAACTCCGGCGTGGTTGTGTTCGTGCCTGCCGGCCCGCCCGCCGCCTCACTTACCGAATCGATCAGCCGCATTCCACTTCCAACCTTCGTCCGGACCTTCCCGGGCTCAGTTCGCACCGGCCAGCATGGCATCGACCATCTTCGAGGCAACTGCCGAGGCGGGAACACTGTATGTTCCGGCGGCCAGCGCAGCCTGTACCGCAGCTACCTTGCCCATGCGAACACCGTCACTCGCGCTCTCGAGCGAAACTTCGCTTCCGGCGCTGCTCAAGGTGGCCTGGTCGCCACTCAGCTCCCTTGTATCCGCCGTCCCCGTCTGCGCTCCGCTTCGCGTCGAAGCAGGTGCACTGGACGGCGTTTGCACCCCGAGCAGCGACCTTAATCCATCCAGATTGTTATGCACGTCCATATCTATTGCCTCCTGGTCAAGCTATCGGCAGAGCTCTCTAATCACGTTAGTCATTTGTTGCTTCTCATAACGGTATCGCCGTGCAGATTTCTGGTTACTGTCCCGGCCTTGCCATGGTTACCAGAATGGGAGAGCTGGCTCACAATCCGGTCGGCAATGCCGAAGCCGCCGCGCTCGCTCAGCGCCTTGCCCAGCGATTCCGAGGCAAACTCGCCCAGCGTTCCACCCGAGCCGGCACCGGAATCGAGCACCCCGTCAGCGTCCTCATCGTCTCCGGTCAGGGCATTGCTGTTCGTCAATGGCTTCAGCAACTCTTTCATCATCTGCGCTTCAAACTCGTGGGCTGCATGCACCAGCTTTGGCGAAGACTCTCGATTACCCTGATTCCCGGCCGCATTCGTCCCCATGAGTGCTCCCGAAACTGCTGTCACAGAACCTCCAGCTCGGCCTCGAGCGCGCCGGCCTCTTTCATTGCCTGCAAGATTGAGATCACGTCTCGCGCTCCTGCACCTGTTCGCTGCAATTCCTGGACCAAATCCTCAACCGTGGCGCCTTCCTTCAGCACGATCCGGTTTACCGGGCGGTCCTGCGCCTCCACCTGGGTCTGCTGAACAACTTGCGTGGTTCCCGATGACAATGGCCCGGGTTGAGAGACCTCGGTCCGCGAAATCACGTTCACTATCAATCCGCCATGCAGAATTGAGACCGGCTGAAGACGAACGGTTCCTCCGATTACCACTGTCCCGGTACGCTCATTCACCACCACGCGCGCCTTTGGAAAAACATCGACCTCGACCGACTCAACCCGGTCGAGCAGTGCCGCGCGGTCCTCATCGGGCTCGGGACGAATCTCGATCTGCCTGCTGTCAAGCGCATTCGCCCGCGCCTTTCCAAGCGATCTGTTGATGGCTGCGGCCATCTGCTCGGCGGTATGGAAATCGGCGTCGTTCAGCACAACGTCGATGGTGGCGAGTTGCTTCAGATCGAAGGACACCTGCCGCTCCACCAGCGCCCCGTCAACCACCCGGCCGACGGTGGGGTGGTTCAGCTGGCGTGAGTTTCCTCCCGATGCGGCTACGTATCCGCCCAGCACCAACGCTCCCTGCGCCTGGGCAAAGATCTGCCCGTCGGGACCGTAGAGCGGCGTCATCAGCAGAATGCCGCCTTCGAGCGAGCGCGCGTCGCCGGCCGACGAAACCGTTACGTCGATCTTCGAACCCGGCGGGCTGAAGGGCGGCAACGTAGCCACAACAAACACGCCGGCCATGTTTTTCACCTGCATGTTGCTGGCGCTGTTTGAGCCGGTTTGCGGAACCGTCACGCCCATCCGCTGCAAAACCGAAACCAGGGTCTGCGAAGGAAAAACAGTCTGCGAACTGTCTCCCGTTCCGCGCAATCCAACCACCAAGCCGTATCCAACCAGTTGGTTGTCGCGTACTCCTTCAATTGAGGCGATGTCTTTGACCCGGGCCTTCGCGGCCGATTCCTGCGCCCAGCCGGGATCCATGGCCAGCAGAACTGAAAAAATCAGCAGAGCCTTCACGAAGAAGCGCCCCGGCCTGGCGTCACAAGTATCCATTCTCAGAGAATTCCGCATTTTTCGCTCACTGCTTTCGCACTCAATCGCTGCCTTCGCATTCTTCGCTCACTGCCCGGTCCTGGCCTGGTTGCGGCTAAAACACCAGGAGTTTTTCGAGGAGGCGAACCAGCGGGTTTTGCCGGTAGGTCGAGTCGTTCACGATTCCCTTGCCTGTAACCTCCAACTCCAAATCGGTCATCGCGGTCGAAAGCACCTGGTTCTGGTTGCTTACATCCTCGGGCCGTACCAGGCCCCGAAGCCGTATAAGCTGCGTCTGTTCTGAGAAAGTCAACTGCCGCGTCGCCTGTACCACCAGCATCCCGTTGGGCAGCACATCCACCACCTCGGCACCGAAGGTTGTGGCCAGGCTTGAATTCGTGGTGCTTTGTCCCTGCGCCGTCAGCCCCGAGGAAGCGGTGGCACCGATCAGGTTCTGCAAGGAGTTCGAACCCTTGAGAGCACCAAACAACGAAGTCAAACCGGAATTGGCGTTGGAGGCGCGCGCGTTCTTCACCTGTCCATCGGTCGAGGCGGCCAGGCTTTCCGTCACAACAATCGAAACTACGTCGCGAACGCGGAAGGCCTTGGCATCGGTAGCCAGCCGAACCAGGCGCCCGTCTGAGTTCCAGATTGACCCGGGGGTACGAACCTCCGCCGCCTGCTGGGCGCGTACCCGGGAGATATAGGATTCGAGAGCGGTTTCGGGCGGAGTCGGCTTCTCTGAAGAGGTGGCGGATTTCGCCTTTTTGGCGCTGGCAACAGGAAGAGCCAGAGCAATCATTATCGCGAAAGCGATACTTATCAGAAGGCCGGTTTTCATGGCCGATCTCCGGAGTCAGGCGAGAACATCGCATGACCCGGTGATACCAGGACGGCGTTCATTACGCGTCCCCCGATTGAAAGACGCACACGAAAGGATTCACCTGCGCGTGCCGGGGACAAGGCGATTGCCTCGAGAACTGCATCGAGCAGCCTGGTATGTTCCTCAACGATCAAATGATCGCCGGCGCGGATCAGCGGGGGTGTTGCGCCCGTTTCTAGCTCCCTCCGCACGGACTCGACGGAGCTTTTTATTGGCGCTGGAGACATCTTTCCCTGGGCAATCAGGTTCATCCGTCCCGGCCCGCCTGGATGTTGCGCATCCCGTTCCAGCAACCAGCGATCGCCGGTCGCAGGATCATCAATCTCGCGCATGATTTCTTCGCTCACGTGCCGCGTGTCGGGAGCCGAAGCGATCACCATTGAGGAACGTCCGGTCGCATGATTGGTCTGCGCGAAAGAAATCGATTCCCCCCAGGCCAGGAATCCGATGAGGACAACCGCCGTTCCGAAAAATCCAACTCCCGATCTGACGTGGTAACCCACTGCGCGGCTCCAATTATTTGATCTGCTGCTCGAACTCTAATGGGTCATGTTGTTGACCTGCGAGTACATATCGTCGGCAGCTTTCACCACTTTCGAGTTGGCCTCGTAAGCCCGTTGCGCCAGCACCATCTGTACAAACTCCTGCACCACGTCCACGTTGGAGTTCTCGAGATACCCCTGTTGCAGCGTTCCCAGCCCCTCGGTTCCTCCGGGATTGCCCAGCACCGGATCGCCCGAGCTCAGCGTCGCCTGGAGGAGATTGTTGCCCATACTTTCCAGGCCGCCGGGGTTGGGAAATGTCGCCAGCTGAATCTGTCCGAGCTGGGAGGGATTCTGCTGCCCGGCCAGCGTGGCATTGACCACGCCGTACTGGGTGATGGTGACCGCCGTCGCATTGGCCGGGATAGTGATAGTGGGAATAATCGGATCGCCGTCGGTGGTCACAATCGTTCCCTGGTTGTTCATCTGGAACTGGCCGGCCCGCGTGTAGGCGATGGTCCCATCCGGCCGCTGCACCTGGAAGAAACCGGAGCCCTCAATCGCGACATCGAGGGGATTGTCGGTCTCGTTCAGAGAACCCTGCGTGGTAATCACCTCGGTCGCGGCCGATTTCGTTCCCAGGCCGATCTGCAACCCTGCCGAGACGGTGTTCTGGCTCTGCGCAGCTCCAGGCGTCACCATGTTCTGGTAGACCATGTCCTGAAATTCGAGCCGCAACTGGCGAAATCCCGTCGTAGACGAGTTGGCCAGGTTGTTGGCAATGGTGTCCAGATTCAACTGCTGCGCGCTCATGCCGCTGGCTGCCGTGTAAAGCGCTCGAATCATTTTTCCCTCGCTTTGGGCTGGATCCGTTATTCCCTCGCCCCGGACTAAACCCGGGGAAGGTCCTCGCTTGCAAACTTGTTGAATTCGGTATGAAAGTCAGTGAGCGCCCGCTGCATCATCTCCGCCTGCCGCTGCATGGCGATCAAGTCAACCGTTCCCTCCACCACATCTTGGTTGGCGGCTTCGATCGCTCCCTGGTGTACCGCCGCGTCTTTCGCGGGGATGGCGGTAACACTATTTGGCGCTAAATAACGGTTGGCGCCTTCCGGAGCCAACTCGGAGCCGGCCGGAAAATCGAACACTCCCACCGTCGCCACCACCCCGCCGTTCACCGAAAGCGCGCCATCGGAGCCAACTGAAACTTCACCGGGCGGTACAGAAATCGCCTGGCCTGAAGCCGCGAGCACCGGCTCGCCAGCCGCCGTCACCAACTGGCCGGTGCGGGACCGGTGGAAGCTGCCGTCGCGGGTGTAGCGGATTCCATTGGAGGTCTGGATGGCAAAGAAGCCCTGCCCCTCGATGGCCAGGTCAAGCGGATTCCCGGTCTGTTCGAGCGGTCCCTGCGCCATGCTCAACCGGTCTCCGCCGAGCAGGCCGAAGTTGTTCAGCGTCTCACCCAGCTGAGAATCAAGCGCGTCCGGCCCCAACAGCGCAGAGCGAAAGAATTCACGTTCGGCTCGATATCCGGGTGTCTGGGAGTTGGCTAGATTGGAGGCTGCAGTGTCAAGTGCCTGCGTCCGTGCTACCAACCCCGTCATCGCCGCGTAGTAGCCGCTGTCCATACAGCGAAATGGAGCAGAAAGGGGTCCAGGATGCAGCGGTGACGGTTAGAAGAAACTTGGGAGACGAGACACGGTCGAAGAGCGCGTGCGCTGCATCGCCCCCCCCTGCCGCGATGGCTACGCTCCCGGGCGGCACCGTTCCACCTCGCCTAATGGAGACCATCGCAGACGATGGTGACCGCAAAACTGTCGTCGTCGAAGATGTACACGTGGTGAAGCTGGAACTCCGGCGCCTGGACATGCAGGTTGTAGTCTCGGCCGGTAATGACCGCCGGTACTGAGAGCCCGCAATTGGCGGCCAGCTCGGGCACCTTTCCCTTCCACGACCCGGCCAGCATGTTGCAAACTTCACCGATTGCGTCCTTCACCGTATCGTCCACTTCGGCGAACTCGATGCCGGTCATCCGCGCAGCTACCGTGAGCGCCGTTTTGCCCGCCATTCTCAAGACGCAGGCGCCGCTCAATAACCCGCCAAACCCCACTACCGCGGTCACTGACTCGGCATGAGCCGGCGGTTGCTCCATCGCGCGGCTGCATTTCACGCCCATCATCAACTCGAAGACTTCTTCCACGCTCGAGTCCAGATTCCTGGGATCGGCAACCTGTGCAACCGACTCACGCAATGAAACCACCATCGTACGCTCCCCTCTTCCTTCTTCTCCAAGCCCGCTCCCCGCCCACCTCGCCTGCCTGTTCGCAATGGCGCCACCACGCACTCCGTTGATTAACATCGCCGCCCCCTCAACCCACCTTCACCAAAGGCAAAACGCGCTCCTTCACCTGCTCCGGAGTGAATGGCTTGCGGATATATCCCTGGGCTCCGGCCTGAATTGCCTGCTTCACATGTTCCTCGCTCGACTCGGTAGTGATCATCACCACCGGCACTCCGGAGGCCAGATTCTGGGCACGAATCTGGCGCAGAAATTCAAGTCCATCCATCAAGGGCATATTGATGTCAGAGAGGATCAGGTCTACGGAATGGGAGCGCAGGATATCGATCCCCTCGACGCCACTTCCCGCTTCATGAACCTCTTTCAGCTCGAGACCGGCCTGGCGCAACGCGCGCTCGACTATCTTGCGCATCACTGAGGAATCGTCAACGATCAGGGCTCGAATTTCACTCATTCCGGCATTCCTCCACCTGTTGTGTATCGGCAGCAGCAATCCAACCATGAGGGCCTGCCTCACCTCGATATCGACCTGGCTCGAAGAGCGATAGGCCTTGAATGATTGCGAAAACCGAAGCGCCGCGAAAACGCCGAAAACACAGTAGAGATCAATGGGAGCGAGCGGAGACGATCACGTCGCGCACGTCGCTCGTTGCCGGCACCACACCGGCCTGAGGCCGCAGCCACATCCGGAGCCAGAAACAATCATGGATGCGCACCAGCCGCGATTCGACGGGACGCGCGCGTTCGAGAGTCCGGGCCAGCACCTCGGCCAGCGAGGTCTCCGACAAGGCTTCCATCAGTTCCACCGCGGGAAAGGCCGCCCTGAGCATGGCCGTGTGCGCGGGACGGAAAGCGGAGCCAGCCACCAGCCCGCACTCGACCCTGAGCCCCGTCATTCGTTCCAAGCCCAGTGCCAGCACCGGATCGATCCGGTCTTCAAATCCCAGGTACAGGATTCGACCGGCGGCGGTGCGCAGCGGCAGCGCGCCAAAGGCGTCGACAAACAGGCGCGGCACAAGTGCGGCCAGCCCATCAATATTGTGAAACTCTGCATTCAGCACCGGGCAACTCCACTGAATGCCGAGCGCGCGGGTTACCAGTTGCTCGCTCACTCCCTGCCCGCGCACCAGCCAGTAGCCCAGCCTTCCGCCGCCTGCCGACCGCTGCGCCTCGAGGGCGCCTCGCAATTGCAGGCCGGTAATCCAGCCCTGCTCGAGCATGGCCAGTCCCAGCGGGATGCGATGGCTGTGCGACTCGCCAGCCGCACTGCGGGTATCGATCTCGCGCCGCAGCGCGGCCTCGATCATTCTTTTTTCGCAGGCGGTTGAACAGCACCATCCCGATTCGAATACCGGGACCGCGCGAGGGCGAAAGAGCTTCAACCAGCTGGAAGAACAGCCGGGATTGGCGCACGTAGCGAAGATGCCGGCAGCAGCAGCAGCCGGAATCGACCGCGCTGGAAACGGACGCTCCGGTTCTCGCACTGATTCCGAAGCGTAAGCGGAGACCATCCCTGCCGCATCGGTCGAGACTTCCCTCCTCCCTGCAATGCGACGAATCAAAACAGGCATCGGATACTCTCCAGCCGCTTCTCAGGCACGGCCACTTCGGTCACGCGAAGCCCAAAGTTGCCATTGACCAGGACCACCTCGCCTCGGGCCACGATCTTGTCGCCCACGATAAGGTCCACGGGATCGGCAACATGGCGGTCGAGTTGAACTACATCTCCCGGCCCGAGATCGAGGATCTGGCCGAGCGGCATCTCCCGCGATCCGAATCGGAGTGAGGCTTCGAGCTCGACATCGAGCAGCAGTTCGAGGCCCGGGCTCAGCCGTGACGCCGGCGCATTGGCCGCAGCCGGTTTGGCGGCCGAGACCGCAGCCGCAGCGGCGCGCAGATCCTCTCGCACCAGAACCGTCCAGGCGCGATCGCCCGAGCGCAGCTCAAACGCGCGGGTAACCTTACTCTGGCCCGGGGCCTCTTCGAATCTTTCCACCCTGCACTTTTTTCCGCTCCTGGCCAGCAACTCTCCGGCAGCGGCGTTACAGGTTTCTTTAAGAATCTCCGCCCATCCCGCTTTCTGGTCCATGCCTTCGCCGACCAGCGGAGTTTCAAGAATCGATCCATCCAGCAGGATGAAGAACTGCCCTTCAAGGTCGCCCGATATGGTGGCCGCAAATCCGAACGATCCCGCCGTGAACGGCCGGGGCAGCGATTCGGCAAACTGCGGTTCGCCGGCCAGCGCCTGGGCGAAGAGATCGGTGGCGACCTGGGCCCAGTAATCCAGATAGGTCTTCATGAATTCAGCTCCATTGGCGCGATGGGGGCCGCGTCCGTGACCGGCAGCTCAATGCGCGCGGCGCGATGCGGGCCCTGCCGCACCGCATGGGCCCGCGCCAGATTCTCACCACCTACGCGCCAGATCGGCGAGGCGTTCGCGGCCAGGTTCAACCGGAGTATGCTTCCCGGGGCAAGGTTTTCAACTTCGCTGGCCCGCACCGAGACGGTGGGAAGCTGCAGCGAGCAACCGAAGTGAATATTGCGCGCTGAAGATTCGATCCTTGCCCTGGTATCCACCCCGTGGCGCCGGCTGCGCCCCCAGTCGGTGGTAAGCCGGCGCAGAATCGTGTTGGCCACCACCGCGGGAAAGGCCAAATTGAGCAGACCCGAACAGTGCGGCATGCGAATCTCAAAGCTCAGGCACAGCGTCTTCTCGGTAACCGCCATGATGCGGGCGACCTGGGTCTGCATCTGGCGCCGCTCGAAGCTGAAACTCAAGCCCACCGGCTGCCAGGCCAGCGTCAGTTCGCGGCAGATGATCTCCACCACGCTGCCCAGGATCGATTCCTCGATGTCGGTGAGCTCGCGCAGCGGTCCATCCTTGCCTTCGCCCCCCAGCAGCAGATCGATAATCGGCGGGGCAATGGCCAGGTCGAGCTGCAGAACCGAGAGCGCCCCGAGGGGCTCGAGGCGCACCGAGGCGACGTAGCTGATCTCCGGAATTCTGAGCAGAAACTCGTTGAACTGAATCTGTTCAGCCGATACCAGGTTGACCTGAAACCGCGTTCGCAGCCATGCGGCCAGGTTGTGAGTCAGGTTACGCGCAAACAGGTCGTTCAACATGCTGATGGCGCGCAACTGCTCATTCGATATCTGGCCGGCCGAGGAGAAGTTGTAGGGCACCACCCGCGCTTTGACTTCGGACCTAGTTTCGTCCGGCGCGGCGCTGCGGGCTGCCTCAAAGAGCGCGTCGATCTCATCCTGCTTGAGCGTCTTTTCCATCGCCGTCCTCTCAGATTGCCGTTATCCGCGCCGCGCCCGCGCTGCCGGCCGGGTCCGATCGAAAGCGCCGTGCGCCGCCAGATCGCGCAACGCAGCGCGCAGATGAACCACGGCCGAGGCGTGTACCTGGGAGACGCGCGACTCCACTACACCAAGCGCCAGGCCGATCTCTCTCATGGTCATCTCCTCGAAGTAGTAAAGGGTCATCACCAGCCGCTCCCGGTCGGGCAGATTGGCGATGGCATCGGCCAGGCGTCCCTCCATCTCACTCCGCAGACAGCGAAACAGCGGGTCCTCGTCGGGGCGGCCCGGTACATAGGCCAGTTCCTCTTCACCCGAGTCTTCGTTGCGCTCCATGTGCAACGTGCCGATCTCGAGCCCTTTCAGATCTCCCAGCAACTGCTGGTAGGCCTCCAGATCGAGGCTCATCGCGGCAGCCACCTCGTGCTCGCCCGGAGCGTGGCCCAGACGCGCGGTCAGAACCCGGATCGCCTCTTCAATCGCGCGGCCTTTGCGCCGCAGCTCGCGCGGGCTCCAGTCCAGCGTCCGCAGGCTGTCGAGAATCGCGCCCCTGATACGGAACTGCGCATAGCTGCGGAACTGCACTTTCTTGCCCGGGTCAAACTTGGCGAAGGCGTCCAGCAATCCCACCACGCCCGCCGACACCAGGTCTTCAATGTCCACATGCTGGGGCAGCCGCTCATGAATCCTGCGGGCGAGAAAACGAACAATGGGCAGGTGCTCCAGCAGCACCCGCTCCTGCTCGGCAGTCAGCATCCCACCCTCCGACGCCGCCGGCGGATAGGCCGCTATTCCCGCCGGACGCAAACCCTTTGCACTCCCCTGACAAGCCGCCGCTTCGATTCCCATCTTTCCCGCCCATTCTCAAACCCTGGAGACTCTGAACGCCCCGCGTAAGCGATCACCGCACCGTTCCCACCGGCCGCAACCGCACCTCAGGCGGAACCTCCCCGGGGGCGATCACGGCCATCCTCGGAACCACCGGCTCCAGCCACCGCCGGACGTGAAAGCGTGCCGGACTGGAGACAAGGAGCACGGGAAGGGCCGCACCCGGATTGGAACCGATAAGCTGCCTCACAGAATCGGCGAGACGGCGCACCACCGGCGTGCCCGCGCCGGTCTGCGCCGGCAGGCGGGCGCCGGCCTCGGGAGAGAGGCTCAAGAGAATTTCCTCTTCCATGCCGCGATCGAGCAGGAGCACCGGCAGCTGGCCCTGCTCGTCGACCAGCGGCCGGACCAGCCTGCGGCCCAGCGCCTGTCGCGCGGCTTCGACCAGCGCCACTGTGTTCTTGTTGGCCGGGGCGGTCTCGAGCAATGCCTCAAGAATCGAGCCCAGGTCGCGGATCGAGACCCGCTCCCTCAATAACTGTTCGAGCACCCGGCTGACCTCGCCGAGCGAAAGCAGCTTGGGCACAAGTTCCTCGAGCAGCTTGGGATGGCTGTCGTTCAGCGCATCCATCAAACGCTTGATCTCGGCGCGGCCTATCAGTTCCCACCCGTGACTGCGAATCAGCTCGCCCAGATGGGTGGTGACCACCGTGACCGCGTCCACCACCGAGTAGCCGGCGGCGATGGCCTGGTCTTCGAGGGCCGGCTGAATCCAGATCGCGGGAACACCGAAGGCCGGCTCGCGCGTCTCTTTTCCCGTGAGAGGCCGGCGGCCGGGCTCGCCCGACACAGCCAGCAATTGCGAGCCTTCCGTCTGCCAACGGCCAATCTCAATGCCGCGCAGCGAGAAGACATACTCGCGCGGCTTCAGCCGCAGATTGTCGGAGATATGCACCGGGGGAATCAGGAATCCCAGCTCCGCCGATAACTGCCGCCGCAGCGTGCGCACCCGGCCCAGCAACTGGCCGCCCTGTTTCTCGTCGACCAGCGGAATCAGTTGAAATCCGATCTCCAGGGTCAAATCTTCAAGCCGCAGCAGGCCAGCCATTTCTTCGGCGTTGGCCTGGCGGGCATCTCCCGCCTTCTTTCGCTCCGCCGGCCCGCCCTCCTGCCCCGCTGTCTGCGGCGGATGGATGGCGACCCTTCTCGCCATCCAGAACAAAGTCCCGGCCACGGCCAGAAACGCGAGCTTGGGAATCCCTGGAATCAGGCACATGCCCAGCGAGACCAGGCCGGCAAGATAGAGCGTTGCGGGCCGTGCGAACAACTGCTGCCGTATCTCGCCGCCCAGCATGCCGGCCGAGTTGGCGCGGGTGAGCGTGATGCCCCCGGCCACTGAAACCAGCAGCGAAGGAATCAGCGTTACCAGCCCGTCACCCACGGTCAGCACGGTGTAGGTACGCGCCGCTTCGCCCACCTCGATTCCCTGTTGCAGAGTGCCAATCAGCAGGCCGGCAATTATGTTGATGGCCGTAATCAGAATGGTGGCCAGAGAGTCGCGCTGGTTGAAGCGCGCCGCGCCATCCATCGCGCCATAGAACTCGGCTTCGCGGGCGATTGCCTGCCGCCTTTTCCGCGCCTCTGCCTCGTCGATCTGGCCCGCATTCATGTCGGCATCGATGGCCATCTGTTTCCCAGGCAGGGCGTCGAGGGTGAATCGCGCGGTCACTTCCGCGGTGCGAACCGCTCCATGAGAAACCACTAAGAACTGAATCGCGACCAGGGCCAGAAACAGCACGAAGCCAACCACATAATTGCCGCCCACCACAAACTGGCCGAAGGCTTCGATCACGTGGCCTGCGGCCGAGGTTCCTTCCTGCCCGTGCAGCAGAATTCTCCGGCTCGAGGCAATGTTGAGCGAGAGCCGGAAAAGTGTCAGCAGCAGAAGCAGCGTGGGAAAGACCGACAGTTCGACGGCGCGGCGAATCTGGATCGCGGAAAGAAAGACTATGACCGACGCGGCCATCGAAAGCGCCAGCAGCAGGTCGAGAATCGCCGCCGGCAGCGGCACGATCATCACGAAGATCACGCTGATGGCGGCCAGCGGCAGCAGGTGCTCGCGCACCCGCTCCAGAATCGATGTCCGCCGGGCAAGCGTTCCCGCTGCAAGTGCGGCAGTGCTCATTGGGCTGCTCCTCGAATCGGTGAAGGCGGGGATGAAGCCCCGGCCTGGTTCTGAGCGGAGTGGACCGCTGTATTGCGGCGGCGTTCGCGCAATTCTTCTTCCACGCGCTGGCGGTACAGGTAAGCCAGGATCGCGGCAACCGCGGCATAGAGGTCGACGGGGATCGCCTGGCCCACCTCCACGGTGCGGTAGAGCGAGCGCGCCAGCGGCGGATTCTCGATGATCGGAACGCCTGCCCAGCGCGCCTCCGCCTTGATCTCTTCGGCCAGCAGGTTGCGTCCCTTGGCCATCACCCGCGGCGCTTCCATGGACACGAAGTCGAAACCCAGGGCCACCGCATAGTGGGTTGGATTGGTGAGCACCACGGCCGCCCGCGCCACGTCGGCCTTCACGCGGCGGCGACGCATCTGGCGCTGCAATCCGCGAATGCGGGCGCGAATCTGCGGGCTGCCCTCAGTCTCCTTGTATTCATCGCGCAAGTCCTGGCGGCTCATCTTCAAGCGCGACTCGCGGCTCTGCCATTCCACCAGATAATCCACCGCCGACCAGGCAAAGAGCAGCCACGCCGTGGTCAACAGGAGCCCGTATACGTCTCTTCCCAACTGATCGAGGCGCACATTCGAAAACGGCGGCATTGAGAGCTGGCGGCTAATCCGTTGCAGCGCAAAAACAGCCAGGAAGGTCGCGGGCAGCAGGGACTTGCCCAGCCTGGCCGCGGAGCGCAGCGAGAAGAGATTCCTGGCGTTGCTCAGCGGGTTGATGCGATCGATCTTGAAACCGATGGCCCCGCCATGCACAGTCACTCCGCCGGTCTGCACAATGCCTGCCAGCAGCGCCGCCGCGGCCACCGCCGCCATCACCGCCGCGGACGGCAGCAGCACCGCGATCGTCAGCCGTCGCACCGCTGCAAGTGTCGGCCCAAGCGTTGCAGGTTCCCATTGCGCCGAAGCGCCGAGCCTAAGAAACTCGGTCAGCGACATTCGCCACGCCTCCACGATGCGGCCGCCCACCGCCCCCAGCACGATCACTCCGGCCAGCATTCCTGCCGCCGCCGAAAGTTCGCGGCTGTGCAGCAGGTCGCCGTCCTTGCGCGCCTTCTCGCGCCGGTGCTGCGTTGCCTGCTCTGAGCGCTCGCCGGGCACGGGGCTACCCTCCCCAGCCAGGCATGGCGTGCGGGGCCGACGCGGCAATCAGCCGCTCGGCCATACTGAGCAGCGAGTCGAATCGCGCTTCAATAAACCGCGGCCACAACGCCAGCGAGCCGGTCAGAATCATGAAGCCCGCCAGCGTCTTGATCGGAACGGTAAGCATCATCACCGGCAGTTGCGGGCTGAGCTTGCCCAGCAGAGCCACGGCGACTTCTACCAGCATGGTGGCCGCAAGCACCGGTGCGGCCAGCTCCAGCGCGGCCAGAAAAACGCCGCCTGCGGCCCGCACCAGCATCTCCGCCGAGGGTGCGCCCAGCGCGAAGCAGCCCAGGGGCGCCAAGCGAAAACTGCGCACCAACGAGGCCAGCAGGATGCGGTCCAGGCCCGACGAAATCACCACCAGCAGTCCCATCATCTGGAAGAGCTCTCCCATGATTGGCGTCTGTACCGCCGTTTCGGGATCGAGCAGGTTGACCAGCGAGAAGCTGAATTGCAAACCCACAATCTGGCCGGCAAAGATCAGCATCTCGGTCAGCAGCGTGAGTGATAGCCCGTAAACCAGTCCCACCGCCAGCTCGCCGATCAGGCCCGAGACGCTCAGCGAAGTCTGCGCGTTGGGCAGCGAGGCCACCAGGGGCGCCAGCAGAAAGGCCACGGCCCCCGCAAACACCGCTTTGACGCGAATGGGCAGCGAAGTCGACGAGAAGAACGGCGCAAAGACCAGCATCCCGCTCACCCGCACAAGGGCCAGCGTCATCGCACTCAGGAATGTTGTCCAGTCGATCATTGCTTAGCCTTCAGCCCTCAGCTTTCAGCCCTCAGCTTTTCTCGTCAGCGGCTGTCTTCCTCAATTGCCTTCCGGCCTCAACCGAAGCTGAGAGCTGAAGGCTGAAAACTGTTTCCCTACCCCAGAAATCTGTGAAAGTCTCCCAGCAAAACCCGCGTGAACGCCGCCATCCGCTCCAGAAACCAGGGCATGCCGGCCAGCAGGATCAGCGCGATCGCGGCCAATCGCGGCACGCTGGTGAGCGATTGCTCCTGCAGACTGGTCAAGGTTTGCACCAGGCTGAGCAGAAAACTCAGCAGCGCCGCAGCGATCAGGATCGGCGCGGCCAGGATCATTGCTTCCTTCATCAGCTGGCGCAGCAGTTCCGCAACCATGTCGGGCGTCATCGACTCTCCGTGAAAAGACATTTGCGACTCTTCTGTCCCACTGCCATAAATTGCCCCATGTCAAAAGCTCTTCAAAAGCGAACTGGCCAGCAGGTTCCAGCCGTCGACCATCACAAAAAGCAGAATCTTGAGCGGTGTGGAAACCACAACCGGTGGTAGCTGGAACATTCCGATCGAAGTGGTAATCGAAGCGGTCACGATGTCGATGAGAAGAAACGGCAGAAAAAGTACTGCGCCGATTGAGAAGCCGGCCTTGAGTTCGGAAAGTATGTATGCGGGAACCACCACGCGCATGGGCAAGTCTTCCGGCGTCGCGGGCCGGGGAACCTCGCCGGCCGCGGTAAACAGGGCCAGGTCTTTCTCGCGCGCGTAGTGCAGTAGAAAGTGCTTCACCGGCGCAGTACCGCGCTCGATGGCATCAATCCCTGAGATCTGGCCGGCGCGATAGGGTTCCACCGCCTGCTGATCGACGTGGTTGAGCACCGGAGTCATCAGGAACCACGCCATCATCAGCGCCAGCCCCATCAACGTGGGATTTGAAGGCGCGGTCTGCGTTCCCAATGCCTGGCGCAGAAAGTGAAAGACCACCAGCAGACGCACCAGCGGCGTCATGGCCATCAGAATCGCGGGCAGCAGCGTAATGATGGTCAGAACAAAGAGAATCGTCCAGGGCGTCGAGTCGGAGGGATGAAATCGCGCCTGCAGATCCGGTAACAGGGGTAACGGGGCTGGGCCGGATGCAACCCTCACAAGCGCCAGCATCACCATGAGACCCTCGCTGGATGGCGTGGATTCTCGCGGGCCGAACGCGATCCCGCTCCTGCTGTGCGGCGATCGAGCGGATAGAACGCAGGGCCGCCGTCAGCCGAAGTTGCAACCAGCAACCGTCTGCCATCGGCCTCAACCAGTGCCAGCGACTGGCGCGGCGCCAGCGTAATCCGCTCCAGCAATTGAAGCCTTGGCTGGTGCCGGCGCGTTGCTCTCATCCTGGCAATCAGCCATCCGGCCCAGCCCCCGATCGCAGGATTGCTCCCGGAATTTCTATCCGTCTGCTGCAATTCCCTCTCCCGTTTCATCTCTTCTTTGGCCATTGCCGCAGCGCCGGCCATTTGATTTTGCTCTGTACCTGTCTCGTCTTGGTCTCACGTCAATCCGTCTCAATCCGTCGTGGCCGGTTCACACCAGCCGCGTCAGTCGCACCACGATTTGAGCCTCGATCACCTCAAATTCGGTCCAGGCCAGTTGCACCGCGCCGGCCGCCAGCGGCAAATCCACTCCGTTGCTCCATTCGGACACGATGAGCCGTCCTGATTCGAGAGCCAGCAGATCGCGGACTCTGAAGTCGCGAAGCGGAATCGAGACATCGAGCTCGACCGGAAGTCGCGCGATCTGCGCTCCAAATACCGTCGCGTTGGTGTCGGCGTCAGCGTTCTCAGCCGCCGAAACCGGAACCAGGGCGCGCTCCTGTTGCAGGACTACTGCAATCTGGGCGGCGGACGCGTCAGCCTCAGCCGGCTGCTTTTGGCCCGCTGAACCGGAAGCACCCGCTGACCGGCTTTGTTGCCCATTCGGCGTCGCGCCGGCGGCTTTCGCACTTTGGCTCGCCTGACTCTGAATACCCACTGATTGCAACGCAGCCATACGCAGCGAATCGGAGCAGCAATAAGACCAGAGCTGCAGAGCAAGGATTGGAATGGTCTCAGAATTGCGCGGCAATGGTCGCGACTCGCCCCTCCGCCACCGAAACTCACTTCGCTGTTACACTGGAGGTTGCAGCCGGACGACCTTTTACCTGCTTGTCGAGAGGAAGAAAGCGTCCCGGGACCGAGGTCGACGATGATGCCAGAAACGAATGGTAACAAAGCAATTACCGGAACATCACTGCGCCTGAAAATCGGCTTGGCCGAGATGCTCAAGGGCGGCGTGATCATGGACGTGATGAACGTGGAGCAGGCCCGTATCGCCGAAGAGGCGGGCGCCGTCTCGGTGATGGCGCTCGAGCGCGTGCCCGCCATGATCCGCGCCGAGGGCGGCGTAGCCCGCATGGCCAAGCCCGGCCTCATCAAACAAATCATTCAGGCGGTCTCGATCCCGGTAATGGCCAAAGCCCGCATCGGCCACTTTGCCGAGGCGCAGATTCTGCAGGCGATCGGCGTTGACTTCATTGACGAGAGTGAGGTGCTTACGCCGGCCGACGAAGCCCACCACATCGACAAGCACGCCTTTACCACTCCTTTTGTCTGCGGCGCGCGCAACCTGGGCGAGGCCCTGCGCCGGATTGCCGAAGGCGCGGCCATGATCCGGACCAAAGGCGAAGCAGGCACCGGCGACGTGGTGCACGCCGTGCAGCACATGCGCCAGATCACCAGCGAAATGCGCGCCCTTACGGTGCTCACCGACCAGGAACTTTACGCTGCCGCCAAGAATCACCAGGCTCCCTACGAACTCGTGCGCATGGTGGCGCAGACCGGCAAGCTGCCTGTGCCCAACTTCTCAGCCGGCGGCATTGCAACGCCGGCAGACGCGGCCCTGATGATGCAGCTCGGCGCCGAGGCCATCTTTGTTGGCTCGGGGATTTTCATGAAGGAGCGCGCCACACCGCTCGACGTCGAAAACGATCCGCGCGAGCGCGAAGAAGCTGTCAGCCGCGCAAAGGCGATTGTCATTGCTACAACACATTACAACGACCCCAAGATCCTGGCCGAGGTCAGCGAGCAGGTCACAGGCACCATGAAGGGCCTGGCCGCCGCCGCGATTGAGGAGTCGCAGTTGTTGCAGACGCGCGGCTGGTAGGACTGGCCGCACGGCTGTTACCCATAGGCGTCACGCCGACAGCTTGTTAGGCAGATCGATCTTCACATCCCCGTCTGGAAACATGGCACGAATCTCCAACCTTCCGCCCATCGCCTCGAACTAGCTGCGGGATGTGGCCAGCCTGCCCTCGACATAGTCATCTGACTAGTGATATGACTATATGAGAGGTTTGTCTATGGTTTGGCAGGTTTACGACGCAAAAGCTCGGTTTAGCGAACTCCTTGACGCTGCCCTCAGGGATGGCCCGCAGGTGGTCACGCGGCGCGGCGTTGAGACGGCGGTTCTCGTCCCCATTGACGAGTGGAAGCATTTGAAGGATCGAGCAAGGTTGTCCATCCCAGACCCGCTGCTTGACCCGAACGCGCCGCACGATATTCCTCTGCCTCCCCGGCGCCCCGTTCTCAAATTGCGCCCGGTTTCCTTTGACGACGATGAACAGCAATGACCTATCTACTCGATACGAACGTCGTCTCCGAACTGCGTAAGCCCCGCCCACACGGAGCGGTTCTAGCCTGGCGGCGTTCGGTTCAGACCCATCAGCTAGCCATCCCCGGCGTCGTACTCGCAGAATCGCAGGCCGGCATTGAGATCACCCGAATGCAAGACCTTGTGAAGGCCAGGGAACTCGAAGGTTGGTTGGACGGGGTCATGAGCTACTACACAATTATTTCCGCTGACGGGGAGATCTTTCGCGAATGGGCGCGATTGATGCACGGGAGATCGGACCACTTGAACGCAGACGCCATGATTGCCGCTACGGCCCGAATACAGGGACTCATCGTTGCCTCTCGCAATGTGAAAGACTTCGAACTCTTTGACGTGGAAGTTTTCAACCCATTCACATATTCGTCAAGGGAACGAATTTGACGCGAGAACCTAGACCCCGCATCGGCGTACTTGCCATCCAGGGCGACTACGCCGCACACGCCGCCGCTCTTGAAGAGTCGGGCGCGTCTGCTTGCGAGATCCGCAACGCCGATGAGCTCAAATCCATAGACGCGCTTATCCTGCCGGGCGGCGAATCCACCACCATGCTCAAGTTCCTCGACCGGCGCGGACTCTTTGACTCATTGAAAGAGTTTTGCAGGCATAAGCCCGTCTTCGGCACCTGCGCAGGAGCGATTCTGCTTGCCCGGGAGGTCCGGCAACCTGCCCAGCGCAGCCTTGGCATTCTTGACGCGGTCGTCGAGCGCAACGCCTATGGCCGCCAGATCGACTCGACAATCCTTGAAGCGGAAATCAAACTTCCTGGCGGTCCGCTCGAAATGGTCTTCATCCGCGCGCCCCGCATTGTTGAGATCGGACCTGGGGTGGAGGCGTTGGCCTTTCGCGAAGGCTATCCGACCCTGGTTCGCCAAGGCTCAGTCATGGCGGCGACCTTTCATCCCGAGCTCTCGTCGAGCCGCCGCGTCCATCAACTCTTTGTCGACGAAGTCAAAGCGGCGATTTCGAAAGCCATCTGAGACTTGCGAGACCCTCCTGAAACAATCCGGCTCCATTTAGCAAGCCGGCAAGCCCGCGATCAACATTCCTCCGTCTCGGCCAACCCACTTTTCCGATTCAGGATGCGTCCAAGCAAAAGTAAGAGTACCTTTTTGTTTAGGGCCTGCCCCTTCAGGCTCGCGAGGTCCAGAATGCCGTCGATCTTCACTCCCATCCCCGCGGAAGTGGAACGGAAGTCTCCCGGTACCGGGGGCAAACCACCTGTTGACCGGCGTCCTACCGGCGGAGGCGGAGGCGGCGGCGATGACGATTGGCGCAATTCCAGGCGCGGACCCCGCGAACTGCTCCACAAGATAAGAGCCTCTGTCTTCTGCGTTTTGGCCTGCGACATGATCTTCTTCGTAGTCCTGGTGATTTTGTTCTATGCGCGTCAGGCCGGCACGCATCTCGATCCCGCGCTCATGCGCCAGGTGGGCGACTGGAAACCGGTTCTGCTGCCGCCCATCCTCTTTCTCAACACCGCGACGCTGCTCTTGAGCAGCCTCACAATGGAAGTGGCGCGGCGGCATATCTTTCGCGAGATTGACGTTCTGGAAGAATGGCTGGGCCTGGGCACGCCTGCCTTACGCCGCACCCTCCCCTGGCTCGGAGCTACCCTCGCGCTTGGCATCCTGTTTCTGGGCGGCCAGTGGATCGCATGGAAGCAATTGACGGCGCAAGGGTTCGCTTTCGATCGATGGTCGACACCAGCCAGTTACTTCTTTTACCTGGTTACGGGACTTCACGCCGCCCACCTCGTGGCCGGCATCCTGGCGGTGCTGTTTTGCCTGGTCGCGCTGCACAAGCTGCGCCGAGTTGAGGTCCGCCAAATTACCGTCGATGCCACAGCATGGTTCTGGCACACGCTGGGCGTTGCCTGGGTAATTCTGTTTGCAGTATTAGCCCTCGGCCAATAGAACTCGACAGACCATGCCGCAACCTGGCCCAGGCCGGCTGAGCCACGCTTTCAGCCTCGCGGCAAGCGGCGATCACTGTTCATTCGAGGGAGGCCGCAGCCCCGGTAAGCCGGTTTCCAGCTTCAGCGAAGAAGCGCCAGATTTCCCGGCTGGCATTGGGGCCTTTGGGGTCTCCATATCGGACGGCCCTGGGTGAGCCTGACCAGGCATGGCCGAGGCCCTGAACCAGCCATTTTTCCAGTAAGGGAGAGCCGTCGGCTTCTGCGTAGATATGCCTCTGATATGCATACCCGGCCGGCACTGTGCCAGGGACGATTCTCTCAGTCAGGGATAGGGCGCTCTCGCCATTTTCCGCCGCCAGCAGCGCATTGGTTTCTCTCCATTGGGCGACGGCCTGTTCGGCGTTGGTTGGGTTCACAAGCTCATCCGCACTGCCATGAAACACGATCATGGGCATGCGCCTGCGGTGGTTCCGTCCGAGTCCCTCGCGCATGGCCTCGAAGGCCAGTTGACCCTGACGGACAGGATCTGGTCCACCGCGCTTCAGCGCAGCCAGCCCTTCAAAGAAACTGGTGGCAGCCTTGAATTCTGCGCCTGCTGAAATCGCAAGCCCTGCGAAAATGTCTGGATAAATGGCTGCCAGAATAGAGGCCATGGCGCCGCCCGCCGAAGCGCCGGCTACATAGATTCGGCTTTGGTCCACAGGGTGAATGGCTGCGGCCTGCTGAACCACCGCTGCCAGGATCGAAGGTTCACCCGCATCGCGCGCCTGGTGGCCGGGGAGAAACCAGTTCCAACACTTCATCAGGTTGGCCCGGCGCGTTTGTTCCGGATAGACCACCAGAAACCGGTTGGCCTCGGCGACCTCGTTCATCCCGGAAATCCCGGCCATGTCATCGGCATTGAGCGTGCAGCCATGCAGCATCATCAACAGTGGACAAGCGCGCCCCTCTTCCAAAGCTGCGGGAACCCATAGCTTGAATTGACGCGATCCCCCGCCTGCGCGCGCGGTTCCGGCGATCCACCTGCCTTCTACCATTCCGACGTATTGCCTCCCTGCCTTGGGCAATGTTTCCCGGGGTCATTGCCAGAGGTAATGTGCTCCAACATAAATGAGCCGGAGAGAAGCCGCAACGGGCGAAGCGGTAATTTGTGGGTCATAGGCCGCGCAAAAATTCTCGCAAATCTTTGCAAGTTCTTCTTGACAGCGCCGCAATCGCGCGATAGATTCCACCAAAATGAGCGAGCGCTCGTCTTGGCAATACGAGATTAGGAGCGAGCGCTCGTTTTGATAGAAGAGGGATGGTCCTCGATGCCCAAGCTTCTGGTAGACACGGTCACCAAGAACCGGCAGAAGATCGAACGCGCCGCGCTCGCGCTTTTCACCCGCCAGGGCTTTAACGGCACCACCGTCAGGCAAATCGCCCGCAAGGCCGGAGTGTCGATGGGTAAGCTCTATCTCTACTACCCGACCAAGGAAGAGATCTTCATCGATCTGGTTCATCACCTGGGGCAAAAGCTGGAGGCGATCCGCCAAAAAGAATTGCTCCCCTTGATGCAGTCTCCCGATCCGGCATCGCTCAAGAAGCTGGGCAAGGCGGTGGGCCGGATGGTCTCGCAGAATCTGGATTACTGGCGGCTGATGTACGTGGATGTAGTCGAGTTTCGCCACAAGCATTTCATTCACAGCTATCGCGAAGTTGCAGGAGGGCTGCGCACTTACTCGACAGCCCTGTTTCAAAAGGCGCCCATTCCCTTTCCCGATGGCGTGGATCCCGGGGTTGCCTACGTGAGTTTGTACCTGCAGTTTGTCACTTATTTCCTGATGGAACACCTGTTCGGGGCCAAGCGCTATCTGGGCGTAAGTGACGAGGAAGCTATCGATCAGTTTGTCCGTCTGTATACCCGCAGCCGGAAAGGACGGGCCCCGAAATCGTAATTCCTGCGCAAGGAGGACGTATGCGAATGCGAAACCTGGCGGCGGTGCTTACAACCGCCGGCATGCTTAGTTTGATGATGTCTCTGGCGACAGCCCAGACGCCTACCACCGGACAGATCGTGGGCGTTGTATCCGATCCCAGCGGCGGCCGTGTGGCCGGCGCAGGATTGGTGCTCACCAGCGACGCCGGTGTGCGCCGTGAAACCCAGACTGCCAGAGACGGCCGTTACGATTTCCCCCTGCTGGCTCCGGGCGTGTACCGGCTGCAAGCCATCCAGAGCGGATTCGCAGAGGTCAAACTGGAAGACATCGTTGTAGAAATCACCGAAAGCACGGTGGTGAATGTAACGCTCAAGGTCGCCAGTTCAACAACCACCATTCAGGTCACAGGCGAGTCGCCGCTGGTGCAGACCGAAAGCTCGGCGCGCGGCACGGTTATCGACGAGACTCAACTTAACGATCTACCGTTGCCGACCCGCAATTTTCAGCAACTGCTGGCCCTCACCGCGGGCGCTTCTGGCTCGCTGCAGAACTCCTCCGACCTGGGTCGCGGCGACGCCGCTGTTTATGTGAATGGGCAGCGGGCCCTGTCGAACAATGTCCTCATCAACGGAGTCGATGCCAACTCCATTGGCACGGGATCGACCCCCAATCTGGCCGTTCCCTCCATCGACTCGCTGCAGGAATTCATAGTTCAGACCAGCATGTACGATGCCTCGTCGGGCCGTAACACGGGCGGCAACATGGCCGCGGTTACCAAGTCCGGTTCCAACCAGTTGCATGGGGATCTCTACGAGTTCACGCGCAACACCGCTCTGGACGGCAATAATTTCTTCCTCAATGCCGAAGGCACGGCGCGGCCTACGTATAACCGCAACCAATTTGGCGGTACGCTGGGCGGTCCCGTAGTGAAGGATCGCGCCTGGTACTTTGTTTCGTATCAGGGAACCCGCGAGACCAATGGCACATCGCTGAGCAATTCGCTTTCAACTGTATTCGTGCCGTCCTTCCTGGGTCCGCAGCGGGATGCCGCATCTCTTGCCGCCCTTTCGCTGTGCTATAACCCCGCGTTCTTCGGCTATGTCGACCCCGTAGCCGCAGCGGTGCTGCAAACCAAGCTGCCCAATGGGCAGTACATGATTCCGTCCATCCCCGGGGTCACCACCGGCGATTGCGCATCGGGCGCGACGCCCGGTTCCTCGCTGGAAACAATTCCGTCCAACTCCACTTACCAGGAAGACCAGTTCAACACCAATCTGGATATCAAGCTCAATGGCGCCAATCGCTTTTTCGGCAAGTTTTTCTATGCCCGCAACCAGGAACTTCAGGCGCTCTACGATCAGTTTGGAGATGGAAACGCCGAGCAGGCGCAGGGATGGCCAACTGAGGAAGACATCACCCAACGCGTTCTCTCGCTGGGCGTCACGTCGGTCATTTCGCCGCGTTTGGTTAATGAAGCCAGATTCGGATCCAGCCTGATCTACGGACCGGGCACTCCGTCGCAACCCGTCACTTCATCGCAATTGGGGATTACCTCCCCATTGAGCGGCCAGTTCCCCGGCATGCCGACCATGTCGTTCACCAACATGTTTACCCTGGGGCCGTCTCCGCTGGGCATCACCTACGCGCAGACCAACACCTTCGGGGGCAGCGACATGATTACCTTGACGAAAGGGCCGCACACCGTAAAGGCCGGCGTCGAATACAAGCGCCAGGAGTTGGATGCCCCATATTTCGACGTCTTTCCCAACGGCGAAATCTTCTATCTGGGCTTCCTCGACGGGAACCCTTTTGAAGATTTTCTCTCTGGGCTCTCTGGCTTGTCGGTGATCGGCTCTGGCACCAACAGCCTGCACAACCGCGCCAACGATTTATCCGCCTTCGTCCAGGACGATTGGAAGATAAATTCCCGCCTGACGCTGAACCTCGGATTGCGCTATGACTACTACGGTCCCACCATGGAGACCGACGGCCATTTTGTCGACTTCGACCCATCAAAAGCTGTCACCGCACCATTGGAGATACCAGGCCTCACCACCGGCTGCCCAGCCGACCCGAGCGTCTGCGGTTCTGTGGTCACAGGCGGCTTTGTCCAGGCCGGCAATGGAAACTTGCCGGGCTTTCCCAAGGTCGGCAATGGCCTGGTGAATCCCAACTACAAGAACTTCGGACCAAGAGTGGGATTCGCATACCAGTTGTTGGGCAACGCGAGGGCGGTGCTGCGCGGCGGTTACGGCATTTTCTTCGACCGGCCCAACATGCGGCTCTACAACAGCCAGTTATTCAACATGCCTTACGAGATGCTGGCTACAGCGCTGGCCACTCCCAACGAGAATCCCTTCGTCGATGTTCCGCCGCCCAGCGCGTTTCCGCTTACCATTGCTGCCAATCCGGCCATCTTCCCATTCGGTGGCTATCCGGCCGTGTTGCCGGTAACAGCTTACGGTTCGGCCACGCCGTCTGAAACGCTCGTTCCCGCTACCGGGCTCTATCCAGACATGCACGACTGGGCTATTCCATATGTGCAGGCCTTCAACCTTGGAGTGCAAACCAGCCTGGCTTCGAATTGGTTACTTGACGTGAGCTATGTGGGCTCGGAGGGGCGGAAGTTTCCCCGCTTGTTCTCGTTTAATCAGGCCGCGACTCCCGCATTCGGCGGTGCGTATGCGGCAGGAAGTTTTGGCGGACCGTTCTTCCCCGGCTTCGCCAATTTAACCGCACCCGGATTGGGCAGCTTCCTGATGGAGAGCAACTCGAATTCCAATTACAACTCTCTCCAGTTAACGCTCAACAAGCGGCTCTCAAGGGGCCTGCAAATGCTCCTCAGCTACACCTACTCGCACTCGCTGGATTACTATTCGGGCTCCGATGTCAGCGACATCACGCTCATCCCCGGCAACATGGTGAACGAAAGCAAGAATTATGGCACCTCGGATTTCGATCGCAGGCAGCGTTTTGTGGCCAGCTACCTGTATGACATTCATCGCTTGTATGGCGGCGACTCGGCTTTCGCGAAGGGATTGCTGAATTCCTGGAGCGTGTCGGGCATCGTAACCCTGCAGACCGGCCTTCCCTTTTCAATTTACGGCGAAGACTCAGCGTTTGCTGCGACCACAGCCGACCTGGCCCCCAACGCAACCCTGGCCTCGGCAGTAAAGAGCGGCAACGTGAAGAACCGCTTGAACGCCTATTTCAACACCAGCGCCTTTGTAGTGCCCACGGCCTACGGAGACTTTGGACAGTTGGGAAGAAACATCATGCGCGGGCCCAAGCAGATTAACACCGACTTCTCCATCATCAAGACGGTTCCGATAGCCAAAGAGCAAAGCGCGGAGTTCCGGGCCGAGTTCTTCAATCTCTTTAACAACGTCAACTTCGATAACCCCATCAACATTGCGAGTTCGTACAACTTTGGGCAGATCGTTGACACCACCACCGGGCCGAGAGTGGTGCAGTTCGCGGCCAAGTACACGTTTTAGGAGAAGTATGAAAGACACAGGTTTGCGCGGCAAGGTGGTGATTGTGACCGGGGCCGCGGCGGGGCTGGGCCGGGCCACGGCCAGGCTGTTTGCCCGCGAAGGCTGCCGGATAGCCGCGTGGGATGTCAAGGATTCCGATGGAGACGGGTTGCTTGCCGAACTGGCCGCAGCCGGCGGAGAACCCGTCTTCCGCAAGACCAATGTCTGCGACGCCATCGATGTGGAGGCAGCCGTCGCTGACATCGTCGCGCGCTGGGGAAGGATCGATGTGCTAATCAACAACGCCGGCATCCTCCGCGACGCCCAGTTGGTGAAGTGGAAGGATGGGCAGCCGGTCAGCGTGATGAGCGAAGAAGACTTCGACGCGGTGATCAACGTGAATCTGAAAGGCGTTTACCTTTGCGCCCGCGCGGTAGTGCCGCACATGATCCGCAACGGTTCGGGAGTGATCCTGAATGCCTCTTCGGTGGCCGGCCTGCATGGCAATTTCGGGCAAACCAACTACTCGGCAACCAAGGCAGGCGTCATCAGTTTTGCGCATACCTGGGCCCGCGAGCTGGGCAGGTACAAGATTCGGGTGAATGCGATCGCGCCAGGATTCATGGCCACTGAAATGGTGCGCCAGATGCCGCCCAAAGTGCTCGACGCCATGATCGCCCACACTCCGCTGGGACGCATCGGAGAGCCGGACGACGTGGCCGAGGCCTATGTCTGGCTGGCTTCGGATGCGGCTTCGTTCATCACCGGAGCCGTTCTCTCAGTAGATGGCGGCCTGGTGCTCGGAACCTGAGAGCAATTTCGATTCTTATGGCGCGGAATCGAAAAATGCTTTAACCGTCGGCAGGAGGGCCGCTCTGATGCGTTACGCCAATATCATCTCCACCGGACGATACGTGCCGGAACGCGAAGTCACCAATGACATGCTGCGCGAGCGGTTCAAGCACATTCCTGACTTCGTTGACAAAATGGAAGCCTCGAGCGGAATCAGAACGCGCTGGCATGCCCCTGAAAACTGGGCCACCAGTGATGTTGCCCTGCCCGCCGCCCGCCAGGCGCTTGAACGCGCAGCCAAAAAGCCCGAAGACGTGGATTTGATTATCCTCGGCACCGATTCGCCCGACTACATTACACCAGCCACCTCGGTGGTGGTGCAGCATAAGCTGGGCGCAAAAAACGCCGGAACGTTTGATATCGGCTGCGCCTGCGCATCGTTTCCCACAGGCCTGTCCGCGGCCGCGGGCATCATCGCCGCCAACCCGGGAATCAAGACGGTGCTGGTGGTAGGCGTTTACATGATGCATAAACTCACCACCGCAGCCGATCCTATGGTCTTCTTCTATGGAGATGGCGCCGGGGCGGCAGTGCTTGAAGCCGGAGCTGCCCCGGGTTTTATCACTTCCGCCTTCGCTGCCGATGGCTCTTATCATGACTATTGGGGAATCTATTCCGGCGGAACGTTCGAGCCCGCCAGTGAAGAATCCGTCAAGGCCGGGCGCACCGCTTGCACCATCAAAAACCGATATCCTCCGGAGTTGAACGAGGAGACTTGGCCGGTACTTGCCGAGCGCCTCGCCCGGGATGGCAACTTCGCTCTGGGCGATGTTGACTGCTTCATCTTCACCCAGGTGCGAAAGCCAACCATTCATCGCGTAATGGAGCGCCTCAGCGTACCAATCGAACGCGCTCACACCATCATGGAGGAATACGGCTACACCGGCTCCGCCTGCGTGGGCATGGCGCTTGACCACGCCATCGAGAAGGGCAAGATCACTCCCGGGAGCCTGGTAGTGATGATCAGTTCCGGAGTTGGGTACAACCAGGCGGGTTGCGCGTTTCGCATGCCGTAGAGCATTCGCGAATCCGTGGCCAAACGCAGAGAAGCCAAACGTGGAGAAATGGAATTCATGCAGTTAGCAGTGTCGCGCTGCCTCTGGTCAGGCAGCCTGGAAAGAAGGCATGATTACCGGCGACATTCTGGGTGAACGCACGCGGCTGACGCCGGACAAGACCGCACTTGTCTACTTGCCCACCGGCCAGCGCTTCACTTACCGGGAACTGAACCAGCGCGCCGTGCGCTGTGCCCGGCTGCTGACTGAAAACTGTGGGCTGCGCAAGGGCGATCGCGCCGGCATCCTGGCCGGCAATTGCGTGGAATTTCTCGATGTCTTTTTCGCGGCCGCCAAGTCAGGCATCGTCCTGGTGCCCCTTAACACGCACCTGACCGCGCATGAGCTGGATTACATTGTGCGCGACAGCAGTCTCGATGTGTTGTTTTATCAGGGCCAGTTTGAAGAGCAATTACACGCTCTCAAAAAGACCACGCGTCTCAAACACTGGATCGCGCTCGACGACGATGGTGACTCGGGCGATCTGCATTACTCGTCATCCATAGCTGCTCTCGATGCCGCCGCATGGATCCCGGCGCGCTGCGCTCCCGAAGACTTGCTCTGCCTGCTTTACACCAGCGGCACCACGGGCCGGCCCAAGGGCGTCATGACGCCGCATCGCATGATCGGCTGGAACGCCTACAACACCGCAATCTGCTGGCAGTTGCGCGAAGACGACATCAGCTCGGTGTATACACCTCTCTATCACACCGGAGGCCTGAATGCGTTTCTCATGCCCATCTTCGCCATCGGAGGAACCATCGTCCTGCACAGCGCTTTCGACACCAGCGAGGTCTGGCGAACCATCGAACAGGAAAGATGCACGGTAGTGTTGGGCGTGCCCACCATCTTCAAGCTGTTGATGGATGCACCGGAATTCGAGCGGGCGGATCTGAGCCACGTTCGCTGGTTCATCAGTGGAGCCGCGCCGCTTCCGCTGTATCTCATCGAGGCCTACCAGAAGCGTGGCACGGTTTTCAAGCAGGGATTCGGGCTCACCGAGGTGGGGGTGAACTGCTTTTCCATGACTGTGGAAGAATCCGCGCGCAAGGCGGGCTCCATCGGCAAGCCGCTCATGTTCACCGAAGCCCGGTTGGTGAATGCTGAAGGAGGCACGGTGGCGACCGGTGAAGTAGGCGAACTGCTATTCCGTGGACCTCATGTCTGCCAGGGCTACTGGAACAATCCCCAGGCTACGGCGGCCGCGATGGATGAGGATGGATGGTTCCACACCGGCGACCTGGCCCGTTGCGATGAGGAAGGTTTTTTCTATATCGCGGGCCGATCCAAGGATATGTTCATCAGCGGCGGCGTAAACGTCTACCCTGCTGAAATCGAAGCTGAGCTCTTGCAGCATGGCGGCGTGCAGGATGCCGCGGTGGTGGGCGTGCCTCATTCCACCTGGGGCGAAGTCGGCGTAGCTTTCGTGCTGCGCCGCGGCCCGCAAAAAGCTACCCCGGAAGAACTCGCTGATTTTCTGGGAAAGAAGCTGGCCCGATACAAGGTGCCAAAGGAGTTCTTGTTCGTTGACGCCCTGCCTCGGACCGCGTACGGCAAGGTCGTCAAGGCTGAGTTACTTAAACAGTACATGGACAGTAAGCCATCCGATTCTCTGCCGGGCTGAGCTTTGCGCAGGGTGCGAGAGCAGGAAGGAATGCAGCTATGAAACCCATCTATATCGCCGCTTATCATCAATCCAAATTTGGCAAGCTACTGGCCATGACCGTGCCGGAAATCGTCGAGAACGCTATTCTCGGCGCCTGCCGTGAGATCGGTGTCGAGGCCAGTGTTTTGGAAGTCGGCTCGATCGGCGCAACCTGCAATATTGCGCTCAACCAGCAGGGCCTGCTTTCCGGCTTGATGGCGATGGTCCCGGGCCTGGCCGGCAAGCCCATTGAGGCCGTGGAGAACGCCTGCGCCTCCGGAGGGCAAGCCGTGCTCTCAGTAATCCAGAAACTGCTGATGGGTTGGGGAGACGTCGGCATCGCCGTCGGCTACGAAAAAATGCGCGACAACCAGGGAAAGATGGACGGCAAATTGATCGGGCAGGCTCTCGGTTACTTCTCCCACCCCGACGAGCGCGAGGGCAAGGTTTTTATCTTTCCTCACCTTTTCGCGGAGATCATGCAGTGCTACCAGAAGCAGCATGGGGTGCGTGAGGAAGAACTGGCTCAGATCGCGGTGGCCGAATACGCCAACGGCGGACACAACCCGTATGCGCAGATGGCAACCGTGCAACTCACCCTGGAGCAGGCGATGAAAATCGAAGGCGTCAATCGCTACATTGTCGACGGCCTGCCGCTAAAGACCTTTGATTGCTCGCAGATAAGCGATGGTTACGCCAGTCTCATCCTGGCCACCGAGGAGGGATTGCGGAAACTCGGGCTAGCCAGGACCGGCTGCGTCGAAATAGCAGGCTACGCCCAGGCTACCGATGCGCTGCAGAAGGCAGGGCGCGATGTGCTGCGGCCGGAGGGCGCCTACAAGGCTATGAACAGGGCTTACGAGATGGCGGGGGTGAAACCGGCGGATGTGCGCGTGGCCGAGATCCACGATTGCTTTACTGTGATGGGCGCCATTGGCACCGAGGTGCTGGGCAAAGCTGCTCCGGGCCAGGGCGCACGCTATTGGTGCGAAGGCAAGGCTGCCGTAGACGGCGAGTGCGGAATCAACACTTCCGGCGGACTGATCGCCAAGGGGCATCCCATAGGCGCGACAGGGATTGCCATGCTCGGTTGGTGCGCGTGGCAATTACAGGGAAGGGCTCCCAGCGGTCTGCAGGTGAGCAACCCCGGTGTAGCAGCCACTCTGAACGTCGGCGGACCAATTTGTGCATCGGTATGCACCGTGCTGAGGCCAGCGGCATAAGGATGAACTGCCCACGCAGTAGTTTCGACACCAGGATTCGCATGCCTGAGAACGGAGCACCCACCCGCACGACGGTCCGGCCGTCAAACAAGTCGAAGTTCCAACTAGTTGATTTTAAAGGCGAATTATAGAGGCGATCAGATGCGAACTAACCACGCTCTCGGGTTAGTTGAATGTCTCCGGGCGGTTGTTTTACGAGCGCGAATGTCGCTCTATAACCTTTGCCCGCTGAGCCAGGCGTCCAGCCGTTCGCCCAGTGTCGGAATTTCAGGGCAGGCAAAGTAAATCCTGCGATTGATTGCCATTAGCATCTCAACCGCCTGCAACTTTGGGTCGTTGCGGTCGAAATTGCCTCCCTCATGAACGTATTCGTCAGCGAGGTAATCAATCGCGTGTCCCAGCTTCTCCAGCGCATGACCGGCTTCGAAGCTGATGCGACGGCGGCGGTTTGTCCGCTCCCGAGCAATCGATGTGACTGAAACACTTTCAAGGCTTGCAAATACAGCACTCGGGGATGTAACCATGGTTTTCGTCCTCACCGTCTTCTTCGACCCTTATGCACAGCTTGTTCAGATGACGAACGTACCGAATTCCCCCTCAGCACATCCAGATTATCGCCTCACTTCTGTTAAGTCCCAGTGACGAAGCTCACATCTCGCACCAATATGGACAAGCTATACACACCTCATTGGATTTGATACCTTCCGAGCAACTTGCCATCCCTTAAGATGCGCGGAACCATTAGGGGTTTCTCACATCGAATCAACCAGCCAACGCCTCTTTTCGTCCCGTCCTGCCTTGACGGGATGAGGCTGAAAACCTAAGCTCAAACCAGGACCGCCGGAGCTTGTACATACCGTTTTGCCCGTCCGGCAGCCGTATTTTTCTGTTTTATGGGGGACCAGAAGTGACGATTCCCTATTACTGGCAGTATTTGCCGCTTCTCATGCAGGTTCTGGCCGCGATTCTGCTCGGCGCCTTCATGGTGGTTGCCTCGTGGTTTATTGGCCGGCATCGCAATACTGTCGTCAAGCTCGACGCCTACGAGTGCGGCATTCAGGCCGTCGGCGACGCGCGCGGGCGCTTCAGCGTCCGTTTCTACATGGTTGCCGTTCTCTTCATCCTGTTCGACGTTGAAGCGGTCTTCATGATGCCCTGGGCAGTCATCTACACCAAACTGCCGTCTATCACTGGCCACAGGTTCTTCGGCTTCTGGGAGATGGTTGTCTATCTTGGCTTTGTCGCCGTCGGCCTCTACTACATTGTGCGCAAGGGCGTACTCGACTGGAGCATGGACAAGGCGGACCTCTGAACCGGCTTTCAAGACGCCGCATTAACCCTGCTGCCGGGAATTTTCGGGTGCAGGCCAATCATGGGCTCACGAATCAAAGAACCTTCGCGCCACCTGGCGCGCGGCTGAATTGAAAGGGCAGGCACAAGGAATGACCTCAACAGCTCACATTGGCAGGCAAGCTGTGCTCGATGCCCTTCCCGATCACCCAGCGGTCAAGGCCATCCTTTCCTGGAACGATGCAGCGCTCACTGACGCCAGGTTCGAGTTCGGCGAACTCACCCTCACGGTTCCGCGCGAAGTGATTCGCACCGCCTCTGAAACAATGCGCCAGGCCGGATTCAACTTTTTTGAAGATATGACTGCCGTTGACTGGTACCCGGCTACGCCGCGATTCCAGTTGAGCTACCATCTTCTCTCTCACTCATTCAAGGAGCGCATTCGCTTGCGCGTGCTTCTTGGCGAGGCCGAAGCGGCCATCGACTCCATCACCTCCGTTTGGCCTGCGGCAAACTTTTATGAGCGCGAGGTTTTCGATCTCTTCGGCATCCACTTCGATGGCCATCCCGATCTGCGTCGCATCATGATGCCCGACGACTGGAAAGGCCATCCCTTGCGCAAGGACTACCCCGTGGAGGGTCTCCGTTAATGGCAACTGCGGCCGAAACTCCGGAGATGACTAACCTGGGCGGCCAGCACATGGTGCTCAACATGGGGCCGCAGCACCCGGCTACCCATGGGGTTTTACGCCTGGTGGTCGAAATCGACGGCGAAATCATCGTCAAGATCCGGCCGGAGATCGGCTACCTGCACACCGGCATCGAGAAGACCTGCGAAGCCAAGTTCTACCAGCAGGTCATCCCCATGACCGACCGGATCAACTACCTCGATCCGCTCTCCAACAACCTTTGTTACTGCCTGGCCGTTGAAAAGCTGCTCGGACTCGAGATTCCCGAGCGCGCCCAATGGATCCGCGTGCTGCTCACCGAGTTAAGCCGCCTGAACTCGCACCTTATCTGGCTGGGCACGCATGCCATGGATATTGGCGCGCTCACCGTCTTTCTTTACACCTTCCGCGAGCGCGAAGAAATCCTCCGCCTCTTTGAGGCTGTAGCCGGCCAGCGCATGATGACCAGCTACTTCCGCATCGGCGGTCTATCCATGGAGCCGCCGCTCGACTATTTCGATCGCGTGCAGGCTTTCATCAAGACCTTCCCCGAAAAGATCGACGAGTACTCGAATCTGCTGACCGGAAACCCGATCTTCATCAACCGGCTCAAGGGCGTGGGAATTCTCTCAGCCGAAGATGCCATCGCTTTGGGAGTGACCGGCCCTCCACTGCGCGCTTCGGGTGTGGACATCGACCTGCGCCGCGACATGCCCTACTCGAGCTATGAAAAATTCGACTTCAAGGTGCCCATCTCGCACGGCTGCGACACCTGGGCGCGGTACGAAGTGCGGCTCATCGAGATGCGCGAGAGCGTCAAGATCATCCAGCAGGCGCTCGACGGCATGCCGGGCGGCCCAGTAAAGGCCGACGCACCCAAGATTGTTTTACCCGATCGCGAAAAAATGAAGACGCAGATGGAAGCCCTGATCCATCACTTCAAAATCGTCACCGAAGGATTTGCCGTTCCCGCCGGCGAAGTTTATCAGGGCATGGAGTGCGGGCACGGCCAGATGGGTTATTACGTGGTTTCAGACGGTACGGCGAAACCGTATCGCGTGCACATGCGCTATCCCTCGTTTGCCACGCTGCAGGCGCTGGAGGTGATGTGCAAGGGAAGGCTGATTGCCGACCTGGTCGCAGTGATTGGTTCGATTGACATTGTGTTGGGAGAGATCGACCGGTAAGGCCCACATGGTTGCAGTAATAGGATCGCTCGATATCGTGCTGGAGGAGATCGACCGGTAAAGCAGGCCCAAGGCTTGCCGTGACGAGAGTGGGAAGCGCCTCCCATAGGGAGGCAAGGAATCTAGCCCAGGACGCAGTCCTGGGTAGGCATGCAAAAAGGATTGCAGCCCCGTAGGGGCGGCGCGAATCGGCAGACAGGGGCTCCCAGCCCCGGAGGAAACGCAAACTTGCTCCAGACCGGCCCATGTGACGACATTCTCATCGCCAGCGAAGAATCTTTTTACGCCGAACTCTGGCTGTCTCTCGCTTCCCTGCTGCGCAGCTACACCGCGGTGCACGGCCTTCACCTGGGGATTGAAGCTGAGATCGAATTCGATCCGCATCGCATTGCGGCCAGAAATGCAAATCGCTGGCTCAAGCTTGAGCGCCGTAACAATGCGGTCACCTGGACGCGCGAAAATGGAACCAGCGGTGTGCTGGAGTTGACCGATCACGGCCGGCTGCGCGGCGTTGAGGGTGAAGAAGAGATGGACATGGCCGCAGAAGCGTGGGCGCGGGAGATTATGCGATGAGCGACCATCAGGGACAGGATTGGAAGAAGGATCTAGCCAGGGAAGCGGCAGACTCCGAATCAGGACGTCTTGCCAAGCTGCAGGCCTCCGCTTCCGACTTGGCGACTGCGCAGATGATTAAGCGTCAGGCTGATGCGGCATATAGCAACAAAACTCTCAAGCTTTTCGATTTGATTAGAAACAAGGCCACCGACACCCTTCATGAGATCAGCAGGGACGCTCGTCCTGCCCCTGCGGCGAGTCCGGTCCCGGTAAGTTTGTACGTTTTCGAGATTTGGAGGCAGTTCCCGTCCGGGAAACTAACAGACCCTCATTTCGAAGAACAGGCCGGTTCCTCAAGATACGTCACTAAGGTGAGCTTCGAAACTGCACGTCGGGTTATCGTAGTAACGCACATGCAAGGATTCGGCGCGGACGAGCGAATCGCCATTGAGGAAGAAGTGGCCACTGGCGAACTCATTCTAAAGGCAGGCGGGGAAGCCATCTCCGTCGATGAATTGGTCAAGCGAATTTGCATTCCGATCTTCCGAGTCAAGGGGCCGTCCGCATGAATAGCGAGCAGATGACTCTGTTTTCGCCCAGGCTGGCCGCGCGCTTTGACGCGCTGGTACAAAAATATCCCGTCAAGCGGTCGGCGCTGATCCCCATGCTGCTCTACGCGCAGGACGAGATCGGCTATCTGTCTGACGCCGTGATAGCCGAAGTCGCAGATCGCATCGGCATCACCGGCCTCGAGGTACGCAACGTAGCCACCTATTACTCAATGCTCCGCTTCAAGCCCGCAGGCAAATACAACATCCAGGTCTGCACCAACATCAGTTGCATGCTGCGCGGCGCTTACGAAGTCTACGAGCGCTTTCAGGAAGAGCTCGGCATCGGCCACAAAGGCGTCACCGCTGACGGCATCTTCTCTCTCGAAGAAGTTGAGTGCATCGGCGCGTGCTGCTGGGCTCCGGCCATCCAGGTCAATTACGACTTTCACGACGAGCTCAATCCCGATCACGTGCCGGGGATTCTCTCCGGATATCGCGGTAAGGCCCGCGATGAAGGGAGCCGCTGATGCCGCGCCTGGTCTCCCATCCCGATGAGGTTAAGATCGTCTCGCGCCGCTTTGGCATGGGCGCGGAAAAGATCGATCGTTACGTTGAACTCGGCGGTTATGAAGCTGCAAAGAAATGTCTCGCGCAGGGGCCCGAGTGGATCATCGACGAGATCAAGGCCAGCGGACTGCGCGGCCGCGGTGGTGCAGGCTTCCCGACCGGCATGAAGTGGTCGTTTGTGCCCAAGCAGTCGGCCAAGCCCAAGTACGTTCTGGTCAACGGCGACGAGAGCGAGCCCGGCACCTGCAAAGATCACCTGATTTTTTTGCACGATCCCCACGCGGTCATCGAAGGCACCATCATCGCCGGCCTCGCCATCGGCGCAAAAGTCGGCTTCATTTATCTGCGCGGCGAGTACCGTTACCTCATCGAGATTGTTGAGAAGGCACTTGCCGACGCATACGAGCGCGGATTCCTCGGCAAAAATATCTTCGGCTCCGACACTGAATTCCAGGTAATCACGCAAACCGGCGCGGGCGCATACGAAGTGGGCGAAGAGTCAGCCTTGATGGAGTCACTTGAGGGCAAGCGTGGTATTCCGCGCATCAAGCCGCCCTTCCCTGCTGTCGTCGGCCTTTACGGTGGACCCACCGTTATCAACAACGCCGAAACCATCGCCTCGGTGCCGCACATCATCGCCATGGGCGGAGCGGCCTACTGTGCGGTTGGCTCGCCACGCAACGGCGGAACGCGCCTCTTCGGCCTCAGCGGCCACATTGAGCATCCCGGCGTTTACGAACTGCCCATGGGTTACAACCTCAAAAAGATGATTTACGAAGTTGGCGGCGGCGTGCGCGGTGGGCGCAAACTCAAAGCCGTGGTTCCAGGCGGCTCGTCCACCCCGGTGCTGTTGCCCGAAGAAATTGAAAACCTCGGTATGGACTTTGACCAGGTTGGCAAGGCAGGATCGATGCTCGGCTCGGGCGGCGTGGTGGTGATCGACGACCAGACCTGCATCGTCGAGTTTGCCTTACGCACCATCAGTTTTTACGCGCACGAAAGCTGCGGCTGGTGCATTCCCTGCCGCGAAGGAACTGACTGGCTCAAAAAGTCGCTTACCCGCTTCCACGCCGGATTTGGCGCGGCCAGCGACATCGAAAATATTCAATATCTCGCCGAGAACATGCTGGGCCGCACTTTCTGTCCGCTCGGCGATGCTGCCGCGATGCCGACCATCGCATTCGTGAAAAAGTTCCGCAAAGAGTTTGAAGATCATTTGAACGGCAAGCCATGCCCGTATGCAAGAGAAGGCGTGCCGCAGTTGACGGTTGTATGAGGAATAGAGACCGATGAAGATTTGAAAGCCAGGCTTCATCGGAGGGAGCGCAGGCCTTCAGGCTCCTGAATTGAGGCAAGGAAGCGATCGGGGCTTTAGCCCGGGGCAGTTTTGAAGGGGCATTACTTTAGTCGTGCCTAAAGACGGAAAACAAATCAACGGGGCTTTAGCCCCTGAGGGACCGCAACCGAAGAATGCCCGACGTAACATTCACAGTCGACGGAAAAAAGCTGACGGCCCCGGCCGGAACGCTGCTCATTGAGGCCTGCCGCAAGGCGGGCATCGAGATTCCCGCGTTTTGCTACTACCCCGGACTCTCGCTCCAGGCTGCATGCCGCATGTGCGTGGTGCGCCAGGAAAAAGTGCCCAAGCTGCAGACCGCCTGCACCACCACGGTCGCCGAGGGCCAGGTCTTTACCACCGAATCGGCCGAGATTGCGCAGGCCCGCAAGGCCACCATCCAGCTCCTGCTCGGCAATCATCCGCTCGACTGCCCGGTTTGCGATGCGGGCGGCGAATGCGAATTGCAGGACATGACCTTCAAGTACGGCGCGGGCGAGAGCCTCTACGCCGAGGCCAAGCATCATCGCGACGAGCAGCAATGGTCGCCGGCTGTCTACTACGATCGTCCGCGCTGCATTCTTTGCTACCGCTGCATCCGCATGTGCGGCGAAGGCATGGATGTGTGGGCGCTCGGCGTGCAGAACCGCGGCGCGAGTTCGGTGATTGCTCCCAATGAAGGCAATCAGCTCGACTGCGAACAGTGCGGCATGTGCATCGACGTTTGTCCGGTGGGCGCGCTCACCAGCGGCAGCTATCGCTACAAGACGCGGCCGTGGGAGATGAACCACGTTTCAACCGTCTGCACGCACTGCGCCGACGGTTGCAAAGTTACACTCGGTGTGCGGCAGGATAACGAGGGCTCAGCCATCGTTCGCGCCGACAATCGCGACAAGAGCGGCATCAACCACGATTTTCTCTGCGCCAAAGGCCGTTTCGGCTTCGATTTTGTCGAGAGTCCTGATCGTCTGACCAAACCGCTCGTCCGCAATGCAAAAGGCGAACTTGAGCCTGCCACATGGGAACACGCGCTGCGCGTGGCCGGCGCCAGTCTCAAGGCAATTCGCGACACGCGTGGCGGCTCCGCGATCGGCGTCATCGGCTCAAACCGCACTACCAACGAAGAAAACTACCTGCTGCAGAAGTTCGCGCGCACGGTTCTCCAGACCAACAACATCGATCACGAACGCACAACGGATTACGCAGCCGTTGCCCGCGCGCTCGCAGGCCATCCTGGCAAAACCGCAGGCCTGCGCGAAATCGGCGCGGCGCCCGCGATCCTGCTCATCGGCGGCAACCCCACTGACGAGCACCCGCTGCTCGCCTGGATGCTTCGCACCGATGTGCGCCTCAATCGCGCGGGCCTTTACGTTGCAAATGCAAATCCGATCAAGCTTGAGCGCCAGGCCAAGGCCGCCTATCGCGTGCCTGCCGGCAGCTATGCTGGCCTCGCTGCAACGCTCGACGCCGCTGATTCCGAATTTGCCAAGGCTATCGCCGGCGAAGAGTCGCTCGTCGTCATCTTCGGCGATGAGTTCCGCGGAGCAGACGTAGACTCCCTGGTCGCATGGGGACTCAAGCGCGATAACGTCAAGTTCGCATACCTCGGCGACCATTCCAACTCGCGCGGCGCAGCCGATATGGGTCTCTTCCCTGACCTGCTTCCCGGTTACATCTCCGTCAACGCTCCGGGCGCATTCGCGGAATACCCGAATCTGCCCGCTGCTCCAGGAAAATCGCTACCCGAAATACTCGCCGCAGCGGAATCTGGCGATATAGGCGTACTCCTCATCGCCGGCGCCAATCCCGTTTCAAGTTACAAACTCAGCCCCGCATCGCTCAGCAAGACCTTCGTCATCGTGCAGGATCTTTTCCTGACTGAGACAGCCGCGATTGCCGACGTCGTTCTGCCGGCCGCGAGTCTCTACGAAAAATCGGGTACCGTCACCAGCACCTTCGGCGACGTGCAACTCGTCCGCAAAGCCTCTGACCGAGCCGGAGTCAAGTCCGATCTCGAAATCATCGTCCGACTTGCCGAAGCCGTGGGCGAGAAAGTGCGTGCGCTTGTTCCTTTCGGCAAATCGGGCGTTACCGCCGATCTCGGCATGTCGCGCGGCGCGCAGTCCGGCGAGGCCGACCGTCATTCCGTCTGGCTCGAAGCCAGCGGCCTCGAACCCAAACTCAGCCCCTTCGATCCGCTCGCCGTTCTCGACGAGATCAACCGCCTCGTCCCCGGCTACGCACCCGGTCCCAGTTTCGACCGGTTCAATCTTCTTTCCGGCAACGACGTGCACACCGAACCCGCGGCCACGCCTGGCTTCGTTCCGGTCGCATCGCTTATTGCGCCAACGCACGACAAGCTATTCACCTCCGGCACATTGGGCCGTTACAGTGCCGCACTCAAGCAGTTGGAACAGCACCAGGCGCCGGCCAGCGAAGACTCCGTCATAGCATGAGGAATAGAGTCGCAGACCAAATGGATAAGCTTCCTTACAAATCGGGCGCATTGGATGGAACGCCGACCGTAAGTTTCATGAAGAAACTTTTTGGAACGGGCCATACTGACGACGAACCCGGCGAATCGGCAGAGCACGGTGGCTACCTGCCTGGTTATTTTCCGATGAAGGGAACGTTCCGGTTCGAACGCAACGAATTCAACTTTACCGGCGAGCAGGACTTTCCAATGCTCCGCAATTCAATCAACGATCTGCTGGCTTATTACCGCTTTGACTACACCAATACTTGGACCCTCAAGCCACCTGCATCTCAATTTGAGGTGTACTTTCAAAGTCAACAGGAGCTTGAAGCGTTCATGGCGGGCATGCAGGAAATCGCAAAACGTTTCGGGTACACGCGCGACGGTTTCTCTGGATGGAAGACCTGCGAGCACGGAAGGTATTTTTGCGACACGGGAGACTTCTCACAGGGCAGGAAAGTTGCGGCTGACGGGAATTGCGGCTGCATGGAGTGCAGCCGATTAGCGCATTAATCGACAACAGTAAGTGAACTGACAAAGACCGAAAAAGGCACAAACGCACGTGACGATTCTCGAATTCTTTCTTTGGAGTCTGCTCAAGGTGGCCGTGGTCACGGTGGTGCTGCTCATGGGAGTGGCCTACACCGTGCTGCTTGAGCGCAAACTCGTCGGCCGCATCCAGAACCGCTGGGGACCCAGCCGCGTGGGCCCCTTTGGCCTTCTGCAGCCTCTTGTCGACGGCGCAAAGTCATTCCTCAAAGAAGACCTGATTCCCACGGCCGTCTACCGCCCGCTCTATCTGCTCGCGCCCATCATCGCTCTCGGCTGCGCGCTCATCTCCATCGCCGTAATTCCCTTCGGCAGGCCCAATGCGGGACCGCACGGCGTCGACCTCTTCGATATATCGAACATCAACATCGGCCTGTTGGTCATCCTCGGCGTCACGTCAATCGGCGTTTACGGCATAGCCCTCGCCGGCTGGTCGTCGAATAACAAGTATTCGCTGCTCGGTGGTTTGCGCTCTTCCGCCCAGCTCATCAGTTACGAACTGGCGCTCGGTCTCTCGCTGGTCGGCGTCGTGATCCGCTCCGGCACTTTCAATCTGCGCCAGATCGTTGAGCAGCAGGCCCAGCACGGCATCGGGTCGTGGAATATCTTCGGCGGTTTCCAGTTCGTAGCCTTCTTCATTTACCTGATGGCCGCCTACGCCGAGACTAATCGATCGCCATTCGATTTGCCTGAGGCCGAGAGCGAGCTAACCGGCGGCTACCATACTGAATACAGTTCGATGAAGTTCGCCATGTTCTTCATGGCCGAATACGCAAACATGATCAACGTTGGCTGCGTAGCGACTCTGCTTTTTCTGGGCGGCTGGACGGGGCCGTTTGAGAACCTGATTCCCCCGCCTGAAAGCGCAATTCTCGCATCGCTGCTTTCAATCTTCTGGTTTGTCTTCAAGGTGTTTTGTTTCCTGTTTCTCTACGTGTGGGTGCGCGGCACGTTGCCCCGCTTCCGCTATGACCAGCTTATGAACTATGGATGGCGTTTTCTGCTGCCGCTCGCCATCCTTAACATTGTGGCTTCAAGTCTCTGGTTTGCATATCACCCGCCAACCTGAGCGGGTGCCGGCGGCATTTTTGAAAGGGCACGGCTTAACAGGTTTGCTGGAAAATTCGTCGGAATAGGGCCTTGTAACAGGGCGTGACTTTAATCGCGCCGAAGAGTGCAAAAGATCGGCCGGGCTTTAGCCCCGGAGGGATGCTCTTTGACTGCTTCATTCTCAATTACAATCGTGAAGGACTCCGCTCATCCTTCCCTTAACCCAGCCGGATCGTACCACCGGCTCGCGCCACAAGTTTAAAACGATGCATCTCATCCTATTTATCGTTTTTGCCGGATGCTGTCTCGCTGGAGCCATCAATCTCCTGCTCCAGACGCATCCCATCAACAGCGCTCTTTCGCTGATTGTGGTGATGACTTCGCTGGCGGTGCTTTACCTGCTCCTCGGCGCGGAGTTCCTGGCCATCGCCCAGATCATCGTCTATGCCGGCGCCATCATGGTGCTCTTCGTCTTTGTGGTGATGTTGCTCAATGCCGGCCGTGAAGAGCGAACCCTCGGCAGCCGCGCCGCGCGCATCATCGGCTTTCCAGCGGTGGTTGTGCTGCTGGGACTTTTCGCCACCGTCATTCTGCACGTGCGCGGCCTTGGCGCTTCTTCCGCCAGCCAGCCCATCACCGATACAAAGGAATTGAGCGCTGTGCTCTTTCGCGATCTGCTGCTGCCCTTTGAAGTCACCTCGGTTCTCATCCTCATCGCCATCCTCGGCGCAGTAGCCCTGGCCCGCCTCGGCAACGGAGAAAGGACAGTCTCGAAGTGAGCTTTCTTAATCAGGACGTGCCTCTCAACTGGTATCTGCTTTTAAGCGCCGCGCTCTTTTGTCTCGGCATCGTCGGATTCCTCATCAAGCGCAACATCATCACCGTCTTCATGTCCATTGAGCTCATGCTCAACGCCGTCAACCTTTCGTTTGTCACCTTCGCGCACCAGTGGCACGCGGTGAAGGGGCAGATTTTTGTCTTCTTTGTGATGATGGTGGCCGCCGCTGAAGCCGCCGTCGGCCTTGCCATTATCATTGCCGTCTTCCGCGTCCGCAACACATTGTCCGTCGATCGCATCGACCTGATGAAACTATGAACTCATCGCTCCATCTTTGGTTGATTCCGCTGCTGCCCCTCGCGGGATTTCTGTTGAACGGAATCCTCGGCTCGCGCCTGCCAAAATGGCTGGTCACGACGATCGCGCTGCTGGCGCCGCTGTGTGCCTTCATCGTGGTTCTCGAATCGAGCTTGTTTGTCAGGTCTGGACCAACGGACCCTGATTTGGCGACCGTTATCCGGCTCATGCCCTACTCGGAGACTTTCGGCCACTGGATTAGCCTCGGCTCGTTGCACATCGACTTCTCCTTCGCCCTCGACCAACTCTCGCTAGTGATGCTGCTGGTCGTTACCGGCGTGGGCTTCCTCATCCACATCTACTCCGTCGGCTACATGCACGACGACCCCGGTTACGCGCGCTACTTCAGTTACCTGAATCTCTTCCTTTTCTTCATGACGACGCTGGTCCTCGCCGGCAACGTGCTGGTGATGTTCGTCGGATGGGAGGGCGTGGGTCTCGCGTCGTATCTGCTCATCGGCTTCTGGTTCCAAAAGAAATCCGCCGCCAGCGCCGGCAGGAAGGCCTTCGTCGTCAACCGCATCGGCGACTTCGGATTCTTGATCGGAATCTTCCTTCTGCTCGCCAACTTCGGCACGCTGACCTTCAGTGAGATCGCAACAAAGCTCGCAGCCAGCCCCGCATGGACCGGCGGCATCCTCACCGTCACCTGCCTCTGTCTGCTCATCGGCGCAACCGGCAAGAGCGCGCAACTTCCGCTCTACGTCTGGCTGCCCGACGCAATGGAGGGCCCCACACCGGTGTCCGCGCTCATTCACGCCGCCACGATGGTCACGGCCGGCGTCTACATGATCGCGCGCTTCCACTTCCTGTTTGACCGCTCGCCCTTCGCGCTCAGCATTGTCGCCATAGTCGGTGCGGCCACGGCGCTCTTTGCCGCAACCATGGGCCTGGCGCAGAACGACATCAAGCGCGTGCTCGCCTACTCCACAATCTCGCAGCTCGGCTATATGTTCCTCGGCTGCGGAGTGGCGGCCTATTCGGCTGCCATCTTCCACCTGATGACTCACGCCTTCTTCAAGGCGCTGCTGTTCCTTGCTGCAGGCTCGGTAATCCACGCGCTCGGCGGCGAGCAGGACCTGCGCAAGATGGGCGGCCTGCGCAAGAAAATTCCCATCACGTTCTGGACCATGACTATCGCGGTCCTCGCCATCTCCGGCTTTCCCGGGTTCTCCGGCTTCTTCTCGAAAGACGCAATTCTCGCCGCGGCCTTCCAGCAAGGCGTGTTCGGCACCGTACTCTGGGGCGTAGGCGTTCTCACCGCCGGCATCACCGCACTTTACATGTTCCGGCTCTGGTACCTGGCCTTCCTCGGCGAATCGCGCAGCGCCAACGTGCATCCCCACGAGAGTCCCTGGTCAATGCTCGGCCCGCTGGTTCTGCTCGCCATCCTATCCATCGGCGGCGGATGGATTGCTTTGGGCGGCCGCTTCTACGACTTCCTCGCTCCTGTCACCGGCACCCGTGCCGAGTCAGGTGACGCTTCGCTCGAGTACGCTCTCATGACTGTCGCAGTTGGCGTCGGCCTGATCGGATGGCTCATCGCGCATATCCACTTCAAGCCCGGCACACAACAGGCCGCCGCGGTAGCATCCGAACCCACCGGATTCACCAAGGTGCTCGCCAACAAATACTACGTCGACGAGATCTACAACGCCGTCTTCGTGCGCCCATTGCTGGTCATCTCGCGCTACATCCTGGGCTGGGTTGTCGATGGAGCAATCCTGGGTGGCGCGGCATGGCTGCTTGGTGGCCTCGCAACATTTGGCGGAGCGATCCTGCAACGATGGCAATCGGGTAATCTTCGCTCGTATGCGGCGTGGTTGGCTGCAGGCGCGGCACTCCTGCTGCTCTTCGTTCTCCTCGCCAGCTCACCGCATACCTGGACGCCTTCGTTTTTTCACGTCACCCAAATCCACAAGGTCAGCCACATCACCGTAACGCAACTTTCGCAGGCAGGGCACTGAGAATATGACATCCATCGACCAATCCATTCTCACGCTCATCCTGCTGGTTCCGCTGGCCGGTGCCATCCTCATTGCACTCCTGCCCGATCGCGCCAAGCTCCCCAACTGGATTGCCCTGCTTACGGCGCTCGTCACCCTCGGTCTTACGCTGCATCTGCCCGCGCACTTCGCAGCCGGCCAAAGCGGCTTTCAGTTTGAATTCACGCGCCTCCGGATCGAGAACCCGGCCATCAGTTACCACGTTGGCGTTGACTCGCTCAGTCTCTGGCTGGTGGTCCTCGTCGGCATTCTCGCGCCCGTCGGAGTCCTCGTCAGTTGGAACACCATCAAGACCCGCCGCAAAATCTATTACTCGCTCTTCCTCGTCCAGCAGACGGCCATGTTCGGCGTCTTCGTCTCGCTCGACCTGATGCTCTATTACGGTTTCTGGGAACTTTCGCTGGTCCCCATGGCCGTCCTCATCGCCATGTACGGCCGCAAAGACGGACCCAAGGCCGCACTCAAGTTCTTCCTGTTCACATTTATTCCCTCGGCGCCACTGCTCGTCGCTATTCTCTGGCTTTACGCCAAGACCCATACATTCAACTTCGCCGAACTCCAGTTCCAGATCGCGACAGGAGTGCTTCCCTCAAGCGCGCTCTTCTGGGTTGCGCTGGCCTTCGTCTTTGCCTTTGCTGTCAAAGTTCCGATTTTCCCTCTGCACGGATGGCTAGCCGACACATTTAATGAAGCGCCCGTCGCCATGGCGATGGTGGTGGCCGGCAAACTCGGCCTCTATTCCATGTTGCGTTTCCATGCCGGACTCTTCCCTGTTCAGGCCCGTGCAATCGCTCCGCTGCTCATTGTCCTGGCGCTTATCGGCATCATTTACGGCGCGTGCCTCGCACTGGTGCAGCGCGACTTCTTCCGCCTGCTGGCCTTTGGCGCGGTCAGCCACTTCAGCCTGGTGATTCTCGGCATCTACGGCCTTACGGGCAACGGCTGGAACGGCGCGGTCTTCCAGATCCTGAATCTCAGCATCGTCGAGGCGGCGATGTTTGTTCTGCTCGGCGCGCTTGAAAGCCGCTACGGAACCAGCCAGATCGACAACTTCGGAGGCCTTGCCGCCAAACTGCCGCGCACGGCAACCTACTTCGTGCTTGCTTCGCTGGCAATGATCGGCCTGCCGCTGTTAAGCGGATTCATCGGTGAGTTCGTCATTCTCTCCAGCACCTTCACAGGAGTGAGCCGCAGTGCCGCAATCATCGCGGCCGTCGGCGTAATCCTGAGCGCCGCCTACATGCTCTGGCTCATCCAGCGCCTCTTCTATGGGCCGTTAAGCTCAATGTCAGATTCAAAACCAGCGAACGATTTGAGTTTTGGCGAGCTGGCTGCGCTTACTCCGCTCGTCATCCTTATGCTGGTGATGGGCGTTGCGCCGTCGTTGTGGTTCAACAGCATTCAAACCAGCCCGCATCCGCCGGGCACAATGCGACCGGCGGCATTGACGCGACCACCCATTTATCTCGACGGCGCTTGTGCGGCACTCAAGCTAGAGGCGCCTGACCTCATTGCTACTCCTGAGCTTGCTGCTAAATGTGAAGCAGATCAGGGGGCGCAGCGGTGAATCCAGTGCCCGACATCTACCGCATCCTCCCTGAGGTCATCCTTACGCTGACCGGCGTGGCCGTCATGCTGATTGACGCCACACTGCCGCCAGCTTGGTCGCGCCGCTATCTCGGATTTGTCGCCGCCATCGGCGCTACCATCGCAATCTGGGCCAGCGTCTGGCAGCTTTCGCTGCCCGAGGGCACTGGCTTTTTCGGCACCGTCGAAACCAGCAACTTCACCGTCTTCTTCCACGTGCTGATTTGTGGCATTGTGTTGGTGGCTCTGCTGCTTTCGCTCGATACGCTGCCTGCCGACTCACATCACCAAGGCGAGTATTACGCTCTCGTCGTTTTCGGCGCGGTTGGCATGTGTCTGCTCACTTCGGCCATCGAGCTTCTGCTGGTCTTTATCGCGCTTGAGTTATCGTCCATTTCCACCTACATATTGGCCGGATACCGCAAGCACGTGGGGCGCAGTCCTGAAGCGGCCCTAAAGTACTTCTTGCTCGGCTCCTTCGCCACGGCTTTTCTTCTCTACGGCATCGCGCTCATCTTCGGCGCCACCGGCAGCACCGAAATTTACAAGATCGCCCACGACATCCCCGGCGCGCAGAATCAGATTCTCGTAGTCGCGTCTATGGCGCTAATGCTGGTGGGAATTCTCTTCAAAGTCTCGGCCGCGCCATTCCACATCTGGACACCCGATGTCTACGAAGGCGCTCCTACACCGGTGGTCGCGCTGCTCTCAACCGCGCCCAAGGCCGCAGCCTTTGCGCTGCTCATCCGCGTGGTCTATGAAGCCTTCCCCACGCTGCACTCGCTCTGGTCGCCTTTACTGTGGGGCGTTGCCGTGCTCTCAATGACCGTCGGCAACCTGGCCGCGTTGCGCCAGCAGAATGTGAAGCGCATGATGGCCTACTCCTCCATCGCTCACGCCGGCTACCTGCTTGCCGCCTTCGCCGGCGCGCCTGAGATCGGCATTCCTGCCGCATCCTTCTATATCGCGGCCTACGCCGCCATGAACGTGGGCATCTTCGCCGTCATCAGTCTGGTCAGCGGCTACGACGAGCACCTGCCCCTCATCGACGACTATCGCGGACTCCTCTATCGCTCGCCGTTCCTCGGCAGCCTGCTCATCTTCTTCCTCATCTCGCTCATCGGCATTCCTTTTACCGGCGGGTTCTTCGGCAAATTCTACTCGTTCACTTCTGCAGTGAGCGGCGGAGCCATTGCGCTGGCCATCATCGGCCTGCTCAACTCGGGTATCGCTGCGGCGTATTATCTGCGCCTCGCTCTTGCCGCCGCCCAGCGCCCCGATTCCGATGCCGCAGTTCCGGCGCCTTCTCGCGTGGGCGTCACCGCGCTCGCGGCACTGGCCTTCGCCGCCGCCGCTACGCTCATGCTTGGCATCGTTCCCAACGCCGTGCTTCATGCCGCGCAATCGGGCGCGCAGACTCTCCAGGCCCCAACCCCCGAGCCTGTAACAACCACGGGAGCAGCGGCCGCGACACCCAGCCAGCAAACAGTCCAATAAATCCTGAGGGAGCAGAGGCCTTCAGGCCTCTGAATTGAGACTAGAAAGAGTCGCGGGCTTTACAGGCTGCGGAAAAACTCATCGGAGAGGCACGCAGTGTCAGGGCACGACTTTAGTCGTGCCGATAACGCCTTTACAAAGATCGGGGCTTTAGCCCCGGAGGGGTGTTTTTCGGGCATTGAACCGCGCTTGATGAGTTTTCCGCAGCCTCTTTGGCCCCGGGTAGTTTTAAGAGAGCGAGAAATCAGTCGGCCATAAAGCCATGAATAGAGCAACAACTCGCGCTCACGGGTCTATGTAACCTCGAGTCGCCAGACATCGCCAGCCCCTTCCGTTACAATTTGCATGATGAAGTTAGGCGAGCTAGCAATCCGGTTGGGTGCGGAACTCCGCGGAGACGCGGAATTGGAAATAACAGGCGTCAAAGGACTTGAAGAGGCCGGCCCGGGCGATGTCACGTTCGTCGCCAATCCCAAATACACGGCGCTGGCCCGCTCCACCCACGCCGGCGCAGTCATCGTGGAACCGGAGTTTCAAGAAATCTCCGCAGCTACGCTGCGCATCAAGAACCCGTATTATGCTTTCTCGCGCGCGCTTGGCCTCTTCTATGCCCCGCCTACTTATCCGCCGGGGATTCACCCTACCGCAGTCGTTCACCCGACAGCAGTGATCGGTCCTAATGCGCACATTGGTCCTTATGCGGTAATCGGCCCCGGAGTGAAACTCGGGCCCAACGCCACCATTCTGCCCCACGTGGTGCTGTATCCCGGTGTTGAAACCGGAAGCAACTTCTTTGCCCACGCCCACGCGGTGGTGCGCGAGAATTGCATTCTCGGCGATCACGTCACGCTTGAGAACGGCGCCATCGTCGGCGGCGACGGCTTCGGCTTCGCAAAGAACAACCAGGGCCAGTGGGAGAAGATTCCGCAATCGGGCCCGGTTCGCGTCGGCAGCCGCGTCGATGTGCAGTCCAATGCGACCATTGACCGGGCCACAGTTGGATCGACTGAAATTGGCGACGGAACCAAGATCGACAACCTGGTTCAGGTGGGCCACGGCTCGCACATCGGCAATGACACTCTCATCTGCGCGCAAACCGGCCTGGCTGGCTCTTCAGTCATTGGCAACAACGTGATTCTTGCCGGCCAGGTAGGCATTGCCGGGCATTGCTCGGTGGGCGACGGGGCCATTCTTACCGCGCAATCCGCAGTGTCGCACGATGTCCCGCCGGGTAAAATGATCTCCGGCTCACCCGGCTTCGACAATCGTATCTGGCTCCGCGCCGTCACGCTCTTTGAGCGCTTGCCGGAGCTGTTCAAGCGTCTGCAGCGCGTGGAATCGCAGTTGAAATCCGCGCAAGCGCAAGATGAGCAGAAGGATGGCGCTGATTCATGCGGGGAAAAGAGTTAGAAAAGACTGTTCTCGGGGGCAATTCGAGATGAGCAAGAAGAAGTTTCGCTTATTCGTTCCGGCTTTTGTTTTAGCTTTGAGCCTGGTGATTTCAGGTTGCCACTCGCACCATATCGACAGCCTGATTGACAACCGCACCGGGGCAGCCATCCACCAGGTCGAAATCGACTACCCGAGTGCAAGCTTCGGCATCGATACTCTGACTCCAGGCCAGGTCTACAAATACAAATTCCAAGTGCAGGGCAAAGGGCCACTCAAGGTCCAGTACACCGACTCAACCGGTAAACAGGTCCAGCTTCAAGGCTCGATTCTCTCAGATGGCGATGAGGGGCAATACCTGGTCATTCTGCTGCCCGATGGGCAGGTTCAATGGGTTCCCTCTCTCAATATCAAGAACTGACGCAAAAAGCGCACATGCCTTTACTCCATTGGAGCAAAGGCATGTGCGCTCGATTGCTTTCCAGCCCTACCGCACCATGTTTCCAAACAATGGCGACTGCAGCAGGCTGCTGAACTGGTTGTCGGTGCTTGAATAACCGATCGTGAGTTGACCCGCGCTGGCTGAAATCGAAGTCGCATTCAGCGCCTGTTTCTCGGTGTCGGTGCTGCTCATCTTGCGCACCATTACCGCCGCGGTCATCAGCGACGACAGTGTTGAAGCAGTGAAAGCATCGCCGGTGGAGATAGTCAGGTCGAACTTGACCCCGTGCTGAAAGTCCATGGAATACCACGATGCCACGAGCTTCTTGCGCACGGTCTCAAAGTCCGCGCCGGAACCCGACGATCCAGCCGAACCCAGCAGTTGCATCATCATGGTCTGGGTGCCCTTTTCGTCGAGGATGCTCCACAGCGGATTCGAGTCCACGCTCTGCATGGCGCCCATCATGTTGTTGTTGCTGAGCAAGCTGGGCGCAATACCGTCGCGCGCATCCAGAGCCTTTTCCACGGCTTCTTTCTCGCCGAAGACCATGGTCGAAGGGTCGACGAAGCAAAGCACCATTCCCGCCTTGGTCATGGGATAGATGCTGTTGGTGCGCACAAGAGTCGCCTTCGTCTTGTTCTTCTTGAAGCCCGCCACAATGCTCGCCACGTCGAATTGCCCCTGCGCAATTCCAACCGTGTCAAGAGAATCGGTGTCAGACTTGGTGCGGAAGAGCGCAAAGGCCAGCTCGTCCACATCGTGATTGTCGTTCAGCCCCGACTTCTGCAGGGCTTCGTCAAACTGCTTCAACTCCGGCGGCATCACGCGGTTGCGCAGATCCATCGCCGCCGCCGAGTTCTGCATGGCCCGATAGTCGATCACCACCAGTTGCTGCACATCGTGCGGAATAGCCCCACGGGCGTCGGTGGAGAGTTGCGCCGCCGGCGCACATGCGGCCCCTGCCGCCAGAACCATTCCAATTGATAACTTCAATGCTGCTTTCAACAATTCCATCCTCCGGAAAGCCGGCCTTTGCCTTTCAAGCCGGCAACGGCTGCTTTCATTAAATCCGCCGGATCTCCAAAGAACCCGGACTCAATCGCTAACTCCATTTTACGCGTCTTTTCGTGCCGGCTGTTTGGCTCAAACTTCTCCTGGCCAGCGGAGCGGGGCTGCCAGACGCCGTTCCAGTATCTTTGTCTCCGGATCGAACCTGCCTAATTGACGTATCCACTCGCTTTCCCGCTCATATGCCGCCTCAGGCAGCAGGCCCACAATCTCACCCTCAGCAATTTGCGCCTTATGTTTTGCCGCCAGGGCGGTTACCTTGTGGTGAACCTGTGAGATTGGCGTGGCCTCAAAATCAGGGATGTTCATGGAGAGTTGCGCCCGTCCATGGGCAAGCACGCCAATCGCCCGCACTGCCTTGAGACCGCCGAAAGAAGTTCGAATCTCCCTGGCCATCGCCCGCACCAGCGCTACATCGGCAGAGTCGAAACTGACGTTATAGGTAACCAGAAATTTGCGAGCTCCCACAGCGCACGCGCCTGCCGTCGGATGCAGCGCGAGCCCTCCCAGATCGGGCCGGCGCGACGGGTCTTTGCCTACTGCCTCCCGCAACCCTTCAAACTGTCCTTTGCGCAGGTCATCGAGATTGGCCCTGTCTGGACGGGCCGCAGCCGCTTCGTAGAAAAATACCGGAACACCGAACCGCCGCCATATCTCGAGGCCCGCCTGCCGTGCCAGCAACGCGCATTGTTCCAGTCGCATTCCTGAAACGGGCGCAAACGGAATCACGTCGGCCGCCCCAATACGCGGGTGCGCTCCCTGCTGCTGGGTCAGATCAATAAGTTCCACCGCCTTGCCCACCCCGCGAATAGCGGCCTCAACCACCGCGGACGGCGCTCCGGCGATGGTCACAATCGAGCGATTATGGTCAGCGTCCATCGACAAGTCGAGCAGATACACGCCCTCGCCGCGCATGGCGCATAGAATCGCTTCCACGCGCGCGGTGTCAGTGCCCTCTGAGAAGTTGGGCACGCACTCGACGATCGGACCGTTCATCTTTTCCTCGATCTTTCCCGAATACGACGCTCGGGACGATCTTCTTTTGAACGCCGGCCTACTTCCAGAAGGTGTAGCCCACCTGTATCTGGACGCTTGCATTCACGCCGGGATTACGGTCGCCCAGCGATGCCGACGAAATGTGGACGCCGTTGACGTCGATATCGATCGACCGCTTGGCGCGGGTGAAGATATGCACGCCGCCTCCGCCTTGCGGCGAGAAGTTCCAAACGCAGGTTCCGCCGTCGATCCCCAGGGCCGTGTTACTGAGGATGTTCGGCGGGAACTTGTGCGTGGTGTAAATGAGCCCACCCGCTGCCTGGAACCAGGGTTGCACCCTGCGAGAGTGGGTATCGAATTGCCAGCGGAGAATGACTGGCGTAATGCTGACTCCGCGAAACGTGCCGCCGCCGAAAGGCAGATCGCACGGCTCAACCACTCCGTTCTCGATGCAGCTGTACCCTTGCTCATGCGGCGCAGGGGTGTATGCCTGCCATAGCGGCATCACATTCCCTGCATACTCGAATTGCCCTCTCCACCAGCCCTTGCCAACCACCGGGGTGAGGATCTTGCCGGCTTCAACCCCCGCCCAGAAGAACTTGTATTGGTCGCGGTTTCCGAACCCATTGCCATAATTCACAAAGGGTTCCAAATGCCAGCTCTCATCGTGCTTGACCTGCGCGACGGGGTCGGCGATGTCGTGCAATCCGCCGCCGCTTATAGTGGCGTTAGCCCCGTTCGCGGCCCCATCATTCGTTTGCGCGGAAACCATCATGGCTCCGGCCACCAGCAACGCAGACCAACCGATCCGATTGAAAATCCCCAAGCCTGCCCTCCAGAACTGCCTTCTCGTTCCCTTGTTCCCTGGTTCCCTGCCTTTACCAAAAAAAGACCGCCACAACCGGGCGGCCTCTTTCCGGTAATCGCCAATTCCTTTTTATCCTGCCGCGTGCTCCATCTGTGCGGCGTCCATATCGAAGTTCGAAAAGACGTTCTGAACGTCGTCGAGTTCTTCAAGCGCCTCAAGCAACCTGATCATCTGGGCCGCCTGGTTGCCCTCCAGCTTGGTATAGGTCGAGGCCAGCATTGTCACTTCGCTGGCTATGGTCGGAATCCCCGCAGCCTTGATGGCATTTGCCACCTCTTCATGCGAGCCGGGGTCCGTAATTATCTCCCAGGTATCGCCCTCGTCGTTCAGATCCTCGCCGCCATGTTCCAGCACGATGTCCATCAACTGCTCTTCTGTGGCCGACGACTTCTCGACCGCGATGAGGCCCTTCTTATGGAACATGAATTTGACTGAACCGCTCTCACCAAGGTTTCCGCCATTCTTGGCGAAGCCGTGTCGTATTTCGCTCACCGCGCGGTTGCGGTTGTCGGTGAGCACCTCCACAATAATGGCGACACCGCCCGGCCCGTAACCTTCAAACGTTGCCTCCTCGTAGCTCACGCCTTCCAGTTCGCCAGTGCCGCGCTGTATGGCCCGCTTGATATTGTCCTGCGGCATGTTCTCGGCCTTGGCAGCGGCTACGGCAGTACGGAGCCGAGCGTTGGTGTCAGGATTGCCCCCGCCTTTTGCGGCGACAGCAATTTCCTTCAGCAGGCGGGTGAAAATCTTGCCGCGCTTGGCATCGAGCGCGCCCTTTTTGTGCTTGATTGTGGCCCATTTCGAGTGGCCGGACATAACTACCTCGAATGAAGTGAAAATGGCGGTGTATCTATTACACCCGATCTGTGAGTATATCACTGGCAAGGGTAGATTTGACGGTGCTGCCGCCGCCAGTTCAGCGTGCCCGCAATCAGCAACCAAGCGCGCCGGGCCAGCGACGGAACTCAATGAAATCAAGACATAAGGCAAGCGCGATTGAGCCACAAACGCCGAGCAACCCGCCAACATCGAATTGCCGACCCGTGTGCGCCAACCCGGCCCAGCCGGCCACCAGGACTACCGCGTTGATACTGAGCCAGATGCACGCTGTGCGCCGATGCCAGAATGCCAGCGCGGAAGCCGGCAAAACCGTAAGCCCGTTGAAGACCGCCGCGACGAGGTTAGGGAAACCCTCACTCATCCCCCGAAGAACAAGGGGAGTCATTATGAAGGGCATGCCACCCAGCAGCATGCCCGCAACCAGCAGGCATCTCAGGTTGAACTGCCGCAGAAGCGCTTTCTCATCCATCCAATTTGGCCCTTTGTGAGGCGGGTGTGAGGCGGGCTCTCCCGGCAGCCAGTTTGCCGGCCGCCCATGCCAGATCTTACGCGAACACGTCAGCGTCTTTGAACCGCGCTCCCGCCCGGTCCTTCTCCGACACAATCGCCTCATCTGCCGTTATTGGCCACGGGATCGCCAGGTCCGGATCGTTCCACACAATTGTCCGCTCGCCTGCCTGCGAATAGTAGTCCGTAACCTTGTACGCAAAACCGGCAACATCGCTTAGCACCAGGAAGGCGTGACCAAAACCAGGTGGAATCCAAAGCATCTTGCCGTTTTCAGCGCTCAGCTCGACTGCCTCGTATTTGCCATAGGCCGGCGAACTGCGGCGCAGGTCTACGGCCACGTCAAGCACCGCGCCTTGGCTCACCCGCACCAGCTTTCCCTGCGGCTGAGTCACCTGGTAGTGAATGCCGCGCAGTACATTCTTCTTCGAGAGCGAGGAATTGTCCTGGACCCACACCGCTGGAAGACCGGCGTCGTTCATCAAACGCTGGTTGTAGGTCTCCAGAAAGTATCCTCGCGAATCGCCAAATTTCCTCGGAGTAATTACCAGCAAGCCAGGCAGAGCGCTTTCTTCGAATTTCATGTCTGGTTACCTTTCGCTGCAAAATACTGACCGTTTAATATCTCCTGCAGATACTTCCCGTAGCCGCTCTTGCTGATGGGAGCAGCCAGGCGCTCAAGCTGCTCGGCGTCGATGAAGCCTTGCCGGTAAGCGATCTCCTCGGGGCAGGCAATATTCAATCCCTGCCGCCGCTCGATGGTGTGCACAAACGTTGCCGCCTCAAGCAGTGAATCGTGGGTACCTGTATCCAGCCAAGCCATTCCCCGGCTCATGATCTCCACATTCAGGTTGCCGGCCTCAAGATATCGGCGGTTCAAGTCCGTTATTTCCAGTTCTCCGCGCGGCGAGGGCTTGAGCGACTCCGCATAGCTCACCACGTCGCGATCGTAGAAATAGATGCCGGTCACTGCGTAGCGCGATTTCGGATACTTCGGTTTCTCCTCCAGGCTCACTGCCCGGCCCTTGCTATCGAATTCCACCACTCCGTATCGCTCCGGATCTTCCACCGGGTAGGCAAAAACCGTCGCCCCGTCCTCGCGCTGCGCCGCTGCCTGCAACTGCCGCGAGAATCCCTGCCCGTAAAAGATGTTGTCGCCGAGGATGAGCGCGCTTGGGCTGCCCGCAATAAACTCCCGCCCGATGAGGAATGCCTGCGCCAGACCGTCTGGGCTGGGCTGCACGGCGTAGCGCAATTCCATACCCCAGCGATGCCCGTCCCCCAGCAGTTGCTCGAACAGGTGCGTATCCTGCGGCGTTGAGATGATCAGGACCTCGCGCAGCCCGGCGAGCATCAGCGTGCTCAGCGGGTAATAAATCATGGGCTTGTTGTAAACCGGCAACAGTTGCTTTGAAACAACGTGGGTGACGGGGTAAAGCCGAGTCCCCGAACCACCCGCCAGAATGATGCCTTTCATGAATTACCTCTATAGCAAATTCTAACGATGTCATCCTGAGGGGAGCGAAGGATCTGCGGTTGCTTTTCCGCGGCATAGGATTATTCGCCAGGGGTCTCGTACTCCGACTTTGGGACCTGGGATACCTCAAATGCCAACAGTTTCCTGCCCAATCCTACAGCGTCAATCGCTCCGCATAGTTCTTCTCAATCCACTCACGATAGGCTCCGGTGCGAACACTCTTGATCCATGCGGGGTTATTGAGGTACCACTCCACCGTCCTGCGCAGACCGCCTTCGAATCCTTGTTCAGGCTTCCAGCCCAGCTCACGGTTGATCTTGCTGGCGTCGATGGCGTAGCGCCGGTCGTGGCCGGGCCGGTCAGTTACATAAGTGATCAGGCTGGTCCGCGGAGCGCCGCTCGATAGCGTCGGGCGCATTTCATCGACCAGAGTGCAGATTGCCGTTACCACATCGATGTTGGCTTTCTCGCTGTTGCCGCCAATGTTGTAAGTCTCGCCGGGCTTTCCCTTTTCCAGCACAGTCCGAATCGCCGAGCAATGATCTTCCACAAACAGCCAGTCGCGCACGTTCTTTCCGTCGCCGTACACCGGCAACGGCTTGCCCTCGAGCGCGTTCAGAATCATCAAAGGAATCAGCTTCTCGGGGAACTGATACGGCCCGTAATTGTTGGAGCAATTGGTAGTGAGCACCGGCAGGCCAAAGGTGTGAAAGTATGCGCGCGCCAGGTGATCGGAACCAGCCTTCGAGGCCGCGTACGGGCTGTTCGGTGCATATGGAGTGGTCTCGCTGAACGCCGGATCGTTCTGACCGAGCGTCCCATACACCTCGTCGGTGGAGACATGCAGGAACCTGAAACTATCGCGTTCCTCCGCCGTCAGGCTGTCGCGATAAGCGCGCGCCTGCTCAAGCAACACAAACGTTCCATGCACATTGGTCCGGATAAAAGCTTCAGGCGAGGCGATCGACCGATCCACGTGGCTTTCAGCCGCAAAGTGCACCACTGCCCGGGGCCGGTGCATTTTAAGCAGCGAACCCACCAGATCCGCGTCGCAGATATCGCCGCGAACCAGCGTATATCTCGAATCGTTTTCGAGCTCCGCAAGGTTGGCCGGGTTGCCCGCATAGGTCAGCAGATCCAGATTCACGAGCGGCGTTCCAGCGGATTTCATCCACGCGAGGACGAAGTTCGAGCCGATGAATCCCGCTCCGCCTGTGACGAGGATCGTATTGGTTGCACTGACTTTGTAGGCCATCAGAACTATGATACAGACCTTCGCCACCCTGACACCGGTCTCAGTTATTCAGAGCGCGCGCAACGAACTTCTGCGGCCTCCCGATTTTTTCGTTATATTAAAAGAAGTGCAGTTCCGGGTGCGGCCGGGCTGCTTCGAAACAACTTTTCCGACCCAAAGCAAATCGCGATTTCGAACGCAGAAATCGCCCACTGAACGTGTCTTCTTATCGACACCCGTTAACCGCACCACTTTATTTGGAAAAGGTTGTCATGGAATCAAAGAGAATCGGTCTTCGCATTCCGGATCCTCAGGGGCTTTATCACCCCAAGTATGAACACGACGCGTGCGGCATGGGGCTGGTGGCCAGCATTCGCGGCGAAAAAAGCCACGAAATCATCCGCAAGGGGCTCGAGGTCCTCATCAACCTCACCCATCGCGGAGCGGCAGGTTGCGACCCTGAGACCGGCGACGGCGCCGGAATTCTCATTCAGATTCCTCACGCCTTTTTTGTCCGGGAATGCGCCCAGCTCGGCATGAACCTGCCTGAGGCCGGCGCCTACGGCGTTGCCATGTGCTTTTTGCCGGTGGAGAAGCACAGCCGCCTGCGCTGCGAGGGGGTATTCGAGCGTATCGCTCAGGAACAGGGCTGTACCGTCCTCGGTTGGCGCGACACACCTGTCAACGGTGACGCTATTGGTCGCGAGGCACGAAACTCGCAACCCTACATCGAACAGCTCTTTGTGCGCCGTCCCGAAGGCCTTGACGAGGAGGACTTCGAGCGCCTGCTCTATCGCATCCGCCGCAAAACCGAGAATGAGATTGCCGCCTCAGACATCGTAGACAAGGAGACCTTCTACGTTCCTTCGTTCTCCTGTCGCACCATCATCTACAAGGGCCTGATGCTGGCCCCGCAGATTGAGAAGTTCTACTTCGAGTTGGCCAATCCGCTGGTCACCAGCGCCCTCGCCCTCGTTCACCAGCGTTTCTCCACCAACACGTTCCCGAGTTGGAAGCTTGCCCACCCCTACCGTTACGTCTGCCACAACGGCGAAATCAACACCATTCGCGGCAACGTGAGCTGGATGACCGCCCGCCAGTCCATCCTTGAAAGCCCGCACTTCGGCGAAAAAATCAAGGACCTGTTCCCGGTCATCATGCCTGGCGGCAGCGACTCCGCTTCGCTCGACAACGCCGTCGAATTTCTTTATCAGTCCGGCCGTTCCCTGCCCCATGTGATGGCCATGCTCATCCCGGAAGCCTGGTCCGGCAATCCTGACATGGACGAGGACAAGCGCGCCTTTTACGAGTACCACGCATCGTTGATGGAACCCTGGGACGGACCCGCGGCAATCGCGTTTACCGACGGCAAAGTCATCGGCGCCACCCTCGACCGAAACGGTCTGCGCCCCGGCCGCTACATCGTTACCAAAGACGATCTGGTCGTGCTCGCTTCAGAGGCAGGCGTCATCGATGTCCCCCCTGAGGATGTGCGCAAGAAGGGCCGTTTGCAGCCCGGCCGAATGTTTCTGGTCGACACCGTGAAGCAATGCATTATTTCCGATACAGACATCAAGAAGGAGTTGGCCCATCGCCAGCCTTACGCCGAATGGCTCAAGACCGAGCAGGTGACGCTCGACATGCTGCCTGAGCCCAAGCGCGTTATCGCATCGAACCACGAAACCCTGCTGCGTCGCCAGCGCGCATGTGGCTACACCGAAGAGGATCTGCGCATTCTGCTTGCGCCGATGGGCGCCAAAGGTGAGGAACCGGTTGGCTCCATGGGCACCGACGTGCCGCTGGCCTGCCTCTCCGATCGCGCGCAGCCGCTCTTCAGTTATTTCAAGCAGCTCTTCGCGCAGGTCACCAATCCGCCCATCGACCCCATTCGCGAAGAGCTCGTGATGTCGCTCATCAGCTACATCGGCACTGAGCGCAACATCCTGAATGAGGAGCCGGAGAACTGTCACACGCTCAAGCTCCCGCATCCCATCCTCACCAACCGCGACTTGGAAAAACTTCGCCGCGTCTCATCCGGAGAGCTGCTCGCCACCACCTTGCCGGCGCTGTTCCGGGCCGAAGACGGCGAGAGAGGCCTCAAGCACGCGCTCGACGACCTCAGCACCCGCGCCGCCCACGCCGTCAACTCCGGTTACACATTGCTCATCCTGTCCGATCGCGGCGTCGACGCAACATACGCGCCGGTGCCGAGCCTGCTGGCCATGGCCGCGGTTCACAATCGCCTGGTCCGCGATAAAACCCGCACCCAGGTCGCGCTCATCATCGAGAGCGGCGAGCCGCGCGAGGTGATGCACTTCGCGCTGCTGATCGGCTACGGCGCCAGCGCCATCAATCCCTATCTCGCCATCGAGACCATCCACGACCTGCACCGCCAGAGCCTGATTCCCGAGAACGTGACCGCCGACTACGCTGAGAAGAACTACATCAAGGCCATCAACAAGGCCCTGCTCAAAACCTTCTCGAAGATGGGCATTTCCACGCTGCAAAGCTATCGCGGCGCACAGGTGTTTGAGGCGGTCGGCCTCAACAAATCTCTCATCGACGCTTACTTCCCCGGCACCGCATCGCGCGTTGAAGGCATTGGACTCGACGTGCTGGCCCGCGAAGCGCAGATGAAGCATACCTACGCCTATCAGCCGCTCACGGAATCCGAAACCGACCTGGTTGTCGGCGGCCAATACCAGTATCGCGAGGGCGGCGAATTCCACCTGCTGAATCCCTTCACCATCAGCAAGGTGCAGCACGCCGTGCGCAACAATAACTTCGCGACTTTTCAGGAATACACCGACTTCATCGACGATCAGAACCGCAACCTGAGCACGCTGCGCGGCCTGCTGCAACTCAAGTACGTTGAGAAGCCAATCCCGATCGAAGAGGTCGAGCCTGCCAAAGAGATCGTGAAGCGCTTCACCACCGGCGCCATGAGCTACGGGTCGATTTCGAAGGAAGCCCACGAAACCCTCGCCATCGCCATGAACCGCATAGGCGGCATGTCGAATACTGGCGAAGGCGGCGAAGACGAAGACCGCTTCAAGCGCGACCCCAATGGCGACCTGCGCCGCAGTGCCGTGAAGCAGATTGCCAGCGGACGCTTCGGCGTAACCACCAACTACCTGGTGAACGCCGACGAGTTGCAGATCAAGATGGCGCAAGGCGCAAAGCCCGGTGAAGGCGGCCAGTTGCCCGGCCATAAAGTGGACGCGACGATTGCCAAGACCCGTCACTCCATCCCCGGCGTCGGACTCATTTCGCCGCCGCCGCATCACGACATCTATTCCATTGAAGATCTGGCACAGCTCATCTACGACCTGAAAAATGTGAACCCGCATGCGCGCATCGCCGTCAAACTGGTCTCTGAAGTTGGCGTCGGCACGGTTGCCGCCGGCGTCTCCAAGGCCCACGCCGATGTGGTGCTCATCTCCGGCGACACAGGCGGCACCGGTGCGTCGCCGCTCAGCTCCATCAAGCATGCCGGGCTGCCCTGGGAACTTGGCCTCGCCGAAACGCAACAGGTGCTGCTGCTCAACGACCTGCGCTCGCGCATCAAGGTGCAAACTGACGGCAAGCTGCAGACGGGCCGCGACGTCGTGATCGCCGCACTGCTCGGAGCCGAAGAGTTTGGCTTTGCAACAATGCCCCTGATTTCAATGGGCTGCATCATGATGCGCAAGTGCCACTTGAATACTTGTGCAGTGGGTATTGCGACTCAGGATCCGGTTCTGCGCTCCCGCTTCACCGGCACGCCTGAACACGTAATCAACTTCTTCTTCTTCATCGCCGAGCAGATGCGCCAGCACATGTCCAAGCTTGGCTTCCGCACCGTCGACGAAATGGTGGGCCGCGTCGAGCGCATCGACGCCTCCATCGCCGACGCCCACTGGAAGGCCAAGGGCATCGATCTCTCCCACATTCTCTACTCGCCAACGCTGCCCTCGCGCGTGGCCCGACGCCGTACCCAGGCACAGGATCACGGCCTCAACCAGGCTCTCGATCATATCCTCATTGAGAAGTCTGCGGCAGCGCTCGAAAACAAAACTCCGGTTACCGGCAGCTTCGCCATCCGCAACGTGCACCGCACCGTGGGCGCAATGCTGGGTGGAGAAATCGCACGCCGCTACGGGTCAGATGGTCTTCCTGACGGCACCATCCACTTCAAATTCCGTGGGTCGGCCGGCCAGAGTTTTGGCGCTTTCGTCCCCAGCGGAGTCACCCTCGAACTCGAAGGCGACACCAATGATTACCTCGGCAAGGGTCTCTCCGGCGGACGCATCATCGCATATCCGCCCAAGACCTCCAGCTTCCTGCCCGAAGAAAGCATCCTCGTCGGCAACGTTGTGCTCTACGGCGCAACCAGCGGCGAGGTATACCTCAATGGCATCGCCGGCGAACGCTTCGCTGTCCGCAACTCCGGCGCAACCGCCGTGGTTGAAGGCGTGGGCGATCATGGATGCGAATACATGACCAACGGGCTGGTGATCGTGCTCGGTTCAACCGGCCGCAACTTCGCAGCGGGCATGAGCGGCGGCATCGCTTACGTCTACGACGATCAGGGCGACTTTGGCCTGCGCCGCTGTAACAAGGCCAGCGTCGATCTCGAACCTCTCGTGAATGCCGCAGACGTGGCCATTGTTCGTGGCCAGCTCGAGCGCCATCGCGACCTTACCGGCAGCCCGCGCGCCGCATGGGTGTTGGAGCACTGGGCCGACGCGCAGCCGCGCTTCATCAAGGTTTTCCCGCATGAGTACAAGCGCGTTCTCGGAGTAGCGCGCGCCACCTCTACAGAAACGGCACATCACAATCCCACTACGGCGCCACCCGTGGCAGCCACCGCGGAGGTGCAGCATGGGTAAGGTCACAGGTTTCCTCGAGCTCCAGCGCGAACAACCCTCCCGGCGAAATCCCGGCGAGCGCATCAAGGACTGGTTCGAAATCTACGAGCCATTCCCTGAAGAGAAGCAGCGCGAACAGGGCGCACGCTGCATGGATTGCGGAGTTCCCTTCTGCCACACCGGCTGCCCAGTTAACAACATAATTCCCGACTGGAACGACCTGGTCTACAACAGCCGCTGGGAAGCAGCGATTCGCCGCCTGCACTCCACCAACAACTTTCCTGAGTTCACCGGCCGCATCTGCCCCGCCCCGTGCGAGGCTGCTTGCGTGCTCGGCATCAACCAGCCGCCCGTCTCCATCAAGCTGATTGAGCGCTCCATTGTCGAGCGCGCGTGGGCTGAAGGCTGGATCCATCCCGAGCCGCCCGAGCAAGCCACCGGCAAACTGGTCGCCGTGGTAGGCAGCGGTCCCGCAGGCCTTGCCGCCGCGCAGCAGCTTCGCCGCGCAGGCCATTCCGTAACTGTTTTCGAGAAAAATGACCGCATCGGCGGTCTGCTTCGTTACGGCATCCCCAACTTCAAGCTTGAGAAGCACGTACTCGATCGCCGCATTGCACAGTTGGAAGCCGAGGGCGTCAACTTCCAGACCAACGCTCACGTCGGCGGCAACGTTTCCGTCGAGTCATTGCGCGAGAATTACGACGCCATTCTTCTCTGCGGCGGCTCCGAACAGCCTCGCGACCTGCCTATTCCCGGCCGCGAACTCAAAGGCATCCACTTCGCCATGGAGTTCCTGCCCCAGCAGAATCGCCGCAACGAAGGCGACACTGAGAACAAGCTCCTGGCCAACATGATGGCCTCTGAACCGATTCTCGCCACCGGCAAGCACGTCATCATCATCGGCGGCGGCGATACCGGCGCAGACTGCCTGGGCACCAGCCATCGCCAGGGTGCAAAGAGCGTGCATCAATTTGAGATCATGCCCAAGCCGCCCAACGATCGTGCGCCCAACACACCGTGGCCGCTGTGGCCCCTGCAGCTCCGCACCGAGAGCTCGCACGAAGAGGGCGGCATCCGCGACTGGAGCATCAACTCCGTAAAGTTCACCGGCGACGAAAACGGCAACGTCAAGCAGCTTCACTGCGTGCGCGTCAGTGCTCCGCCCAGGTTTGAGGCCATCGCAGGCAGCGAGTTCACCCTCGATGCCGATCTCGTCCTTCTCGCCATGGGCTTCCTGGGCCCGGTGCGCAAGGGCATGATTGAGCAGTTCGGTCTCGAACTTGATACGCGCGGAAATGTAGCCACGAAAAACTACATGAGCTCGGTTGAAGGTGTCTTCGCCGCAGGCGATATGCGGCGCGGCCAGTCGCTGGTAGTCTGGGCCATCAGCGAAGGCCGCAAAGCCGCAGCCGCCGTCGACGCTTTTTTGAAGACAATAGATGCCGAGCTGACCTCGGCCCATGCCGCCTCGTCAACCCGATAATCCGGGTGCCCCACCCTCGCCGGGTTCCTGTTTTTCCGGCTAGGGTGGGAACGCCCGAAGCCAACTCATCACAAAACCGGGTGCCCCAAGTCTCGATTTTGAAACCTGGGAAAGTGCGCAAATCACACATACGACCAGTCTCCACCCGACTTGTACGGCCGGTCTCCTGACCCACGCCCTCTGCACCACCATCCCTATTTGATCGCCGCGCAAAAACACAATCCGTTACCATCCGCAGCTCGGCACATATCGCAGAACCAGGGTTTCGGCTCACCCATTGCCGCTCCCCTCCCAATCACGTTCACAGCCCGCAAGGTTTCGTAACCAGATCTGCGTTCTCGGTTATTGTTTGTGTGCTGCTGTTCCATTGCAGGTAAACAACACCCTTGAGCCACGCCGGATAGTATTCATAGACTGGCCCTGACGTAACACACGTCGTGCTTGGCAGTTGATAGCCTGCGGAACTTGCCCCGCTCGCCGACGGTTGAAGGTCATAGATCGCGGATGGATTTGTCAGCTTTTGTGTAGTCGCGTTATATCCCATGCACGCGGTCGTGTTGATAAATCCGCTGCAGTTGGGCGTCCCACTTTGATTCTTGATAAGATCGCTTGGATTGTTAAAGGCTGGGCTAGTGTAATAGTTCGTTCCAAGCTGTGACGCTGTGCCAAACGATGCGGCGCCATAGGGTGCGCTGGACGGCGCACATGCGTTGCCACGGCATGTGGTTGCAAGACCGCTAAAGTAGTTCTCACTGCCACTTCCGCCAACAGTTACATTGCTGTACGGACCACCGATCTGGAATGCATATACCGGCCCTTGGCTGCTGTCCCCTCCCTGCCAGGCTTGATTTTCCTCAACGAGGTTATTCTGAATAGTCAAGCCTCCCCATATCGAGGTGCCGTTAGAATTGCTGTCCTGGATGTTGATATCGCCATCGGCCCAGCTCGATGCATCCAACTGATTGCTGCCGTAAAGCGTGTTGTTGAGGATAAACACCGTTGCAGTCGTGGGGTTTATTTGCTGATCGGTCACCTGGAACCCAAAGCGGCCTGAAAGCCAACCCATGTTATTCTGCGAAACCCCCTGATTTGAATAACCGTTCGCGTCCCATGTGTCGAACATATAGTTCTCTACATCTGTTTCACAATTGGTCTGGTTGTTATACGAAAAGTTTCCGTACTCATATAAGTGCGTTCCAGGTTGGGTATCGTAGTTCGCTGGCGCAACTATATCTATCGCTGCAACGCAGTACCAGGAAGTCGGATTGCCCTGCGCGGAATTCTGCGCGATGTCTCCGACTATGGCAAGGTAGTCTACTCCGTACTTGCCTTGCTGGTCATAACCTGAAGGCCCGAACCCGTCGGCTGAGTTATAGGCTATATCGTTGATAAACGCAAAATGATGATAAACGCCATTGCACGGGCCTTTGTTCCCGCCGCAAGCGCCATCGAATGCCGGAGTCACCGCATCCCCGTTATCCTCACCGTCCGTCGTCGTCTTGAACCCCTCGACTGCCCAATTACTTTCTTGTTCGATGTCGAACCCATAGTTATTCACGCCTGCATTTACCTGGCACGCTTCCAGATCCGGTCCGGCGCATAATAGTGTCGCGAAATAAACACCGCCTTTCCCGTCAATCCCTCCGCTCGTCGACGGGCAATTGGAGACACTGCCCCAATTCTGATTGAACTGATTCGTATAGCTGCCGGCGGCTGCTACGATCACATCGCCGCATTCGACCGGGTGATCGGGCGTTGCCCACGGCTCACCTGGCGACGTGCCGGAATTGTTGTCACTTCCCGCCGGCGACAGGTAATAGAGATGAAGGGGAGTAAATTCGGCAGTCGTCGCAGGCGCCATTGGCGTCGCGCTCACCTCGGTCGAATTCGCGCTTGTCCCGGCGGAATTCACCGCGGACACCACGTAGAAATACACGGTTCCGTTTGTCAGCCCGATGTCGGTGTAAGTCGTAGCTGTCGGAGTGCCGACGTTTGTATATGGACCGCCCGTCGTGGTCGAGCGCTGCACGTTATAACTCGTTGCGCCAGAGCTGGCACTCCAACTAAGTGAGACCTCGGCGTCGCCGGCGGTAGCCTGTGGATTCGTTGGCACGGGGGGCAGTGTTACAGGCGCCATTGGCGTCGCGTTGACCTCGGCCGAATTCGCGCTTGTGCCGGTGGCATTCGCCGCGGAAACCACGTAGAAATACTCGGTGCCATTTGTCAGCCCGGTGTCGGTGTAAGTCGTAGCCGTCGGCGATCCGACGCTTGTATATGGACCGCCCGACGTGGTTGAGCGCTGCACCTTATAACTCGTTGCACCAGAGCTGGCACTCCAACTAAGTGAGACTTGAGCGTTGCCGGCGGTTGCTACCAGGCCCGTTGGCGCTGCCGGAGCGGTGCCTCCCCCTCCAGTGTTCGATCCTGAGCCGCCATTATTACAGCCCGGCAAAAAGGCGGCCAACAGGAGCGAGAGGCTCATACCGAAAAATGAGTTCCGAATAAACAGGACTTTGCGCATAAGCGGCAGCCGAACGGACACGGCATTGTCTCCAGATGAATGAATTTAGTACCGCAATTCTATTCCTCTCGCGCCCTGCAGAATCGACCAATGCCGGACCTGAAGGACACGCGTAGTCGCTTTTTGGGAAAGGATGTTGCCTCTGAGTCCAGCCTGGGCAAGTTTCCCTCAAGCTTTCAGGACTGTAAGCGCGCTCAATAAAGAGTACCCACTCTTCCGACGCAAGGTGAGTTCTGATATGCCGGCCGGTGCCTCGAACCCCGTCTCAATGCGTTTGCAGATAATTTTCCCTGTTCGGCGCACAATTAATGCAGATAAGTCCACACCTACACGACCACCGCCCCCTTGCATCAGCATTATTGCCGAATCTGGCCCGTAACTCTATTGCTTGGAGGATTTTACTATCTAAGTCTTTTGATATGAAACATTTGCATCCGTCATACCCACCACGTTTCGTATCAAGCTTAATGAAATCAGTCGCTTAGTTGATCCGTCGAGGGAGGGGGGTACCCCGTTATTCATCGGTAAACATCGCTCAGCGCTCCACAAGCAGCGCCGTGTTAGCATTCTCCCCGAACCCGAACCAGAGGAGATGCAGCATTGAAGAGCAGACACCTGGCGCTCCTGCCCCTGCTTTTGTACGCGGCACTCGGAGCAACTCAACAGCCAATGCACACCGACGCCAAGCCGACCGCCGCAACCTACCTGAATTTCGCTGCTGAGGTCGACGGCGCGCTTCACAACGACATCCTTGGCCAGTGGTTCCCGCGCTCCATCGATCGAGAACACGGCGGCTTCCACTCGCATTTCACGCGCGAATGGCAGTGGGCGCCCAGCGATGGCAAATTCTCAGTCTTCCAGGGCCGCATGACCTGGGTCGCCTCGCAGGCAGTTCTACGCGAGCCTGACAAGAAGGCGGAGTTCCTGCCCTACGTCATGCAGGGACTCGATTTCCTCGACAACGTGATGTGGGACAAACAGGACGGTGGCTTCTTCTGGGGCCTCGACGACAATGGCCACGTCATGCCGGCGTTCGCTGACGGAAAGCAACTTTACGGCATCGACTTCTGCATCTACGGGGCAGCCGCGGCCTACCAGGCAACCGGCGATCCACGCGCTCTCCAACTCGCGAAGAAGGGCTTCTACTGGATCGACCAGCACGCCCACGACACGGTGAACGGCGGCTATTTCGAATCGCTCACGCGCGACGGCATTCCGGTGCTGCCGCATGTACCTGACGGCCAGATCGAAGAAGGCCCAATCGGCCCGGTCGGCTTCAAGTCGATGAACTCGCACATTCACTTGCTTGAAGCACTCACCGAGCTTTACCGCGTGTGGCCCGATGCAACTCTTCGCGCCCGGCTTGAAGAAACTCTCTCAGTAGTGCGCGATAAGATCTGCGTCGAGCCGGGTGTCATGAATCTCTACTTCACCAACGACTGGCGTGCCATTCCTGGACCCGATTCCTACGGGCACGATGTGGAGACGGCATACCTGATGCTCGAATCCGATGAAGTGCTGCACACCCAGGCGAGTGAGAAAACCGAGCGCATGGCAAAGATGCTGGTCGATCACGCGCTCGCCTACGGCTGGGATACCGTGAACGGCGGGTTCTTCCGCGAAGGCTCGGCCTTCGGCAAACCCTCTGACACTAACAAAGAATGGTGGACCGAGTGCGAAGGCTTGAACGCACTGCTGCTGATGCACCAGCGATACGGAAAACAGAATCCGATCTACTTCCAGCGCTTCCTCGAACAGTGGACCTTCATCAAGAACCACACCATCGATTCCCGGTATCACGGCACGGTCAACCTCACCACCGCAGACGGCAAGCCCCTGAGCCAGGACAAAGGTAGTATCTGGAAGGCCGGATATCACGATGGACGCGCCTTCTGGAACGTAAGCGCACGGCTTCGCGAATTGGCGGCTAATCCTTAGTCGTGATCATATAGCGCCATTTCGATCATCACTAAAGATACGAAAAGGAGGGGTGACGAACACGCCAAAAAGAGCCTGCAAAACTGACTATTTTTGTTTATAGTGTACTGGTTCGATCAACCCGCTGAGCCCTTTTAGTGAAAATCTTGACACAATACGGTATATTCTTTCGGTCCCGGCAATCGCGGAGTAGAATTGGCCTGTTATGGCGGAATCGATCAATCGCCGATCCGAAGAGATCGTCAAGTACCTTTTGAAGTCAGGAACGGCCACCATTGAAGAGCTTCTGGCAGTGGCCGGCTCTTCAGCTCCCAGCATCCGGCGCGACCTTGCACGGCTTGAGAATCGCGGGCTGATCCGCCGCACTCACGGCGGCGCCGAACTCACCGAGCCGCTGCTCTACGAACCATATCGATATGACAGCTCGTTTATTGCGCGCGAGCAGCGCCATGCCGCTGAGAAGCGCCGCATTGGTTTGGCCGCCGCTGAGCTGATTCAGGAGGGCGAAACCGTGGGTCTTTCCGCTGGCACCACCACGACCCACATCGGACGCAGCCTTCGTCACCGCGAAAAGATCCAGGTAATCACCAACGCTCTCAACATTGGCATGGAGCTTTGCAACCGCACCTCCATCCGCACATTCCTCACCGGAGGGGCCATGCCCTGGGCCTGGTCGTTTGCGCTTTCAGGCAACGCCGCGCTCAACTTTCTCGACAGTGTATATATGGACAAAGTCTTTCTGAGCGTGACTGGGCTCGACGCTGAACGCGGCGCAACATCTCTGGAAGCTGACGAAGCCCTGGTCTATCGCAAGATGCTTAAGCAGACCAAGCAGTTGATCGTGGTTGCCGATGCCAGCAAGATCGGGAAAGTGAGCCCGGCCATTATTTGCGCCATCAACGAGATTCATGTGCTCATCACCGACACCAGCGCCACCGCCGAAGCAACTGCTCCGTTTGAGCGCCAGGGAACACGCATCATCAGGGTCTGATCGGCTGCGCTGTCTCGAATCGCTTTCTAAGCAGCGATAGAGCGGTTGAAAACAATTCAAGTATGCTCCGCATTTCACCGCTCCTGCATTTGCGCGGTCATTTGCTCATACTCGCTTCGAAGTAACTTCACAGCTTCTCGAATGTTGGCCTCAAGCTGCGATGGATCCGCTTCATGGCCGTTCGATGCATTGGAATTGGTCATCGACCCGTGCAGCGAGAACGCCCCCGAACGTCTCACCACTTCGACCAGCGACGCCAAACGCAGACCGCCTCCGGCAATCATGCGGATGCGTCCGTCGGCCTGCTGCTGCAATCGCCCGATTCGATCGGCTCCCAGCAACACCTCGGCTGCGCCTCCCGAAGTAAGAAGACCGGTGGCGCCAGTTTCTATCACCTGCTCAAGCGCCACACTCAGATCGGGAGTCTCATCGAAGGCACGGTGGAACGTAGTTTCGAAGGGTTGCGCATATTCAACCAGGGCACGCGTTCGTTTCACATCCACGCGGCCATCCGCAAGCAACACGCCTAGCGCAACTCCGCTGGCACCGGCCGCTTTTGCTTCGTCGATCTGTCTGTGCATCAGATCAAATTCATCAGGAGTGAAAACGAAATCCCCGGCCCGGGGCCGAATGAGCACATAAACTGGAATGGACACCGCTCGTGCGCTGGCGCTCATTAACTCCGCCGTTGGAGTGGTCCCTCCCTCGAAGAGTTTGGAACACAGTTCGATCCTGTCCGCGCCGCCGGATTCAGCAGCGCAGGCTGCCTCAACGCTCTCCGCGCACAATTCAAAAAAATAGTGACGTCATAAAGAATATGGATCGCGATCCCTTGATAGATGTTCTAGTTGCGGGCCGAACTGAGGCCGATTCAGGTCCTCATCAATCAGCTAAGATTTGCAACCTGAAGCTAAGTCGGTTATTGAAATGCGTCTCGTCCGCTCGATTTAACCGTTTTTGCAAGTTTCGAGGCTATAAACGCTTCAATTTCGGTCGATAATAACATAGATTACGAGGATAGGAGCAATGTTATGATTGTTTTGGCTTAATATGAACAGTTATGATATCCACAAATCGATTGTTATTCTGACTGCAGAACCCCTGGAATCTTGAGATTTGGCGTGTCGGCGGGATGTTCGAGATTTACGGAAGTCGTCGCCTCCGATCTTCCACCTTATGCCCCAACAGAGTTTCCATCAGTGCGTTCAATCCGAAGGTCTCTTATATAATATCATTAAATACAATATATTATGGAAGATATCGATGATATGACATCGGCTTGCGATTGAAGCTCCTGCGTCGTAGATCTATGCGATCGGCGATCCAGGTCTGACCCGGCGACCCGCCCTAAGAATCTTTATGCCGACCTTATCTCCTTTTCCACAATCCCGTCTTCGGTATTTCGTTACAAATCAATTAGTTGATCATTTAAAGCATAACTATTCATTTTAATGCTTGCCATTCAGCAACTCATAAGGTACGATTTGGCGAAATCGAATCCTGAGCACTTTAAGGTATTTCGATCACAATAGTCTCGAAAACTTGGAACGGCCTTAGCTCGCTCAAGGAGACATCTTGGTTGTCGACTCGCTCTCATTATTCCCCTGAGCCGCTCTGCTTGCTCGGATCGTTATGCCCGGACTGAACTCACAACCTGAACTTTTGCTGAAGGAGATTCCAGTGAAGCTCAATATACGAATGCTTCTGATCACAATTGGCGTCGCTAGTCTGCTCGCCGTCAACTGGGGCACGTCAATCATGTTGCGGGCTCAGCAGTCGGCCGGCTCGATCACCGGCACGGTGGCAGACTCTTCCGGTTCTGCCATCGCCCACGCAACGGTCACGGTACGCGACGTTGATCGCGGCACCACGTGGGTTGCAAAAACCACTGAGACCGGGCTCTACGAGTTCCCCACCGTACCTGTAGGCAAAGTCGAGGTTAAGGTCGAGGCTCCTGGTTTCGCGATCGAGGTCCGCAATCCGTTCGTCCTGGTCTTGAACCAGGTGGCACGAGTCGACTTCCACCTGAAGATCGGCAACGTGAGCCAGACAGTCACAGTCACCGATGCCCCGCCGCTGCTGCAGACTGCATCCACTGAACTGGGCACCTTAATTGACTCCAACGCGGCGGCAAACCTGCCGCTGGCGACGCGCGACATCAACCAGTTGACGTTGCTGGCGCCAGGCGTGCTGACCTCCAACATCTTTGCCTTTGAGTCCCCGCAGACCACCTTCGGTACCGGCCGTCCCTACGTGAACGGCGCGCGCGAGCAGGACAACAACTTCATCCTGGACGGCATGGACGTGAACCAGCCGGACAACGACGAAGTTTCATACACGCCGGCGCCCGATGCAGTGCAGGAATTCAATATCATCGTAAGCAACGCCGCGGCCGATTACGGTAACTATGCGGGCGGCGTGATCGTTGAATCGATCAAGTCCGGCACCAACCAGTTCCACGGAAACTTGTACGAGTATGTCCGCAACACCGACCTTGAGGCCAACACCTGGCAGGACAAGGCTGTGGCCTCCGTCGTGGGCTATGGCCCCGCGACCGTGATCCCACGCCCCGCTCTGCACTGGAATGAATTCGGTGGCACGATCGGCGGACCCGTCGTCAAAAACAAGCTCTTCTTCTTCTTCGACGAAGAGAATTCGATCTATGACCAGCCCTCCACCGGGAATCAAAACACCGTCTTCTATCCCGCCAGCGGAAACAGCTTCTACACACCGACCAACGGGTATTATGACCTGGGTTACTACTGCACAGGTTTCGGTGGGACATTCGTAAACGGGGTTTGCTCAGGCGGAGGCACACAACTCTATCAGCCTTCGTCGTCAACTACGCCCTCCGCTCGGCAGCCGTTCCTCCACAACCAGATTCCGGTTTCCGCAGTTGATCCGGTCGCCGCAAAGCTGGTTGCCCTGCCCGCATACCAGACCCAAATGACCACGGTGAATTACACCACCGCTGGCTTTACCCATAATTACCAAGGCGACCTCAAGCTGGACTACCAGCCCACAGCCAACGACCACTACATGGTTCGGTACACCCAGATGTTCACGCACGTGGCCCAGACCAATGGCATCGACTTGCTGACGCCGAACCTGGAGCGCAAATACCCGCTGAAGAATATTGTTGGCGATTACGTGCGGACTTTGACTCCCTCACTGGTCAACGACTTCCGCCTCGGTGTACAGGTATTCCCGGCGAACGACGAAGTTTACTCGCCGGCAACCAGCCAGAACCCCAACACTGCGATCGGTCTGCAGGACGTTTCAGTGCCCATCCTTCCCTCCATCAGCACTGATTTTGGAACCGTTGGATCTTCGGGCGGATTTGAAGTCTTCCACGACACCACCTACCAGGTCGACGATTCGCTGACCTGGACTCACTCCCGTCATTCGGTGCACACCGGCTTCCAGTTCCTGCACTACGACATGAACGACGTTTACGCCGGTAACAACGGCTCGGCCGGCGCCTGGACCTTCAACGGCCAATACACCAATAACACAGGAGCCGTGGGCGGCAGCGGTTATGCCGACTTCCTGCTGGGCCTTCCCAGCCTGGTTGACGTAGGCACGCCGATTCACTTCAACCTGGCCAACAGCCTGACGGCGATTTTTGTCCAGGATAACTATCAGCTAACTCATAACCTGACCCTGAACCTGGGAATGCGCTACGAAGTGGTAACGCCGCGCGGCGACAGGGATCATAGCAGGAACGTCAACTTCGACCTGGTGACCGGCGCGCCTGAGCTTGGCACCAATTACAACACTTACAAGGGCATCGGCGACTACGAGCCGCGTTTTGGATTTGCCTGGCAACCGGCATTCGCGCCCCGCACTGTAATCCGCGGTGCCTATGACATCTCCAGCTTTATGGAGGGCAATGGCATCGGCAACATGAACGTCATTAACCCGCCCAACACCACCCAGGTCTACCAGAACAACGTAGGGTCGTCCCCGGCGGTTTATCCGGTGGGCACTTTAAGCGATGGATACGCGCCCTACCAGAGCCCCTGCACTGGAGCCGATCTACTGGCATACTCGGCATCCTGCCTGTCTGGCGAAGTAACCCACGCCACCGACCCACATTTTCGTCCGGCAATGAACCAGCAGTGGAACCTGACCGTCCAGCACCAGTTCAGGAACAACTTCACGGCGTCGCTGGGATATGTGGGCGACAAGGACGACCACATGGCCGACATCTTCTGGTACAACCAGAAGGTTTTAACTTCCGGCACTCAGCAGGTGACGGACTGGCCAGGAGGCAATAAGGTTACCGTTCCGGCAGTCGCCAATGGCCCGTATATGCAGAACCTGATCACGGCGGGCGTCTCCCAGGCTCGATTCAATGGCTCCAACGCCATCTCCCGCTATGAGGCAATGGAAGCGACCGTATCCCAGAAGAGCTACCACGGTCTGGACATGCAGGCCAACTTCACATGGTCAAAGTGCCTGAGCAACTCGCTGGGTTACTTCGGCGCTTATGGCGATGAAGAAGGCACAGGCGAGCAGCAAAACGAAGGCGGCGGCAACTTCTTCCAGAACGAGTACAACCCGAAGGGCGACTACGGCAAATGCTCTATCGACGCCGCGGCGGCCTTCAACGGTTACGCGCTGTATAACCTGCCCTTCGGCAGGGGCAAGCAGTTTGCCAACAGCATTCCCAAGGGTGTGGATGAAGTGATCGGCGGGTGGAATCTAGCCGTCGATGCCACCTTCCGTTCCGGCTTTGCCGTTACGCCGTATGACGGCTACTTCTTCGGCTCCTTCAACCCCGCGGCAGCATCCAACCTCACCGCGCCCTCTTACGTGGACCGCGCCGATTGCGTGGCCGGCCAGTCGCCTAATCAGCCCATGCAATTTGCCCAAATTGGCCAGAGTGTCGGCATGGTTAATCTCAATCCGAAGTACGTCACCACCCAGGCTGACGGCCAGTTTGGCAACTGCGGCGTAGGGTCATTGCGTGGACCCCACCTGAAGACATCGGACCTGGATCTGAACAAGACCTTCCCAATCACAGAAAGCACCAACATCACTTTCATTGCCCAGTTCATGAACCTCACTAACACGCCGATTTTCAGCATTCCCAACAGTTGGGCTGATACTTACAGCTCCTGCGACGGCTGCAACGGCACGCGTCTTACGGGCACCAGTTTCGCAAGTCCGTGGTCCGGAACTTCGGTCGGAACTTACGGGTTGCTGGACGGTTCGAACCCGGGCCGCGAAATCGAATTCGCGCTCAAGCTGAATTTCTGAGCCGCGAAGGTTGAGACGGTTCCTTCACCAACAGATTTAAGAACAATAACCACAACCCTGAAGCCCGAGGTCAATCGCCTCGGGCTTCACTTTCTGTCGTCACAAGTCAGGGAGTGCCGCTCCTGTAACATAAGCAGTGCCGACGCGAATTGCCGGACCATCATGCCTGCTATTGCATATCTCGAGTGTTCCCGCTGCCACGCGCACCTCTCTGCCGATACACCACAGACGCTTTGCACCGAGTGCCCTGCCCCGCCCGCAGGTTCACTCTACGTGCGCTACGATCTTTCGTCGCTTCACGGCTCTACTCCAAATCAGGTGATTGCCCGCGGAATTAATTCTCCATGGCCGGGGATGTGGCGATACGAAGCAGTGCTGCCTGATGCTGAGCCTGTCACTCTTGGTGAAGGCTGGACTCCCATGCTGCGCTCGAAGCGCTATGCCAACGCATGCATAAAAGAAGAAGGCGCCAATCCTACTGGCTCCTTCAAAGCGCGTGGCCTGGGGCTTGCCGTGACCATGGCACGCCACTACGGCCTCACCAAACTGGCAATTCCCTCAGCCGGCAACGCGGCAGGCGCTCTTGCAGCCTACGCCGCTGCCGCACAGATCGAAGCACACATCTTTATGCCGCGCGATGTGCCATTTGCGAATTATGTTGAAGCGGTGGCGTACGGTGCAAAAGTAACCCTCGTCGACGGCCTCATCTCAGACTGCGCACGCATGGTTGCCGAGCGCAAACAGCAGGAGGGTTGGTTCGACGTTTCAACGCTCAAAGAGCCGTTCCGCGTGGAGGGCAAGAAGACCATGGGGTACGAACTGGTTGAGCAGCTTGGCTGGGAGTACCCCGATGCTGTCTTCTACCCGACCGGTGGAGGGGTAGGAATGATCGGGATGTGGAAGGCTTTCGCCGAACTCGAGGAGCTTGGCTGGGTGAAGCCGGGAAAGCGTCCGAAGATGATCGCTGTGCAGGCTGCCGGCTGCGCCCCCGTTGTTCGTGCCTTTGATGATGGCGCAAATGCCAGCCAGATGTGGAAGGATGCTGCGACCTTCGCTTCAGGCCTGCGGGTGCCCAAGCCATACGGCGACTCCACTATTCTGGAGATCCTTCGTGAGTCGGACGGTATTGCGCTGGCTGTCGGCGACGATCAGATCCTCGCATCCATTCGTGATTGGGCGGCAAATGAAGGCATCTTCCTCTCGCCTGAAGGCGCAAGCGTGATGGCAGCTTACGACCGCCTGCTGGCGAGCGGATTCCTGAAGCCGGGCGATCGTGTTGTGCTGTTCAATACCGGAGCAGGGCTGAAGTACACTGATGTGACCGCGGAAGCGATGCATCTCACGCGCCCGGATGCTTGATTGACGGGAACTCAATGACGCACGGTACTCGGTCCACCGCCGGCACGATCGCAGACAATCGGCCAGTATTGCTGATAGCAAGTGCGGCAACCTGGATCGCCGGAGCATTGTTTCTCTTCATCGGCAGCCATGCAATCGGTCTTACATTGCGATTGATCGGCCTCGCATTGTTTGCGATTGCGACACTTCGCAAGCCTTCTCTCATGTGGTGGACCTTCCTGGCCATGCTCGCCGGCATTGAGCTTGGGCTTGACGCTCCATACTTTGCCACGCAACTGCGGTTCTTCGGCGATCTGTTCCTGCGCCTGGTGCGCATGATCGTGGCCCCGCTCATCTTTGCCACCATCACAACTGGAATCGCAGGCCACAACCAACTGCGCTCGGTGGGGCGTATCGCCATCAAGTCGCTGATCCTCTTTGAAGTGATCACGACGCTTGGCCTCATCATCGGCGCTGTTGCCATGAATCTCTCCGGCGCGGGCTGGGGAGTGGCTGTTCCGCAGGTGTCCGAAACCGCGCCGGCACTGGCACAAACAGCACAAACCTGGCAGCAGGTCGTGCTCAATCTCGTTCCCGAAAACATTGCCCAGGCCGTCGCGCAGAATCAGATACTTCAAATCGCTATATTCTCGGTTTTCTTTGGCTGTGCTTTGGCGGTGCTGCCCGAAAAGAGACGCGCACCTCTTCTGCCAGTGCTGCAATCCTTATCCGACGTCATGTTTCAGATGACCCGGTTGATTATGTACCTTGCCCCCCTTGCTGCCGGCGGTGCGATTGCCTATTCCGTCGCAAGTGCAGGCATCACGACGCTGCTGGCGCTAGGCAAACTTGTGCTCGCTTTTTACCTGGCCACTGCAGCATTCTGCCTTTTAGTTCTCTTGCCAATCTTGCGGATTTTTCGAATTCCTGTGCGTAGATTCATCGCGGCTGTCGGCGAGCCCGCAGCCATCGGTTTCGCTACCACTACATCTGAAGCTGCCCTGCCGCTCGCTATGGAGCGGATGCAGGAATTCGGTGTACCGGGCTGGATTGTTTCCTTTGTCATTCCGGCAGGCTACAGCTTTAACATGACGGGCTCCAGCGTCTATCTCTCCATGGCCGCAATCTTTGCGGCGCAGGCAGCGGGCATCCATCTCTCCATCTCTCGCCAGATCGCAACGCTGGCCATTCTGATGCTTGCCAGCAAAGGCGTCGCCGGGGTCCCGCGGGCTGTATTGGTTGTCCTGCTCACCACAGCCAGCGCCGTTCAAATTCCAACAGCGCCCATCCTGCTGATTCTCGGCGTGGACACGCTGATCGACATGGGCCGCACCATGATCAATGTAATGGGAAATTGCCTGTCGAGTGCGGTGATCGCGCGCTCTGAGAACGTCTTTGTCGATGCCCCGCAGCCGTAGCGCTCCATGCTACTTTTCAACGGGAGTGTCCGGCTTCTGCGCTCGAGGATTCATCTTGTCCACCAGCTTGGTGTCGGCCGCCTGAGTTAACTTCTTTGCCTTCTCGAGTTCGGCCGCTGCCGCCTGTTGATTGCCCATGGACCGATAGAGTCTGCCCAGTCGCCAGTGGACGTTTACGTCGTTGGGTGCAATTCTTTCAGCCAATTTCATCTCGCGGAGCGCATCGTCCGGACGGCCGTCCGCAGCGCGAATGATTCCCAGGTCAAGATGTGCGAGCTCAATTCCAGGATCGATCTTTGCCGCGTTCTCTAGCAAAGGAATTGCAGCTTCGGGGCGGCCGAGCTGAAGATTTGTGTCGCCTAGATACGCAAGCGCCTGCGCATGGCTGGGACTGCCGTCAAGTTCAGCCTGGAACTCCGGCGCGGCCTCGGCATACTTGCGCTGGCCCCAAAGCAGATAGCCGAGGCCAAAGTGCGCATCCGGTTCATGCGGCGAAACCTGCACGGCCAGCCTGAACTCCGCAGTGGCCTCATCGCTGCGATGAAGAGCATCCAGAGCCTCTCCGGCAAGCATGTGCGCCGGAGCCGAGTCGGGATTGATGGCGAGAATCTGCTTGTACTCCTCGAGAGCCTCGTTGTACTTCTTCGCATTCAGAAAGTCCTGGGCAAGAATATTGCGCAGCTCAAGGTTATTCGGATCGTTTGTAATCGCGATTTGGAGATGCGGAATCGCTTCATCAAATCTTCTCGCCCCGTAGTAGCTCATGCCCAGCAGAGTGTGCACCTGCACTTTTTGGGAGTCGGTGCTGAGAATGGTCTTGAGCGGACCGATTGCTTCGGCAAAATGTCCCTGCTTGAATTCGGCGAGGCCCAGGTTCAAATCAATCGCCGTGAGATGCGGGTTCAAGGCCAGCGCCTTGCGGTACGCTGCCGCTGCATCGGAGTACTTTTCTTCCTTGGAAAGCACAACGCCCAGGCTGGCGAAGGCGCCAGCATCGCGCGGCCTGTCTTTGGTGATTTGCTGCCAGGCTTGTTCCGCATCGGCCAGCCGGCCCTGCTGCTCGAGTGATTGAGCCAGTGCGGGATCGGGCGTCTGCGCCGTAACTGAGACTCGAATGGATAGTGCCAGAATCACCAGCGTAAGTGCACGACTTCTCATAGGTAAACCTGCGTGCGGATCATCTGAAACTATGTTAGACGCATCCATGGCGTGTTGAGGGACCACTTACACGGTTTCACAGGTGGGCTTTGAGAAATCCAGACTAGCGGCAATACCGTTCACTTAACCTACTGATTCGTAGCCAAAGCCAAAGTGGGTGCCCCATCCTTTTCGCGCAGTTTAAGAAAAGGGTGGGACTGGCCACCACTTTCCAGCGCGCATTTTTCTTGAGTGAAAAGCATTGGGCTTAGTGGTCAGCGGTCCAAGGCCGCACTAGACAGAAGCCCCGCTCCTGTTCGAGCGGGGCTTCTGCGTGTTCAACTGCAGGTTGTGGTTAGAAGGAGATCTTCCCGTAAAGCTGGAAGACTCTCGGGTCATACGCCGCGGTGATTTGACCAAAGCTGCCGGAAGAGAAGTTACCGGTGTAGCCTCCGTTGGCACCATCGGCCTCCCATTGCGGATGGTTGAAAGTGTTGAAGGATTCCGCACGGAACTCGAACGCGCTGTGCTCAGAGAACTTGAACACTTTGTGTAGTGCGATGTTCCACTCGTCGCGTCCCGGTCCGTTGATTGCATTGTGGCCCGCATTGCCCCATGTTCCTGGCGTTGGAGCAGTAAAGGCCGACGGACTGAACCATTGCACTGCACTGGAACTTCTGGTCTTCGGGTAGGAGATTGAGCCGCTCAGGCTTGGGAGGTTCGTCGCATTCTGAACGCCGTTGGAGCCCGCGCTGCCGCCCAAAGTGGCGTTCAGCGGAGCGCCGGTCTCAAAGGTGCTGATGCCGGCGATTTCCCAGCCTCCGAGGATTGACGTAGCGAGGGCGTTGGACGAGTGCCGGAAGATTGGAATGTCGTAAATATAGTTGAGGAACGCGACCTGCCTGCGGTCGAAGATCGACGGTCCCTGATCATATTTCCAGCCTTCGTACGGGTTATCGACGGTATCCAGGTCGAAGCCGTTGCCACCACCGGTGGAGGCATCCCACGCCTTTGCGAGCGTATAGCCAAACTGCGCCTGCAAGTCGTGATGCAGCACGGTGTGCAGATCCAATTGCATGGAGTTGTACCTGCCGTTGGCCACGTTCTCAGCCTGCTTGATCGAGACAAAGCCCGCGTAGGGCACCAGTTCGTTGTAGGGTGTGGTGTTGGAACCGGTAGCCAGTTCCGGAAGGTCACCGACTGGCGGCAGGTTGTTCTCTCTGTAATCGTTCTGGTGACGATTCTGTGTTCCAACGTAGGACACCGACAAAATGGTGTTCGCTGCCAACTGCTGCTGAACGCCTGCGCTGTACTGATAGGAATCCGGCAGTTTGTAGTTTTCAGAGTCAATGCCGGTGATGCTCGACGCAACAATCGGCACAGTCAGTGTGTCGCCAGTGGTGACGCTGACGTGTGGATTGGATAGCGACACATTGTTGAAGTTCGCGTTGTCGTCGAAGGGAACGTTGGTGGCGCCGTCATACATGTCGTTCCCCTGAACGCGCTCGTACATAATGCCGAATCCGCCACGGACCACTGTTTTGCCGCGCCCGGTGACGTCGTACGATAAGCCAACGCGCGGTCCAAAAGCGTTCCAATGAGTTGGTACCAATCCCTTGGGAATGTCACCTTCACCGTCTATGCCGACACCATTCAGATAGAACTGATATCCGGCAAGGATCGGATTTGTGCTTGTTCCAAGTCCCGGGCTGGCACCGGAGCAACCGGGGTCGCCTGACCCGCTGCAGACGTTGCCAGCGGTATCAAATGTCGCCGCATTCCCTGGGAAGTAGAAGTAAGGATAGAAATCTGACGAGTTGTGATGAACTTCATAAGTGTGGGGCACGCCGTCCCAACGCAGGCCCAGGTTGAGGGTCAGGCGGGAAGTTGCATGCCAGTTGTCGGCCGCGTAGAGCGCGTAGGAGACATTGTCCCATGTTCCGCTCGAGTGAACCGCTGCTTCTGCATACCCTTGGCCGTTGCCGTTGCTGGCAAAGCCAAGCAGCATGTCGGCAAAGTCGTCATTGGTAAAGTTGCCGTCGAAGTTGAATGCGCCCTGGGGTGCGGCAAAGTAGGATTGCACTTTTGAGTACAAAGCCCAGCTTGCCCCGAACTTGAACTGGTGCGCACCCTTTACCCAGGAAACATCGTCACGAAGCTGATAATCGTTGGCGTCGTTGTTCCAAGGGGTCCAGTTCGCGGTGTATTGGGTCCCAAGGTTTGCAAGGGTAATGGACGGCATCAAGGTGTTAGGTCCGCCGAAGATGCGATTGGCGGTGAATCCGGAAGGCAGAGCCAGTGAAGCGCCGAAGGCTGCCTTGGGCAGAATGTGAATGCGATTGCCATCATAGTTGAACGCTGCCTCGTTGAGCAGGTTCGGATTGATGGTGTAGGTGGTGTGAATCACCGCACTGTAGGAGGGGTTGCCAAATGTGTTGCCGATGGTAGGTACGTTATCGCCGCTCCACATGGTGGTGCCATAATCCTGCGAGACCTGTTCGGAGACCCAGTGCCCAAAGACGGAGAACTTGTCGCCGAATTTATGGTCGACACGAGCAATCTCTTCTGTCACATAAGTAGGAGAATTGGATCCACCGTTGAAATAATTACCACTGGTTGGCGCCGGGAAGATCTTACCGGACGTCAGCAATGCCGTCGCATTGGGGTCGATGAGAGCACCAGGAATCACGCCCCCGTTTGGCCACGGCTGAAAGACCGGGTCCGATACTGACTGGCCCTTGGTGGGGATGGCGCAGGCCCCCGCTCCATTCGGAGTACTGAAGGTCGTAACACCAGCATTTGCAAACGCCGTCTGCTCTGCCGCTGACAATTGGTTTGCGCAAGGCACGTGGAGTCCGGAATGGAGGACGACAGCGTTTGTGTTGGGATCGGTGCCGTCTGCCGGGAGATCGGAGGTGAAGTTGCCGCCGTAATTTACGGGATTCGGCACCAGTTGGTGCAGAGAGCCGCCTTGTACCAGTCTGCGCCATTCCTGGTTGTAAAAGAAGAAGGTCTTGGGTTCTCCCGAATTCGGATGAAAGCTGACCGGGCCGCCGATGTTAGCGCCGAAGATGTTGGACCGCAGCTCTGGTTTCTTGGTCTGGAAGTAGTTGTCGGCGTCGAGAGCATCGTTGCGATCGATCTCCCAGCCAGAACCGTGGAACGACTTGGTTCCGGACTTGATGACCGTGGACATAGTGGCTGCGGAGGAAAGTCCGTATTCCGGGCTGTAGTTCGAAGTGAGAATCTGGAACTCGGCGATGGCCTCGAGTGAAGGCACGACGCTGAAGGTTCCGGCGCCGCCACGGTCATCGTCTTCACCGCCATCCATCAGATAGATGTTGTGACTCATGCGCTGGCCGTTAAAGCTGACATTAGCATTTCCCGAAACGGAGGTCGGCGCCTGATCGTCGCCCTGCAGGCCGGATGCACCCGGCGTCAGATCGATCAACGTGTAAATGCTGCGGCCGTTGGTTTCCAATTGTTCAACCTGGCGGCTGGTGATGACGTCACTCACTTCGCCGGTATCGGTTTGAAGATGAAGTTCGTCTGCTTCCACAGTGATGGTTTGTTGCTGAGTTCCGACCTGCAAAGGGAAGTCAACGCGAATACGATCGCCGACACTCAAAACAATGCCGGTCTTTTGCGTAGATTTGAAGCCGGCCGCGGTCACTGTGATCGTGTATCGTCCGATGGCGAGATCCGGCGCGACGAATTGTCCATCGCCTGCTGTCACCACATTGGCCGAGAGTCCGGTATCGAGGCTGGTGAGCTTGATGGTTGCATTCGCTACAACAGCACCGCTGGGATCGGTAACAGTACCCACCACCGTGGCTGTTTGTGCGTGCGCGAGTGAAGTAAACGCTACAAGTAACGCGAAGACCGATAGCATCCACAAAATGCCCCGGCCTTTGTCGGCTGCGAGTTTACGCATTCTCGACAGATTTCTCAGCGTCATATATCTCCTCCTGCAAGGTTCGAACAACATTGCCGCGTGCTGATTGAGGCGTCCCGTTGTCCTTTGAATCGAACCCGATCGCCTTGTCTCACGCAGGCAATTCGTTCTGTTGTTGTCAACGACGATTCATCCACGCCGGGTATCTTCCCGAAGCTGAGGAACCGCCTCACGGAGCGCCCACCCAGGTTCTGAGGTAACTCCGATACTTTTACGACGTGCGCGGTTTACCGATTCACTAAATTGATTTACTATCCCGCGCCGAAAAGCTAGTCCCGTCGAATACCCGTTGTCAAGTGTTTTCTTGGAAGCAGGTTTGGACGAATCAGTCGGCAGGCTTACTTTTGTGTATTCAGTTATTTACCGTTTCCTATATCCGCCGCACTTTGAACAAAATCGTTTCGAATTTAACCCCCAAATGCGGCCCTGAAAACTTCGGTAACACAATGAAAAGGATTTCAGTAACCGATAACGTTTATTTCAGGTTCGCCCTCGATTCGATCCCACATTTTCCCGGTCCCGAAACCTCGATTGCGGCTCTGGCAGTGAGTCGATCGCAACACTTAGCGGCATGTGGAGGACGGTTTCTCTGTGGCTGGAGGCGACCCGATCCTCGGCTTCCCTGCACTCAGATTTACACTCCGTTAAAACCTGCTCCTTATCACAAACCGACTCACAAACGGTACGCACAGGCGAAGTTCCACTTTCGTTCGCAAGAGGATTTGCGACCTGCCGTGCAGTTATTTCTTAAGGTGGGGACTGGCCTGAGCGGATGCATTGGCGCAGGGTTTTCCATCGCACAATGCGGCTATGATACCTTTACCTTCGCTAATCGTGTAAATCCGATCAACGGCAGGCAGTTTGATAGTTTCTTTCGCGCCCGAGGGCCAGTGAATCTCTACTGAGCCGGCGTCGGTTGCATCCCCCAAACCAAAATGCAGGCGCCGATCGTTTGCACTGATATAGCCACCGCTGGCCAACACATCTTGGCGCTGCCGCATACGGTTGGCAGTGAGATATGCAGTGGCGCACGTGGCGTCGCGTGGACTCTTAGGCCCGCCTATCAGTTGCAACTCAACCCAATGATGGTGATCGGGATTCACATTGCGAAGCAGGACTGGAGGTCCGTCGACGGGATTGATTATCACATCGATTTTGCCATCGTTGAACAGATCGCCAAACGCCGCGCCGCGCGCCGGAATCACTTCGGCAAGCCCGGTTCCATTGACCGCTGGTACTGACTCAAACTTCCTTCCCTTCCCTTGCACGGCCGGCACATTGTGAAAAAGAAGTGGGCGCTCAGCCCAGCTAGTGCCCCATTGGTGCCGATCGACTTGCGGATAGACGTGGCCGCCAACCATGAAGAGATCGAGCCATCCGTCGTTATCGTAATCAATGAAGCCGTCGCCCCAACCGACAAACGGAATTGTGGTCTGCGCAACTCCGGCCTTGTAGCTCACGTCGGTAAAGTTCGCGTCGCCATCGTTGTGGAACAGAACCTTGTAGTCGTCACCGAAATCGGTTACGAAAAAGTCCACCAATCCGTTGTTCTCGTAGTCGCCTGCGGCGATTCCCATGGACGCTATTTCGCGTCCGTCGGCATTTAATGCGAATCCTGAAAGATAGCCGTCATCCTCAAAGGTACCGTTGCCTTTGTTCATATAGAGGAAATTCGGAGTGGAGTCATTGCCGACAACAAGGTCAGGTTTGCCGTCGCCATCCAAGTCCACAAAGATCGCCGTAAACCCGTAATAGCGGTCTTTGTCCACCACGCCGGCCTTCTCAGTCACATCGGTAAAAGTGCCGTTGCCGTTGTTATGGAACAGATGATCGGGCTCGCCAGCCAGCCCGCGCGGCCCGCAGTTCACCGATTCGCCCCGGTACTCGCACTGGGCATATCCAACAGCTTTTGTACCCGCTATGGGAAGATTGTCACGATCGAAATGAACATACCCTGTGACGTACAGATCGAGCCGTCCGTCTCCGTCGTAGTCGCCCCATGCGGAGCCCGCTGACCAGTTGCCGAGCGCAACACCGGCTTTCTCTGCCTCGTCGGTAAACGTTCCGTCATGATTATTGTGGTAGAGCCGGTTCTTGCCGTAGTTGCCCACAAACAGGTCGGGCCACCCGTCGTTGTCGTAATCGGCAACCGAGCAGCCGTAGCCCCAGCGATCGTTCTCGACGCCCGCCTGCTTTGAGACGTCGGTAAATGTTCCGTCGTGGTTGTTATGGAAGAGTGCGGCGTGAGGCGGTTCTTCCTTTCCATCCAGCGCGTCGAATGTCGAACCGTTTACAAGGTAGATGTCGAGCCATCCGTCGTTGTCGTAGTCGATTAAACAGACGCCCGAGCCATTCGTCTCCAGGATGAAATTCTTCTCGGGAGTTCCCATCTTGTGCCGCCAGCCCGCCAGGCCGGCCTGCTTAGTGATGTCCTGAAAAATCACCGGGCCTGAATCGACAAACCCACCGGCGGTGATGGGCCGCTTTTGCTCGTCAAAGACCGGCGCCGCGGAGACACCCGACGATATGCCTCCCATGCCTCCTTGCTGCGGCTTCGGTTGATCCTGCTGCGCGCGGCTCATGCCGCACGCCAAAACATATGCTGAAAACGCCACAACCAGTAATCTACGAGAGAGCAAAATCGAACATCCTCCGCACTCGTCAGTTTAGTCTATCGGACGATTTTCTCTCCGTGCTTTGAGCGGGCGAGGCAGTCATGTGGCTGAAGCCGGTTTGTCCATTGCGTTCGTCACTTAGCCGGTTGGATTCCCCGCCAGCGCGATTCCACTTGCCGGCCTGCAACCAAATGAGAGAATTTGCTTATGCGTCAGCGTTGCTTCCTCGCAGAACTTCTCCTTGCCTTACCGCTCCTGGCGCCCTTGGCGCACGCTCAATCAAGCCTCGACACCATCGATTCAATCGTTAACCACGCTGTCGATGACCACCTAATACCGGGTGCGATGGTTGTCATCGGTCACGACGGCAAGGTCGTCTTTCGGCGCGCCTACGGCATGCGATCGCTCGAACCTGCTCGCGAGGCCATGACCGCAGACACCACCTTCGACATGGCTTCGCTCACCAAGCCCACCATGACTGCCCTGGCCGTAATGCAGCTCGCGGATCAGGGCAAGTTGAACGTGAACGAAACTGTAGCGAAGTACATTCCTGAATTCGCCGCCAACGGCAAACAATCCATCACCATCCGGCAGTTACTCACCCACTACTCGGGTCTCCCTCCCGACCTCGATCTGAAAGAGGAGTGGCAGGGCAAACAGGAAGCCTTCAACCGCGCCTTCAACTCCCAACTGGTGCACGCGCCCGGCGCACGTTTTCAATACAGCGATATTAACTACATTGTTCTCGGTGCGCTGGTCGAACGCATCTCCGGGCTAACCCTCGATGAGTACGCACAGCGTTTCATCATTGCGCCGCTCGGCCTTGATCGATGCCGTTATCTACCGCCGGAATCATGGGACGCTCAGATCGCTCCGACCCAGTACGACGAGCACGGAAACATGCTGCGCGGCATTGTGCATGACCCCACCGCGCGCCGCATGGGTGGCGTTGCAGGTCATGCTGGACTCTTCTGCTCAGCCGACGACGCCGCAACCTACGCGCAAAACCTGCTCGACCGCCTCGCTGGACGTCCGAGCAAGTTTCCGTTGTCTCGCGCGATGCTCCAGAAGATGGTTGTGCCTGAACAGCCGGCTACCGGTACGGCATTGCGCGGGTTCGGCTGGGACATCGACTCCCCATATTCCAGCAACCGCGGCACGCTGTTCCCTGTTGGCTCATTCGGTCATACCGGCTTTACCGGCACGTCGCTATGGCTCGATCCGGTGAGCGATTCCTACGTCATTGTGCTTACCAACGCGGTGCATCCTAACGGCGGCAAAAGCGTGACCAGCGTTCGCGCCGAGGTTGCAGACGCAGCCGCGCGTGCTTTTGCAGTAGTTCCCGACGGCGGCGCACTGGCTGCGCACATCACCGGCTACAACGAATCCCTGAGCGGATCACGACGCTGGGCTACCCGCAACGGCGAAGTGAAGACCGGTATCGATGTCCTGGAAGCGGACCACTTCAGCGAGCTGGCCGAACTTGCCAGAAACCATGGCGGCAAACTGCGGTTGGGCCTGCTCACCAACCAGACAGGAGTGGATTCCGCCGGACGCCGCACCATCGATATTCTGTTACACGATGCGCCGGCAGCCGTTCCGGGCCTTACGGTCGAAACCCTCTTCTCTCCCGAACACGGAATCATGGGAATCGCGGACCAGCCCGGAATTGCGAATTCCACCGATGCAGCTACCGGCCTGCCGGTCATAAGCCTCTACGGCAACTCCGCGGCCGAGAGGCATCCGTCAACTGACGCTCTCAACAAGCTCGATGCGGTTGCGATCGACCTGCAGGATGCGGGCGTGCGTTTCTATACCTACGAGACAGTGGTGCGCTATTTTCTTGAGGCGGCAGCTAAGACGGGTACTCAGATCGTTATCCTCGACCGTCCCGACCCAATTAGCGGTTCTCTGGTGCAGGGACCGCTCTCCGATCCAGGAACGGAAAGCTACGTCAACCCCATGCCGCTACCCGTTCGCCACGGAATGACATTGGGCGAACTGGCGCGTTACTTCAACCAGCAGCTCCATCTGAATGCGCCGCTCACCGTAATTCAAATGCAGGGCTGGCAGAGGGGAGACTGGTTCGATTCGACGGGCCTTGAGTGGATCAACCCTTCACCCAATCTCCGCAGTCTTGAAGAAGCTACCACCTATCCCGCACTGGGCCTGATTGAGACCACGAATGTGAGCGTTGGGCGCGGAACCGACACGCCATTTCAGTTACTAGGCGCACCCTGGATCGACGGCCGTACACTTGCGAAATACCTCAATCACTTCGATCGCCCAGGAGTGCGATTCGTGGCAACCAGCTTCACTCCACTGGCCCCGTATCCCTACGCAGGAACTCTTTGCCACGGTGTGCAGGTAATCGTCACCGACCGTAACGTCTTCGATGGACCTGAAACCGGCATCTTGATCGCGACGGCCCTTGAGCATCTCTATGCCAGCAGCTTCGACGTCAAGAAGATCAACACGCTGCTGGCAAACCAGTCTGTTCTCTCGGCTCTCGAAAACGGCGACGACCCCGGCAAAATCGCCTCCGACTGGGATGAATCTCTCCATGCCTTTGAGGCTCAGCGCAAAGCCGCGCTGCTTTATGGCGAACCGTAAACCGGCGCTGGGACTACTTCCCTGCTCCCCTCCCGGTTCTTGTAAAACCAGAACGGTGAGAACGAATAGGTGACCATGAGTAAGTCGAGCAAGCATACATACCACGCTGAAGGGATTCTAAGCGCCATGCACACCACGATCGCCAATATCTGGTTGAAGAGGGCGACCTTCAGATAACGTTGAAACGTGACAATTGACTTGATTGGGTTGCCTGTCACTTCGCCGATTGTGGGGGCTGCGAGTTCCCTGAGTTGAGCCGGAGCGTCAGGGTAGTTATTCGCCTCAATCTTCCAGCGCTGCAGGCTTGCGTACAAGTCCCTCACCTGGCGCCGGATCTTCAGTATTGAACAAGGATCCTTGGGTGACAGGTTCCATGATTGGAACGGCGCTCCTGGTTCTGCCTGCCAATCCACATAAACTCGTGGTTCTGAAATCCACTGCGGAATGCCCGGACCCAGACGCACGGCAAGCACCTGATCGGGCCTGAGTGCAAATTGAATTTCATCGCCCGAGTAGCAAAGCAGGTTGCGCGCAAAGAGCAGCATTCCAGTGTCCCAATGAAATCCAACTGCATAGCTCCGCGGCCCGGCATGCGGGTTGAGGTCAACTACCTGGGTAAAGCTCTCTTTAACGTCGATTCCCTGCGAGGTGAGTCGAGCAAGAAGTTTGGATCGCAGACTTGCACGTTCCCAAAGACTCTGACTTTCAGAAATCAGAATCATGAGAATCAATGAAGCTACTCCGCCGACAACGAATGCCAGCGCCGGAAGATGAAAGAAATGGCTGTGGACGGCGAATGCAATCAAGCCAGGGGGCGCGATGTAGAAAAAACGCAGCACCCACTTCTTGAATTCAAGCATTTGAGCAGCGTTCGCGACAGTCACAACCGGGTCGCGAGGCCTTTCCTCAGCGAACCTATCGACAGATTCATCCGTATCGTCTGCCAGAGGCTGGCTTTCGAGTTCCCTGGATTCGCGTAAGAGCTCATCAAGTCGCTGGCTCGATATTTGCGCAATAGCCGCAACTTTCTGCACGCGCCTGAGTGTAGAGGGATGCGTCAATATTGAACCCGTGGCCCGGTCCCACTGGACCGGAGTGAGATTGAGACGGCCAAGTTTGAGCAACGACGTGATGACCGCCTCGGGATCGTCGGAGAGCTGAACTGCACCGGCATCGGCCGCATGTTCAAAGAAACGAGATTGCAAAAAGAAGAGCGCCAGGGCGATGACGTAAAGAATGAGGATTAACTCAGGAAATGCGAGTACGCGATTACCGAAATGGACAATCGTTGCAAGACCCGATCCGGCGTCGGGGCCATCTACTGCGCGGCGGAGGCTGAGGCTATGGTGCAAAAATCCCACCAGAGCGCTGAGGACTCCGAATAGTATCTGCGGAGAAAGCAGGAGGAGGACGAGACTGATCCCACTCCAGAAAGAATGCCGCTTTTGAATGTGCGCAACCTCGTGCGCGGCAACGGCGCTTACCTCACGCTTGTTAAGTCTCCTGAGCAGGTAATCGGTGAAGAATACATATCGGCTTCGCGATGCAAATGCGTTTGCCATTTGCGATTTGCCGGCCGGCATGATGAACACCTGCCGGATTTCGACTACGGCCTTCCTGGCGATAGCGAACACTCGGTCGCGAAGTTCGCCCGTCGTCAGCGGCTCCAGATGAGTTCCTGTTATCTTCACCTTCAGCCAGATGCAAACCTTATAAGACACGTAGACGCCGATAAACAACATCATCGAGGCTTGTTCGTTGATTGAGAGCATCTGGAGCGCAGCAATGAAGCACATCAGCGGCAAAAACTGCGCAGCAAGTGTCAACCCATTGCTCGCGATAAACTCACCGAAGGTCCATTTCTCTCCACGAACCTGAACATAGACTCTGTAAGACAGGAGAATGCAGATCAGGTAGGTTATCCATGGCGGCACAATGAAGATTGCGACACTTGAAGCAACTCCCGCTGCATTGTGAGCCGACGTATAGTACGAAGTCAGATCTTCCAGGCCCTTTCTGACAGTCTGTCCTAACAGCCAGATAATGAAGAGAGAATTTCCGCTCCAGATAAGAACCCGCATATAGCTGAACCATGCGCCGATTGGGTCGATGCTCGCATCGCGAATGGCCGCGCGCCGCATCCAAATGCAGATGAGAACGGGCGTTAGAAGGAAAACCGCCGGCAGGATGGCCGCGCGGATTGCGTCTCGATTACGGAGCCCGAATGCGATGTGGATAGTTGAGGGCGGATCCTTTCCAAATTCGACTCGATAGAAAGCTGTTGTGTAGAGTTCGCTTCGGACAGATCGGGGATCGGCATCGTCTGGAACCGGTGGAACCCGGCCCTCGGGAATGTGTTCTGTGAATTTTGATTTTGGATGGGTGATCTGGACCCAAACCTGCTTGACGCCGTGACGCTCAAGCACGCTGTCCAGCACAGTCAGATGGATGTCTGTCGATAGCAGAAAGCCGGTCCGTGTCATGGCCGCCTGACACGCACCTTGCAGGGTATTCGCCCGCATCTCATCCGCTCTTTTCTGGTATTGCTGCTGCTCGCTCGCCGGACGCGATTTCAAATACTTAGGCAAATAAGGGCGGGGCGGAGGATTCTCAAGCGAACCGGCCGGGCAATGGAATGCATCTTCGAGCGCCGCCTCTACGCCGGTGATTCCTTGATGCAACTCAAATGCATAAAAGGTTACTGTCGCTGCCCCTCTGGCATCATAGTTAACCGTCAGATTCGCAAATGGAACATCCGCATCGTCGTCATCGTCATTGTCGGCCTGGGCCCGCAGAAAGGTAGGAGCGAAGGCCATGATGATCAAAAGAAACATTACACAATAGCCGGCGCTATCGTACCGGCGTGAGATGCACGTCGAGTGGCGACTCTTCAGGTGAAGGCGATCCATTAAGACGATCCGGATGATGCGATAAGTTAAGCAGGTATCTGATTCAGATTCAAGGGCGCGGGCTGTTCGTTGACCGAAATGAAGCTACCATCCAGACAACTCGCAATCTGCGTGCAAGCTTCATCGGCTACAGGCCCTTGTCCGGCGCCTCCTCAAATCCCTTCAGGCTGAAACTCGCTCTCGTCGTCATCTGCCCCTGGGTTACTTCAAACATGTAACTCTTGTCGGCGTCTTCCAATTTCAGGCTCCGCGAAAACATATACAGCGTCATCATTCCTGTCTTGCACGGGCCGATTTCGGCCTTGTCGGGATGCACTTGTTGATGACCGAACTTTAGGATTGCACCTTGAGTGGACACGGATTGGAATTGTTGCCATCGCGACTGCGCCTGCTCACTGCCAGCGCCCTTCCCCTGGCCGGCTCCGGGAGCTGCGCCTTGCCCACCGCCAATACCGCCGAGGCTGGCTCTTCCGGCGCCGCCTCGTGGGCCGCTGCCGTTTGCACCGCCTTCAACCTGCATCTGGACGCCGATGATGTAATAGTCGTTCGCGTATTTTTGAATCTCAGCGTTGAACTGATCGGTCTCTGCCACCTTCAACGCTTCGCGCATGATGGGCGCACTCATCCAACGGATCTGGAATGTCATGATCGGCATGCTGGCGCCGGATCCACCCCCCATGCCACCACCGCCGCCGCGCCCGCCGCCGCCACCCCCACCGCCCCAACTGCCCCCACCAGGACCTGCCGGCGCACCCGACGACATGGGCAGATTCGATGCCGGCTGCACCGTATTCGACCAAGGCGAGTTGGTTAGGAATTTGTCCATCTGCTTTTGCGTCCATTCGGCCGGCTTCTTGTCCTTCCATGCATCCGCTGCCCAGGCTACACTCACAAGCGCGACGCCGGTTACGATGCCCATCGCGCAGCATTTTGCGATTGACTTCATTGCTGATTTCCCTCCGCAAGCAGTTCTGTGCCATTACATTCCGGGATTGATTTCTGAGCTGGTTCCCGGCCCTGAACCAGAGTAGCGCTCCACGCGGTGATTGTTTGACAAACTCGTATCCAACTCCACGCGTCTTGTTTGATTGGTTGGCGCGGATTCTAAGTGGCTCAATCGGCCGCTGTCAACGTGAACCTGAACAGTCTCGATGCGGTGCGCTCAGGGTTTATCCAGCCTCAGGAGCGATCCAGCTCTCCACACGACCGCGCTTTCCAAATGCCTGACCCTATTGTGCAGCTACATGGTAGTTGGCATATTCCGCAGTTATCAACTCACGGCGAACCGGATAACTTTCGGGCCGTGTATCGGCGGTGGGTACGGTTTCGTTGAATGTTACCTTGTGAAGATGAGCTTTTGCGTTAACTCTTGAACGGTGACGCGCTGGCCACCAAATGCAGAAGTCGAGACTGCGAGTGCCAGACAAAGAATCGGTTGCGATCGCATGGCTTTCCCTCTGTCAGAACTCGACAACTCATATCGCTAAACACGTCTTATTCCGCGCCTGCCTGCGCCTGCCGGCGAATGCTCGCTGCATATCCCGATTAATTCGGTCGGGAGAATTGTACACCGGGTCTCGGGGCCCCAGAGTATGCGTGAGCAGGGGCCTCCAGGGCTCGATAGGGCTATGTTTTGACGCAAAGGCAGCGAGTTAGCGCCCTATCCAGAGGATCCCCAGGACATTGCAAGTCAGCAAGTTGGAGTCGGCGCGTTCAATGACCCAGCTTTCAAGTCAGCGCGACGATGGGGAGGAAGCGTCCTCGCTGTAGACGCACTCCAACTCTGCGCATTCCCATGTTTCAACTTTTAGCGTGCGGTCCACATCGGCGAGGTAGAGCGTCCCACCGCAAATGCGGCATTCTCGCGAAGAGGGCCGCGTCTCATCGAACTGGCCGTCGACAAAGTCTGAATAGCCATGGCCATCGCGGAAGATGCGATCACAATCTCGCCGTTCACATTGGTGAAACGATGGAGTTTCTTCCGATGCTGGTTCTTCAAGCATGACTTGGCGCATCGGGCAATGGTGCAGATCGCACAAGGGAGACAAACGCATCTTTGGGTGATGGGTCATTGGTCCTCCCGGAAAGGAGTTCCACCTGGCCAACCGGCGTTAAGCGGAGAGCCCAAACTATACCGGCCCGTGAGTGAGCCGGGATCAACCAGCAGCGCTGGTTTCGGTCGCGGCGCGGAAAGAGCGAGGGAGATCGGCAGCGGTAAATTCCACTCCGTCGGCAACCAGTTGCCTTGCTGTCTCAGCAAGCGACGCCCGTTTCGAAAGTAACTTGTTCTCGGCAACCTCTCGATCGGCTGCCGAATCGAACTGGGCGTACTTGTCCAGATAGGCAATTTTGCGATCGTAGAGATCGATTTCCTGATGAAGCGATCTGAGGAAGTATTTGTCGTGCGGCACGGGTTTTTTCATGGGGATCTCCTTGGAGACGGATCAGTAGATGGACATTTTGACAGTGAGGCCGGCAATGACCAAGCCAACCCGGCTCGGTCACGGTTCACTGTGTGAGGTCGTGAGCGAGTCAAAATGTCAGATTGTCACGTGTAGGAATCGGAAAGCCGCTACCCTTTTTTTGAATTCGCAGGTAGCGGCTCTATCCGATCCGTAAACGCGAATGCCTAACGGCCCCGGCCCCCGCCGCCGCCGCCAAAGCTCCGCCGGCCGCTGCCGCCGGCGCTGGTCTTCCGCGCCTGGAAACAGTTCTGGCAGTAAACGGGACGGTCTCCCCGCGGCTCGAATGGAACTGTGGTCTGCTGTCCGCACCCTGAGCAGATGACCGATGTGCCGCGTGATTCGCCGCGCTGGTAGCCGCCACCGCCCCCGCCCGCTTGTTCGTTCTTCTTGGCCTGGCGGCATGCCTTGCAGCGCTTAGGCGCTGAATAACCACGCTCCCGGAAGAAATCCTGATCCTCCGCCGTAAACGTGAATGCCTGCCCGCAATCGCTGCACATAAGTTGCTGATCTTCAGCCATATTTCCCTTTCGTCCATGCTTCAGTTGAGTGCTACGTTTGATGTTATGTCTCGGTCGCTCTCGATCACGACTGACCCGCTGCAAAGCCCCTTGAACTCTATGTACGAATTTTCTGCGCTTGCAACGCCAAATGAATCAGGTCCTGAATTGCCAGTCAGAAGATCGACTCTGTTTCTGTAGCAGGCAAGGATTTCAATTCCATCGGAGTTGTCTCAGCATCCAAAGAATCGCAAAATCGCGGCTGCTATTGGTGTGCTCCGGTTAACCGGCGAGGATGGGAAGATCCTGAAGACGTACCCTTCCAGCGACTCATTAAATCAGGCAACCCGGACGTTCTCAGCTTGCCAGCCTTTGGGCCCCTTCACAACGTCGAACTGAACTGCCTGACCTTCCTGAAGCGAACGAAATCCTTCACTCTGGATGGACGAATAATGCACGAATACGTCTTCGCCGTTGGCACGGCTAAGGAAGCCGAATCCTTTCGCGTCGTTAAACCATTTCACTGTTCCCTGTTCCATAGCTATCCCTTTGTTGCGTGGTGTATCGCTGAACTTGAGTGGAATTGATTGCGAGTTGAGCGGGAAAGCAGAACAGGCAAGAACGCCAAGCCGGATTCGACGACCAGTATCAAGTGTACCACCCTTTTGATGCAAGCCCTTGTAACCAGATTGGAATTTCCCTCTCTCGAGCTGATTCCAGTACGGCAATATGCCGTTTCACAAGACTTGTGGCTGGGCGCGGTGCGATTAGGAGATGAGCCCAAATAAGCGTATGCTGGCTTTAAGGGAATCAGTGGAATTGTTCGTCTCTTCAGCCCTCCTCCTCCTTGTGTTTCCGGCGCAGAACTCGGCGACCACGAAATTGGTTCAGCGGATTACACCAAGATGAGCCCGGCTCAGTAGCAAACGTTCGACTACCGAGGATTGGGGCACACATGCGATCGAAACTGGTATATTCGGCTGGACTTAAAATAGAGAACCGCTTTCTGTTGTCCGCCACGGTGATGCGCGCGGTGCGCAAGCTCCATATCAACTCCAGCAGGACTGAAGACACGCTCAATCGAGTATTCGCCGACGTGGCTGAAGGCCGCTATGTCGACGTGGAATTACCCCCCGTTGCGCCTCCTCCTGCGATCGAGGCATTGGTAATTACTCCGCTTGTCTAATCGCCCCTGATATCTCTGGGCAAGTGCGGTTGTGGGCGCCACAGACGCGTTGTAGCGCCAACAGCATTTCTGAAAACGTCAATCCTTTTAAACAGGCCAAACAGTTAAACGCGAATAAGGCTAACCTCCGATAGGCGGCTCGCCCGGCATCTCAAATCCAAAAGCCTGGCGGCGATCCAATGAGGATCGCCGCCAGGCCTTTAGGCGTTTGGGCCCGCATCAACCTGAAACGCAGGTTACGCTGCTCTATCGTTTACTGCGCCGGAACTGACGCCGCGCACCCTGTAATGCGTCATCTGGATCGACAGCGCGCGTTCAATCTTGCGCAGGTCGTTGCGCTCGGCCGGCCCGGCGAAGGTTGAGGCTACGCCTTTGGCTGAAGCGCGGCCAGTGCGGCCCACGCGATGTACAAAGTCTTCCGCAATTTTGGGAAGATCGAAGTTGACTACATGGGCAACGTTGGCTACGTCGAGTCCGCGAGCGGCCACATCGGTGGCCACAAGCACACGGTGCCGCCCCTCAGAGAAGTTGCGCAGAGCCTGGTTTCGTTGCGATTGCGTGCGGTCGCCGTGAATCTGGATTGCCGCGTGGCCAGAACGAATCAACCGTCGTGCTACCCGGTCGGCGCCATGCTTGGTGCGCACAAATACCAGGAAGCTGCCCTTCTCCGCGTCCAGCAAGTGCTCAAGAAGGTCCTGCTTCTTATCCGCATCCACGCTGAACGCACGCAGCTCGACGTTGTCAGCTGGCTTCATCACGGAGCCGATCTCGATGCGAACAGGATTCTTGAGATAATTGCGCGCCACGTCCTTGACTGAGCCCTCGAGTGTGGCCGAGTAGCACAGTGTCTGGTGCTCCGCGGGAATCACGCTCACAATGCGACGGATGGCAGGCTCGAAGCCCATATCGAGCATCCGGTCCACTTCGTCAAGCACCAGGATTTTTACGTGGTCGAGGCGAACCAGACGACGCTTAAGATAGTCCTCGAGGCGGCCAGGCGTTGCGACGATGAGGCGTACGCCGCGCCGAAGAGATTCGAGCTGCGGGCGTTCGTTCATGCCGCCCACCACCAGAGCCACCGAGTAGACCGCGCTGGGCCGTACGGCCTTGAACGCCTGCTCGACCTGCATCGCCAATTCGCGCGTTGGCAGAACGATGAGCGCCTGCGCTCCCAGCCCCTCCATCCTCTGCGAATCCGGCTTTTGCAGCATTTCCACGATTGGAATCAGGAAACTAAGCGTTTTGCCGGTTCCGGTCTGCGCCGTGGCCAGCACATCGCGGCCTTCGAGCGCCGGAGGAATTGCCCCGGCTTGCACCGGCGTGGGGATTTCGAACTTGTTGGCATTGAGCTGGGTCATCAATGCGTTGGAAAGTGAAAACTGTGAAAACTGAGTTGTCAAAATAGAAAAACTTCCTTTGGTGCTCCGGGAGCCTCGATTTCATAGAGGCCTGCAAACGGAGCGGGACATAGACGCGCGAAGACCCCTTTGAGGGCGCGAGCCAACTTCAAATTAAATGCGTAAGGAAGAACCGAAAACGTCCCTGGGACTGGCGGCAAGCAATAAAAAGAACAATTGCCCGCGCCCCGGAACTGACCCACGCTACACGAACCGCCAATCGGCTCACTACCGACCGGCTCCCTTTTCCCGCGCAAATCGATGCGCACTCCTGGCTCAATTGCCGACCGTCTCCGGAAGGCAAAGTCGCTCAGTATACCTGGTCCTTTCTCAAACCAGATGCTGAGTCACCGGGAGAGACTTAAGGGTTACGCTGTAGGGGCTTGGGGAAATCTGTGCAAGGCAGAGTTGCCTTCATGGGGCAAAGCGCCGCTCACGACCAAATCACTGAGCGCAAAATCAGTATAGCATAGTTGCGCATTTCCTTCGCCGATCGCTCTCATGCAATGCGAGTTGCACCCTTCAGCGGCCGCGGTGGGAGCAGAAAGATTTGACCACTACCACAAACCAGTTTGGGGTTTATGGCGGGGACGACGGGGCTCGAACCCGCGACCTCTGCCGTGACAGTGAGCGGGAAACCCGTAACTAACAGAAACCAGGGGCAACGGACGACACCTGTAGCGCCCTGAGGAACCCATGGGAACCCTTATTGCACCCTTAACGAACCCACGACCTCTGTCAATTCGACCTCTGCTTTTCCACCCAGCTTGATCTTGACAGACTCACAGATGAGTCAGGCAAGCGAACCTTGACCTCTGCCCAACCACGCATCAATCTGATCTCAGGTCCATGATGAACTATCTTCCCTCGGTCATTAAAGAAGAGGCTTTCTGCCAGTTCCAACATTTAATGGCGGACGACCTGCGGCGAGTATTCCAGTCCAGTTGATCCCGCATTCTGAAACTGACCGTGCCCGCAAAATTCAAAAAGTTATCGTCAACTTTCAAAAAGTTATTGGACGCGGCGCGCGAAATGGGCCTACGGTTTGGGCATATCGCGGCCCGACCGGGGCCGCTGGAGGTGCCGATGATCCCCACGCCAACGCCCGCCCGCCGATTGCAGACTGCCATGAGGGGCATTCTGCGCCGGATGCGCCCCAACCTCTGCCTCTTAACCTTGCTGCTCTTCCTCCCTTCGATTGCGTTTGCACAGTCACCGTTCGACACCGGCTTCACCGCGCTGCAAACCCTCTTCACAGGCACGGTTGCCAAGGTCGCCAGTTTGATCGCAATCGTCGTTGGCGGGTACCAGTTCGCGCATGGCGAGCCGGGTGCCAAGAAGACCCTGGCCGGTGTCGCCGCCGGCACAGGGATTGCCGTACTAGCCGCCAATGTCCTGACCTGGCTTTGGGGCGTGTAAGCAGAGCCTCTTGCCGTGCCTGGCCACGAAAGCCCAACGATTTCTCAAGCTGTGAGGGGCACCGATGCAGACACACACTTCCACCGGCCGGAGGAACCGGGTCTACAAGAGCCTGCACAAGCCCCTCACATACCTCGGGGTGGAGCGGACACTGTTTTACTTCGTCTGCGTCGGGGCCGTTGGCGCATTCAACCTCTTCAATAGTCTGCTCGCTGGCCTTGCTGTTTTCATCGGCGGGTTCGCGTTCGGCCATTGGGTCACGAACACCGACCCCGCCTTCTTGCGCATTCTTGCAAAATCGGAGCGTTACAACGTGCGCTATGACGCCGTCAAGCAGAGCGTCCCGCGCGTGGAGGTGGTCTGATGCTGCGACTCGATAAAGTCATTAAGCCTTGGAAGGAGGCAGCTGCACTCAACGACCACATCAATCTTTACGGGTTCTGGAACGAGACCGCGTTCCTGACGAAGAGCGGCGACGTGGGCATGGTGTTGCGCGTTGCTGGCGTGGACTACGAGAGCCTGGATCATGCAGAACAGGAGTACGCCGTCAAACGGCTGGAGTCGGCGCTCAAAGCCTTCGGCCCCGGCTTCCATGTCTATCAATATCTGTTCAAGCAGAACCGGCCTGAGATCCCATTCGCTCGCTACGAAGATCCGGTTGTCGAAGCCGCAATCGACCAGCGGCGGCAGTTCTTTGAGGCCAAGTGCGACCGGCTTTATCAAATTGAAATCTTCTACTGCATCGTTCTTGAAGGGGCACGTTCAAAAACTGGCGTGGGCGCCGCGCTTGCCCGCTTGATGCACGATCCCGCCGGGGCTGTAGATGAACTGAGGACACAATTCACTGGCAGCAGCATGAAAACGCTACTGCGAACGCAGATCGAAGGCGACGTTGCGAGGCTCTACAGCCAAGTCCAGACGTTCACGCGCCAGCTCGCCGATTTCATTGAGATCGAGGTTCTGAATCAGCAGGGCCAGTTCGCGTTTCTTCGGCGCCTCGTCAACTACGACGATTCGCGCATTGCTGGCAAGCCGCAATCCACGCAATTTCTCGACTACCAGGTTGTGAATTCAACCATCGAGGCCGAACGCGACCATCTGCGCGTCGGCGATCACTTCGTCCGCGTGCTGACCATGAAGGAAGCAATCACGGAGACGCGGCCCCTTGTGCTCGATTCACTCCTGAAGCTTGCGGCGAACTTCTATGTCGTGACGGAATGGACACCCATGACGACCGAGCAGGCGCGCAAGGAAGTCAACAAGCGCCGCCGCCACTTCAATATCTCAAAGACCGGCTTCATCTCGCAAATGGGCAACGACCCGGCCAAGACGAATCCGCGCGATGTGCTGATCGATGAATCGAAGCAGGCGGACATCGAGAATCTAGGCGATTGCCTGCGTGCGCTGGGCGACGGCCAACAGCTTGGCGACTTCTCCCTCACCATCGTTCTCTATGGCCGCTCGAACGCAGAGCTTCAGCAGCTTGTAGGCGAGTTCACCGGCGTCTTTACGAACGCCGACGGCAATCTCTTTGTCGAGACCTACAACCAGCTCAACGCCTATTTTGCAGCGGTACCAGGCAACTACGCCATGAATCTCCGCAGGCTGTATCTGCTGAATACGAATTATGCCGACCTGAGCTTTCTCTTTACGATCCTGCCGGGAGAGAAGACGAACGCCCATCTCGGCTCGGAATACCTCGCTGTGCTGGAAACCGACAACAGCACTCCCTACTTTCTCAACCTGCACAACGGCGAAGTTGCGCACACACTCATCTTGGGAATGACGGGCTCCGGTAAGTCGTACTTTTGCAACTTCATCCTACAAAATGCGCAGAAGTACGCGCCGCTGACATTCATCTTCGACGTAGGTGGCAGCTTCCATTCGCTCACTTCGATCTTCGGCGGGAGCTACCTAAATGTCGGCCAGGAGGCGCGAGATTTCACTATCAATCCGTTCTCTCTGCCGCCCACCAAAGAGAATCAGCAGTTTCTTTTCAGTTTCTTCCGTGTGCTGATCGAGGGCAATGAACAGCGTTACAGGCTCGACTTCAAAGAGGAACGCAAGCTCTGGGATGCGATCGAGCGCGTGTACGTTCTGGAGCCGGAGCAGCGAACGCTCTCCAACTTCGCCGACATCATCGGCGAGTTGAAGGAGCGCCTGCATCGTTGGACGCGCGGCGGCCAGCATGGATTCTTGTTCGACAACGCCTCGGACACGCTTTCTTTCAGCCGCTTTCAGACATTCAACTTCGCGGGCTGGGGCGACGCACCCGATGTCTTGGAGCCATTGCTGTTTTACGTTCTGCACCGGGCATCGAACGAGATTGCAGATCCCGCGAAACTCGCCACCTTCAAAATGTCCCTGCTCGATGAGGCGTGGCTCTTTATCAAGAACGAGACCATTCGTAACTATGTTGTGCAGGCACAGAAGACCTGGCGCAAGCACAACGCCGCCATGATTCTGGCCACACAATCCATCAAGGAGCTTCAGGAATCGGGCATGTTGCAGATCGTTTCCGAAAGCTGCCCGACGAAGATCTTTCTCGCCAACCCGGAGATGGACCGGGAGGTGTACCGCGGGGCGTTTCATCTGAACGATACGGAACTCGATCTAATTGCCGGACTGATTCCACCAGGCCAGATGCTTATCCGAAAGGCACAATCGTCGAAGAAAGTCCAGTTGAACGTCGATTCTGTTTCGCATTGGATGGCGACGAACAACGCCCGCGACAACCTGAAGAAGCGCGACTACTTCGAGCGTTTCGGCATCGCCGACGGTCTGCGCCGGCTCGCCGTGGACTTTCCCTTCCGGCCACGCACGCTGGCTGGCGCCGTAACTCCCAACCCCCAAGGAGCTACCGTATGAGCCGCAAACTGATCTTCATCGCCGGGCTTGCCCTGGCTCTCCCCTCCCTTGCGGCCGTCGCTCAGGATGCGTCGGCGCGCACTGTCCAATACCACTCCCAGGACATCGTTCCCATTCACGCCAAGCTGAAGTACACGACCCTGATCGAGGTCCCGCCCACGGAAAAGATCATGGAGGCCGCGACCGGAGACAAAGATTTCTGGATTGTCGATGTAGTCGGCAACTTCTGCTTTGTGCATCCGGCCAAAGCTGGCATCAGTTCCAACCTCAACCTGATTACCGACAAGGGCAACATCTATTCATTCACGCTGGAGGACGTATCCGGCAGCTCCGCCGCGCCGGACCTGAAAGTGTTGATCGAGCCTGCCGACCGCTCCTCCATTGTCGCGGCCAGCGGTCCCCCACAGTTCGTGCCCGCCGCACAGTTGGAGCAGAGCAAGCAGCAGCTTGCCGCGCTGCAATCGCACGTCGAGCAGGCTGTCGATGAATACAAGAGCGCCTACCCTGTGCAATTGAAGTTCGATTACAGCTACAAGGCGAACGAAGCGCCCTTCGATATTCAGTCGATCTACCACGACGACAAGTTCACCTACATCAAGACCAACGCGCCGGAGAAGTTCAGCGTGTACGAGATGAAGGATGGCAAGCCCAACCTCATCACTTATGACCTTCGGGATGGGACGTACATCATCCCGAAGGTGATGGACTCTGGGTACGTCGAGCTGGGCAAAAAGCGGATGGACTTCACGCGGAAGGGATAATCGTCATGTCTGAGACCAACTTCATTCCTCCTGCGGTGGCGCAGGCCGAGCCGGAACTGCGCCGCGCCAAGATCGATCCAAAGGGCGTGCTGCAGAAGAACCTCAAGACCTTCGTGTACCTTGGCGCGGCGTTGCTGGTTATCGCGGCGGCGCTCTTCAGCTCAACCAACAAGAAGACGCCCGCGCAGCAGGCGGCAGCCAAGGGTCAGCCGCCGCAGCCCATGCTTCAGGACAACACGGACAACAACGTGCAGGACTTGAAGAATCAGCTCAAGGCCCAACAGGACAAAGACAAGCAGCAGGCGGCAACCGCCGGTGCTCCAGGCGGCGATCCCGCGCTCGCGGCTGCAACGCCAGCGCAACAGGCAGCCGCCGCAGCCTATGGGCCGACCGGCGTTGCCGCACCGTGCATTCCGGGCCAGCCCTGCCCGCAAGCGGGCTATGGGCCGGCAGGATATGGACAACCGGGGAATGCGCAGCCCCAGCTCTCTCCTGAGCAACAGCAGGCGCAGTTGATCGCCGCGAAGGAACGCGAGCGAGCCGATGAGTCCCGCTTCGCTTCCAACCTCGTGTACTCCCGCGCTTCCGACCCGGCGCTACAAGCATCTCAACCGGCAGTAGGTCAATATACCCAAGCGGGCCAGCGGCAGCAGGATTCCAGCCTGGTCCCGCCGCGACCCGCGGGGGAATCGCAGGAAACGACCGGGGGTTACAAGCGTCCCCTGGAGGCAAATATCGATTCAGCCGTGGGCCAGCCGTATCTCGTTTATGAAGGTTCAGTTCTCGACACGGTTTTGATGAATCGCCTGGACGGCGACGCCGCCGGCCCGGTCAAAGTCCTCGTCTCGAACCCGTTGTACTCGCACGATCACCAGCACGTCATCATCCCAGAGGGAACGGTCGTCCTTGGCGAAGCAAAGAAGATTGGGGCAACTGGATTTGGGCAACAGCGGCGCATGGCCGTCGTCTTTCACCGCTTGATTATGCCGGACGGCTACTCAGTCGATCTCGACCAGTTCCACGGCCTCGATCAGATCGGGGAGGAAGGGATGAAGGACAAGGTAAACAACCACTATTTTGAGATCTTCGGCGCTTCGATCGCATTGGGTGTGATCGCCGGAGCGGGAGAGATTGAAGAAGGCGGCGGCGCCATCTCGACCAGCGGTTCCCAGGCATTCACCACCGGCACCGCAGCGAGCGTCTCGCAGTCTGCAAACACCATCCTGGACCGTTTCATGCAGATTCCGCCCACGATCACGATACGGGAGGGACATCGCGTAAAGGTCTATTTCACGCAGGATATGCTCTTGCCTGCCTACACCAACCACGCCATACCACAGACGTTTTGAGAGGAGGTTTAATATGAAGCGCATCTCTTTCCACGCGGCTGCTCTGCTCGCTTTCACCATTGCATTCACTGGCTGCAAGAAGCAGGAACAGTGCGCCAGCGGCGATTCACCCGAACTCTGCAAGGCGGTGCAAGAGTGCTTTGCGTCGGGCACTTCTACCGTAGCTTGCCGCGAAGCAGAAAAAGACGCCAATAAAAAGAGAACGGATTATCCCGCCGCTAACAGTGGTGCTGCAGTTGGCCTCAACTATGACTCGTCGAAGGCATCTCAAAAGCCAACGCCCAAACAGCCACCGAAACAGTAACCGAAGCATTCGTCACTTTCCGCAAAGGAGACCCGGTATGAATCGTCTTTCGCTCACCGTAACGATCATCCTCTTCGCCGGCGCAACCGCTGCGCACGCGCAGTTCGGCTCCGGCGTTGTCTTTGACCCCACCCAATCCGGCCATGCCATCGTGCAAATCCAACATGAAGAGCAATCACTTGCCAATGAAGCCGAGCAGATCGAGAACGGAACAAAGATCTTTACCAACACAGTAAAGATCGCCACGACGGCCCTGCAAACCTACAACACCGTCCAACAGCAGTACAACCTTTACCGTCAGATGATTCTTGCACCAAACATGCTTTATCAGCGGTTCCTCTCGCCCCAGAGTGATTTGATGTTGATGCAGCAAGTCTCCAATACATACGGCAATTCGATGGGATGGCTCAATGCGTCGAATACCGGAACTGGAGCGGCGGCCTCCTACCAGCAAGCGGTTGTGCCGCGTACTCCCAACATGGTTCCCGGTTACGGGACGACAAGTGTTTATGGACAGCAGCAGATTGCCGCACAGGGAGCCACCATCGACATCGGCGATTCCGTGATGAGCACCAACCTGCAGGTTCTTGGTACGATCCGCGCAAACCAGGCGGCAAGGCAGACGGACATTGCGAATCTCGAAGCCGCTTCGCAGAGCCAGGACGCATCCCAACAGACCATCATGGCCACGCTCCAGCGCATCAATCAAGCACTGCTCTTGCAACTGCGTTCCCAGCAGGATGCCAACCAGATCAATGCCAACCTTGCCCTGCAACAAATGGTCGCCCAGAAACAGCAGCAGGACGCTTTGAAAGCTGGATTCATGGATGCCGGAACATTCAGCAGCACCTACCAGACACAGGTTGCGCCCGCCTATAACGGCGCGGCGCAAGCGTTGACTTACTAACCTCAACCAAGGAGAGCGAGGCACATCATGGGCATACTCAATTGGATTCTTCAGGGATGCGATTCATTGGCCGCCACAGCATCGCCGTCGATTGATGCACTTGGCCTACGCATGTGCATCGCTCTCGCAACCATCATGCTGGTATGGTTCGGCGTTCAGGAGGCGCTTGCCTCCGCAAGCGGCGGCCCAGGTTTCAACATGGGGAAGTTTGTGAGCTTCTTCATGCTCATCACCTTTGCCTACACGATGGTGAAGTTCTACGACAGTTCCATCCCCGGCATTGGATATTCGCTCAAGGGCTTCATAAACGGCGGCGCACAATACCTTGTATCGGTCATTGGAACCGACAGCGTAACAAGTATCCAGAACACTCTGAGTCAAGCGCAATCAACGAGTGGGCCGGGGATTGCGAAGGCCATGATGAACCCCTACTTCGCCCTCGTCTATGTGATTATGCAGGTGATGATTGCGGTACTCGCCGCGGTCGTCAGCGCCATTATCGCCTACGGCGCAGTCGGCAGCGCAGTCATCGGATTACTTGGTCCCGTGTTCATCCCTTTCCTTGTCTTCCAGAAACTTGAGTTTCTGTTTTGGGGATGGCTCCGCGCCTTCATTGGCTTCTGCTTCTACAAGGTGCTGGCCGCCGCCGTATTCAGCATCCTCGGGCATCTTCTGGCGCAGTATTACACGCAGCTTGTCGCGTTCTCAGACCCCGGAAACATGATCCAACAACTGCCGTTGTTGATTCTTCTCGTCCTGGTCAATATCTACATCCTGTTCAAGATCCCCACGATGACACAGGCGCTCTTCAGCGGCCACGCGGGCGGCGGCGGTAGTGGTCTGGCTGGAGCGATGATGGCTGTGCGCGCCGTGATGATGGCCGGCGCTTGAGGAGGGTAACGATGAGTACACAGACAAAAGCAACGCCAGAAATCACACGAGCCGCCGAACGCTACCTGGAGCAATATGGCGATCCCCTCGTGATGAATACCTATTTGAAAGTGACGATCCTTGTGCTCGCGGTCGTCTGTCTTGCTCTCGCTGCGCTCACCTTCAAAAGCCAGATGGCGCTTGCCAATATGCATCCAATGATCGTCCGTATCAATGACGTTGGCCGCGCAGAAGCGATCGACTATCGCAACTTCCAGTACCGCCCGCAGGAGGCGGAGAACAAGTATTACCTCACACGCTGGGCGGAGTTGTATTTCTCGCGCAATCGCTTCACTATCGAGCGAGATCAGACCAGCGCGCTCTACTTTCTCAACAGCGACGTGCAGCGCGCTGTGATCGACCAGGAGCGTAAGGACAATATCATCCCGACGTACATCAAGGACAGCTCGCTTCCGTATGTCGATGTCGAGGTGAAGGAGGTCGTGCTAGACGACCTGCGCCAATCTCCCTATTCGGCGCGCATTGAGTTTGAAAAGGTGTTCACCAACCCGGCGGACCATAGCGAGCTGAAACGCGAGCGTTGGACAGCCACCGTGACCTACGTCTTTCGAGAGAACGTGAAAAACAACGAGCTTGCCGTGAATCCTCTCGGATTGACGATAGTCCGCTTCCGGGCCGACCAGGCATTCGAGTAATCGAAACCACATCCCATGCGAGGCGTTCTCATGTCCTTTCGCGGTTACAAATCGCGGCAGCTACACCCTTCGTTTCTTCGCAGGCTGAGAAGCCCGTCCCCAGGCGCGATGAGGCGCTATGGCCGCTCGCTTCGGTCTTCTTTTGTACGGGTGTCAAGCAAGAGGTTCAGCCGCGACAGGAGAGGGGTTGACGCGCCCGGAATGCCTCGATCTATGCAGATCATGAAGCGTTCGTCTCTGGGGTTTCTCCCTTGCTTGTCCGGTCACACGCTTCGGGCCAATTCCGGCGCCCTGCGGCACGTCGCCGCTCTGCTTTCCGGACTCCTCTCCCAGAGCAAGTCTGGGCCCCTGCTCCAGAATGCGCGTCTCGGCACTTGGGAGCCGGGCCTCTCGCTATGGCTTCGCCGGGGAGTGACCCGGCCAATCCGGGAATTCAACTCTGGAGACTTCACCATGTATCAGAACCGTATTTCACTTATCGGATTCTTGGGGCAGAACGCCACCTCCCTCACCGCCAACAACGCCAGCTTCACCGTGCTCTCGCTCGCCACAAAGAGTTCGTACAAGGACAAGAATACCGGCGAGTACGTCGGCCATACCGAGTGGCATCGCTGCATCGTCTGGGGCCGGCTGGCCGAGTACGCGAAGACGCTCACGAAGGGCACGCATCTGTCCGTCGAAGGCGAGTTGCGCAGCCGCGAGAAGACGGACAAGAAGACCAACGCCAAGCAGCGCGTATGGGAAGTGCGCGTGGCTTCGATCCTGAAGCTCGACCGGGCCGAGAAGGCCAGCCCTGAAGAAGCCGACGGTGCAATCCCCGACTCGGATCAGGACGTGCCCGAATAGGGCGCGTCCTCATCGTTCAACAGGCCCGGTGTGTGCCGGGCCTTGACCTCTGTGAGGCGCCAGTGAGTTTCGAGCTGATCCTTCCGTTTCTCCGTCCCATCGAGTCGCTCTTGCTCGACGAGAGCGTCAGCGAGATCATGGGCAATCCAGACTCGACATGGTGGTACGAGCGCGACGGCATTCTGCGCCGGGATGAGGGTGTTGAGTTCGACCCGGCGCGCCTGCGCACGGGCCTCGAAGTAGTTGCCAACAAGCTCGGCAAGAAGCTCGACGAAGACAACCCGCTGCTCAACGCGCAGCTCCCCGATGGGAGCCGCCTGGCTGCGGTGATTCCCCCAGTCGTTCGCCCCGCGCCGGCAATGGTCATCCGCAAGTTCACCAGCCGCCGCTTCACTCTCGAAGACCTGATCGCTCGCGGGACGCTTACGCGCCCGCTTGCGGAGTTCCTATCCGCGCAGATTGCGCGCGGCCAGACCATCCTTATCAGTGGCGGAACCGGAACCGGCAAGACGACCTTGCTCAACATTCTTGGTCAGTCCATCCCCGACCACGAACGCATCGTCGTGATCGAGGATACCGCCGAGTTGCACATCGAGAAGCCGAACATCATGGCCGTCGAATGCCAGACCGATACCTATCGGAACGCGGTCACTTTCGACGACCTGCTGAAAGCCGCACTCCGCTGGCGGCCAGACCGGATCATCCTGGGCGAAGTGCGCGGAATTGAAGCTCGCACACTGCTAGATTCCTTCAACACAGGCCATGCCGGTTCGCTCGCCACCATCCACGCCAACTCGGCGGCAAAGGCGCTGCGCCGCTTCGCAAACCTCGTGCTGCGGAGTCACTCTCAAGCCACCTTCGAGGACATTGAAGCGGAGATCGGAGAAGCAGTCGATTACGTGGTCCACGTCGAGCGTCAACCAGGACGCCGTGTGATCCGTGAGGTTCTCCGATTAAACGGTTATGACCGAGCCGCGCAGAGCTTCCACACAGAGCTTGTCTACCAGGCCGGTAGCCCGGAGATTGCGGAGGTCAAGCCGTGCTGAATGCCATGCCTAAACCCACAGCTTCCCGAGACGAATCCGCTGCTCATCCTCTCCGGCTTGCCGACACCGCTTCCTCTCGCCTTTGGCTAGCCGAAGGCTTTCCGATTGCGGACGTTCTCATCACGCTCGAAGCCCCCCGCCCGTTCGAGTTTACGCCGCATGATTCCCGTGGCTCTGCTGCCGAGACTCTACTCACAGTCTGGCACGGGATTGACACCAACATCCAACCGCAAATCACGCACAGAGAGGAGCAGCACCATGCCATTGCTTGACATCGTTCAAACCCACTATATCAATGCCACGATTCGCCTCAACCAGAAGACCGCCGAGCAGATCGACCAGTACGCCGCTCTCGTTCGCGCTTCCGCCGATGAAGTCGTTGACAAGGCTCTGGCCTATGTCCTGGCCAAGGACCGCGACTTCCAGGAGTTCCTTCAAACCCCGGAAGCCGCCCGTGTTGAGCAGAGCCTTCGAGTGCGCCACGCTCCGCAGAATGGGACTGCAACGAAACCCGTACTGCAGCGTGTAAAGCGCGCAAGAGCCGTGGAGACAGCCAGTGAATCGCGCCCGCGTAATTAGTGTTCGAGCCGCCGAAATCGCGTTCGGTGCTTCGCACCGGGTGTATCTCGACACTCCATCCCTGAAAGGGTTGCGTTTGGAACCGCGACGGTTCCATTTGGGATCACGCAGAAAGATTGGAACTTACGCGCTATGCGGGTTTTCTTCGGGTTCCACCGGGAACCGCAACCGCAGGCGCGAACCGGAGGTTGCAAATGTCCACCGAAACACTCGATCTCGAAAGCCGTCTCGCACGAATCAGGGGCCGGGAAAGCCGCACCCAAAGCATCGCCACGCGATTCACGCGGGCGGAGGAAAAGGCCCTGTTGAGGAAGGCGGAAGCTAACGGCCAGAACCTTCGCGAATGGGCGCGCGATATCTTGCTGCGCAGTGATTCTGCCGGGAGCCGGGCAGGGTTGGAGATGCACATCTTCACCGAGCTTGTCGGCATCCAGATGCTCTTGATGGGGACACTGGAACCGCTCTTGCGCGGTGAAAAGCTGGCCCAGGATCAACTCAATACTCTCTTCCGTCAAGTGCAGACAACCAAGGCCGCGAAGGCACAGGAACTCCTCGCCAAGCGCAGCCAGAAACAGGAGAAATAGCCTATGCCAACCGTTCAGCAATGGGGCCGCAGGGAGTCCATTATCTGGCCGCCCCGCGGCTATCTCTACACACTCGGGGCGTTCTTTCTCGCCTGCGTTGCGACGGGATTCTTCGTCTATCTGCGCTTCCAGTTTGGCCTAGAGCCGCTCCAACGCTACTACCTGCCATACTACCTGCGCAGTGAAACAGCGGGCCTGGCGCATTCGGTGAGCAAATACCAGATGCTCTATGTCACAGACGGCGAATCGCCGGGCCGGCTTGCACTGGAGGCCGATGTGCAGCCGGGGTCCACGGTTCAGTTCGGAGGCAAGCCATTGCCACTGACGCTGACCCCACAAGCCGCAGTCCATGGCGCCTATTACCTCTCGCGCGAGGCCCCGCGCAATTATCAGAGCAAGGTGCTTCACACATGGATTGCGCACTGGGTCTACGCCGACGTTCCGCTCTACAACCTCTTCGGAATGCAGCTTCTCTTTGGGCTTGCTGCGTTCG
>CAZGUD010000007.1:0-104849 GCA_964528915.1 uncultured Occallatibacter sp.
GCGCCAGCCACCTGGCCGGAATGTAGCGCCGGCCACCTGGCCGGAATGTAGCGCCGGCCACCTGGCCGGAATGTAGCGCCAGCCACCTGGACGGAATGTAGCGCCAGCCACCTGGACGGAATGTAGCGCCAGCCACCTGGCCGGAATGTAGCGCCAGCCACCTGGACGGAATGTAGCGCCAGCCACCTGGACGGAATGTAGCGCCGGCCACCTGGCCGGCTGTAGCGCGGACGTCCTCGTCCGCGCTTTTCATGCTGAATTACTAATTCATGCGGTCTAACCACTAGCCCCGGATGAACCGAAGCGGAATTCGGGGGGAACGCCGGCAATGCCAGGGCCGCCCCGGAGGGCCGGCTCGAAAAAGACAATACACATTTGCCGTTAATTTCCTCTCATCGGCGCATACTTCCCTCATGTTGAGAACTGAGCAGTCGCATTCAATCCGTCAGGTACACCCCGGTCCGTACCCACCACCGATCACCGAAATAGAAATTACCCCCCACCCCCTCCCCCCTTTTTTCGCCTCCAGAAATCACCAAACCCATCTTAACTTGTTGAAACCAATCACTCTCCGGGGATCGCTAGTTACTGACAAGTAAATACAAATAAGGCCAAATAAGACCCGTTTAAGGTCATTTAAGGCCATTTAAGGCCGGATAAGGTAGTCCAAACGCCACTTACTTTGCTGCTTCGCCGGTGTAAACTGCATCTTCCGTGCAGGCCAATCAAACCCCGTTCCATGAGGCTTTCATGACTCGTTCAACTCAATGTTTTCTAATCTCCGCTTTGGCTGCCCTCTCACTCGCTCCGTCCTGCTCCGCCCAGGCCCAGCCCGCCAAGCGCCCCATGACCTTCGAAGACATGATGAACATGAAGCGGCTGGGCGAGACGGCCGTTTCCCCCGACGGCAAGTGGCTGGCGTATTCGGTCACTACTGTCGATCTCGCTCAGAACACCAAAACAGCGGAGCTATGGCTGCAGGCAATCGCGGGTGGAGAGCCCTTCAAGCTGGCCGTGGCCCAGCCCGGCGACAGCAATCCTGAGTTCGCACCCGACTCGAAGCACATCCTCTTCGTTTCCGGCCGCGAGAATGGCCAGCAAATCTGGCTCGCCGACTTCGACCCGGCAACGGGGGCAACCAGCAACGCCAAGAAGCTAACCAACATCTCCACCGAAGCCGGCAGTCCCAAGTGGTCGCCCGATGCGAAATCGATCGTATTCACGTCAGCGGTTTATCCGGACTGCGTGCCAATCACCGATGGCGATTTCGCGACCGGCGATACCTGCGACAAGCAGAAAGATGCCGCGCTCGCCGCCAGCAAAGTCAAGGCGCAGATCTTCACCGCGCTTCTCTACCGGCACTGGAACCACTTCACGGGAGAAAAGCGTTCGCACCTGTTTCTGCTCGACGTGGCAAGCGGCGCCATCCGCGACCTCACGCCCGGCGATCCTCACGACGTTCCGCCGTTCTCGCTCAGCGACTCGAGCTGCGGCTGCGACTTCTCGCCCGATTCAAAGGAGCTGGCATTTACCGAGAATCCCGATCCGGTGCCGGCCATTTCAGTCAGCGCGCAAATCTACACGCTCGACCTGACCAGCCCCGCGGCAAAGCCGGTAAAAATCTCAACGTCTGCCGGCGGCAACTTCAACCCGGCGTACTCGCCTGATGGAAAGTACATTGCGTGGCGGAGTCAGGCGCGAGCCGGCTATGAGAGCGATAAGTTCCGACTGTGGCTTTACAACCGCGCAAAGAGGGCCGGCGAAGACATGCTGCCGAAGTTCGATAACTGGGTGGATGAGTGGGCGTGGCTCCGGAACTCTCGTGGACTCTACTTCACGAGTGCCAATCACGGCGAAGAGGGAGTTTACCTCTTGGGCGTTCATGCCCTCGACGGTCCGAGTCTAATTGCTACGAGTGGCGAATTCAGCGATATCAGGACTATTCCGGTCAAACTTGATCGCCCAACCATAGAACCGCCTGAAGGCATTCTCGCCTCGATGATGAATGTCGATCAGCCTCCCGAGGTTGTGGCAATCGACATTAATGACACAACGCACCCAGCGGAAGAACAGCCAGAGATCACACAGACTGATTCGATGATCTTCCCAATTACTCATCTCAACGATAGTTTGTTAGCACAGCTCGATTTGCCCGCGCAGCCGTGTCTGGCGATCTGCGCGCCGGGCGATCCAAACGCTCGAAAAAGCGCCGGCGATGGACGCCAACGGATGGAATCCTTCTGGTTCACCGCCAAAGACGGCACCAAGGTCGAGGGCTTCCTCATCCGCCCGCCGGGCTTTGACGCTGCGAAGAAGTATCCGGTTAAATTCCTGATCCACGGCGGGCCTGAGGGCGATTGGGGCGATGCGTGGAGCTACCGCTGGAACGCCGAACTCTTTGCCGCCAACGGCTATGTCGTAATCATGATCAATCCGCGCGGCTCAACCGGCTACGGGCAGGCCTTTGTCGATGGCGTGAATGGCGATTGGGGCGGCAAGCCTTTTACCGACCTGATGACCGGCCTCGACTACGCCGAAGAGCATTATCCCTTCATCGACAAGACGCGCGAGTGCGCTCTGGGCGCGAGCTACGGCGGATACATGGCCAACTGGGTCCTCGGCCACACCGACCGCTTCAAGTGCATCGTTTCGCACGACGGCATGTTCAACGCCGAGTCGGCCTTTGGAACTACGGAAGAAGACTGGTTCAATATCTGGGAGTTTAAAGGCCATCCGTGGGACTACTACGGCAAGCCGGACTCGGAGAACCCATTCCGCAAATGGTCGCCGTCGCTTTCGGCAAAGAGCTTCAAGACGCCCACGCTCGTAGTCCACGGCCAGCTCGACTACCGGCTCGACGTGAGCGAGGGTTTCCAGCTCTTTGACACGCTGCAACTGCTCGGCGTGCCCTCGAAGATGCTCTACTTCCCCGACGAGGGCCACTGGGTACTGAAGCCGCAGAACTCGCAGCTCTGGTACAAGACGGTGAATGACTGGGTGGATCAGTGGACAAAAAAGTAGCGCCGGGCTCCAGCCCGGGGTCCCCAACGAATGATTCGTATTCGTCGGGGTGGAGGCCGGTTGTCGTGCGGGCGTCCTCGCCCGCATATCGCGCCGCCCTTACGGGGCTGCGGGAGTTTTTATTCTGCCTACCCGGGACTGCGTTCGCTCGCGCGAACTTGTCCATGGGCTAACATCCTCGCCTCCCTCCGGGAGGCGGTGTACCGGCACGAGCCAACCATCGTCCCGGAGGGACGAATCGAACTTAGCCCAGGGTGGAGTCCGAAGAACGGAACCCTGGGATAGTCCAAGGAGAGTGATTCGCGTCCCGTAGCAGGCTGTTACAAGACTTCCTCTGAGACCGTGCTTTGTAATAAGGGCACGGCTTCAGCCGGGCCGTAACCATCGCAAAAATGAATGTGGGCTTTAGCCCCTGCCAAGCAACCGAGCCGGAAACTACGCGAAGAACTTCTCCACATCCGTGATCGAAGTCGTCATCCGGTATGGCGGAAGGGATTGCAGAAAGATTTGCCCGTAGCGTTGCGTGCGGATACGCGGATCGAGCAGCACCAGTACGCCGCGATCTTCGAGCGAGCGGATGAGCCGGCCGAATCCTTGCTTGAGCGTGAGCACGGCTTCGGGCACCTGGTAGTCGAAAAACGGCTTTCCGCCCTCTTCCTCAATCGCCTTCATGCGCGCCTGCACCACTGGGTCTGAGGGCACCGCAAATGGCAGCCTATCGATGATGACGCAGCTCAGCGCCTCGCCCTGCACGTCAACGCCCTGCCAGAAACTCGAGGTGCCGAAGAGGACGGCGTTGGGCGTGGAGCGAAACTCCTCAAGCAGAGCCTTGCGCGGAGCGGTGCCGTGCAGCAGGATGGGAAAATCGAGCACCGGCAACAGCCTCTCGTAAAGCGCGCGCATTTGCGAGTACGACGTGAACAGGCAAAAGGCGCGGCCGCGGCTGAGATTCAGAACGCGCTCGATGGTCTTGGCAGCAGCCTCAACAAACTCGGGCATGCGCGGGTCGGGCATCTGCGGAGGTAGATACAGGAGCGCCTGCTCACCGTACCTGAAATGTGACGGCACCACAAGCTCGCGCGCTTCTTCAAGTCCAAGCCGTTTGCGCAGATGCTGAAAGCCACCTTGCACCGTAAGCGTGGCCGAGGTGAGCACCACCGTTGGCACCTCTTCAAACACAATCTCTTTCAACAACTTCGACACATCGATGGGCGTGGCCTGCAGATGAATTGAGGTGTTGCCTCGCTGCGATTGCCGTGCCCCGCCACCGCGTCGGGCGGTCTCCTGGACAAGCTCCGTGCTGAGTGACGTACGCTGAGCGCCGCCGCCTCCGCGCCGCTCGATCCAGAACACCATGTTCTTTTCCGGCGCTTCGAGCATGAATTGCAGATCCTGAGAGAGCAGCGCCGCACGATTCTTGAGCCCTGTTGCTTCGTCCAGCTCTGAAAGCCGGTCAAACTCGGCCTCAATCTGGCGCAGCGTGGCGCGCACCGAAAGATACAAATCGCCTGACGACTCGAGGAATGCCTCGCGATCCTGGAACGGATGCCGCCCGTCGCCGCCCGACGGCAGCGCTGCAAAAAACATTCGAGAGCGGTCGCGCAATTGCTGCGTGAGCGCCGGCAATGAACTTGCGCCGGTCTTGCCGCGCAATATCAAATCGGCGTCGCGAGCAAAATCCTCAAGGCGCGCGTTGGAGAGCGAGCGTCCGAAATACTGCGACGCAACCTCCTCAAGCTCGTGGGCCTCGTCAAACACCACCGCTGCCGCTTCAGGCAGAATGCCCGCGTCAGGCGCGCCCGACGCCATTTGCCGCACCGCGTAGTCGGCAAAGAACAGGTGGTGATTCACGATAATGATGTCGCTCTCGGCGGCCCGGCGGCGCATCTCGGTAATAAAGCAGTGACGATAGTCGGGACAGGTTGAGCCGAGGCAGGCCTCGGAGCGCGCATCCAGCTTGCCCCACAGCGAACTCGTCTCAGGCAGCGCAGAAAGCTCGGCACGGTCGCCGGTCCCGGTCGTCTTCTCCCACTCGGCAATCTGCTGGTATTCGTCCACTTCCTGCAGGCCGGTCAGCACCGGCAAATCGCGCAGCGCGTAGAGCTTGCGCTTGCACAGGTAGTTGGCGCGGCCCTTCATGTAGCACACTTCGAGGTCGCCGAGCAGCAATTCGAGAAACGGAATGTCGCGGAAATAAAGCTGGTCCTGCAGCGCCTTGGTACCGGTGGAAATGATGACCCGCTGCCCGGTTCTGAGCGCCGGCAGCAGGTAGGCCAGCGTCTTGCCGGTGCCCGTTCCGGCTTCAACAATCAGGTGCCGGTGCTCGGCCAGCGCGTGCTCCACTGCCTTGGCCATCTCAAGCTGCCCGGGGCGGTACTCATAGGGCAGGGGCGACTTGGCCAGGATGCCGCCGGGCGCAAAAAACTCGTGCAGCGTAGGCAGCGAACGGGTTTGGGCGGGAGTCGAGGGCATGAGGGCGCGTCCCTCCATCATAGAGGTGAGGACGCTCCAGTGCTTTAGAGCGGATCAAGCCTCGGCAGTTGTGGGGTCGATGATGGTGCGGACTTGCGAGACGCTGCTGGCCGGGAAGCCGCCCTGCGTCGCGTGTTCGCGAACAAGTGCTTCATTCGGCGCGATATAGATGCAATAGATCTTGTTGTCGGTCACGTAGCTGTGCAGCCATTGGATTTCGGGGCCGAGATTGCGGAGCACTCCGCAAGATGTTTGCGAGATGGCTTGCAATTGTTCGGGGGATAAGGAACCAGCGCGGGGGATTTCTCGCTCGATCACGAACTTGGGCATTGTCTTCTGCCTCCTTGCAGGGGAATGGGAAGCAGTTTACAAGCTGGCAGGGCGGGATTGGCAGCGAATTATTGGGGCCGCCGCGGAGAATTTAACTCTTCGAGCCGGGCCTGGCCGCCGGCCAATGCCGAATTTACGATCCGCGCGTGTACCTGTCGTCGGCCAGCGCGTGATTGTGGCGTACGCTGAGCCACTCGCCAACCAGGTAACTTGCGTCTGGGTCGGTCGATTCGGTGGCTGTGGCGTCAATCGACTGTGCGGCTTTGTACAGGCGCCTGCGGGTCTCGGCCGCTCGTTCAGCATTTTCGGCGCGAGCGCTGTTGGCTGCGCCAAGGCTTGTGGCCTGCACGTTCAAGTTGCCGTGGATATGCATGGGTTATTCCTCACCTAAGCCCAGCGGCAAATGGGACGCCGAAAACCAGTTTGGATTATTAGTAAGAACTGATTACGCCGGTGCGCAAAATGGCCGGGTAACGCCGCGAGATAGACCCAGATAGACTAGAGACAGGCTCTGCCGCATCGGGCCATTGAACGGGAGACAGGTTTTGCCAACGTATCGCAGATCGGTTGTGCCGGCGCGTGCCGGGGCTGGAGCCCTGCCGCTGGTGGCCATAGTGGGCCGGCCCAACGTGGGCAAATCCACACTTTTCAACAGGCTCACGCACAGCCGCCGCTCCATTGTGGGCGACGAGCCCGGCATCACCCGCGACCGCATCTATGGCGAGTACGAGTGGGGCGGCCGCCATTACCGCCTCGTCGATACCGGCGGCATCGTGCCCGACGATCCCGAACTCATTCCCACAGAAATTTACAACCAGGCCCGCGTCGCGCTCGACGAAGCCAGTGCGCTCATATTGGTGGTGGACGTACGCACCGAGCTTGCCAGCCCCGACTACGACCTGGCCCGCCTGCTGGCCCGCACCGGCAAGCCACTGTTTCTGGCAGTCAATAAAGTTGAAACCGAAGGCTTGGCGGCTGAAGCCGAAAACTTTCGCCGCCTCGGAATTAGCGACCTTTATTCAATTAGCTCTGAACATGCTCTGGGCATCGGCGAGCTGCTCGACGCCATCGCGGATGCGGTGCCGGACACGGCAGTGCCGGATGCAGAAGCCGATTCCCACCCTGGCGACAAAAACAACGACGTCGCGAGGATAGGGCACCCGATCGAATTGCCTGACGAAGCGGCAGAGCTTGACTCCCAGGGCCGCAAAAAGACGCGCACCCACGGCGAATTCGAGCAGCACGAGACTTCGGTCGCTATCATCGGCCGGCCCAACGTAGGCAAATCGACGCTGCTCAACGGCCTCACCGGCACCTCGCGCGCCATCGTCTCGCCTATCGCCGGAACGACGCGCGACGCGGTCGACGAAGTGGTTGAATTTGAGGGCTCCACGCTGCGATTCGTCGATACAGCAGGCATCCGCCGAAAAGGCAAAACGCACCTCATGGCTGAGAAGCTGAGCGTTGTAATGGCCCGCCGACATCTTGAGGCGGCCGACGTCGCGCTGCTCATCATCGACGCAACTGAGGGAGTAACTGCCAGCGACGCCACCATCGGCGGATACGCGCACGAGAGCGGCCGAAGCGTGATTCTCATCGTAAACAAGTGGGACGCGGTCACAACCGGACGCACCGATGGCAAGCCTCCGGCCGATCGCGACATCTTTGAGCGGCAACTCCGCTCCGCGCTCAAGTATCTCGACTACGCGCCGGTGATTTTTCTCTCGGCGCTCGAGGCCAGCAATAAGGGAACGGGGCCGCAGAACAAAGTTATGGCGCGCCTGCTGAACGAGGTCATCAAGGTCGCAAAAGAGCGCCGCAAGCGTGTCACCACCGGCCAGATGAATCGCTTCCTCGACAAAATCGATTTTCAGCGCGCGCCAGTGCCGATGGCCAAGCGCATCCGCATTTTCTATATGACACAAGCCGCGGTCGCGCCGCCCACCTTTGTGCTCTTCACCGATCGCGACATCAAGCTCCACTTCGCCTTCGAGCGCTTTCTCGCCAACCAGATCCGCGAGTCGTTTGGCTTTGAAGGCACGCCGATCTGGTTCAAAGTGAAGGCGAGAAATGCTGAGAGCGGAAAGTAGCCGCCAACGCAGATGAATGAAAGTCAGGAGAAGCACAGCTCAATTAATGCGTAACTAGCCTAACTTTTCGACGAGCACGTTCTTGACGGCCGCATCCTCCGCGCCGTCGTTTCGAAACCCGACGGTGCCAAATTCCAGGTTGACGGGGAAGGGGATCCGAACATTCGTCTTCTTGTCTTCGCTTTCCGCAAGGAACGTGAGCGGGCCGAGCGGTATTTTCCAGAGCCGGTCCAATACGGCCTCATCATTCTGGAAAATCCTGATTTGAATTGAGCCTTTGTCGCATTCAAGCAGGCAGCGGTGCCAGCGGTTCATGTCCAGTTTCTCTCGATATGTCAACCCTGTAATAGGGGGATCCCAATAAAGCCATAGCCCATTGACCCGGATGTGGGCCCTAATACGATCCTCGAAGAATTGGAGCATCACTAAATTTGACAGATCCGTAGCCCGAACGATTGCACCGACAGAGGCGTTTAGAATCTTGAATTCAAACCCAAATCTGTAGTCGCTCCAGTTCAGAGCTTTCGAGAACAAGAAGCCCGAGTACGAGCGCGTAATCTCAAATGCTCCTTGGACTCGTTCGTACTGAAACGTGCCTTCGCCGATCCAATTGTCCTTGTCGGAGGGTGCCTGAAGCGCTTCAAAATAGAAGTCCCGCTCGCTGAGCCTTGAGTAGATGATCACTAATGTCGCAGCAAAAGTGATGCCGGTGCTAAGGGTGAATGCCAACGCCGGGCTATCCTGCAACAGATACGCAACCGCGTAACAAATGACCGCGACGATACACGTTATGATATCGACCCTGAATCGTCTGAGAAAGTATTTGACTCGAGGCCACGGAATCGTTCGCTCAGGAAGCAGAACGACCAACCCGGCGAGAACGAGGCAGGCCATGCCAGTCACAATCAAATGGTGATCCATCACCTGAGCCACGTCCAAATCTCCATATTCGTTCGGAGGAATCATACCGCAAGCGTCAAGACTCGGCACCATCCGTACTTAGGCTAGGCAACCACTTGACCACCTGTCCCGATGCCGGTGTCCGCGGCGGCGCATTCTTCGCATTCACATCGAACCAGCTCAGCATTTCGTAGATCGGGTGTTCGTTCGACTCCATGGCGGCGTATTAGTGCGGTTGATGCCACGGCCGTAAAGGTCGCAGAGTTCAGTTCTGCGGGGCTATAATCTCGCCACGGATTCTCACAATTCAAATCGGGGGCCGGCCCGGAAAGCAGGAAGGGTATGAACTTGCGCCATTTTATTTTGTTGGTTGCCATCGCGATTGCTGCGCCTCTGCTTCACGCCGAAGTGAAAGCGTCTCAGGTTGAAAATCAGCTTCGCAATTTGAGGTCGGTTCCAGAGGACCAGAAGCCGGCTACCATCATCAAGCTTGCCGCCGATATCAGTTCGTTGCCCGCGAATTCGCAGAAGGTGAGCTACGCCGATGCGCTTGAGCACCTCTCCACAGAAGGAGACATGGGGAAACAGGCGCTGCAGGCGGTGGCCGACACTCTGACTGCGGCCCTCATAGGGACTCCGGTCGCAGCCAAAGGCGACAAAGTGCCGATGCCATATTAAGATCTGGCCAAACTGGTGCACTATGAGCAGGTGACCACCACGATGACCGATCCGCTGTATGTGAAAGCTGCGCAGATGCTGGTGGACAACGATGCCGCATTGGATAAGGCAGATTTCACGCTGAAGGACCTGAAAGGGAAAAAGGTCACGCTCTCTGAGCTGCGCGGCAAAATTGTGATGGTGAACTTCTGGGCTACCTGGTGCGCTCCGTGCCGGGTCGAGATGGCGGATCTGGATTCGCTGAGCCGGTACTTCGCGCCGCAGGGGCTGGTGGTGCTCTCCATTACCGACGAGGATATGTTCAAAGTAGGATCATTCCTGGGTGGCGCCAAATACTTCCCGACCGTGCTTTTGGACGGGGATGGCAAGGTGCACCAACAGTTCCACGTCACGGGGATCCCGAATACATTCCTATTCGGGCGTGACGGCAAACTGCTTGCAGTGGCCATTTACGAGCGAACCCGGCGACAGTTTCTTGAGATGTTGTCGAAGACCGATCTTCACCAGTAGGACGCTCGAACCGTAGGCGCCGGCGCGTTAAAATACCCATATCCCGGGCAGCTATTCCCCTGATTGCTGCCCACCCATCTTGAACTCGAATCTGGCCGCGGCGCATATTGATGCCTTACTGAGATGCTCCTCAGAAGCAGCAGCCAGTGGAGCCGAACCATGAAATACCTGAACGACGCCGTCCTCGACGCCGTCTCAGCCGAAGACTTTCAAAAGCGTCCACCCTACCCCTGGGCGCACATTGACGATTCCCTCACTGACGAGGGCTTTGCCCGGTTGCGCGAGACGCTGCCATCGACCGAAATGTGCGACAAGCACATTGGCGCAAAGCGGGCTTACGGCCAGATGTCGCACGACCGCTATATGCTGCACTATCGCGCCGGCCTCCAACTGTCCCAGCCTTGGCGGGAGTTCATTGCCGAACTGAACGGTCCCCAGTACCAGGCATTTCTGCGCCGCATGCTGGGCAATCGCCGCTATATTCCCACTTTCAGTTGGCATTACGCGTGGGAAGGCTGCTCGGTCTCGCCGCACTGCGACGCGGCACGCAAACGGGCCACGCACATCTTCCACTTCAACAGCCCCGAGGAGTGGGACCAGGTCTGGGGCGGTCAGACGTTGATTCTGGGCAGCGACAAGCCGCTCCCAACTCATTCCGCACCGAGCTTCGATGAGCTCACGGTGGCCGGCGCGCATGGTCCCATTGGCAACGGCAGCCTGCTCTTCCAGCGCACTCCGCACTCCTGGCATGGCATGAAGCCGCTTACCTGCCCGCCAGGCAAGCTCCGCAAAATCTTTTCGGTAACGCTCAACATCGTCACCACCCAGGTGCTGTGGCGCCGCATCCGCGGCAAAGACCCCGACGGCTACAGGCTGAGGGCGGCTTAGAGACAGGGAATAGGGAATAGCCAAGAGGGAATAGGGAAAACTTAGAGACAGGGACTAGAGATTAGAGCTGGTTGCATAAATATGCCTGATGGAACCCTGAACCATCCCTCAGGGGCTAAAGCCCAGAGTTTTTGCGGCTTTTGCGGCACGGCTTAAGCCGTGCCCTTTCAAAGCCGGGTTTATGCAACCAGTTCTAGAAAAGAGCTATCGGCCTGGGCATTTTCGCTCTGGCCGACGGCGTCTTTGTGAAAGCGCGGTTACGGCCGCGGCGCCAAACCTCCCGCCGTGCCAGCGGTCACAGACTCCGGTCGTTCTTAAGGAATAACTCACTATCATTCCCTCCGGCGAGGGCGCGTGGAAATGTGCCCCTATTCCGAAAAGAGACCGCCCGGCTCAAGGCCGGAGAAAGCGAGTCACGCATGAACTACCTGAATCGCGAGTGCCTCGAAAAGCTTTCTGCCGAGGACTTTCAGAAGCGCGAGCCGTATCCGTGGGCGGGGCTTGAGCAGACCCTGACCCCGGAAGGCTACGAGCGCCTGCGCGAAACGCTGCCTGCCGTGGACGGCTTCAACAAAATGGTTGGCGTGAAACGGGCCTACGGCCAGGGGCCGCACGATCGCTATCTGCTCCACTACTATCCCGGCCTCGAAATCGCCGAGCCGTGGAAAGAGTTCCTGGCCGAACTGAAAGGGCCGGTCTATGGGGATTTTCTGCGCCGCGTGCTGGGGCCGCATAACTTCATCCCCACCTTTGAGTGGTATTACGCGTGGGAGGGTTGCGCCGTTTCTCCGCACTGCGATGCGGCCCGCAAGCTGGCCACGCATATCTTCTACTTCAATACAAACGACGACTGGGACTCCAAATGGGGCGGCGAGATACTGATTCTCGACAGCGAGCACAAGTTCCCCACTCATTCAGGGCCACGCTTCGACCAGCTCAAGGTGGCCGCGGCAATTGAACCGCGCGGCAACGGCAGCCTGCTGTTTGAGCGCACGCCGCATTCCTGGCACGGAGTGAGGCCGCTCGGCTGCCCGCCCGGCAAACTCCGCCGGCTCTTTCTCATCACCATCAACGTGCCCAGCTTCCAGGTCTGGTGGCGCCGCATCCGCGGAAAAGATCCTGATGGTTTCAAGATGAAGGCGGCGTAGGAATACATTCGCTGGCTGACCATGCCGCTCCCTGGCAGGTGGGCGAAAGGAGCACCCATGCAAACAACGGACGCATGCGCCGGCGAGTTCCGCCGCGAGTTTCTCGATGAGTTGCACATTGCCGAAGCCCAGCTTCTGGCGTTGGGTGAAGCCGTTCCGGCTGAGAATTACGACTGGGGGCCTGCCGAAAAAACGCGCTGCTTCTCGGCTGTATTGGTCCACATTGCCGTTGGAAACCTGGGGTTGCTCGACCGGGTTGGAGTGTGCGAACCCGAGGTCATGCGGCTCTACGGCGCAATCGAAGGCGAGGGAATTGCGCGGCTGGTTGCGGTTGTGCGCAAGAACCTTTCTCTTGAATCCAGCATTACCGAGAAGACTGAGGTTCTTGATCTCCTCCGGGGTTCATTCGAGGCCGTGCGGCACTCGTTCGCAGCAGCCACCCGCGAGCAACTGGAAGAGAAGCAAAACTTCTTCGGACCACCGTCAACGGTGCGCAGGGTTTATATGCGCATGCTGGCGCACAGTCACGAACACATGGGACAGGCGATCGCCTATGCGCGGACCATGGGAGTGAGAGTACCGTGGCCCGATCCCTTGAAAGAGATGGAGCGGATTGAAGCCGGCGCAGCGGCCGGCTGAGGCCACCGTGAAATGATTCGCCCTGACCGCACTTATTGCTGCGGCGGATTCGATTGTGTCGATGAGGAGCTGTCTGCCGCGACAAGATCGCGAATGTGCACGGTCGCGCCGGTTTCAGGAACCGAGCCGTCGTTTACCTGCACCTGGGTCGGCTTGCCCTGCACAAGAATGCGGACCGTGGCTTTGCTGCGTCCGGGAACGATCACGCGATGCGTAACCGGCGGCCCTGCAGAGCTGACCGTGACCGGCACTTCAGCCGAAGCGTATCCGGCGTTTGTAACGTCGACCGCGACAAGCGTGTTTCCGGCCGCGGCAGCTTCAGGAAATACGCCGTCGATGGCCAGTTCGGGCAATCCTTTGTCGGCATTCACCCAGTCCTGAAAAAACCAGGAGAGATCGCGATTGGAGCCCGTTTCAAGCAGCTTTTCAAAAGTGGAGTCCGGCGAAATGGAATTGCCGCTCGTCGCCGGCCCATCGAGCGCCGCATAGTATCCACGCAGCGCGGACGAGAGCGCGCTGTCTCCAACCATGTCGCGCAGCATCCACAGCACGTAGGCTGCCTTGGTGCGGTAGTGGGCCGGCGACCAGGCTTGTGCCAAGGGCTGGCCAGGGTTTTCACCGGGGCTCGAAGGCTCTGCAAGAGCCAGCGCCGAACGCCCTGACTCGAGCGACTCCATTGCGCGATTGCGGCCGTCGTGCTTTTCAATCCACAACGTGCCCATGAAATAGGCCGCGCCCTCGTCAAGCCACGCTGGTTTTGGCCCCGCTGCCGCAGCCGACTTTCCGCCGGAAATCCATGCCTGCGTCAATGCGTGCGCAAGCACTCCCTCGAGCTGGCCTTCGTCTTGTTGCCGGACAGGTGTTGCCAGCAGCTCGCCTGATTCAAAGGGCGCGTCACCGGGGTCGGGAAGGTCGAGAATGGTGAGCTCCGAGCCAGGCTTTGCACCGAGCCATCCTGCCACGAATGGTGAAACCGCCGCCGCTGCCGTGGTCCAGTTCTCAATGTTGTTCTCGTCAGCAGCCGTCGTCCAAACCGAGGCATCGGTCATCGGATGAGGCGCGCGCACGGCTACAAAAATGCTCGGCGCAGTAAATCCAAGCGTAGTGTCACCTGTGTCCGCGGTCGCAACGCCCGGCATTCCCTCAACCGGATTCGGCGGATCAACTATGTCAAGTGCAACTGCATGGCCATTTACAAGCGCGATCGCCGGAGCCTGGCCATGTGGGAATTCATCGGTGAGCCGCAGCCTGAATCGCGCGCTCGCAGTGCGCAGCTTCAACTGGCCCACCTCGTCGAAGAGCCGCGCGCCGTCGCCCAATATCACGGGCTCGGCCGCCACCGGATACCACACCACATTTCCAAATCCGCGCAGCCCGCTAAAGTCGAGGCCAATCTCGTCCCAGTCGGAATGAAGCGCAAGATCGTCGGGCGTGCCGAGCGTGGTAAGCCTCTGTGCATTTGGCGTGACTGTGCCGGAGTAGCTCGCATTCACTTCCATCGTGGCTCCGGCGGCCAGCGGTGCGCCGAGCGTAATCGCCGCCTCGTGCAATTGGCCGGTGTGGTCAGTGTCGGAGTTGAGCGTGGCCACCGTGAATGGCGTATCTTTGCCGCCGATGTGAATGTGTTCCCACTTGAGCGTGGAAGAGATCTCGAGAGGAATATGCGCGAGCGGAGCTTTGCCATCGTTGCGTATCTTCAACAGAGCGAGCACGGCAATGCTGTTCTTCGCCGGATCGAGATGCACGTCGAGATCGTAGGCGGCGAACGTTACGGCGTTGCGCTCGTCGTCGCTGGCGATAGGTGCGGTCACCGCGGTACCCAGCGACGCAGCCGGGCCGATGGTGGTGGTCGTCGCGCCGTTCTCATCCGTCGAACGCGAAAAGATTACCTTGCCGCTCGCAGGCTGGGTTTCCGGCGGCTGAGTTGCAGGCGGCTGACTCGCTGGCTGCGAAGGTGGTGTCTCCGGCGCGGTTTGCGTTGCCGGGGTTTGTGCGGCCAGTAAGCCCGCAATCACGCCTAGCGCCGCGATGGGCGCAAAAACAAACTTCATGAACCGAGGCCTTTCTGTTTCCTGAGTGCTGCTCCGCTGGGTGGGGCAGCTTCTTTGACGGGATTCGAGGCGGAACGCATGCGCCGTTGCCGCGCGGCCTCGTACAGAACCACTGCTCCGGCGGCCGAAACATTCAGCGAGCTCACACCGCCGGCCATGGGAATGCGCAGCAGGTGGTCGCAGGTGCGCTTCACCAGGTCGTGCAGTCCGGCTCCCTCGCGCCCCAGCACAAGAACAATGTCGCCGGTCAGGTCGAAGCGGTCGTAGTCAGTCGAGCCTCGCTCGTCGAGGCCAATCACCCACAGGTTTTGCTGCTTCAGTCCTTCAAGCGCGCGCACCAGGTTTACCACGCGCGCAATGCGCAGATGCTCGGTCGCGCCCGCGCTGGCCTTTACCGCGGCGGGGCTCAACGGAGCCGAGCGGCGTTCGGTAATCACCACTCCGTCAACGCCTGCGCCATCGGCCACGCGCAGCAAAGCGCCCAGATTCTGCGGATCCTCAACCCCATCGAGCGCCAGCATGAGCCGCGCCGCATTCGATTTGGACGGGTCGGGCGCGAATAAATCTTCAATGGCCAGGAAATCCTGCGGCCGCACAATTGCCACCACACCCTGGTGCGCCGCGGTCTGCGCCATCTGCGTCAACTGTTCGCGCGACTCCGATTTGACGCGCACCCCCATCTCCCGGCACTGGGCGATGAGCTTCTCGAGCCGGTCGTCGTGGCGCTCGCGAGCCACCAAAACGTGATCGAAACGGCGCTTGCCGGCGCGCAATGCCTCTTCCACCGGGTGCAGGCCGTAGAGAAAGTCCATGGATAGATTTTAGTGGGCGGGGGGACGGAGGCGTCGCCCTGCGCCCCGAAGGGGCCAACTCTTTCGCTCAATCGCAACGCATAACTTTGATTCGGGGAGGATCAAATCTGTTTCCAACAGGATCGCTCCATTCGAGAGTTGCGCAGCCCGTTCGGCGATATTTCGATCCGTCAAACTGAAACCTTTGTAGGTACGATTCCATCGCCGAGTAGTGTGATCCAAACACCAGATCGAAAAGATCTGAGCTATGGGTTTCTTCAACCGCAAAGTTCTGAACGCCGTCACGATGCAGCAAAAGTTGCGGCGCAGAACCTTCACCGATGATCCAGATCGGGCAGTTTCCCGTAGCTCCGCACATGCACGACGAATAGCCCTGCACCACCAGCCCCTTCACTCCGTCGGCGGTAAGAACAACTCGTTTCACTCTCAAGGCCTTAAAGATTCCTCCAGCCGTTTTCGGTACCCAGGGACCGGGGTCCTTGACGCAATCTGCAATCGCGCCTTGGGTCACCTCTTTAATCGGCCCCAACTCCTCAGGCGAAAGCTGAGCGGCCCCGCGTCCAATCGCATCTTTTTCGCTGAGCTCCTTCAAATTCGGCACAGTCCATCCGTGCTGCGCAAAACTTGCTGAGGCCGAGCATAGAATCAGGATTGAGAGCCACCGCTGCTTTCTCATCTTCCTTCGTATTTCTCCTCGGCGATTTGATCCACGAGCTGACGAATACCCGCCAAAGCGGCCTCAGAAGTTGGTGCAAGCCACGACTGCGATGGAAACTGATCACACACCAATATGCTCGCGGTCTTCGTCTGACCAAATAACTCGATAGTGGAAGTCCCCGTCCGGCATGCAGAAACAATACCACTGCCGCTCGCTTCGCATACTGCGGCATACTGTATCCGACCCGTTTCCTATGCCCAAGACCCTGAAAAAGACCTTTACCGCCCTTCTCGAGCCCGACGGCACCGCGCTCAATTGGACGATCGCGCGTGTGCCCTTCGACATAGCCAAGGTGTGGCCGGAGCGGCGCGGCCGCAGGGTGAAAGGCGACATTGAGGGCTTCGCCTTCCGCACTTCGCTGTTCCCCGTTCCAAGCGGGCGGGGGCAGATCCTGCTGGTTAACAAGAAGATGCAAAAGGGTGCGCATGCCCGCGTAGGCGAGAAGGTGCGGATCACGCTTGAGCCGGATCTTGTTGAGCGCGAAGTGCTGATTCCAAACGAATTAGACAAGATTCTCAAGAGCGATCGGCAGCTCAAGAAGTTCTTCGAGGCCATGAGCGACTCGATGAGGCGCGAGATCGGCAAATGGGTCGGCGAGCCAACGGGCGCAGAGACTCGCCTGAAGCGAGCCGAAAGAATTGCCGAACGGATGATGCATGCCATAGAAGGCGAAAGCGACCCGCCCCCGATTCTGAAGGCCGTCTTTGTTCGTCAGCCACTGGCCGAAGCCGGTTGGAAGGCCATGACCCAGGCCCAGCGGCGCGGCCATCTGATGGGCATTTTCTACTACGAAACGGCCGATGCCCGGGAGCGGAGGGCGGCGAAAGCGATCGAGGAAGCCCTCAAGGTGGCTCGCCGCAAGCTTTCAGCACCAAAATAGGTGCATTTTTCTACTTAATCGATTTTTCTTACGTCTTTGAAGCTACTCTTGTCGTCTAATTGATTACGATGAGCTTCGCAGCGGCAAAGTCATTTCTCACTTCTGGTGGCGCCGGTACCATGGCGGCGGCTGTCGACGAGGACGCGAGGCAGCAGAACCTTGCCGTTGCGCAGGGTCTGAAACGGCAGGATGCCGGGCTGCTCGACGAACTGATTGTGAAGTATCAGCACCGCCTGATGCGCTATCTGCTCTATCTCACCAGCAATCGCGAGCAGGCCGAAGACCTCTTCCAGGATGTTTGGATGCGCGTCATGGTGCGGGGCGGGCAGTTCAACGGCCAGGCGAGGTTTGAGACGTGGCTCTTCACCATTGCTCGTAACATGGTGATCGACCAACGCCGCAAGCGGACTGCCATAAGCCTCGACGAGCTTTTCGAGGTAGGTGGCGAGGACGACCGTCCCATGAGTTTTGAAGTTGCCGACGGCGACCCCACCCCGTTTGCCCGCGTTTCAAACTTCGAAGACCGCGAGCGTATTGCGGCGGCGCTGCTCGATCTCGACACGCTCCACCGCGAAGTGCTGGTGCTCAGGTTTTATGAAGAGCTCTCACTCGAAGAGATCGCCAAGGTAACCAAATCTCATTTATCTACAGTAAAATCGAGGCTGTATCGCGGCATGGCGATGATCCGGCCCAAGCTGGAACGAGCCGGGTTGCGGCTGCGGGAGGCCGTGTGAAGTCTGTCGGGATGCCAGGGAGTGCCGGTTCGGGGCCTGAACGCGACCGCGAACTACTCGGCGCTCTGACCGGTACCCAGGCCTCACAGGAACGAGCCGTTGCCTACCGTACCCGCCGCGTAGTTGCCGCATCGCTGGGCGTAATGCAGGATCAGAAGCAAGGCTTGCGGCGCAGCCGTTCCCTGGCGCTTGTATCTATCCTGCTGGTGATTCTGGCCATGGGCCCCTTTGTTTGGCGCGTCACCGACGATGTGATCGGCGGCGAGCATTGGAGCGACATGGCTACCCAGACCAGTCTCTGGGTCTGCATCCTTCTACCCGCCGTTCTGGCCGCCGCGCTGGTCGCCGGATGGCTCCGCCGCGAGCAGTAACAGCTCCCTCCCCCCAATTTTTTCGGTCCAGACACGGTTTCTTCGATTCAGCACGTTTTTGTTTCAACTTCCAATTTTCCTGTTCCGTCAATTGAAATGGGGATAAGCTGTTTTGTACCCAATTGGAATCTTCAGGAAAGCAAGAGTGAACGCCATGCCCAAACCACCTTCAATCAGCGTGAACGAAGACGAGAGGATGATACCCCTGTGGTCGATCATTGCGGCCACGGTGTCGTTCCTGCTGGTGGAGTACTACTGGTGGATTGTGGCGCCGGGGCAGCGGCATCATCCCGCGCCCCCGCTCGGCCTCCGCATCTACTTCAATCTTTCCTGGGGAATCCTGGCCGCGCTCTACTTCCTCATGGTTGGGTACATCAGCAAAGATGCTCCGCGGCGCGGCATGAGCATGCGCTTCTGGATCATTATTTGCTGCGTCATGCCGGGCGGCATTGGTGCAGTCATTTACTTCCTGCTGCGCCAGCCCCAGGTTTCAGAGTGCCCGGCCTGCGGAACGCATGTGCAGAATGACTTCCACTTCTGCCCGCAGTGCAACTACCAGCTCTCAGCCAGTTGCGGCAACTGCTTCCGCACAGTACGGACCAGCGATCAGTACTGCACCCGCTGCGGCCACGAACTGGACAAGGACAATTTGCCGGCGCGCCTCCACGTGATGGGGATGGGTGGCGAGTAGGGCGGCGGGTCAGTTGGGCAGCGAGTCGGCAAGTCAGCGGCGAGTGCTCTCACTCTACTGAATCTCCGAATAAGTCGGGGTTTTGAAAGGGCACGGCTTTAGCCGTGCCACACATAGCCCGATAATCCAGCGGCCTTTAGGCCCTGAGGGACGGGTTTCTTGCGAAGCGTGCAACTTGATCACGGTTCTTCTGGCAGGTCATGTGGCTTGGATCCCGACATAAATCACGACCGCAAACAGAACAACGATTACGCTTGGTACTGCGAGCCAAAGCCGGCTTCCGCGATGTGCAGCCAGCAACGCCAGAACAAATGGAATGACAGCACAGGCCAAATCGATTGGCCCACGCCAGTCCGCATAAGGCGGAATCGCGATGCTTGCCAGCAGCAATAGGCTAGCTATGCCGAGTTTGGTTGAAACAGTCAATTCCGCTCCCTGAACGCCATTATGCTCTAGGTGCATCGGCCCATCGCGTTGACCCTGCCAAGCCAGCATCCCTACAATCAATCTTCCAGTCCAATGTCCATCTCCGCCCTCATCATCGACGACGAACAACTGGCCCGCGAAGAGCTCAAGTATCTGCTCGATGAGGTGGGCGGCGTTGACGTGGTGGCGCAGGGCGCCAACGGCATTGAAGCCGTTGAGCTGATCGAGGAGTACCACCCCGACCTGGTCTTTCTCGATGTGCAGATGCCCGGGCTCGATGGCTTTCAGGTAATCCAGAAGCTGGCTGAAAAGCGTCCCAACGGCACCGGCGAGCCTCTGCCGCAGATTGTCTTCGCTACCGCATACGATCAATACGCTGTCCGCGCCTTCGCTGTGAATGCGGTAGATTACCTGCTGAAGCCGTTCGATCGCGGCCGCGTCTCAGAGGCTGTTGAGCGCGCGCGGACCCGCATCGCTTCAGGCGGCGCCGATACCGCTGCCGGCACGCAGCCCACCAGCTCTCAAATAGACGAGCTCCTCAAGCTGCTCAATCGCACCCAGGGCGCGGAACGCGCAGCGTCGCAGCCGGCCAAGCTCATTGTGCAATTGCAGAGCCGGCTGTTGCTTGTGGATCAGGCCGAGATCTGCTTCGCCGCCATCGACGAAGGCGTCATCCGCATCGTCACTCGCACATTCGAGGGGCAGTCGAAGTGCCGCACCCTCGAAGAACTGCAGGAACTTCTCGATTCGGCAACCTTCTGGCGCGCCCACCGCGGATTTGTGGTCAACATCAACCACATTCGCGAAGTGGTGCCGTGGTTCAAGTCCAGCTACCAACTGCGCATGAACGACAAGCAGCAGACCGAGATTCCGGTAAGCCGCGCGCAGACCAAGCGCCTGCGCGAACTGTTTAAGCTGTGAAATGCGGTGGACGGTGAGCGGTGGACGGTGCACGGAACCAGTTGCCCGAATCCTCAGCGCTCTTTCGCGTCTAGATTGGGAAAGCACAAAACTCTGACTGGCTGCCACGTTACTGACCACCGTTCACCGTCGCTCCTACTGCGGCGGCGTGTGGCCAATAAACTTGTCGGCCCACTGGATAAAGTACTTCATGTTGGGTGCGTCGGTGTGGCCGCCGTCGTGCTGCCGCCACGCAAGCTGGCCGTCAAGCACGCCCTGGTTCATGGGCGGCATTTGTGCCGTGCGGTAATCGCCAAAACTTTCAAGGCCCTTGGCGCCCAGCAACGCAAACACGCGGCTCGCATCCACGGTGGCCATAAAGCTGCCCTGGTGGTCGAGCCAGTGCGCATCGCCCTTCTCAGGCACTCCATAACTGATGAACGTCAATCGCGGCGCGCACAGCGCGATCAGTTCGTTCGAGTCCACCGGAAGCTGCCCAGGATTCCCGCTGCCGAACGTTGCCTCAGATGCGCCGTACTTCAGAAAGTTTCCGGCCATCCAGTGATACTCGCCGGTGCCTGTCAGACTCTCCACCGCCTCACCGTAGTTACGACGCAATAGTGTGGCTCCGCCCTTGCCCGACGAGCCAACCAGCACCATGGCAAAACGCTGATCGAAGGCCATGGTGACCAGCGCAGCTTTGCCGTAACGCGAAACGCCTTCAATGCCTACATGCTTGGAGTCAATCGAAGCATCGGTCTCAAGATAATCGAGCGCCCGGCCCGCGCCCCAGCCCCACGCCCGCAATGAACCCCATTGTTCAGGGGTGCGCGGCTGGCCCTTGTTTACCAGTCCGATAATGCCTCTGGTGAGGCCCTGGCCGTTGTCGGCCTGGATGCTGGCCGGATCGAGCAGCGCAAATCCCCAACCCGCTGCAATCAACTGCCACGTGTTCGGCGGGTCTCCATCCGCATTCAGTTGCGGAGGCTGGAAGAACGGCGAGTTTTTGATCGGCTCCCACGCAGGATGGGAATCGAATAACTGTTTGAGCGATGGGTCCTGCTGCAGCAGCAACGCCTTCATTGCGGCGTTCAGCTTGTCCATGTCTGCGCCGCGCGGCTCGTTGGGATTCGGAAATCCCGTCGGCCCGAACATGATCAGCACCGGCACCGGGCCGCGGGCCATGGCAGGCGTCACCAAGGTCATGTGAATCTTTACGCTGATCGCCGGGTACGAGGAGTTATCGACTTCTCCTACAATGTCCTTCGCCGTCACCGGGCTGAACCCCAGAAACTCGTGGTCCACCGCGGTCACTGTCCACTTAACAGTGGGGAGATTGTTCGGGATCCGGCCATAAACGTATTTTTCGTACATGTCCACGATCTCAGGGCGCCGCTCGTCTATCCACATCTTCGCCGTGGTTACTTTGCGTCCGTCATTCATGGTGAGCGGATCGGGAACGTTGGGATAAGGGTTCGCCTTCGACTCGTCCTTGTTGGCATGATTCGGAGCATTCTCGTTGCCGCTCGGTCCCGGCCGCAAAGCCTTGATTCCAAGCTGGTCCAACATGTTCTGGTGATCCTGATCCGCGGTGAAATTAACCGGCGCGGGTTGCGAAGGGGTCTGTGCTGCCAGCGCGGCAGATAGTGAGACAAGCAGGATGAAGCACGAAGTGCAAATGGCGCGCATATTACCTCGCAAATGGTATTCTTGGTGCGATTTTGTGAAAGCGATTTACTTCGGCATTCGATCTTAAACGGTGAAACATGATGCGTGCACGTGAATTTGTAGCGGTTTCAGTATGCGGTGCGATGTTGCTCGCTGCGGTTGCGCACGCCGGGGCGAAGAACAAAACGAAATCACCCAAGGCGGCGGAAACTTCCGCGGAAGCCTGGATCGAAACCTGGGGCGCCTCCCAGCAGATTCCCGAACCGCAGAACGCACTGCCCGTCGACGATCTGCGTGACGCCACGGTGCGCCAGATATTTCATCTCTCGGTCGGCGGCACTTCGCTACGCGTGCATCTCACCAATGCTTTCGGATTTCAGGCGCTGCATTTTACTTCAGTCCACATTGCCAGACCGGTCTCGCTGTCATCCGCGGCCATCGACGTTGCCACCGACAAGGCGCTCACTTTTTCAGGGGAGAAGGATGTGACTGTACCGCCCGGGGCTGAAATGGTTTCGGACCCGATCCAATTCCCCGTCGACGCCCTATCAAGCATTACGGTCAGCTATCACCTCGACGATCCGCCTTCGCGTGAAACCAGCCATCCCGGCTCGCGCGCAACCACATACTACGTTCACGGCGACCAGGTTTCAGCGGCCGATTTGCCCGATGCCAAACACATCGAACACTGGTACCAGGTGACGGGAATCGATGTCATCGATAACGCTGCCGGCGCCGGAACCGTGGTTGCTCTCGGCGACTCCATTACCGACGGCCACGCCGCTACAACTAACGGCAACGATCGCTGGACCGATGCTTTCGCGGCCAATCTACAAAGCTCACCAGCAACACGCGACATCGCCGTGTCCAACCGCGGCACGGGCGGCAACCATCTGCTCATTGATGGCCTCGGTCCTAATGCGCTGGCGCGATTTGACCGCGATGTGCTGGCACCGGCCGGCGTCAAATGGGCGATTGTCTTTGAAGGCGTCAACGACCTGGGCGGGCTGAGCATCAGGGGCGACGCGCCCGCTGAAGCCCACGCGGCAATGGTGGCAAACATCGAAGCCGCTTACGCCCAAATGATCATGCGCGCACATGCTCACGGTATTCGTATCTTTGGCGCAACTATCACGCCTTATGGTGGGTCGGGCTACTACCATCCCTTGCCATCGAACGAGGCTGACCGCCAGGCCATCAATACATGGATCCGCGCTGCAGGACACTATGACGGCGTCGTCGATTTCGATGCGGTAGTGCGCGATCCTCAGCACCCCGACCAACTTCTGCCGGCGTTCGATTGCGGCGATCGTCTGCATCCTTCGCCCGCCGGATACAAGGCAATGGGCCAGGCCGTGCCGTTGAGCTTGTTCGCGCGTTGAGTGGCTTTCCACAACCCGGCAACGGTTTTCAGATGCCGCGGAAAAATCGTCGCGGTTTGCGGCACGGATGAATCCGTGCCCTTTCAAAACAGCAGCATCAACCTGCCGCCGGATCAGTGCGCGCGGCCGTTATCGGCTCTTGAGTTCGCAACCCCATCGTGCGACAGGCGAGATAAACGTACGTTCCCATGCAGGTAGCCGAGACCAGCGCGGACGCCTCGACAATTTGCGAAGCGGACCACAATCTGCCCGACGGGTCCGCGACCAGTGCCGCAGGGGAGCGCGATGCAAGCTGCAACACATTACCCGCTGCGCACAGCGCGTAGAAAGCGGGCGCGGGCCACGAAGCTGATGCGCCGGATACAGTTGCGGCCGCTCCCCGCCGCCGCAGATAAAGCGCAAACAGCAGGTAGATGACGAACACGTTTGCGTACCACCCCAGGTAGTTCGAGATCGGCACTCCAAACCAGGCGCCGCCGTCGTACCAGATCCACCCGTGCAGGATGGTGGACCATACCGGGTCCTGCGCCAGGTCCCATGTGGTCATGATGAGGCTGGCCAGCAATGGTATTGCGATGATGGAGCGCGTCGTGGCGGGTGATAGAGGAGTCTTGAGGATGAGGCACGCGAGCATCCACGACACGTAAGCCATGCCGATATACGCCAGCCCCAGCAACACGGGAACATGAAAGATCTTGGGCCCCATCAGCTCAAGAAAGCGATATCGCCCGAAAGGGAACCCGGTGGCGACGCCCAGGTTCTCAACAATGTTGCCTACAGTCATGCAGATGACCGCGAACACAAGCATGGTGCGCCAGCGGTAATGGCGCGAGCCGTCAACAGCCGCAAACGCCGCAGCCGACACAACATCGAGCGCCACAATCCACAGATGCGGAATCGATCCGGAGAAGACCTCGAGGATACGCGCGCAGGCGTAAGCGGCGAAGATGACAAAAAGCAGTCGCGTAGCGTTGCGGCGCTTTTCTGAATCCGGGCTTGGATTCGTCAGCGGCAGTATCTCGCCCTCCGCATTACGTGTCACGAATCATGACGCACGAGCCGCACTTCAGTCGTACCGCTCAAACACAATCTGCTTGCGGTGCCAGCCGAAGTTTGTCAGCGTCTCGCGCACGCTTGACACCATGAAATTCAACCCGCATATGTACGCGTAGATGTCGAAGTTCAACTCGTTTGGTGGAATCGAGGGATCGACGGGCGCTTCCGGCAGTTTTCGTCCGAGCTTCGCGGCGCGTTCCTGGATTATGCGCGAAACGTGGTCCTGCACGTAGCCGCGCAGCCCCGTCCAGCTATCCAGCGAACGGCTCAACGTGGGTAGGTAGTGGAAGTTGGGATGCTTCGCGTCGAGCGCCTCGAACTCTTCGTGGTAGTAAATATCGGTTTCATGGCGGGTGCCGTAGACCAGCCAGATATCCTTGCCCTGGCTGCGGTCGGGACCGCCCTCGGGGAAGAGCCATTGCGCATAGCCTCGCATGGGCGCAACTCCCGTTCCTGTCGCAATGAGGATCGAATCAGTGATTGGCTCATGAAGCACAAAGTGTCCGTGCGGCCCGTGAATTTGAATTGTTGCGCCCGGGGGCAGATCGGTCAGGTCGGCCAGGTGATTGCTGAAGAACCCATTCTCCACCCGGTTCACGCAAAGGTCGAAGTGGTTCGCGCGCGGCGCAGAGGCAATCGAGTAGGCGCGGGTCTGCTGCTTGCCGTTCTGGTCGGCTGCGACAGCAGAAACAAACTGACCCGGAGCAAAGTGAAAGTGCTCCATGCTGTCGATCGCAAAGTCGAAGTGGTAGCACTGGGCGACTTCAGATATGCAGATTTTTTGCTCAAGACGCGCGGTAACAGTCTCACGTGCCAAGGGGATCTCTCGCTTTGTAGGGAAGAATAGAAGGCTTGGGAAACGCCGCGAATGCCGCAAGCCGTCCTGCCGCGATTATAAGTTGCCAGGGGAGTGCGATGTCACGCTGCGGCGCGCGTCCCGCAGCCCTTGAACCTGCTGCAGCTATCAAAACAGACCAGCTCCGCAGATTGCGCCGTTCTCATCCCGGATAGGCTCCGGCAATGTAGCCCTCGAGCGCCTGGATGGCGTGATCCTGCCCCGAGATCACCCACTTCACCATATCGCCAATCGAGATCACGCCCACAATCATGTCGCCCTCGAGCACCGGCAGATGGCGAAAGTGGTGGCCGGTCATGATGTTCATGCAATCGTCAACGGTTTCCCGGGGGGTAACCGACACCACCGGGCTGGTCATGATTTCGCTCACCAGCGTCTCTCTGGAATGAAGGCCTTTGAGCACGCCTTTGCGCGCATAATCGCGCTCCGAGAATATCCCGACCAGCTTGTCGTTGGAGACTACCAGCAGGGCGCCGACGTCGTAGACGGCCAACAGTTCCAGGGCCTCGAAGACCGATTGCTCTGGCGCGATTGCCAAAAGCTTGAATGGCCCCTTGTGCTTCAGCACTGTTGCAATCGAGTCGGTAATCTTCATCGGACCCTCCTGTTTTGTTAATTGACGGTCTAAATTAAGGTTGCGTTGCCCGGCCGCAATGGCAAAAAATCACTGGCCCCGGGCCGCGCATGCAGTGCCCCATGGTTCATGTGATGACCAGCCAAACCAAAAGACACCAATCGGCCGGCGCCATTCCTGGTACCGGCCGATGCAGCAGTATAGCTTGATAAATGTGCCTTCGTCTCCGCTGCGGCGCAATTTTTGTGCCGTCGGCGCCAATTCCGGCCCTTCCTGCCGACGCCCCCGTGTCACCCCGGCCGTAAAATCGAGAGTGCGCCGAATCCCCGGCGACGGAGGTTTGCCATAAAGGTCGGAATCAAACCACGTCGAGGAAAGCGATTTAGTCGCTTGACTGCGCTCGCGGGGCTCGCAGCGTTTCTGGCTCCTTGGCTCATATCAGGCGCCTCATCCGCTGAAACTCCGCTCGTGGTTAAAGACCCCAACGCTTCGTTTCTCGATGCGGCGGCCCGCCGCCTGGCTCTCCAGAACGCTGAAAATCCACTCCTCCGTGACGTGCTCGCAAACCTTAAGGGTTGTGTCGGCGCACCTTTTCCCGCGCCTCCACCGCATGGTGAGCACATTCCTTCGCGTTACATGAGCGGCAGTCACGGCGAGCTTAATCCACTCGAGCATCAGCTCTCGGAACCCTACTACAAGATCCAGGAGATCGCGGCACAGGGCGCGGATAAGTACCTCGCCACCGGCGACCCGGCCGAGGCCAACTGCGTCATTCAGGCGCTGCTTCCCTGGGTTCAAGACAAAGCGGCTCTGCTCGACTACAACGCCAAAGACGACCAGGTGGTGTGGTTTCAATCCACCTGGACCGTCGCCTCGCTTTCGCTCTCGGTTTCGATCATTCGCAGCGAGCCCAAACTCAACATCGCCGATCGCGATCGCGTAATCGCCTGGCTGCACAGAGCTGCGCTCAAGTCAGTAAGTGAAAGCCGCGGACCCAACTCCACCACCAGCACCAACAATCATTTCTTCTGGCGCGGCCTTGCTGCCACCGCCGCCGGAGTCATCAGCGGAGACAACGAACTCTTCGCCAAGGGCGTGCGCACCTACGCCACCGCCATCGGGGAGATGGACGGCCAGGGCGCCTTCCCCGATGAAATGGAACGCCACGAACTCGCCATGCATTACCAGGCATTTGCCATTGAGCCGCTGGTGATGATCGCCGAGCTGGCTTACCGCCAGGGGCTGAACATTTACCCGCTTGAGCAGCGCGGCCACCGGCTCAGCGATGCAGTCAACTTTCTCTCCCGCGCAATTGCCGACCCTTCCATCGTCGGGAAATACACACCTGAAGCGCAGAAGATCGAACCCGACCTGCAACCGGGCAACGCGCTGATGTCATGGACCGTGCTCTGGGCCACGCGGACCGGAGATCCCGCCTGGCAAAAATATATTCAGATGCCCTTCTTCGATTCGCGCCTCGCAGGCAGCACAACGATTTTTGCCGCGCCAACTAAAGCCCCGGCGGGAGTCGACATAAAATCCACGTCCCCTGCGAAATGAATGCGATTGTGGACTGTTATGCAGAGTCTCAATCAACACTTCAATGACTTGAACTCCGGGCTCGGATTCACCATCATCCGGGCATGGAAGATGTGCGCGACGTCGTGAACGCGCGTCCCCTGCCAGCTAGCCCGAACTTGGGCCCCGTACAGGTGCGTCACCATTCACGTCACACCGCAAAAAAGCTGAAAAATGGAATGTCCGCAAGTTATTGATTGCAGTGGTGGGCCCGGAGGGATTCGAACCCCCAACCAAGGGATTATGAGTCCCCTGCTCTAACCGTTGAGCTACAGGCCCTTGTTGTCAACATCTCAATATATATCAATCATTTATAGGATAACTTACTGTCACCGCCAAGGTCTTGCTTGAGTCTAGTGCCGGTTGGAAACCAGCTAGCGTGTTCCAATGTACAAGAAGTATTGTCGCACTTTGGTGCCTTTAGAAAGCCCCGCCTCGACGAGAACTCTTTAGGGCCCTGAGCAATTCAGAGAACGATCAGCCAACAAAGCCCCGCTTCCGGGATCTGGAAACTACGGAGTCAAGAATCGCATGAAGCTCAGTCAATGCTTATTCATTTCCGTCTTCGCTCTCACCGCAACGCTGGCCCTGCCCGCGCAGCAACTGGAGCTCAAAGACGGCGATCGCGTGGCCTTCTACGGCGACAGCATCACTGCGCAGCGTTATTACCCACGCTATGTCGAGGACTTTCTTCTCACCCGTTACCCGAAGATGCAAGTCGCGTTTTTCAATGCCGGAATTCCCGGCGACAATGTCAATGGCGGCTACACTGGCGACGCGCAGCTCCGCCTCAAGCGCGATCTGTTTCCGCATCAGCCAACAGTCGTCACCATTATGCTCGGCATGAACGACGGCTTCTACTCGCCATTCGAGCCCAAGTATCTCGACATCTACTCAACCGGTTATCACAAGCTGCTCGACTCCATTCAGTCGAACCTTCCCGGCGTGCGCATCACCGTAATCTCGCCTACGCCTTACGACGAAACTACGCACGGCACTGAGTTCCCACACTACAACGAAACCATGACCCGCTACACCGCATGGGTTCGCGACCTGGCCGCGTCGTCGCATTACGGTTATGCCGACTTCAACACTCCGATGAACAGGCTCACTGAGAAAGCCGCAGAGTTGAATCCGTCGTTTGCCGAGCTGCTTATTCCCGATCGCATTCATCCCAGCGAGCCCGCGCAATGGATCATGGCCGCGACCCTGGCACGCACTTGGGGCTTTTCGCCCATCGTCGCCAATGTGCATCTCGACGCAACGCAGCCGGCCGCGACATCGGCTGACAATGCACAAATCTCAGACCTCGCAACCAAAGACGGCAAGCTCACCTGGACCGAACTCGACGGCTCGCTGCCTTTGCCACTCGATCTCGAAAACGGCCTGGTGCGTTTCGTCGCCAGCGTCTCTGACCTCGCCTGTATGGATCAGGAAATTTTGCGCGTCGATCATCTCACTGCCGCGCGTTACACGCTTAAGATCGACGGTAAAAACGTTGCCGACTTCGACCGCAGCCAGCTCGAGCATGGAGTCAATCTCGCACTCTATTCCACGCCCATGGAAGACCAGGCGCGCGACATCGACGGAGACGAACAGAAGCGCATGTGGCTGGATGAGACGCACTTCGTGATTGTGCAGGAGGGACCGCAGTTGCCGGATGAAGCGGGGATGAACAAGGCTCTTGAAGAGAAGGACGCATTGCTGGTTGCCGATCAGCGCAAATCAGCGCAGCCCAAGCCGCACGCCTTCGAACTCGACCCGCAGTAGTGTGTAAAGCGTCCAGAGCCGCACAGAAACTGTGTGAATCTGCATGGAAACTGTGCGGAATCTGTACAGTTTCTGTATGGCTTTTAATGCTCCAAGCTGTTGATTCCGTTGGAAGAGATCCATGGCTGTACAGTTTCTGCGTGGTTTTTGAGGAGCGTTCAGATGCGGCGCGCCTTGAAGCTTTGGCTTGTGACAGTGCCGCGATGTTCGTCATGATCCGTAGAGCCGTAGTTCGATCCATTGCAATTCCATTGTGCGCCGGGAGCGCGTAATTGCATGCAAACGGCGGTGGAGAAATTTGCGCGCGGGTGAGGGGCGGAGTGGTTGGGCGGCAAGGGCTGTCTTTGATTTGGACCTTAACAGAATGGGTGCGGTGCGCTTAGTTCCGCCCGTTGAGGAGACGGATCGGTAGACGCAAGCCGACATCTCGCGCTGGCCAATGATTCTGGGAACATCCCGTCCGTCCCCGGGTTTCCCTTGCCGAAGACCCGCTCATCGCGATAACGCCGCGATGAATGGGCACAGCTCCCGATACCAGTGTGAGTGGGCAGCCTGCCACAGCTCCCGATACCAGTGTGAGTGGGGCTACCTGCCGGTGGAGTGGTTTCGCGTTGCGACACCTACGGACGATGAAAATGCTGGCCCAGTATTAAGCCGTGTGCGGGCGAGGACGCCCACACTTCAGCCGGTCAGGAGACCGGCGGTACAACCGGGCTGGAGCCCGGCGCTACTATTGCTTGTCTACGTCCACGTAATACAAATCTGTCGCGACCTGGAAATCATCCTTCGCGATCGGTGTCTTCATCCATTGCCATCCGGTTGTTTTGGGATGAATGATCTGCCAGTGATCGGGTGTGCCTACGCGCACCGGCATGCTGAAGTCCTCTTCGTCGGCCATCCATTTGTAGCCGACCAGGCCGGGCGCTTCGCCAAACAACAACTCAAGCCGCGGAATGTGCGGGTGGCGCAGGTACTGGTCGAAGATCGGCGTCAGATTCATGCCTGAATGCTGGTTGAAGTAGCTCACTACCTCGGGCGTCATGATGTTCTGATACTTGTAGCGCTGATAGAAACCACGAATCAGCGCGAACCACTTTGCATCGTCGTCAATCACGCTGCGCAGTGTGTTCAGCATCAGCGCGCCTTTAAAGTACTGGTCCTCGGTCGGCTCAGAGTTCACTTCATGTTCGGCGATGATCGGCCGCATGTTTACAATCTTCGGCTTCAATCCATTCAGATACTTGATGCCGTCGGCCTTGTTCCAGCGGTACTCCACGTACAGGCCCTCGAGATACGTGGCCCACCCCTCGTGAATCCACATGTCGGACTCATCGTCGGCGGTAATGCTGTTGCCGAACCACTCATGCGCGCTCTCGTGAATGATGATGAAGTCGAATTTGAGGCTGATGCCAACGCCGGCCCAGTCGCGTCCGAGGTAGCCGTTCTTGAATAAGTTGCCGTAGGCCACGGCGCTCTGGTGCTCCATGCCCGAGTACGGCACCTCGATCAATTTGTATCCGTCGCGCGCGAACGGATACGGCCCGAAATAGTGGCCGTAGGCCGTCAGCATTTCAGGCACCTGCGCAAACTGCACCTTCGCTTTGTCAAGATCTTCAGGCAGCACGTAGTAATCGAGCGGAATGTCGCCCAGCTTCTCGCCCCAGTGGATGTAGTTGCCAATGTTCAACGCCACATCGTAGTTATTGATTGGGTAGCTCACGTGCCAGTCCCAGCGCGTAAAGCCGTCGCCGAGATCGGTCTTGCCGGCAAACTTTCCATTCGATACATCGGTGAGCCCGTTGGGCACGGCAACGCTGATGTCCATGCTCTCAACTTCGTCGCGCCACTGATCCTTATTCGGCCACCAAATGCTGGCGCCTTCGCCTTCGCATGCGGTGTTGATCCAGTCGTGCCCCGACGTATCTTTCTTGAAGGTGATGCAGCCGAAGCGGCCCTCCTCAGGCGGATTGCCCGAGTAATAAAACTCAATTTCGTACACCTGTCCGCCATGCAGCGTCTGAGGAAAGTCGATGAATACCGCGCCGGTGTCGCGCTGGTATTTGAGCGGCGCGCCTTTGAACAGGATCTTGTCGATGTTGAGTTTTTCGCTGAGGTCGAGCTGGATGCGCGTGCCGTCTTTCAGCATGCGGAACCGCACCGTATTCTTGCCGCCGATGAATTTCTTTCCCGGATCGACGCGAATGTCGAGATGGTAGTAGAGCAGATCGTTGTTGGCGCGAAACGGCCCGTATGCCCCGCGCAGAAAGTCGAACCGCGTGGGAATCGTCGGCGCCATATCGATCGGGCGAATGGGCGGCTTGGGCTTGGCCTGAGGGGGCTTCTGGTCAGTCTGGGCGGGCTGCGCCGGCGTGCCCGGTGTTGCCGGACTCTGCGTGGCTGAGTTTTGCGCTCCCTGGGCGTTAAGGCAGACGGTGCCAGCGAGCGCGCCCATCGGGATGAATAGAATCAGCGCCCGGCAGGCGCCCATACAAAGCTTTCGAATTTCCATGACACATCCTAACCCAGAGCGGGCTGCCCGTTGGAACTGTCTTTCCAGGGTCCAGAACAACACATCAAGCGCAGTTTAATGACTGAAAAACACTCCTCAGGAGTTGAAACCCGGCGGGTTTCAAGCAGGATTTGCTATGGGCGAACCCCTTTATTTGTGCATTGAACCGTGCTGGATTCGCCTTTTTATCCTGCCGCCACTTCACAGAAGCTCCATAACCGACGTAATATTTCCGGTCGGGAGATTTGCACTTATGTCAACCTTTCTAGCTTCTCGCTTTCCGCTCGTTTTAGTCGTGGCTCTTTCGTTGACCGGTTGCGGAAGCAGCGGTGGTGGCGGTACAACCTGCGCGTGCCCGGTCCAGCAGCAGGCTGCCGCGCCCACGTTCTCTCCGGCGGCTGGCACATTCAGCACCACGCAGACGGTAACGGTAAGCGACAGCACGGCCGGTGCGACAATTTACTACACCACGGACGGGACGGCGCCCACTACTAGCTCCACGGTTTACAGCGCGCCCTTGGCTGTGACGGCGTCGGAAACAGTCGAGGCCATTGCTACGGCTAGCGGATACAGCCAATCGCCGGTTGCAACAGCAGCCTATACGATTACGGTGGCCCCGCCACAAGCTGCTGCGCCAAATGTTTCAACTTCAACCGGTGATGGGGCGCAAAACGGCGCAGTGATTGTGACGCTGAGCAGCACCACAGCGGGCGCGACCATCTACTACACGATCGACGGCTCGACGCCCACCACTTCGTCCACGCAGTACCTTGCTCCGTTCCTGGTAGCGTCTTCGTCCAGCGTCACGCTGAATGCAATAGCCACGGCCTCTGGCGACACTAACAGCAGCGTCACCACGCAGACTTTTCAGGCGATCGCATCCGATACTCTCGTGTGGAGCGATGAGTTCCAAAACACCGGCACCACCAACACGTTGCCCAGCGCAACCAACTGGACTTACGACACGGGCTACCAATGCTGCGGCAACGATGAGCAGGAAACCTACTGCGCCGCGGGCTCCAGCACCAGTCCGTGCAGTGCGGCGAATCCCAATGCATTCATCGCACCCGGCGGGGGCTTGAATATCGTCGCGGAGAACCCCTCCGGCACCACCTACACTTCAGCCCGCCTCAAATCGCAAGGGCTGTTCAGCTTCATGTACGGCCGCATCGAGGCCAAGATGCTGCTGCCGGAATCCCAGGGCATGTGGCCCGCGTTCTGGTTGCTGGGCGACAATATCACAACCATTAACTGGCCTCTCTGCGGCGAACTCGACGTCATGGAGCACATTGACGGCAACGACCCGCCGCCGTATGCCGGGGCCGCTCCTGAAGGCTATGACTGGATCGCCGGCTCGGTGCATGGCGGCACCAGCGGAGATGAGGAAAACGGGTCGGAGCAGTATCCAAGTGCAGCTATGACTCCGCCATTTTCCGCCGCCGCATGGCACACCTACGGCATGATCTGGACAAAAGGGGAGATACAGTATTACATTGACCTTCCCTCCAACGTGTACGCGACCTACAAGTCGACTGACTCCGCCTGGTCACCGACTCCATGGCCATTCGACCAGGGCCCGCAGTTCATCATCCTGAACCTGGCGGTGGGGGGATCATGGCCGGGAGACGTCAACACAACCACCGTCTTCCCATCGACCATGCAGGTCGAGTACGTCCGCGTTTACACGAACTGAACGGGTGCCAGATCGTTAGCAACCGCTGACGCACTTGCAGTGTGATTAGAGGCGCTGGAAAGGAGCCACGCCAGCGCGGCTGGGAAGCCGCGGACTTTGGAGTCCGGTCTATCGCTCCGACACCAGGATTTCAGCCGGTTTTCTCAGCGCAGGTATCCAGCGATCCTTGTTCCCTGCATTCAACATGTGAACGGGCTGAGCCTTGAGGGGCGTGAATTCCGCAGGCACCATCCTGGCGGCCGTAGCTGAAGCCACGGAGGGAACCTGGAACCTTACCTGTGACCGGGTAACGGGCCGCACCGGTGGCACCGGAGTGGCTGTGAATGCTGGAACGTGATCCGGTCCAGCTTCGAAGCAGGACTCTGCCGTTCCAATCGGCGACTGCGCATGCGCAGAAGGAAGGCCCAGGAACATTACCAAAACCAAGCCAAAAGCCATTACCGGTAAACCGGCAGAGCGAAACTGGGCCCCTACGCGACGTACTACTATTCTTTGCCGCATGTGGGGAACTCTCCTGGGGAGCTGAACATTCTCAACTTTTAGAAGTGTCGCTCCCGGATGTTTGCAAGGTACGAGCCCTGAACGGGTTGGTCAATGGACCCTATCTTAATTTTGACTGAATTCTATCTAATCGCATAAGCTTTTGATTTTAATAAAGTAACAAACCATTTCATACCCCGGCGGTCAAGATTGTGGTATCGTAGTGCTACTCAAGATCCTAACGATTCACGCACTGTCAGGCCCCCATCGTTGAATTTCGCTGGCTATGGTAACTTCTCCTTCATCCATGCGGGCTCAAGCCCGCTTCGGGCCTTTTGCTCTCGATCTCCAATCCGGGGATCTGAGCAGGAATGGCAGGCCCATGCGTTTACAGGAGAAGCCGCGCAGTCTTTTGCTGGTACTGGCCGAGCGCAGCGGTGAGCTGGTAAGCCGCAAGGAGCTGCACGAGCACCTCTGGCCCAACGACACCTTTGTCGACTTTGAAGACGGCCTGAACGCGGCCATGAGCAAGCTGCGTGAGGCGCTTGACGACGACTCGCAATCGCCCCGCTATATTGAGACTGTCCGCGGCCGCGGGTACCGGTTCGTGGCCAAAGTGGAAATGGTCGCAGAAGCTGTGGAGGCGCCTTCCGCGCCTGCCCCCATTCCGCCGGCTGCGCCCGCCCCGATTGAAACTCAACCACCGGCAAACGTACCGCACCGGCCGTCGTTCAAAGCAATCTCTGTCGCGGGCCTCGCCTGCGTCGTCCTCACCGGAGCGGTTTTCTTCGCGGTGCGTTGGCGCGATGCCCACATGCCCGTCATATCCATCGCGGTGATGCCCTTTGTGAACAGCACCGGCGACGCCTCTCGCGAATACATCTGCAACGGTATTACCGAGGAACTGATCGCGCGGCTGGGAGCGCTTGCTCCGGGGCGGTTGCGAGTGATTGCGCCGGCGTCGGCCCGCACTTACGCCAACACCAGCAAGTCGCTCGACCAGATTGGCCGCGAGCTCAATGTACAGTACCTCATTCAAGGCAGTCTTGAGCAACAGGGAGCCGAGGTGCGTGTTTCCGCGCAACTGATCAGGATTGGCGATCAATCGCGCGTGTGGGCCGACGTATACAAGGGCGACCTCAGCGACCAATTCGAATTCGAGTCCAGCGTGGCCGATTCAGTCGGTCATGCGCTTTCACTGCATGTGCCCACGCTGCAGCAGACCAGGTACCGGCCAGGGAAATATGAAGCTCACGACGCCTATCTTAAGGGGTTGTATTCCCTTTCACAGCGATCGAAGATCGGTTTTGAGCAAGCCATTGAGAGCTTCAGCAGCGCCGTGGCCATCGACCCCAAATATGCCGAGGCCTACGCGCAGCTTGCCGATACCTACAATCTGATGGGGCAATACAGTTGGATGGACCCCGGAACCGCGCGCAGCCAGGCCTGGGCAGCAGCCGAACAGGCGCTCTCGATCGATCCCTCGCTTTCAGAGGCACACGCCGCGCTGGGATTCTCCGACTGGTTCTATCGATGGAATCCGATCGACGCCGAGACTGAATTCCGCAAGGCGGTCGCGCTCGATCCCAACAACGTGAACGCCCATCACTGGTACGAGCAGATGCTTATGACCTCGGGGAGATTCAGCGAAGCCGAGCAGCAGTTGCAGGCGGCCCTGTCGGTCGATCCCCGCTCGCCCATCCTGCGCACAAATCTCGGCTGGCTCTACGAATACGAGGGCCGTTTTCCGCAGGCCATCGATCAGATGCAACAGGTGCTCCAGGAGAACCCGAATTTCCTGGTTGCTCACTACAAGCTTTGGTACGTCTACGCGGCGATGGGCGATCAAACCCAGGCGGCACAGCAATTCGAGTGGGTACTCCGCGGCCTCGCCGATCCCGCCATGGAGCAAGAAACCATCGACGTCTACCGCACCACGGGTTATCCGGCTGCGTTGCGCGCCTGCGGCAGCCTTTCTGACCACAGCTACTACGTTGGCAGCAAGGTTGACGGCGCCCGCTGTCTCATGGCCCTGGGCGACAGTGCCGCTGCCCTTGCCGTTCTCGAAGCCGCCTACCGCGATCACGAAGGCTGGATGATGTATGTGGAGCAGGACCCGGCCTTCAAAGCTCTTCGCTCCAATCCGGCGTTTCAGCAGCTCATCGCCGAAGTGAAAAAGGCGGACTGAGCAGGCTGCGTGCTATTGGTTTCAGCAAATGAAATGCCCTTGCGCCGTCCCTACGGGACTCCCGGCGGTATTGGGTGATCTGCTTTCCCCACGCTGAAGCGCGGGGCTAACGACCACTGCGCTTACGGCGCGGGGATGGGCTTCTGACAGCGTGGAGCGCTTCTACACAGGTCATTTAAGAGGTGCCGACCATAAGCCTTCCGACTGCGGCGGAAAATACCTGCTTAGCACCTCAACTTCTTCACTTCATCACGCTTTTACTTTTTCACTGTCGCGCCACTGCCCATCGCCTTAATCCACGCGGCCACAAAATCGTGGACGTACATCAGGCTGGTGGGGGCAGTCACTGTCTTCGCACTTTGCTGGCCCGGCTCGCGAATCATCACTACCGGCCGCGGGTCCCACTCTCCGCCGTGCGAGATGCGCTCATCTTCGGCGCTCCAGCCCGGCAGCGGCCTCCACATCGCCGTTCGCCACGAGTGATCCCCCTGCAGAACCAGCGTTGTCGATGCCCATCGCGGCTGTTTCTCGAGCTCCGCGAGCATCTGGCCCAGCAGCCGGTCGCTGTAATCGAGTCCGTCTGCATACGAACCGCCAATTGCAAATGTCTGGGTTCGCCGATCCCAGAATCCCGGCGGATGCGGCGCCGGAATGTGCAGGAAAATCACGTCGGCCTGGCTGGTGGCCAGCGCCGACAGCGCGTGCCGGCTCACATCCTGAACTGAAGCAATGTGGCCCCGCTCGTTAAACGCCGCGTCGTCGGCCCACGCGCGGCTGGGCCACACAAACTGCTCCACCATCATCTGCAAAGGGAACCAGACGTTCTCAGCAAAGCTCGCGTCCAGCATGGTTGGCCCGCGATCCTGCGCGTCGTCATTGCTCCAGTAACACTCGGTCGCCACCTTCTGGAACACCTGGCAATAGGCGATGTACCAGCCGATGATGGATGTCGTTACCCCATGCTGCGCCGCTAACCCGATCAGAGAATCGTCCGCATTGAATTGTTGCCAGTGCTTGTCCTCAATCTGCACCAGGTACTTATTGCTGTTGGTGTATTCAACATCGGTCACCGCGCGGCCCAGCATCAGCGTGGGCACGGCTCGGGTGGTGCGGTACGCAATGGGCGTCATATCCGTGTAAGTCGTGCTCTCGGCTCGCAGCCGGTCAAAGTTCGGCAGGCTCAGCGAAGGGTCGCGCGCTTCGAAGGTCTGCTTATATCCCAGTTCGTCAAAAAGCACCCACACCAATCGCGGCCTGGTGGCCGGCGCTGCGGCAATGGGATGAGCGTAAGCCTGCGGTCCGGGCCGCCACAGCGCTTCGCGCACAATTTGAACCGTCATCACCATGGCAAAGACCGCAAACCCGGTCAGAATTACGCTGCCGGCCTGGCGCATCTTTGCAGCGAGAGACTTGAACCGCCAAACCAGCACCACCACGATCGCCATCCACGACAGGTTCAACGCAATCACCACTGCACTCGGAATGTCGCCCGGCATCACGTTCAGGTTGCGGACAAACAGCATGGGCGGCAGCAGCGCCACCAGCACCCAGCGAATGGCCGGCCAGCTTTTGAGCCTGCGCAGCGCAGCCGTCAGCGACGCAAATACCACTATGACAATCAGCATGTCGACCAGGTGAGCGAGCGCAACCTTGGTCAGTGGAGCAGGTACGCGCATACGCGCATCGCCGGCCTGAGAAGTGAGGTCAATGTAGTCGGGCAGCAGAAGAATCGAGGCGAATCCCCACGCCTGGGCGAGGCGCTTCATCATTCGGCTTGTGCCTCCGGTTGCGAGCCGACGTTCGATGTGCTTGCCTGGCTTTGCGCGTTATCGATCGCATCAGGGCGCTCAAACACCAGCAACACGCGGCCATTCCCGAGCTGCGTTCTATCTATCTGCCTGAAGAACGGCTCGAGCGCGGCAACCAGGTCGGCCTCGGCAAGATTTCCGTACAGCTCGTCGCGACCGCGCAGCCACTCCTGGTACATGGGGTCTGAAGGCGGTACCCACTCCACCAGCAGCCATCGATTGGTGAGTTCGGCAGCCAGCCCGGCAATGTGAGTCAACGGCGCTTGCTCGCGCAAGATCAAGTGATGGATCACGGCCAGCATCAGCACCAGGTCAAACTTGCCGCTCAACCGGTCGAGCAGCGATAGTTGCTCGCGATTACGCCAGCCCGCAGCCGGCGTGGGCCGCGCAATGTTGGCCACCATGGCGGTCACGGATTTCTTTTTGACTGCCGCGGCGCGAAACAGCTCGTCAAGCGCTGCCGTGTCGTTATCCAGCGCAACCACCTTCGCCCCGGCTTCTGCCGCCATCAGCGAATAAGTTCCGGTATTGGCGCCGATATCGAGCACGCTCGCCGGCCGCAGCCGCTCCAAAACTCCGCGCACAAAAGCCTGCTTGGCCTCAACGTCGGCGGGCTGGTAATGGATCGCACTCTGGTTGTACTTGCTCCATTGGCTCGCGCTCTCGCCGCTGGCGGCATGGCGAATCTGCTTAGTGAGCCGCGCCAGCCGCTTGTGCAGAATGTGTTTTGCAAGTTCCGGATCGGTTTTGCTCTCAGCCGGCTTGGCGCTCCCTTTGCCCTTGCCTTCAAGCATTGCCGCCAATGTGACCACGTCAAGCAGCTTGGGATTGAGCCGGTGCCGCAGCGGCAGCGCCCGCGCCAGCATGGTTGGCTCATAGCCATCGCGCCAGAAGATGGTGGCCTGCAATGGCCAGTTCAGATATTTTGCGGCTACCAGGGGCAGCAGGAAAGTGCGCACAAACTGCCCGTATGCCAGCCAGACGGTGGAGTGCTGATTGCGCGGCTCAAACGACAGCACGTCGACAAACACCGGACGTGCGCCCGCGAAAACCACGTTCAACGGTGTCGCGTCTTTCAGCGTCCATCCGGCATCGATTGCTTTGCCTGCGATGCCCAGCGTCAGTTCCGCCGCGGCTCGCCACTGGGCCGGCGTCCACTCCCACGGGTAGCTGATGGGGTGAATGCGCGGATGCTTGAGCCAGAACCCGCCCTCAGCGCTGGCTGCAGGAATGCCACTTGCATCCAGCTCTACCATCTCGCTCGACACAAGGTCACCGCTTGCCTCAAGCTGCGCGCGCAGGGCTGAGTCAAGAAAACGCCTCGCCTCGGCTGCCGCAGTCTCGCGCACCCGCCTCAAAGCGTACTCCTGCATCAAAATGAGCTGCCCCGCCGGATCGCGAAAGGTCAGCGCATTTTTATTGAGCTCAGCAAAAACTTGCGGATTGATTTGTTCGCGCTCGATCGTGAGACCTGCCGGAGCTTTTACGAGTTAGGCGAGTCGTCGCCGTGGCTTGTTCTCGGCGGCGCTTCTGCTTCCTTTACCGCCGCGCCACCTTTGTTGAACAAAGCATATATCTTGCGGCGAAGATACCACCCCGAGGCCACCAGCGCCGAACCCACCGCCTGGATAGCCAGCAGGCCGGTGCCAGGGTCGGCGTAGGCATAAGCTGGCCGCTCAAAAAGAATTACGGCACCGACAACGATGAGCAATAACGGCAGAACTTTCAGCAGTCTCATTATTCTTGTCTGCAATCTCAAAATTCCGGATTCAGCGCTTCAAAAACCCTGGGCCCTAAACCCAACAAACATTTCGGCACATGCCACCTGGTTGACTAGACGCTAACCAGCCCTGCAGGTTTACCGCGCAGAACCAGCACACATTCCGAGCCGGGGCGGGAATCACTCTCGATTCCGGGCAACACTTCCAATTCCTTATGATAAATCTTCGCTGGTAATCCTGCCGAAATCATCTTGCGTCTCACTGATAGTTGTCGAAAAATGCCCTTTTGGGGCCAGCCCTGGTCATTTATTCTTTATTGGTTGCAGGTTTTGAATTCGCCGGTCTCGTTTCCCTCCTGGCCGACTCGCATGTACGCCCGGAAGCACCTCGGTTTTATCGCCGAGCCCGAATCGTTCATGTTAGATGCCTGCCTGGGAGAGCGTGTTGATTAAAGCCCCCGACAAGAGGCCGCCTTATTTCCGTTTAGCCCTGATAACCGCCGGCGCAATTGGCATTGCCGGCTATCATATGGGCGTTGACGACAGCGAGATCTATATTCCCGCGGCGCAAAAACTTTTGCACCCCGCGCTCTTTCCCTACGGCACAGAATTCTTCCAATCCCACGAACATCTCTCGCTGTTTGCGCCCATCCTGGCGTGGACTGCCAGGCTCACTCATCTCTCCATCGATTGGACGATCTTCCTCTGGTACATTCTCACGACTTTTGCGTTGCTGGTCTCATGCTGGCTGCTGGCATCGGTCTGCTTCTCCTCCGCGCGCGCCCGCTGGGCCTCAGTGCTGGTTATCGCCACCATTCTCACCATGCCGGCCACCAACACCGGCTTGCTGCTGATGGATCCCTACATAACGGCGCGCTCGTTCTCAACGCCGCTCACCATCTTTGCGCTGACCGCATTTCTGTCGCGCCGCTACAAGCTGGCAACTGTGCTCACCCTGGTTACCGCCTCGATCCATCCGCAGATGGCCACCTACCTGCTGTTTCCAGCCGGCTTGTTGTGGATGATGGAGCGCAGCCGCGTTCCCGCCCCTGAGCCGGTTCCGGTTGCCGGAGCCGTGCTGGGGATCATTCCCCCCGGTTTTCACCTTGCACCCGCGCAAGGCCCGTACCGCGAGGCGCTCTACTCGCGCGACTTCTACTTCCTCTCCACCTGGACCTGGTACCACTGGCTCGGGCTGCTCGCGCCGCTGGCCTTTCTGCTGTGGTTCTGGAAGGGCAGTTTTCGCGGCACCACGCAGCAGTTCAGCCGCATCAGTTTCGTCCTCATTCCCTTTGGTCTTGTCTCTATCGTCGCCGGCGCCATCATCTGTTCAACCCACAATCTGGATATGTTCGCGCGGCTACAGCCGCTGCGCTGCTTCCACCTCATCACTCTCATCTTCATGCTGCTGCTAGCGGGTCTTATCGGCGAATACACATCCGGCAAGAAACTTCGCTGGGCGTTGCCGGCCCTGCTCATCGGCCTCACCGTGGGCATGAGCTACGTTGGCTACGCCACCTATCCCTATAGCCCGCGTATTGAAATCCCCGGGGTGTTCCCAACATCCAACGCGTGGCTCAACACCACGTGGTGGATTCGCCACAACACGCCCCAGGACGCGATCTTCGCCGTCGATGCCCGCTACATGGCTGTGGACGGAGTAGACGTGCACGGCTTCCGCGCGCTCAGCGAGCGCTCAGCGCTGGCCGACTACTACAAGGACGGCGGCGTGGTTGCCATCTTTCCCAACCTGGCCACGGAATGGAAGCAGATGAGCAACGCCACCGCTGGACTGAACAGTTTTAACGCGGAGCAGTTCACCAGCCTTGCACACGAGTACCCGGTGACCTGGGCCGTAATTCATGGCGCGCCGCCCAGCGGCATGTATTGCCCATATAACCAGCAGGGTTACGCCGTCTGCCAGATATCCAACGCGCCAGGGCTCGCCGATCGAAGTTCCTCAGTCGCGATGACGGTCCCATATACCGAAGCCGCGCCAGCGCGTTAGCCGGGTGCCCCATCCTCGCGACGTCTTTGTTTTTGCCGCTCGAGTGGGAAGGAACTACGCAGCGCCTCGCCATCCGGATTTATGATTTCGCCATGCCCCCGAAGAAGTGGATCGCGGCAACTGTCGCTCTCTTGTTCTCGGCGTTTCCACTTTGCGCAGCAGCGCCTCCCACTCAAACGCCGGCTCCGGTTAAGGCCGACTCCATTCTGATCCTCAAAAAAGATCATGTGATGGAACTGCTCGCTGGCGGCAAGGTGATTCGCGTTTACAAAGTCGCGCTGGGCCGCGGAGGGCTCGCAGCAAAAGAGCGTGAGGGCGACGGCCGCACCCCCGAAGGTCGCTACATCATCGACGAAAAGAACGCAGCCAGCCATTATCACAAGGCGATGCACATCTCATATCCCAACGCCGAGGACCGCAGGCGAGCAGAGAAGATGGGCGTCTCACCCGGCGGAGCAATCATGATCCACGGGTTGCCCAACGGCATGGGCTGGCTGGGCGCTTCGCATCGCGTGTATGACTGGACCCTCGGTTGCGTCGCTGTTACCGACGACGAGATCGATGAGATCTGGAACCTGGTGCCTGTGGGCACGCCTGTCGAGATCAGGCCATAGCAGTTAGCTGACCCGTTCACCCGTAATACTGAAACCCTTTCCAGAACTCCGGCCAGGGCTCGCGAATATCGCGGCAAACGTAAACCTGGGTGCGGTCTCCAATAGCTCCGTTGACGATTCCGTACGGATTCGAAAGTTGCGCGGCAGCCTCGCACCGGCCAAATATCTTGTCCAGTTCTTCACCCTTGAAGCCGACGGCAATCACGGTCTGCGGAGGAGGATTGCCATATCCGCGCAGCCAGTTCGAGTTCATGCCGCTGATTGCTTCGGGCAACTCATAAGCGCGCCCATACATGTTTACAGCGCCGGCTTCGCCCTCGTCGGCTGCCAGCACTCCAACGCGGCTGCGATCTTCCACGGGCAGGGAATCGCGAACGTGAGCAACGGTGGCAGCAAGTTCGGGCCAGCCGATTTGCATGCTGAAACTCTGGTGGTTCGCGGTCGCGTCGCCAAGACGCCACCACGCCGAGTTGATGGGCGCAATGGGAAGCGTCAGCGCGAACACGACCAGTGCGCCAATGGTGAGCGCATTCCGCGTAACTCGCTTAACTATCCGTTGCCCACGCGGGCTTGCGGCTGCAAGCCAGCTTTCGCCCCACACCGCTCCCGCAGCCAGCAACATCGGGTACGCCGGGGCCATGTAGTAGTCGCGCCCCCTTGCAACCGTAAACAGGATCAGCGTAATTACATACATCCAGCCGAGCAGGCGGAACGGCTTGCCGGCTCGAGTCGCAAACAGAAACCACAGGCCCGCGCACCATATCGGCACTGTCACAGGATTGGTCGTATTCCAAAACTGGTTGGGTATGAAGTAGTCGGTCATCCCCCTTGAAACATCGCGCGCATGAATGCTCTTCATCCATGCAAGGGCCACAAAGTGATGCTGGAACTGCCACACGATCACCGGCAGTGCAATTAGAAGCGCAACAGCTACGCCGCACCAGAACCAGCCGGAGCGAAAATAGCGCCTGTCGGGAGTCAAAAGCATTCCGCCCAGCAGGCCCACCGCAAAGAAGACGATAGTGTATTTCGTCAGCAGTCCCAACCCCATGGCCGCGCCGATCATGATCCACCAGCGCGGATCTTCCGTCTGCAGCAGCCGCGTAATGGCCCACGCCACCAGCACCCACCACAGAACGTCGAACGACATGTAAGACAAAAAGGAGCCCGCAAAACAGATCGGCCCAGCGATGCCCGCTGCCACCGCCGCCACCAGCATGGCACGCCGTCGACCGCCCATCGCGCGCGCAATCAAGCCGGCAAGCACGCTCACCAGTCCGACCGAGACCGCCGGCAAAAGGCGGTAGCCCACGAGATTGGGTCCGAAAGCAACCAGTTCCACACGCGCCAGCCACGCGGTCAGCGGCGCGTACACCACGTAACACCAATCCAGATGAATCGCGTTGCTGTAGCTCAGCAACTCATCGCGGTGGAAACCATATCGGCCGCTGAATGCGACGTGGATGGCTGTGAAAGCCAACCCCGTCAGCCACAGTGCAATTCTGTCGTTTGCATGAGTGGGGCGCGCAAGGGTCGAATCGTGCATAACGGCCCGATTATAAAGGAGAATCGCGCCCATGATGCGGCGGAAAGATTGTGAACCACTGTGGACTGATTCGCCGGCGCCCCGTATCGATAAACTAGTAGTGAATGATCTCACTGCAGAATGCCGGCAAGCGGTTCGGCCCGCGCGTCCTCTTTCTCGAGGCCGACTGGCTCATCCGCAACAACGAAAAGACCGCGCTGGTCGGGGCCAACGGCACCGGCAAATCCACGCTCATGAAGGTGATTGCGGGGCTCGAAACACTCGACTACGGCGTGCTCCAGACTACGCGCGGCATCAGCATCGGCTATCTGCCGCAGGAGGGCCTACGCCTGGAGGGCCGCACCGTGTTCGAGGAGTGCCTGACCGTCTTCGACGAAATTCGCTCGATGGCCGGCGAGGTGGAAACACTCGGCGCGCAACTCGCCGAGCTCGACCACGAAAGCTCCGAATACGCCGCCGTCGCCGAGCGCTACTCCACCGTGCAGGAGCGACTCCACGCGCTCGACGGCTACGCGCTCGATGCGCAGGTGGGCGCTGTGCTCACCGGCCTCGGCTTCGGTAAGCAGGATTGGTCCCGCGACACCGGCGAATTCAGCGGCGGCTGGCAGATGCGCATCGCCCTCGCCAAGCTGCTGCTGGCCAAACCCAACCTGCTGCTGCTCGACGAGCCCACCAATCATCTCGACCTCGAAACCCGCAACTGGCTTGAGGACTACCTCAAAAACTATCCCTTCGGCTACACCCTCATCTCGCACGACCGCTATTTTCTCGACGTTACCATCGACCGCACCGTCGAAATCTGGAACAAGCGCCTCACCATCTACCAGGGCAACTTCACCAAATACCTCTCGCAAAAGGATGAGCGACGCAACCAGCTCATCGCCGCGTACCGCAACCAAAAAATCCAGATCGAACACCTCGAGGCATTCATCAATCGGTTCCGCGCTCAGGCCACCAAGGCGAAACAAGTCCAGAGCCGCATTAAAGAACTAGAAAAAATCGAGCGCATCGAGGTTCCTGAAGAGGAGCCGGTTATCCACTTCAAATTCCCGCAGCCGCCGCCCTCGGGCCGCACGGTGGCTGAGGCTGAGGGACTCTCAAAAAGCTACGGCGAAAAACAGGTTTTGAATCATGTGCGCTTCAACATTGAGCGCGGCGACCGCGTGGCGCTGGTCGGCGTGAACGGCGCGGGCAAGTCGACGCTCATCAAGCTGCTCACCGGCGTCGAGTTGCCCACCTCCGGCACGGTCAAGCTGGGCCACAACGTGCTCACCGAATATTTCGCGCAGGATCAGTACAAGGTGCTCGACCCCGAATCGCGCATGCTCGACGACATCAGCCGCGCCGCGGTCAAAGTGCCTGAGCTGCAACTCCGCTCGCTGCTCGGGTGTTTCCTATTCAGTGGCGACGACGTCTTCAAGCCGCTCGGCGTGCTCTCAGGCGGCGAGCGCAATCGGTTCGCCCTCGCCCGCATACTGGTGTCGCCCTCCAACTTTCTGCTGCTCGACGAGCCCACCAATCACCTGGACATGCGCGCCAAAGACGTGCTGCTTGAGGCCATCGCCGCATTCAGCGGCACCATCATCTTCGTCTCGCACGACCGCTATTTCATTGACCGGCTGGCCACGCGCGTCCTCGAAGTCGAGAACGGCGCAGTCAATTCATACGAGGGCAACTACGAAGACTACCTGCGCAAGAAGGAAGCGCTGGCTGCGGCTGCTTCGGTTACCACGTCATCCGCTTCCCCCAAAAATGTCATCCAGAGCGACGGAGCAAGCAGCACTACGGGAAATGGCCTGGGCCAGGGTTTGTATCAGGGCACGACTTTAGTCGTGCCGAATATGGACCAAAAAGGAAAAGGGGCTTTAGCCCCTGCAGAAACGTCGCCGGCCGCCGCTCCCGGCAACACCATTGTCATCGAAGGCGGCTACGAACCGGCGAACGTGGCGCGAACCCGCCGCCTGAACCCCATCAAGCAAAAACAAATGCAGGAGCGCTGCGCGTATCTCGAAGAAGAAATCCCGCGTGTCGAAGCGTCAATTGAGCACACCGAGCAGCAACTCGGCGTCTACGTCTCCAACGCCGAGACTCAGCGGCTCACGACCCTGGCCGAAAACCTGCGCGCGCAGTTGGCCGCGCTCACTGCCGAGTGGGAAGAGTTGACCGTGCAGCTCGAGGCACAATAGTTGCGTCGCAACTTCGGATTCCTTGTTCAGCCTTTGGAGAGCGCCTCATCGGCTCCCTGCTGCTGTGCCAGCCGTGCCGATAGCCGTAGATAGTGCACCGCGAGAGCGAGCGGAAATATCGGAATCAAGAACCCCAGACCGTAAGGCAGATGGATCAACTCATTTCCGTCCAGCAGGTAAGCGAGAACAGGCGCGATAAGGTAAATCAATCCAAGCCTTTTGGTTGCCTTGGCCGCTTTTGAGAGCTGCTTCTTCGTAGGCTTTGGGAGACGACCACGGAACCGACGGAACCACCAATAGCCAAACCCGAAGAGGGCCAAAAGCGCAATTAGAGGTATCCATCGGAGCGTAGGCCAACGTGGGACAAAAAAGATGCTGACCATCATAATGGTCGACGCGAAAATGCACGCGCCGAAGAAGCCGAGCCGAAATTGGGTCCGTGTGTTCATCAAGTGCTCACTATATGACGTTGAAGGTCATTCTATCCGCCGCAGCACGAATCCTGATCCCTGGCCTCCCGCGCCTGCCTCCGCGTACCATGAAAACCATGGCCACCAAACCCGCCAAATCCCGATGCGCCTGGGCTGAGAGCGATTCGCTGCTGCGCGAGTACCACGACACCGAGTGGGGTGTGCCCGTGCGCGACAGCCGCGCGCTATGGGAACTGCTGATGCTCGAAGGGTTTCAGGCCGGGTTGGCGTGGATCATTGTCCTGCGCAAGCGCGATGCTTTCCGCAAAGCCTTCAAAGGTTTCGACCCCCTGAAAGTTGCCCGCTTCAAGGAGCCGGATATCGTCCGCCTGCTCGGTGATCCCGGCATCATTCGCTCGCGAGCCAAGATTGAGGCCACTATCAGCGCCGCCCGCATTTATATCGAGATGCAAAAGTCGGGTGAGGATTTCTCATCGTTTCTTTGGGGCATCGTTGGCGGCAAGCCAATCAGGAATGAAGGCCCGGTCCCCGCGCAGACACCGCTCTCCGTTGAAATGTCGAAGCAACTCAAGAAGCTTGGCTTCAAGTTCGTTGGCCCGGTCATCGTCTACGCCTTCATGCAGGCCGCGGGCATGGTCAACGATCACAGCCCCACCTGCTTCCGCCGCTGATTCCCCCGCGCCCGTCGTGCATAATCAAATCAGAATGGCCCTTTTGTGGAACCCTGAGAGCTGGTCGCAGCGGCTCGCCGAACTCGAAGCCCAAACCGGCGACTTGAAAGAAGCTCCGCTGCGCCGCGACGTACGCTCGCTCGGCATGTTGCTGGGCGAGGTGCTTCGCGAGCAGGCCGGCGACGACCTTTTTTCGCACGTTGAAGCGCTGCGCCAGGGAACCATCCGCCGCCGCGACGCCGAGGCCCACGGCCGCGCTGAAGACGCTGCCCGCCACGGCGCAGCCGCACTCGAGCTGGTTCACTCCATCGCGGCCGAGCGCGCCATCCTGCTGACACGTGCGTTTGCGTTTTACTTCGAGCTCATTAATCTTGCGGAAACGAATCACCGCAAGCGCCGCCGCGTTGCCTTGCGGCTGAGCGGGCAGGCTGGCCGCCAGCGCGGCTCGCTCGAAGGCACGCTTTGCGAAATGCGCCGCGTGGGCATCGGGGCATCGGAGGCTCTGGAATGGTTGCGCCGCGTGCTTGTCGTTCCCGTCTTCACCGCTCACCCAACTGAGGCCGCGCGCCGCACCGTCATGTTCAAGCGCCGCCGCATCGGCGAATTCCTCGAGGCGCTCGACCGCATCCCCGTCCCCGAGCAGGACATTGCCATTCTCGAGCAGCTCGTCCTGGCCGAAATCACCAGCCTGTGGCAGACGGACGAAGTCCGCTCACGCCGGCCAACGGTCTACGACGAAATCAAGATGGGACTCGACTACTACGACGTCTCCATCTTCGAAACACTGCCCGGCCTCTATCGCGAAATCTCGCAGGCGTTGCGCGCCGCCTACGATCTCGACATCGAACCGCACGAGCTGCCGCTGCTGGTCCATTTCGGCTCGTGGATCGGCGGCGATCGCGACGGCAATCCATTTGTTACGCCCGAGGTTACGCGCGACGCCATCCAGCTCGCCCGCGGACATTTGCTGCTGCACTATCAGCGCCGGCTCGACGTCATCATCGACCTGCTCACCACCAGCGCCCAGCAACGCCCTGTAAGCGATGAACTGCTGGCGCGGCTGAATGCCTACGTGGCCCTGGTGCACACGCCTGAGGCGCAGCTATTCGGCGCGCAATACGAGTTCGAGTACTATCGCCGCTTCGCCATCTGCCTCAAAGCGCGCATTCAGCGCACCCTCGGCGAAACCGGCCAGCCGCACACGCGCGGCGTTGCGCTGCCCGTCACGCCATTTACTCTTTCGCGCGAGCACGAGAAGCTTACCCAGGCGCTGCCCGCCTATTGCTCATCGCAGGAGTTCCTCGACGATCTCGAAACTCTCCGCGCTTCGCTCTCCTCCAATGGGGGCATTCGCATCGCCCGCACCCTCATCGATCCGCTTATCCTGCAGGTGCGCACCTTTGGACTGCATCTGCACACGCTCGACGTTCGCCAGCACGCGAACGTTCACGCCACTGCGCTGCAGGAGGCGATCTCAGACACTGTCGCGCTCTCATTGCCCAGCGGTCTCTCTGCGCAAACCTCGAGCGTGCTTGAAACCTTTCGCGTAATCGCCGAGGTGAAAGAAGGCTGCTCGCCCGAGTCCATTCGCCAGTACGTCATCAGCGGCGCATCATCGGTCGACGATGTGCTCGCCGTGGTTCGCCTGGCGCGTCTCGGCGGTGCTCGCGTCGAGGGCTCCGGCGCAGACCCCGGCCTGATGCCTGTTCCGCTCTTCGAATCCATTGAAGATTTGCGCAATGCGCCCAGCGTTTGCCGCGATCTTTGGAGCCGGCCAGACTATCGCAGGCTCATTGCGAGCTGGGACAACTGGCAGGAGGTCATGCTCGGCTACTCCGACTCAAATAAAGACGGCGGCATGCTGACCTCGACGTGGGAGATCTTCCGCGCTCATCGCGATCTGCACGTCGTGGCGCGCGAGGCCGGCATCAAGCTGCGCCTGTTCCACGGCCGCGGCGGTACCGTCGGCCGCGGAGGCGGACCCACCCATCGCGCCATCTTTGCCCAGCCTATCGACGCATTCGACGGCCAGCTCCGCATCACCGAGCAGGGCGAAGTGCTCAACTTCAAATATGCCGACGAGGTGTTGGCCGAACGCAACCTCGAGCTCATGATTGCCGCATCGCTCGACGCGCTTGCCCGCCCCAACGCGCGCGATCCGCAAGGCCACTTTACCGGCGTGCTCAAGCCTGAGTGGGAGTCGGCGTTCAACGAGCTCTCAGAACTCTCCTACGGCTTCTATCGCAAACGCATTCTCGAAGACCCCGGCGTCGTGACTTACTTTGAGCAGTCAACGCCCGTTGGCGAGCTTGAGAATGCCAAGATCGGCTCACGCCCCGCGCGCCGCAACTCCTCGCCCCAGCTCTCTGACCTTCGCGCCATTCCGTGGGTCTTCGGCTGGACGCAGTCGCGCCTTCTCGTGCCCGCATGGTTTGGAGTCGGTTATGCCGTGGAGCAATACCTCGGCGAGACCTCGGCGCCGGCGGCCGATCGCCCGGCCCTTCTTCGCACCATGGCCAGGGAATTTCCCCTCTTTATCGACCTCATACGCAATGTTGAAATGGCTCTCGGCAAAGTGGACCTCGCCACCGCGCGGCTTTACTCAGCGCTGGTCCCCGACGCCGCCCTGCGCGAGCGCATCTACGACATGTTCGAGGCTGAGTTCCATCGCAGCGTGAGGGCCGTTCTCGCCGTGACCGGCCAAAAAGAACTGCTTCAGTCCAACCAGGTGCTCGCGCGCTCAATCAAGCTGCGCAATCCCTATGTGGACCCCATGCACCTTATCCAGGTTGACATGCTGCGCCGCAAGCGCGCCGGTGAAGACACGCCTGAAGTGAACCGCGCCATCGCCGCCACCATCAGCGGAATTTCCGCGGGACTGCGCAATACCGGTTGATCTCTCCCGATTCGCCGCTTCGCTACTCGCGTGTCGCCCGCAGGTCCGTACCGTCGTGGCGGAACTGAAACTCGACCTGCCACGCGCCGCTGGCTCCAGCAGCAAACTTCCATTGCCGCGCCGCTTCAACAGCCACCCGGTTGAAGTAACTGCTTCCGCCTGGCGATGCAAGCTTCGCATCCGTCACGTTGCCTGCGGCGTCTACCGTCACGCGCACGGGCACGTTCACTTCGCCGCGAATGGATTGCTGCGCGGCGGGCAGCACTTCAGGATTCACACGCAGCAACACGCCGTTACTCTCTGCGCCCGGCGAAACCGGCACCGGTCCTGCCGCAATGTTGGTCAGCGGTGCTACCTGCCCGCTTCGTCCCGATGGCGATGGTTTTTCTATCGCGGCCTGCGGCGTCGTCGCAGCAACGGATTCAATTGCCGAACTCTGTTGCTGTCCGCGTCCTGGCCGCGCTGCCGTAAACTCCGCCTTGCGAATTGTCAGCGCAGCCCCCAGCAGAAACGCCACCGCCGCCAACGCAATCAACGCTGGTTTCAAACTGCCTGCGAGATTGGCATGATGCTGCGGCTTGACTGCCTCCGGCCGCCTGGTCGCAACCACGGTCGCCGGTCGAGGAACGAGATTCGGATTGAGAATCGCTCTTATCTCTTCAAGCGTGCATCGCTCGGCCGGGTCCACCCGCAAACACGCTTTCGCGATTTGCCCAAACGGCTCCGCAAGTCCCGCCGGAATTGCGGGCTCCTCATCGATCCAGCGCTCCCACCGTGCCGGCCTCTGCGTCAGAGCCACCACCAGCGTCATGCCCAATGCCCAGGTATCTACGGCCGGCGTTATGGCTCCGCGCCTCAACTCCGGAGCTTCATAAACATCCATCCCGGCCCGTTCCGCGCTGTTATCGCCAGTCAAAGCGATCGAATCGCCTGAGAGCTTCAACCGATCGTTCACCACCAGGAGGTTCGACGGCTTGATCCGTCCATGCGCGTAGCCATGCGCGTGCATGTATTCAAGCACGTTCAGCACAGGCCCAAGCATCTCCCGTACCTCATCGGGGGTCAAAGGCCGCGCGGGAAGAATCTCGTCGAGAATCTCATCGGCGTAATCTATTACCTCGTACACAAACTGGCAGCCGCCAATCTCCGCACGGCCGCAATCGATAATGCCAATCAGATTCTTGTGTGAGAGCCGGGCTGCCGCGATCCAGCCAGCCAGGCGAACCTCTGCATCAGGCTCGCTGGCCGCTACCAGCTTCAACGCAGCCATTCGTGGCGGATTGCCGTCAAATGCGGTCAGATAAACGGCGCTTGTTCCCGTGCCCCCCAGCCAGCGCAGCAGGCGAAACCGCCCATTCACAACGCGCTCTTCCAGGCGGGTAAGAGCTTCCGCCGTGCTCAGCGCATATTCCCCCCGGCGCACCAGTACTTCCCGTCCATCTTCGACATTTGCATAGAGCTCGGGCATCCAATCCATTTTAGGCCGGTAATTCAGGTTGGTAATCCCGCCTTAGTGTCATGGGGAATTCGTTGCGTAACCAACTTGTGGGATAGAGAGGGTCCTACCCGTTATTCCGGTTGCATGCGCGTCAATCTTCAGGCCCTCCGCTTGCCACATTCGGCCCCGCGGGTCTACGCTATTGGTATGCGTCGATGTCGCTAACACCGCCCTGGTGCAGGCTAAGATGCTGATGTGCGCCTGTCAGCGCGCGCTTTCTCCCCAACCGACAAGCTGCACCGCTACCCCTAACTTCCGATTTTTTTGAGCGTACCGGGCGCATTGTCCCCGGCCAAAGGAGATTTCGATGGCGCGCATAGCTGCGAATGTAACTGAACTGATTGGCAAGACCCCCCTGGTGAAACTCAACCGCGTGGCCGCCGGGCTGCAGGCAACGGTTGTTGCAAAACTCGAGAGCCAGAACCCCGCCTCGAGCGTGAAAGACCGCATCGGCTTCGCCATGATCGAAGACGCCGAAAGAAGGGGCAAGATCACGCCCGGCAAAACCGTTCTTATCGAGCCCACCAGTGGCAACACCGGCATCGCCCTCGCCTTTGTAGCGGCCGTCAAGGGCTACAAGATCATTCTCACCATGCCTGAGACCATGAGCCTCGAGCGCCGCGTCACGCTGCTCGCCTATGGCGCAGAGATCGTTCTTACACCGGGCCCCAACGGCATGAAGGGCGCCATTGCCAAGGCCAACGAGATTCTGGATAAGACCCCCAACGGTTACATACTTCAGCAGTTCGATAACCCGGCCAACCCGGCCATTCACCTGTGGACGACCGGCCCCGAGATATGGGACGACACGGACGGCGCGGTCGACATCCTCATCTCCGGCGTGGGCACCGGCGGCACCATTACGGGCGTCTCCAACTTCATCAAGCCGAAGAAGCCTTCGTTCAAGGCGATTGCCGTCGAGCCCACTGACAGCCCGGTGCTCAGCGGCGGCAAGCCCGGCCCGCACAAGATCCAGGGCCTCGGCGCGGGGTTCATTCCCAGCATCCTCGACACCAAGCTCATCGACGAGGTAGTGCAGGTGACCAACGACGAGTCAGTGGAAATGGCCCGACGGCTGGCAAAGGAAGAGGGTCTGTTCGTGGGCATCAGCTCCGGCGCAGCCGCTGCTGCCGCCCTCAAGGTAGCCGCGCGACCTGAGAATGCCGGCAAACTCATCGTGGTTGTGCTGCCCGACTTCGGCGAGCGCTACCTCTCAAGCGTGCTGTTCGAACCGCTGCGCCAGCAAGCCATCGCGCTGCAGCCCGAGCAGATTGCGGTAACGGCGTAGAAAGCAGGGAACAAGGGGCCAAGGGAACTAGGGACCAATGGAACTTGGGAACAAGGGTCCCGTAATCAGGCTTGATTAGCTGCGATGTCGGTTGCTGGCCTTCTTGTTCCCTTGGTCCCTAGTTCCCTTGTCCCCTACGTCCCTTGTCCCCTAGTTCCCTTGTTCCCTATCTTTATGTCTCTGATTTCCCGCATTCGCGAAGACATCCACTCCGTTCTGGAGCGCGACCCCGCTGCGCGCTCCACCCTGGAGGTTCTGCTTTGCTATCCAGGCCTCTGGGCCGTGTGGTTTCATCGCGTCTCGCACAAATTGTGGCGGGCAAAGCTCTATCTGCCCGCCCGCATACTCTCTCAACTTACCCGCTTCTTCACCGGCGTCGACATTCATCCCGGAGCGCTCCTCGGCCGCCGTCTGTTCATCGATCACGCTGCCGGCGTGGTGATAGGCGAAACCGCCATCGTCGGCTCCGACGTCACCATATACCAGGGCGTCACGCTGGGCGGCACCGGCAAGCAGCACGGCAAGCGCCACCCCACCATCTGCGACGGTGTCTTCATCGGCAACAACGCCAACATCCTGGGCAACATTGCCGTGGGCGAAAACTCCCGCGTCGGCGCCGGGTCCGTCGTCCTCAATGACGTGCCTCCCAACTCCACCGTTGTCGGCGTCCCTGCGCATATCGTCTATCGCAATGGCGAGCGCATTCTCATTACCGACCCGCACGACATAAAAGACCCGCTCTCAGACGCGCTGATCGCACTCTCGGCCCGCGTCGAGGAGCTTGAGGAACGGTTGTGCATACAGGACCATCGTGTGCGGGACCGACGCGCGCAACCCTTCGCCGAAGAGGAGGCCGAGCGCTCTGCCTACCGCACAGAGCTCGAACGTCACGGGGCCTACGTCTCCATGGGCGAAGGCATCTGAGCACACCGAGCCTGCGAGCATTATGAGGCACACCTGTTCCATAAATCACAGTGTCATGCCAACTTAACAGGGCTGTCATCCTCGGTGGCGTCTGCCGCGGCGGACGGAGTCGGAGGACCTGCACGTGGTTTTCATAAACTCCTATCAGCACGAGACCGGGCGCCCAATCGCTGAACGCGCTTCTTGCGTTCAAGGGTGGGAGATCCCTCACCTCGCCGCGGCTGGCGCTTATCCCAGCGCCGCACGGTACGAGTGCAGGTACTTCATTCCCGTGTCGCACAAAATGGTGACTACGGTTGCCGCTGCGCCCAGCTCTTCCGCAACCCGCAGCGCAGCCACCACGTTGGCCCCAGTCGAGGTCCCGGCAAACAGCCCCTCTTCGCGAGCCAGCCTCAACGCCATGGCCATTGCTTCGTCAGTCGATACCCGCTCGATTGTGTCGGCCAGCCCCAGGTGCCACAGCGGAACTTGAAATCCAGCTCCGATGCCGTCGATCTTGTGCGCGCCCGGCGCTCCGCCTGAAAGCACGGCCGACTCGGACGGCTCCACGGCCACCAGCGTTACTTTTTCACTTCGCGCCCGCAATGCCTCGCCAATCCCGCGCAACGAAGCCGCCGTTCCGACGCTCTGAACAAACGCGTCCAGCGTTGCGGCGGTTTGGCCCCATATCTCCTCGGCCATCGCATGGTAGGCGGCGAGCTGGTCAGTGTTCTTCATCTGGTCGGTCCAGTAGGCTCCGGTTGCCTCGGCTACCACGCGCGCGGCTTCAATCATGTCGCGTGTCAGCTTCTCTGTCATGCCGCCGCCGGCGCTGGAAATAATCTGCAAATTCGCGCCAAGAATTCGCATATGATCGAGCTTTTCCTGCGCAAATGCATCCGACGAGACGATGTGCAGCGGGTGAAGCTTTACTGCGCACACCAGGGCCAGCGAAACGCCGGTGCTGCCACCGGTATATTCCACAACCGCGCCTCCCGCGGGCAAGCGTCCGTCACGCTCGGCTGCCTCAATCATCTCCAGCGCCATGCGATCTTTCATGCTGCCGGTCGGATTTTCGTTTTCCATCTTCAGCAGAATTCGCGCACCGCTGTGCGGCACCACCCGCCGCAGCTCAAGCATGCGCGTCTTGCCAATGCAGTCCAGGATTCCGTGCGGCATCTCGTTCATCCCGCCCCCCATGCGCGCCTGGCTATCTCGCCCGCCAAAGCGGCCTAACCGCAAATCTTACTCCCTGAGCCGGCTGCACATCGCGTGATTCCGCGCAAAACTTTTCGCTGGCGGCGCTTGTATCATTAAGGTCAAATGCACGCCCGATCACCGCTATTATTCGCGCTGGCTGTCGCAGCGCTCGCAGGTCTCTTTGCAGGCTGCCGCTCGCTACCGCCTTCAAAGCCGTCTTCGGAGTGGACCGCCCAGGAGTCCCGCGGGGCCGCCGTCTACCAGGCAAAATGCGCCCGCTGCCACAATCCCACCAATACCCATCCATTGAATGGACCCGGTCTGCAGGCCATCACAAAAATCAAAGCCATGCCTTCGGGCGCGCCGCCCACCGATGAACGCCTGACAAACGTGATCATTCACGGCCGTGGCATGATGCCTGCCACACAACTCAACGACCAGCAAATCGACGACCTGCTGGCCTACCTCCACACGCTATGACTGACCAATCAAGACCCGACTTGACCCAGTCTTCCGCAACCGGCCAGCCCCCGGAAGCTGCGAGCCAAACGCCGGCCGCGTCCGCGACGCGGCGCCGCGAGGTGATGCCGCTGCCCGGCCTCGCCGCCATCGCTCTTTACATGTTTGTTCTTGCCGGAGTGATCATCTTCGGCGTGGTCTCAGGCCGCCATTACCCGCCCGTTTTCCTGGTCTTCTCGGCGCTCTTCTTCGCCGCTTCAGGCGGCCTGCTGATGCTCTTCCGCTGGGCCTGGGCCATGACCCTGGCTGCCGTGCTGCTGCTCGCCGGTTACAACATGTGGATCGCCATTGGTTTCCACCAGCCGCCCGCAGCGGTGCAGGCTCTGCTTAACTTCGTCTTCTTCCTCTATCTCGTTCGCCCCGAGGTCCGCGAAAAACTACGCTGATGTTGCGAGACGCCTGGCCTAGATATTTGTACCTTGCGACGACGAGCGCGACCAGAAATGCCGCCTGGGCTGCGGAACGGGTTCGGATTCGTACACGCCGGATTCCTCGTGAGGCACAATGGAGTCGCGAGGCACAACCGAGACTCGTTCGACATACCGCTCGCGCCGGATAGCGGGCCCGGTAAACAGGCTGACGATAGCAGCCAGAAACGCCCAGACCAACAGCAGAAGTCCGATTGCCGTTGCTGCCAGTCCGCCCACCACACCCGGGCCGACAGTAGTCATATCGAGGTGAAGGATTGAGTTTGTGAACGGATACGAGGCGCTAAAGCCAGTGGTCCCATTGCAGTAGCCAATGATTACGCCCAGTCCTATGCCCAGGAAAACAACTGCCAGAATCAGCGAACGATCCGATCTCATGGTTTGACTCCTCATACCGCGGCGGACATTTTTTGGCCCAATCGCCAGTCAGCAGACGAGCTCTGCAGCACTGCTGACAATGCGCGGCTATTCGCACAGATGCCCCGGCTTTCGCAATGGTTTTGAGGCCGGTGTTTCAACGTCTTTCCGGCGTTGATGAAACTTGAGTCCGCTATGACGCTATGAAAGCGCCATTGGAGCAGGGGCGTTGCGCAATACGCGATGCGTAAAGCAAGGTTTGGCGGAATGAGCACTGGGCGCATTTTGCCTGGACCGGCTAACAACTTAAGGCTGAGTGCTCAGGCCACCAGCGCCCCGCTACAATTGACCTTGTGATCGAACTCGTCCAACCTGGGCTCGTCCAGATTGAGCCGGCCCGCCGCACGCCGGCTCCCAAGCCGGAATGGCTGAAGGCCCGCGCGCCCATGGGCGAGAACTTCCACAGCCTAAAATCGCTGGCCCGGTCGCTCTCGCTGCATACCGTTTGCGAAAGCGCTCACTGCCCCAACATCGGCGAGTGCTGGCACCACAAAACTGCAACGTTCATGATGCTGGGCAACCTGTGCACGCGCCGCTGCGGATTCTGCGCCGTACCCAAGGGCCGTCCTGAGCCAATCGATTTCGACGAGCCCCGCCGCGTGGCCCAGGCGGTGGCCGCGCTCGGCCTTCAGCACGCCGTCATAACCAGCGTTAATCGCGACGACGACAACATCGGCGGCGCGCGCGCATTTGCTCTCGTTATCCAGGAGATTCGCCGCCAGGCGCCCGGCTGCCGCGTTGAAGTTCTCATCCCCGACTTCCAGGGCATCCGCGAAGCCATCCAGATCGTGGTCGACGCCGCGCCCGAAGTGCTGAACCACAACACTGAGTCGGTGCCGCGCCTCTATCGTGTGGTCCGCTCCGGCGCGCGCTACGAACGCACACTCGAGTTGTTGCGCTACGCCAAAGAACTGCGCCCCGAAGGGCTCACCAAATCCGGCGTGATGGTCGGCCTCGGCGAAGAGACTCACGAGTTGCTGCAAGTATTCCGCGACCTTGCCGACACCGGCTGCGACATCCTCACCATCGGCCAGTATCTGCGCCCGTCGCGCGACCACCTGCCTATGGCGCGTCTTTACACGCCGCACGAATTTGCCGAGCTCAAGCGCGAAGCTCTCGCCATGGGCTTTCGCCACGTCGAATCCGGCCCCCTGGTCCGCTCCAGCTACCACGCCCACGAGCAATCGCAATCCGCTGGCACGCCGCTGGTCCAGGGCTGATCAAGATACGCCGATCGGCTCAGTTCCGGCGCTCACAATTTCGAGATAACGGCTATAGGCAAAGATTCTGTACCGTCCTCGCCCAGTTGTTTCGTGCATGATACCCAGTTCCACCAGCCGCGCCAATGCAGTGCCGACCGTAGTTACAGTGAGGTCCAATGCGTGCGCCGCCAGGCTGATGCTGATGAGCGGCTTCATTTGCATGTATTCATGCACCCGCAGGGCCGATAGCGCTGGCCGCCCAATCTCCTGAATGCGTTTGCGGTCAGCCGCAAAGAGCCGATTGAGTTCGATAGCTGTTTCGGCGGCCTGCTTCGCTGTCAGTTCAACGCCTTCAAGGAAGAATTCCAGCCATTCTTCCCACCCGCCGTCCTGGCGAACCCGTTGCAGCAGGTCGTAGTAGTGCGAACGGTGCGTCTTGAAGTAGAGGCTTAGATACAGCAGTGGCTCTTGTAACGCGCCCCGCGCACAAAGCAGCAGCGTAATCAGAAGACGGCCGAGTCTTCCATTCCCGTCAAGAAATGGGTGAATCGTCTCGAATTGCACGTGGATCAGGCTCAGTTGAACAAGCAGCGGCAATGTGACGGTTTCGTCGTGGAGGAATTTCTCAAAGCTGTCCAGACATTCCATCAGCCGCTCTGGCGGAGGCGGAACGTAGATCGCGTTGCCTGGCCTCGTGCCCCCAATCCAATTCTGGGTGGTCCTGAATTCACCCGGCGTTTTGTCTTCGCCGCGCCCTTTACGCAGCAGGATCTCGTGAATCTCCCGGATAAGCCGAAGCGAAAGTGGAAAGCCATCTCGTAACCGTTTAAGGCCGTGATTCAGCGCTGCCACATAATTTGAAACTTCGCGGACATCGTCTAACGGCACCCCGGGCGCCTCTTCATTTTCAAATAGCAACAAGTCAGACAAAGAACTCTGCGTTCCCTCGATCTGCGATGACAGAACAGCTTCTTTTCGCACATAGAGGTATAGGAACAGATCGGGGGAAGGCAGAATTTTTGAAAGACCATCTAATCGTCCAAGCGCCTGGTTCGCCCGGTCCAATACGGGATGGAACCGGTCTAACTCCAGGGGAGGATCGGGCGGAAGCGAATTCGGAAGAAACGCGCGAACACTCTCGCCGGCCGTGCTCGAGACGATGTATTTTCCGGTTTCACGTTGAATTGCCACAACTACTCTCGCAGCGCTCTGCCAAGCAACTTGGAATAAGAGCTCCCGTTATTCCAATTTATAGCCACATATTGGAATAATAAGGTCATTAATTCCAATATATGGCATTATTTTGGAATAAACAAGGCTTCCATAAACTGCAACTTGGAATAGCAGCCATGGTTATTCCAACTTACTGCCATAATCTGGATTAGGGAATTCACTTATTCCAAAATAACCCCTCATCTTGGAATAAGCTATCCTCCTTGACTCGCTCATTGACACAGCCAATTTCTTCGCTATTATTGAATTAATGACCAGCCGCTCCTACCTCGGCGAGTTCGAGTTAATGCTTCTGCTCACCGTGATTCATCTCGGAGAAGAGGCCTACGGCGTTCCTATCTCGCGCGAGCTCGAACTTGCTCGCGGACGCAGTGTCTCGGTGGGCAGCGTTTATGCGGCACTTGAGCGCCTTGAAGCCAAGGGCCTCGTCGAATCCACTCTCGGCGATCCCACGCCTGAGCGCGGCGGCAAGGCCAAGCGCTATTTTCAAATCACCAAAGAGGGCCTGCGCCAGGTGCACGAAACACGCCGCGTGCTCACCAGTCTCTGGCGCACCATTCCCGGCACGAAATTGGAAATGCGCATGGAGAGATGATGAATCGCAGGCAGCCATCTCCGCTCGCATCGTGGGCGCTTGGGCACCTCACTTCGGGCGATCAAGACGAGGCGATTGCCGGCGATCTGCTTGAGCATTTCCGCGCCGGCCGCTCCGGCGCCTGGTATTGGCGCCAGGTGGTTGCCTCCTGCCTTCTCTCCTGGTCACAAAGTCTCACCGCACGCGGTCCCGCGCTGGTCTTTGTCCTCGGTTGGTCTGTCCTCGCTCCCGCCTGGAAAGCTGCCCTCGATCGCATCGCCGACCCTCTGTCATTCGAGCGCGCGTGGCAAACGTTCGGACTCCTCTGGCTCCCCATCGGGCTTATTGGCTGGACAGCCCTGCACGCCGCATTCCTCTGGATCGGCTTGCTTGTCTATCAGTTCGCCCACACCTTTGCGGGCCATCCTCTTCCCCGCCGAGACCTCAGCCGCGCCTTCTGGATCGCGACCCTCGCCTATCCGCCCATCGCAGGCCTCACCTACCTGCTGGCCGGAATATACGTTTACTCAATGCCGGGTCTCGCCCACGCAACACTCGCAAGCAATGCCCTCGGCCAGATCGCCGACCTCGGTATCCTTCCCGACCTCATTCGCGTTCCATACCTCGTGGCGTTCTTAATCGCTCTTTGGCCCATCGCTTATCGGCAACGCAGGGGACAGCGCGAGGCCCAACCCTATGCACCATCGACCGGCTCGGAAGCAACAGTCCTCTCGGGCACAATCGCGCTCACTTCTCGCCAGCGCCCGGCAAACGCCGGCCGGTTCATCGGCTACATGGCCGGCGTGGGCCTCATCAACGCGCTCATCGCCGGAATTATCGTCTGCAGGCTTCCCAACGAGACCTCGCCGAGCCTTGCCTCGGTACTAATCCACGCGGCGGGTTACGTTGCCGTGGGTGTTGCGGGCGGCATCATGGGTACCTATATCTATTGGCTAAGCCCCTGGACGGCGACCCGCCAGCAACCGCCCATTCCATTCCCGCTCCTGGCCATCGTCTGCGCATCGGGCTGGGTTTGGATTCCCTCCATGATCCTTTTTGGCGATTCGCTCTCAGCCGGCGCCGCCATCGTTGCAACCATCGCAACCTATGCGCTGGTGTCGGGCTTGCGACGCGCCTCTTATTTCATCTCTGTGCCGGCTGCAGCCGGACCGGCGCATGCCGCGCCAGGCGAGGCCAGAATGTTTGAGGAATCGCTTTACCGGCCCCCCGCCGATCTTGCCGGCTACGCCATCGCTCTTTCGCTCTACGCCGCAGGCGCCTCGCTGGCCGTGCATTCCAATTACGGAGCAGCGGGTCTCCTCGCCGTTGGCGCGGCCCTCTTTGCGTGGAGAAGAACGCTACCGCGGGAGCACTTTCTTGAAAGGGGAAGGCAGTACGCGAGCGCCGCTGTCCGAGTCGCGATCGTCATTATCCCGGCAATCCTGATTACCGCATGGGCGCTGCTTGATGGCGTGAGCTACCGCAATCGCACTGCCGCCGCAGGCTCCAACAGCAGCCCCTTGTCAACCAGTAAAATCGGCATTCACAAACCCAGGGTGGTCACTGTCGCCTACAACGTCGGCTACGAAAGCGTAATCCTCTGGCCCCCGCCTCAGAAAAAACAAATTGTTGCGCCCGTCTCGGCGCCTTTCGCTCTATTTGGCAGCGACAACAAGCGCCCGCTCATAATCCGCTTCGACGGCCCCTATACCTACGTGCAGCCGCCCGAAAAGTCTCCCGGGCCAAACGCGCACCAGGCCCATGGCACGCCGCTCGACGCCAATATCCACTCGGCCAACGCGCTTCCCGTGGTGATGCAGGCCCACCAGAACCTGCTCACCTCTGTGCCGGTCGCGCAATGCCGCGAGATCGATGTGCAAATCGAAAATTACGACAATCTCGCCGGCCGCATCTCGCTGGCTCTCTTGCTCACCAGCGATTCACCCCATGGGCCAACCATCTACGCCGGCCAGCAGCCGATCGCATCCACTGAACCCGAGCACTTTGATGTGAAAGCCGAACCGGTGCGCGAGACGCTTCACTTCGCGGTCACTGAAAGCCGCCTTGGCGAGAAGTTCACCGGCATAACTGTAATGCTGTTGCCCGATGTTGAGCACAAATTCATTGCTCCGCGCATCGCCCTTGAGCAATTCGAGATTCTCCCTCGTTGAAGCCGGTCCCACGCCATCTCGCTAGTCGCGGGTTGTAGAATAACCGTTGGCAAATTCGCTTAGCGAGGACGATCTCAAATGGCACTCTTCATGGCCGGTCACCCGGCGCTTAAAGACCTCTACAGCGACCTCAAGCGGCGCATGGATCAGTCCGTCACCGACTTCCAGGCCAACCTGGCCTCGACCCGCACCGGCCGCGCCAGCGTGCACATGCTCGACCAGGTCAAGGTGGATTACTACGGAACGCCGACTCCCATCAACCAGATGGCGCAAGTCTCCGCCCCCGAGCCGCAGCTTATCCTCATCTCGCCCTGGGATCCAACGATTCTGAAAGATGTGGAGAAGGCCATCCAGACCGCGGGCCTGGGTTTCAATCCCATGTCCGACGGCAAAGTGATTCGCGTTCCCGTTCCCGCAATGACTGAGGAGCGCCGCCGCGATGTGGTGAAGCACCTCAACAAAGTTCTGGAAGAGCACCGCACCGCGGTGCGCAATGTGCGCCGCGACGGCAACGACGCCCTCAAGAAACTCGCCAAGGACAAAAAGATCAGCGAGGACGAGGAGAAGCGCGCCGCCGAAGAAGTGCAGAAGATGACCAACGACGAAATCCTCCGCATGGAAGACCTGTGCAAGAGAAAAGAAGCCGAAGTCATGCAGGTGTGATCTGGGAGACCGATATGCTCGAGCAAGTTGTCAGGCTGACGGTGAATATGACAGTGAACGAAGGCAAACTGGACGCGTTCAAGAGCCTTGCGCAATCCATGACCGAGGGAAGCCAAGCGGAGCCCGGCACGCTGGGATACGAGTGGTTCGCGAGCAAAGACGGCAAGCGCTTCCGGCTGGTGGAGACCTATGCAGACGCCGCTGCGGTCGAGGCTCACTTCACGGGCCAGGTGGTGCAGAAATATGTGCCCCAATTGGCGGCGCTTTGCAAGGTAGATGGATTTGAGATCTATGGAGATCCAGGGCCGAAGGTAGCCGCGATGGCGTCAGCTTTTGGCGCCTCGATCTTCCCGTATTGGCTGGGCATCAGCCGCTGACTCGCTGCACAATCCTGATTGACGGCTGCACTCCCAATCCTCAAAGCTGATCGGCTGGGAGTGGCTCGTTCAGATACCCCGTCGTGATTCCCCAGCGGGCGAAATGCTTCGGCTCCCATTCAAATAATCCCAACCCGGGGCCAAAATCTTCCACCTCGGTGCGCGTCCCGTCCGGTGCGATATAGGAGTCGATGTAGTCCCACTCGCCGCAATCGTTGAAGACCAGCAGCCGATAGCCGTTGCCAAACCGGAAACTCATATTCCCGGAGTAAGCAACGTCCCAGGTCTCACCGCCCTCCAGTTCCACTGGCAGCTCGCCCGCGTCAACCGACTCGCACATCGCGAGAATTTCCTGTTCCGTCACAATGCCTCCAGGTCGGAGCACTGCACAACAGTATCAGACCCGTCGCCTCAGTGCGGCGCCGCAACCGTTTCTCCATCGCCTTCGCTCAAATAAATCTCGACGTAGTCCAGGTAGTTTTTGGCGTATTCACGGATCAGCTCGCGGTCTTTGTCGGTTAGTTCGCGGCGCAGCTTGGCAGGGACGCCGGCCCAAAGCGTGCGCGGCGGCACAACCGTGTGTTCCGGAACCACCGATCCGGCAGCGATAATGCATCCTTCGCCGATGCGCGCATTGTTCAACACCGTGGCGCCCATGCCGATAACTACCATGTCCCCAACTACGCAGCCGTGCACCGTCGCGTTGTGACCGATGGTTACCCAGTCGCCGACGATCACGGGGTAGAGGTTGCGCTGGCCGTGGAGCACCGCGCAATCCTGCACGTTGGAGCAGGCGCCAATGCGAATGGAGTTCACGTCGCCGCGGACCACTGCGTTCATCCACACCGAAGAGCGCTCGCCAATGGTAACGTCGCCCAGGATCTGGGCGGATGGGTCGACATAGCAACCGGCTGCGATTTGCGGCGTCTTGCCCTGGTAGCTGCGGATCATAGCGGCACCTCAAGAGAAGAGTCTAATTGGGCTAGCGTTTAGCATCCAAAGGCAGTTCAACGGCTGAATTGCATACATGAAATGCCAAAAACAGACAGCCTTTTTTGCTGGGATGAATACGTTTGTTGGCCTCGTGGCACGAACTCCAGTATGATACTTAGAGCCGTCTGGCAGGTTTGGAGGTGGATTTACTTGGCTGAGGTTCGCGTTCAAGAAGGCGAGCCGCTCGAAAATGCACTGCGCCGGTTCAAGCGCAAGGTACAACAGGAAGACATTATCAAGGAAGTCAAGCGTCACTCCTACTACCTGAAGCCCGGTGAGAAGAAACGCGTTAAGGCGGCTTTAGCACGCAAGCGTAATCGCAAGAAAGCTCGTAAAGAGCAAGATTAATCTACGATCTTTGCAAAAAGCGCCGGCACCGGCGGCCGCGGCATCCTCAAGATGCGGGCCGCCGGCAAGGCAAAAAGCAAGACCCGTCCGGCAGTTTGCAGAGAGATGTTTTTGGCTAGTAGCAGAGTTCGCGCTGAGTTCACGCTCTGCAATTGTGGTTCTTCCCTCCCCATTTTGAATCCCCGGGGGAAAGTTGCAGTGCCGCTGGTTTCGACCGCGGTCCGGGCCCTTGTTGTGTATCGCGAAAGAGAACAGGGATCCCCCCCGACCGGCACTCTTTAATTCAGAGTCATGGCCGTATTGGGAATTGTTCCCTGTGGCAGGGAAGCCGGCCATGGAATTCACTGATCGAATTTTGAAATGCACTGACTGCGGAGCCGATTTTGTGTTCACCGCCGGCGAGCAGTTGTTCTTCTACGACAAACAATTCAAAAACGACCCCAAGCACTGCAAGCAGTGCAAGGCCAAACGCGCGCGGGGAAGCTTCAGAGTGCGGCCCGAAACTCGTACCACGTGCTCAGAGTGCGGAACGGAAACCACCGTCCCGTTCAAGCCCACGCAGGGCAGGCCGGTGCTATGCCGGTCCTGTTTCCAGAAGGCCCCGCGGGCGCCCGTCGCCGCGCCACCTGCATAGTTTTGGCGGGCTCTAGGCCAGCGCCGAGCTGAACAGCAGGTCGCCGCGGAATTGCGCCGCGAATCCAGCGGTGCGTGCCAGCGTTGCCAATTGTGCGTAATGGCGATGGCTGTGAAAGAGGGCATGCGCGGCGATCTTGCGGCGGGAGACAGTGCGCGCCTCCGGCGGGAGCCAGCGAAAGTCCAGACTCATTTTCTCATCCCAGTTCAGTGCTGGATTGTCCAGCAGTGTGCGAAACTCCTGAACGGCTTTGATGTGAAGACTGAATAGCGCGTCTACCGGACCATCCGGCATTTCATCGTTCGGTGACACGGGCAGGCCGGCGAGGCGCTGGGCCCAGCGCAGCTCGACGCCCCAGATATGGCGGACGAACTGCTGGACGTTGGCGACGCCGCCAATATCGCAGGCAACTTCGAGAAGCGCGGGGTTCGTCTCAAGATGGTTCTTCCAGTTGTGCGCCGCCTCATCGTTCCAGGCCAGTAGTTCCGCGAGACTGATGTTCGGATCGGAGCTCATGGTTTCCCCTTCAGCGCGCGATAACCGATATCGCGCCGGTAATACATCCCCTCAAAATCGATCTCGGCGATGGCTTGGTAAGCGCGCGCCAGCGCCTGCTCCAGCGAGTCGCCGCATGCGGTCACTCCCAGCACGCGGCCGCCGGCCGTGACCAGTTGCCCGCCCACCTGCGCCGTTCCCGCATGAAAAACCACCACCCCCGGAACCTGGGCCGCCGAGCCTAGCCCCTTGATGGGTATGCCGGTTTTGTAGCTGCCGGGGTAGCCGCCCGAACTCGCCACTACGCACGCCGCCGCACCCCGGCTCCAGCGGAGCTCGATCTCCGCCAGCCGGCCATCTACGCAACCCTCGAGCGCGTCCACCAGATCGCTATCCATCCGAAGCAAAATCGCCTGTGTCTCCGGATCCCCGAAGCGCGCATTGAACTCAAGCACCTGCGGTCCGCGAGCCGTCATCATCAGGCCCACATAAAGCACGCCCTTGAACGGCGTATCCTCTTCAGCCATGCCGCGGATGGTGGGCTCGGCAATGTGGCTGAGAACCCACTCGCTCATTGCGGCGTCGAGCAGCCCATCAGTCGAGTAGACGCCCATGCCGCCGGTGTTGGGGCCGGTGTCGCCTTCGCCAATGCGCTTGTGATCCTGCGCCGGCGCCAGCGGCTTTACCGTCTTGCCGTCGCTCAGGCAAAGAAAGCTCACCTCTTCGCCCGACAGGAATTCCTCAATCACCACCTGCCGCTCGGCCTCACCTAAAAGAGCGCCGCTGAAGAGCCCATGCGCAGCTTCCAGCGCCGTGGCCCGCGACTCGCAGATAATCACGCCCTTGCCCGCAGCCAGCCCGTCGGCCTTAACCACGATGGGCGGATGAAACGCCGCGATCGCCTTCTCGAGCTCGGCATCGGTGGAGCACACCGCGTAGTTGGCCGTGGGAATGTTGTGCCGCTGCAGAAATCGCTTTGCGAAACCCTTGCTGGTCTCGAGCATGGCGGCGGCTTTTGAGGGGCCAAAGGCCTTGAAGCCGTGGGCAGTCAGCTCGTCCACAATGCCAAGAGATAGCGGCAGCTCCGGCCCAACGATGGTCAGGTCTGGTTTTTCAGCCTCGGCCAGCCGCACCACGGCGTCAACATCTTTCAGGTTGACCGGTACGCAGCGCGCGCCCTGCGCCATTCCGCCATTGCCCGGCGCACAGACGACCTCCGTGACCCGCGGGCTGCGCGCCACAGCCCACGCCAGCGCATGCTCCCGCCCCCCTGAACCAAGAATTAAGACTTTCATAGTGTCAATCGCCCCGTACGCAGCAGTACGCCGCAATAACCATGGTCGATAACGCAGGCAGGTCAAGTCAAACGAGCACGCTTTATCGGGGCGATCATGTATTTGTAGCGCCGGTCTCCTGACCGGCTGTAGCGTGGGTCTCCCGACCCACGCTCGCTTCGCCCAGTCATTCCCAATGGCCCGAAACGCCCTCCCGTCCCAGACGGACGAGCCGATAATAGCCCAGGGTGAAGTCGCCGTGGCGACGGAACCCTGGGAAAGCGCAACAAAGGACATACCGCCCCGTAGGAACGGACGAAACCCAAAGGCATGATTCGGCGTTATGATGTGGTCCTGCGGAGAATACTGTTGAGAAAGTTCGCAATACTCGCGCTGGGACTCATCGCGTTCGCATCGCTCTGCCACGCCGAGCCGCGTTGGTGCAAGGTGACCGGCTTTGTCGACCGCGACAGCCCAGTTTACCCACCAATCGCGAAGGCAGCAAAAGTCGAAGGTTCTGTACTCGTGCACATCATCTACCCGACCACGGGGAAGGTCGAAAACGTTGAGATAGTATTTGGCCCTCCGATGCTTCTGAAGGCCGTACGCGATGCGCTCATGAAATGGAGGGTCAAGACTGACGCAACCGGTGAAGCAACCTGCCAGACGCTTGTGATCGTTGATTTCAAGATCGAAGACGCCGGAAACACAGCGACAGTTCCCCCTTCTTTACCGCCACCTGGCGCATATCGTCTTACCGTCACCGCGCTTCAAACTGACTACGTTACCGAGCAAGCCGAAAAAAATTCCCAGCCCCGATAATAGAGGTGAGTGACAAATCCAAAGTCGAGCCATGTCCGCACTCCACATCAGACCGCACCTCGAACAGCAGGCCGAGCAGCAGGCGCGCGACCGGCAGCAGCAGCTCGTCCGCCGCAACCAGGTCTTCGGCCTGCTCATCATCGCGGCCCTCATTTGTGCGTGGTGGCTCTTCCACACCAATCCCAAATGGGTCTTTCCCACCGGCTGGTGGCGCTGGTAACTCGCGAGTTTGCCATCCCTCTTTTTCTGGTTCTGCTTTGCGTGCAATTACCCCCACTTGCGCTACATTGAATACGGACATCGAATCTCACTCGCAAACCCGGACCCTTGATTCGAGCGTAAGTAGCCTTTTTTGTTATATTTGTAGGCAAGCGCTTTGTTTTCTTATCTTTATGGCGCCGAAAATGGCGCAACCCGAAGAAAACAGGATATTTGTCGACACAAAATACTAGGGGGGGGAGTACCCCGCCGACCATCAAACTTGACCACGCCATCCAACTCGCCGGTGTCAAGTCCCCGACCCCTCGCCGTCCTAATCCTCGGCCCCACCGGCAGCGGCAAAACCGCCCTCTCGCTGGACCTCGCCCAGCACTTCAACGGCGAAATCGTCAGTTGCGATTCGGTAGCCGTCTATCGCGGAATGGAACTGGGCACAGCCAAACCCACTCTCGCCGAGCGCGCCGTGGTCCCGCACCACCTGATCGACGTGGCCAACCCCGACGAGCCTTACACCGCCGGACTCTACATGCGATCCGCCCGCGCCGCACTCAATGAAATCGCGTCGCGCAACCGCCTGCCAATTGTTACAGGAGGAACCGGCCTCTACTTGCGCGCGCTGACCGAAGGCCTTTTCGCTGGCCCCGAGCGCCGGGCCGACCTCCGCATTCGTCTGCACCAAAGCGCTGAGCGTCGCGGCAGCACCTGGCTGCACCGCCTTCTCACGCGCCTCGATCCAGAAACCGCCGCCCGCATCCACGCCAACGACACCGCAAAGTTGATTCGCGCTATTGAAGTTTGCCTGGCGTCGCGCCGGCCCATGTCGCAGATCTTTGGGTCTCAAGTGCTCGCACGCGACCCGCTTACCGGATTTCGCCTGCTTCGCATCGGCCTGAACCCGCCGCGCGCCGCACTTTACCACCGCCTAAACCAACGTTGCGCCGACATGTTCGCCGCTGGTTTGGTGGATGAAACCCGCGCCCTGCTAACCCGCTACGGCCCCATCAAGGCCCTCGACTCGCTCGGCTACCGGCAAGCCCTGCAAGTCATCCGCGGCGAAGCCGATCTGCCTCAAGCAGTGGCGGCCGCGCAACAGGGCCACCGCAACTACGCCAAGCGCCAACTAACCTGGTTCCGTCGCGAGCCCAACGTGCACTGGATCGAGTGCTTAGGAGACGATGCCGAGACTTTGCGTGTGGCAAGCGAGATGATCAGTCCTCAAGTGAAGCGGGAAGATTAACGGTTGGCATCGTTGCTTCGCGCCCTGTGGGAACGCCTCCCGATCCCACGAACGCGAGATGAACCCACGACGCGATGGCGATCAGAAAAGAGACTATGCCGATGCCACACAAGCAAGTGATATAAGCATCGGTCAAATATTGGAATTTGAAATCCGGGTAATCGAGAAACATCAACCTCGCAAATGCGGCGCAGCCTAGCACGCTCAGGAGGTACGTGCATGCTAAATGTTTCCAGATTCGCAAGGCGCCGCCAAACATCGCAGGTTTAGCGAGTGCCGATGCATAAATCGAGCCGGAAACGATGCAAAGCAAAAGAACAGGCCTGCGAGAGTAACTTAATTCGAGCAGGCCTCCGAGCGAAGCGCCATGCTTTCGCGCCCAAGCTTGGATACCAAGCACAAACAACCGGGTTGTCAAGACGCTGATCGCAATATACGCAACTGCGCCTACGATCCACTTTGCAGCTATAGGCCACGCGCGACGATTCATGCTCTACCCAACGCCTCTGAAAGTCACAACAAGGATATACCTGCTCTAGTGCGTTCACACCTGCACTGCTGATGCCATTTAAACTAACCATGATTGCGGCGTTCCCCTCACACGTGAGCGCCCGGAACGGAGTTCCCCTTGCCCGAGACGAATTCAGGATCAATCTACGACGTAGCAGTAATCGGCGGAGGCCCCGCCGGCTACACGGCGGCCATCCGCGGCGCAGAGTACGGCCTCAAAGTTGCGCTCATCGACGCCAGCCCCAAACTCGGCGGCACCTGCCTGCACGTGGGCTGCATTCCCACCAAGGCCCTGCTTTTTAACGCCGAGCTGTGGGACTACCTGAAAGACGCCGCCGAATACGGCATTGCCAACGTCGACGCGCGCACTCTCGACTGGGCCGCCGTGCAGACGCGCAAGAACGCGATCATCACACGTCACGTCAAGGGACTCGAGTTCCTGATGAAAAAGCATAAGATTGCCGTCATCTCCGGCTACGGACGGCTCACCGGCGCTGCAGTCAACGGCGTTCACACCGTCGATGTAGACACCGCCGGCGCAAAATCCCAGGTTCAGGCCAAAAACATCCTGCTGGCCACGGGCTCCCAGGCCAAGCTGCTGCCCGGCCTCACCGCCGGCGAACGCATCCTTACCAACATTGAAATCCTGTCACTCCCCGAGCCGCCCAAGTCGCTCATCGTCATCGGCGCGGGCGCGGTGGGCGTGGAGTTCGCCTCAATCTTTCGCAGCTTCGGCGCAGAAGTCACCATCGTCGAGTTTCTGCCGCGCATGGTTCCTGTTGAAGACGAAGACATTTCAAAAGAGCTGTCGCGTGTCTTCCGCAAACGCGGCATCGATGTGAACGTGGGCGCAAAAGTTGAGAAGGTTGAGCTCACCGAAACGGGCGTCAAAGTTACGTGGACCGGATCCAACGGCAAGACGCAAGAGAAGGAAGCCGACAAGGTTCTGGTGGCCGTAGGCCGCGCCCCGCAAACCGCCGACGTAGGCATCGACAAGACGCGCATCGAGCTTGACCGCGGCTTTGTGAAAGTCGACGACACGCAGCAGACCGCCGAGCCCGGCATTTACGCTATCGGCGACATTGTGGCCGGCCTGCCGCAGCTTGCCCACGTGGGCGCAATGAGCGGCATGATTGCCATGGCCAAAATTGCCGGCCGCCACTTCCGCAGCGTGCGCCGCGACCGCATTCCCAGTTGCACCTACACCGAGCCGCAAATTGGAAGCGCAGGGCTCACTGAGGCACAGGCCAGGGAAAAGGGTCACGAAGTCAAAGTTGGCAAGTTCCCCTTCGCGGGCAACTCCAAGGCCACCATCGTTGGTGCGCACGACGGTTTTGTGAAGATCGTTGCCGACGCAAAATACGGCGAGATCCTCGGCGTACACATTATCGGCCCGCAGGCAACGGAACTGATTGCCGAGGCGGTCGCCGTGATGACCCTCGAAGGCACAGTCGACGAGCTCATGTTCACCATCCACGCCCATCCCACGCTCAGCGAGGCGCTGCTCGACGCGTATGGCGCGGTGGAAGGCATGGCGATCAACGCGTAGGACTGCAAACTTCGCTACGTATTTCATTGCGGCTGCGCCGGAAGCTCTTTTACCTCGACGGTCTTTGTGCCTCTTGTCAGCTTGGGGCGTTCGAATTGAATCGGCGCGGCATTGATCGTGCGGTTTGGTATTCGAGTTGATCCGGGCGCGAGCTGGTACGCGTCACAGCCAGACCAGGGAGAGCACACGATCCGCACCTCCCGCATCAGCTTGGCCTTCGAGCCATTTGGAAATAGCGGCTGAAATCCATGCGCCTGAAGCACCGGTGCCAGCGCATCGAATCCTTTTTCGCTGCCCAAAGGTGAAACCTTAGCCGGCTTGCCCGGCTCGAATTCTTCAACGTAGAGACCTTCACCGGTTAGTTTCGTGGCGTGCACAATCTGGTGAATTTCATTCGCCTTGTCGAGCTCCGCCTTCAGGCTGCCCTCGTAGGCGCCGTGATTGAGCGGCGTCGCGACCAGCTCTTTGCCGCTCACGCGTTTGTAGCCATCTGCGATGCGCTTGAGGAAATCGGAGAGATCCTGAGGAGTTAGGATCAGGCTGCCTTCGTGAGAAAGTGATGCCAACTCGTACTGATATGCCGCCGCAACTCGCTCATGTTTCATCTCAAGCAGCCAGCCCAGCAGGTAGCCGCTTATCTGGTCCTGACCAAGCCGCCAAGCCGCCCGCAAATAGGTTTCGGCGGTGGGCAGATCGTTAGCCGCCAGTGCCGACCATCCCCTGAAGCACCACGCGGTGGCCAGCGCCTGTGCCCAGTAGAGGGACTGCGGATCGCTTGCCTGCAGTGTAGCCGATCTCGATTCGATCGTATCCAGCACTCTCTGGGAATCAGTGACGGCTTTAGCGAGTCGGTCTGGTGTTTGCGGCTGGTCTGAAAGCAACACAGTCACCACGTCGCGAAGTGGCAGAATGTCCTGGATCATCTCCTGCTGCAGAGCCGAGGGGCCGAGCTCCATTACGGTACTCGTCGTGCCGGCTTCAGACTGCCCGGCATGCAGAATCGGTTCGTTGCGCTCCTCATCGGCGTAGATTCCACGGCGGAAATCGAGGTACTTGTCCCAGTCGCTGAGTGGAACCTTATCTTTCTTAATCACGAGACGTCTTTCGGCGGTAAAGACGCCGTCGTTAAACTCGTACTTTGCGTGATACTCACCCCAGTCGTTCACGATGTCGGCCGGCTGCTGAAGGACCACGATCCAGCCCTTGGGCATTTGCATTGTGGACTTGTAAACCAGCTCTCCGGGCGAGCCGAGGTCAACATCGTCAGCCGGCTTGATCTGCTTTACTCCTGGCGCAAGCTCAATGCCGATTGGCGGCAGCGGCGCCGATATTCGCCTGTCGTCCCACTGGGAAAGCTTCTCGCGCTTGTAGTCGAACGAGAACTGGAGCGGCTGCGACGTCTGCTCGACCGATGAGACCACCACATTCGAAACGTCACCGCCAAATCCGGTGGCATTTGAGACATTCTGCACGAACTGCTTCCACTGCGACTGCGGAACGCCGCGGAAAGCGTAACGCATAATGAGTTCGGCGTCGCCGTGATAACTCTCAGCAATCTGCGCCGTGAAAGCTCCCTGGTCAGACACTGATCCATTGATTTCAAAGCGTGACGTCTGCAGATAAGGCAGATCGGCGGGCGTGCGCTCAAGGTAGGCGGGCTTGTCCACGGGAATGGCAAGCGCCTGCTTATCGCGCAGCGTGGGCAGAATAACGCCGATGGGCGCAATTTCTTCAGTTGAATCCATCCAAAGTGTCTTGTCTTTGAGCTTCACCAGCGTGATTACGTGGTCGAACTGCGCGGGAGAAGGCGTGTCGGGATCGAGCTCGCGGCTGCTGGAGATAAGCACCGGCCACGCTTCAATTCCAGCGGCCTTGAGCAGCGCGGCCAGCAGCGTGTGCTTGTCTTTGCAGTCGCCGTATTCGTTTGCGAGCACGTCGTCGGCCGGGTGCGGCTGGTAGCGGCCAATGCCGAAATCGAGGGCCACGTAGTGAATCATCATGGCCACATCGTTAAAGATCACGCGCACCTTGTCGTCATCGGATGTGAGGCCCTTGGTAAGCAGGTCTGCGCGCACCTTGATGGGCGGAGTAACAACCACCGCGGTTTTTTGCAGCGCGTCGTACCATGCGCCAACTTCTTCCCAGCTCTTGAAGGTTGTTACCTGGACCGAGGGCTTGATTTTTTTCTGTGACTTGGGCGGAGCGTCAGGATCAGGGCGGGCCAGGTTGGAGCTTGACCAGTGGTAGAGCTTGCGGCCATTCGCGGTGGTGGTCGTCGGCTGAACATCGGCGCTGGCCACAGTGACTTGCTTGTCGGCGGGAATGTCGAGATCGAGCTGCTCATCAAGGATGATCAGGTCTTTCTCAAACGAGTACTCCAGCCAGAACTGGCCCGGCACATCGGGCTTGATGGTGCGCAACATTATCTGGTATTCGAGCGTGTCGCCAACGCTGAGCCCGCGCACGGCCACGTGTTTCTGGTGAATGTCAGAGTACATGGGTGCTTCGCGCGTAACGTCGGCGGGCAGGTCTTGCACGTTGTAATCGGGAGTAACGACAATCGAACCGTCGGGCTTGATGACGCGGACGTAGCCAATATCGATCTGCTGATTAGAAGACGTGTAAGTGAAGGCGAGCACGGCCATCTGCTTGACGCCCGCATCGGCCAGCACGCGGATGCGCGCCGTGGTTTGGCGAGTTCCGGTGCCATCGCTTTCCTGGCGAATCTTTGTGTAGAGCTTGTCGAAGACGAGGGCTTCTTTTGATTGATCGCCGGGCTTTGCGGCGGACGCGGACGGAGAAGCAGGCGCTATCGTTGGCGTGGGGCCGGATGGTGCGGCTTGGGTTGTGGCCGGCGGCGGAGCTGGTATCTTTTCCTGGGCCTGCGAGGCTAAGCATAGAGACAGCGCAGCGATCGCAACGGATATCCGCTCAACGCGGAATCGGGGATGGACGAAGAAGCGCAGAAGTTCCGTCAGGGCGCGCCGCATGGGTCGGTTCACTCGGTATCTGGAACGATACCAGAGTTCTCCAACAGGTGTGGCGGCCGCGCTACAGCTCCCTCGACAGACTCGCCACCAGCACCTTCGCCTTGGCGATGAACTCATCCAGCCCCAGTGAAGCTTGCTGCTGCGTGCCGCGCGTGCGGACGTTGACCGCTCCTGCAGATTCTTCCTTGTCGCCAAAGACAAGGATGTAGGGCGTCTTCTGAAGCGCAAAATCACGGATCTTGGCGTTCATCTTCTCGTTGCGCGCGTCCGTTTCAACGCGAAGGCCCGCTTCCTTTAGCGCAGCTTCAACCTTGGCCGCGTACGATGCATGCTTTTCGCTTATCGGCACCAGGCCGATCTGTATTGGCGCCAGCCACAGAGGAAATGCTCCCGCATACAGTTCGATGAGATACGAGGTCATCCGCTCCATGGTGCTGATGACGCCGCGATGAATCATTACTGGCCGGTGAGGCTGACCGTCGGCCCCGGTGTATTCCAATCCGAATTGTTTGGGCAGATGAAAATCCACCTGGATCGTCGAGTACGTTTCCTCGTGACCCATCACATCGGCGAGCTGGATGTCGACCTTTGGGCCGTAAAATGCCGCCTCGCCTTTGGCCTCTTGGTATTTCAACCCCAACCCGTCCATCGCATCGCGGAGTACGTTTTCCCCTAGCTCCCACATGGCATCGTTATCGACATACTTTTCCTTGTTGGCCGGATCGCGGAGTGACAGCCTGTAGCTGTACTTTGTAATGCCAAGATCGCGGTACGCGCGCTCCACCAGCTTCATTACATTTGAGAACTCTTCCTTGATCTGGTCGGGAGAGCAAAAAATATGCGCGTCGTTAAGCGTCATGCAGCGCACGCGGCTGAGGCCGCTGAGAGCGCCCGACAGCTCGTAGCGGTACATGGTTCCCAGTTCCGCAAGGCGCACCGGCAGATCTCGATAGCTGCGCATCTTCGATTCGTAAATCAGAATGTGATGCGGACAGTTCATGGGCCGCAGAACCATGCGCTCGTTCTCGAGCTGCATGGGCGGAAACATACTTTCCTGGTAGTGCGCCCAGTGGCCGGAGCGCACATAGAGATCGACCTTGGCGAGGTCGGGCGTGTGAACGTGCTCGTATCCGCAGCGGCGCTCCAGGTCGAGGATGTACTCCTCAAGAAGCCTGCGAATCGTGGCGCCCTTGGGCAGCCACAGCGGCAGACCGGCGCCCACCTCTTCGCTGACGGTGAACAATTCCAACTCTTTGCCCAGGCGGCGATGATCGCGGCGCTTGGCGTCCTCGATCAGTTCCAGGTACTCGTCCAGATCTTTCTTTGAGAAGAACGCGGTGCCATAGATTCGCTGCAACTGTGGATTCTTATCGTTGCCCAGCCAATATGCGCCCGAGATGCTCATCACTTTGACTGCCTTAACGCGGCCGGTTGAAGGCACGTGGGGTCCGCGGCAAAAGTCCACGAACTTGCCATTGCGATAGAAGCTGACTTCAGAACCGGGCTCAGTGAACTTGCTCACGAAGTGGGTCTTCATGAAGTCGCCGTCGCGCTCAAATTCGGCCAGCGCCTGCTCGCGCGGTTCAAATTCGCGCACAAACTTTTCGTCGCGCGCCACCACCTCCGCCATCTTCTTTTCAATCACGGCCAGGTCTTCGGGGGTGAACGGCTTCTCCCGGTAGAAGTCGTAGAAGAACCCGGAGTCGGTTGCCGGACCGTGGCCCAGCTTGGTCTCAGGGAATAGCTCCAGCACAGCGGTCGCCAGCACGTGGGCAGCCGAGTGGCGCACCACCTTCAGCGCGTCGGGATCATTCTCCCTAATCAGTTCGAGCTTCACGTTCTCCATGAGCGGTGACGTGAGATCGACCAGGCGCGGCGCAATGGAGTCTTCGGCCGCGTACATGGTGGCTTCGCCCGCATTCTCCCGGGCTGCCGGTTTGCCGTCGGGTTCGAGTTTCACTTTCGTCGACACTATGTCCGGCAGGACCGGCGTGATCCGCGCTACAACGCTCGCGGCAGCCAGCCGCGGCGAGATGCCATTGGCAATTTCGAGAGGCGTTGTGCCCTGCGGTACTTCCTTGATTGACCCGTCAGGCAGGTGTACGGCAATGTTTGGCGTGCTCATAATTGTTCTCTGCAGTCCCGATCGTTCTCGAAGGAAACAATATTCTTGCTTTTCCGTTACTTCTTAGGATATAACGCGCGGCAAGTGAACTACGCCGGCAGGAGTTGCGTAAGGTAAATCATCCTGTGCAGTGGATTGTGTATCGAAGCACCTGGCGTCATACCGGACATTCTGAAGGCACAAGAATTTCAATCGGAAGAGAGACAGAAAATGCGTGGACTTTTCGCTGGTCTACTTGTAGTTTTAGCAATTGCAACCACCGGCACGATCGGCGTCCATGCCCAGCCGGCCATCCAGCCTACGGTCGATATCACCAAGGTACCCGCGGCCGCGCAACCCTCAGACCACTTCGACGCCGATGCCGCCACGCAGGCCTATTTGGACATGATGCCGCCTGCGGCAATCGCCCGCTCCAATGCGTATTTTGAGGGCGGCTACTGGCTTATCCTGTGGGATTTTCTGGTTTCATCACTGATCGCATTGCTTCTGCTCGAATTGCGCTGGTCGGCGCGCATGCGCGACCGGGCTGAGAAAATCACGCGCTTCAAGCTCGCACAGACATTCCTCTATTGGGCTCAATACCTGGTGATCGCGACCGTGATTGGTTTTCCCCTGGAGTTTTACGAGAACTACGTGCGCGAGCACCAGTACGGTATGGCCACGCAAACCTTCGGGCCCTGGATGGGCGATGAGCTCAAGGCATTCCTGGTAACGCTGGTGCTTGGCTCGATTGCATTTGTCGGGCTTTTCTCCATCGTGCGCCGTCTCCAGCGCTCGTGGTGGATCTGGGGCGCCGTCGCCGCCATCGTCTTCTCCGGCATCGCCATTGCTATCGCGCCTGTCTACATCACTCCCATCTTCAACAGTGTTAATAAGCTCAACGACCCGAAAGTTACCACGCCGATTCTTCGGCTGGCGCATGCCAACGGCATCCCCACCAACGACGTGTACGAGATCGATGCCAGTCGCCAGACCACGCGCATCAGCGCTAACGTAAGCGGCTTTGCCAACACTACGCGCATCACGCTCAATGACAACCTGCTGAAGCGCGGCTCGCCTGAGGAGATTCAAGCGGTGATGGGCCACGAGATGGGCCATTACGTGATGAATCACATTCCCAAAGCGGTCTTTTTCCTGGCTGTCCTCATCGTGCTCTCATTCGCATATCTGCGCTGGAGTCTCGGCTGGGCACTGGCTCGATGGGGTGAGCGATGGCAGATACGCGGCATCAGCGACCCGGCCATCTTTCCACTGGTCACGCTGCTCTTCGGCATTCTTCTGTTCGTGCTGACGCCGGTTCTGAATACTGAGACGCGCATGCACGAGAAAGAGGCCGACATGTTCGGCCTCAACGCCTCGCGCCAGCCCGACGGCTTTGCGCAGGCCGCCATCCATCTGGGCGAGTACCGCAAGATGCACCCCGGGCCCATCGAGGAGTTCATCTTCTTTGACCATCCCAGCGGCTACAACCGCATCCACTCCGCGATGGTGTGGAAGAGCCAGAACCTGGAATTGTTTGAAAAGCAACCCGATTCGACAGCAGCCAAATGAAAGACCATCGATTGCTGTTCATCACACGGGAGAGGTACAAGTCGAACTTCCACAAGATCAACAAGCGCCGCACCACCCCTGGAAGAGCTCGATAGACTCTTGTTACAGGGCGGCACAATCAGGAAGTGTAAGTATGCGTTGGGCAGGATTGTTGTTCTGGCTGGTGTTGTGTTTTGGAGTGGCGGCCATCGGCGGCAGGTGGACGGCAGCGGAGATTCCGGGCTGGTATCGCACACTCGCCCGGCCCTCTTTCGCGCCACCCAACTGGGTCTTTGGCCCGGTGTGGACGCTCCTCTATGCGCTCATGGCGGTTGCGGCGTGGCAGACCTGGTCCCAGGCGCCATCCCCGACCCGGACTCTGGCTCTGGGCCTGTTTCTCGCTCAACTCGCGCTTAATCTGGCGTGGTCCTGGGTCTTCTTCCATCAGCACGCCATTGGCGTTGCCCTTGCCGAAGTAATTGTGCTCTGGGCAGCGATCGGCGTCACCGCGCTTGCCTTTGCGCGGGTTTCTCACCTGGCGGCGTGGATGATGACACCCTACCTGGTTTGGGTCACGTTTGCCTCGGTGCTCAACGCCGGTTTCTGGCGTCTGAACTAATCAACTCCGCACGACACAACTGCCGCAATTACGGCGCCGACTTGGGAAATGTGAATGCGATCCACGGCACGTTGATAAACAGCAGCACCACCATCAGCCCGATGCAAACGATGAGTGGAATCATCAGCGCCGGTTCCTTGTAGAGCAGCTCAGGATGTTGTACCGGGCTGTCGGGCCGGAACGACAGGCTGAAGTAAACCGACATGAGCCAGGCAACCACCGGAAACGAGAGAATGAGCTCGATGCGGTAGCGCATGATGAAAGCGCCAAAGAACAGCATCGACGCGGCGGCATAAAAAGTGGCCGAGTTGAGCAGCGCCTCCTCGGTGTAGTGCTTGAACGAGTTGCGATAACTTGCCGCGCGCTCATGGTCGGCGATTTGCCGGTACTCTGAAAAGCGCTTGAGAGTCATGAAGAAACAGCCCAGCATCCAGTACGAGACGAGCAGCGACGTGGGCGGCAGCAGACTAGTGACCACCGAATACCAACCCAGGCAAAAGCGCAGGGGATTGTTAATTGATTCGGTGAGTACATCGAGATAGGCCACATCTTTGCTGCGAAGCGGCGGAATGTTGTAGATGCATCCCATGATCCACAAGCCGGCGGCGCTTAAGGCGAACCCCATTCCGAGCTGCGCGGCCAGCGCCATACCGGCCAGCATCAGCACGATCCACTGCACATAGCCCCAACCGCGGTGGGCAAGGCCGCTGGCCGCGGGGCGCGATTGTTTTGAGGGGTGCAGGCGGTCGAAGGGCGCGTCGAGCAGTTCGTTCAGCACGTAATTGCTTGAGGCAATCAGGGTGGCAGAAACAAGGCCGATAAAGATGCGAAGCCAAACCGCGGCGGAGAGATGAACTCCGCCGATTGAGACGGCCAGCACGATGCCCGGCGCCACAAAAAGCTGCTTGATGCTGTGATCGAGCCGCATCATACGCGCATGCGCAACAATGCGCTTTTTCGCCCCGATGCGCCGATCGCGGATTTCTGCCATAGATTCTCTGATTATCTTCTGTCAGGCCCACCCCCCGACATTCGCAAAGCGCAGCTTCAATCCCGCCCGCTACTGGCTACTTACTATTGGCTGTCTTGTCCGCTTTTTCTTCGTGGTATTCCATCTCGGTGTTGATGGCCCAGAGATTATCTTTGGTTTTTACTCCCCTGGCAATATTCTCAACGGCCGTCATCGCGGTCAACATCGAGTGATCCTGGTTGTTGTACTTATGCATGCCGTTGCGACCCACCAGGAAGAGGTTCTCGAAGCCGTCGACGTAGCCGCGAATCACGTCGAAGCGGTCGTAGCTTCCAAAGTAAGCTGGATAGGTTTTGGGCACGCGGACCACGTGCGCGTCTTCAACATCCTCAGCCTTCAGAATGCCGATCCTGGCGATCTCCTCGACCGCAAAGCGCTTCATCTCCTCGTCGGAGAGCTTCCATAGTGGATCGGTTTCGTTGCAGAAATACTCCAGCCCGATCCACGTTTTCTCCTCGTCCTGCACCAGGTAGGGGCTCCAGTTATTGAAGATCTGCAGCCGGCCCACGGTTACATCCGGCTCCTGAATATAGATCCAGTTGTCTTTCAGCTTGGCGCCGTCAGTCTCTTTCACGGCCAGCTTGCTCGCCAGCAGGCCCACGGTAATAAAGTCGCGGTACATCAGGCCTTCAGATACTTTGTTCACCTCGGCGGGAACGGCCTGGCCATCAACTGCCGCGATGGCCCGTACCAGGTCGCGCACAGGCATGGTGGAAAAGAAATAATCGCCGGCAAATCGCACGCGCTCACCTGCATCGTTCACGCCCTCGACAGCAACCACGCGATTGCCTTCAACAACGATGCGCTCGGCGCGTATTCCCATGTGAATCTCGCCGCCGGACGCCTTGACCAGCTCAGCCGCGTGCTCCCAAAGCTGGCCGGGGCCGAACTTTGGATAAAGAAATCGCTCGATCAAAGATGTTTCAGTCTGCTTCTGCGCCAGGTCGCCGGCCGGTTTGGGCACGAACGTCTTCTTCAAGAAATGCGTGACCACGCCCTTGAGCGAGAGTCCCTTGATACGCTGCGCGCCCCACTCGGCACTGATCTGGTCACAGGGCACGCCCCACACCTTTTCGGTGTACGACTTGAAAAAGGTGAGATAAAGTTCGCGGCCAAAGCGGTTGATGATAAAGTCCTCGAGCGTTTTTTCTTCCCGCTTGGGCATCATGGCCGTGCGCAGGTAGCTGAAGCCGCAGCGCATGGTGCGCTTGAGGCCGAGGTTCCTGAAAGTGTCGGCGCTCATTTTGATCGGGTAGTCGAAAAACCGGCGCAGAAAATAGATGCGGCTCTTGCGCTGGCGCACCAGCATCACCAGGTCTTCCTGCTCGGGATCATGGGGCTGCTCATGCACGGGAACATCGCGCTGCTTGCCCTGATACTGCAGCACGCCCTTCGCAGCGGGGTTGGCCTCATCGCCCGCGGCCACGGGCATCATCTCAAGCCACCAGTTCATCACGCGGTTCGATTTTGAAAAGAAGCGGTGACCGCCGATGTCCATGCGGTTGCCCTTGTAGCGAACCGTGCGCGAGATGCCGCCGATCTCGTGACTCGCCTCAAGAATCACCGGCTTGACTCCGGTGTGGCGAAGCAGTTCGATGGCGGCTGTTAGGCCCGCCGGGCCGGCCCCAACAATGATTGCCCGGCCAGCGCGGGAGGCAGCCGCCTCAACTGAGCCCGATTGGGGTGAGCCGGATGGAGGGTTCGCAAAGGCGCTTGTGGAGTTCGGAGGAGGCATCAGTTGTAAAAGCGGTGACGGGGAAAGAATAGCGGCTCGATATCGATTTAGGAAATAGCGCTTCCGTTTGATATGGGGGGCGTTGCGATCCCCCGTTGCGGTTACCTGGGCATCTCAAGCTGCTGACATGGAGGGTATTGCAGCCGACTGTGCCCCAGAACTGAGGAGATGGAGATTGAGGAGATCGAGCGGACGCAGGGGATTACGCCGGCGGCGATTGCGATTTTCGCCCCAGCCTGAGGGTTGGGCAGGCCTGCCCGGGAAGAGGATGCCGTTGAACGCGAGACATTATTCAGTTGTCGCGACACAAACAGGCGCAACAAGCCGTCTGCGTGCTTCTCTTGGACCACGATTTGCCAACCGTGAGAAGCCGCCGCGCGCCAGATACCACAAGGGCCGGGATTGTGTCCCAGCCCTTGCGTTGAATCGTTCGCGTTCTTATTGGATTCTGCCGGAATCCGGCCGCCAGGGATTTAGAGCGGTTGAACGTCCGCCGCTTGCCAGCCCTTGGGACCCTTCACAACGTTGAATTGCACGGCTTGACCTTCTTGCAGGCTCTTGAATCCACTTGAGTTGATTGCAGAGTAATGCACGAAGACATCTTCGCCGTTCTGACGCGAGATAAAGCCAAAGCCCTTCGCATCATTGAACCACTTCACAGTACCTTGTTCCATCTTGTTCGTATTTCCTGGATTGAATTGCGCTGGAGGAATCGGAGCGACCACTGGCAGAATCTTGCTTGGTTGGGCGAGTACTGCTCACGCCCGGTTCGGTTCTAACGCTGGCTTAAGTGTATCATCCCTGTCAAAATTTAGCGCACGAATTCTTCGGTATGCGGCCCGCAACCCCTTATTTGCTGGAAATTTGTCTCATTTTGGGCCTTGGCCCGGCTCCCACTCACTGTGTTACTGTGATAGGTCGCCATGGATCACGACCCAATTCCCGGCCTGCTCGATCAGGCTCTTTCTGCCCTTGAAAGCGAATTTGCCCATCTCCCGGTGGCGGAAACTGCGATCGACGAGCCTGCCGTGGCAAGAGTTCTTGAAGCCACGGCCAAGCGGTTGGGCAACAATTATCCCTACTTCCATCCCCTTTATGCCGGGCAAATGCTCAAGCCGCCGCATGCGGTGGCCCGCGCCGCTTACGCCCTGGCCATGAAGATCAATCCCAACAACCACGCTCTCGATGGCGGCCGCGCCAGCTCGGCGATGGAAATTGAGGCGGTTCGCGAGATTGCCGCGATGTTCGGGTGGAAGGAATTCCTTGGCCACCTTACTTCGAGCGGGACGTTCGCAAACCTCGAAGCACTGTGGATGGCCGGCCAGGTTGCGCCGGGGAAACGTATTGTTGGTTCGACCCAGGCGCACTATACGCATAGCCGGATCTCTGGCGTGCTGAAGCTGGACTTTACGCCGGTGGCCGCGGACAGCCGCGGCCGAATGAGCCTGGAAGCGCTCGAAACCGAACTCCGCAAAGGAGATGTTAGCACGGTAGTGGCCACGCTTGGCACCACGGCGATTGGCGCAGTCGACCCGCTTGACCAGATCCTTGCTTTGCGTAATAAATACGGTTTCCGCGTTCACGTCGATGCGGCCTACGGCGGCTATTTCAAGCTGATTCCCGAAAGTCTCGGCGACTCGGCCCGGCTGGCTTACGAGACTACGGAGCAGGCTGACTCCATCGTGATCGACCCTCACAAGCACGGATTGCAACCCTACGGCTGCGGATGCATCTTGTTTCGCGACCCGGGCGTGGGCCGGTTCTATAAACACGACTCACCGTACACCTACTTCACTTCAAAAGAGTTACACCTTGGCGAGATCAGCCTGGAGTGCTCCCGTGCCGGGGCTGCCGCCGTGGCGCTGTGGGCTACGCAGCGTTTGCTGCCGCTTGAACCGGGGGGCGAGTTTGCCAAAGGACTGGCCTGCGGACGCCGCGCTGCCCTGGAACTCGACCGCCGGTTGCGCAATGACGACCGCTTCCAGTCCCTCGGTGCCGGTTCACCCGAGCTGGATATCGTGGTGTGGGCCCTGAGAGCGGAGACTCCGGAGAAGGCATCGGAACGCGCGCAGCTGGTCTTCGACCGCGCCGCCGCGCGGGATCTGCACCTGGCACTCGTGCAGTTGCCCTGTTCCTGGTTTCGAGCTTCAGGGGAACTCGAAAGCGCGTCTGGCGCCATAACCTGCCTGCGCTCGGTGTTGATGAAACCGGAACACGAGGCTTGGCTTGGCCGCATCTGGGAGCGGCTGAGCGAGGCGGCACGAGAGTAGTATTGGTAGGGGCTGCGCCGGCGCAAAAGTAAACGTTGCCAATTGCGCTAAAGCCCTTAGACCCAGATACGGCCGGCTGGCCGCTTCCGGGCTCATTTTTGAGAAAAGAGATCCGATGCACGATCCCGCAATCCTTCGCTCCATTCATCAGACCCGATTCAATGCGGAACCGGCTCTTTTTGTTGCACCCGGCCGTGTGAACCTGATTGGCGAACATACCGATTATGCCGAAGGATTCGTGATGCCTGCGGCCATCAACTTCGCCACAATGGCCGCCATCTCTCCGCGCTCCGACGGCAAAATCGTGATCTACGCAGAGAACTACGGTGAAGAGGCGGTTTTCGATGCGTGTGCATTGCCGGCCTCGGCCAGCTATCGCTGGAGCGACTATCCAATTGGCGTGGCGCAGATTCTCGCCGGGCAGGGCCACACCATCCCCGCCTTCAGCATGAGTCTGTGGGGCGATGTGCCGCTCGGCTCGGGGCTTTCCAGTTCAGCGGCTCTTGAAGTGGCCACGGCGCTTGCGGTTCTGTCTTTAATTGGAGCGTCGTATCCTGGCCCGGTGCTGGCCCGCCTGTGCCAGCGCGCCGAAAACGAGTTTGTAGGCGCAAGCTGTGGAATCATGGACCAGTTCATCAGCGCCAACGGTAAAGAGAATCATGCGCTGCTGCTCGACTGCCGCGATCTGAGCTACAAACTCGCGCCCATCCCGCCTAATGTGGCGCTGGTGATTGCCAACACCATGGTGAAGCATTCCATTGCCGGGGGCGACTACAAGACCCGTCGCGCCGAGGCTGAGGCGGCCTGTGCCGTGATTGCCAGCCACCGTTCCGGCGTAACGTTCTTGCGCGACTGCATGCTTGACGACCTTGAAAAGTGGGGCCACGAGATGGCGCCCAAATCCTATTTGCGCGCCAAACATATCATCAGCGAGAACCTGCGTACGGTGGCTGCGGCCGAGGCGCTGCTCAGCGGCAATCTGCGGGAACTTGGCCGTCTGATGGCCGAGGCTCACCGCAGTTACAGCCAGGACTTTGAAGCCAGTTGCCCCGAGGCAGATGCCATGGTAGAGCTGGCGCAGGATTTGCCGGGACTAATCGGAGCGCGGCTGACGGGCGGCGGCTTCGGCGGCTGCACTGTGAACCTGGTTGAGCAGCAAGATGCCGCCTGCTTCGCGAAGGCGCTGGCGGGCCGCTATAAAGCAAAAATCGGCATCGAACCACAAATACACATCTGCCACGCGTCAGATGGGGCACATCGGCTCGAATAGCAACATTTGTCGAAAAGGACGTTTAGTCACACAGGATTTTCCTCAATCGGGAGAATTCGGTAGATTATCTGCTTGCCCAGAAAATCGTATCCCCTAGCACAAAGGAGCCAGGGACAGCTCGTCGGCTCTTGTTAAACTTGTTTGGTGTTTCCTCCGATGAGGGACTGGAGGGACCGGGTGACTTAAGACTCGATTCCCACGGCAAAGCAATATGCGGCCGGGTCCTGCACGCGGCGGAGAGTAATCGACTATGCAACCGACGTCACTCAAACCATCCTCTTACGAGAATTTCCCCTACTCAGGTCACGTAGCTTACTTCTCAATGGAGATCGCCATAAGTCCTCAGATGCCCACCTACTCGGGCGGTCTGGGCATGCTGGCGGGCGACACGCTGCGTTCGGCAGCCGATCTGAGCATTCCCCTTGTTGCCTTTACCTTGTTGCACCGTAAGGGGTACTTCCAACAGCATCTCTCGCCAAGCGGCATACAGAGCGAGACCGTGCAGCCCTGGAACCCTGGCGATTTCTGCGTTGAAGAGCCGGCGCGCGTTACCGTGCTGATTGAAGATCGCATTGTTACCGTGCGGGCCTGGCGCTACGACATCCAGGGCCGCTTCGGACACATTGTTCCGGTTTACCTGCTCGACACCGATCTCGAGTTGAACACCGGGTGGGACCGCGGGTTGACCGACCACCTTTACGGTGGCGACGAAAACTACCGCATGCAGCAGGAGATAGTGCTGGGCATGGGCGGCGTGCGCATGGCCAACGCGCTGGGACTGCGGGTAAACGTGTATCACATGAACGAAGGCCACGCCTCGCTGCTGACCCTTGCGCTGCTTGAGAGACAGCTTTGCGGCGGGCCGTTGCGCGCGGCCACTGAGACCGACATCGAGCATGTGCGGCGGCAATGCGTTTTCACTACGCACACGCCGGTGCCCGCCGGTCACGACCGCTTTTCGACCGAGCAATCGATTCGCATTCTCGGCGGCGAGCGCACCGCCAGGCTGCAGCAACTGGGCTGTTTCCGCGACGGCATGTTCAACATGACGCTGCTGGCGTTGCGCTTTTCACGTTATGCCAACGCAGTAGCCATGCAGCACGGCAAGGTCTCGCGGCCCATGTTCCCTGAGTACGCCATCGATACCATCACCAACGGCGTACACGCGCCCACCTGGATTTCTGAGCCGATGCAACAGATGCTCAACGAGCATATTCCGGCGTGGCATCGCGACAACCTCTATCTGCGCAACGCCATCGATCTGCCGGAAACAAAGATTCTGGCGGCTCACGCCCGGGCCAAGGAAGAGTTGCTGGCCGAAGTGGGCTCGCGCACCGGCGTGGTGCTCAGCCCCAAGGTGCTTACACTCGGCTTTGCACGCCGCGCCGCCACCTACAAGCGCGCGTCGCTGCTGTTCACCGATACTGCGCGGCTTGCGGCCATCGCCAAAGCCGCGGGTGGTTTGCAAATTCTGTATGCAGGCAAGGCGCACCCGCACGACGGCCCCGGCAAAGCGATCATCCAGCGCGTCGTGGAAGAAGCAGCTCGTCTCTCCGATGACACGCTGCGCATTCTCTATCTTGAGAATTACGACTGGGGGCTGGGCGCCAAGCTCACCGCGGGCGTTGATGTTTGGGTGAACACGCCACGCCGGCCGTACGAGGCCTCTGGCACCAGCGGCATGAAGGCCGCGATGAACGGAGTGCCAAGCTTGTCGATTCTCGATGGCTGGTGGATCGAGGGGTGGATCGAGGGCATCACCGGATGGGCTATTGAAGATGGCGCCGACGATCGGGAAGAGGCCGAGTCGCTCTATCGGAAACTGGAGTCGGCGGTAGTTCCGCTGTATCTTGACGCGCCAGAAAAATGGGCGCGCATGATGCGCACCACGCTGGCCTTCAACGGCTCGTACTTCAACACCAACCGCATGGTAAAGCAGTACAACCGCAACGCGTATTACCCTCTCACTCTGCTGGAGCACGCGAAGGTTGAAGAGCCGGTCCTCGTAGAGTAAAAACTAACGGCCGGTTTCCACGCCGTACCCCCGGTCTGCTGACCGGTTGTAGTGAGGGTTTCCCGACCCTCACAGCCTCACAATTCCAGTCTGCCCTGCCTCGCGTGATGCTATTGTTGTCAGGCATGTCAGACTTCTACGATGACCTCGCGCACCACTACCACCTGCTGTTTGAGGACTGGGATACGGGTATCGAGCGGCAGGGCCGCCATCTATCTGCAATCATTCGCGACCACTGGCCGCGTGCCTCCAGCATTCTCGACGTCTCCTGCGGAATCGGAACCCAGGCAATTGCGCTCGCGGCAAATGGCTATCGCGTAACTGCATCGGACCTGTCAGCCAAAGCGATCGATAGAGCCAGATTGGAAGCCCAAAAAAGAGGGCAGAATATTTCGTTCTCGGTCTGCGACATGCTGGCAGCCCACTCGCACCACGGCGGCGGCTTCGACCTGGTCATTTCATGCGACAACGCTTTGCCCCACCTTCTCACCGATGAAAGCATTTCCGCAGCCTTGAAGCAGATTCTTGAATGCGCGCGGCCCGGCGGGGGATGCCTTATCACAATCCGGGACTACGAACATGAGAAACGCGGAAAGAACATCTTCAAGCCTTACGGAGTTCGAGTCGAAGATGGTAACCGGTACGCAATATTTCAGGTCTGGGATTTCGAGGGCGATATCTACGACCTGACCATGTTTGTTGTGAAAGAGGACCTGCAGTCAAAACAGGTGACAGCAGAAACCATGCATTGCCGCTACTACGCCATCTCCACCGCAAAGATGATGCGTCTCATGGAGCAGGCCGGGTTCGAACAGGTCACGAGAGTTGAAAGCAGCTACCTGCCGGTCTTGTTGGGAACCGTTCCGGCCTGATTACAGCGGTTCCAGGATTGCTATCACCCGGAGCCGATACACTCAAGTCGTCCCGACCCCGGGTCCCCGGCGAGTGATTTGTATTCGCCGGGGTGGGAGCCCAAGAAGGGACGACCCTGGGCAAAAGCTGAATACCCTACACCTATCCTGGAACCGCTCTGATTCACACGCCATTCACAAACCTCGTGAGCCATCTCACTCGCGCACGAAATTCTTCGCACTTGCGCGTCTCTTTTCCTTGGCGAGTTGCGGCCGCTCAGGTATGCTTGGTCGCGAACCCACTTCAGGAGGGAACTATCGTGGCTCTTACGCGGCAAGTCATCACCTCGCTCACCAGCGACGGCACCGACATTCTTGGCACCAAGGTTCTGGCCGTCAAAATCGCGGACGAAAGTATCGTCTCCGGATCGCTGCTCACCGTTGAAAGCAATCATTTCTGCGTGCTCAAATCGCGAGGCGCGGTCTTGAACGTCTACGAGACCGGCCAGTATGCGCTCACCACACCCGACAAGCCGCTGCTCGGCTCCATCGCAACGGGATTCTTCGGCGGCAATTCGCCCTGGGTCTACGAGGTCATCTACATCAATCGATCCAAGCTTCTGGTTCGCAGCGAAGGCGTGGCCACCAGCGAAGAAATGGCCGAGATGGCTTACCAGGTGGACTATTACATCCACGTCGATACCAAAGAAGCCGCGCTCGACCTCATTACCCATCTGCCCTTCAACGGCCACATCATCGATACCAAGGAAGTGGCCGACTACGCCGGTCCGGCGATCGAGCAATCCATCAACCAGATTGTTCAGGTCACCAAGATGGAAGACATCAACGAGCACATTCAGGAAGTGCGCGAGCTGGTGAAGAATCATCTTGCCGATTTCCTGAAGACCTACGGCATTACGCTCAACGACCTCAAAGTGCTGATCATGCCCAAGGACGAGCGCATGCGCGAGCTAATCTCGCTGCAGGCCATCGGCCTCACGCCTGTAGAAGCGGTGCGGTACTATCTCGCGCTTAAAATGGCTGACAAGGGACTGGTGTCAGCGCCGAACGCGGCTGCCGGCGTGCCGTTCAACATCGGTGGTCAGCCTTCGGGATTCTATTCTGTTGGCGCCGAGGCCGGATTGCAGGGATCGGGCGGAGGTAAATAGTGGCGGGAGAACTCTTTTACGCGGCCGATACGCTCGAGCAGATCGCCATTAACCTGTTTCACGGCTGGGGCTATAACTTTTATAAAGTTGAGAACCAGCTACGCGCCGACGATCAGATGGTCCGCTCAAAAGCCTCATGGCTTTTGGGCGGGGCCGCGACCGCGGTGAGCGCAGCGGAGAGCGACTACCGCCGCGAGCTGCCGGCGCCTACGCGCGCCAAGCCCTTTCCCGACGCTGAAGCGGTTGCCTCGGCGCAAAAGCTGGAGCGACTGCATAGCGCCCTCACAGGACTTGAGCAATTCCTCCATCAACTGCCAGCGCCGGAGAACGACCGCATGACGCAGCGTTACCGTTTAGAGGCGCCGACGCTCATGAACCTGGTTCACTACGATTCGCTGCTGGTGGGCCAGTGCGAGTTGATGCGCAAGACAGTGACCGGACTTGATGGAAAAACGATCCTGCAGATGCTGCCTGACCTCGAAGCGGGAATCGCGGCCATCCGCGCCACGCTCCACGATCGCGAAGCAGTGCTGATGAATTAATCGCAGTTGATGTTTTGCGGCTCGCGCTGTCATCACACATAGCCGGCGCAGGAACACACGTCAGTTTTCCGGTGAAAGTAAACCAGGGGTTTTCATCGGGCATCGCCACTGGCCCCTGCCCGTCAGGATCAACGCCTGGCGACCGTAGAGCCCAAAAATTGATGGGATGGTGATTGATGCTTGAGCCGCCAAAGTTACCTTGGACGGCTAATGCAACTCAGAGAATCAGGCGAAGCATCCATCCAAAACGTAAGGAAATGTAAGTTGTGCTAATGCGGCCTGGGATGCAAGCGAGTCCCCGTAAGGATATCGAAACTTAGACTAGAAACGATAAGCCACGCCCCACCCCACCGTGGAACATCGTGTCCGCTTTTTCTGAACGATTTTTTAAAGTGCGAGGAATGCGCAGATGTGTGCGCATTCGATCGCCCATCTGTGCCCGTATACTTTTGTGCCCGTATTTTTTGCGGCTTCAGGACGCGTGTTCCCACAACCCTTTTGGAGTTTCAATGCGCAGACTATTTCAGACGACGAGCTTATTTGTTGCGGTAATGTGCCTGGGCGCAGCCGCGAATGCCCAGAAAGTAATCGCCACCATTCCGGTAGGAGGTTTTGTGGGCGGGGGAGCTGTCGACCCGCAGGCAAAGGTGGCTTATCTTCCCACTTACGACGGCAGTGGCACCACGGCGCAGATCAGTGTCGTAAACGAGGAAAGCCAGAAAATCGAGCGCTACATCACGCTCGATACCGAGTGGGGGACAGTGAGCGCGGCCTTGGATTACAAGACCGGCCTGCTTTATGTGGGAACGCAGTTCGGCGGGTTGTACGCAGTAAATCCGAAGAACGGCAAGACCGTTGGTTATGTGAACGTGCAAGCTTCTTCAGTAGCTGTGAATTCAGAAACCAACATGGTTTACGTTTCGGACTTCGAGTCGAATCTATATGCGATAGACGGAGCCACGGATAACATCGTCGCGGACATCGCCGTTCAAGGAATTGAGAATGTCGCCGTGAATCCCATCACCAACACCATCTATGCCGCAGTCAGTTTCAATCCGGGCGAAGTTGCGGTCGTGGATGGAGCCACAAACCAGATTGTTGCCCAGCCCACAGCCGCCAGCGGATTAACGTTCGGCGTCGCCGTCGATCCGATCCGCAATATCTTTTATTCGTCTGACACCAATCAGCTGAGTTCGTCAGGCACGGGAACGGTAAGCGTGTACAACGGCAAGACGAATACTCTCGCCACGTCAGTGACTCTGGAGGGATATCCGGCCTTGGTTGTCGAAGATCCTGTGACTTTTACGGTGTACGCAAGCAACTATCCTGAGAACACGGTCGACATTATCGATGGAGCCACGAACACACTTCTCGGCAGCGTCCCGGTAGGATCGGGTCCGCAATACATGACCGACGACCCGGTTCGCAAGCTGCTGTACGTCGGGTGCCAGGGTCCTGACAATGCGCAAGGCGACCCTACCTTCGTGCTGTATGTGATCAAGACCAGGTAAGCCGCGGCAGTTATGCGATTAACGCAAAGCCCAACCCTTCGGGGCTGGGCTTTACGTTTGCGCTGACTTGCTGCTCTTCTCATCCCAGCGGCCTGATCTCGTTGGATACTCCGCCGGCTGCGTGGATGTAACACTTGGTCGTGTAGTCCATCACCATGCGATCGGCGTTGAAGCGCCAGCCGAGCGTGCGAATGGTGCGCTTCATGCGCTTGATCCAGCCCCTCGGCAGGCCGTCGCGGTCACGCTCGTAGTAGAGCGGAATTACTTCATCGAGCAGCGCCCGGTACAGATCGTCGCCGTCGCGGCTGTCGTGCACATCCATGTTGGAGTGGGTGCGACCGCGGCCGATTGCGAATCCGTTCAGACCGTCGTAAGCCTCGGCCCACCATCCGTCGAGAATTGAGAGATTGAGTCCGCCGTTGAGCACAACTTTTTGCCCGCTGGTGCCCGAAGCCTCGAGCGGGCGGCGCGGATTATTGAGCCACACGTCCACTCCCTGCACAAAGTGCCGGCCCACGTTGATGTCATAGTCCTCAACAAACACAAATTTGTCGCCGAATTCAGAGTTGCGCATCATCTGCGCAATCTGCTGCAGCACGCGCTTGCCGGGCTCGTCGTGAGGATGCGCTTTGCCGGCAAAAACAAACTGCACGGGGCGCTTGGCGTCGTTCACCATGGCCGCAAGCTGCTCCATATCCTTCATAAGCAAATTGGCCCGCTTGTACGTGGCAAATCGCCGGGCGAATCCGATGGTGAGCGCGTCGGGCGAGAGCACCTTATCAAGCCGCTTGAGCGCTTCGGCGGGCTCGTTGCGGCGCTCTGCCTGTTCGCGCGCGCGGCGGCGCACAAACTCAAGCAATTGCGCCTTCAGGCTCAGGTGCGTCTCCCACAGCTCGCCGTCGTCAACATCTTCAATTGCGGCCCAGGTGTGGTCGGCACCGCTCTGCTTGTGCCAGTTCATGCCCAGGTGACGGTCGTAGAGCTTGGCCATTTGCGGCGCAAGCCAGGAGGGAACGTGGACGCCGTTGGTGATATGGCCGATGGGCACCGCATCTTCGGGACGGCCGGGATACAGTCCTCTCCACATGGCGCGCGACACCTCGCCGTGCAGCGACGAAACCGCATTCACGCGTCGCGCCAGCTTGAGGCCCAGCACGGTCATGCAGAAGGGTTCGCCGTTATCGGTGGGGTGTTCGCGGCCAAAGCCCATCAGGTTTTCCTGAGAGATACCCAACTCTTCGCGGAGCGGTCCAAGATGTTCTTCAATCAGTTCGGCGGTGAAGCGGTCGTGGCCCGCGGGCACGGGCGTATGGGTGGTAAAAATCACCTCGCGCGGAATCATGCTGGCCGCCGCGTAGAAGCTCAGGCCTTCTTCTTCCATGCGCGAACGAATGGCTTCAAAGACCGCAAAGCCGCTGTGGCCCTCGTTGAGGTGCAGCACGCCGGGGGTAATTCCCATTGCCTTGAGCGCGCGATATCCGCCCACGCCGAGCAGCAGCTCCTGGCGGATACGGGTGCGCGAGTCGCCGCCATAAAGGCGCGAAGTTGTGTCGCGATCTTCGGGCGCGTTGCCTTCAACATTTGAATCGAGCAGCAGCAGATCGCAACGGCCCACCCTGACGCGCCAGACCTTGGCGCGAATCGGCGTGCCGCGGGTGGCAATTTCGATGGTTACGGGCTCACCGTTGATGCCGATGGCCGGCTGCATGGCCAGTTGGTTGACGTCGGTTTCAAGATACTCCTCGCGCTGCCAGCCGGTATTATCGAGCCGCTGCAGAAAGTAGCCCTGGCCGTAGAAAAGCCCGATGCCATAGAGAGGAATGCCAAGATCGGATGCGCTCTTGATGTGGTCGCCGGAAAGCACGCCCAGACCGCCGGAATAAATGGGCAGCGATTCGTGCAGGCCGAACTCCGCGGAGAAATATGCAACCGGGCGCGTGCGCAGTACGCCGGCGTGATTGGCGCCCCATGTGCGGTCGGCGTTGAGATACTCCTGCTGGCGGCGATAGACGTAGTTGATGCGGCTGTGCAGCACCAGTTCGCTGGCGCGTTTTTCAATTTCGCCGAGCGGCATCTCGTTGAGCAATGAAATGGGATTCTGATTCAATTGCCGCCAACGCGTGGGATTGAGATCGCGAAACAGGCTGGTGCAATCGTGGTCCCAGCACCACCACACATTGCTGGCAAGCTCCCACAGCTTCTCCTGCGCCGGGGCGATGAAGCGGTCGAGGGTGCGCGCTTCGCTGACGATTGGCGCCACCTGACCGGCAGTCTCAACCAGCATTCTGATTTCGTTCTCGGAGAATTTGCGCTTCTCACGGTTCTGAACCACGAGCACACCTTGCAGAACGCCGCGATCGATGAGCGGCACGCCGAGGAACGATTGATACTCCTCTTCGCCGGATTTCTCAAAGAATTTGTAGCGGGGATGATTACGGGCGTCGGCCACCGAAATCGGGAGCAATTGCTCGGCAACCAGTCCCGTCAGCCCCTCGTCGATAGGCATGCGCAAAGTGCCGATGGATTGGGGATGAAGCCCGACCGTCGCCGCCAGCACCAGATTCGAGCGATCCGGCTCAAGCAGGTAGGCCGAACAGACGTCGGTATTGAAGCGCGCCGCAATCAGGGCCACGATTTTCATCAGCACTTCGGCCGGCTTGCCCTCCTCTTCGGCGAGGCTGCCGATCTCTTCGACGGTCAACACAAGATTGGGATCGACACGATCATGGGGCGGGTTCATTGCATCACCTTCAGCTTTCGTTCGAAACTGTGCGGTTGGGTCTCAAATTCATGTTGCGTGAGCTGACACGTTTGTGCCGCTCCGGGGCAAAAGCGTTTGATGCAAAACTGGCGCCTCCCGTTCGAAGGGAATCGATTGCTTGATTGGGGAATCCCCGGGGCCGCGGTCGAGATAGTTTTGACAATACCATAGGTGCGAAGCCATGAGGATTGCATGAGATTCGCGACGCTGCTGGCTCTTCGGGCGGCGGGGATGCCCCGGTACCGCCGGTCCGGACCAGCGCCGGAAAATTCAATCTAACCGGCACGAAGTGTCAGGGCACGACTTTAGTCGTGCCGATAACGCCTCTAAAAAAGCTCGGGGCTTTAGCCCCTGGGAGATGTATTTCGTATGTTTTGCCGAACTCGATGAGTTTGTCCGCAGCCGATCGGGAGACCGGCGGTGCTCAGCCAGCGAATCAGACGTCGCGCGGCAGCCGTCTATCCTTTTGGTAATGCGGAGGCAGCCGGAATGAAAGTCATCGTCTTTGGCGCGACGGGCATGGTGGGCCAGGGAGTGCTGCGCGAGTGCCTGCTGGCCGACGATGTTGAGGCGGTCGCCAGTGTGGGACGCAACGCAACCGGGCAATGCCACCCAATGCTCATTGAGATTGTGCACAAGGACCTGAGCGATCTGAGCGCCATCGAGAATCAGCTTCGCGGGTACGATGCGTGTTTCTTTGCGCTGGTTGTTTCGTCAGTTGGAATGAGCGAGGCCGACTACACGCGCGTTACCTACGGATTTACGCAGGCCGCGGGCGAAATGCTTGCGCGTCTCAATCCGGGCATGACGTTTGTCTTTGTCTCAGGCCTGGGTACGGATTCGAGCGAGCAGGGACGCACGATGTGGGCGCGCGTGAAGGGCCGCGCTGAAAATGCGTTGCTGCGCCTGCCGCTTGAGGCTTACATGTTTCGCCCCGGCTTTATTCAGCCGCTCGACGGCATCCGCTCGCGCACGGCTCTCTACAACGCTCTTTACACACTGCTGCGGCCGCTGGTTCCGGTCTTTCGTTTTGCTATGCCGAACCAGTTTCTGACTACGCGCCAAGTTGGCCAGGCCATGCTGAACGTGGCGCGCCACGGGTATAAGACTCGGGTGCTTGAGGTGAGAGAGATTCGAGATGCGGCGTTCGATGATCGGTGATAAATGAAAGATGAAGTATGTGGTCGCCCACCCTTTCCACGATGAGGCTGTGAAAAGGGTGGGGCAACCGGGGTAGCTATTTCTGTTCGCCGTCGTTGTGGTTTACAAGGCCGTTGCCGCTTGTGAATCCATTGCCGTTTGTGGGGCCCTGCAGCATCTTGGCCAGCAGCACGTTGATCAGGCTGCCCGAGTCTGCGCCCGCTCCGCCGGCCTGGATGTCGGGCACCAGCTTGATGTGGTTGGTGGCCAGCGCCTGCGCAATCTGCACTGCTGCGTAGTTGCCTGACTCCATGGACGCAATCTTCATCTTGATTACGTCAGCCTCGGCCGTACCCACTGCGCGCACCTTCTCCGCGTCGGCGTTGCCTACAGTGATCACCACTTTGGCATCGGCTTCGGCGTTGATAGTCTTCGACTGCGCTTCGCCGCTGGCACGCTTCACCACCGCCTGCGCAGCAAAATCTGCAATTGAAACACTCCGCTCCGCATCCACCACGCGGGCCTGCGTATCGGCCATCGCCGTGGCCTGTTGCAGGTCCTTGCGCGTCTCTTCGGCGAGTTGCTGCGTTTTGTACGTTACCTGCTCCTGCTCGGCGATCTTGCGGTCGGTGAGCGTCTTCATCAGCGCTTCAGGCGGGGTGATGTCGCCAATCAGCGTGTCGATTGCGTTCACGTTGTACTCCACCAATGCCGCTGAAATTGACACCTTGGCCTCGGACTGGCGCTCGCTGCGTTTCTTCAGAAACTCGATCACGTCAGACGTCTGCGCCGCGTTGCGGAAGTAGTTGCCAATAGTCGGCTCCAGCACCTGCGTCACCAGGTTGGCCATGGTGCCGAAGCGCGCAATCACCTTGGGCGCGTCGTTGCGCGGCACATGGATAATCTGGCTCACGTCAAGATTGAAGGTAAAACCATCCGACGAACGCACCGTGATCGTCGACAACCGCTCATCCAGTTTGTGCGCCTCGCTCTTGCCGGTGGCCCAGTTCAGCACGATGTTTGCCGTGGGAACAATTTCAACTTTGTGGGTATATGGATTGATGGCATACTTGCCCGGATCGAGTGGCTCAACCCACACGCCTTTCTGGCCCTTCTTCACCAGGTTGCCGTGCTTGAACGCTTCGCCGCTCTGGTCCACACCCTGTTCGCCTACATATGCAATTACCACGCCTACATTGGCGATGGGCACCTCGGTCATCGGCTTGATCTCGACCGTGGCAAAGCGCGGATTGATGAAGTAGCGTCCGGCCAGAATCACCTGCTCCTGCAAACCCTTGAATCCGCCGTTGTGTATAAAGACTTCGCCATCCTGGAACATGCTGTGACCGGGAGTCTCATTGCCGGCAATCTCGCCGGTGGGCAATGGGGTTCCGTCTTTGGTGGTCACAATGCCCACTGAATTATCGGGAATCTCCAGCACTTCGGCCGGCAGCACCGTAAACATGGCGGTGTTAATGCGGTAGGTGCCGGGCGGAATCACCGTGATCTGCGGACCGCGCTCGCCGCCGTTGGCCAGAAACGCCCGCGTGTTCTGGTACGAATTGCAGTCGACCGCCTTGGCCAGCACGCGTCCGCTCGAAAGCGGTTTGCCGTCGCGCGCCTCCACAATGCCGATCTGGTTTTTATCGATCGTGGTAAACGGCGCCAGCGTTACCGAATATTGCCACGCCCACAATCCAAAGTGAATTCCCGGGGCAAGCGTGTCAGCTTGCAGGCCGGCCTCACCATTCAGCGCCACGATGGCGCCATCGGGCAGCGTGCGATGGCTGCCCATCAGCACCCACTTCTTGTTCACAATTCCGATTTGATCCTTGGCAACAATCACCGTCCCGAAGAAATACCTGAGGATCAGTTTTTCCAGTAGAAATACAAGGATCACGACAGCAAGTATCCAGCCATATTTAATGGCAAGGCTCATTGGGTCCATACAGACCGCTCTCCCTTTAGCGGATAATGCGATCAGCATACTCCTGCCGGAAGCGCGGGGCATGAACGGGCGGGCAATCGCACTTTCCCGGAGTAACCGGTGGTAATCTCTGCCTATATGAACCCCTTGCGTTTCTTCTTCTTCCGGAGCATGGCGCACACAGGGTTTAACGTTTCCCTTACGCTTCTTTTATGCGCTGCTATTGCCGGCCCGATGTGTGCGCAAACCCCTCCTGACAATGTGACCCTTCAAATCGCGCGGCTGAAGAGCCCGGACGTGGATCTTCGCCGCAACGCGGCAGACGCGCTGGCCAAGTTCGCCGATCCGCGCTCGACCGAGGCGCTGATTGCAGCCCTCGGCGACGCTGACCCGCAGGTGCGCGCCTATGCGGCCATGGGCCTGGGCCGGCTTAAGAGCCCGGCGGCTGTCGATGCGCTGATCGCTGTGCTTAACGATCCCGAGGAGAGCGTGAGCACCGCGGCGGTAATGGCGCTGGGCAAATGCCAGGGTCCCAGAGAGATTGCGGCATTGGTCGCGGGCCTTTCCAAAATTCCGATTGCAACGAGCGTGCTTTCCCAGTGCGGGCCGGCCGCGGTTGATGCAGTTCTTGCGGCTCTCAAGAGCGACGATCCCGCTGTGCGCAGCAGCGCGGCTGAGACGCTGATGTTCACCCATGATCCCCGCACAATTCCGGCGCTCACCGCCGCTCTCAAAGATCCCGACGGCGATGTGCGGCAAGTCGCACTCCTCGCTCTCCAGACATCGAATGCGCCCAATTTTCTTGAGGCTCTTCGTGCAACTCTTAAAGATCCCGATCCGGCAACTCGCGTCATCGCCTTGCGCGCCAGCGGAGAGCTGCCCAACGCGGAAAGCATTCCCATCGTGCTGGCCGCGGTTCACGATCCCGATCCCAGCGTAAGGAACGCGGCGGTTACTTATCTCAAGCCCGCTCAAACAGCAGACCCGCAAGTGGCGCAGGCGCTCATCGCGCTGGTTCAGGATCCCGACACAGGCGTAGATTGGAGCGCACTGAACGCATTGGCGACATCGCGCGATCCCAGGGCTATTGACGCGATGCTTTCGTTTGCTGAAGGCAAGAACGCGAAGGTCGATCGCTATTGGGCCATAGGTCTTCTGGGCAAAGTTCAGGACCCGCGGGAATTCGAGTTTTTGCTCGACTCGCTCAAGAGCACTGACTCCCGGCTGGCGATGATTGCCGCTGAGCAGCTTGGCCAGCCGGGAGATGCGCGGCAGGTTCCGGCGCTGGAGGCGGCGGTCAAAGCAAGCGTCCCCGGAGTTGCCAACGATGCCATCATGGCCCTGGGCAGGATCGGCACGCCGGCCGTGGAGGCGCTCATCGGCTTGTTGAGCCAGCCTCGATTGCAGAACGAAACCATCAACGCCCTGGCCAGAACACACGATCCGCGCGCCTTTGCGCCATTGGTCGCAATGCTGCAAACACCGTACAAGGGAACTCCGCAGCCTTATGGCGCGGCCATCGTGGAAGGTCCCGACGATCCCGGCCCCATTCACCCACTCACCTATTCAGCGCTGCTCAGCGCCCTCGGCCAGATGGGCGATCCGCGTGCCGTGGCGCCATTGATCGACTATATGAAGAACGGGCCGGTGGGAAGGAATCTTGTGCCGCAGGAGCTAGCCGAGCTGGGCACGGCCTCGATCGAGACGCTCATCCCGCTGCTGCACGCCGCCAACGAGAACACGCGAAGGCTTGCTGCAGAGGCACTGAGCGACCTCGCGATCAAAGATCAGAAGGAGACGCGGCCGCATGATGCGCTGGTCGCGGTCCTGGGCACTCACGACATCGCCATCATGGCGGGCGCGTACCAGTTCTACGTGGGCCTGGGCGCGCCGGGAAGTGAAAGCGATCTGATAGCTGCGCTTGAGCGCTTCCCCGATCAAGGAATGGCCGAATACTTCCTCAACTGCGGCAGCGTCCCGCTTGAGGATGCGGCCATCGCCTGGGGCCAGAAGCTGCACTACCACATTACCCAGCAGGTGTACGGCGTTGTCTGGGGGCAGATGCCCAAGCCGCCGGATACGCCCTAATCAGGCCGCCCTTGTTCCGATTGTGATGCCGGGGAGTGGCCCTGTCATGCTACATTGAGATTCCACGGAGGCATGCTCGACATGGAGCTCGAAGCCCAACTTGCGGGCAACGGTGAAACCATCGATCTGCAGCAGCAGGTATTCAGACTGCAGGCTTTGCTTGAGGTTTCCCGCCAGGTTCACTCCACTATTCACGAGCGCGAGGTGCTGGAACAGGTGCTGCGCATCGTGGTGCGCGAGCTGGAGATGGCCGGGGCCGCTTTTCCCGATGTCGGCCTGACCTTTGGCGAAGATCCCGCCCATGCTCCCGAGGGTTCGGCGTTGTGCTCTTATCCTCTCTGTGACCGCGAAGGCAAGCGCATGACCGAATTGGTTGTGGCTACGCCCGAGGGCCGATCGCTGACTCTGTACGAGGCGGACTTTCTTGAGGGCCTGGTGCTGCAAGCCGCCGTGGCGCTTGAGAATGCGCGCAACCACAAGCGCAACCTTGAATTCGCGCGCCTGCAGCAGGATTTGGACGCCGCCCGCGATATTCAGCGCTCGCTTTTGCCGCAGCGACTGCCGGATATCGCCGGCTATTCAATTGGGTTCAGGTCAATCACATGTTACGAGGTGGGCGGCGATTATCTCGACATTGTCGAGGAGCCCGATGGCAAACTGCTGCTGGTGGTGGCCGACGTAGCCGGCAAGGGACTGGCTTCGGCGATCATGGCCACCAGCTTTCGCGCCGCACTGCGCGGCATTGCGGCCACCGGCCTGTCACTCGACGAACTGGCTACGCGCATGAACCAGCACCACTGGACCGAAGGAGAGCAGGCGCGCCGCCGCTACGTGACCGCGATCTTCATGCGAATTGACCCCAAAGCCGGCGCCATTGAGGTGGTGAATGCCGGCCACAATCCAGGATTCCTGGTTATTCCCGGAATAGAGCCCGTCCAGTTCAAAGCCACCGGGACCCCCCTCGGGCTGGTGCCCGGCATGCATTACTCTTCAGAGCAAGGCTCGTTCCCGCCAGGCGCCCGGCTGCTTTTCTATACCGACGGCCTCACTGAGGTGTTCAAGGGGGATGAAGAGTTTGGGCCGGAACGCCTTTTAGATGAATTTTCTGCGTGCCCGTCGTCAAATGCCGATGTTATCCTCGATGCATTGTTTAGCACCCTTACTGTTTTCGCCGATGGTGGCGAGCAGGGAGACGACATGACGGCATTGGCTTTAAGCCGCGTAACGCAAGAAACGGAGATGGTGGCATGAACCCGCCGAAAGCCATCTCGGTTGAAGTTCGCCTGCCCTCGCGCCTCGGCTTTGAAAAAGTGGCCATGAGCACGGCCTCGGCCGTAGCCAAGCTGATGGGCTTTCGCGAAGATCGCGTTGAAGACCTGAAAACCGCGGTTGCCGAAGCCTGCATCAACGCCATCGAGCACGGAAACCGCCTGAATGAGAAGCTCTCAGTAGGCGTAGTGCTTTCGGCCGGTGAAGATGAACTTGAAGTAAAGGTGATCGACGACGGCAAGGGGATGAAGTCCCAGCCCTCAAAGCCCGATATCGATCGCAAAATGCATGGCGAAGAAGATCCCCGCGGCATGGGTATGTTTCTCATTCAGGCGCTGGTCGACGAGGCGGAGTGGGTGGCAGGCACCAATGGAAAAAGCAGTTATGTGCGCCTTGTAATCAAGCTCGACAAAGAATCAGAATAACCCCAAGTCAGATTAAACTTAGAGCAGCCAAGCAAACCCGGAGGCTAGACCCGAGTGCAGACCGAAACGAAATCGCGCGTTGATCAACAGACAACCCCGTCCGGCCACAACGTCACCGTACTGCGTTTTGAGGGCGATATCGCCAGCACGTCGAAAGACGCGGTGCTGGGTGCTTACCAGGCTCTGCCCAAAGCTACAGCCAAGCTCATCCTGCTCGACTTCACCAAGGTGGACTACATTAACTCCAGCGGCATCGCGCTGGTCATCCAGATGCTGATTGAGGCCTCCAACTCCGGCCAGAAGGTCTACGCCTTCGGTCTCTCGGCCCACTTCACCAAGGTATTTACCATGGTGGGCATCACCAAGTACGCCCAGCTCTTTTCGAGCGAAGCCGAGGCGATGGCCGCGTTGTAAGGGGCCTCCATGCAAGCCGCTATCCGGCTAAGAAACTTCATGCTCGCCCGGTGGAAGTGGGTGTTGTCGTTTCGCACCCGCGACTGGCAGCTTGCGGATTACCCGATCTATGTCCGCCGGCAGCGGCATGATCCCGACTCTCCTTTCGACAATAACCCCCGCTTCAAGTTGCAAAGCTATATCGCCAGGGTCGTCGACTGGCCCACCATGGACGGTTCCGGCGATTCGCGCCAGGAAGCCCTCAGCGACCTCCGCGCGACCTTCAAGTTGCGCAAGGAAAACCTGGCCGGAGAAGGCAAGCCGCTGCCGAGGCCGGGCACCAATGTCCCCATTCAAATCGCGTCGCAGGAGCGCGTCAATGCGCATCCTGAACTGGCCGAGGACTTCATTCAGCGCATTCTCGGGCTCCCATGGGCATTCATTTCTGACCAATCGAGCCTTTGGCACTTCCACACCGGGGAGGATGACGATGCGATGATTGCGAAGATTCGCGAGGTCTACGGCGTCGATGTAAGCGACATCGAATCGGGGAATCTGAGCGAGATCCTCGACCGCATCGCAGTTACCCAGCCAGTTAGCCGACCTAAACCTTAGGAGAAAAACCGGTGCAGGCAATCGTCTATCACCGTTATGGTCCGCCCGAAGTTCTCGAACTCGTCGAAATCGACAAGCCAACACCTGTTCCCGGCCAAGTCCTGGTCAGGATTCACGCTGCTTCGGTTAATCCATACGACTGGCACTTTATTCGCGGAGCGCCGAAGTTCTTCCGCGTCGTAACCGGACTGCGCAAGCCAAAGTCTCCTCGGCTCGGCGCAGACATGGCGGGCGTGGTGGAGTCGGTCGGCGAAGGCGTCACGCTTTTTAAAGCTGGTGACGCCGTCTTCGGCCTGGCAAAGGGATCGTTTGCCGAATACGCCTGCGAATCGGAGTCAAAGCTGGCCATTAAACCCGGGAGCCTGAGCTTCGAGCAGGCAGCCGCGGTGCCTATAGCCGGCATTACTGCGCTTCAAGGGCTTCGGGACAGCGGCAAGGTTCAGCCCGGGCAACGCGTGCTCGTCAATGGCGCTGCCGGCGGCGTGGGCACCTTCTCAGTGCAGATTGGCAAGTGGCTTGGCGCGCATGTTACCGGGGTGTGCAGCACGCGCAATGTGGCCCTGGTCCAGTCTCTCGGCGCAGACCGCGTGATTGACTACACGCATGAGGACTTTACCCGCGGCGGCGATCGCTGGGACGTGATCTTCGACCTCGTCAACAATCATCCGCCGACCGCCTTCCGCCGCGTTCTTCAGCCCAAAGGCGTTTTCGTGGGTTGCGGCGGGGGTGCAATCGAAAAGTCGTCTATCGACTATCTCAAAGGGATGCTCGGGCAGGCTGCGATTGCGCCGTTCGTAAGCCAGAGACTCACCAGCGTCCTCGCAAAGGCTAATACTGCCGACTTGAATTTGCTGGCCGGCCTGCTTGAGAAAGGCACGATCCGGACCGTGCTCGATCGCAGCTACCCGCTCAATCGCGTCGCCGAGGCCATCGGCTACGTTGAAACCGGTCACGCACGCGGCAAAGTCACGATTGCCGTTCGATGACTGACTTTGGTGTTCAGCCCGGGCGCGGCTAACTCCACTAACTCTGCTAACTCCGCTTTTCCCCACCTGCCCCTTCGCCGACTCGCTATCTGGCGCGTATGATGGCGGTTATGAATCTTGACGCGATCCAATCGGCGATCCGCGATGCCGGTTTTGACGGCTGGCTGTTCTACGACCATCACCACCGCGACCCCATCGCCGGCCGCATCCTCGGCCTCGACCCCAACGCTCACATCACCCGCCGCTGGTATTACCTGGTTCCGGCCGAAGGCGAGCCGCGCAAGCTGGTGCACCGCATCGAGCAAGGCAGGCTTGATTCACTGCCAGGTGCGAAGGGTGTTTATTCGAGCTGGCAAGAACTGCAACGCGGCCTTGAGGCCATGCTGAACGGATGTCGCCGCCTGGCCATGCAGTATTCGCCCAACAACGACATCATGTATGTGTCGATGGTGGATGCCGGCACCGTTGAATTCCTGCGCAGCCTGGGCAAGCAGATCTTAAGCTCTGCAGACATGGTGAGCCAGTTTGAGGCTGTACTGAGCAAAGATGCCATCGCCAGCCACGGCAAGGCACAGGTCGCCATCGACAATATCCTGGCCGAGGGATGGCAGGAGATTGGACGGCGCGTCCGCAGCGGCAACGGGGTTACGGAGTTCGACATTGTCCAGTGGCTGGCCGAAGCCATGCGCCGGGATAACCTCACCTGGGAGAACGGGCCCAACGTGAGCGTGAATGCCAACAGTTCCGACTCACATTACGAGCCCACCGCCGAGCATACCTCGCCCATCAACCAGGGTGATTTTGTGCTCATCGATATCTGGGGCAAGAAGAATGAGCCGGACACGACGTTTTACGACATCACGTGGACCGGCGTTGTGGGCCGCGAGCCCAGCGAACGCGAGCAGCAGGTATTTGAGACGGTGCGCAACGCGCGCGATGCGGCAATCTCCGCGGTTGAGAGCGCCTTTGCCGAGGGCCGGCCCATTCGCGGATTCGAAGCCGACGACGCCGCCCGCGCGGTGATTGAGGCTGCCGGCTTCGGCCCATATTTCACGCATCGCACCGGCCACAACATCGCCATGGAACTGCATGGCTCGGGCGCGCACCTTGACAACCTGGAGACGCACGACCAGCGCCTCATCCTGCCCAACACCTGCTTCTCGGTTGAGCCGGGAATCTACCTGCCGGAATTTGGTGTGCGCAGCGAGGTTGACATGCTGACCGCTCCCGGCAAAGCATGGGTGACGGGAAATATTCAGCGCGAGCTGGTGAGGATTTAACCCTACCCCGCTCCAGCAGAGTTTGAACGGGGCACCCCCGGCGGGCGTCTTTCTTGCAAGGAGGGTTGCAGTGCGTAGGCTCCTGCCCATCGTTCTGTTCGCCTGCGCCGTTCTGTTCGCATGCGCCGGGACCGTCGCGCAGCAGGTGCCCCTATCCACCGATCTGCCCAGCCATCCCTTCTTCATCAAGGCCACCTGGTACATCGGCGGGGCCGGCAATTGGGACTATCTGACCTTTGATCGCGACGCCAATCGCCTCTACATCGCGCACGGCACCCTGATGCAGGTGGTTGATGTTGATTCCGGCTCGGTGGTGGGAGAGATCAAGGATCTTTACGAAGCCCGCCAGGTCGCTCTCGACGACACCGGCCAGTACGGTTATGTGAGTGACGGCGGGCAGGGCAAATTGGTGGTCTTCGACCGGCAAACCCTCAAGCGGGTGGTCGACATCGAGACCGGGGCAAATCCTCGCTGGGTGGTGTTCGATCCACTTACTCGCCTGGTTTTCGTGGTTCGCGCCAATCCGCCCGGCGAAACGCCGCCGGCCGCGCCGCCCAATCGCAGGCGTAGCACCGGTTTTGGAGAAACGCCTCCGCCTGCCGCTGCTCCCGCTACTCCGCAAAGAAACACCGCGCAGTCATCGGATTCAAACGTTCAGTCGATTGTGACCGTGATTGATGGGCAGACACAGACCGACCTTGGAGAGATCAAAGTCTCGGGCCAGCTTGGTTACGCGGTCGTGGATGAAGCCGGAGAGATTTATATCGCGCTGCCGGATCGCAACCAGGTTGCCCGGCTCGATGCGCAAGCCGTAGCCGCCGCCATGCGCCCGCAGCCGGCGGAGACTTCGCCCACTGTGTCCCCCGAGGCGCAGGGTGCGGATTCAGCCGCGCCGGGGACGGCCGAACCAAAGGAAGAGTTGAAGCCGAAGCAGCCGCCGTTCATCACGCTCGACTGGACCGGCGTCCATCGCAACGCCGCAGTTGCCGACGGACACCTGCGCATTTATGCCATCGGCCCGGAGTGCACAGAGCCGCGCGCCCTGGCCATCGATCAGCGGCATCTGCGCATCTTCGCTGCCTGCACCAATCGCACGCTCGAGGTGCTGAATACGGAAACGGGCGACAAAGTCACGTCGCTGCCCATCGGACCCGGCGCAGATGCGGTGGGATACGACCAGGATCATGGTCTGATCTTTACCTCGAATGGCGGCGCTGAGGGCAGCATCACCATCATTCGCCAGGACGTGACCGACAGCTACAACGTGATCCAGACGCTGCCCACGCGGCAGCGCGCAGACACACTCGCGGTGAATCCCTCCACCGGCGCTGTATATCTGGTCACCGATTACCAGGGCGTGGACCTGACTCATCCCGGCGGCATCGGAACGCTGCACGAGAAGCCCGTCGAGGGCAGCTTCCAGGTAGTGAAGGTGGAGAACTGATGTAAGCCCGCATTTCTCACGGGCCGCAGAAATCAGTAGCGCCGGGCTCCAGCCCGGCTGTACGGTGGGTCTCCAGACCCGCCGATGAGCTCATCTGGGCGGGTGGCGCATCCTAAGTTTTTGAAATCCTAACAAGCCCACAACGGTGGGTGCCCCTCGATGGTGGGAGATTGAAGATGAAGAACATGGGGAAATAGGGGGGGAATAGGGGGAAATAGGGGGACATGAAACCTATTCACCGCAGTTCCATGGGAAATAGGGGGACATGAAACCTATTCACCGCAGTTCCAGTTGCTCAGCGATCAGGATTTCGGGAAATAGGGGGAAATAGGGGGACATGAAACCTATTCACCGCAGTTCCATGGGAAATAGGGGGACATGAAACCTATTCACCGCAGTTCCAGTTGCTCAGCGATCA
>CAZGUD010000007.1:104949-212688 GCA_964528915.1 uncultured Occallatibacter sp.
GCAGTTCCAGTTGCTCAGCGATCAGGATTTCGGGAAATAGGGGGAAATAGGGGGAAATAGGGGGACATGAAACCTATTCACCGCAGTTCCAGTTGCTCAGCGATCAGGATTTCGGCAGCGCCACTTGGGGAACAGGTATTATGTCCTCGTATTTCCCCGGCTGCCTTTTGCAGTCAATTTCCTCGTTCTGCGCTACATTCAAAACGGGGAAAGAAAATCCAACGCAGCATCGCACCTGAAACCGCTGCAAGTCTAAGCCGCAACTCCTTATGTTTCATGAATTTGACAATTAAACCGTTTGTTTTATATGGCTTACGTCAGTAGTGGCAAGTAGCTAAACCCAGAAGCCGCTGAAAATAGGGCGTTTACCTTCATTGTGGGGGGAGGGGGGGGTAGGACAGCGGGGTACGGATCGGCCACTTCCATGACAGATTGAAATCCCTCAGGCTTGGGCGCACAACTTACTTCTTGTCGGGCTGATTGGCAGGCGGTTGCCCGTTTTGCGGCTGGCCGTTTTTAGTAATGTCCTGCCCGTTGTAAATGATGGTGGTGGTTGTGCCGAAGCGCTTGTAATCGGTGTACTTCACCGTGTCGCGGATGTGCACGTCCTGCTCCATATAACCGTTGCCGCCGGTGAAGTGCAAAACGCCTTCGCCCTTGGTGTAGACCGGGAACCAGTAATGCCCGTCGACCTGCTGACGCCAGGTCATGAACGGCGGATGCAGATCCTCCTGTCCCTTCTTGGTGTCGTCGGGCACCATGCGGCCGTTGGTCACCACGATCTGCAGATCGGTGGCGTCAACCCAGATGCGCCCGTCGAGATAGCGCTTTTTCTTTTCGATCACCTTGGGCGCCACGTCGAAGACGTAGCAATCAAGATCGTCGACCTTCTGCCTGCCTACGTACTTGACGTCGTACGAGGGTAGATCGGCCGCGGTCAGCACAAACGGGTAGCCGTGCTGGATGTCCTGAAGATCGGAGGGCGACATCATGACGCGGGTGAGCGAACTGGCCGGCGCAAACACCACCTTCTCAGTGCGCGAGCCATCGGGCGTAAAGATCACGTCGTCCACTTCGTACCACTCGCCGTCAACCTTGCTGGTGTCGTCGTCGATGGTCTGCACGCGGGCCACGCGGCGATAGGTGTAGTGGTTCAGCGCTTCCTGGAACTCGGTTTCCTTGGCGGCAAACTGCTTGATGATCTGGTCGGTCGGGATGGAGGGCGGGGTGAGATCCATGCGGCCGAAGCCGGAGTCGAGCGCCATGGGGGTGATGCTGTCTTTCTGCTGGGCCGAAGCGCTGAGCGCCAGTACCAGGACTGCAACCGCAGCGGTCAAAACGCGATTCCGAACTCGATTCCGGACCCGATTCCGCACTGTGCGACCCTCCTTGCACCAAATTAAATAACAAGCTCTATCACGAATGTTACAAACTACCAGCCCCGTCGTCGCAGAATGTTGATAATGCCCGAACGTTGTCGATGGGGTTTTGGCGGGCTGGCGTCACTAACTCTCTGCAACTTTAGACGCATATACAGGCTATGCGGGTGGTCAGAGAATTTAAACTCGGGGCAGAGCGACCCAGGCGGGCGCAGGCCGGAATTGCGGACCTGAAAAACGGTGCAAGCCGATCGAATCGCTCAAGTTGACCGGCTCAACGAATTTGGGGGTTCCTGGACGCGCATAACCCAAACCGGCGACAACCGGCGCGGGCATCGGTTTCTTGGCGGCAGGCCGGGCAACACAAGCATCAGCCGGCACTCGATTGGACATCCTGGCAGCAGGCAATCTAGGAGACCCACGGCCTAAATGCACGATCTTTATCACGCCCCGGCGCTGGTGCTCACGGCGCTTTCGTTGCCGACCTTCGGGTACCTCTATCTGCGTTTCCGCGACGCGCGTACGCTGCTGTGGCTGCTGGGCTTCTTTTTTGACCTGATCGCCATGGTGCTGGTCGATACGGCCAACTGGTGGCATTTTCCAGTTCACGCGCAGCCGTGGCTGACGGCCGCCGGGCGAGCCTCAATCCAGATAAGCGCGGTCATGTTTCTGGGTTCGCTTTCGCCGCTGCGTTTCCGCGTGGGACGCCTCCACATTCTCTACAGCATCCCCTACGCGCTTTTGTTCGTAACCTATGCCGTCTTGCTGTACGGCGTATTCGGCGGAGCAGCGCCGGCAGCGCCCGCGTTCTATGTTTTTCCGGCGCTGGCAGGAGCCGCGCTGGTCATCGCAATTTCGTGGAGTGCGCAGAAGAACTACATACCCGTTTGGCTCGGGTTGCTGATATGCGCGGTGCTCGGCACCACGGCGCTGTGGTCGTTGTATGCGCGCGGACCAGCATGGTCGCTAGTCTTTGGCCAGTGCGCAAACCTGTTCATGACCGCGCTGCTGGTGGCCTTTGTCTTCAGGCGCTTCACGCCGGGAGTTTTTCTTACCGCCCTGGGATTCACCGCGTGGTCGCTGGCCTGCCTCGAGATTCTGCCGTTCTTCAGCACTCAAAATCCCGCGCTCAACCTGATGCTGGTGCGAACCATTGTGCTGGCACGGGTGGTGGCGGCGATCGGCATGATTGTGCTGGTGCTTGAAGATGAGCTGAACTACAACCGGATGGCGCGGGAGCGCGAGCATCGCGCGCGTCGCGAACTCGAAGCCTACACGCGGCTGATGCTGGCGCGCCGCCGCATTGAAGACTTCGACCGCCAGGGCTCAGACGTGTGCGAGGTTGTAGTAAAGCACAGTTGCTTTACCCAGGCAGCGCTGTTGCTGCACAGCAGCGGATCGTACCGCCTGTCGGGATCTGCGGGGCTTGACGATGCCACCGCCAGGGCCCTTTCAGAACTGGCGTTGCGCATTCCCTCCACCGGGTTTCTTGCTCCGGGAACTGTGCCGCCCGCGGTGGATGAGAGCCAGACCGTGAAGCTGGACCTGGGGCCGTGGATGAAGCCCGGCGACGATCTGAAGCGGTTGCATTTTACTCATGTGCTGGCCGTACCCATGACCAGCCGCGGAACCATAGAAGGGGCGCTGCTGTTGTCGGGCATGCGCACCGAACCAGAACGCTCGGGAGGCCGGCCGCGCGAGCTGCGTCATGAAGATCTGCTGCCCATTGAGCTGCTGGTTGCGCGCGTGCACGCAACCCGCAGCCAGACCATGATGTTCGAGAAGCTTATCGACAGCGAGAAGTTTGCGCACCTGGGCCAACTGGCAGGCAACGTGACGCAGCAGTTGAACAACCCGCTGACCGTGATCCTGGGCTATGCGTCGCTGCTCGACGAAACAGCGAATCTGTCGCAGGAGGACCGCAAGGCAGTCGACTCCATTCTGGCTGAAGCCCGGCACATGCGCGCTACTCTCGAAAGCCTGTCACGCGTGTCGCGGCCGCAGAGCGATCAGCAGGCTGCTGTTTCAGTAGCCGAGCTGCTTTCAGACATGGGCGAGCTGCACCGTTCCGAATTTTTGCGCCGCTCAATTGAATTCAGGCTGAACATAGCTCCTTCGCTGCCACGCGTAATGTGCAGCCCGCAACAGTTGCGGCAGGCGGTGCGCCACTGCCTGCAATTTGCAATGGATGCGGTGGAGCGGCCCGTGCCGGTGACCGGCGAGCCCAAGACCATCCGGCTTGAGGCGGCCAGCGAAGGCAACGTGGTGCAGATACTGATTGGCCACACCGGCCTGGGATTTCCCAATCCCGAGCGGGCCTTCGATCCCTTTGCGCCCACCCGGCCGGGCAACGAAACCGCCGGGCTGGGTTTGAGCCTGTGCGCTACGATTCTGCGCGACAACAACGGGCGGGCGCTGGCGCTCAACCTTGAGCCGCAGGGCGCGGCCATCATTCTTGAGCTGCAGGCGGCGTAAGCGCCCCCGAAACGAACGATCCAACCCGATTGGTTGAGACCGCGCCTTCCCTTCTTTTGCGCAAGAAGCTTGTGAAAGATGAGGACGCCCCGGGTCTTATTCTTGAAGATCGAATCAAGAAAGATCACTGTTGGCGAGGCGGCAATTGGATAGGCTTGACGAAAGCCTTTTTGTGCGGGTTGTACCACAATCCCATGCACGACTCAAGATTTGGGAAGTCTTCCCACGAGGACCCGTCTGCGAAAAGAACCTTGGCCGGCACGATGCCGCCTCCTCCGCCGTGTTCATAGTGGTTCATTAGAAACCACGACAACTTCTTCGATTGCCCCGGATTCAGCTCCCGGTTCCAGTCGAACTCCGCAATACCGCTTCCTCCAGGAATCCACGTCCAACTTTCGGTTGCGTCCGCGAGGGCGGCATTGAAGATGATTCCGACAATCTTCTTGGCGCTGGTGTTGCGCACGCGAGCCGACATGATCCAATGATTGTCGTATTCCGGGTATCGGATCCTGACAAACGCTATGGGACAGCCGGCCGATGGCGCGTTTGTTTGCGAGTGGATGTCGAGCGGAAGGAAAAACGCGAGGATTGCAAGGCTAGAAACACTTACATACTTCGACATGGTGAACTCTCCTGAGCCGCGATACGACTCAAACCACCAAACCGACTGAACTTACAGCCGGGTATCGTCACGGCTGCGAACAGAGAAGCCGAATAGGATCAATTAGTTGCTTGGGCTGGAAGGTTTATTTCGGAAATCGGGCTTGACTGCACATGTGTCTACTCGCAATCCACACTCAGGTTAAGAAATCGGCAAGTGGCAAAGTTTCTCGGGCGCGATCGATGGGCACTGCAAGCATAGGATCCTTAGAATAGATTTGGATGGCTTTCACCGAACAATACGATGTGGTGGTAGTGGGCGCGGGACACGCAGGCTGCGAAGCGGCGATGGCTGCGGCGCGGATGGGACTCAAGACCGCGCTCATCACCATGAATCTCGACCTGATTGCGCAGATGAGCTGCAACCCGGCCATCGGCGGGGTGGCCAAGGGGCACCTGGTGCGCGAAGTGGACGCGCTGGGCGGCATCATGGGCGAAGTGGCCGATGCCGTAGGTATCCAATTCCGCCTGCTCAACTCCTCGCGAGGCCCGGCCGTCTGGAGCCCTCGCGCACAGTGCGACAAACAGCTTTACCGCGTGAAGATGCGCGAGGTTCTGGAATCGCAGCCGGGCCTGCACATCCGGCAGGCTGAGGTTGTCGATCTGGTGATCGAAGACAGGGATCAGGAAAACGAGGGACTAGGGACTAGGGACTTAGGGACCAGGGAGCAGGGAATAGAAGACGCGGCGCTGGAACTTCCGCGCCCTGTGCGCTCGCGCCGTCGCGTTCTCGGCCTCAAGCTGCGCGATGGCCGCCGGCTGATGGCTGGGGCAACCATCATCACCACCGGAACGTTCCTGAACGGCCTGATTCACTGCGGCGAAGAGCGCTATCCGGCTGGAAGAAGCGGCGAACCTGCCAGCGTGCTTCTCGGGGAGGCGCTCCGCGCTTTAGGGCTGCGCACATGCAGGCTCAAAACGGGGACGCCGCCGCGCCTAGATGGCCGGACGATTCACTGGGAGACATTTGAGGAACAGCCGGGCGACGCTGATCCCACGCCGTTCAGCTTCCGCACCAAAAAGATTGTGCAGCCGCAGGTGAGCTGCCACATTGCGTTCACCACGCCGGAGACGCTGCGACTGATCCGCGAAAACGTGCATCGGTCGGCAATGTACTCGGGGCGGATCGAGGGCATTGGCCCGCGTTACTGCCCCTCAATCGAAGACAAGATCGTCAAGTTTCCCGACAAGACGCAACACCAGTTCTTCCTCGAGCCGGAGGGCTTGAACACGCACGAAGTTTATGTGAACGGCATGTCCACTTCGCTGCCGATGGAGGTGCAGTGGCAGATCGTGCACTCCATTCCGGGACTCGAAGATGCCGAGATGCTGCGCCCCGGTTACGCCATCGAATACGACAGCGTAGATGCGACAGAGCTCGATCGCACGCTACGCGTTAAATCGATGGAAGGTCTTTACCTTGCGGGGCAAATTAACGGAACTAGCGGATATGAAGAGGCGGCATGCCAGGGCATTATGGCCGGCATCAACGCCGCGCTGTGGCTGAAGGGCGAGGCCCCTTTCACCATGGATCGCAGCGAGGGATACACGGGCATCCTGATCGACGATCTGATTTCGAAGGGAACCAACGAGCCTTACCGCATGTTTACTTCTCGGGCCGAGTTTCGGCTGCACCTGCGTATCGACAACGCCGATCGCCGTTTAACGCCGCATGGGCGGCGGCTGGGATTGATCGGCGACCAGGCCTGGGCCGAGTACGAGCAGAAGCAGGCGCGCATGGCCGCGCTCACCGCGCTGCTCAGCACAACCAAGGTCGATCACGCAAAACTGGCGCTAGCCGGCTTCGGCGAACTGACTGCAACCGCCGGCCTCACCTGGGCGCAACTGCTCAAGCGGCCCGAGGTTACCATCGAAACGATCCTGACGCAATTGGGCGATCAGCTTCGCACCGAACCGTTGCTAGCTGGCTTTGCCGCAAAACTCTGTGCCCCATCCTACGGATTGGCTCTCGAAGGAGGACCAGTCCTTACGGTGGGCGACCACATCAGCCCAACCGCCGAAAGTCAATCGGACAAGCCCATCGAACGCACATTAATGCGTAACGAAGCGCGGGCCGTCGAAACCGAGATCAAGTTCGCCGGCTATCTTGAGCAGCAGAAAAAATCGATTGAGAAGCTGAAGGCTGCCGAGGCGGTCACCATTCCCGAATGGATTGAGTACGGCGCCATCAGCGGACTTTCGCGCGAGATGCGCGAGACGCTCGAGCGCGTACGGCCGATCACGATCGGCCAGGCCAGTCGGATTCCAGGGGTGACGCCGGCGGCGCTGAGCCTGGTGCATGTTTCCATTAAGTTGCAAGGCAGGCTGCAAGGCAAAGCGCAGGATAAGGAAGTGTTGAGCAAATCGCAGCCTGGCTCTTAGTTCGGCGACGGCCTCTCCACAGCATCGATCACCACAACATCGGTGGGTGCTTTTCTTGCTTCTATTTTGAGCCCGATTTGTTCCTGGACTCCAGTGAAGAGCGGCGGCGGTGCGTTCGGATCGTCCCCGCGAGCTCCTTCCGGCGCCCACGTCAGAACAAAGTCGAATCGGCCCGAGAGGCCAGTCTGATCCACTAACGGTCGATCCAACGTCATGCCCAGGCTCCAGAGAAAATCCTGCATGCTTCCGTTCGTGACTCTGAGCGAAATTCTCTGCGAGGACCATTCTGTGAATGTGGTATCGGGCAAACCGCCCGGATCACCCAGGCTCTTTGCCAACTTCGGTCCCTCTTTGCCAATGCCGATCGCGTAGACCGATAGCTCTCTTTCTTCGTGATGCAGTGTGAGATGAAAGCGCGTAGCAAGCAGGTCCCGGTACATTTCCTGCATCTGCTTGAGGTTGGGAATACCGACAACGTCGGAGATGCCGTTTACGTCGTACCTCTCTGCGCTCAACCAGGATGGTCCGCCGACGATCTGGTCGGGATGAATGCCGTAGGCAAACGCAACAATGTCTTTGACCGTTTCGTTGTCGCAGGAAATGTTCCTGCCGTCGTTGTGAAAGCCCATTGAGCCATGCTGAGGATCGGTCGGCTTGATAGTGGCTACTTCGAACTCCGGCATGGCACTGGCGGGCATGTTGGCGGTCGCCTTGGGCACAGCCCATGCAGTATCGGGCGTCGCACGGGCCAGGGTTAGCGGATATGAGACCGAGCCCTGCTTGAACGTGCCGGTCAAAGATTTGCTGTCGGCGCTCAGCTTGCCTTCGTAGCTCGCGCCAAGGGGAGCGACCGCGAATCGCACCGTCGTTCCCTCGAGGGCGATCTGGGGAACATCAAACTCTCGCGCTCCTGACTCATCGTCGATGCTCGAAAAAGTTCCTCGCCATCGAATTTCTCCGGACTGGCCCGCCGATTCGATTTTCAGGAGGATCCGGAATCCCCGGCCAGCACTTACTGTTCCTTGCCAGTCTCCTGCAGGGTCAGGCAAAGTCTGGGCGATCAACGCTCGATGAACCTGGCCGGTGAAGACAAGAGCCGCAACGAGGACCGCTGAAGCTGCTGCGCGCAACAGGAATTTCCTGGCGAATATTCCACAGCCCACTCCGTTTCTGCGCATGAGAGTGCGAATCCTTCCCTGACCTCTCACCGGGAGTCTAGCACATGGCCACGCACGCACATTCGATTCTTGTCAGAGCGCCTGGCCCGCAAGAAATCTGCTGAACATCAGGTTTGATATTGTGCAGCCGGCCTTTGGCCGGAAGGCAACCAACCGGAGTGCGATGTCCTTCTCTAACCGGAGTTAGACCAAAATTCAATTTGGATTTGAGAGACATGGCATCTATTTCCCGCCCCTTTCAGGAACTCGCCAAAGTACCGGTCACTAAGCCCATTCGCAATCTGGCCATGAAACTGGCGTATCGCTACACGTCTTTAGGCACGCCCGTGTATCCGTACATCGTTGAGCCTATTCAACTCGCCGCGCTGGTCAACGAGTTTGAACGCGTATCCGACATCCACGGCTCGATTCTCGAAATCGGCGTCGCGTGGGGCATGACCACGCGCTTTCTCTGTGAACATCTTGTAGCCACGGGCCGCACGGGTGAGAACTTTTACGCAATTGACACATTCGCGTCCTTCACTGCACAGGACGTCGAATTCGAGATCCAGCACCGAGGCAAGACGCGTGTCCAGGTTTCCGGATTCCAGTATCTCGATTTCGAGAAATGGAAAAAGAATTTTCGAGAGTTCCCGTTTCTTACCGCGTGCAAGGCAGACTGTTCGACCTTCGATTACGCCTCTGTGGCGCCCATCAAGCTGGTTTTTCTTGACGTTGACCTCTACCTGCCGACGCTGAAAGCGCTGCGAAGGATCTATCCGCTGCTCACGCCTGGCGGGGTGGTTCTGGTTGACGATGTGAAACAGCCCTGCCGGTGGGACGGCTCGTACCAAGCCTATATTGAGTTCTGCACAGAAATTGGAATAAGTCCCCAGGTGATAGGAAGCAAGATGGGTGTGGTTCGAAAGTGAGCCGTTTGGTCGGGCGCGGTGAGCAGAGCGCTCAACGCCGTCGTCACGGAGTTCCCGCCGTCAGCCCTGCTGCCACTGCTCCCGGCATCGACGCCTCACCACAACCAGCGCCGCTGCGATAAAAGAGTCACGCCTGGCAACACCCGGCCGCCGCGCCCGATGTGGTGGTTATCGGCTGCGAATCCAGGCACTTGAGGGCATGGAACAGGCGGTGGGACGTGGATCGTGGTTGGCGAGTCGTATCCCGCAAGCGTTCGCGCCGGCTCAAGGTCAAAGAGCCACGATTCACGAACCACGACGCAGGGCTATTGCTGCGGATTGGTAGTTGTAGTGGTGCTCTTTTCGCCCCTGGAGAAGAACGGAATGTGGAAGGGTTCTTCGGCAGTAGACGGCTTCTTGCTTGACTTGCCGGCAGCCTCGGTGCGCAGTACGGTCCGCTGCGAGTTGGTGCACAGCCAGCCGTTACGCACGCGCTCAAACACGTGGGTGAACACGCCCTTTTCATCCACCTCAGTGCCGTTCACCTTGTGGCGCAGCGTGTAGGTTCCGTTGGCCACGGCGATATCGCCCAGCATCCGTACGGTAATGACCTTCTGCTGCAGGTTGAGCGACTTGTCGTCGTTGTTCATCACCTGCACCAACTGCTGGTTTCGGGTGGTGATGTCGCCTGAGGCTGAAACGTCTATCAGGAGCGGCGAAAGAATCAGCTCAAGGCCATACTGGTCTTTGCGGTTTTCCGCATCGCTCCACGAGTCTTCAATCTTCTGGAACTGGGCTACGGCGGCGCCTTCAGTAGTGGCGACGGCCGGCGCAACCGGGTTGACGGCCTGAGGAGCGGCCGCAGGGGCGGTCGGAGGCGCGGCTGGGGTGGTGTTTGGGGTCTGGGCAAAAACAGCGCAGCAGGAAAGAAAGATTACGGCAGTCGAAACGGGAAAACGGATCATAAAGCTTTAAGCTCCCACATGAAAGAAGGGTCGGCTATTGAGATCATAGCTCGTTTGACTGCGGGGGCAGGGCGGAGGCGAGCGGGAAGACACACTTCGGGAGGCGCATAATGGCGCCGACCAGGTCACATCTTCTTGCTTATTTGCCTACAGCAGTATCTGCAGTTTTTCCGGCTCGTGCACGGTCACCATCGAGTCCTCGATCGAGATCCAGCCGGCCTTGCGGAACTGCCCCAGGGTTCGGGTGACGGTTTCGCGGGTGGTGCAGGTCATTGAGGCCATCTCTTCGTGGGTGAGGAGCAGCGGAAAGCGGAACTCGCCGGCCGGCATATGCTCGCCGATCTGGTGTGCCAGCTCGAGCAGTAAGCGGCCCAGTCGCGTGGCCACGGTTTCTGAAAGCGCGATGCGGCAAGCGTCCTGGAGAGCAAAGCGGTACTCCTGGCAGATGCACTGGACGGCGCGCATTTGCGCTTCCTTGTGGCTGCGCAGGAAGCTGAGGAAGCGGTCGCGCTCTACCGGGCGCAACTGCGCCGTGGTGAGCGATTCGGCTGAAACCTCGTAGACTCCGTGGGATAGAACCGCATAGAGCCCGAGCATCGAACCCGGACCCGCTACGCGAACAATCATCTGCCGGTCGTCAGCGCGCCCTGCCGTCAGCTTGAGATATCCACTGCAAATAAGGTAGAGGCAGCGGGCATCCTCGCCCTGTGTAAAGAGCGATGCCTGAGCCGGAAGGCTGATGGTGCTTGTGGCCAGTTCCAGATCGGCCAACACCGCGCTTCCCAGTGAGCAAAACCATCCCGGCCGCCGGTTGGAGCATGCTGCGCAACCTGCGGGAATCTGGCGCGGCAAGTGCTTCTGCCGTACATGCACTTCTGCCGAAATCAATGCTTCCGCCACTGGCTTCCCCAATCCGATGCTGACTCGGTGCCTTGCTCTCAGAGTCTCTCTCACCTTCCACATGCCATTTCTGCAGGCGCAAAAGAGGGTGAGAGCCCTGGATTCCCCGGGAAAAAGGCTTGCGTGAATTGTTGCAAATTACGAACTCGTCTGAATGTGATGGGCCTCACACGCAAGAACTCTTGCTTAATAAAGAGTTTTCAAATAATTACGGCTCGTGGTCCAAACCAGGCCCGAAGTGTCTGTGACGGACTGGAGGAGGGGGGTTGGTTCGCGCAGCCGCAAGTGACTGTGATTAAGGCGAGTCTGGGTTGGCTTGGTTGGCGCTCTGCATGTGATGGACATCACCGCAGGTCCAGCCGAAAACAACGTAACCTTCACGGCATAGAGTGATGCTACGCACAACCAGCTTCACTCTGCAGCCAGTGGCCCGGCTCATCCGTTTCTTGCTTCGCAGGCGCGCCTTCCACGCGCCATGGAGCGTATGAGAAACGCGAGCCCGGCGTTTTATTGCAGGCTGGGGTTGAGGGATTGATTTCGGTACCTGGTACTTCTCTGCCGTATCCGGTGAGTCGAGAAGAGTTGACTGCCGGACCAGAAGCGCACGGGAATTCCACGCGAATCACGCAAAGCGTGGAATGCGCGACGAGTTTTATGTAACAGGCGATGAGCTTCCAGTCCCAGGCGCGGAGCTCGGTTAGAGTTCGGACCTCGGTCATCGTCACCCTGACGGCAGAGTCATTGGCTGGTAGCTGGAAGCCGGCCGCAAGAACAAAAGAGAGAGCAAGGAGTAACACCATGAGCAAGACAATTCGCAATTATGCAGCGCTGGCGGCAGTGGTATTAATGACCGGCGCGATGGGCTTTGCGCAGGCGGGCGGGGCGACATACAAGGCCAAGTGTCAAAGTTGTCACGGAGCCGACGGCAATCCGAATCCTGGCATTGCCAAGATGATGGGCGTAAAGCCGGCCTCGGATGCAACTGTGAAGGCGCACTCAGAAGATGAGATGATTGCAATCACCACCAACGGCAAAAACAAAATGCCGGCGTTCAAGGGTAAGCTGAGCGACGACGAGATCAAGGGTTCGGTACAGTACTTCCGCACTTTTGTGAAGTAAGCAAGATCGGGGCGGCCGGAATGAGATATCATCTGGCCGCACCGCGAAAGTGAGATGGCCCTCCCCCAGGATTCGCCATCTCGAATACGGATTCGGCGTCCGCAAGAACCGGCCGCCGGCCGGGCACAATCAAAACCGACCGGCACGCGCTTGAGTGCGCCCAGGCTGGTAATTTGAGGAGTCTTACCATGAAGAATATGTTTCGTACTACGTTTGTGCTGGCCGCGGTCGTCACAGTTGCCAGCGCGATGAGCTTCGCCCAGGATGGCGGAGCGCTCTACAAGTCGAAGTGTCAGGCCTGCCATGGCGCCACCGGCACCCCCAGCGCCGGAATGGCCAAGATGATGGGTATCAAGCCGACCTCGGATCCCGCCATACAGGGTCTATCGGCCGCCCAGGTCGCCGCAACCGTCAAGAACGGCAAGAACAAGATGAAGCCGATCGCGGGCCTGAGCGACGCTGAAGTACAGGCAGTTTCGGCTTTCTTCAAGACCCTGAAGTAAGAGCCGGGTCGTTTCGCAGGGCCGCAAGGCCTTGCAATCAATAAATGCCCCACCCAAGCCGTTGTCTATGCTGGCGCGGTAAGGTGGGGCAGCAAGACTCATTGTCCCCTGTTCTCTGATCCCTGATCACTGACCACTGACCACTCAATTCACACCGGGAGATTCCCCGTGCCATTGTTTCAAAGATTTCGCGAAAACTGGCTGAGGCCGGCGCTGTTCTTCGGTAACAATCCTCTCAGCCTCGCCGGCGGCGCACTTACCACCGCATCCGGCGTCACCATGATCGTCTACTGGATGGCTGAGATCTTTGGCCGTCCGCTTGAGAATCCCTACCTTGGCATCATCTTCTTTCTTCTCCTGCCGGGGCTGTTTATCGGGGGTCTGGCTCTTATCCCCGTAGGCATTTTTCTGCGCCGCAAACTTCTGCGCAAGCAAGGCCTGATTCCCGCCGAATATCCGCACATCGATCTGAACGATCGCATCTTCCGCCACGGCCTCGATATCGTGCTGGTCGCCACCATCGTCAATCTACTGGTGGTTGCCGTGGCCACGTATCGCGGCGCAGCCTACATGGATTCACCCCAGTTCTGCGGCCAGTCGTGCCACGTGATGCATCCGGAGTACACGGCCTACAAAATTTCAGCGCACTCGCACGTTCCCTGCGTGGAGTGCCACATTGGAAACGGCGCCCAGAGCTACTTTGCCGCAAAGGTGAACGGCACCAAGCAGCTCGTCGAGGTCAGCCTGCACCCCATTGCGCATTTTGCGCCCAAAATCATTCCCGACTATCCCACGCCGATTCCGTCGCCGGTCACCAGCCTGCGCCCGGCGCGCGCAATCTGCGAGAGTTGCCATACTCCCACGCGCTTCGACGGCGACAAATTGCTGGTCAAGTCGGAGTTTGCCGATGACGAGACCAATTCCGAGACCCAGACTGTCTTGATTCTGCATCTCGGCGGCGTTGACTCTCTCTCGCATCTGACCGGAATCCACGGCGTGCACCTGGGCCACATTGAGTACGTTTCTACCGATGAAACCCGCACCACGATTCCATGGGTGCAGCGCCGCAACGCCGACGGCACGGATACGGTGTATTCCACCGGTGATGCAACCGCTGCGCCGCCCAAGGGTGAGCGCCGCGTGATGGACTGCATCGATTGCCACAATCGCGCCGCACACACTTTCGTCACGGCTGAAGATGGCATCAACCGCGCCATGGCCGGCGGCGCCATCAGCCCCGACCTGCCTTTCGTCCACAAGAAAGGCCTGGAACTGCTGAATGGAACCTACACGGGTGAAGAAGATGCCAGCGCCAGGATTCGTGCGCAGCTTACGGCGTACTATCGCGCCAACTACCCTGCTGTGCTGGCCTCAAAACCGGCGCTGGTAAAGGAAGCAGGCGAGGAATTGGCGACACTCTACAGCCAGAACGTCTTTCCATGGATGAAGGTGACCTGGGGAACGCATCCCAATCACATCGGGCACATGGACTATCCCGGCTGCTTCCGCTGCCACGACGGTAGTCACGCAGCCAAAAACGGCAGCAGCATTACGCAGGATTGCGCTGCGTGCCACAACCTGCTTGCCGTGGAAGAGGCGAAGCCCAAGGTGCTGGCCGACTTGGGAATTCAACCGTAGGGCAACATTCGTTCTCCAACATCATGGGGGTGCGCCGGGGTTCCCATGGACAGGTCTTCGCCTGTGGGTGGAGATCCCTCGCACCTGGGGCCTGGGACTAGAGGCTGAATTCCGATTCGCCAACTCCCAACTCACTCCATTACCCGGCCGTGATACGCTGTCTCTTCGTTTTGAGGAGCGCGTTTTCACATGAGTTCCAACCCTGCCAATCAGTCGAATCACCCTAATCATTCAGGCCAACCCAATCAGCAGAATCATCCCAATCATTCGAGCCAGCAAAGCCAAAGGCACGACGCCGGGCACTTCAACCTGATAGCGGCGGCCCACGCCGCGATGCTTGAAAACGGTTTTCAGCCCGATTTCCCCGCCGGCACCGACCAGGAACTGGCAGCAATCACGGCCGAGTCCCCGGTCCCGGCCGATACCGCTGGATTCTCTGACCTTCGCAATCTGCTGTGGTCGTCGATCGACAACGACACCTCGAAAGACCTCGACCAGATCGAGTGGGCAGAGAAGCTCCCTGACGGCCGCATTCGTGTCCTGGTGGGCGTGGCCGACGTCGACGCCCGCGTCAAGAAGGGTTCGATCATCGATACCCACGCGCAAAGCGAAACTACTTCGGTGTATACCGGCGTCAAGGTCTTCCCCATGTTGCCGACGGAACTCTCTGAGGGCGCAACCTCGCTCAACGAGAATGAAGATCGCATCGCGATCGTGATCGATTACACGGTTGATGCCTCTGGAGCGACGAGCAATGAGTCAGCCTATCGCGCGCTGGTGCGCAACCGGGCGCAACTGGCCTACCCGGGCGTGGGCGCGTGGCTCGAAGGCAACGGTCCGGCGCCGGCCAAAGTTGCGGCCAGCGCCGACCTGGCCGCGCAACTCAAGTTGCAGGATGAGGCGGCGCAGCGAATGGGTGGAGAACGCTTCCAGCACGGCGCGCTCGATCTTGAAACCATTGAAACGCGACCGGTGATGATTACCGATCAAATCATCGGCATCGCTCCAATCGAAAAGAACCGGGCCACGGCGCTGATTGAAGAGTTCATGGTGGTGGCGAACGGCGTGACCGCACGCAGGCTTCAGCAGGCGGGCATCGCATCGATTCGCCGCATCGTGCGCACGCCCAAGCGCTGGGACCGGATCGTGCAATTGGCTCAAGGCCTGGGCACAACACTGCCCGCCAATCCCGACTCCAAGGCCCTGAACGACTTTCTGCTGGCGCAAAAACAAAAAGATCCCGACCACTTTCCCGATCTTTCGCTGGCGGTAATCAAGCTGATGGGCCCCGGCGAGTACATTCTTGTAAAGCCCAACGAGCCCTCGCCGGGTCACTTCGGGCTGGCCGTGCAGGACTACACCCACTCCACCGCACCCAACCGGCGTTTTCCGGACATGGTTACGCAGCGCATCCTGAAGGCGTGGCTAGCCAAAGGGCCGCAGCCCTATTCGGAGGAGACACTCGACGCAATCGCGACGCGATGCACCGAAATGGAAGACGGCGCACGCAAAGTTGAGCGCGAGATGCAAAAGCGCATCGCGGCGGTGGCCCTGGCCAAACACATCGGCCAAACCTACGCCGCCATCGTCACCGGTGTGAACCAATACGGGACCTTTGTCCGCACTCTTAATCCTCACGTGGACGGCATGCTCGTCCATGGCGCCAAAGGCCTGGATGTTGGCGATCGGGTTACTGTTAAACTGGTATCTACCGATCCGGCGCGAGGATTCATCGATTTCGCGGCGCAATAGGCATAAGTCCCGCGCCTGGAATAATTTCCATCGAGCCTTCGGTATAAGTCCGCCGATGCATCAGGCAGGAGTTCCGCAAGGGCTCAAATGTTGTGTCTGCGGGACACCGGGAAACGTCTAACAAGAAGAATCTGGCGATTTTGCACGAGACGCCTTCGCGCGGCTCTTATTGCCTGGTGTACGCCGCGCGAGTACGACGTAAATGAGCGGCTACCCGCACGCCGGCGATAGGCTCGGAACTTGCGCAGGTGGCTGCCAATTCTGGAACTTTCGAGACTGGTGACTGCATGCGTTTTTGCACTGTCGTTTTTGGCCCCGCAATTGTTCTAGCTGCGACTTTTTTGCCGTACCCTCGCTTGCACGCGCAGCAGGCTGATCCCGCTGCGACGATCACTTCGCCGGCTCAATCGATTCCCGAAGCGCCCACGCCGCAAGTCGAACTCGCCCAGGCTGTAGAGCCACAAGCCGCCCAGCAAACCCAGACGCAGACTCCGGCTCCTGCACAACCTGGCCAGCAGCCGCAGACGCCTGCGCCCGATCAGTCGAGTTCGAGTCAAACCAGCACCAGTTCGTCGAGTACTTCGCAATCGTCACAGCAGCCTAATTCCCAGAAAACGCAGAAGGAGACGGCCGAGGAGCAGCTCAAGGAGCAGGAAACTCAGCGGGTGGCGGGCGTGATGGCTACTTTCAACACCACGCGGAATCCCGATGCCTTGCCGCTTTCGTCGAGCCAGAAGTTCCGTCTCTTTTTCAAAGGCGCTTTTGATCCCTGGGCATTCGGGCTCAGCGCGTTTGTTGCTGGCATCGGTCAGGCAGAAGACAGCACCCCGGAATGGGGCGGGGGGATGCAAGGCTACGGAAAGCGCCTTGGGGCGGGATACGCTGATTATTTTATGGGTAATTTCTTCGGAAATGCGGCTCTTCCGTCGCTGCTCCATGAAGATCCGCGCTATTTCCAAAAGGGATCGGGCAAACCCATTAAACGCGTTCTGTGGGCAGCGGCCAGTACGGTATGGTGCAAACGCGACAAAGGCGGTTGGGGACCAAACTGGGCAAATGTAGGTGGCAACCTGATCGGTTCAGCCATTGGACGCGTGTATTACCCGGCTGCGAATCGCACGGTCAGCGGCACAATCAGCGATGGATTGACGGTTTCCGCAGAAGGCATTTTGGGCGCCGAGGTAATCGAGTTCTGGCCAGACCTGGCGCGCCATTACCAGCACAAAAAGGCTGAGAGGCAGGCCCGCGCAATGGACGCTGCCAACGGGCAAAAACAGGAAGCTAAGCCGGAAGACCAGAACAAAAACTAGTCTGGGGCAAGAATCCCGGCTTCAACCTTGATTGATACCTTTTGCGGTCTCGCGAATCAGAGTAGTCATGGAAAAATACTTCCCCTTCTTCCAAGAGAGATTTTTCATGCTTTCAGTCATTACCCCGGGCAGATCAATGTCCGGTCGCATTTTTCGCCTGGTCCTGTTGGCCGGTATTTCGATCTCCGGGCCAGTCAGTCTGGCGGCGCAACAGACTGACCTTGATCATGCTCCCAGCGCGGTTCTCGATGCTGCACCCGCAGCCACTCCCGCATCGGAAGTCGACGCCCAGGCGACCACGGCTTCAGTACAATCGTCCGGCGCCAATACCCCTGCGACGCAAAATCAGCCGCCTCAGAATGCGGCGGACAATTCAGGTGACAAGCAAACCAAGCGCATCCTCGGAATCGTGCCCAACTTTCGCGCGGTGAGTGCCGACGAAAAGTTGCCCCCTGAGTCTGTAAAAGAGAAATTCATTGATGCAACTCAAGATTCGTTCGACTACTCTTCAATCTTTTTCCCTCTGGTCATTGCCGGCTACAACCAGGCAAGGAACTCAACGCCGGAATTCCACCAGGGAGCAGCCGGCTTTGCTCGCTACTTCTGGCACTCGGCGGTTGACCAAACCAGCGAAAACTACATGGTTGAATTCATCTTTCCCACGGTCACCCACGAAGACGCACGCTACTACACTCTCGGCCACGGGGGATTCCTGAAGCGCACCGGCTACGCATTGAGCCGTGCCGTCATTACCCGGACTGACTCGGGAAAGGAAGTCTTCAATTTCAGCGAAGTCGTGGGCGCCGGCGCTGCCGCTGGGCTTTCCAATCTCTATTACCCTCCTGCATCGCGGACCCTCGGGAACACCGGCAGCCAATGGGGCCTCGACGTGGGCATCGACGCGGGCGTCTTCGTGTTCAGGGAGTTCTGGCCAGATATCAACCGGCACGTCTTCCACAACAAATACAACGACACGCCGGCGAAGCAATAGAGCCGTCCTCCTTCAGGGGGCCGGATCATTGTTGCCCCATCCTCCTGAGAGAAGCCGAAGGATCTGCTTCTTGAATTAGTCCGTGAAAAGGGTGGGAGACCGGGAACCCTCGCCGTCCTTTAACCGCGTTGCAGGACGAGTGTCCCCGGTCCCTGGCCTTTGGGGACCGGGGATGGACGCAGGCCTTCGCGCTCCCGTGCGCATCGTCCGCGCTGCCTGCTATCTTGAACTTTTGATCTTCTGCATACAGAGAAGCTCCCAATGCCCCACCCGGTAATCAAATTCGGCACTGACGGATGGCGCGGCCTGATCGCCGACGATTTCACTTTTGCCAACGTCCGTATCGCGGCCGCCGCCGTGGCCGCTTACGTTCACGCACAGGAGGATCCCGCCAAGGGACTGTGCATCGGCTACGACACGCGCTTTGGTTCTAAGGCCTTTGCCCGCACCTGCGCTGAAGTTGTGGCTGCCACCGGCATTCGCGTCGAGCTGGCCGGCGCCATTACGCCTACTCCCGCACTGAGCTACGGCGTCCGCCATCGCGGAGCGGCCGGCGGCATCATGATCACCTCGTCGCACAATCCCGCGCAGTGGAATGGCGTGAAATACAAGGGCTGGTACGGTGGTTCGGGCAAGCCATCGATGATTGCGGCGATTGAATCTTATCTCGACAAACCCGCGCCCGCCGCAGCCACGCCCGCGCCTATCGTTGAAGTTGATTTCCTGCCCGACTACCTGGTGGCCGTTGAGAGCTTTGCCGACCTTGACCTGATTGCCAAATCGGGGATGAAGTTCTGCATCGACTCGATGTATGGCGCGGGCGCGACAATTCTTTCTGACATCTTCACCCGAATTGGTGTAGATCATGTGCAAATTCGCGCCAACCCCGACCCGCTCTTCCCCGGCATCAATCCCGAGCCCATTGAGCCGCACATTCGGGCGCTGGGCGAGGCTGTAGTGGCCAACGGCTGCCACGCCGGCCTGTGCACCGATGGCGACGCCGACCGCATCGGCGCCACCGATGAGCATGGCAACTTTGTCGATCCGCACAAGATTTATTCGGTGCTGTTGAGCTGGGTGCTGCGCCGCAAGGGCTGGCCCGGGGCGGTGACGCGCGCGTTCAACACCACCAAGATGCTCGACCGCATTTGCAAAAAGTACGGCCGAGAGTTGATTGAGCATGGCATCGGCTTCAAGTACGTCTGCGACCTGATGCTGGAGCGCGAGATCGTGATGGGCGGCGAAGAGTCGGGCGGCATCGGCTTCCAGCGGCACCTGCCTGAGCGCGACGGCATTTTGAATGCATTACTGCTGGCCAACGTGATGGCTGAAGAAGGCAAGACTCTCGGCCAGTTGGTAGCCGACCTGCAGGCCGACTACGGCGAGCATCAGTACGGACGCATCGATCTCCACATCTCCGACGAAATCAAGAGCGCGGCGATTGCGAGAGCCAAGGCGCTGCCGGTCGGCGACGCGACTATTGCCGGAATGCCGATTCTGCGCACCGACGCACTCGACGGAGTGAAGCTATATCTCGACAATCCCGAAGCCAAAACCAATCCCAACGCCGCCGAGACGTGGCTGCTGCTCCGCGCCAGCGGCACCGAGCCGCTGATGCGCATTTACACCGAGTCGTGCTCGAAGGAATCGGTGGCCAGGCTGCTTGAGTCGGCGCGAGGGTTTGCGCTGGGCGCATAATTCCTCTTCGGAACCAGTGGATCGGGTTGTTTCTACTCCGCCCTCAGCGCCTCGATCGGATTCACGTGCGTCGCCTTCCAGGCCGGCGCCGAGGATGCGGCGAGCGCGGTCAACAGCAAAAGCACTGCGGCTGCGCTCATGCTCAGCGGGTCAATGGGATGCACGTCCACCAGCATGGCTGCTACCAGGCGCACCAGCAGCAGGCTCAGCGCAAGCCCGACAACAATGCCGCTACACGCCAATGCCGCCGCATGGCGCAGAATCGCTCCAAGAATAATGCTGCGGTCCGCGCCGAAGGCCATCCGTATCCCTATCTCCACTGTGCGCTGCGCGACAGAGTAGGCCGTGGTTCCGTATACGCCCAGCATGGCCAGCAGCAAGCCCGCTGCGGCAAATAACGAGATGAGCACAGCGCGGAAACGTTGCACGGTGATAGAGTCACTCACCATCGCATCCATGGTGGTGAATTTCATTGCGATCAGCGGATTGATGTGAACGATTCGTGCCCGCACCGCATTCATAATCGAAAGCGGCGCGACGCGCGTACGCAGCACGATGTGAATCTGGTTGGCGAATACCGGGTGTTGAGGCATCGGCATATAGAGCGCCGGTCCGGGTTTGTCAGCGGGCGAGTCCTGACGCAAGTCGCCCACCACGCCGATCACGGTCATCCATTTGTCTGAATCGAGTCCGCACTGGATTTGCTTGCCTATCGGATCGACATCGCCAAAGCTTTGCTTCGCCAGCGACTCACTTACGATGGCCACAAACGGGTTGAAATAGGTGTCGGCCGAACTGAAGTCGCGCCCCCGCATCATCGGAATCTGCATGGTCTCGAAGTAGCCGGGACTGGCCACCGTGAAAATTGCCCACGGCTGATGCGCCGGATCGATGGGCAGTCCGCCGCGCGTTGTGTAATAGCCGTTCGAGCCATAAGGGCCAGTGGGCAATCCCATCACGCCCGCTGCGCGCTCCACGCCGGGTATCGCGCGGAGCTCGGCAAGCATGATTTCATTCTGCTGCAAAACCCGCCGGTAATCGTCGTCTGTGTGCGCTGGATTATCCGTGTCCACGACCAGCAGTTGCCGCGCCTGGTAGCCCAGGTCCTGCGCCATCAGCCGCGCCATGGTGCGCAGCAGCAGCCCGGCGCCAATGGCCAGCACAAAAGTGGCTGCAACCTCGGCAATCACCAGCGAATCGCGAAGCCTGGCCGCGCCTCTGCGGGTTACGCCACGCGAGGCATCGTGCTTCAACGCCTCGGCGGCCTCAACCCTGGCCGCACGCAGCGCCGGAAAGATTGAAGCCGCGAGCGCCGTGAGCGCTGCAATCCCCACCGTAAACGCCAGCACCCACACGTTCAGTTGGATCTCGGCTGCGCGGGGTAGATCCCTGGGCGCCATCGCCACCAGAATCCGCACCGCGGGCACGGCCAGCAGCACACCCGCCACGCCACCCATCGCAGCCAGCAGCAGGCTCTCAATCATCACCGGCCGCATCACCTGCCAGCGCCCCGCGCCCAGCGCCTTGGCGATGGCAATCTCGCGCTGCCGCTCCATGGCGCGCACCAGTTGCAGATGCGTGACATTAACGCACGCAATCAGCAGTATGATGCCGACCGTTCCCCACAGCAAGAGGAGAGTAGGCCGCGCGCTGCCGGTGAGCGCATCGGCGAGCGGCACAACCTCAATTATCTTGGCGCGATTGTCGGCGGGGTAAAGCGTCTGCAGCCGCTGCGAAAGGCCATCGAGCTCGGCCTGCGCCTGCTTAAAGCTGGTGTCCGCGGCGAGCAGCGCTACGGCGCGATAGTTGAAGGCCGTGCGCGAAGTTGAATCCGGTTTGAGCGAGATCGCCTCCCACACATCGGTCTTGCCGGGATAGTCGAACCCACCGCCCACCACGCCCACAATCTGAATGGTTTCGCTTTCAATGTGCAGCATTTGGCCCAGCGCTGCCTGCGCGCCTCCGAAGTTGTCGCGGGCAAACTTTTCGCTCACCAGCGCTGCGCGGTGACTCTCAGCATCGCCGAACAAACGTCCCGCAATCGGCCACAAGTTGAAGACGCGCGCAAAGTTCTCATCCACCCACGTCACTTCGGTATAGGTGGCGTGATCGCGCAGTTGCACACCTTCGTTGCCGCCGGCAAACAGGCTCACCGCCTGGAGGCCTTTGGCCTGCGTGCGCACGTCCACGGCATCTGGCCCAGTCATGCGCGGGGCAGTGTGGCCGCTGTCGGTCCAATGCGTCTCGAGCAGGGTCAGGCGGCCGGGGTTGGCGTAGGGCAGCGGCGCAAGCAGCACCGACTGGATGACCGTGAAGATGGCGGTATTGGCGCCGATGCCGAGAGCCAGGGTGAGCGTCGCGGTGAGCGTGAACCCCGGATGCCTGGCGAGCTGGCGCAGAGCGTATTTCAAGTCGCGGCCCAGGTTGTCGAGCCAGGCGAGCCATTCCGGGCGGCTATTCAGATAGAACCGCTCGTGCGCAGTCTGCGTGTTGCCAAAGGCGACTCGCGCGCGGCGCCGGGCTTCTTCGTCGCTCAAGCCTTCGCTTTTCAATTCGTCGGCTTCGAGCGCAAGGTGCGCCCGCATCTCCTCGTCAAAATCCTGGGTGCTGCGTTTGCGCTTGAACATCGGTCGATTCCCTCTCAGGCCTGTTCGATCTCCGCTTGGGTGCCCCAGGTCTCGATTTTGAGACCTGGGAGTCCACGATGCTGACGACTTGAATTCACGCCTTCTCTTCCCCCAGCACCAACCCCATGGCGCGCGTAAGCCGCTGCCACTCGCTGGTCTTCTGCACCAACTGCTCGCGGCCCTTCCTGGTGAGGCGGTAAAAGCGCGCTTTGCGATTGTTCTCGCTCACGCCCCACTCGGCGCTGATCCAGGTACGCTCTTCAAGCCGCTGCAGCGCCAGGTAGAGCGAGCCGTGGTCGACAAAAAACACTTCTTCCGACTGGCGCTGGATGGAACGGGCAATCCCCTGGCCGTGCTGCGGCCCCAGGACCAGGGTTTTGAGGATCAGCAGGTCGAGGGTGCCTTGCAGCAGGGCGATGCGGTCGTCGGAGCTAGGTTGGGTCGTCATCCGACCCAAGCATCCCACCGTTCGGGTCGGATGTCAACCCGAAAGCGTCGAAGCAGGCACTCTCTGAATTCACGCAGCCTAAAAGCGGCCTTGAGGCCCGGGTCGTCATCGTCGCAAAGCGCTGCATTCACTCCCTGCCCTGATCCCGATAGAACCTCTTTGCCGACTTGTGGATTGCCTTCCACCTGCGTTTCTCTTCATTGGCTGCGAGCTGATCGTGTTGGCGATCGAGCCACGCCAGTTCTTTCTGCAGTTTGTGCATGCTGGCCAGGCGGTCCGGCGCAAGTTCGCCGGCCTCAACGGCGGCGCGCACAGCGCAGCCCGGCTCGTCATGGTGAAGACAGTCGCGGAAGCGGCAGCCTTTCGCCAATGTCTCGATTTCGTCAAACGTAATCTGGACTCCTTCGTCGGCATCCCACAATTGCAATTCACGCATTCCGGGCGTGTCGATCACCATGCCGCCGCCGGGCAGGAAAATAAGTTCCCGGTGCGTCGTCGTGTGCCTGCCGCGGCCATCCTTTGGGCGAACGGCTGCAGTCGTCAGCAGATTCCGGCCGAGAAGGCGGTTGATCAGTGTCGACTTGCCTACGCCAGACGATCCCAGCATTGCCACCGTGCGGCGTGGAGCACAATAAGCAGCAACCGCATCCAGGTTGTCGCCGCAAAGGGCGCTGATGGCGTGAACCGGAACCGCTGAGGCGATCTGCTCAATTGCGGCCACGCGAGCAAGGGGATCGGCGCAAAGGTCAACTTTGTTGAGAACCACAACGGGCGACGCGCCGCTTTCCCACGCTGCCGCCAGATAGCGTTCCACGCGCCGCGGGCTGAAGTCGTTGTCGAGGCCGACCACGAGAAACACAGTGTCGGCGTTGGCCGCCACAACTTGTTCGCGCGTGGCTCGCCCGGCCGCTTTGCGCGAGAATTTGCTGCGACGCGGCAGTACGGCCTGAATCAGCGCAGCGCCTTCTCCAGGCGCCAGCAGAAGCGCTACCCAGTCGCCAACCGCGGGCAGCTCGTCCGCCGTTGTGGATTCATATTGCATGCGGCCGGAAATTTGCGCGGAAACTTCTCCGGCGTCAGTAACGACGGTAAAGATGTGATTGTGCTGCAGGATGACACGCCCCGCAGTGAGGCCGGCGCGGGAATAGGTGTTGAAATCGGCCGAGGACTTCTCGTCCCAGCCCAGTAAGGCTAGCTGCATCTCTAATCTCCCAAAGGTTAGGGGCCAAAGGGACACACCTCCGCCGATGAGGAACATTGCGGCAAGGCGCAGTGAGGCGGATTAGATAGAGGCAGTCATAGGCTGAATTGAAAATAGCGGGCAAGGTGTTCGCCAGTCAATGGTTTGGTTGAGAAAGCTCCTGTCGTCAGGCACGGCGAGAACAGAGGCGCAATTGCCCGGTGCTGGCTCCGTTCGTTTTCTTACTTGACAGAATTGTTGCGTTAACACAATATACCAATGTGAACGACAACGGAATCCAGCCTCCCGGAGAGAGCGGCCTCTACAACCGCATCGCCGTCCTCCGGGCCGAGCGGGGCATCAGCCGGCAGAGCCTGGCCGACGCCGTCGGGGTCAACTACCAGACCATCGGCTTCCTCGAGCGCGGCGACTACGGACCGAGCCTGAAGCTGGCCTTCCAGATCGGCGAGTATTTTGGATTGCCGGTCGAAGCCATTTTTTCTACGAAACCATTTGAACTGCTCAGCCAGCAGGTTTATGGCGGCCGTTCCGCGCAAAAGGAGGACGCGTGAAAACTGAACTCTCCATCGGAAATAACCGCCTCAGCATCGCATCGCGTTCACGCCGCCGCGGCCTCGTGGCCATTGTCTACCTTATGCTGGCCGTCCTTATCGCAGCCTGGTCCGCCGGCGTCTTTGGCAAAGTCCATTCATTCGCGATCATCGGAATCGTCGCTATTGCTTTCAAGTTCTTTGACAGCAGGAACTCGCCCGGCGCGCTCCTTGGAGCAGTGGGTTCAGGCGATGAACGCGAACGCCAGCGATGGGACCACGCCCACTCGGTTGCCTACGACTGGATCAGCTGGATGCTGATCGCCGCTCTTTTCATGGCATGGTTCCGCAGCCCCAATCCCGTTGTGCCCGTGCTGGGGTCAGCCGGAAAAACTATCGCCGAAAACTTTGCCGCGGCAATGTTAATGGGCGGACTCATTCTCAACTTCACTCTTCCGCAGGCCATATTTCTCTGGACCGAGCCTGACATGGAGGCGCAGCAATGAATGCTGAAATCACTCTCTTTGGAAAGCGCATCAGCATGGCATCCCGCGCCAGGCGGCGGGCACTTGTTGTCTTCTTATACGTGACGTTCGCGGCCTGGATCGTTGGTTTCTGTTGCGGCCTCCGCTACGCATTCTTCGTCCTGATTTTCCTTTACATGATCGCCCTTCTTCTCTTCTCCGGATACGCCGGCACCGGCGCCGAGGGTGGGGACGAGCGCGAGATTCACCGGCGCGACCATGCTTACTTCGTTGCCCATAAGCAAATGGGCTGGCTGCTTGTCGTCGCCTTATTCGCTTACAGCGTTCAGGGACTCAATAATCTATTTCCGCAGCTATTTCCCCCCGCCTATCGCGGAATTCTCGAGGCGCTTCCATTTGGTGTCCTGATGGCGCTGATCACAATGAATGCCACGCTGCCCGCGGCCATCCTGCTCTGGACCGAACCCGACATGGAGGAACAGCAATGATTTCCGAATCCTCACCGTTCCCCTGGTTCTCAACCGCTCGCCGCCGCACGCGCCGCATTGTCGTTGCGGCCTACTGGATCGTTGCCCTCGGCTTAATTGGTGTCTGCCAATGGGCCCAGTTCTTTCGTCCCGGCCACAACCCGGTCGTGGGGCTCATCTATCCGCTGCAGATCTTGGTATTCCTCCCCGCCATTCTTGGCGGGGTGCGCGCCGGCGGGATGGTTAAGCCGTTCAGCGGAGTTCATTTTGCGTCGATTTACGATCGCGACACCACACAAACTCTCTTCGGCCCTGCGCGCCCGTTAGTTGGTTCAATGCAGGCCAGCGACGCCATACTCGACGAGCGTGAACGGCTGCAGCGCGACAGCGTTCACTTTATTTCCTACACCACAGCCCGCTGGATCGCATTCGTCCTCCTGGTTTTGCAGTGCGTCGCCGGCCTCATTTCCCCTGCCTTCACGTCACGATTCGGCGCCGCGGCATTCCTGCTCCTCGCCCTCGTGCTCTGGAGCCTGCCGCAAACTCTGATCCTGTGGAATGAACCCGACATGGAGGAGCAGCAATGAATGCCGAAGTCGTCGTCCTCGGCCGCCGCATCAGCATGGCCCGCCAAACCCGCCGACGCGCGCTGGTCGTCGTTATATACGCGGCCTTCTCCATGCTGCTGGCTGTGCTTTGGATTCTTACCGGATGGCGTGGTACCGGCGCCTGGGTCATCTGGGCCGCGATTCTGGCCTGCCGTTTTTTCCTGGGCGGCTACTATGCCGGCGGCCTGGTCAAGCCCTTCAATGGCAAGGCACCAAAAGAACATCAGATGCCCCCGTCGCTGCTCGCCCTCAAGCTGCGCGTCTACCAACCCGTGCCGGCCGGCGAAGACAGCGCTTATCGCAATGACGAACGCGAACTCCACCAGCGCGACCATGCCCACTACCTGGCGTTTCAGGCTGTCGGCGTAGCCGTGTGTGTGCCAATGTTCATCGCATCCATGCGCCTCATCCGCCCGTCGCTCATGAGCTGGATTCCCATGCCGCCAGACGCCATGTATTACGGACTCACGCTGGTAACCATCATTCTCTTCCTCACGCTGCCCCAGGCCATCCTGCTGTGGACCGAGCCGGATATGGAGGAGGCGCAATCATGATTTGCAGACCCACATATTTTGGAATCTCTCTTGCTGGCCGCCGCAATCGCCGCTGGTTAGTGATTTTCTATTGGCTGATTGTGCTGTTCGTTGCAGCAGGCGCTGTAAGCTGGTTCCGCTACCTGGCCAATCGGACAGAGTATCCCCATTTTGGTCCCATTCCCGCCATTTTCGCTGCGCTCTGTGCTGTCTGGTTACTCACTGCATTGGGCGGCATGGGTAGAAAAGGCCCCATCAGCAACTTTGAAGCCACGTCGCCGAGTTGGACGGAGCTTTGGCGTGCTGCTCGCGGCTGGCACGGCAGAAAGATGCCTGGGGAAGAAACAGCGCTCGACGAGCGGGACATCCGCCTGTGCAATGCTGCCCACTACGAGGCCTACAAAGTGGTCCGATTCATTGCGCTCTCCGTTCCCGTGCTCATCGTTCTGTTTGGAACCATATTGCGGAAACAGATTTGGCTGGCGCCGTCCGTCGGCTTGGTCCTTCTGCTGGTCGTCTTTAATCTGCCCCAGACGCTGATCCTCTGGTGGGAGCCCGACATGGAAGAGAAAGACTAGTCGAGCGCCGTTCCCGCTCTGCCTTAGCACAGAATTATTACAACTTAATTAAAGTTTGTTACATTTCTGTTAAATTAGATGTCGTAGATCACAGATCAGTGGTCCGATTCGTGCTCTACTCAACCGCGGGAAAACAACTATGCCTGCGCTCACACTCTTTGGCCGGATATCGGCCATTTCGCTTTTGGTAGCCCTTCAGGCTGTGACCCACGCTCAGCCTGCTGCAGCCGCGCCCCAGCCCCCCACACCTCAAGCCTCGGAATCAAACACTGTTGGGGCCGCTCCGGCCAACGCCGCTGCCGGCACTGCCGTGAGGACATTGCTGCCGGGGGCCACGGATGAACAGAGAGGCGACTTCCTCATCATTAGCCGGCAGTATCAGGCCGCGATCGAGGCTTACTCCAAAGTCCAGCAGCCGTCGGCCACGCTTTGGAACAAGATGGGCATCGCTTACCAGATGCTGTTTGATTCAAAGAACGCGGCCCGCTGCTACAAGGAGTCTCTCAAGATCGACCCCGACCATCCCGGCGCGCTGAACAATCTTGCCACGCTGGAGGATGCGCGCAAGAACTACGCCGCTGCCGAACGTCTTTACCGCCAGGCGCTCAAGATCACCCCCGGCTCCGCGCGCGTCTTCAAGAACCTGGGCACCAATCTGATGATGCAGCACCGGTACAGCGAAAGTTCCGATGCCTACGCGCAGGCGCTCACCCTCGACTCGCACATCCTCGACCCGAACTCCGGCCCATCGACCGATGCCCGCGTCTCAATCAAGGATCTTGGCGAGGTGAGTTACATAAGCGCGCGCAGTTGCGCTCGAGCCGGGTTGAACGATTGCGCCATCCAACATCTTCGCAAGGCTTTTGATGAAGGGTTCGCCACCATCAAGCAAGTGGCGAGCGACAACGACTTTGAAGCCCTGCGAGGAAAGCCCGAGTTCGAGCACCTGCTCGCCGAACAGCAGTGAGTTTGCGACGCACATTTGTGCGAAATCAAGAAAATCAGACAGCGCTCGGATTATGGACTAATTGATTTGACTTGAATGGTTTGCGACGGGCAAGCGTGAAGCTGCAATTGCGCGCAATTTAACGCAAAACGAGCGGAATTCTCATCGTAAGTCCTTTAGAACAAGAATCTCGTCAGAACAAATGTAACAGCCATTTTTGTTACATTCTTGATCTAACCATCGTAATTGCTTTGATTTACCATCGAACACCCCTAATTACTTTCTGGGCACCCCGGGGTGGGGGAGGGGTATGTTTTTTGCATTTCCGCCTGAGGCTCGCAGCTTCAGAACTTGTGCGCGAATGGATGGAGGCGCCTGGAGCATTCGTCGAAATGGAACGGATGACTGGGCCTTCAATGGCGTGCATGATTCAATTGTGCGCGTGTCGCGCGTAATTCAATGCAAAAGGCAGGGACTTACGATCATAAATGCGTTCCAGGCGTTCAGGGTGGGATACACGAGCTTCAATCCCGCGATGAAAAGAGGTTACGCTCGTCCGGACAGGGCATTTGGTCGGTATCGCTTCCAGAGTATAGTTTTGGAATGCGCAAATATCGCTTGCGTCAGGCAGTAACCGTGGTAACTGGGGTGGCGATCCTGATAATCTCCTCAACCGCACTGCTGTCGAAGTCTAAAAAGAGTAAATCGGTCGATGATGCTGCCGACAAAATAGTCGCCGTGCCCTCGTTTTCGATATCGGTGAAGCTTTCACCCGAAGCAGAGAAGCGGCTCCAAAGCACAAACGAATCAGTTCTCGTGATCGCATATTTTGATGGTGATCCGTTGCCTGGTCAGGGCGAATACAACGCACCGTTCAGGGATGTTTACTTAGGCAGCGACGAGAAGCTCGTTGACACGAAGAACGTAGCAACGTTTGACAGCACCAAGATTTCGCAGAGCCATTGGAATCGCCTATCCGACAAGAATTACTTCGTTACCATCAATGTCGTTTCTGCAAGAAAGGCCTCGAAGAATAATCTTCTCGATTGTGGCGATCCAGAGGACCGAATCAGCAACTTCGTGGGGAAAGCGACTGAGGTCTCCTGCCAATTGATCAATGAAGGGCAGAATTCAATTTCTAAGAAGGCCTTAGAGGCGGTCGGCGCGCCCCCGGATAAACACTAGGCAATGTCTAACGAATCGAGTTATCCCCAAAAGCAAGGATGAAGAACATCCCTCGGGGGCTAAAGCCCACACAGATTTTGGGCATTTTCGGCACGACTAAAGTCGTGCCCTGACACAAGGCGCGCAGCATCGGGATTCGTAAGACCCCTGCGAGCCACTCCAACTCACCGAAGTATCCTCACATAAAAATGAGACGCCCGCTGCGGCTCAGGCAATCACTGCCACCTTCGCGCGCTTGCCGAGCCGCACCACGATTCGCGCCGGCAACGCGCTAACGCCGATTACCAGGCTTTCGACCACTTCGGCGTCGACGCGCACAGCCTTTTCTGCGATCTTGCGGTTCGCTTCAGCGCCGCTCGCGGCCAGCCCCAGCGCTACCAGCAGCTTTGGCAAACGAATCTGATTCGGTTCTGCGCCCGCGACTGAAGAGAACGCGACTGCGACCTCTTCCAAGTCTTCGGATGTTTCCTTCTGCTGGAACATGCGCGCCCAGTTCTCATCGGCAACCCTTGCCGGCTCTTCGCCGTGGAAATCGGTCACGATCGTCCGCGCCAGCAGCTTCTTTATCTTCATCGGGTGTTCGTGACCCGCGGCCACTCCCGCACGCAGCGCGTCAATTTCCGATTGCTTCAGGTCGGTGAGCAGCACCCAGTACTTCCACATCAACTCGTCGCTGATGCTCATGAGCTTTCCGTACATCTCGGCGGGCGGTTCATTGATGCCGATTGCGTTACCCAGCGATTTCGACATTTTCTGCACGCCGTCGAGGCCCTCGATAATCGGCGTCATGAGGATGATTTGCGGCTTCTGGCCGTAATGGCGCTGCAGTTCGCGGCCGGCGCCGAGGTTGAATCGCTGGTCGGTGCCACCGAGCTCGACGTCAGCTTCAAGAGCGACGGAATCGTAGGCCTGCATGAGGGGATAGAGAAGTTCATGGAGGCTGATTGGCTGCTCGGCCTGGAAGCGCTTGTGGAACTCGTCACGCTCGATCATTTGGGAGACGGTGAAGTGCGAAGCGAGGCGGATGGTCTGCTCGTAGCCCAGCTTGCCGAGCCACTCAGAGTTGTAGCGAACCTCGGTCTTCACCGGATCGAGGACCTTGAATACCTGCTCCTGGTAGGTCTTGGCGAATTCGTCAATTTGCTCGCGGCTCAGCGCCTTGCGGGTCACGTTCTTGCCCGAAGGGTCGCCGATGAGCGATGTGAAATCGCCAACCAGGAAAATGACTGTGTGGCCGAGCTGCTGAAAGTGGCGGAGCTTGCGCAGCAGCACGGTGTGGCCCAGGTGCAGGTCGGGGGCTGTGGGGTCAAAGCCGGCCTTCACGCGCAAGGGTCGGCCGGTCTTGCGGCTCTCTTCAAGGCGCTCGTGCAAATCGGCGACGCGGATAATCTCCGCAGCGCCCTTTTCGAGCAGGTCAAGTTGTTCGTCTACAGGTAGAAACGTGCTCATCTCGTCTTTCAGTATAAAGTTCGACACATGCGGCAGTACTTTGGTAGATGACAGAATCGATCGGACATCTGTTTTTCGCATCAATTGCAGGATTCGGCCTCTATAATCAATCGCATTCAGCCAGCATCAGCGCAATTGCGCCTCCTCATTCGACTGGCACAGAGCCCCTCGCCTCGGTTCCCCATCGCGTGCGTTGAGTAACAATTCCGGAAAAACATTGGCCCACACGACTGGACCGCGGAATTTGTGGGAAAGGTACTATGCGCTCGTTCTCTTCCTCCAATCAGGTTCATCGCCCGAGAAAGTATCCAAGCAGCCTTTGCGTTCTGTTGCTTGCTTTGGCTGCGGTCGCAGGCTCCGCCCCCTGTTTCGCAGCATCCAAGCCCACCATCAGTTCGTTTACTGCTGCTCCGGCGAGCGTGGTCTACGGCGGTTCGTCCGAGCTAAGGTGGACGACGTCGGGCGCAACCAGCATTGCCATCACCCCCGGCACATTCAAATCCATTTCCCCGAGCGGCTCATTCACAGTGAAGCCCACGGCAACTACCACCTACACGCTCACGGCCACCAATTCCGCCGGCTCGGTCGAAGCCACGGCAGCCGTGACAGTAAGTAATCCGCAGCCGATTACTTCATTCACCGCGAGCCCTGTCAGCATCAAGTCAGGCGCCAGCAGCACGCTTACCTGGACCACGACAGGTGCAACCGGCATCGCCATCACGCCTGGAACTTTCACATCGACATCGGCGAACGGCTCAACAACGGTCTCGCCCACGACCACCACCACCTACACGCTGACGGCCAGCACCGCCGCCGGCTCGGCCCAGGCCACGGCCACCGTAGCTGTAACCCGGCTGCCGACGATTACTTCTTTCACCGCAAAGCCCGCAAGCATCGTGGCCGGAGCCAGCAGCATACTCACCTGGAAAACGGCGGGCGCAACCAAAATCGCCATCACCCCCGGCACATTCGAATCCCTTTCTGCGAGCGGCTCATTTACTGTGAAGCCCACAACCACCACCACCTACACACTGACGGCTACCGATTCCGCCGGTTCAGTGGAAACTACTGCCGTGGTTACGGCGACTCCACCTGCTCCGCTGGCAATCACCACCGCATCCTGCCCCGGAGGAACACAGAACGCAGTGTATGAGGGCTGCACCATCGCTGCTACAGGTGGCATACCGCCCTATGAGTTCACCATTGACAGCAGCGGCAATTATCCGCCGCTGCCTGAGGGCATGACGCTTAATGAGTCGACCGGCGCCATCACCGCGCCCATCATCGGCGGCATGGGCGCTTACACGCCGAACATCATCGTCACCGATTCGGCCGGCACGCAGGCCAGCGCCCAAATCACTTTCTCAATCAATGGCAGCAGTGCGTTCATGGCCAATATCTTTCCCTCGACCTCGATCTTTCATCATCGCGTGGATGTGGCCACCACCAGCCTGCCCATCGATACGTCGCCCGCCGCGCCCATTTACAGCGGCTATCAGCCTGAATCCGTAAAGCCGTTTTTCGGCAACGAGTCTGGCGCGCCGTTTCCGAATGGAATTCCGGCCATCGAGGTTCCGTATAACCAGCCTGACATCGCGGTTTCAACGACGGTTTATCAGAGCTACTTCACTTCCGGCCCGATTCCGGCTTACGCGCCCGTTGAAGGCACCAGCTTTTCGGATGGCGATCGACATGTGCTGGTTTATGTAGAGCCGGGCTCGAGCTCCAATCCCGCCCTTTACGAGATGTGGCAGGGAATCTACGAGGGCGGACCGTGGACCGATTCGTCGAATGCGCTCTGGCCCAACGTGGCGGGCAACAACCTTACGGAGCAGGGCAATGGAACATCGGACGCGGCGGGACTTCCGGTTGCGCCGCTGCTGTTGAATGCCGACGAGGTGATCAGCACCGGCACGCCGACAGCGCCCAACGGCGTGGTGAAGCATCCTACCCGATTCACGCTTAACCACATGCTCAATTATTGGGTGTGGCCGGCCACGCAAACCGCGGGAGTGGGTTCGTGCACGCAGTCGGACGAAACCATTCCAACTGAGTCTGAAATCTCGCAGTCATCGCCGCCGGCGACCTGCAGCATGACCGGGCCGGCCGGCGAAATCTATCGTCTCAAGGCTTCTGTAGCCACGCCCGCATGCGCTGCAACCAGCCCGCAGGCAGCCATTATCATTACCGGTTTCCGGGACTACGGCATCATCCTGGCCGATAACGGAGACAGCGGAGGGTTGATTGGAACTCCCGATGCACGCTGGAATGACAACGATCTCGAGTGCATCACCAGTCTCACGCTGGCGGATTTTGAGCCGGTCAATGTGTCAAGCCTGATGGTGAGCAACAACAGCGGGCAGACCATAACTACCGGAACAACTTCGCAGACGATCACCTTCAACAATCCCGGCGCGCAGACGGTGGGCACGCCCCTGACGTTATCGGCGACGGCAAGTTCCGGTTTGACGGTATCACTCGGCTCGGAGTCAACGAGTGTGTGCGCGGTGAGCGTGACGACGGCTACGTTTTTGACTGCAGGCACATGCACGATCGAGGCAACCCAGCCAGGCAACACAACATTTGCGCCGGCCCCACCGGTGTCGCAGAGCTTCACGGTGAATGCATCGGGCGATGATGATCCAACCAGCGGCGTGCTGCCGTCGTACAACGACACTTATGCGAATTGGAAGAACTCGGGCCTGGCTTTGGCCGGCGGCATTCCGGATCGCACCACGATTTGCGCGACGGTCAATCCACTCGGTGGAGGACAGGACGACTACACCGACATCCAGAACGCGATTAATAATTGTCCCGCTGGCGAGGTGGTTCAGCTTGCAGCAGGCGCATTCTCAATAAAGTTGGCCGATATGCCTATACATATCGGCACGGGGATCTCGTTACGCGGAACGGGCGCCTGCACCCTCGCCAGCTCGCCATACTGCCAGACCTCAATCAGCGTGATTGATGGCGCTCTCGCCTACACGGGTGGAATGTGCGGCACGAGTACGTCGAATGAAGTGGCGTGCCCGAATGGCGGGGAGCCAGAGGTTTTGATTTCGCCAGTTGTGCCCGACTACAACTATAGCTGGGGCACATGCGGCAACGTTGGCGCGAATCTAGGCACAGGCTGCGGCGCGACCGCTTTGGCCGCAGACGCCGCCCAGGGCCAAACTACGATTCAAGTGGCCAGCACAAGCGGATTTGCAGTTGGGTCGTGGGTTTTGATCGATGAGGCGTCAGGCGCCGGCTGGGTCGCTGATCCGATGAATCAGTGGACAGAAAATGGGTCAGTGTGGGCCGCATCAGACTGGCTCAGTGCATCTGGCAGCCCGGCGACGGGACGTGTCCTGTGGTCGAAGGCGGAAGACAATACATGGGATTTTGGCAGTAGCGAATATCCCTATCAAGCAAGCTCGACAGGGTGCTGGTATTCCTATTGCGACCGGGTGACATCAGAGTTGCACAAGATCGCTTCAATTGGAGCCGGTCCATGCCCAGGGAGCAACTGCACCCTGACGTTCGATGATCCGCTCACAATCGCTTTCCGGCAGAGCGGCGGCCATTCCGCCCAGGTCTATGCGAACCTCTATGGAAATAATTCAGGGAGCGGGACACCTATTTCTTTCCTTCAAGAGGCCGGCATCGAAAACATTTCGCTTCTCCGATCTCCGGAGGGGGGCCTGGAAATGGAACTGTGCGTGAACTGTTGGGTGAAGAATACCGAGGTCGGCGACTGGTACGGCGGCGGAATAGAAATGGCGTATTCGGCCCGCAGCGAGTTGAACACGGATTACGTTCACCACTGCTGGGATTCGGTCAACAATGGTGGCGAATATCCGTTAGCCCTCGACAGCGCTTCAACCGAAATGCTTATTACAAACAGCATCACTAATTTCGCCGGGAAGGGAATGGTGGCCAGAGCAGGCGGTGCAGGTTCGGTGATTTCATACAACTATATCGATGACTCGATGTACGACGCGGAGTCAGGCATAGGCGACTATTGGGTCGATATGGGAATAAACGCGAGCCACTATTCGGGCCCGCACCATATTTTGTTTGAGGGAAACTGGGGCGACAACCTGGATAACGACAATACGCATGGCAACTCAATGTATATGACGTTTTTCAGGAACCTGGGCTCGAGTTTGAGATCGCCCTTCACCGATCCAAGCGTAGGCGGGCTTGTGGATGACGCTACAGGGACGGGATATTATTGCCCGTCGGGGCTGGCTTCTTGTGTAAGTAATCCTCCGGGTCCGCTGCGCGCGGCCGGGCCGATGGCATACAACTACTGGTTCGCATACGTTGGCAACGTATTGGGGACGCCGGGAAAGACGACTGCAGCGAACGGTTGGACCTACAGCGGCGACTTTACCGCTTCTCGCATCTTTATGCTGGGGTGGGACGGCGGCAATGGCGGTCAGGATCCGTATCTGGATGGCAAATCAGGGTCGTACATTTTGATCAACGGCAACTACGACTACCTCAATGACGCGGTTACCTGGCAGGGCTCGCCGGTTGCGCTTCCAAACTCGTTCTATCTGCCGAGTAAACCTGCATTCTTCACCGCCGGCAGCGGCTATCCGTGGCCATGGGTGACGCCCACTGGCTCCGAGCAGGTTCAGAACGGTCCGTCAGGTTGCGGAGGAACTTGCTCTGGCTTGCCTGCTCAAGCGCGCTGGCAGGCGGGAACGCCTTTTGTGCAGCCTTGAGGTCCGGTGGTTTCATTTAGTCGCACCACGTGTTCGCTGGTCAGTCGGTTTCTTCTGTACTGATGTGCCTGGGGTGAGCCGAGAATCTTTCGTCGTCAGGATCGGATTTAATCTGGTCGGGATAGAGCATTGTTCCCTGGGTATCGACCATGATCGCGCCGCCTGGTTGGCTCATTCTGGCTGCAATTACCACGCCCATACCCAACAGCAGGATGCACACAACCGCCAAGCCGAAGCCCACCTTGGCCTTCAAATAGTCGTTCGCCGCTTTGGCGCTGAATTCTACGAGGCTATTGATGGCTGGGTTGTTGGGATCGTAATACACCGTTGCGGTCGTAGCCGGTCGGACGAATGGAAGGCCCTCAAGCGCACTTTTAGTTAAACTGGCAGCCACATCGGATGGGCACAAGCCATTACCCCAATAATCGTTGCCGCCTGCTTCAAACGTATAATTGCATCGCATGTAGCTGATGGAGGTTGATCTCGAGCCGTAGCGCGGATGGACGGTAGCCGTGGCCATGGCTTCGTTGGGCGCGATAGCTTTGTCGCGGCTGACCGTACAGAGGCTAACCGCTGCAAAGGCCAGAGAGAGAAACAATCCCAGAACCAGAGAACCAAGGATAGGCTTCAAACTTCATCCCCCTCGAATCCTGAATTGATGCGCTACCGTGTGTTGAACCGGATTATATGCGCTGCTCGATGGATCACAGCGCCATCCGCAGCAGGCACGCACCCTTCAAATCAACATCCCCGCCCAGGGAACTTCATCGGGCAGGCCTTTCTCGAGCCGCGCAATCCTCTCCTTGAGCCGCGCGACTCTGAAGCGCAGCTCCTGGTTGGTCTTCACCAGCTCAGCAATCAGCAAGCGCATGCGCTCGCGCTGCTCAACAGTTAATTCGGTCTCTGCCGATTCCATCTCTTCAATCCTCTGCGCCATTACTGCGCCTCCTTTCCAATTGCCGACACACTGTGCGCTATCAGCCAATTCGCTGGGTGCCCCCGGTCCCTCGCACTTGGGGACCGGGGAAGTACGAACCTGCTCCCGCCGGCCGATCCGCTGCTTCTCTCACGCCTTGTCGATCGCCCGCGCCGCGGCGTCAATGGCCTCGGCAATCTTGCTCACCTGCTCCGCGTTCAAATCGCCGCGCCCCGTGCGCATTCCGAGCGCCATCTTGAGGTTCATCATGGCGCGCATAATCTGCGGAGAGCGACCGCGGCCAAACCGCTTGCCGGCCTGCTCCATGCGGCCGAAGATCGCCTTGAGAATGCCGCTGTTTTCTTTCAGCACCGCACGGCCCGCGTCGGTGGCGGCGTAGAGTTTCTTGTTGCCCTCGGCGGCTGCAACGGTGGCCAGCCCTTCTTCCTCAAGCAGGGTGAGCGTGGGGTAGACAACGCCGGGGCTGGGCGCGTAACCGCCCGAGAGCCGCTCCTCAATGGCCTTCATAATTTCGTAGCCGTAGCTCGGCTTTTCTGCAATCAACTGCAGAATCACCAGCCGAAGCTGGCCGCCGTCAAAGAACCGCTCGCTGCGGCCGTGGCCGAAGCCGTGCTCGAAACCCTCCCAGCGTCCACCGCCGAATCCACCAAAGCGATGCCTGTGCCGGCCTTCCTGGTGGCAGTGTTCGTGGTGCTCGCGGTGCATTTCTCTTAAATGTTCAAACATGTGTGTTTCTCCTATTTGTCTCAGATATATCGTTCGTGCTATCCAAGATATATCTTACGATATATCGAAAATAGGTCGGTGTCAAGAGGGCAGCCAGTAGGGAGTAGCCAGTAGCCAATAGATTCCGTAAGCGCCTTGGTCGCCTGCTCAATCTCACCGTTGGTGAGGGCCTAAAGAGCTAATAGCTAGCTCTCCGCTATAATCACCCCATGCAGCCCACCTGCCATATTGCTTCCGTCATTGCACGCGCTCTATGCGCCGGAGCGGCTCGCGCTGCTGCGGCGGCTGCGGCCGCCTAGACTCCGTACCTCCTCATCCCGAAAAACAATTGTCAGTGATCAGTTTTCAGTTGTCAGTGCGCCCGTCGCCTTGCAGCTTCTGTCTAACTGCCCAACTGTTTCACTTCGTCACTCTTTCATTCACTCATTCGCTGACAACTGACAACTGATAACTGACCACTGTCTTACACTGGAGTCATCATGGAAGAGTTCTCCCGCATTCAGCGTCTGCCGGCCTATGTCTTTAACATCACCGGTGAGATGAAGACCGCTGCGCGCCGCCGCGGCGAAGACATTATCGATTTCGGCATGGGCAATCCAGACGGAGCCACGCCCAAGCACATCGTCGACAAGCTGGTTGAGGCGGCCATGAAGCCGCCCACGCATCGCTACTCGGTCTCCCGCGGCCTGCCGCGCCTGCGCAAAGCTATCTGCACCTGGTACAAGACGCGTTACAACGTCGATCTCGATCCCGACAGCGAGGCCATCGTCACCATCGGCTCCAAGGAAGGTATTGCGCACCTCTGTCTCGCCATTCTCGACTCGCGCGACACCGTGCTGGTGCCCAACCCCAGCTACCCCATCCACATCTACGGCCCGGTCATTGCCGGCGCCCACGTGGTCTCTGTCCCCATCCACAACCAGGGAAAATTTCTGGCCCAGCTTGAGGACCTCATCCCGCGCATGACCCCGCGCCCCAAGGCGCTGATCGTCAACTTCCCGTCGAACCCCACTACCGAGACTGTCGACCTGCCCTTCCTCGCGCGGCTCGTCGAGCTGGCCCGCCAGTACGGCTTCCACCTCATTCACGACCTGGCCTATGCCGACATCGCCTTCGACGGCTACAAGCCGCCCAGCGTGCTCGAGGTGCCCGGCGCCAAAGATGTGGCCGTTGAGTTCTTCACGCTCAGCAAGAGCTACAACATGCCCGGCTGGCGCGTGGGATTCATGGTGGGCAACCCGGTGCTGGTTTCCGCGCTCGCCCGCCTGAAGAGCTATTTCGATTACGGAACGTTCACGCCCATCCAGGTGGCGTCAATCGCGGCGTTAGAGGGCCCGCAGGAGTGCGTGGCCGAAATCTGCGACAACTACCGCCGCCGCCGCGACGTGCTGGTTGAAGGACTCAACAAGGCCGGATGGCAGGTAGCCTCGCCCAAGGCCACCATGTTCGTGTGGGCCGAGATCCCCGAGGCATACCGCGAGCACCGCTCTCTTGAGTTTTCGAAGTTATTGTTGACCGAAGCCAAGGTGGCCGTAAGCCCCGGCATAGGCTTCGGCGACTACGGCGACAACCACGTCCGCTTCGCGCTGATCGAGAACGAGGAACGCACGCGGCAGGCGCTGCGCGGCATCAGGCAGATGCTGGCGAAGAGCGTGGTGCCGGCTTGACGGCAATCCAATCTTTGCGCAAGCCAAGGCATCGCCGAACGGCCAAAACACGATTCGCCCTGAAGCCGCGGAACACAAGTCTCCTTCGGTTCGGGTTGTCTACGGCTCATCTGCCCTGATACTGCACCACTACATTGATCGCTTCCGGTGGCATTCTGCAGAATTTCGACGGCATGTACGAGAGTGTTATCGGAGTACCAGCCTGGAAATTGACACCCAGAACTCCGCTGTCGTTCGCGGCTGCTTTGATGGGCAGGTTGATGGTGCCGCCGGCCGTCCCATCTGATACCTGCACTATTGCATCTGTTTTGCACGCGTTCGGCGCCACTCGTGCCTGCGCCTGGACTCTGGTGACAGTAATGTTGTTGCCGGGGGTAAATGTGCCCGCGACCGTCGGCAGCAGTCGATCCGTCCTGGGAACGAACACGTTCCACGCCTGACTGCCGGCCGGCCCTATTGGACCCTGAGGCCCCTGAGGTCCTGGTGCCCCGGTCACTCCCGCTGGCCCCGGAATTCCTTGCGGGCCTTGTGGCCCTGCTGGCCCCGTTGGTCCGGCATTACCTTGCGGGCCTTGCGGTCCGGTTGCGCCGGCGGTGCCTGTGCTTAACAGTACAAACGAAACTGAGAATGTCGCGCCCGCGCTGGCCGTCACCGTGTGACTCGCCTCTCCGCCATCTGACCAACCATAGAAAGTCCATTGGGCTTCGGAGATGAGTGAAGGCTGCGGGGAAACGGCGGAAATGGTGTGTGTCGATCCATCGCTCCAACTGAAGACTTGCGCGCTTGTGTAAGTCACGCCATCAACTTGATAAGCGAGCCCGGCTGGCGAAGTGCTCAAGGCGATCTGGTCGTTGGCCCCTGCGGGCGCAGTGGTAAGAATGGGATCGGTCTGCGGCAGAACGATCGGTGGATAGAGGTACAGGCCAGAAGCCCCGTCATAGGACAACTCAAAGTAACCGTTCATGCCCCATGCATTGCCCCAGCTATTCTGCACAATCCAGTAACGGGCCGGATCGTTGTAGCCGACAATGAGCACCATGTGGTTAATGGTTGTGTCGCCGGTGTGCGAGTACACTCCCGACCTGTAGTTGAAAAAATCCTGGTTTACGTTGAAGTACGCCGCCGCAGGACCATAGGTGTAAATAGCGTTCTCAAGGTTGGTTATGGTTGTAGCGTTATCTGCGCCGAGAGTAACGGAAAGATAGCTTTCGATCTTGGCAAGATTTGATGGCAGGGTGGAAGGGCAGGGCACCTGATCGCTGTCCTGATACGGAAACCACGAATCTCCCCCAAGGCCCACAGCCTTCATATAGTTGAAAGCGTCAGTGGGGACGCCCCCATTACAAGAACCGCCATAGTTTCCCGGCAATGCCGAAGAGCATGAGAGCACTTGCTGTGTCGAGAGATTCGTCGTCAGGTTGTCGAGAATCAATATCTTCGATTCCAGAGCCTCCACGGGAGCGAACACCCAGGGGTCTCCGCAGGATCCCTGGTTCTTTACCGGGGTGGTCTTGCCTTGAGCACGCCAGTCCCAAGTGCTGGGCGCCTGCGCCAAACATGGCAATACGAATAGCGATAAAAGAACACCCAGGAGTGTAATCCTCAACAGAGCTTTGCAACGTGGCATGGTATCTCCAGCTTCGATTGTGGCGATCTCAAATCAAATGCGCCCAATCTCAATTTCGGGGAGGCCTTGGAGGCACGTCACTGACAGGTGTGCGGAGTTGAGAAAAGGAGATACTCCTCGAGGAAACGGACGCGAACTTCCGTGCAACATTGCGCCCGCCTCCAGGAAAGGTCAGTGACTCGCGTCATACATGGATGTGATGGTTTTCGAGCCGACTACGGGCTGCTCGGCACAACAAGACTAAAGTCGTGCCCTTGTTAAGAAGCCCGGCGAGATGCGCCTGCGATTTAGAAGCCTGATGGCTCCTGCTCCTCCGCATAGGGGCTCGCGATGTTTTTGGGTTCTGCATTCAGGCTTTACTACCCCACGCTGTCTCCCCCAGAGAAAACAGAGCGCCGGGACTGCGTCTCGCAATCAACCGCGCATTCCTCGAATTGATCTTTTTCCCCGCTCGAACCGGGCAAATCGACAACACTCGGGGGCTCGTAATACGTCTTCGCCAACCATAATTGCCGGCCCGCTATCCCGCCTCCTCACGGCTGCGTGTAATACCCGTTCTCCGTGCGCACCTTTACCTGCGGCTTATCGATCTTCACGTCGACGTCGTGCCAAGTGTTCGGCGCGGGCGCCTTTTGCGCGTCAAAGGTCAGCGAGTACCATGCGGTGGCGTCCCGCGCGCACCTGTCTATCTCCTTGGCAACGTCGTTGCTGCCCATCACCACGGTGCCCCCGCTGTGCTGCGCAAATACCTGCAGCGCGACGTAGCCCGGCTCCGCCTTGTTCTGCCTGGTCAGCGGCTTCGTGAAACCTTCCCACGATAACTCGCTCCCGCTCCCGGCCTGCACGCTGTTTTGACCAATATTCCCCACCCCGCTGGCCATGTGCATGTTTGAATTAACAGACCCCACCAGGTTCACCACGTGAATTGTGATCTGCTCGTCGCGCAGCATGCGCGATAGGTCAGTGACGGTGCTGAAGAAATACTGTTGTTGCACCGGGCCAATGTCCGCCTGAGAGCTGTCGATGACCGGCCATCCTGGCCCCAGCCACACCACTACCTTGCGCCCATCGACGTTCAAGTACCTGCCCAGCGCGGAAAATGCCTGCAGCGAGGTATTCAGCCTTTCCTCCGCCCCGGCAACTCCCAACGAACTTCGATCCATGCGGGTTTCCGCCATCTTCTGGTGCAATGTGTCGGCGAGCGAATTGCCGTCGGTCGAAATGGGCGTGAGCTCGTCAAGACCACCTGAACTCAACACAAAAAGTCCGGTCGGATTCGCCAGTTTCCCGCCGTTTCTCTTCAAGTAGCTTTCAATCTGCAGCCGCGCTGTGGTCACGGCTTCAAAATCCGCATTCAGATTGTCGAGCACAATCAATACTGCAGCAGGGGTTCCACCTCCTGGCTCATGGTCTGCAAAGGAGCTGATCGTCACTGGCTGCCGGTTGTCCAGCAGCTTGAAATCCTCTTGCTTCAGCCCGGGAATTGGATTGCCTGCCTTGTCAGTCACCATGACGTCAAACTGGATTGGAACCGCCGTTTCGGTGGCGGCAGCAGCCGGAGGCGCCTGCGCCACCATTCTCACCCCGCAGCACGAAGCCAGACACGCAAACAGAAGCAACACACAAGCCCACTTTGCTGACATTTCACCATCCTCTTGCAACCGCGATCGTTCATCAATCGGATTGTCGTTTAGCGGATTTGAAGACGGCCCAATTATAGGCCTTGCCCGCTGATTGAAAGCTGAGAGCTGAGAGCTGATGGCTGAATGACAGCACCAGCTTTCCACTGACTGTTAAAAACTCAGCCTCCTAACTGCACTAATTTCGGTGCGTAGTTATTGGCACTTACTCCGCCAATTAGGCCAGTTACTGTCCAAATAAGTACAGAAAACCCCTTGCAAAACACACAAATGCGCCGCTTTGCACCATTACTGGTGAAATCCACAGATTTACTTGTTTTTTGCACTTGCATCCACAGATTTAACGGACGTAAGGTCTCATTCAACTGATGACTCAGTAGGGAGTCGTAAGTTGGTTGCCGGATGAATGGCAGCAGGCAGCCGGTGAAAGCCGGAGGCAAGCAGCCAGTCAGGCTAGAGAGATTAAGACGCGGGCGAAGGCCGGCGCACTGATCGAAGAGTCGAGCCAGAAGAGGGCGAGTCAACGAAAGTTGAAACGCCAGAGAAGCTGGCAGAGCCAGAGGATGCGACAGAAGGCGAGAGCCAGAAAGTCAGCCCCTGGTGATCCGGAGGTGCAATGGACGGCGGATGGCGGATACTCATCGGCGGCTTAGCTGACGATGCAAGGTCCGGTTGAAGTCGAAAGTTCACCACAAGCCTGTGAGAGGGATTCAGCGGCGCAAGCCGCGGGGTTCAAACCGCAAGCCCAAAGAACCAGCATGCGACGAGATTCCGGGTCGCACGACAGTTGAGCCAGGGAGCTGGAGTCCGGCGCAAGCCGGAAGACCAACCAAGACTCGACTGAAGGACTCAGGGAACGGAAGTAGGCGGGAGGCAGGCAACCGGCGCAAGCCGGAGATGCAGCAGCCAACCGAGGTCCGGGAACTGGTCGCCAGCTTTGCCGAAGGATGCAACAACAGGCGTAAGCCAGGGGTTGAGTCGTCGGCGCTGCCACAAGCGTGTAACCTGCGGCGCAAGCCACGAGTTACATTGCGGGCGAGCTAGGTGTGCGGCACGCGATGAGAGTTGAAGCTGGTCGCCAGTCCGCGCGGAAGGCGGGAAGTCGGCGCAAGCCGGAAGCCCGTTGGAAGCACGGCCAGAGAGCACAGCGGAAGGCGCAAGCCCGAAGTTGAAGCGCTGGCTAAACTGACCGGGGTAACTTGGAGCGAAAGCTGTAGGTAGTACCGGGCAGGAAGACTGGAAGATATAACAGGAAGGCGCAAGCCGGAGGGTTATATCAGCGGCAAGTCGGATGCATGAAGGGCGGCGCAAGTCGCAGGTAATGCAGACGGCGCGGCTGGAAGGGCAGCCAAGGGCGCAAGCCTGACGCAGGCCGCCAGTACAGGCGAGTGATGAGCACAACCGGCGCAAGCTGGACGAGTCCATCGCAAGCCGAGCCGGAGGACGGCATTTGATCGACCTGTTAGGTCACCAAGATATGAGGCGCCGGGGACCGCGGTCCCCGGCGTTTTCGTATTTTAGGGGTGGAAATTGCCCTGCCTGCGACGGACGTAGTAACTCCGCTGGCAGAGCCATTGATTTCAATATGGAATGTAATCGCGCCGTCCCTACGGGACTCCGGAATGATAATCCACAATCCCTTTCCCCACGTTGAAACGCGGGGCTAACAACCTCTGCGCCTACGGCGCGAGTACCGGGCATTAGTCATGCAGTGCTCAATAACTGCGTACTTATCTTCGTTCCCTGTCAGGCGGAGCGTGAGTGCCAGGCACTATTCGTGCAGCACTCAATAACTGCGCTGCACCTACTTGTCTTCGTTCCCTGTCAGGCGGAAGGTGATGGTTCCCCAGAAGAGCCGCGCGCGCATCTGCACCGGCAGATGGCGGTCGTCGTCTGTGTACCAGATCCAGATGTTGCCGCGGTTTTTCACCACACCCGCATCGGCGGTGGGCTGCACGCGCAGCGTCTTGAAGGTTCCCAGGCTGGTCTTGATCTCTTCGCGTCCTTCAACCTTCATGGTTACGGCCACGGTGCGCTGCGGGTCGGCCACCGGAATCACGAAGTTGTGTCCCAGTTGCATAGGCTGCGACGATGCGTAAAAGACGCCGGTAAGCAGATCGGTCAGGCATCCATCCACTTGCGACTCAACATGCTTGGTCTGCCCCGTCACCAGGTTTTTCTGGTCAAGGTAGGACTTCTTCTGGTCGTAGTCCACGTGCAGGGTTTGAGTTACCTGGCGCCGCCCCTCGGTGGATTGCTTGTCGAACTCGTAGGTGCAGCCTTTGCCGCGGTCAAAGGTCGACTGGAACTTGTCGGTCACGCGGAAAAGCATGTTGATGGCGCCGATGGTGTCGGCAGTGGCGGAAAGTTTCTCACGGTCGCCGTCGGCTTCAAAGTGGATGACCGCGGTGCCGGCCGGAAAGACGCGCCAATCGACGGAGTAGGTGAGGGTTTGCTTTTGCGGAAAGGCGAACCCGGCACGGGGCGGCGCGAGGGTCAGGGGCTGTTGCTGGCCGTAAGCCATGGCGGCAAGTGCAACGGCACAAACCAATGTTCGGGCAACGGCGCAAATCTTCAACGTCAGGCTTGGCTCCTTACAGCTAATTGATTGACCGTTTGACCCTTATAAACGCTTACGGGTTCTTGTAGAAGATTGCAGCCAGCACCGGACGCAGAAACAGAAGGCTGAGGTAAAGTAATGTGGCCCCTATTGCAGCATTGTACTCGCGGTGCTTGAGGTAGAGCGCAAGCGAAAAGCCGGCTTTCGAGCTCGGATCGGGCTGGCCGGCGCCCGCAGCATCTTCTAGTGGACGTGCAATCCGGGCAGCGGTAAGCCGCGGAAAAAGTCTCGGAACCTGCCGGCAATAGTCGTCGAATCCGGCAAAAGTGTTGCGCAGAAACTGTTCTTCAGAGGCGATCACCGGAACGTAGATGAGGGCGAATCCACCGGCCAGCACCAGGGCCATGGGCCAGCTCATCATCGCCACAGCAAATCCCGCGGCAATAAGTATTGAGCCCAGGTAGAGCGGATTGCGAGTATGCGCGTAGGGACCGGTGACGGTGAGTTCGCGGTTCTTCTTCACATAGCCCGCGGCGTAGGCGCGCAGCCAAAGGCCGGGCAGAACGAGCGCCAGACTCCAGGCGACGGCCGACGCATGCGGTGGGCGGCGCCAGAGCTCGAAGAGATATATTAGCGCTGCAATAAAGCCCAGCGGCACTCGGATGCGACGGCTTATCCGCTTCCATCGCTCCCATCGCGAAGCAGTCTGCGCGACCGTGGCGGCAGAGCGTTCCGTCATGCCTCCGCCTCCGGAACGTCTTCTTCTTCCGGCTTCAGCGGCTCAGCAGCGGCCAGCCCGACCGCGGCCTGCAACACATCTTCAGGCGTAATGCTCAACAGGCCGGCTTCAGGCTCCTCGCGCCGCTTGTGGTCGCGTTTGCTCTCAGGGCTGCGCAGCACCCTGAACTGCGTGCCGTACGGTCCATTGCGGCTGGGATCGGTGGGTCCGTAGATGCCCACAACGGGGCGGCCAAGTGCGCAGGCAAGGTGCAGCGGGCCGGTATCGCCGGCCACAAACAAGGCGATGCGGCGGGTGATGGCCACCAGTTGGTCGAGGGATGTGGCCAGAGGGATGGCCGCGCCAGATGTCTCTTTCACAACTACGTCGGCCATCGGCTCTTCGCTGGGCCCGGCGTTCACCAGGATTCGGAAGCCTCGCTCCATGAGGCCGCGCGCCACCTTGGCGTAGCGCTCCACGGGCCAGCGCTTGGCGCCCCACCCCGCGCCGGGATTGATGAGCGCCACAGGCCGTGTTCCGCTCGAAGCCAGAAGGTCGTCGCACCATGCCTCGGCAGCGGGGTCCACGGGCAGTTGCGCCTGGGTGAACGTGAGTTCGTCACCGGCAACGGCCGAGGCAAGTTCCAGGTCCTGTTCAATCACATGGCCGCCGTGGGTGGCGATGCGTTCAGTAAATAGCCAGCGTGCGGGTCTCTCGCGCGGCTCAGCTTCGCCGATTACCCGCCGGATCTTGGCCATGCGGGCAATGGTGGCCGAGCGGATGGACCCCTGCAGGTCCAGCACAGCATCGTAGCCGGCCGCCAGCAGCTCTTTACGTAGCGCACCTATGGCAGCCGCAGTTTTGGGGTGTATGGGCTGACTGGCCCAATCGCGGGTCGGGGCAAAATGAAGCCGATCAATCACCGGCATTCCAGCGCCCCGAACCTGGGCGCCTGGGGCGGCCAGCAGACCCTGCCAGCGCGGTTCCACCACCCAGCCGATCTCCCAGTTGGGGTGCACCAGCCTTAGCGCGGTCACCGCCGGCAGGGCGTGCAGAATGTCGCCCATGGCGCCAACCCGCACCACCAGCAAGCGGAACTTTGTCTGTGTATGCAAATTTCAATTTTCGCACACGTAGCGGTCACAAAACCCGGCCGTCGCTGCAGAGACCTGGCGGTTGTGAGTTAGTTTGGAAGGTGCGGGCCTTAGAGTGTGCGTGAGAACTCGGTCGGGATCAATAAGATTGTCCGGAAGCATCCGCGGCTAAAGCCGTCTCTATGCCTGGCGCCTTATTCGGGGGCCTAAAGGCCCCCGCTCCCTCCGAAGTGCCGACCGACCTGACCCTTTCCGGGCCTCAGCCGGTATCATTCTTTATCATCAGTGTCTTCGCGCCAAGGAGTATCCCCGAATGTCCCGTCCAAGCCTTCGAGCACTCGCCCTGACCGTTTTCGCGGTCCTGCTAACAACACCTTTCGTTCTGGCGCAATCGGGCAACATCGCGCTCACCGTTGACGCCACCAGGAATTCACAAAAGCTATTGCACACGCACGAGGTGATTCCGGTTGCAGGCGGGCCCGCAACCCTCTATTACCCCAAGTGGATTCCAGGCGAGCACGGCCCCGACGGACCGATCGCCGACGTGACGGGGCTCAAATTCGAGGTCGGCGGCAAGATTGTGCCCTGGCAGCGCGATACGCTCGATGTGTTCACCCTTCACGTCGATGTTCCCGCAGGCGCCACTGAGCTGACCGCGGATTTCGACATCATTGAGCCCGAAGGTTACTCGGCGACCGACAAGCTGTTGGTGCTGGAGTGGAACGAAGCCGTGCTCTATCCGGCCGGGGCGACCTCGTCGCAAATCACTGTAGACCCCAAGCTGGTTCTGCCCGAGGGGTGGAAGTTCGGCACGGCGCTGCCGGTGGCCGGTGAGACGGGCAACAAGATTTCGTTCAAGCCCGTCTCGCTCGAGTTGCTGGTTGATTCGCCGGTGATTGCGGGCGAATACTATCGCGCCGTCGACATCACGCCGCCGGGAGAGCCAATCCACCATGAGCTTGACCTGGTGGCCGACAGCGAGACCGCGCTCGCCATCAGCCCGGAGGTGCAAAAGGGCATGGTGAACCTGGTGGCTGAGGCGGGCAAACTGTTTGGCACGCGGCACTATCGCGACTATCACTTCCTGCTCACGTTGAGCGATCACGTGGCCCATTTCGGGCTGGAGCACCACGAGTCCAACGACAGCCGATTGCCTGAGCGCACGCTGCTTGAGCCAAGCGGCGCAATGACGGTGGCGATGCTGCTGCCGCACGAGTACGTGCACTCATGGAACGGCAAGTTCCGCCGCCCGGCAGATTTAGCCACGCCCGATTTTGAAAAGCCCATGCAGGACGATTTGCTCTGGGTGTACGAGGGACTCACTGAATACCTGGGTCCGATGCTGGGAGCACGCAGCGGTTTGGCCACACCCGAGCAGTATCGCGATATGCTGGCGTCCACTGCCGCCATGCTCGGCCCGGGACGGCCGGGACGCAGTTGGCGTCCGCTGCAAGACACGGCAACGGCCATCATCGGCTCGGGGCCGGGCGGCGGGGGACGCGGCTGGATCAACTGGCGCCGCTCGGCGGACTACTACGACGAAGGCGACCTGATGTGGCTTGAGGTGGCCACCGTCATCCACCAGGTAACCAACGGCCAGAAGTCGATTGACGATTTCTGCCACGTCTTCCACGGCGGCGCCAACAACGGGCCTGAAGTGAAGGGCTACACCCTCGACGATGTTGTGGCCGCACTCAACCAGGTTGCGCCCTACGACTGGAAGGCGTTCTTTCACCAGCATGTGAACGAGACCCAGACCGAGATGCCCGATGCCGGTTTGCAGAACGGTGGATGGAAGGTTGATTTTACCGATCAACCAGCGCATCTATCAGGCCGCCGCGGTGGTCCGAGCGACGTTTATTCGGTTGGATTGCAACTGGGCGAGGACGGCCAGGTGGGCGACTCCATCGTTGGCGGACCGGCCTTCAAGGCAGGCATCTCATCGGGGATGAAGGTGGTGGGCGTGAACGGACGTCTGTACAACCACGACATTCTCGAAGACGCGATCAAAGCCGCTAAGAATTCGAGCGCGCCAATTTCGCTGCTGGTGATCAACGACGAGTACTACTTCACAGCCGACGTCGACTACCATGGCGGCCAACGGTTCCCGCACCTGAAGCGCGACGACTCGAAGCCCGACTATCTCGACGAGCTGATCAAGCCGCACGTGGGGCAGTGAGGAAAGGTCCGGCGTCCGCCGAGTGTGGATTGTGCCACCCCAGCCGCAAAAAGAGACGCAGCGAGGATGGCGCACCCAAATCTCCCGGCTAGTCTGCGGCGACGGCTTTGGCGCGAGCTTCTTCTTCAACGCGGATCGATTCGATATCGATGGTGAGGCAGCGGCCCAGTTCGCCAAAGTCCGCAATCCAGCGTGAGCGCTGTTCCGGCTCGAGCGCCGTAAGGGCGGAGCTGGAAGTGCGGTAAATCTCGTACCAGAGGTTTTGCGCCTGCCAAAGGTTCAAACCGAAGGGTAGCTCAGAGAGGGCCCGGACGAGCGCCAGCGCGCGATCGAGCTGCTCGATTGATCCCGCAGAGGCCTGCAGATCGGCCATGACGCGCTTCATGCGTAGGTCGGCGATATACGAGAGGGTGCTGGTATCGAGCGGCACCTGGTCGATTTTGGCGAGCGAGAGGTAGGAGCGCAGTTGAGCCAGGTCGACGGGATCGGTGTCGAGGACACGGCGCAGCCCCGCGTTGATGGCGAACCCCGCGGCCAGCGTGAGCGCGGGCGGCTTGGGAAGCCCGGCTTCAAAGAGATAGTGAAGCAGGCTGGCGTGATTCTGATAGATGCTGGTGAGCGAGTTTTCAACATCAGTGAGCGTGGTGTTGAGAATGAGATTGACGATGCGGCGCTGCTCGTCTCTGAAAAGCGAGGTGAGCGAGTAGGCGGCGTGGGAGTAGAAGCGGTCGAGCAGGCGGATTACCTCAGGAAAATCGGCGCGCTGCACGTGGCTGGCGGCTTCTTTGGCAAAGCCTTCAAATGACGGCGCGTCGGAGTCGCTGTAGGACTTGACCGCTGCGGTAATATTCTGATCGCCGAAGTGCAGCACCGCAAACGAGAAGGCCTGCTCGCGGTCTGTAATGGCGCTGGTAATGTGCACGCGGCCGATGGCAAGGCGGCCACGGCCGGAGTTGAATATCTCGTAAGAGACGCGGCGCACGCGATAGCAGTAAAGATCGATTTCGTCGGCGTAGGACGAGAAGACGGAACTGATGGCGTAGTGCGCGGCCACCTGCTCGAGCGAGAGCTGCATGGTGTTAACGCACTTTTTGTAGATATCGGCGCCGGTGCCGGCATCAGGCACATTCGACTTTGCCTCGCCCATGCGCGATGTGAAGCTTGCTTCAATGGCGTCAACGGGTTCGCCGAAGATGCGTCGCGCGAGCTGAATAACACGCGCGGCGTAGGCGATTACCTGCACCGTCTCAATGCCGGAAATGTCGTCGAAGAACCAGCCGCAGCTTGTATACATGAGCTGCGCGTGGCGCTGCATCTCCATCAGCTCGAGTGAATGCACGCGCTCATCGTGATTGAGAGTATGCGTGGCGTGCTCAGAGAGGAAGCGGTCGATATTGGCTTCAGTGCGGTCGAGAATCACCTGAATGTAGGCGTCGCGCGCGGCCCACACATCGTGAAAATACTTTGTACCTGCTCCTTCAGTGAGTGGCACGAGGGCATCGCGCAGCTCGTCGAGAGCCTGGCGCAGCGGCGTGCGCCATTGCTGATTCCAGCCGGGCTTGCCGCCATTACAGCCGCAGTTCGAACGCCAGCGCTCCACGCCATGGGCGCAGCTCCATGAGGTATTGTCGACAATTTCGCACTCGTTTTCAGGTGGAAAGCGCTCGAGGAAGCTCCCATAATTGGCGAGGCGAACCGTCTTGTCGTTGCCGAGCAGATTGAGCGCGAAGGCCAGCGCCATATCGCCGTACTTGTGATGGTGCCCGTAGGATTCGCCATCGGTGGCTACGTGCACCAGTTGCGGCTCGTTGCTGCGGTCTTTGAGAGCGGCTTTGAGGCGCGCGGCGAATACTTCGCCAGAATTAAGCAGCCCCTCAAACGCGATAGCGCGCGAGGTGGGCCCGTTGTAGAAAAACACGGCGATCGAAGCGCCTGACGGGAAGCGCACGAGATAGGGGTGGGTGGTATCGACGCTGGATTCGGGAGTCGGTATCCATGCGGCCGCCTGGTCATTGAGCTGGCGTATGCGCTTGCATTGATGTGGCGCGAGGATGGTGAATTTGATTCCGTGTTCGGCCATCAGGCGCAGCGATTCGGTATCTGCGGCAGTCTCAGCCAGCCACATACCCTCGGGTGGGCGAACGTAGCGGTGTTCGTAGTCGGCAATGCCCCAGCGAATCTGCGTGATCCGGTCGCGGGTGCTCGCGAGCGGCAGAATCATGTGGTTGTAGACCTGCGCGATGGCCGAACTGTGACCGCGAAAGTTCTTGCGGCTGGAGCGCTCGCCGTCGAGGATCATGCGATAGGTACGCGGCGCATTCTGCTCGAGCCAACTCATAAGCGTGGGCCCGATGTTGAAGCTGATGCGGGAATAGTTGTTAACGATGCCGATGATCTGGTTGCGGCCGTTCACAATGCGCGCGGCGCCATTGGCAGCGTAGCACTCCGCGCAAATGCGCTCGTTCCAGTCGTGGTAGGGAGTAGCCGAATCCTGCGTTTCAACTGCCTCAAGCCAGGGATTCTCGCGGGGCGGTTGATAAAAGTGCCCGTGAACGCAAATATAACGGTTGGTTGGAGCCATCAGGATTCCTGTCGCGAAGCGCGCTTAGATATTCTACGTCGAATTGCCTATGTACCCCGCGGGGAATGAGTAAGTGTTTCCTAATCCAAACAGAATTTGGATGAGGCAATCGGCTCTGGGGTTGGTTTATTCCAGCTACGTGCGCGCGGAACGGCCTGCGGGCGGAGTGATTTTGTGGAGGTCGCAGGCCCGCCACAGGTACCAGCTTGCCACCGAGCGGTAGGGCGCCCAGCGTTGGCCGCGCTTGAAAACAACGTCGGGCGCGGGCAGATCGGCGGCCTCGATGGGACGGGATTTAGGCACCCGCTGAAAGGTGAGCGCGAAGCCCTTGCGGACGCCGTAGTCAGTGACGGGCAGAACGTTGGGCCGGCCCATGCGGAAGATAAGCAGCATTTCGACGGTCCAGGGACCGATGCCGCGAACTTCGGTGAGGCGCTCGACGATGTCGGCGTCAGACATCTTGTTAATGGCGGCGTGCGAGGGAACGGTGCCGTCGATGGTGCGCGAGGCCAGGTCCTTCATCGCCTTGACTTTGTTTCCTGAAACTCCCGCCGCCCGCAGGACTTCGTCGGGAGTGGCAATGAGCTGCGCGGGCGTGGGGTCGCCGCCGAAATATTCGCGCACGCGGCGATGGATGGTGGCTGCGGCTTTGCCGTGCAGTTGCTGGTAGAGGATGGACTCAAGCAGCGATTCGAAGGGCGAGGGTGAGGCATCGAGCCGCAGGGTGCAAGGGCCGACACGATCAATGAGTGCAGCGAGTTTGGCATCGCGCGCGCAGAGGTGCGCCACTGCCTCGGCAAGATCGAAAGGAAGTTTGCGCCTGCGGCCATCGTGGATCATGGAAGAAGTTTATCGCGCAGAATCGACGAGTGGTACACTTCCCGGTTCGAGGAAATGAAAAATGAAACGCCGCGAGTTTGTGCAGGCCGCCGCAGTTACGGGAGCTGGATTGTTTTTGCGGACGCCGTTTGTGTTTGGCGCCGACAAGCCCGAGCCCAGCCGGGATGTGAAGCGCGTGCTGGTGATGTTCAAGTGCCACTTCGATGCGGGGTTCATCGACACGCAGGCGAATGTGGTGCACAAGTACTTTACGCAGTACTTTCCGCAGGCCATCGAGATTGCGCGCGCCGCAAACGCCGCGGGCAAGCGGCGCTATGTGTGGACCACCGGATCGTGGCTGCTGTTTGAGTATCTTGAGCAGACGCAGGCGGCAGAGAAAAAGGCGATGGAAGAGGCGATTGAGCGCGGCGATATTGCCTGGCATGGGCTTCCATTTACGTGGCAGACCGAAATGCTTTCGCCATCGTTGATTGAGGGCAGCCTGGCGCTGGCGCGGTCGCTCGACAAGCGCTACGGACGCGTGACAACGGGTGCGAAGATGACCGATGTGCCTGGCCACACGCGTGGGATGATTGCCCCGCTCGAGCGAGGCGGAATCAGATTTCTTGAGATTGGCGTGAATGGCGGATCGACGCCGGCAAAGCTGCCGCCGCTGTTTCTGTGGAAGGACCCGGGCGGCGCGAGCCTGGCCATGATGTACCACCACGAGTACGGCGATGTGGCCGTGGTTCCGGAGTCGGACCTGGCGCTGGTAACTGCGGTGCGCGGCGACAACAGCGGTCCGCACACGGCAGAGGAAATTGCACAGATTCATGCGGACCTGGCGGCTCAGTTTCCCAATGCGGAGATCAAGGCGGCGGATTTGTCAGAGATGTCGAATGCGCTGGAAAGCTATCGCGGCAATCTGCCGGTTGTGACACAGGAGATTGGCGACACTTGGATCTATGGGTGCGCTAGCGATCCGCTGAAGGTAGCGCGGTTCAGGGAACTGGCGCGGATGCGCGAAGAGTGGATTGCGCAGGGCAGCTTGAAGATTGGTGACGAGACTGATTTGCAGTTGCTGCGGCATGTGCTGCTGGAGGCTGAGCACACCTGGGGCACGGATACGAAAACGTGGCTGGACTTTGATAACTACCTGCCGGCAGATTTGGCAAAGATGCTGGATACGAAGAACTACAAGGTGGTGGAGTTTAGTTGGATTGAGAAGCGGCAGGATTTGCTGCATGGTGTGAACGCGCTGCCGGAAGCGCTGCGCGAAGAGGCGCAACTTGCGATGGCGGGGCTTGCGCCCACGTGGCCAGTGACCACTCTGGAGGACGCACAATATCTGTTAGGCTCGCGGCCGATCGAAACAGCTCATTTCGTCATCGGCATTGACGCGAAGACAGGCGCAATTACGCAGTTGCGGAACAAGGCAACGGGCCGCGAGTGGGCCTGCGAGAAGAATCCGATTGGGCTGCTAACTTATCAGACGCTTTCGCAGGAAGAGTATCAGCGCTATCAAGGCAGTTATCTGACGACAAAAGCGGATTGGGCGCAGAAAGATTTCGGCAAGCCGAATATCGAGAAGTTCGGGGCAAAGAGCCAGGAGTGGCAGCCGTTCAACGTCTACGTGACAGTCAGGAAGAACCAGGATGGGTATCGTATCCTGTCGCGTATCGATCTCCCGCACGATGCGGCATATCGATCGGGTCGAGCTGCCATTCCAGCGGCTGCATTTATCGAGTTATTGTTGCCGAACGATGAGCCAGTAATCCACATGACCTTCAGTTGGTTCGGCAAGCCGGCCACGCGCATGCCGGAAGCGTTCTGGCTCACCTTCAATCCGATCGTCGATGACGTGCACGGATGGTCGCTCGACAAGGCCGGCCACGCGGTTTCGCCGTTTGACGTGGTGGAGAACGGCAACGGGCACATGCACGCATTAGGGAAAGGATTTGCGTGGAGAGGCTCGGGAGCGAGTTTTGCAGTTGAAACCCTCGATGCGCCGGTGGTGGCGCTGGGCGAACGCAATCCGCTGTATTTTGGCAACGATCAACCCAATTTAAGTAAAGGCATCAACTCCTGCCTCTACAACAATGCGTGGGGCACCAACTACATCATGTGGTACGGCGAAGATTTGCGCGCGCGGTATGTGATTAGAGCCTGAAGGCGGATCGCGATTAATGCGGAGCTGCGGTTTCAGTAACGTGCGTGATCCTGATGTAAGTCTTGCCGCCTGATTCGTCGGGCACTCTCATGACATTCACAGTCGTCGTGTCTCCTGTAGCCCTGATCAGACGGATCGCTGTACCGTGCGATGTAGTGAAGAGGGTTGCTGTGGGGCCAGCCTTCTCCTTGTAAAAAGCGATCACCTTGTCCGCTGAGTCCGGCGTGTAATAGGAGGCGTTCAGCACGATTTTCCCGGCTATTTTCCCACGAGAGCCGCGCAGGCTGGGCTCGGCGCCGGGATAGATCGCGATGCCCAGATCGCTTTCAGTGAACGAGGCGGATGGCACGATGTGAACGGATTTCGCAACATACCACATTCCGACGCCGATAACGCCGACGCCGATAATGCCCAGCCCGACGAAGATGGCAACGGTAATGAGAACCGCCTTGAGAACCTTCGAATTGGAATTGGGAGCGGGGGCGCTGAAGGATCCCGGTGGGTAAAGTGGCTGTGGGTAGTCTTGCGGCGAAGCGGCTTGAGGTTGATCGCCTGGCGAATCTGGCAACATTCCTTCCTCCCTTGAAGATGTCTTGCGCGCGCGGAACGGTTCCGATTTGATTTGCAGACAATATAGCGCAAATCGACGGCGGAGAGAGTGACAAAAGGAGAGTTGCGAATCGATGCCGATTGGGGATTCCATTCCCAGATCTCACACTGACGAGAAAGTGAGCGAAAGTGGCGGCAGACAACCACCCGCCGAACGCTTGTACCATGGAGTGGTAATCAGGGAGCGGTAAAGCCATGAAGATGCGTCCGGGATCGCCTACAGGATTCTTGCTGTGCGGCAAAGAGTGGACTGAGGGCGAAACGCTTGAGGTGCGGTCGCCGTGGGACCAGGGACTGGTGGGGCGCGCGACGATTGCCACACGGGCCGATGCGCGCCAGGCGGTAAATCACGCGGCAGCCAGCCTGAGGCGCACACGGGCGCTGCCGCGCTGGAAGCGCCGCGAGATTCTGGATCACGTTGCTGCCGCGCTGATTGATCAGAAGGAGCGATTTGCGCAACTGATAGTGGCCGAGGCCGGCAAGCCGGTGCGGATGGCGCGGGCCGAGGTCGACCGCTCTGTGCTGACATTCAGGACGGCTGCGGAAGAAACTACCAGGCTGGGCGGCGATTCCATTCCGCTCGACATTACCGAGGGCAACGAGGGCCGATGGGGACTGGTGCACCGGTTCGCAGTGGGTCCGGTACTGGCGATTACGCCGTTCAACTTTCCGCTGAACCTGGTGGCGCACAAGGTTGCGCCGGCGATCGCGGCGGGCTGCCCGGTGATTCTGAAGCCCGCGCCACAGACGCCCTTTACCGCGCTGGCGTTGGGCGAGCTGATTCTGAAAGCGGGATGGCCCGAAGAAGCGCTGGCGATTCTGCCGCTTTCAAACGCCGACACGTGCTGGCTGGCGGAGAAGGAAGACCGCGTAAAGCTGTTGAGTTTTACAGGCTCGGCAAACGTGGGCTGGCAGTTGAAAGCGCACTCCAGCCGCAAGCGGGTGCTGCTTGAGCTGGGCGGCAACGCGGCGCTGATTGTGCATAACGACTGGCCCGATCTGGACGAGGCCGCAGCGCGCACGGCTCATGCGGCATTTGGATTCGCCGGGCAGTCGTGCATCAGCGTGCAGAGGGTGTTTGTATCGCGCAGCATTTTTCAAACCTTTTTATGGAAGGTAGTTGAATGCGCGGCGAAGATGGTCACCGGCGACCCGGCCGAGGAGGCCACCGAAGTTGGACCGTTGATAAGGCCGGAGGAAGCCGACCGCGTGGCGGAGTGGATTAAGGAGGCCGTAGCAGGCGGGGCCAAGCTGGTTGCCGGCGGCGAGCGCAAGGGCTCGACGATTACACCGGCCATACTGACCGGGACGAAAGCGGGCATGCATTTGCGCGATGAAGAAGCGTTTGGGCCGGTCGTTGTAATTGAGCCCTACGACGACTTTGAGGATGCGCTGGCCGACGTGAATCATTCGAAGTACGGGCTGCAGGCAGGTTTGATGACGTGCGACGCGGGCCGCATCCTGACGGCATTCCGCGAGCTCGAGGTAGGTGCGCTGATTGTGGGCGACACGCCTTCGTGGCGGCTCGACCCCATGCCCTATGGCGGTGTAAAAGATTCAGGGCTGGGGCGCGAGGGCATTCGCTGGGCGATTGAAGAAATGACCGAGCCGCGCATGCTGGTGATGAGCGGCATTGGGCAGGTCTGAGGCCCAGCGCGGGGATAATTACTTGGCTTTTGACTTGGCGCGTTGAGCAGCCCAACGCTTGCGCTGAGCATCGGCAATACGCTTGCGTGCATCTGCGCTCAGGACACGTTTCTTTCCAGCTTTCTTTGCGGCCTTCTTTGCGGCTTTGCCCTTGCTTGCAGCCGGCGCAACAGAACCCATACTGGCCAGAAGAGCACGTGCTTCAGTTAAACGTGCGATCTCCGCATCAATTTCAGCAAGAATCGAATCAATACCCATGGGTAAAGAATATAGGATGGACGTGCGCCTTGACCACATGCGACAAACAAAACCTCAAGCTGAATTAGAGTAATTGGTCATCACACGGGTTTCTAACTATCACTTAGCTGCGCATGTACTGTATTAATTTCGAACATGAGAAAAGGGATGGCCTGTGTGCGCCATCCCTTTAACGCTTCCACTTAGATACCTGGCTATGTGCCCAGATACATGACGTGCACATAAGTGCCGAGGCGAACGTTGTATGCGAGATACCAGCCCGGGTGGTCGGGATCATCGTAGATGACGATGTCATCGGAGTCCCATAACCAACCATCGCAGAAGGCTAAATCGAAAGGCGCAATGCTCCAGTACCAGCCGTTGAACCAGAAGCGGCCAGGTCCGCCTCCGCCCAGATGCCACACGTGCTGCGGGCCAAAACCGCCGGCAAAGTGACCATGCTCCCACGGATGATCGAGATGGTAGTGCGGGTCGTTCGGGCCGGTGTCGTGGCCCACCCACTTTTTGCCGTCAACGTGCGGCACATTGGGGTGACCAGCCTTGTCGCTGTAGTTATGTTGCGGCTCATAGGACTTAGGCGCGCCATGATACGGTTCGGGTCCGCGTGACGGGGGATGGTTTGCGCGTTGAGCAAAAGCCGGCAGCGCCATGAGCAGCATTCCGGCCAAAGCAATCTTGACGATTTGCATAGCTCCCTCCTTGAGGAACCATCGAGGTTTTCTCGCGGTTCGAAGGTTCCAGATTCAACTCCCGCCCAGATATGTTATTCATCGCAGATTGAAGATCGCAATGAAAAGTTGCGTTCTAATTGCGAATTTCAAACCTTTGTTATCAGGCGCTGACCGCGGCCGGAGCGCGGCGCCAGGCGTAAAGCGGGAACCGGTTGGCAAGCTCCGCCACGTCACCGCGAATGCGGCCGAGCGCTGCTTCGTCATTGCGCTGCTCGAGAGCCTTGGCGATCCACGCGCCGATCTGCCGCATCTCGGGCTCCTTCATGCCGCGCGTGGTGAGCGCGGGTGTTCCCACGCGAATGCCCGACGGCTTGAGCGGAGGATTGGTATCCCACGGAATGGAGTTCTTGTTGACGGTGATGCCCGCCTTGCCGAGAGCCGCTTCAGCTTCAGAGCCGAGAATGCCTTTTTCAAATACATCGACCAGCATGAGGTGGTTGTCGGTGCCGCCGGAGACGAGACGGAATCCCGCTGCCTGTAACGCTTCAGCAAGCGCTTTGGCGTTGGCGTTGATCTGCGCGGCGTAGGTGCGGAACTCGGGGCGCAGAGCCTCAGCAAGCGCAACGGCCTTGGCGGCGACGATGTGCATGAGCGGGCCGCCCTGCTGGCCGGGGAAGACAGTGCGATCGATATCCTTGCTCAGAAGGTTATCGGGCTTGGGACCGGTGGACATGTCTTTGCCGACGATGATGAGTCCGGCGCGTGGCCCGCGCAGGGTTTTGTGCGTGGTGGTGGTGGTGATGTGCGCATGCGGAACGGGCGAGGGATGCACGCCGCCCGCGACCAGGCCGGCGATGTGCGCCATATCGAAGATGTAATAGGCGCCGATTTTGTCGGCGATGTGGCGCATGCGTTCAAAGTCCCACAAGCGAGGATAGGCACTGCCGCCGCCGATGATGACTTTCGGTTTTTCAGCAAACGCGATTGACTCCATCTCATCGTAGTCGATCTGCTCGGTGTCGCGGCGGACGTGATAGAAGGTGGTGCGGTAAAGCTTGCCGCTGAAGCTGAGGCGATGACCGTGCGTGAGGTGGCCGCCGTGCGAGAGATCGAGGCCCAGGATGGTGTCGCCGGGCTGCAGCACCGCCGCATAGGCCGACGCGTTGGCTTGCGAACCGGAGTGGGGCTGCACATTCACGTGGTCGCCGCCAAAGAGTTGGCGCGCGCGATCGCGAGCAAGATTCTCTACGACATCGGCATACTCGCACCCGCCGTAGTAACGACGTCCGGGGTAGCCCTCAGCATATTTATTAGTGAAGATCGATCCAGCCGCTTCAAGCACTGCCTCAGAGACAAAGTTCTCACTGGCAATCATCTCCAGCCCTTCATGCTGGCGGAGGGTTTCCTGTTCAAGAGCGGCGGCAATGTCGGGGTCGGCTTGGGCGAGCGTGAGCGACATACGGTCAGTCATAAGAGAATTCTACGGCAAAAGCCGCGGACCATTAATGAATTGCAGCGGCGAAAGTCTAGGTTCCGTGTGCCCAGCCGCGTGACCGAGAGCGCCCGGCTATCCAGATCCTCTTTTGAGCTTTCGCAGCGGTTGGCCTGAATTGAGTAAACTTGCGTTAGTGCGGAACTCCGCCTGTGAAGTGAGAACGCTGTGCAAAGCCTGAAAACTTTTTGGGTTCCAATTGCGATTTTGGCGTGCGGCCTAGTGTCCGCGTCAGCGCAGAATGCGGTCGTCGATCCGGCGGTGCTGGCAAAGGCCAACGCCGGCGATGCGGCGGCCCAGGTTCAGGCGGGCGACAGTTGCTCGGCGGCTCACGACTATAAGCAAGCGGTAGAGTGGTACACCAAGGCTGCAAATCAAGACAACATCGCCGCCGAGCTGGACCTCGCGAGTCTCTATCGCGATGGCCGCGGCAAGTTATTTGCGCGCGATGTGGATCAGGCTGCGGCGTGGTATCGCAAGGCCGCCGACCAGGGCGATGCGGGCGCGCAGGGAACTCTGGGAATGCTGTACACGCTGGGGCAGGGCGTACCACAGAGCGACGTTGAGGCGTATTACTGGCTCGATCTCGCTGCGGCAGTGAAGGGGCCGAACCGGGAGCAGTACGCGGGCAATCGGCAGAACGTGGGCACGCGCATTACAGCCGGTGAGCTTGAAGAAGTTCAAGAGCGCGTGGCTGCGTGGAAAGCGAAGCATCCGCGGCCGGAATAGCGAGCCAGCAAGCCGGCGAGTCAGCGAAGGCAAAAGCAGTTTTAGACGAACGGCAACGATATTTAGTTCAGAAGAATCTTCAACAAGAGTGCAACTTTCGCAGCCTCTCTGGGTTTTGGGTGAACATGGGCACGAGGTCGAAGCCGAGGCCCCAAGGAGAGGAAAATGAATCGGACAGCACTTACGCTTGCCGCGGCCGCCTTGATCGCTACGGGATCGGCCATTGCTCAACAGAGTCAACCTGAACAAGCTGCACCAGCCGCACAAACGACACCTAACCAGCCGGCGACGACCATCAACGATCGCCGCGACAATCAGCAGGATCGCATTGCCAACGGCATCGGCTCGGGCCAATTGACAGCGGGCGAGACAAAGAATCTCGAAGGCCGTGAAGCCAACCTGAATCGCGAGATAAAAGACGATCGCCAGGGCGACGATGGCAAACTGACAGGCCAGGAACGGCAACAGATCAACCGCCAGCAGAACCATCTGAGCCGCTCAATCTACACCGACAAGCACAACGCTGCAACGGCCCACTACGGCAATAACGAAGTCGGAGCTCGCCGCGAAAATCAGCAGGACCGCATTGCCAATGGCATTCGCAACGGCTCAATGACCGCGGGCCAGGCAGCACGCGACGAGAATCGCGAGCAGGGCATCAACGAACAGATCCACGCCGATCGTCAAGGGAACGGCGGCAAGCTTACCGGTCAGGAAAAGGGACAGATCAATCGCCAACAGAACCGGATGAGCGGCACCATCTATCGCCAGAAGCACAGCAAGTAACAGACAGGAAGTAAGTGCGGCGCTTTAGCGCCGACTTAGTAAGTCAACTATCGGGCGCGAGTGCAATGAAGCTCGCGCCCATTTTGTTTTTGAGCGACCGTCTTTATCAGACATTGAGGAGTGAAACCAATTCATTTCCCGAATATGTGCTGGTATCACGCTGGCATACCCGCAATGAAAAATACTTTGACGAAAGTGCAACTTTGTAGCGCTCAATGTGTCTTGGTTAACAAGGGTCCAAAAAGAATCGCAGAGGAGATAAGTAACATGGAGCGCAAAACTCTTGTACTTTTCGCGGTCGTCTTGGTTGCAACCGGAACGGCCATTGCTCAAACAACCCCATCTACGGGGCAGCCTTCCGGAACTCAGTCGACGACCACGCCGGCAACGACAACCAGCAGCGCTCCGAAACCCGGCACGGTGAATGCGCGCCGGCAGAACCAGCAGAATCGCATTGCCAACGGTGTACAGTCGGGCCAGTTGACCGCGGGCGAGACCAAGAATGTCGAGAGCCGCGAAGCCAACGTGAACCGCGAAGTGAAGGACGACCGCTCGGCCGATAACGGCAAGCTGACCAGCCAGGAACGGCAACAGGTGAATAAGCAACAGAACAACCTGAGCAAGTCAATCTACACCGACAAGCACAATGCAAACACGGCTCACTATGGAAACAACGAAGTGGGCGCGCGTCGCCAAAACCAGCAGAACCGCATTGCGAATGGAATCCGCAGCGGCCAGATGACAGCCGGAGAAGCTGCGAAAACTGAGAACAAGGAACAGGGCATCAACCAGCAGGATAAGGCTGACCGCCAGGCCAACGGCGGCAAACTCACCGGCGGAGAAAAGCAGCAGCTCAACACGAAACTCAACGGCACAAGCAAGCAGATTTACAACCAGAAGCATAACGACAAAGTTGCCCCCAAATAGGCACGCTTCCCAACCTGCAGAATCTTCGCTGCATTTATGGAGGGTCGCCACCGGCGGCCCTCTTCTATTTGTATTGTGGTTTCGCTGCACGAGCTGGCGAGAGCAGTGGAATCGAATGGCGCGCATGTCATCAGGCATAATGTGTTCGTTTGATTTGCTAAGACATAGCGAAGCTTATTGTCCCGGTTGCGCAATTGTGGTTGACGCAGGAGTTTTGAGTATCTCCTCGGCGACAGCAGTTACATGACCGCTGGAGCCATTCACCATGAAGACCACCAGGCGTAACGGGTTTGCGGAATTGTCTGCCCCCGCAAGCTGCGCGCCCGGGAGTCGAAGCTGCCGGCCGTCAATGGCTTTGCCGCCAAACTCCTTGATGGTTCTGACCACGGCTACATGATGCAGAGTGCGGCCAGCGTTTTCTCCGTGCGCAACGATCGAGGTGGTTGCATTCTCAGCGAGTGCGGCAAACAGCGAGCCTTTGACGCCCGCAGCGGCCTTCACTGAAAAATCTACTGAGCCATCCGGCTCAAGCCTCGCGTTCGCGATACTTAAATCCGGTTTGGCAGTCCCGGCGGCCTTTAACAAAGCGCGCATAAGGTGTGCGGCGTCGCTGCCGACAAATTGCTCGGTCCCGTCCACTACTATCTGCGGCGTGTACACATCGCTGAGAGCGAATTGCCGCGCGTACTGTTGCTGCCGAAGGTCGATTGTGTCAAGCGAGAAGGGATCGCGCCAGCCTTCATGGTTCCAGTAAGTAACGTGTTCACTGAGCACAATCGCATCTGCGCCGGCGACTGGCTGCGCGGAATCGATCTGGGCGAGCAAGGCATCTGCCGGCGGGCAATCGGAGCAGCCTTCTGAGGTAAAGAGCTCAACGAGAACAGGCTGTCGCTTGGCAGGTGTGGCGGAGTGGGCTTGCCCTGCCCGGGCAAACGAAAGACAGCACCCCCATGCGAGAGTAACTGCAAAGGCCCACGCCACGAAGCGCATCCGGATGACGATGATCAGAGGCATGACAATCAGGGAAGTTGCGCGATGCCGGAGTATCCAGTGCATTCGCCCGCCGAAGGCAGATCCATTGAGCACATTGTAAACGTGGATTGAGCGGTTGTGTGAGGGAAGTGGCGGGGAGATCACGCTCAGGAAGACAGCGGAAGATGCTTCGCGCTTGTATTTCGCCACGAGTATTCTGGAACAGATGCGAATACAACGGTTATCTGCGGAGATAGGTTGGTTAGTTTTAATAGTCGTCGCGTTGCCTCTACGGGTTCACTCGCAGCCGGCTGAAATTTCGCTGACGCCAAATGCTGTGGTTGCCGGGGCGCCCGAGCTGATTCGCGTGGCGGCGCCAGACGCGGCGCAGGTTGATGGCGACTGGCTGGGCAGAAAGATTGAGTTTTTTCGCGCTAAAGATGGGCGCACATGGCTGGCGCTGGCAGGCGTGGATGTCGAAGCGCCGGTTGGGTCGTCAATGCTGCATATCGGCGTGAAGATTGCGGGCGGAGAAACACGCGATTTGAGCAAGCCGGTTGAGATTCACGCAGCGCATTACCGGACCGAGACGATTAATGTTGAGCCAAAATTTGTTGAACCCCGGCCGGAGGAGCTCAAGCGGATTGAGGCAGAGTCTGCTTTGAAAGAGAAAGTGTTTGGCGCGAGCCTTGCGGAGCCTGTGTGGAACGGAGATTTTCGCGCGCCGGTTGCGGCGCGGCCCACTGACAGCTTTGGCGTGAGGCGCACATTTAACGGCAAGCTGGCGAGCATTCACAAGGGGATGGATTTTCGCGCGGCATCAGGCACGCCGGTGCATGCGGCCAACAGCGGCGTGGTGGTGCTGGCGCGGCCGCTCTACTACGAGGGAAACTGCGTGGTGATCGACCACGGGCTGGGGCTCTTCACGCTCTCAATGCATCTGAGCCGCATCGATGTGCACGAAGGTGCGCGCGTGGTGAAAGGCCAGAGGCTGGGGTTGAGCGGAGCAACGGGACGCGTAACGGGACCACATCTGCATTGGGCGGTGCGATGGCAGGGCGCGTATCTCGATCCGGCGCAGTTGTTGAAGATGGATTTAGCGAGGGTGCGTTAGCTTTCACCCGGCGATGACTTTACGTCGATTAGGTAGCCGGGCATCGCGCAAGGCCTGTTGCCTATATGCGGGTTTTTACAATTCGTTGCAGGTCGTTGCTCAATTTCGGTCGCCCATACGGGGCTTTAAGATCTATTGAGACGCTGTCCCAGGACTGCGTCCGCTAATGCGGAATTGTCCTGGGCTAACCTCTATCGTCCCTCCGGGACTCTTGCATCATGAATGAAATTTGAAGCGCAGCTAAGTGGCAGTTTGTTGGAGCTCGTTTTCTTCGGATTCTTGCAGGGTGGTATGTGCGCCAGGAGCCGAGGCTTTTTCTTCGCGCAACGCTTTGAAGGCGCGATAGACAAACCAGCCCAGGTACCAGCCGTCGATATATTTGTAAGGAGTTTCTCCGGTGGTGTAGTGGCCGCAGGGCAGTACGCGCGGCTCAAAATTGACGCCGTAGCGGCGGAATGCGTCGACGACCTTGAGCGAGTACTCGCGCGGGAAGGTGAGATCGTAGTCGGCGTAGACCATCAGCACCCGCTTCAGTGGTCCGCCGGCTTCAGGGCTGGCGAATTTGGGGTAGTAATAGCAAGGGCTGGCGGCTGCCCAGAGTTCGCGCACGCGGTCCTGGGTAAGGCCCGCCTCTTCCAGCGCCTGCTTCACATGTCGAGTGCTTTGGCCGGCCCAGGTTACATCTCCGAAAGCCGTAGACGCATGATTGAAGGCGTTCACCCTCAAGCGCGGGTCGTGGGTGCTGGCCAGGAATGCGTAGCAGGAACCCAGGCTGGTGCCGAGGACGCCGAAGTGCTCATAGCCCTGCTCCTCAAGCCAGTCAACGCAGCAGCGGATGTCAACGACGGCTTGGCGGCATGCGGAGAGAGAGCGGCCGATGTTGGCGCTCACGGCGTAGTCAGAGCGCTCAAGCTCACGGGGGCGGCGAATGTCGTGATAGGGCTTGGAAAGCCGCAGCGCCGAGATGCCCATGCGGTTGAAGATGGTGCAGAGCGAATTGTGGCTGAAGGCGTCGGCGTTCCACTGCGGCATAACTACGATTGCCTGGCGTGGGCGTTTAGGGTCTTTGTGCTCGGGCGCAGGATACCAGCGGGCGTTCACGAGGTCGTTTTCAGGGTAGGGCGTGCGCTCGGGCGAGGTGAAGCGGAGAAACTGCGCCTTGGGGATTTTGCCCTGCTCGGCCAGCGCGCGAAATCTGGCTTCCTGCGCCAGCGTCTCTGGCCGCACGTTGGTGGGGAAGAGCTCAGGATAGCGCTCTTCAAGTCGGAAGTCAGTGGGGCGCTCGTAGCCGAAGAACTTGTCGCTGTGGCGGATGAGGAGCTGATTGATGCGGACCATGGCGGCTTCGGCCGCGGCCGGGTCGCGCTCGACTTCAGGCCCGGGAATGGCGGACGCGAAGCCATGGCTTTCAAGAAACGGCGAAACCCATTCGAAACCCCATTCGAGCGGGCGCACCACGCGATTTTCGTCGCGCGTGGTGAGTCGCGTCTCCCACTTGTACATCCAGCGCGCGTACCAACCAGTCTGCATCATTCTGTTCTAAGTTTATCAGCGGGAATGATTGGTGCGATGTGACGATAATCGCTGCGGATGCCGCCTCAGGTTCTCGCGGCTGCGCGCTTCAGCGCGAAGTAATCGGCTGCGACCCAGGCGAGGCTCAGCAGCAGCATGACGGCGATGATGGCTTGCGAGATGGCGCAGTAGAGGCACCAGACCTCAAGAGCGTATTGCTCGATCATGGAGAGCCTGAAGGCGAAGAGGAAGCCGGCCAGCGTGGCAAGCAGATGGATGAAGCGCCAGCGGGCAAAGGCCAGGCCGGCGAGCACCAGGTATCCGGCAATGCCGACAGCAGCGACCGGCACGTGATGGAAGATTGAGAAGCGGCTGTGGTTCACGATGCCGCAGTCCCAGTGCTCGTTGATTGAGCAGGGCTCGGTGCCGGTGTCGTAGTGAATTTTGAGTGCCAGGGAAGAGACCACGGCGCCGGCAAGCGCGAGTGCGAGGAAGACATAGCGCATGGTCCGATTTTATCGGACGGCACGGGTCCGATTTGATTCGACGAGATCCACGGCTGGTTGCCGCTGATAGGATGTGGGCATGTCTGGGGAAGGACAGGGCAAACGCCGCATTGCGTTTTTCGGCGGCAGTTTCGATCCGCCGCATCTGGGTCACCTGGCGGTGGCGCATGCTGCGCGTGCGGGTCTCAAGCTCGACACGGTGTTGTTTGCGCCGGTAGGAACGCAGCCGCTCAAGAGCGGCGGGGCTACTGCCGGCTTTGAAGACCGACTGGCGATGACGCGCCTGGCCATTGCGGGCGAGCCGGGATTTGAGATATCGCTTGCCGATGCTCCGAATGCTTCAGGTAAGCCCAATTACTCGCTTGAGACGCTGGAGCGATTGCGGGCGGAACTGGGCCCGGCGTGCAAGTTGTACTTCCTTATGGGCGCCGATTCTTTCCTGACCTTCAAACACTGGCATCGGGCAAGTGAGATTCCGTTTGTGGCGCCTTTGATTGTTGCGTCGCGGCCCGGCCAGCGGCTTGAGAGCGTAAAGTCGGCATTACCCGCAGGGCTGACGATTGAGGCAACGCCGGAGGGCGACCGGATGGCCGGGAACATGGAAGTGCGGGCCTATGAAGTGCGAAACGGCGCGGGCGAGCAGACGGAGTTCTATCTGCTGCCTGGGTTGGACTGCGATATCAGCGCGACCGAGGTTCGGGCGCGGATGCGGGCGCAGGAAAAGGCCGCCGGGGGCGAATATGGAGGCGATCGACTGGTTCCCGAGGTAGTTGCCGAGTTCATTAAGACGCACGGGCTTTATCGATAATCCCGGTTGCGGCACAGATTATTTACGGTTAGCGAACCGGCACGATACGATTGAAAGTGGAGATAGAACAGAAGGCATGACAAGTATACCGGCGCACGAACAGACGCGCATATTGGTTCAGGCCGCGGCCGCGGTCTGCGAAGACAAGAAGGGCGAGGACACACGGATTCTTGAGCTCGACCCCGTCGACTCCGGCCTGGCTGATTTTTTTCTCGTCACATCGGCGATGAACGACCGCCAGGCAGTGGCCATTGCCGACGAGATTGAGCTGCGCCTCAAGCGCGAATACGGCCAGTATGCGCATTCAGTTGAGGGGCGGCGCAAGGGCGACTGGATCCTGCTCGACTACGTCGATTTCGTGATCCACGTGTTCCTGAAGGAACGGCGTGCTTTTTACGATATCGAGAGGCTGCGCAAATCGGCGCGGCCCATCACGCCGGCGGAGTTCGACGAGGAATTGAAGGCTGCGCTCAAAGAGAAGACGCGTGCCGCGCGGGTGAAGACTCCCACTGAAGGTGGCCAGAAGAGCGGCGCGTCGGCTCAAAAGAAGACCGCCGCAAAGAAGGCGGTGAGCAAGCCAGTGAAGAAGAAGCCTGCCGCCAAAAAGGCCGCGACGCCGAAGTCCAAAGGAAAGCGTTAACGCTTCCTTCGTCTGCCCGGAAAGCAGGGGCTGGTGGCCCCTCAGAGCAATGCAACGCGCAGGCGCGAACCGCGTCCGAGCTTAATCTCGGTGTGGTTGCCCTGGAGTTCCGTGGTGCCATCGGTTCCGATGGTTGTGCTGATTGCAACGCCATTTACGGTGCTTCCGGCGGGAATGCCTCTGTCTGGATCGTCAGTGTGGCCATAGTTGCCTTGCGTCTGCAGGCCCTGGGCGCGAACAGTGGTCGAGCTGGTCGGCAGCTCTCCGGTCGCGTCGGCAGGGGGAGCCACGGCCACCAGCCCGCCATGGATGGCGATAGGTGGATCGTGCTTGACCACGATCTGCTGGAACTTGAGACCGAGCATCGACATGCCGTTGCCGCTATCCATCGGGGTCACGTCGGTAATGACGCCCATCAGCTTTGCGCCCCGCGGAATCTGAGTCCCGTCCTGCAGCTTGGTTTTTTCGGTCGTCTCCGCAGTTACGGTATCGCCCACCTTTGCCGTCTTGGTGTCGATCTTGCTTGTAAGCTCGGCCGATACGCCGGGTCTCTTGCCCTGTGCGCGGGCGGTGGGAAGGGCAAGCAGAGATGCGATTGCGACGGCCAGCAATAGTGCCGGGGCGACGGGACGCGTATGAGACATGGTGTTCCTCCCTGAAGGGGTCCGGGACTGGCAGCAGGACCTGACGAAATGAGTTTGACAATTTTGCCGGGCGCGCGTCAATCTGCGGGATTTGATACGTGCTCAGCCAAATGCGAACGGGGGAGAGACTTGAGTCTCTCCCCCGCCGGTGTTGAGGTTCGAAAGGCAATCAGAAGCTGATGACGCCCTTGAACTGAACCAGACGAGGCGAAGCATCGCCGCCCAGGAACGAACCGAAGATGCTGGTGGGCGGATTCGCCATGCCGGTGATGGTTCCGAATGCCGCCGAACCTGCGTCGCCGTTGGGCTGGCCGAAGTTCGGGTGATTGAGGACATTGAACAGCTGGGCGCCAATCTTGAAGTTCGCGTTCTCAAAGCCCAGCGGGAAGGACTTGGCTACGCCAAAGTCTGTATCGAAGTAGTGGGGTCCGAGGAACTGGTTGCGCTCCTGGTCGCCAAAGCCCTTTGGGGTCGATATGTTGGCGCCCGCAAAAGCGGAGCAAGCCGACCCGGGAGCAGATTTGTTGATTCCGCAGCGATTACCGGAGAGGCCCGAACTAATCTGCGCCGGAATGATGTTGTCAGGATAGTATTCGCCGTCGTAGTAGGGCGATGCGTTGCTGTCAACCACCGTGAACGGGTAACCGCTGTTGTAGAAGAATGTGCCGGAAAGCGTCCAGCCGTCGACGGCAAGACGCGGTCCGCGCCAGTGAGGAATCTCGATGAGGTAATTCCCATTCAGCACGTTGCGGCTATCGTAATCGGCGTTGCCGTAGTTGTACTGCAGGTTGTAGGGATCGATCTGCTGGCTGATGTTGCCGGTGGCGAATGAGAACGGGTTGATGCCGCCGTTGGAAACATCGTCGAGCGTATGCGACCAGGTGTAGTTGCCCTGCAGGGTGAGAACGTGCGAACGGTGCACAACGCTCAGTATGAGGCCGTTGTAGTTCGACATGCCCTCAGTGTCGATCTGGTTCATGTAGCCAAATCCGGGTGCAGGCGGAGCAGTGGGCAGACCAGTGAAACTCGAATCGTAGGCATTCATTGCCACGTTCTGAACCGGTTCATGGGTGCCGTGGTTGCCGACGTAACCCACGTTCAAGCTGAGCGACTTGGTGAACTGATGCTCGAGCTGGAGGCTCCACTCCTCGTAGGTCGGGTAGTGAATGTTATTGGCCGCGTTGACAAAGTTCGGGGGCGCCATGCCGGCGTTCGCCCCCGTGCAGGCCGGGCAAACGCTCTCTCCACCAAGGGTCTGGTAGTTGCTGGTAAAGCCGTTCTTATAATTCGCAGCCGTATTGGCCGCCATCGTGGTTGCGCTGTCGGGGAGCCCGGGCTGAGTCAGGTCAGTCGTCATGTAGGCATTATTCCCGAGTATGAAGTTCAAATCGGGGAAGGTGCTTACGTTGATGGTGAGCGGATAGTTGCCAAAGAGGTTGTCGGCAATCACACCGGGGAAGACGTCGGTGAACATGCCGAACCCACCGCGAAGCACGGTGGAGGAACCTTCTTTGGGCGACCAGGTGAAGCCGACGCGCGGCTCGACCATGAACGGCGTGTAGTTGACAAACGCCGACTGGTGATTCCTGGTGATCAGCTGGTCGTAAGGCGAGGTAACCGTGTTCTTGTTCGCAGCCTCGGTGAAGAAGTCCTGGAAGAGGCGCACAAAGTTGCCCTGTTCTGAAATGGGATTGAAGTCCTTCTCGTAACGGACGCCCAGATTGACCTGGAAGTTCGGAACCGGCTTCCAGTCTGCCTCAGCGTAGGTACCAAGAATTGAGATGCCTACCGGCTGGTCGCCTGCTCCCGGATTCAGGAAGAAGCGGTTGAAGTACTCTTCCAGGACGCCGCCTTGCGCAAGGAAGGGTTGCTCTTCAAGCATCAGCGGAGTGGTGAATTGCTGCATGTCGAAGTCGGAGACATCGTCGCGCTTGAAGAAGCCGCCGAACTTCCAAGTGACCTTGCCCTTGGTGACGCTCAGGTCGTCCTGGATCTGATACTGGGTCACGTTGCGGCCCTGCGGGAAAGCGTAGCCGTCGTTGTTGAGGGCGGTATAGCTGCCATCGATAAAGTCCAGCGTCTCTGGCGAAATGGCTGCAGCGGCAGCGGGGTCGGCCATCTTGAACACGGCGCCATAATAGGAGCCGCTCAGCAGGAACTGGTTGACCATGTTGGGATTGAAGGTGTGGGTGTAGCCGGCCTGCGCTTCGTAGTCGGGCTGGAAGCTGTTGGCATCGAACGCAGTGGTCAAAGGATCGGCATAGGTAGGCTGCAGACCGCGGTCGATCTTGACGTGGAAGAAGGCATGGTCGTTGGTGCCTAGGGTCTGGTCGACGCGGACGGCCATGAACCATTCCTGCAAGGCCAGCTTGCTGGCTGACTCGAAGGTTGCGATGCCGCTATCGCCGCCAGTAGAGGTAGGGATCACAGTCGCACGGCTTGCGCCGGGTGCGTTGTTGTAGATGGCGAAGATATCGTTCTGATAATAGTTCGCTTCGCCGGCCACTTCGGGATTCGGCGAGGTCGAAACGGTGCCGTTGATGGGGTTAAGTACGGATGCCTGGAACGCCGCGTCGGGAATATAAACGCCGCCGGTGTTTGTGGTGGTAAAGCGAATGCCTTCGTAGTCGACGAAAAAGAAGGTCTTGTCCTTGATTACGGGGCCACCGACCGAAGCCGCCCATTGATTGTCCACGTCGCCGGGGCGGGTGTTTGTTCCCCCACCAGCGAGTTCGGAGTTTTTGAGCAGCCAGTTGTTGGCGTTAAAGATGGTGCCGTTGTACCAGTAGTTGGCGTTGCCATGGAACTTGTTGCCGCCTGAACGGCTGATCGATGCCACCTGGGCTCCGCCGAAGGTTCCATACTCTGAGCTGTAGGCGTTGGTAACAACGTTCACTTCAGCAATGTCGTTGTTGCCGAGCAGCAGGTTGGAGGGGCCGGAGTTATTCAGGTTGAGGAAAGGATCGTCTTCATCGCCGCCGTTCAGCGTGAAGTTATTCGAAGTGGCGGGAAGGCCGAAGACTTCGAAGTTGCCGTAACCGCCCTGGGTGTTCATGATGGCGCCGGGGCTGGTCTGGGCCCAGAAGGTGAGGTCGTTGCCGGGGTTGGGCAGGTTCTGCGTCTGCTCGAGGCTGACGGCGGTGGAGACATCGGCGTCTTCAACCTGCAGCAGTTCCTCGTTCGCCGAGACTTCAACAGTCTGAGCGGCAGTGCCGAGCGCCATGCGAATGTTCTCGGTGCTTACCGAGCCGACGCTTACAGTCGCCGCAGCGGCGGTATCGCGGAAGCCAGCGGACGAAACCTTGAGGATGTACTCGCCCGGCTTGAGCAGTGAGATACGAAAGCTGCCTGTGCTGCTGCTCTTGGTTTGGCTAACCTCGCCGGTGGCCTTGTTGGTCACCGTTATCATTGCGCCAACGATGGATGCGCCCGAAGGATCGGTTACAGTTCCGGTCAAGTCACCGGAGATGTTGGTCTGGGCGTAAGCGGATGGAACGGCGACGTTAGAAACAAAAGCCGCAGCGATCATCAGGCTACTTGCCATGATGAGACTCTGCAGTCTGAGATATCTCATAGTTACTCCTTCACTTGAGGCTGTAACGGTGGGACCGACAGCATTCTTGTTGTTTTTTGACCCCGATGGATTTGGAAAACCGCCCAATCGGCGTTAAAGACGATGGGGGACGCGGAATTTTAGTTGCACGACAAGTGCCATTTCGGGGGGATCCTCTATTAATCTTTCATCTGTTGAAAACAAACGGCTTGCCAGACGCTTTCGACCTGGAAGACTGCAACGGGTATATGGAATTCTGTAGAGGGCTTCAGGAATTTTGCGGAAATGGACAGTTCGCGGCCTGGAAACAGGCCTCCGCACAGAATTGCAGCGCGAAAGCAGCGCCCTGGGAACATCTGTTCCAATGCGGCGGCAGGCTGGCTTCGGGCGTCCCCGCCTCGGGGTCTACAACCTCTGGCTGGGGCTGGAACCGCCCGATTGCGGCGGCAGAATACCGCGAAGGAATCAAGATAGCGAGCTTAGTTGCTGGAAGTTCGGCCAGATGTAAATGCCTGGATTCGTCCGAGACGCAAAACGGGGAGCCCAAAGGCTCCCCGTTATCTTGCGGATGATTTGCGGAGTGAGAGGCTCCGCTTTTGCGATTAGAAACTCGCTCTCAGTGAGAACTGACCGTAGCGGCGTTCGTCGTGGTTGCCGCCGGTGGCAGTTGAACCCAGACCGCCGCGCTCCTCCACAACATTGCCGCCTGGGCCGCCCAGGGTGGTGGTGTTTACGTAGAAGTTGTGGTGATTGAACAGGTCGATCGACTCGGCGCCGAACTCCAGTCCCACCCGCTCGGTGATTGGAAAAGTCTTGTGAAGTGCGGCATCAAAGTACCATCCGCCCGGTCCACGAAGCGAGTTGCGGCGCATCATGTCGTTCGGGAAAGGTCCGAAGTCGGAGATGCCAAGCTCGCTGCTGTAGGGAGCAATCATCTTCGAGGCAGGAACGGCAAGACCGTTGAACTGGTTCGGTCCAACCGCCGTCGGACTCTTCGATACGTGATAGCTGGAGAATGGTGTTGCCGGCTCGAGACGCGGAACGGTGTAGAAGGTTTGGTCGAAGCTGTAGTCGTAAACGGTGAACGGCACGCCGCCGCGGGCGGTGTAGATGCCCGAGAGACCCCAACCGCCCAGAGCTTGCTTCTCGACGCCCGATCCACTATGCCTGAACCACGGCGTTTCCCAGATGGGAGCGATGGAGAGGCGCTGGCGCACGTCGAAGTCGGCGCTGCCCCAGTCAAGACTGGGATCGGCAAGGCTGGTGTAACCGAGTGAACCGACATAGCCGGAGCCGCCCTGCAAGCTATCGCCGAAGGTCGAGCTCAGTTCATCGAGTGTGTGCGACCAGGTGTAGTTTGCTGAGAGGCTGAGTCCCGACTGGTGCAGGTTCTGTGTCTGGAACCGGATGTTCAGACCGTTGTAGCTGCTGCCTGCCGCGCTGCCGCGCATGTTGACGTTGGTGTATTGCGCGTTGGGGCGAGTGAGGCACGAGGCAACGCCGGTATTCAAATCCGTGGTTCCAGAGTATTGGCAGTTGACCGGATCTTCGTACATTGGATCGCCGAGGTAGTATTGTCCGGCGCCTTGCTGGTTGACGTTGGCAAGATCGTACAGATGCCTGCCGTTTGCGCCGCTGTAACCGATCTCGACAACGGTACCGTGCATCAACTGGTGCTGCAGAGCCAGGCTCCAGAACTGGGTTTGCGAAACTGCGATGTTCTGATCCATGTGGCGCAGTTCCACGGGAGGCAGGTAGTTAATTCCAGTGGATTGGCCCAGGGGACCAAGGTTGTCGTTGGTCACGGTCGCGACGCAGGTTGCATCAGCGGTGCCGCAGGAGTCGCTGATGACGGCACTGGCCGGAGGATTGAAGCTTGCGTTGTAAGTCACGTTGCCGAAGTTGCGCTCGTAGCTGATGCCGAATCCGCCACGAACGCTATCGCGCCCGTTGCCGAAAACGTCATATGCGAAGCCGAGGCGCGGAGAAACCGTGCCCCAGCGGGGTTTCCAGAATCCGCCGACCGCGCTCTTGTCGGCAATTTGAACTCCGCCGCTGCGGACCTGCTGCTCAATCCCGGATCCGGATCCAAAATAGAAGTTCGAGTCGAGCGCGGGTTTGTTATTGTGCTGCACACCATAGTGCTCCCAGCGCACGCCGTAGTTCAGGGTCAACTGAGGAGTGGCTTTGTAGCTATCCATTCCATAGATTGCCCAGTCGTTGTAGCGGTAGCTGCGGCCGTAGGATGCTGCGGTTACCGGGGTTTGAACTGCGCACGAAGCCCCCGAGGTTGGGACGCCAAAGTTGCCGTCGGTATACGAAGTGTCTACCGGGCAAGGAAGCTGGCCCTGAGGATCGACACGGGTCTGGAAGGAGATGAGCGTTGCGCCGTTGGCGCCGCCGGCGTTGTTCATCATGTCTTCAATGCTGCCTTGCCAATTTGCGCCGAGCTGCTCTACGGCCTGGGCATAAGCGCCATAGGCATAGTCCAACTGAATGTAGGTATACAGACCGCCAAAGTGCATGGAGTGTCTGCCCCTGGTCCAGCTCAGATCAGGTTCGATCTGGATGGTGTTCTGAGGTCCGCCTACCGGGACTCCACCCTCGCCTGGCTCGCTGGCGTTCTCAAGGCCGGGCATCTGGATGGTGCCGCCGGCATTCGGGTTCGGGTCGGTGGGCGAGACGAACATGAGGTTCGGCGTTCCCGTAAGGGAGGTATCGAAGGAGGTGTTGTTGTTGTAACGGGTGTAGCTCACCTTTGTGCCGAGGAACAGGTTCGGGCTGAAGGTGTGGGAGACCGAATAAAGGTAGCTCTGGTTCAGAATGGCGGTGCCCACGTCATACTGCGGATACGCGCTGTAGGAAGAAGAGCCCACGAACTGGTTCTCGTTCTCGCGGCCGCCGCGGAAGTACATCTGGGTCTTGTCGGTCGGGTTGTAGTCGAGCCGGCCTACGAGCGTGTACTGGTTCTCAGGAATGCCGCCGCCCGCATCAAAGGGAGCGGTGAAGTGCACCCAGTCAAATACAGGCGTCGATCCGGGGACGGGGGTGGTCCCGTTGACCATAAAACCCGGGACCGTAGCTTTTGAACCATTCTGTGCGACGTCTGCCGCTTCAAGGTCTGCATAGGTGGTAGCGACGCCGGAAGGCGACAAGGAGGTCTTGCCGTAAGTCGAATAGTAGTTTTGAACGTTGCTCGGCATCAAAGCGATGAAAGCGGGATCGAAGATTTCTTCGGTCAAAGACGCGGCCGAACGAACGCGCGTCCATTCCGTGCTCTCGAAGATAAAAATCTTGTTCTTCTTGAGCGGGCCGCCGGCAGCATAACCGAACTGGTTGCGGGTGTATTCGCCTTTGGGCGCGCCGAGCGCATTGTTCCCGTAAGTATTGGCGGTGTATGCCGAGAGGCGATTGAAGCCCCATGCCGATCCGTGGAAGCTATTGGTGCCGCTCTTGGTGGTGAGGTTCACAACGCCGCCTGAGGCGCGGCCGTATTCAGAAGAGAAGTTGTTGGTAATGACGCTGTATTCCTGCACGGCATCGACGGGCACGTCCTGGCCGATTGAAACGCCAAAGATGGCCACATTCTCAACGCCGTCGAGCAGGATCTCTGTTCCGGACTCGCGCTGGCCGTTGATGGCAAAACCCACGCCGCGGTTGGTAAGGTTCTGACCGCTGTTCATGCTGTTGCCGGTGTTGTCGCCGCTGGAGACGTTGCCGGAGAGCGTGACGAAGTCATACGGGTTGCGTGTAAGGCTGGGAAGTTGGGCGAGTTGCTGGGTGTCGACAACCTGGGAGAGTTCCTGGGTCTGTGTGTTCACCTGGGCTCCGCCCTCGGCGATGACCTCAACTTCAGTGGTGGCGGTGCTGACTGAAAGCTTGGCGTCTACCGTGACATGTCCGCCCACCGTGACTTCAACCTTGGCGTTGAAAGGCTTGAAGCTGCCGGCGGTGGCGGTGACCTGATAGGTGCCCGGCTCGAGGCCCGTAAGGAGGTACGCACCGGTCGATGACGAAACCGCGCGGCGTTCGACGTTGGTGGCGACATTCCTGACCACGATCGCAGCGCCCGGAACGACGGCGCCCGTCTGGTCCAGAACAGTTCCGGAAACCTCGCCAGTATCAACCTGCGCCATGGCTACGGGGCTGCCCAGGATGAAGAGCGCGAACACGGCGAGAACCGTGCCCAAAATCGCTCTGTATGCTGGACGGCAGATCGAAGCAATGGCCGCTTTCGTTACTAAATGACTGATGCTGAATGACTTCATGATGAATCCTCCTAATAGCCTGCGGGCAATGAGACGCGCAGAGAGCAATTGCCTTGTCCCCTTAGCAAATAGGAGCTAGGGACTCTGCACGCCTGAACAGTAGTGGCTTTGCTTCTGTAAACGTTGCACTTTGAGGGCCAATTCGGGAGGGGGTCAAAATAATAGTTTGTCTTTTAAAAACAGATACTTACGCGAGTTTCATATAGTCAAATTAAGATCAGAATATGGAAATCTGTAGCAGCTATTCCGGTTATTGCAGTATTGCGTCGCATTCATGTCAGAAATGGTTACAGAATTGAAGCACGGCACTCAGCCGCAATTTTCCTCAAATTCAATCCCATTTTGGAGATGCGATTTTCACCCTGGCTTTCCGCCGAGGCCCGGGCGGCCCTGCCGCGCGTTACGGTATTCTCCTCTGGATGCAGATGACTCTGGCTCATATCGGCTCGCTGGCCGGGCGCAAGGACGTGTTTGAGGTATTGACACAGGAATACATGGAGCGCTGTGCGGCGTACGCTGCCTGCCGCACACAGGCATTCAAAACCGAAGCGGCACTGCTGGAGTGGGTTGGCAAACAGAAGGGACGAACTGCCGCGGTAACGGTGCTGCTGGACGGCCGCGGAAAGCAGATGTCGTCAGAGGCAATGGCTGCGTGGCTCGGCCGGCAACGCGACCACGGCGCACAGCACCTGGTGTTTGCCGTCGGTCCTGCGGATGGGTGGTCGGAAGACGCCCGTAAGAGCGCAACGCTGCTGCTTTCTCTGGGCCCCATGACTCTGGCTCATGCGCTGGCCCGGCTGGTGATCGCCGAGCAGATCTACCGCGCGTTCACAATCCTGGCCGGCCACCCGTATCACCGGCAGTGATCAGTGAACGGTGAACAGTGGACAGCAGTCGTGCTGAACGCATTCATCTTGTAAGGCGAAAACCGAATTGCAAAACAGGATTTTTCAATGCATGCGTGCGGGTCGGTGATAATTACAAATGCATTGGACGAAGGCGCATGAGCTGCTCACCGTCGACCGTTCACCGTCCACCGTGCACTGAGTTATGACTGACACGCGTCGCGGACTGATCCTCATCAACACCGGCCCCGGCAAAGGCAAGACGACGGCCGCGCTGGGCACCGCGCTGCGCGCAGCCGGCAATGGCATGCGCGTGCTGGTGCTGCAGTTTCTTAAAGGCTCGTGGCATTACGGCGAGCTCGACGCGGTTCAAGCCTTTGGCCAAAACTTTCAAATGAAGCAGATGGGGCGCGGGTTTGTGAAAGTCGGCGGCGCGGAGACCGACCCTGAAGACATCAGGCTGGTTGAAGCGGCATGGGCCGAGGCGCGCGAAGCTATTGAATCGGGCGAGTGGGACATGGTAGTGCTGGACGAGATCAACTACGCCATTGGCTACGGCATGCTCGACGCTGCGCAGGTAGCCGAGACGCTGAAGAACAAGCCGGAGATGGTGCACGTGATTCTGACCGGACGCAATGCTCATCCGCTGCTGGTGGAGCTGGCCGACACGGTGACTGAAATGCGCGAAGTGAAACACGCGTACCAGAAGGGAATCCTGGCGCAGCGCGGCATCGAATACTGATTCGAGATTGAGAATTCGCGAATAGACGCGTTCATCCGGGACCCCCGCCGGATTACGCGAGACGAAAACGGGAGGTCGAAAGAGCAGTGGCCAAGAGCAGACATTATCGATGGGCAGATATTCAGCCCGAAGCAATGAATCCCCTGGTAAGCCGGCAGTATTTGACGGGCGTTAAGACCATGCTGGCGCGCATTGTGTTGAAGAATGGCGCGCACGTTCCCATGCATCAGCACTTCCACGAGCAGATAAGCCACGTGTTGCAGGGCGCGCTCAAGTTCGTGCTCGAAGAAGGCGAAACGATAGTGCGCGAGGGTGACGTTCTCTGCATACCTCCGAACGCCCCGCACGAGGTTTTTGCGCTCGAGGATTCAGTGGCGCTCGACATTTTCAATCCGCCGCGGCAGGACTGGATTGACGGCGACGATGCGTATCTGCGCGGCGCGCCTGAAGGGTCCGGGCAGTGACTATTCCGGCTGCACGCGGCCTATCGCCTCGGCAAGAATGAGCGCCGTCCCGGCGAATAGCAGCGTATCGAAAATGTAGTCGATGGCCTCCACAACCTGGTCGGTTCCGTGAGCCGGCCCCAGCATTGGCAGGTAGACCACGATTACCGCGATAGCGATGGCGATGCCGAGCCACGCGCCTGCCTTCTTTGCCCATCCATTGATAAGAAGCAACACGCCGCACACCAGCAGGAATGCGCCGATTGCATATCCCCACAGGCGCACTGCCGGCTCCCATGCGGGTGTGACTTTCTCGAGCGGCACGCCGGGCAAGTACTCCGGATGCAGGACGGTTTCAACGCCGTAGAAAACCGCAACCAGTGCGAAGACGATGCGGCAGATGTCGACTGCACGCGATTTACCTCGAGTTGGTGCGCCCATGCTGACACCGAGTGCGATCAAACCGCACCCGAATGAGATTTCGCGTACGAAGAGCGCGGCGCCAAAGCGATCATGAAACATCGTGGCGATGGCGGGAAGATCCATCATCGCGACAAACATTAGAAACATGCAGCCGCACAACAGGCCCGACCAGCGCACGAAACGATCGAAGATGAGGCTCAGCGCCGTAGCGATGAGCGCGAAGCCAACCAGGTAAACCCAGAACAATGGCAGCGGCATGTATTTGGGAACCATCGTCATGAGGCCGCGTGCCGCTGACATGTGCAACGCGCCGAAGGTGGCCAGAGACGCCGCAACAAAAATCCGCCCCAGTCCAATGGCACGATCGGGCAATGAGGCGCCCTTCAAATCATGACGGCGCGCCACGATGCCGGCCGCGATTACCAGCACGCCTGCCGTGCTCATCGATATGACCGTCCGCGATATCTCAAACATCGGACCCTCCTGCATAAAGGGATTCAAATACCTCACCGAGCCCGGTAAGCATTCTTTCCTTATAACGAAATGGACCGGAAACGCAATAGCCAATTCTTTGTTTGAAGAGGTGGTTTGTGCCCGGGGTTGGGGTTTCAGCAGCTTTTCGTTTCGCCCCTGCGAGACGAGGCGCCCTCCATTTACAATTGGGTTCGGTATGTCGTGGTTCAAGCGCGAAGACGGTGAGTTCGAACCCGAGCCCGGACCTCAAAACAACGGGGAGGGCGCGGCCCGGAACGTGCGCACCGAAGGTCTTTGGATCAAGTGCCCTGGCTGCCGCGCCACTATCTTCAAGGCCGACCTTGAGGCGAATCTGAATGTTTGTTCCAAGTGCCAGCACCACTTCAAGCTGAGCGCGCGGGCACGCGTCGATCAGCTTCTCGAGCCTGGATACGAACTGTTCGACACTGGGCTGAAGTCGACCGATCCCTTGAGTTTCACCGATGTGAAGCCCTACAAGCAGCGTTTGCGCGCGGCGCGGGAGCAGACCGGACTCAACGATGCAATCCTCAGCGCCGTAGGCCTGCTCGGTCCCCATCCGGTGGTTTTATGCTCAATGGAATATGCGTTTGCCGGCGGTTCGATGGGCGCAGTCGTTGGCGAGACAATTGCGCGCGCCGTGGACCGCGCGCGTGAGAGCCGCAAGCCGTTGATCATTGTTTCAGTGTCGGGCGGCGCCCGCATGCAGGAAGGCATAGTCAGCCTCATGCAGATGGCCAAGATTTCTACCTCGCTGGCGCTGCTCGACGACGCGAAAGTGCCGTACATCTGCGTGCTCGCCGATCCAACCACCGGCGGAGTAACGGCCAGCTTTGCCATGCTCGGCGATTTGAACATCGCAGAGCCGGGTGCGTTGATTGGCTTCGCCGGCCCGCGCGTCATCGAGCAGACCATCCGCCAGAAACTGCCTGAAGGATTCCAGCGCGCCGAGTTCCTGCTCGATAAAGGATTTCTCGATGCGGTAGTGCACCGCAAGGATCTGAAGGCTTACCTGGTGAGGGCGCTGGATTTTATGAAGCCCGTGCTACCGGACCCAGCCGCGACACAAAACTGCTGATCGGAATATTGCAGATTCGATGAATGCAAAACGAAAGCCCCGGAGGAAACTCCGAGGCTTTTGTTTGTTTGATTGATGGTGCTGTCTAGAAGGTGACTCTTCCTACCAACTGGACGGTCCGGCCGGGCGCCGGGTCGCCGTTGTAGTCTGCCGAACTCTTCACCGAGCTGATGGTTCCGAAATACGGTCCGTCGGTGTAGTTGCCGTCGGGGTTGGAGAAGTTGGCGTGGTTGAAGACATTCTGGGCCTGAATCATGAGCTGCACCGCGCGGTTCGTTTCGCGGCCCAGCGGGAGGTTCTTAAACAGGCTCATATCGGTGTAGTTGTAGCCCGGCCCGTGGAAGAAGTTACGCTTCACATTGCCGAAGGTGCCAATCGGTTCCTGCGAGAACGAGCTGGGATTGAAGCCCTGGTTCAGGCCATTTGAATCCAACGACCGCGGATTGTAGGTGCCGATGCTGAAGCTCGATGTTTCTGGAACTTCGGCGCAGCCGTAATAGCTGTAAGCATCGCACCACAGCGAGTTGTGAATGCCTCCGTCGGTGATGAGCACCGGGAAGCCGCTTTGCAGAACCGTGAATCCTGCAAAGTGCCACTCACCCAGCGCCTCGTTGACGATCGAGTTCTCTCTCATGGCGGTGAACAGCGGGATCTTGTAGTCGTACGACGACACAAACCGCTGCCGTGCGTCATAGTCGGAGTCGCCATAGTTCAGGTACTGGAAGCCGGGAACATTGTTCATGCTCCTGGTAAAGAATCCTGAGCTCTCCAGTCCCGACGCGTTATCGAGGGCGTGGCTGTAGGTATAAGCCATGGTGAACGTCAAACCGTGAGTGGGGTTCTTGTTCAGGCTTATCTGCAGCGAGTTGTAGTTGGATGAGCCTTCGGTATCGAGCGTGCCCACGCTGATAAAGTCCGGCGAGCCATTGGTTGTGGCTGGCTGCGCGGCATCCTGCGGGAAGTAGATGTGCTGGTAGGCGCTGTATGCGATGCAGGTTGGATTGGCAAGGCATGCTGCGTGACCAGCCGGCGTGATCGGGTCTGCTTCAAATTGAGTGGCCAGCTTGTGACCCACCGAACCCACATAACCCACTTGCAAGATCATGGCGCCGGGAAGTTCGCGCTGAAGGTTCAGGTTGAAGTTGTAAATGTACGGAGCGGAATAGTTGTGTGCGATTTCGCTGATGTCCTGGTACACATACTCACCCCAATTGAGCGCTGCACCCGCAGCGGGAGGCGTATACGGAAACGGATTGTTTGCCGCTGTGCCGGTAGCCACGTCGATAAACGGATTGGCAAAAGCCGGACTGCACGGGTTGCCGTTGGGGCAACCAACTTCCGTTGCTCCCGTAGTGGCAAGGAAGTTGGGAAGGTCGCCCAGGTTCTGCAACTGTCCTTCTTCCTGGTCGCGGTTGTAATAGAGGCCTACGCCGCCACGGATCGAGAATTTGTGTGAGCCCTGTTCGCCGATCAACGCCGAAGGTCCGCTGCTGGGCGACCATGCAAATCCCAAGCGCGGCCCAAAGTGGGCATAATGCGGCGTCGCGCCGGCTGACCTGTTGCAGCCTGGGTCGCCGGGCCAGGTGAGGCCTGGGAAGCCGCCGGGATGCACCATGGAGGTCTGGGTGCTCAGCGCGAAGCAGGTAACGCCCTCGCCGTCAAACTGCGTGTTGATGTTGGGTGTCTCGGCGTCCCACGCGAGGCCGTAGTTGACAGTCAAGTCAGACGTGGCGTGCCAGCTATCCTGCGCGAAGGCATAATCTTCCCATGCGATCGCGTCAATAAATCCGCCTGAAGTTTGCCCGTAACTGTCTGGAATGCCGAGCAGAAAGTCGGCCGCAGGCACGCCAGAGCTGTAAGGACCGCTTCCGGCGAAGCTGTAGCTGCCATTGTTCTGCGCGTAGAAAGGATTGCTGACGCGGAACATTTCAACGTTCCCGCCCATCTTTAGCTCGTGGTTGCCAAAGATGTGGCTCAGGTTGTCGCTGTACGTCAGGTTGGTGTCTTTGCGGGGCTGCGGTCCGTCGTTGCTGAAGCCGAGGGTGAAATATCCCTGCACACCCATAACGGGCAGGCCTTCGCCGCTCGATTGCGGGTTGATGGCGAAGCCGTAGGTGGAGGGAGCAACGGGAACCGCAGGCTCAACGGCCGCAAAGTTGAAGCGGAAATAGCCGGCTCGCAAAACGTTCAGAGTCTTGGCGCTGAAGGTGTGGGTTTCCTGCGCCGAAAAGAGCTTGAAGTGCTCCGCGCTGACCATCGGGAAGCCGGGCAGGTTTGAGCCGCCGAAGGGGAGTGTGTCCATAGACGGACTCGACTGGAAGGTGCCCGTCGCGTACACGGCGTCCTTATCGCTGATGTGGTAATCGGCGCGCAGCACGCCCTGATCGCCCGCACCGGTATTTGCCGTTACGAAGTTGTAAAGCGGCGCCGCTGCCGTACCTGCGTTGGCCGGAGGCACAAACTTATTGATCAGCGTGGTTGCGATGGAATTAAAGCTACTTGGGTTGATGGTCACCGGTCCGGTCGGGAAGCACGTGGCCCATGTATTCAAAGTTGCGGAGCTGGGACCGCACGTTTGCCCGGCGTTCGGCGAACCGGCTCCAGCAACAATGTTAAAGGGGATCGGATTGCTTGAGGCTGCGCCACCGAAGTTGCCTGCGGAAGTAAATGTGCTTGGGAAGACGGCCGACTCACTGACTCCACCGGTGCGGTTGCGATATCCCTGGTAGGCCATAAACCCGAAGAAGCGATTCTTGATGATCGGTCCGCCCAGGGTGCCACCGTAGAGATTCTGGTGGAACGGAGGCCGTTCGTGGTCCTGCGCGAAGTAGCCGCCCAGGTTCATGAACGTGTCGCGATAATATTCAAATCCGCTTCCGTGGAGCTGATTTGTGCCGGACTTGATGACCTGGTTGATGACCGCGCCGCCATTGCGCGAGAACTCAGGATTGATGGTGCTGGCGATGACGTTCTCTTCCTGCAGCGCGTCGGGATTAATGACCAGGCCTTCATCCTGCAGCGGGCCGTCGTTGTTATCAATGCCCTCGAGCTGGAACGAATTGCTGGTGGTCTGGCTGCCGTTGAGGGAGTAGGAACCGAAGCGGTCAGAGGACTCAACCACGCCGGGCGCCAGTTTCTCGAGCGATGCGGCATCGCGGCCAAACAGAGGCAGCGAATCGATCTGCGATGCTTGAACCGTTTGTTCGAGCTGAGTATTCGAGGTCTCCACCTGCACTGACGAGGCACTTACAGTCACCGTCGTCTGCGAGGGTCCGATGCTCAACTTGGCGTTGATCTCGCGATTTTCATTGGCGGCAAGCTGGATGCCAGTCTCGGTGAATTTCTGGTAGTTCGCCGACTCAACCGACAGTTGATAGGCTCCGACCTGCAACGCCGGCTGCTCGAAATAGCCGTTTTTGTTGGTCGTTGTGACCGTGGAGATATTGGTGGCCGTGTTGGTGACCGTCACCTTGGCATCGGGCACAACCGCTCCGCTGGCGTCGGTCACGGTGCCGTGAATCGTGGCGGAAGTTACCTGGGAATGGATGGTTTTTCCGGCGGTCAGGAAGAGCAGGAAAAACACTGACAGCCAAACAAAAGAATTGAGCACCTTTTTGCTTTGCATTGAATGCCTCCAATGGGATAAAGCCAAATGGCTTAAAAACGCCTCCGCAGCCTCCTGGAACGAATGAGGCTGAGCAGGCATTTAAATTGGGCGCCTTCTTGTGGACCTGCGAAACTAATTGCCGACCGGTGAATTGATCCTGCTCGGTGGCAGACCATCGCAATCAACAGCTTCTACCTGGGAGCAGATAACTAACTTGCGACCCTAAAAGGGAGGGTGCGATTGCGCTCGCTCACTCTGGTTGGAAACTTTCTACCGTGGCGAACAAGGAAAATACGAAAAAGGGGAAGCTAAAGTACGCCGCGCTCCCGTCTCGACGAGAGCTGCGGTCCGGATCTTCGAAACCTTGTCCGGTTGAAAAAGAGTATATTGGAAAATCTCTTATTGCAACAACAAAAACCCCGGTCAGTCGACCGGGGTTCCTGGTTGATGCCGTGAGTCTGGCGGCGGGTTAGAACTCAAGGCGGAGCGCGCCCTGCAGAACGCGCGCGCCGCTAACCGTGCTGGTGACATTGCCAAATGGATAGCAGGTCGCTTCGGTGATGTCGTTGCATGGCGTGTTGAAGCTGGGGTGGTTGGTCGCGTTGAAGGCATCCGCACGGAATTTCAGATTGACCTTGTCCTCATAAATCGGGAAGGTCTTGCCTGCGCCCAGATCCATATTGAACCATCCCGGTCCGCGCAAGATGTTGCGCGAGCCAATCTGGAAGCCTACCGGCCCATGGAAGGCGGCCAGAGCCTGGGCCGGGTCGGAGTAGATGTTTACCCGCTGGCCTTCGCCACCGTGGATGTGCGCCTTCAATATCCCGGCCGGCTCGGTCAGGATGGCGGGCGCATCGTTCGCGTATCCGGCTACAAACGCATTGGCAAACGCCTGGTAGGCGTTGCCGGTATGCCAACTGGGGAGTCCGCTGATCTCCCACCCACCCACAACTTCGTTAAGCCAGAAGGGCATGTTGGCGCCTAATTGCTTTCCGCGGCCGAAGGGCAGTTCATAGATGAAATTGCCGTTGAAGTAATTGGCCACGTCGAAGTCGGAGTTGCCACGGCATTCGCGCGGTCTCACCACGTCGCAGATGAATCCGTACCCGCCAAACGCAATCTGGTTGGCAATTAACGACGTGTTGTCGATGGAGTGCGACCAGGTGTAGTTAAGGTCAAATTGCAATCCATAGCCCGCGTTCTTATGCAGGGTCACCAGCATCCCGTTGTAGCTGGAGAATCCCTTGTTGGTGTAATAGGTGAATTCGGAGTATTGCGATCCCATGCCGACGTTCGGCGGGATCAACTGGTACGCCGCAAGCGCCTGGATGGTATCTGCGAAATCGCCGCGATACGGAAGCGGTGCAAATCCCTCGGCCACCAGATCGGTGTTGCTGGCAAAGCCATAATTGACTCCGGTGCCAGACGGAATCATGTTTTCGAACCAGGGTTGTGGCGTGATAGCGGAGCCCGTAGCGCCGGACCGCACCTGCATCTCCATGTTCGCAAAGGCAGTAGACATCATCTGTCCCGAGTTTCCGATGGAATCTGGAAAATCGATGAGTTGGTTAGCATCTGCCTGGCCCAGCAGCCGCCGGCCCCCGCGTCCCACGTAGCTCAGTTTCAGAATGTAGCCCTGCGGAAACTCGTGCTGGAAACCAAAGTTGTACTGGATCGAATACGGCGTCTTCAGGTTGTTGTCGATGCCTTCGTTGAACGCCCCGCCATTGATCAGGCCATACGGAACTGCGCTTGCTCCCGAGCCTTGCACAAAAGGAGTATAGGGAGCGCTGATTGCTGCCGGCGCAGAAGGCGGCGGTGGAGGATTGCTTAGCCCGCTGAATCTGGGATCGTTCATCAGCGAGGCCACCGGATTGCCCGGCGTCCCGTACGGGTTGTTCGCGTTCGATTCAAACAAGTAGGAGAATTGCTCCGCCTGGTAGAGCACCGAATTCACCACGGTGTGGTCGTAGATAATACCGATGCCGCCATTGACTACGGTCAATTTGTCAAATTTGGGGCTGTAGGTAAAGGCAAAACGCGGAGCATAGTTGTGGTTCACCGGTTTGAAATAGCCGGGGCCATGGTTTACCTTTCCGCCAAGCACGTAAGAAACAAACGGGACTGCCGTGTTGCCGAATGCGCCCGACGCGCTCTGTGCCTGCCGCGCTCCGAAGAGCTGGTTGAAGTTCATATTCGGCACTGACTCAATGCCCTGTACGTCATAGGGCACGGTGTAATTCTGCCAGCGAAGTCCGTAGCTGATCGTCCAATCAGGGCTTAGCTTCCAGGTATCGCCGACATACACTTCTGTCTCGTAATAGCGGTCTTTGGCAACTGACCCCGTACCCTGGGGCAGAATATTGCCTGTGGCGCCGTAGTTGAAGGTCGCGCCGGAGGATGCGAGCCGGCCCAGGGCTAGCGTAAATGCCTGGTCGTAGAACGAAGTATCCTGCGAGCTGGAGTTCAGATCAGCAGGCCGCAGCGGGTCCGGTGCGGGCGTGCTCAGGCTATAGATATTTCCGCCCAGGCCGATTCCCGGTCCGTTGTAATCGAGAATGTCGTAGCCGTCAGGGGTTTCCCACTTGAACGTCCCGCCAAAAGTGATGCCATGCTTGCCCTTTTCCCAACTGAAGTCGTCTTTCACAAACGGAATGGGAAAACTCCTGCCCTGGGCATTGCTGGCGCCTGAATATGGAGGAGTCATAATTGACCCTCCGGTGCCGTTCCCGCCCCAATCTTCCCATTGCGTGATGCCGGTCGGATTGTAGGTGTCAGGCCAGTTGTAGCTCTCGAATGCTTCGCCGTATTCAGCCTGGTTCACCTTGTTTTGGCTGATAGTCCAGGTATGTCCCGCAACCCAGGTGTAGCTCTGATCCAGAAAAGGATGAGTCAGCGGGTCGCCCGGGAATTGGATCGCGCTCTCAGTTCCCGTGGTCCTGGTAAACGTGCCGCGCCCGAATACCTTCATCTTGTCGTTGATGGTGTAATCGACTCTCTGCGTGTAGTCATTTTCGACATACGGAAACGGTGCGTTGAAACGAAAACCGGCTGTGTTGATAAGGTCTCCGGCGTCTCCTGAAAAGTCGTTGGCTTCGGGATAGCGCTTGGAATAGACAGCGAGGATATCCGGGTTGTAGCCAACACCCTGGGGATCGTAGCTCGCCACCTGTGCCGGCGTCAGCGTCTCGATGGTACCCGAGGAGTTGATGTAGGAAACGCTGCCGTTCCGGTACGAATCCATCGGCACAGTCTGATCCACCAGGCTTGAGAGCGTGTCGCGACGGCTGTTCCAGTCGAAGAAGAAGAACGCCTTGTTTCTCCAGATCGGCCCGCCAATGGCCGCGCCAAACTGGTTGCGGATGAGCGGTGGCCGCGGCACGCCGGAGTTGTTGTTGAACCAGGCGTTGGCCTCCGTGTCAGTGTCGCGGTGATACTCGTTCACATCGCCGTGGAAGTGATTGGTGCCGCTCTTGGTGACCATCTCATACTGGCCGCCGCCGCCTTCGCCGGAGCTCGAAAGCGGACCGGCTGTCACGCCGCGAAGTTCCTGCACTGAATCCACCGGAGCGTTGGCCACGATGCAGCCGAAGCAGCCGGTCATGTTGTCGTTGACGTCAACGCCGTCGAGCGTCACGCTGCTTTGGTCGGTGCGGGCGCCGGTTACTGAACCCTGGAGGGTCACGCCCGGCTGCATATAGAAGAGCGCCGAGGGATTGCTCCTGTCCTCGATCGGCAGATCGTTCATAAACTGAACCTGGTAGTTGTTGCCGATGGTCGCATCGGTCGTGTCCAGCGTTTCAGTCTGTGACGATGCCGATACTTCCACCGTCTGCGAGGTCGTGCCCACGCTCATAATCGCGTTCTGAGTTCTGGTGGTGTCGACGTTCAGGTACATACCAGTGATGTCGGTGGGTTTGAAGCCCTCGTGCATGAAGCTGATTTTGTACCCCGGACCCGGTTTGAGCTCGCTGAACGTATAAGACCCTATCGCATTGGTGACGGCGGTGTACTTCACGCCGTTGAGGGTGTTTTCGAGGGTCACAGTAACGCCAGGTATCACTGCGCCAGAGGAATCGGTGACCACTCCGGTGATAGATGCATATTCCTGGGCTCTCAACACCGACAACGCGGAGAGAAACAGGATCAGAACAGCCAGGGACTTTCTTGCGCTGAGTATTCTCGTTATCAGACTTTGCATGTTTTGCCTCCAAATTGGATAAGGCCGCACTCGTTTCTTCTGACTGAAACGGCGGCGCCGACGGATTTTTCTATTTCTTCTTCAACGTGCATGCAGGATTCGAGTCTCTTTACCCCTGCAATTGAGGACAGTTTTTGTGGCCTGGCTTCGCGAGTTTCCCTAACGCATCACGAAACTGGCCCTCTGCTTGAATCCGCCCCGTTAACGATTAACTAAACACCGGGCAAAATTAGATAAACGACGTAGACGACTACGTTTGCCGTCCAGGACTCCAATAGTTCCCAGTTCTGCAACGTACGAAAGAGTATGGAATTTCCACCGCTTGGTGTAAAGAAAAAAATAACATAAGCAAAAGATGAATACCATGTCCTGTGGTTGGAGATTAGGGCCAGATCTGGTCGAAAAACGCCTCAAAGCGGCCACTCGAGTGTTTAAGACGCCAGATGGAGTGGTTAAAGCGACAAATTGGGGTGTATAAGTAGTAAACAGACAACCGGAGTTTCACTCGAAGCCTGGAGCGTGTTTGGCAGGGTTTTCAGGGCGGGTACTCAGATCCGCATTGGCATCAACACGTAGCGGTACTTGTACTCGGCCTCAGGGTCCTCGGGCCGCATCTGGCCCGCAGACTGCGAGTCTTTGAACTCAAGCCGCACCTCGCCCTCATTGTTGAGCGCCTTCAGGAAGTCGAGGATGTAGACCGAGTTGAACCCGACCATGATCGGGTCAGACGAGTAGGGCGTATCGATGGTGTCCTCAGATTCGCCGGCCTCGGCAGAGTTGGCGCTGATCTTAAGCTCGTTGCTGTCGAGGCGCAGGCGGATGGCTCCGGAGCGCTCGTCGGCAAACTGGGCCACGCGCTGGATGGCGCTGGAGAGCTCGGTGGAGCGAACCACCGCGAACTTGGTATTGTCGCGGGGCATCACAGCCTCAAAGTTGGGGAACTGGCCAGAAAGCTTGCGGGTGCTGAGCGTACGGTGGCCAACCCTGAAGAAAAGGGTGTGCTCATCGTCGGCGAAGTCGATCTTTTCAGCTTCAGTGTTCGAGAGAAGCCCTTGCAGCTCCTGCAAAGCCTTGCGCGGAATCAGCACGCGCTTTTCGCCGCTGATGCCCTCGAGCACCTCGTTGGGCTTTTCGACAAGCGACAGCCGGTGCCCGTCGGTGGCGACCATGGCCAGGGACTCGGCCTTGAGGATGAGGAGCGCACCGTTGAGCGTGTAGCGCGATTCCTCGTTGGAGATGGCGAAGATGGTGCGGGCGATCAGCGTCTTGAGTGTGACTGTGGGAATGCTGGTGGCGGCAATCGAGGGAAACTCGGGCACTTGGGGATAGTTGGCCCGCGCCATGCCGACGATCTTGGTGTTGGAGCGGCCGCTGCGAATCTGCACCCAGTGATTCTCAAGCAGCTTGATTGAGATTTCGCCGTCGGGCAGCAGCTTGATGTAGTCGTAGAGTTTGCGCGCGGGAATGGTGCACGAACCCGGCTTCTTGACCTTCACGGGAGCACTGGTGCGGATGGCCTGGTCGAGGTCGGTGGCCGTTATATTCAACAGCTCGCCCTCGGCTTCGATCAGAAAATTGGAGAGAATGGGGATCGTTGTCTTGCGTTCCACTACGCTCTGCGTAGCCGTTAATTCCTTCACCAGATCCTGGCGGCTTACGGTTATCTCCATCGCTGCCCCCTGCGCAGCCGGCTTCTCGAGGTCCGTTTCAACAGTTGGCATGGCCAAGCTCTGCTCCAGAAACCGTTCTGCGCTCTCGCCACAACTCTACAACACCGCGCGGCAAGCGGGAAACGGCTGTCTTTTCTTCGTCTTGATTGTAGTCAGGTTTTTGTTTGCCTGAACGTGGAAAACCGGGATATAACTCTGATTTTCGGGGCGCGACCGTGGCTGGCTGCGGCGTCAGTTGTTTTTTGAGGCGAAGCAGAAAGCCCGCTGCAGCTGAGGCACGGCAGTTTTTGAGACTGGCAGGCAATGCGCGACGGGTGTGCATTTCGGTTCTAAGAGATTAGAAAAAACTTAGGAGTACCCGTAGGCGAGGAGGAAAAGTAGGAATACGCGCAAAGTTCACGAGGGCGCAGTGTTTGCGAGGTGGCGGAGTTTTCTAAATCGTGCCTGAGGAAATGAGGAGATTTGCAAAAGTGGGCGGAAGGGGGTGTGTAACGGCATGTGTTTCCCACCTCTCCCACAGGCCATTCAAAACATGGTGTGGATATGCAGAGGATTGTGTGAATCGGTCGTCAAAGAGTATTGGTGAGAGAAGGTTGGAGCGGGCGTGAGATTCACAGGTTGAAGTGTTTTACGAAGAGCTGGCGAAGATGCGTTTTGGTGTGCTGGACGCAATGTTTGTGCGTTAATAGTGGTGCCCGGCTTGGCTGGAAACGGTACGGAAATTACTAAAGAAAAATATATGTATGAAAGAAGAAGGCGACGGGTGGGGGTGCGATGGAGAGGGCTACTTTTCTGGTTTGCATGGCGCTGAGTGCGAGTGGATGTTTTGCCCAGGCGCCGGCAAGTACACAGCGCGATGCGAAGTCGTTTGAAGTGGCCACAATCAAGCCGGCTTCGCTCGACCAGAAGGGCCGATACATCACCATGCAGGGGACAAACCGATTCGTGGTGAAGTCGTACACACTCAAGCTGCTGGTGGCCGCTGCCTACAACCTCAGCCCCAAGGTGATTTCAGGTGGACCCGCGTCGGTTGATTCAGACCACTTCGACATTGTTGCGCTCACTCCTGGCGAGACACGCCCGAGTCATGACGAACAGATGGCGATGCTGCGCACGCTGCTGACCGAGCGTTTCAAGCTGAGCTTTCATCGGGAAGAAAAGGAGTTCTCAATTTACCGGCTTCAAGTCACCAAGGCCGGATCGAAGCTGAAGGAGAGCACTGCTGCGCCGGATGAGCCCGCGCAATTAGTCTCCACGGTCTATCCGCAACGGATCCATCTGCCCGCTCGGAATGCAACCATGAATGATTTTGCATCGTTATTGCAGCGGGCACTGCTCGACAGACCGGTGGTCGACAGTACAAGCCTGAGCGGAAGATATGACTTCGATCTGGATTGGGCGCCGGATGAAACGCAGTTCGGGGGCGAGGTGCCGGTAGCGCCGCAAGACGCCCAGTCTCCGCCATTTTTCACGGCGATCAAAGAGCAGCTTGGCCTCGAACTTGAAGCCACGCGCGGCAACGTGCAGGCGCTGGTGATTGATCACGCCGAGGCGCCGTCGGCAAACTAGAACGCATTGAGATTGCGTCCCGGCACAGAAATCCCGCCACCGTTAGTTTTTGTGAAGACCCAGCATCGTTTACGCCGGACACATGCGGGGCGATTGATTGGTTCGTAATTTCCGAGTTGGCGGTCATCCGCTCAAAACAAACGTATTGGTGACCAGAGACCGTACAAATTCTCCGAGCGAAGCGCGAAGCGTCTACGTCAATTCGCCATGGCGCTAATCAGGCTTTCCCTCAAAGCCATGTTCCTTTGCGTGGCTGGCTTTGCCTGCTCGAATTGCAATGCGCTCCATGGGCAGACAATCGCCGGCACATGGCAGGGAACGCTTTCCACCAAGGAGAGCGAACGCGTCGTTCTCAAGTTTGCGAAGCCTGACGGCAACGGGTCGCAGCGTGGGACGCTCACCCTCATCGATCGCGGACCATCCGGTATTCCACTTTTTTCGGTCACGTTCTTGCCGCCGGAATTGAACGTTACGATTGCGGACATCACTTATCGAGGCAAGTTGAGCGCGGACAACAAGTCGATCACGGGAGTCTGGATGCAGGATGCCCAGAGCTATCCGCTGACGCTCGTTCTTGCGACCCCGGAAACGTTGTGGATTTATAGCGGACCGGCACTAATACCACCCATGGCCGCGACCGCGGACCCAGTGTTTGAAGTGGCGACGATCAAGCCGAGCCGCGGAGACGATAAGGGGTGGTCCTGCGGCTTTAAAGCTCTGCGTTTTAAAGCAGAAAATGCGTCGGTCACCGACCTCATCAAGTTCGCTTATAAGGTGCGTGATCGCCAGGTCGACGGCGGGCCATCCTGGATCAATGAGGACAAGTTCGACATTGCCGCGGAAACCGATACCCCAGGCCAGCCAAGCGACGACCAGAAGCGGTCGATGGTTAGAAAGCTGCTCGCGGACCGGTTCGGTCTTGAGGTGCAAGTGGCGCAGAGGGAGTTTCCGGTATACGCACTGACTGCGGTGAAGAGCCCCCCAGAAGTGACCGCTGGCAATCCGCCAGGCGCCACGAGCCGCGGGAATATCTACGTAACTGACGGAGCGGACGGCCACACAGCTGTGCAGTTTATTAACTACACTATGCCTGAGCTCGCCGATATCTTGATGAATTTCATTCAGGATCGCCAGATTGTGGACGAAACCGGGCTGACAGGACGGTTCAACCTGGTGCTGAAGATTCCCACGAATACGTTTTACGAAAGGCAAGGTCCCGACGACATGGACCGGGCCACCGCGTACTTTGTTGCGGTTCAGTCGCTGGGGTTCAAGTTGGTCAGGAAGAGATCTCCGCTGGAGGTCATAGTGATTAACCATCTTGATAAGCCTTCAGCAAACTAGCTCCGGTGTCCCCTTCAACCTCCCACTTCGTCAGCTGCTCGTTGCGGCCGCGTGAGTTCCGCGTTCCGGTTGTGTCGTCGCCAAGTCGGAAGCATTGGCGGGATTCCAGGTGAGAAGAAGCAACCGCGGATCCTTCTGCTTCGCTGCGCTCAGTGTCAGGATGACAGCGAATTGAGGGAGCAGTCGGAGCGCTGTAGTCGGGATCGCGGGTGTCGCCAATTTGGAAGTTGACGTTAGACAAAATCAGGCGGAGAGAGAGCTCGTACCCCGCACCAAGGCTGTGGGACGGGAATCGATTAAACAGAGCGGTGAATCAGTGCGGCGCCGAACCGGACCTGCCGCGGATTTTATACTTAAGCTTCATGTCTTACGCCGCGGCCATCGAACAACTCAACACCATGACGCCCGAGCTCTATCAAAAGGCCGGGCAGCCGCGCAGAAAGTTCTCGCTCGATGAGATCGGGGTGTTGCTGGCTGAGTTGGGTAATCCGCAACACAAGTTCCCCGCAGTTTTGATTGCCGGAACTAATGGAAAGGGGTCGACGGCAGCCACGCTCGCGTCAATTCTGAGCGCAGCGGGAGTGCGAACCGGCCTCTTCACGTCACCGCATCTGGAGCGCGCGAATGAGCGCATCCGGATTGACCGGATGGAGATTCCAGACCACGATTTTGCGCGCCATTTCTTTCATGCCCACGACGCCGGCCAGCAGCTTGTGCTCGCCGGGCGCTTGCCGCAACTCCCTAGTTATTTTGAAATCCTGACCGCGCAGGCCTTCCTTTACTTCGCTGAGACTGGAGCTCAGATTGCAGTGCTTGAGGTGGGGATGGGCGGCCGGCTCGATGCAACCAATGTTGTCGATCCGCTGTTCTCGGTCGTCACCGACATTTCACTCGATCACATGGAGTGGTTGGGGCCGACCATCAGCGCCATTACCAGCGAAAAGGCAGGAATCCTGCGGCGGAACGGCACCCTGATTACGCTGCCTCAGCATCCTGAAGCAAACCAGGTACTGGGCGAGGTGGCAACCGAGCTGAATGTTCGCGGGATAAATGCCGCGCGCTACATGCCGGGGTTGGGTGATGGATCGGATGCGTACACAGTTGACGCCCTCGGCACGCAAATTGAAATCGACTCGCCGCTCAAAGGAGCGCACCAGCACCGGAACCTGGCGCTGGCGATTGCTGCCGCGGTAGAACTCGCCGAGCGCCACAGATTCCCGGTGACTCCGGCGGCGATTGCCGATGGCATTAGGCTGACGCGCTGGCCGGGCCGGCTTGAGCGTGTGAGCAGCGGCGCAGTTGATTGGATTCTGGATGTAGCCCATAACCCTGCCGGAGCGTGGGCGCTGCGCGCAGGACTGCGCACTTTGCTCGGCGAAAAGAGCCTTGGGGTGCTGGTCTTCGGCTGTCTGCGCGACAAGCCTGTCGCTGAGATGGCGCAGATCCTGTTTCCGCTGTTTGAGCAGGTCATTCTAGCGCCGATTCACTCCAGCCGCGCGGCCGGCATCGACGAGCTTGTTGCTGCTGCGCGCTCAACTGGAACAAAGGCCAGGGCGGCAGGCAGCGTGAGTGAAGCGCTGAACATTGCGGAAGAGCTTGCGGCAGGCAGCCCGGTTGTCGTCTCCGGCTCGGTGTACCTGGTGGGCGAAGCGCGATCGCTGCTGTTGCCGGCGAGGCAGGAACCATGAAAATGCGACGGCCCAATCCCGTGCCCCGGTTCTACCGCTGGCGGACGGACCTGGTGCAGACCCCGGCGTTGAGCATCGTGACCGGCTTCTGGGGATCGCTTGCGTTGCTGGTTTCGTTGTTTGAAAAGAGCGGGCGAATCCAGCACCGCATTGCGCAGAGTTGGGCGCGGATGTGCGTCTGGGTCTCAGGTTCGCGGGTTACTGTGCGCGGCGCTCAAAATCTCAGCAAGCATCCCGTGGCCGTTTACGCCTCGAATCACACTTCGTACATGGACACGCCAGTGGTGTTCTCTTCCTTGCCCTTCCAGTTCAGGATTCTGGCCAAGAAGGAGCTCTGGAAGATTGCTTTCATCGGCTGGTACCTTGATCGCTCAGGACAGATTCCCATCGACGTTGGCAACGCGCACGCTGCGCTGGCCAGCCTGGGCGCGGGTGTCAAGGCGTTGCGCGCGGGCATGCCCCTCTTCGTGTTTCCTGAGGGAGCGCGGACTCCCGATGGGCAGTTACAGGCATTCCTTTCCGGCGCGGCGTTTCTCGCGATCCGCGCGCAGGTGCCGCTGGTTCCAGTGGCGCTGAGCGGCGTGTACGATTTGCTGCCCATCCACACGCGGCACTTTTATCCGAGCGAGTTGACGCTGAGCGTGGGTGAGCCGATCGACACAAGGGGAATGACCGTGCGCCAGACCGATGAGCTGACCGCAAGGCTGAGAAGCGCAATTGAAGCGTTGCTTGTAGCCGGTGAACGCGTTGAACCCGAATCGCTCGCGGTTTGATGATTAAGAAATACGACGTGTTGCTGGTTGACGACACCGAGGGACTGATTCACTGACGATGAGGCGCTGGCTCAAATCTCCCTTACACTGGAATTGTTGATGACGGTGCGCATTGCCATCCCCGAACCGAGTAGCGACAGTGATTACAGCGGCCGCTCACTGCCTGCGTACGTTGAGGCGCTCGAAGCAGCCGGCGCTTCAGCGATAGTGGTCAAGATCAACCAGGCTCAGGAACAGGTGGGGAAACTGCTCGCGGGGGTACAAGGAATTCTTCTGCCCGGGAGCCGGTACGATGTTGATCCCCGGCGCTACGGTGAGGAGCCTCAGCCAGAATGCGGCCCAGTCGATGCCGCGCGCACTGCGTTGGACGAGATTCTGCTCAACAACGCTTTCCATCTGAAGAAGCCAATCCTCGCCATATGCCACGGCGCGCAGACGCTCAACGTTTGGCGAAACGGTTCGCTCGTCCAGGATCTGGTTACGGATTTGAAGACTGAAGTGAACCATAGTCCCGGACGCACCGTGGTTGAAGCACACCCCGTGAAGATTGCGGAGGGCTCGCGGCTGGCGGCGTTGCTGCCTGGGGGTGCGACTCTCGAGACACAGGTGAATTCCAGCCACCACCAGGCAATTCGCATTCCTGGTGACAAGCTTCGCATTACCGCGGTCTCGCCGGGCGATGGCGTGATTGAGGCTGTGGAGTTGGATTCGCCCGATCATTTTGTTTTGGCTGTGCAGTGGCATCCAGAGCGGACCCGGGCAGAGAGCGCGGTCTCAACTGCGATATTCAAATCGTTCGTTGAGGCAGCCACCGTTTGGCAGGCGCCGCGTCCACAGGATTCAGTGATCGTGAAATGAGCAACGGATTAGGCGACAGGATTAGAGACGGCGTGGTCGCAGCGGGACTGGCGCAGTTGGATGATGAGGCAATTGGCCGTTTGAGCTCCTATGTTTCGCTTATTCTTCGCTGGAGTACTCGCGTCAACCTTACTGCGATCCATAACGAAGATGGAATCGTGTCGCGCCATATCATTGAATCAATTGTAGTTAGCGTCAAATTGCCGAATGCGATTGCGACCCTGCTGGACTTCGGATCCGGCGCCGGTCTGCCCGGAATTCCGATCGCCATATGCCGGCCTGAAATCCACGTGACCCTCGCCGAGTCGCAGAACAAAAAGGCTGCATTCCTGCAGGAGGCAGTTCGGGTACTCGGTCTCAGTGCCAGGGTCCACTCCGGCCGGGCCGAAGAATTGAAGTCTCAATTCGATTGCGTGACCCTGCGAGCCGTAGACAAGATGGCTGCGGCAGTGACCTCGGCCGTCAGGTTGGTTGCGCCGGGCGGATGGCTGGCGTTGATGACCACGGAGAGCGGCTTGAAAGAACTCCAGGTTGCGGCAGGTTCAGGATTCGTATGGAGCGGCAATTCCCCGCTCACTGGCAGCGATGCAAGAATCTTGGCGCTAAGCCAGAAGATCAGTTCGCAAGCTTGATCTCAACCAGTTTTCTGACCGCGGCGAGATCCGCCGATTTGCCAACAAAGATGTACACGCCGGTTCCCTCAGCGTATCGCTTGGCTGCGGCAATCTCTTTTAGCAGCGCCTTGGGCAGATCGCTGGCTCTGGTTGCAGCCAGTGCCTTGTCGCCCAAAACCAGGGAAACTCGGAAGCAGTTCTCGCAGGGGCTGAGGTAGAGGATGGTGCGCTTGCCAAGGGCCGGTCGAAGGCCCCAGCCATATTTGGGAGAGACGGACTTCCATTCGCCGCGAGCAATGCCTCGCGATTCAAGCCAGACCAGGAGTTCGTCCCATACTGGTCGCGACGGACCCAGGTGAACGGCTAACTCAACCTCAGATGGTTGATTCTTTTGACCGATGAACGCGTTCGGCAAGTCCATGGTTTCCAACTTTCGGGGCCACGCAGCATGCAATAGGTGCCGATAATTGCGGACCTTGACCTAGTTGCCCTTGAATTCGGGCTGGCGCTTCTGAAGAAACGCCCGGATTCCTTCCTGGTAATCGTTGCTGTCATAAACCTGGCGGCGGAGGGCCTGGAGCCTTTCATAAGTTTCGGGATTCAAGGGATGGGCATTGGCCAGCACTCGCATTTCTTCTTTCAGAACGCGCAGCACGAGCGGCGAAGCCTTGGCTATCTGTGAGGCCAGGTTCATTGTGAAGGTCTCAAGCTCCACCGCCCCGACAACGTGATTAACCACGCCCGCGGCCTCGAGGCGGGTGACGGAAACTGGTTCGGCGGTGAAGAGCATCTCCTTAAGTAGGTGGATCCCGGCGACTTTGACCAGGTTGAGGGTTCCATATAGGTTGTAAGGCACACCAAGCTTGGCGGGAGTAATAGCAAAAGTGGCGTGTCGCGCTGCGATGATCAGGTCGCAGCCAAAGACCAGTTCACAGGCCCCGCCCCACACCGAGCCTTCGACCATTGCAATTACCGGGAGGGACAGGGTCTCGATTTTGCGCACGAGCTGGCGTAGGGGGTCGTTGTAGGTGAGGGGGTCGCGGCCGTTGGTGGGAAGTTCTTTCACGTCGTGGCCAGCGGAGAATACCTGTGCTCCTTTGGGGGCGCGGAGAACCACAACGCGGACATCTTCTCGCTCGAGCGCGTCGATAGCGTTGGAGATATCGTTGATCAAGCTGCCACTGAGGGGATTCACGCGGCGATGATTCATGGTGATGGTGCCGATTCGGTTCGCGATGGAGGTCACTACACTCACGGTCACATCTCTCCTTGTTGCCGTGTCGATGGTAGCCCTGGCTGGGGATAGCGAATGTGATGGCCGCCGCTCAGTCGAGCATGATTGTTTCACGTGGAACAAAGATGGCAAAAGGTTGAGCGGCTATTCTGTTCCACGTGGAACACCTCCGCTCCACCAACGCTATTCCACATCGAATAAGCTCCTGGAATTCCCTTCATTGCCATCATTCCAAAATCGATTTCTCAGTTGCCGACCACATCACGCTACGCACTGAAAACAGCCGAGTTTTCCACTTTCCGCCCGCCGCCGCGCGACCTCCCCTTCAATTCTCGCTCCGCCCGCAAGTCTATGGCCCAGAAACAATTGCACCCACCCCACAAAAGATTGCTCGGGATCTTTCCACAGCTTGTTCGAGTTCTCCACAGCGAAATCGGCTACCTTCTTTCTGCTCCTCCCGTTAGTCTTGATTGCCATGGGCAGGATTCTCGGCGTGGTGAACCAAAAGGGTGGAGTGGGCAAGACCACGACCGCAATCAATTTGTCAGCTTGCCTCGCCATTGAGGGCCTTAAAATCCTTCTTGCCGACTGCGATCCCCAGGCAAACGCCTCCTCGGGCCTCGGTTTCCAGCGCGACGATAATCGCCATTCAATCTATGACGTCCTGGTCGGCAACAGCTCCGCCGATCAGGTCATTTTGCCCACGGATATAGAGAATCTGTGGCTGCTGCCTGGGTCAAAAAACTTGACGGGCGCCAACATCGAGCTTGCAGGCCAGGAAAATCGCGCGACCCGGCTCCGCGAAGCTCTGGAGCCCGTCCGCGATAACTATGACCTTGTCATGCTTGACTGTCCGCCCGCGCTCGATCTATTGACTCTGAACGTGTTATGTGCAGCTGAGATCCTGATGGTGCCGATGCAGGCGGAGTATTTCGCTCTCGAAGGCGTCTCGGAACTGATTTCGACGCTGGAGCGAGTGCGCGAGGCTTTCAATCCGGATTTGACGATCGAAGGCGTTCTGCTCACCATGTACGATGACCGCACCAATCTCGCCCAGCAGGTCACCGAGACGCTTCGCGAACACTTCCGCGACAGACTCTACAGAACCGTGATTCCGCGCAATATCCGGCTCGCCGAAGCACCCAGTCACGGCAAACCGGTCGCGCTTTACGACGGCAAATCCCGCGGCACCGAGGCATATTTCGAACTTGCCGGCGAGTTTATGGCTCGCAACCATATTGAGGCTCCCCGCAGCCGGCAACGAAAGACTGCAAACTCAGTAAAGCCGGCGGTCGAGGTTCGTTTCTGGCCATACTCTTAGGGGCACCCGGCTCCTATCCCGGCCCGGGTCGCTTCGATGCACGAGATTTCCTGCTCTTGATCACATTGAAAGTCCATTGGCCGCATCTGGGCGGTATTTCAGAGGAACACATTCGATGACCACCGCAGCTATTGACACCAAACGACGCGCACTGGGTAAAGGGCTTGACTCACTGCTGCCGCGTACGCACCTTGGCCCTACACCTGCCGTTGAAAATGAAGGCGGGCGGCCAAGAGAAATCCCCATGGAACTCATTGACCGCAACCCCTTTCAAACGCGCGGCCAGATGAACCAGGAACTGCTCGCTGAGCTCGCCGCTTCCATTACCGCCAACGGCGTCGTCCAGCCGGTCCTGGTCCGCCCACTGGCAAACGGCAGATTCCAGTTGATTGCGGGCGAGCGGCGCTGGAGAGCCTCAGAGCTGGCAGGCAAAAAAACGATACCTGCACTCCTGCGCCAGGTGTCGGACGAGCAGGCGATGGAGATCACCATCGTCGAAAACCTGCAACGGGCCGATCTTAATCCGATGGAGCAGGCGCGAGCCTTTGAGCGTCTGTCGCGTGAGTTCCACATGACCCAGGAGCAGATGGCGCAACGCACCGGCAAGGACCGCGCGACGGTGGCAAACTTTCTGCGGTTGCTCAAGCTGCCCGCATCGGTGCAGGCTCAGGTTGAATCTGGCGAGCTCACGTTCGGACACGCGCGGGCGCTGCTGGCCTTCGAGTACGCTGAAGAGATAGAGAAAGCAGCGAAGCGAGCCGTTTCACTTTCGCTTTCTGTTCGCCAAATCGAGAGCTATGTCCAGGGCCTGCTTCACCCTGAGCGCAAAGCCAAGAAGGAGCCGGCGCCTGAGATTCAAATCGATCCCAATGTTCGCGACGCTCAGGAGCGACTGCAAAGGGCGCTCGGAATGAAGGTGACCATCGAAGATAAGAACGGTCGCGGCCGGGTAATTATCGAATACGCAAAACTCGAAGATTTCGACGCGATCATGGAGCAGATGGGGATCAGCGAGCGCGGGTAAGCGGGTAATTTGAAAGGGTTAACTTTCTTGATTCCCTTCGACTCCCGACTACATAAAATCATATAATCTGATTTTATGCAGACTCGCTCCATCAGCGTAACTGAGGCGGCGCGAAACTTCTCTGATTGCGTGAACCGCGCCCGCTACCAGGGTGTGACGTTTGTCTTACACCGCAACGGGGTTCCCGTGGCCCGCCTGGTGCCGGAACTCGTCCCCGAAGCTCAGAAACAGTCGGCCCCGGCTCCGCTCGCGCTAGCGGCCGGCGCGGACGTGCCCGATGCCCCCAGTGCCACCGCGCCTATGCCGGCCAGGAGTCTCTGGTAGAGACAGGCTCGCGCCGCAGGAGACGTTGCTCCCGCTCTAGTGCTTCACCCACCCGTATTTCCCAGCTTCGAAGCTGCGGCGATCCAGCCGCGGCAGCGCCCGTGCCACTTTGTCTGGAACGATGGGATAGTGACGCGCCGCGATGAGAAGCTCCGGCACACACCAGACGTCTTCTTCGGCGGTCATCCAGTGCAGGCCGTCAAGGCGTTCCAGGGTCACGGCCACGGAGTAACTACGCAGCGTGCGCTCGCCGCGCAGATTGAAGTAATTCTCAAAGTAGCTCAGCGCCAGTTCGCGCAGCGTGCGGTAAACGGGAGCGCGGAAGCGCAGGCCCGCGAAATTTGACTTGGCGATGCCGCCCCACAGACCGCGCTCGCGGTAGAGAGCAATTACATGATCGTCGTCGCGCACTGACTCAAGATCCATCAAAAGCGGCGGATGCCCGTTCACGCGCAAGGCCGCGGCGGCCACCAGCGCTCCCTCCATGCAGTGGCCCTTGCGCTCGCGCAGCACACGCGCCGGCGAACATGCCGTGTCGGCGTACTGGTAATCGAGCGCGTCAATAAATCTCTGGATTCGCAGCGGCGTCTTCAGCGCGCGCAACGTGCGCAGGTCCGCGGACGACATTCCGAAGGTCTCGCGCCGGTCCCGCCGCACCGCGCGCTTCAATGATCCCGTAGCATTCAAACGCAATTCCTCAACGTTATTTCGAGGTCCCGGAAATTATAGAATCCCACGCGACCACAGCGCCGCTCAGCGGACTCGAGTCTGAAGCGAGCAAGCGTTATTGGCGCGGCGTCAGCCATTAGATCTTTCACATCATTCATGGTTGGCCCAGCCGGGACGATGAATGAGATGAAGAAAGAACTGGCCAGCGCTTGCCACCGCCTTCTTTCTCTCCACTGGCGAAAGGACGCTCTTCGAGCACATCATGGAATCGACCCAACGCTTTGCCGAGTACCTCGCCGCGCAAGGGAAATGCTGACTATGCCAGCCGCCCTGGATGAAGCCCTGAGCGTGGCCGGCAGCAGCCGGGTTAAAGGGATTCTGCACGCACAGGAGCTCATCGGCCAGGCTCTGCATATCTCCCGCGAAGAGATAGGCGCGTCGGCGAGGCAGTTTGAGAGTCTGGCGGTGCAGGTCGGCGTGATGCTCGATCTTGCCGCCGGCATCGTCACCTGCCTTGAGAGCGACTGCGGCAGCTCGATTGTGCCCATGGCGCAACGCCTCAGCATGGCTGCACGGCAGTTCATCGCCGAGCGTATTGAATCGCTGTCAACCATTGCCGGTATTTTCACAAACGAGTCCGGCATGCTTGAGAGGCTGGCCGGCCTCTCGCGCGACCAGGAGTCGATGGCTCGCGAGAGCAGAGCACTTGGCATTGTGGCCAGTATCGAAGTGGCGCGCCTGGGCAAGTCCGGCGAGGGCTTCGCTTACATGGCGCACGAACTCGATGATTTTTCGAGCATGATCCTCACCGGCGCCAATGAGGTCCGGCGCCAGGCCGCGGAACGCAAAGCCGGCGTCGCCGAAAGACAACGGGCGATGGGACGATCGCTCGATTCCATGCGCTCGCATTTCAGAAGTATCGAAACCGAAGTGGACGAAACGATCCAGAGCATGGAGCGCGCAGTGACCGGGCTGGCAAGAATTCCATCCGAATTCAGCGAGTGCGTCTCAGCGATTGGCGGCAGAATTGCGCGTGTGGTGTCCGCCGTTCAGATGCAGGACATCAGCCGGCAGCAGATCGAGCACGTCCGCGAAGCGCTGGAGACCCTGGGCGAATCCGATACCGGCAGCGAGAAGCGGGAACCATCGGTGGCTGCGCGCCGAACCGCCATTCTCAGAGTCCAAAGCATGCAAATGAAATGTGCTCGCTCATCCACCGAGGACTGGATCGCGGAGATCGATCAGTGCCTTGAAGGAATTCTGCAGGTCTCGTCCTCCCATGTGGCGGCCATCGGCGCCAAAATCACGGAACAGGAACATAGCCTGGCAGCGCAGTTGGAGCGCTTCGAGTCTCTCGAGCGGGAATCCGAAGGCGACTACGAGGCGATCGAACAATGCCTGGAAGAATTGAACATGTTGTCGCGGCTGGTGGAAGAGTACCTGGGCCGGTCGCGCAGCGTGCGGGACCGGATGCAACTGCTGAATTTCAATTCGATGATCGAGGCGCGGAACCTGGGATCGCGCGCGGCAGCCGTTCTTGAAATCGCGCGCAACATCAGCCGCATATCCTCGGCCTGGGGTGCGCTGACCGATCGCTCTGGAAAAGCCATGGCGGAGCTGCTGGCCGCATCGTCCCTGGCCGAGCAGGCCAATCGGGCCGTTGCCCACGTAACCATGGAAAGCCTGGCCCAGGCACGCCAGCAGAGCCACGCGGGGCTGGCGCTAATGCAGAGCGCCGCCGCTACCGCAGCCGAGCAAGGCATCCGCGTGGAAACAGCCGTCAGCCGGCTGCATCAGGAAATCAAAACTGCAGAAGGGATTGCCCGGCGTCTGAGAACTTCGCTAGAACTGATGGGACGGGCCATCGAGGAGATCGAACATGCCGGAGCCGGGCAGCCTGACGATGCGGCTTTCGACGGCGCGGGCCTCGACCTGCCGCAGCTCGAGTCAGAGTGCGCTGCCGCCTACACATGCGAATTGGAGCGCCAGGTGCTGAGGGCAACTCTGTATGGCGAAGCCATGCCAACGCTGCAGCAGTCGGCGGCGGGCAACGATGTGGAGTTGTTCTGAATTTGAGAGAGCGCAGCCAGACGGCAAGGCGATGCGCTGCAGGAGGGCTGGATATGAAACGAATCCTGACCGTGGATGACTCGGCAAGCGTGCGGCAGATGGTGTCGTTCACGCTTCGCAAGGCGGGATACGAAGTTGGAGAAGCGACCGACGGCCGGGATGGCGTGGCGAAGGCCGCACAATTGAAGTTCGACATGATCGTCACCGATCTTAATATGCCGAATATGGACGGCATACAAATGATTACAGCGCTGCGCGCCATGCCGGGATTTGCGTTCGTGCCCATCCTGATGCTGACCACCGAATCGCAGCCTGAGAAGAAGGATGCAGGACGCAAGGCCGGCGCCACGGGCTGGATCGTCAAGCCATTTAACGCTGACCAGTTGCTGGCGGTTGTACAGAGACTGGTGCGCTGACGGCGATTGTCACCGTCAAGGAAGAGACCCGATGCGGTGATGCGCGGCCAGATGAAGCACCCGATTCGCCTTCACCATCATTAGAGTGCTTTCAGATTTGTCGAACGCATCCGCGCAGCCGGGGTGGCGCAGGTTGAAGAATTGAGGCAGCGTTCCCCGCTCTCTTCTTCAGGCCGGAACGGAAGGCATTCATCCCCATCTCCCCAAACAGTTTGTCAGGCCATTACATAGCCCGGCCCCGCGCTAATTGCGGCATCTGAAAACGGCTGCGCAGAATCTTCAGAACATTCCATCAGAACATTCCAATAGATCCCTCATCTTTATTGGGTCAACTCGTGCCTATAAACACCATTGTTAGAGACCAGACGGAGTCGGCCAGTCCTTGGACCGATATCGTCCCATATCCGAGTCACGCAGCTACCCATCGCATGGTCCTGTGCTGAGCGGTCATTGACCGGCTGACAGGGCCTTTTCCACGGCGGGTGCATTCAGCGTTCCTTCGAGAGGGAGACCAGGGTGGCAATCGCAGTGGAGCGACGCGAACAGACCCAGTCAATCAGGCTGAGCGGATGTGTCGATATCTCAGCCGCCGCGGGGCTGAAACGCGTGCTGACCGAGGCGCTCGAAGCGCAACTGGTATTGCGCATGGATGTCAGTGCGCTGGAGAGCGTGGATGTGACCGTTATCCAGTTGCTTTGGGCAGCAAAAAGCGAGGCCATGATGGCGGGGCGTGAGTTCTGCATCGACGGTCCATGGAATCCGGAGATCGAATCCCGATTGCACCAGGCCGGCATCTCCCCGTCCCGCATCTTCGCAACGCCACAGCAGGAAACAGGGAGAACCATTGGCCTCGAACTCTGACCAGTTTCGCCAGGCGTTCCGTGAGGAAGCTCTCGAGATTCTCGTCGATCTCGAGTCCACGCTCCTCGAGTTGAACCGGAACCGCGACGATTCGGACCTGGTCAACCGTGCATTCCGCGCCCTGCACACCCTCAAGGGTTCCGGTTCGATGTTCGGATTCGATCGCCTCGCCGACTTCGCGCACAAACTTGAAAACGCCTTCGATGCGGTAAGGAACGGCACCCTCGCCGCCAGCGAGAATCTGATCGACTTGACATTGCGCGCTCTCGATTACATTCGCGCGCTGCTCGACGACGACTCCGCCGCCGATGCCGGCCTTGGCAGTGCGCTTCTTGAGCAGCTCTGCTTCATGGTCAACTGCGGCCGCGAGAACGCGAATCGCGAAACGGTTCCTGCCCTCCCGCTTCCGTCAGCTTCGACGCCCGATGCCGGCCAGGAAGTGGAAAGCGAATGGACCATCCACTTTGCGCCCGGGCCGCAACTCATGCGCAACGGCTCCGATCCGTTGCTGCTGATTCGCGAGCTTGGCCAGATGGGCGCTCTCGAGGTCGCGGCGTGCATGGATGCCATTCCCCCGCTGGATTCGCTCGATGCCGAGCAGTGCTATATCGCATGGGATCTCGTGCTCAGGACCAGAGCATCGCTCGATGCCATTCGCGATGTTTTCATCTTTGTGGAAGACTGCTGCGACCTGAAGATCGAACCGGCAACATTGCCGGTGGCGCCGGCCGTAGCTGAAGCGGACGCAACAGCTCAGGCACTGGTCGATCCGCGCAGCAGCCAGGGCGGGCGCCGTGAACACGACTCGCCCGACGTCGCCAGCAGCATTCGCGTGGCCGCGGCAAAGCTGGACTGCTTTGTGAACCTGGTGGGCGAGCTGGTGACCGTGCAGGCGCGGCTGAGCGAGCTGGCCGCAACCCGCGACGATGCTGAAGTCAGCGCCGTGGCCGAGGATGTCGAGCGCCTGGCATCGTCGCTGCGCGACAACTCGATGGACATGCGGATGATGCCGATTCGCGGAACCTTCGAGAAATTCCGACGCCTGGTTCACGACCTGGCGCGCAGCCTGGGCAAGAATGTGGAGCTCACCGTTGAAGGTGCTGAAACGGAGCTCGACAAATCGGTAATTGACCAGTTGAACGATCCGCTGATGCACCTCATCCGCAACAGTATGGATCACGGCATCGGGGGGCCGGAGGAACGCGCTGCGCGGGGCAAGCCCGCTATGGCTTCCATCCACCTTGGCGCACGCTATTCCGGAGCCTGCGTGCTCATCTCCGTTGCCGACGACGGCCGCGGCATCGACGCCGAAGCCGTGCGAGCCAAGGCGATTGAGCGCGGACTGGTCAGCTCAGATACGATGCTTTCCGAAACGGAAATCTACGCGCTTCTCTTCCAGCCCGGGTTCTCAACAGCAAAACAGGTATCCGATATTTCAGGGCGGGGCGTGGGCCTCGACGTGGTGCGCCGCAATATCGACAAGCTGCGCGGCTCGATCGATGTAGCCAGCAAACCGGGCGAAGGCACAACGGTGACGCTGCGGCTACCTCTTACCTTGGCCATCATCGACGGCCTGCTGGTCACGGTCGGTAAAGGGTATTTTGTTTTACCGCTGGCCAGCACGCTGGAGTGCGTCGAGATCTCGCACCAGAAGATAGCAGCGGCAGACGGCAATCACCTGATCAGCGTACACGGCGAGGCAGTGCCGTACCTCCGTCTGCGCGACCAGTTTGAAGTGAGTGATGCCGCGCCGCCATTTGAGCGAGTGATGCTAGTCGACACTCAGGAAGGCCGATTTGGCCTGGTCGTCGACGGCGTTCTGGGCAACTGCCAAACCATGATCAAGTCGCTGGGCCGCGTTTACCGTCACGTGCAGACGATCTCGGGAGCCACCATCCTGGGCAACGGAACGGTGGCGCTGATCCTCGACCCCGAGCGCCTGGCGCAGGATGCGGTGCGCGCAACCGAACGCGGTTCGCGCGGGCGTCCCGGGACAAAGGGCAACGGCCGGAACAGAAACGGTACTGGCGAGAATGCCGTTCAGAGCATGACCGCCACCACGCAGGGCGAGGCGGCTGAGGCAAAGCCTGCTTAGACGGTGAGTCTTTTACTTCCGGGCCGGACCGGGAACGAATCAGGCGGAAATCAAGGCACGCAGGAGCCGGAATCACGGCGTGACCGCACGAAGGGAGCAAGACAAATGAAATGGTTTTATGACATGAAGATCGGCGCGAAACTGATCGGCGCTTTCCTTGTTGTGGGCGCGATTACCGCCGTTGTGGGTTTCATGGGCATCAGCAGCATGGGGAAGATTGCCGAAATGGCAAAAGATTCCTACGCCAACGAAACTCTCGGCATCGTTTACCTGAAGCAGTCGAATATGGATCTGCTGGCCCAGGCCAGGTCGGAAAAAAACCTGCTGCTCGCCAGCTCCCCCGAAGAGCGCGAGAAGTACCGGAACAACGTGATGAAATTCCGCAGCGATGTGGAAGCAGACCTGGCACAGGCCAAGCCGCTAATCCACACCGACGAAGGCAAAGCGTTGCTGTCGAAGTACGAGGACGCCTGGAGGGCGCGCCAGGAGGTCGTCGACCAGATATTGGAGCTCGCAGCGAAGGACCAGATGCAGAAAAAGCGCCCGTCGGTGGACCTCTCCTTCGGGCTGGGCCGCGAGCGGGCCGACGCTGCCGAGAACGCAATGCACGAACTGGTGGAGGTAAAAGAGGGCAACGCAAAGAAGGCCGCCGATACGGCGGAGCAGACCTATGACACCAGCCGCACCTTCATGATCGTTCTGGTGCTGGGCGCCGTGCTGCTGGGCCTGGGTCTCGGCATCTTTATCTCCCGCAGCATTTCCAGACCCCTGGCCGAACTGGCGGAAAGCGCGAAACACATCGCTCTGGGCGATGTGAATCAGGTCATCGATTTTCATTCGGGAGACGAAGTGGGATCGCTCGCGGAGTCGTTCCGGGTACTGGTCTCATACATCCAGCAGGTTTCGGGGGCGCTCGAAATGGTTGCCGCAGGCGACCTGAGCGCGAAGCTGGAATCGAAATCCGACCGTGACGTCCTGACCAAAAACTGCGGAAAAACAATGGGCGCGGTCGAGTCACTCAAAAAAGAGTTGGCGCGGCTGATTGAGGCTTCGAAGGAAGGCCAACTCAGTGATCGCGGCAAGCCGGAGCAGTTCCAGGGCGCCTACGCCGAGATCGTGCGCGGCGTCAACACCATGCTGGATGCGATCCTCCTGCCAATCGGCGAAGGCAACCGCATTCTGGCGCAGATTTCAAACGGAAAGATCGATGAACAAATAGCGCAGACCTACAAGGGCGATCACGAGAAGATGAAGCTGGCCATCAACAACGTGGCCGGTGTGCTGCAGACTTTGCAGCAGATGTTGGTCCGGCTGACCGATGCGGCTAAGGAAGGCAAGCTTGCCGAGCGGGCTAACCCCGACATGGTGAAGGGCGCTTACGCCGAAATCGTCCGCGGCGTCAACGACATTCTCGACGCAGTCATCACGCCACTGAATGTTTCGGCAAAATACGTTGACATGATCAGCAAGGGCGACGTTCCGCCGCAGATCACCGATACGTATCACGGCGATTTCAACACCATCAAGAACAATCTCAACACTCTGATCGTGGCCATGAACGACATTACCGCGGCAGCGGAGCAAGTGTCCGGCGGCAATCTCACGGTCACGCTGCGCGAGCGGTCGGCTCAGGACAAATTGATGCAGGCGCTGATTGCGATGGTCTCCGGGCTCACGCGCACGGTGTCCGACATCCGCTCGATCGCCGGCGAAGTGGCGGCGGCCAGCCAGTCGATCTCGACCGCCTCGGTGCAGGTATCGAAAGGCGCCAGCGCGCAGGCCGCGGCAGCCGAAGAAGCTTCGTCGTCGATGGAGGAGATGGTCTCAAACATCAAGCAGAACGCCGACAACGCAGGCCAGACCGACAAGATTGCCAACAAGAGCGCCAAGGACGCGCAGGAGAGCGGCAAGA
>CAZGUD010000008.1:0-175707 GCA_964528915.1 uncultured Occallatibacter sp.
AGAATGTGCCGTACGGCATTGCGCACATTCAGGCCTCGTTCAACAACACCATCGTCACCATCACCGACCAGGTGGGCAACACGCTGAGCTGGAAGAGCTCGGGCTCGCTGGGTTTCAGGGGATCGCGCAAGGGCACTCCGTTCGCGGCCCAGCAGGCAGCGTCGAATGCCGCCAACATGGCTCGCGATCATGGCCTGCGCACTGTTGATGTCCGTGTCGCTGGACCGGGATCGGGCCGCGAGTCGGCCATCCGCGCCCTGGCTGCCGCCGGCATCGAGGTCAAAACCATTCGCGACGTTACGCCGGTACCGCACAACGGGTGCAGGCCGCCGAAGCGGAGACGCGTTTAAGAATCAGCTCTTAGCTCTTAGCTTTTAGCTATTAGCCATTCGTGTTCAGTTGGTGCCTTCAACCAGACACGATGATCTAAGAGCTAACGACTAAAAGCTAACAGCTGGCAACAACCGGGCCGGGACGAAGCGTCACCGAACGCGTAAACCGGCCGACATCCGAAGTCAGGAGAAGAAATGGCACGTTATACCGGAGCAGTATGCCGCCTTTGCCGCCGCGAAGGCACCAAACTTTTCTTGAAGGGCACCAAGTGCGCTTCAGACCGTTGCCCGATTGAGAAGCGCAACTTTCCGCCGGGGCAGCACGGCAAAGACCGCAAAGCCAAGATCGTTGGCTATGGCCTTCAACTGCATGAAAAGCAGAAAGCCAAGCGCATGTACTTCACCCTCGAGGGCCAGTTCCGCGCGTATTACGAGAAGGCCAACCGCGCACCGGGCGTAACCGGCGAACTGCTGATCCAGCAGCTTGAACGGCGGCTCGATAACGTGGCGTTCAGGCTGGGTTTCGCAATCTCGCGGCGCCAGGCGCGCCAGGTAGTTCGTCACGGGCACGTGTCGGTGAACGGCAAGAAAGTAAACATTCCCTCCTACCAGGTGAACGCAGGCGACGAGATTTCAATTCGCGAGGCCGCAAAGAAGCTGGTGATTGTTGAGCAGGCTTCGCAGTACGCCGCGCAGAATCCCGTGCCGACCTGGCTCGAGGCCAACTTTGAAAATATGTCGGGACGCGTTTTGCATCTGCCCAAGCGCACCGACGTGAATTTGCCGATCAACGAACAGTTGATCGTCGAACTGTACTCGAAGTAACAGCTACTAGCTTCTAGCCGCTAGCTTCTGGCTTTTCCGCACTTGAGTTGAAGACCTCAACCGAGCAGGATGAGCTAGAGGCTGGGAGCTGGAAGCTGGAAGCTGCATTCCAACCCAAGGAGCCCTTGCGCGGCCGCCGCAAAATGCATCGCGACGTACACGCCGCGCCAGAAACGAGAGATGACTATGTTGTGGAGAGGATTTCAGAAACCGAAGCGGCTTGCAGTTGAAGCCGATTCACTCAGCGACACTTACGGCAAGTTCAGCGCCCAGCCATTTGAACGGGGCTTTGGCACCACCATTGGCAACGCCCTGCGGCGCACGCTGCTCAGCTCCATCGAGGGCGCGGCAGTCACCGCCATTCGCATCGAGGGCGTGCTGCACGAGTTCCAGTCCATCACCGGGGTGGTTGAAGACGCCACCGACATCATCCTCAACCTCAAGCAGGTTCCCTTCAAGCTTGCGGGCGAAGGCCCCAAGGCGCTGTACCTGCGCGCCGACCAGCCGGGCATTGTGACGTCGGGCATGATTGAGGCCGACGGCGACGTGGAGATCCTGGACAAGGAAATCTACATTGCTACGCTCTCTGAGGGCGGCAAGCTGGACATGGAGATGCGTTTGAAGCGTGGCCGCGGATATGTATCGGCCGACAAAAACTTCGACGCCGATCTTGGCCTGGGCTTCATTCCCGTCGATTCGGTTCACTCGCCTGTTCGCCGCGTTAACTACGTAGTAGACGCCGCGCGCCTGGGCCAGATTACCGACTACGACAAGTTGACGCTTGAAGTGTGGACCAACGGCGCGGTGCTGCCTGCCGATGCTGTGGGACTGGCAGCCAAGCTGCTGAAGGACCACATGAACATCTTCATCAACTTTGAGGAAGAGATTGAAGCAGAAGCGCGTGGCGAAGAAGGCCGCGTGCTGCTTCGTAACGACAATCTCAACCGCTCGGTTGAAGAGCTTGAGCTTTCGGTACGCAGCTACAACTGCCTGAAGAACGCCAACATTCAGACCATTGGCGAGCTGGTGCAGAAGACTGAAGCCGAAATGCTGAAGACCAAGAACTTCGGCCGCAAGAGCCTGAACGAAATCAAGGAAATCCTCGCACAGATGGGTCTCTCGCTGGGCATGAAGATCGACGAGCAGGGTAACGCGGTACCTGGACCGACCAGCATTCCGCCAGCCACTGCTCTGGCAGCCAGCTACGGACGTTACGACGAAGAGGACGAGCCACTCGATTCAGTGGACCTGCAACTGCCCACTGAGACGGAGAACTTTTAAAGACAGCTACTAGCTTCTAGCTGCTAGCTACTAGCTCTATCTTGCGGGAACCAGCCAAGCCGGTCCCTTCGAGATGAGGCTAGAAGCTAGAGGCTAGTGGCGAGTGGCTCTTCAAGATTTGAAATGGCATCTCGGTTCTAGCTTTCTGGTGTAAGTACCAATTTGCCGATTCCACGGCAATCGAGCTAGAAGCTAGGAGCTAGAAGCTAGGAGCTAAGAAATGCGTCATCGCAATGCAGGATTCAAGCTCGGACGTAACACCAGCCACCGCCGCGCGCTTTTGCGGAACCTGGTCACGTCCGTCATTGTTGAAGATCGGGTTGAGACGACCGTGGCCAAGGCCAAGGCCGTCCGGCCCCACATCGAAAAGATGATCACCCTGGGCAAGAAGGGCGATCTGCACTCCCGCCGCCAGGCGCTGAGCTTCCTCCAAACCGATAAGGCCGTCACGCGCCTCTTCGACGAAGTTGCCAAGCGCTACAGCGACCGCCAGGGCGGCTATCTGCGCATCGTGCGGACGGGCTTCCAACAGGGCGACGGCGCCGAAAAGGCGTTTATCGAACTGCTTGGCGCCGAGAAGCAACTTGAAGTGAAGCGCCAGAAGCGCTCCGATCTAAAGAGCAAGAAGCGCGCCGAACTCGAGAAGCAGCTCGAAGAGCAGCAGAAGCAGGCTGAGGCAGAGGGCAAGGACAAGGACAAAGGCGGCGAAGAGGCTGCCTGAGTCAGGTTCGATTTAACCGGAATCAGAATTCACGACTCGCAGGCGCATTCGCATGACGCGAATGCGCCTGTGTTTTTTTGAGGCTTGCCGCCCGGTTTCATGCTTGTAGAATGGCCGCATGCCGTCACCGCAAGCGAAGTTATCAATGAAAGAAGCTGCTCGCTCGGCTTTGCGAATCCTCCCACCAAATCTTCATTGGGTGTTTCTTCTCTTTGCAATTCCGCAGGTTGTGTTTCTGGCGCTCTGGACGCCTCCCTTTCAGACCCCGGATGAGCCAGCGCATTTTGATCGGGCCTGGCAAATCGCGCATTTGCAAATTGGGCCGCATTCGGGCGGCTTCGCAGATACAGGCGCGGATCATATTTGGGATTACGTGGCTGGGATGCCGCATAATCCGAATGCGCTTTACACGAAGGCAGAACAGGTGGGCGCGGAGAGCGCGTCGTGGACAGGGCAGTCAACTTTTCGCGAGTTCCCAAATACGGGAACCGGCGCGCTGACCGGATATCTTCCGCAGGCAATGGGAATCCTGATCGGAAGGGCGGTTGGCCTTGGCCCGTGGCGCACGCTTGAACTGGCACGTTTGCTGAATGCAGCATTCGGAATTGCAGTTTGCGCGTTGGCGCTTTCCTGGTGCAGAAGCGGCAAGGTCATAATGTTTGCCGTACTCTTGATGCCAATGAGCCTCTCGCTGTTTGCATCGTGCGGGCAAGATGCAACGTTGATTGCTCTGACTTGTCTGGCCTTTGCAACGATCTCAAAACAGCTTGACGCGTGCAGGCCGCTGTCGCGCGTGCAGGCGACGCTTGTAATTGTGGCGCTGCTGGTTGTCGCGGTGAGCCGTCCGCCGTATCTCGCACTGTTGCCGGTGCTTCTCTTTCCCGGACTCTTCGAACAATGGCGGAACAGGCCATCGTGGATTCGAGGTTTTTGCTTTGCGTGCCTGACGTTCGTTATTACGGTAACGTGGTGGGTGACGGCGATGCATACGGCGCGGGCCGTCGCGACGCCGATGGCCGGCATCGGGCCGGTTGACGCTAAATTGCAACTCGTCAACCTGCTTCATCATCCCGGCATGCTTGGAAATCTGCTGAGCTATGCGTTTCAACACAGGACCGAATACATTGCGCAGTTCATCGGCTGCCTGGGCTGGCTGGATACCGTCATGCCAGGGATTTACTACCTGGCCATGATTCTGGTGTTCGCAGTGGCAGTGCTCGCGGAGATGTCGCACGGCAGGCGGCCCGCAAAAAGCGTTACTGTTCTTTCGATCGCAGCCTGTTGCGCTGGAGTTGCGGCAGTTCTTCTAGTCGAGTATCTGATCTGGACTCCGGTGGGAGCGGCGGCAATTTACGGAGTACAGGGCCGGTACTTTATTCCGCTGGTAATTGCAGTTGCCGTTGGTCTGCCGCGATTGGGTAATTCTCTCAAGGACCAGGAGGTTCTTACGGCGATAGTGGTTGCCGCGCAGTTGATTACAGTTGCCGTGCTGCCGCACGTAATCATGGCGCGATATTACACCGGGTGAACTCCGCCCTGCGCGTTATTCGTGGCCTGCGGCGACGCTGGTCACCACCAGTTTGCCGTGCTTGACACCGCGCAGAGTGAGGATGCCGTTGGCCAACTCGTGGACGCTCTCGCTGAGCCCATGCATGATGAGCACCTCAAGGCAGTTGTGGTGGTCGAGGTGTACGTGGGTTGTGGCCAGCACACGGCTGCCGGCGCGGTGCTGGGCGGCGATGAGCTTCTCCGACAGTCCAGCCTGGTGATGGTCATACATGATGGTGAGGGTGCCGAACACTTCCTTGTTGGCTTCAACCTCTTCGTTCACCAAGTGATCGCGGATGAGATCGCGCACCGCCTCAGAGCGGTTTTGATAACCCTTGGCGGCAATCACTTCGTCAAACCGCGCCAGCAATCCCTCTTCCAGCGAAATCCCCGTCCGTACCAGCTCACCCATTGTGTTTCTCCGTCCTTCAAAACCTTCCAGATCATCCTAATCCGTATTTCACATGACGACGCGGTCATGGCCGACGTGATCTCGCCTGGACATTCCGGGTTCGACTTGTCGGGTTGTAACCGGTTTGTGCCAGAACCTAGGTACACCTCCCCCTCCCTATACCAGGAGGAAGTAATGTGTTTTCAGGCGGCTGGCGCGGGAATTTCCGGTGACGTATCTGATTGCATGCGAGTTATCTGCAAAGCATAGATACAGAGCGTTTTAGCTGTATGTCGGAGTCAGCTCTCCGGCTGTACCGCAGTGCCGCCGGCAAAGAGTTTGAATTGCATATGAGAGGAGTATGCGCCGGGAGGGGGAAATTGAATGCAAAGGACTGGAAGAATGAACGAGAAAACAAGGGAAGTGGCAGTTCCGGGACGAGCAGCGACGGCGCGTAGCATGATTTTTGAGGTCGTGTTACCCTAAATTTGTCTGCTTCGGCGCCATTCCCCGCGCGAGGAGAACGGTTGGTTGAGTTTTCATGCGTGCTTCGAGATTGAATCCGGGGAATGATGGGCGGGGCGTCGCTGTGACGTCGGCGGCCGGAAGCGCACCAGCCGGGACGATTGCAACCAATCCCAGACTAAGACCCGGTTCGACCGTGCGACGAATTGCAGGCGTCTATGCGTTTCTGGCCCTGTTCAATGTTGGCGCGTGGATGTGGGCTCTCATCGCCTTCCACCGCTTTCCCGTTCTGCTGGGCACGGCGTTTCTCGCATACAGCTTTGGCCTTCGCCACGCCGTCGACGCCGATCATATTGCGGCCATCGACAATGTGACTCGCAAGCTGATGCAGCAAGGCCAGCGGCCGGTGGGCGTGGGCCTGATGTTCTCGCTGGGGCATTCGACGGTGGTTATTGTGGGATCGCTTGCCATTGCCGTGGCTGCGCTCAAGCTGCAGAGTCTCGCCTTCGTGAAAAGCGTTGGAGCGTTCACCGGCACTTTGGTCTCGTCGTTCTTTCTGCTGGCCATTGCCGCGGTCAACATTGTGATTCTGCGCTCGGTGTTTCGCACCTTTCAGGGCGTGCGGCGGGGCGAGCCGTATGTCGAAGAAGACCTGAACCTGCTGCTTGCCAATCGCGGATTTCTGGCGCGAATTTTCCGCCGCATCTTCAGCCTGGTAAACACGAGCTGGCACATGTACCCGCTCGGCCTGCTGTTCGGGCTTGGATTCGACACAGCAACCGAGATCGGCCTGCTTGGCATTTCGGCGGCCGAAGCTTCGCGCGGGTTGCCGATTCTTTCCATCCTGGTTTTTCCGGCGCTGTTTGCGGCCGGCATGTCGCTCATTGATACCACTGACAATGTGCTGATGCTGGGGGCGTATGGATGGGCCTACGTGAAACCGATTCGGAAGCTTTACTACAACATGACCATCACGTTTGTGTCGGTGGTTGTGGCGCTGATTGTGGGCGGAGTTGAAGCGCTCGGCCTCATCGGCGGCCAAGCCGGGCTGCAGGGCGGCTTCTGGGAATTTGTCGCGCGTCTTAACGACAACTTCGGAATGCTGGGGTACTGCATCATCGCCATCTTCGCGCTGAGCTGGATTGCCTCGATTGCGATTTACAAGATGCAGGGATTCGACGAGATCGAATTGCAGGTGGAAGCGGAAGGTGCTTCGCAGCAGTAAACGACTCGCGAATCAGGTGCAATGCCATTCACGTCAGGGACCTGTACTCCGGAAAGTGGCCGCCAATCCCACCCATTTCACGGTGAAGCCATGAAATGGATGGGGCACCTAATTTGGTCCAAACGCGGACCTGACCTGGGCTAAATTCACCGCGTCCCTACGGGAGGCGTTTCAGCTTTGCTGCCCTGAATGCTCGCACATACGAGTACACCAGCAGGATGGCCACGGTTGCGCCGCAGCAATCCAGCAGGACATCTCTCGGTGAGCCGGTTCGATTCGGCAAAAACGTTTGGTGCCACTCGTCGCAACTGGCAACCAGCGCTGTGCAGATGAGCCCCAGAACAGCAGATCTCCAAAACGCCAGGGCGCGGAGCGCGAGCATCATCCACCAGGCGCGCAGCCAGGCCAGACACAAGAGTCCATAGCCGATGAAGTGGCCGGACTTGCGGATGTAATGGTGAATCACATCCCAGGCCGCATCGCTTACGCGGCCGAAGATAGTTTCGTAAAGGTAACGCAGCGGGCCGGAGGTATGATCGGCGCCTAAGTAGGCGGTCGACTCAATTGCAATCACGCCGATACCGATTGCAACCGGCAGCCACGCGCTGATCCAGAAGCGGGGTCCCTGCCGACGATTAGCAGAGAGCACCGGGCTTGGAGGGGCGGAGATATTTGCGCCGTGCCCGCTATTCGACACGATAATTGGGCGCTTCGCGGGTGATGATTACGTCGTGGACGTGGCTCTCGCGCAGGCCCGCGCCGGAGATGCGCACAAAATGCGCGTTCTCCTGCAACTCCTTAATGGTTCCGCAGCCGACGTAACCCATGCCGGAGCGCAGACCGCCCACGAGTTGAAAGACCATTGACTCGAGCGGTCCGCGGTAGGGCACGCGGCCCTCAATGCCCTCGGGCACATACTTCGCCAGTCGATTACCCGCGTTGCGCTCGCGCTGGACGACGCCTTCAACCGATTCGGAGCAAGCCAGATCGTCGCTCCCCTGAAAGTAGCGCTCACCCCCGCCCTGGCTCATGGCGCTCAGGGAACCCATGCCGCGATAGGTTTTGAAGCTGCGCCCCTGGTAGAGGATGGTTTCGCCGGGACTCTCGTCAACGCCGGCGAAGAGCGAGCCGATCATGACGGTGCTGGCGCCGGCTGCGATGGCCTTGGTTACCTCGCCCGAATATTTGATGCCGCCATCGGCGATGACGGGAATGCCGCGCTCCCTGGCCGCGCGATATGCCTCGGCGATGGCCGTGATTTGCGGCATGCCGGCGCCGGTTACCATGCGCGTGGTGCAAATCGATCCGGGGCCGACGCCAACCTTAATTGCGTCAGCGCCCGCATCCATGATCGCCAGCGCGCCTTCGTAGGTGCCAACGTTGCCGGCCAGCAGTCCTACGTCAGGGAACGCCTTTTTCACCTCGCGTATGGCGTCAAGCACGCGCGATGAGTGGCCGTGCGCAGAATCGATCGCCAGCACGTCGGCCCGCGCCTTTACCAGCTCGGCGGCGCGCTCAAGATAGTCGCCGGTAGCGCCAATGGCGCCGCCTACGCGCAGACGCCCCTGCGAGTCCTTGCTGGCATTGGGATATTTGAGTTTCTTCTGGATGTCTTTGACGGTGATAAGGCCCTTGAGCTCGTAGTCCTTGTTGACGACGAGCAGTTTTTCAACGCGATGCGTGTGCAAAATCTGCTCGGCCTCTTCGAGAGTTGTTCCCACGGGAACGGTGATGAGGTTTTCTTTGGTCATCACGTCGCCGATGGGAATGTCGGTCCGCGTTTCGAAGCGAAGGTCGCGGTTGGTGAGGATGCCGACGAGCCGCTTTCCCTGCGTGACAGGCACGCCGGAGATTTTGTAGCGCCGCATTACCTCGAGGGCGTCGGAGATCAACTGGTCGGGCCCGATGGTAACGGGATCGACAATCATGCCGCTCTCTGACCGCTTCACTTTATCGATCTCACCGGCCTGGTCGGAGACGGAAAGGTTGCGGTGCACAATCCCGATTCCGCCCTGTTGCGCCATGGCAATGGCCATTCTCGACTCGGTGACGGTGTCCATGGCCGAGGAGATGAGCGGCGTATTCAGGGAGATTTCGCGGGTGAGCTGGGTCTGCGTGCTCACCTGCACCGGCACAACCTCGCTGTAGGCGGGCACCAGCAGCACGTCGTCGAATGTAAGGGCTTCAGTTAAGTTTTGAGACAGCATAATAGTATGACGCGCCCGGCGAGCGAGCGATTCAAGTCTCTCGGTCGGCGGGCGCTTCGTATTATTGTAGCGGGTGGGGCCGGGAAGCAAGGACTAGGGGCTAGGGACTAGGGACTGGCTTTGTGGAAAGGAGAGCTTGGGAAGAGCAGTTCGCTAGTATTCGATCTTGTTCGGGAAGTCGAGCCAGGCCTGAAAGCTTTCCCAGGCCTCGTCGCCAAGCAATTGCATTGAGCGGAGTTGACGCTGGTCAGCGTCTTTCCGAAGCTCGCCGTAGAGAAATGCGTCGTCGAAGCCGGCGCGGGCTGCATGGGCTGCGCAGGCGCCGTAATACACCATGTCGAGGCGCGACCAGTAGCAGGCTGAGAGGCACATGGGGCAGGGCTCGCAACTGGTGTAGAGTTCGCAGCCGGCCAGGTTGAATGTGCCCAGGACTTGGGCGGCGGCGCGAATGGCGTTCACTTCGCCGTGGGCAGTGGGGTCGTTAGTTGTGGTGACGGTGTTGACGCCCTCGCCGACGATTTTGCCGTCGCGCACAATGACCGCGGCAAATGGACCGCCAGAGCCGGTAACCACATTTTGGGTGGCGAGGTCGATGGCTCGGCGCAGGAATTCAGGATTGGGCGCGCTGGGCATATGGGGAATTGCCGCCGAAGTTACGGGGCAGATTCAGTATTTCATAACTACGACGGAGCCTGCCAAGCGTGCGAATTGCCGCACGCGTATACTGCGGGAAAACCATTGGAGGTTGGCGCTGATGATCCTGGGAAAGATATGGGTGTTCCTGCTTTGGGGATGGGTGGGACTGGAGGGCGTGATTGCGATTGCAACGCGTACGCGGCGGAGCCAGGGAACTTTGCATGATCGCGGCACGCAGGTGCTGATATGGGCGGTGATTGCGTTTTCGTTTTGGGCGTCGGAGTGGGCTGCAGCGCCGGCATTGGAGATGCCGTTCAGCCATTACCCGCTGCGCATTGCGGCAATTATATTGATCGTGCTGGGGCTGGTGGTTCGCATTGTTGCCATTGTGACGCTGGGTAAAGGGTTCAGCGCAAATGTGGCAATCCGCTCGGCGCAAAAGCTGCAGCGGAGCGGGCTCTACAGTATAGTGCGGCATCCGTCTTACCTCGGCATGGAAATCATTTTTGTTGCGGTTGGAATATGGGGCCACAATTGGGGATCGATGGCCGTGATGATTGGGCTGCCGAGTGCGGCCGTGCTCTACCGCATTCATGTAGAGGAGAAGGCTTTGAGGAGCGCGTTCGGGACGGAGTACGACGAGTATGCGAGGACGACGCAGCGGCTGATTCCGTGGGTGTATTGAGCGCTGAGCCGGGTTGAGGTGGGTCGATTGAGGTTCGTGCTATCCCACCCTAGCCGGAAAAACGAGAACCCGGCGTGGGTGGGCCACCTGCACCCGATGTGACTTGCGCAAAGTGGCGGATGGTAGACTCGGGACGTTTGGGGGAACGGATGAGGAAACTGCTTCAATTAGTGGGACTGGTTGTTCTGGTAGCGGCGCTGCCGGTAGCGCGGGCCGCGGACGTGAATGGCAATTGGAGAGGGTCGTTCGACTTCCAGGGAACGAGCGTGCAGCTCACCTTCCATTTTGTCGCGGATGGGAACGCGCTGACGGGAAGCGTGGAAGGATTGCCGACGACGCCCGCGGAGATCCACGACGGAAAGATCGACGGAAGTGACATCACGTTCTGGCTGAACACCGACTACCAGGGAACGCAGTACAAACTCGTCTATAACGGAAAGGTTTCGGCTGACGGAGAGTCGATTGCATTCGCATTCGGCACCGATTCCGGAGACTGGAGTTCGGAGCTGAAGGCGGATCGGTTGCGATTTACGATGCCGCCTCCGCATGTGAACGCGCCACTGGGCGACATCAAGAGCTATCCCGGCGACGGCGAAGGAGCGTACAAGACAAAGAAATACCGCGACCTTTTTGCCGAGGCTGGACACACGCCTGCAGAGACGAAGACCAAGATCGAGAAGGCGTTCCAGCAGCTTTATCACGGCGATGGACAGGAAGAGCGCGTGTATTTTGAAACCGGAGCGAACGAGAACGGTCCGCTGGCCTACATGACCGATTGGGCCAACAATGACGCGCGCACCGAAGGCATGAGCTACGGGATGATGATCGCGGTCCAGTTGAACAAGAAGCGCGAATTCGATGCGTTGTGGAATTGGGCCAACACTTACATGCTGATCACCGATCCTAACAACCCTTCGGTGGGTTATTTTGCGTGGTCGATGAACACGGATGGCACGCCGCGATCGACCGGTCCGGCGCCCGACGGAGAATCGTATTTTGTTATGTCGCTCTACTTTGCCGCGCATCGCTGGGGCAATGGGAAGGGCATCTACAACTACCAGGCGGAAGCGGACAAACTGCTGCGCCTCATGCGGCATCACGCGGTGCTGACGGGGGAGGGGCCGTTCAAGATTCATCCTGACGACCAGCCGTTTGTGCAGCCGGATCATCCCTGGCCGAGCCCGAACAACCGGCGCATGGAGGCGGAGGCCAAGGCGAGCGGAAGGCCGATGATGAGGTTCCGGTTCCCGCGCGGGCCCCAAAAAGAAACGATTGGTCCGATGGTGGATGAAGACCACTTCATGATCAAGTTTGTGCCCAACCTGCCGGGCGGCGCGACCGATCCTTCGTATCATCTGCCAGCGTTTTACGAATTGTGGTCGCGCTGGGGGCCTGAAGAAGATCGCGCATTCTGGGCAAAGGCTGCGGATGTAAGCCGTGACTTGTTCGCGAAGGTGACGGGACCGGAGACGGGACTGACGCCGGACCAGACCAACTTTGACGAATCGCCGATGATGGGCTGGGATGGGAAGCCGATGGCGTTTGGGTACGACTCGTGGCGCAGCGTGAGCAACTGGAGCGTGGACTATTCGTGGTGGCACAAAGACGCGGACGAGACGGTGCTGAGCGACAGGTTGCAGAAGTTCCTGGTGGGGCAAGGCATCGACAAGTTTGTTGATCGCTATACGCTGGACGGGCAGCCGCTGTCGCAGAGGCACTCGCCGGGGATGGTAGCGACGGGAGCGGTGGGCAGCCTTGCTGCGACCGATGGAGCGGATGCCAAGGCCTTTGTGGATGCACTGTGGAACATGCCGGTGCCGAGCGGCGAACAGCGTTATTACGACGGGCTGCTTTACCTGATGAGCATGATGCACGCTAGCGGGAGTTTCAGGATTTACTGAAGAGCAGCTTCTAGCTACCAGCTACTAGCTCCTAGCTTCTAACTACCAAATCCTGGCTCGGTCCTGTGTATAAGCCCACCCTGGCCCGGAAGGACAAAAACCCGGCGAGGGCGGGGCACCGTTGATTTTGTGGCCATGAACCTCGAGATGCGTTGGCGCGATTGGGTTCCGCGCCTGCTGTGATAAATTGTGCTAACGGTTCATCCTTCATTATTCCCCGACTATTTGCTGAAAATTGAGATCCGCACGAGGTGAGCGCCGATGACAGGCGATTCCACGCACGACGTGTATGCGACGGCACAAGCGACTGCCGATGAAGAGTCACGGCTAAAACGGATTGGCGAATCGGCGCTGCGGAAGGCAAGCCTGCGACTGCTTCCGGTGCTCGGCGTGGGCTATGGGCTGTCGTACATGGACCGCCTCAATATCAGCTTTGCCTCGCTGCAAATGAACCGCGATTTGCACTTCAGCGCGTCGGTGTACGGGTTCGGCGCGGGTCTTTTCTTTATCGGGTATGCGTTGTGCGAAGTGCCATCGAACCTGATGCTGCTGAAGTTTGGAGCCAAAGGCTGGCTGACGCGCATCATGCTGACCTGGGGAATGCTTGCGGCCGCAATGATGTTTGTGCGGACGCCGCCAGAGTTCAACGTGCTGCGGTTTCTGCTGGGCATGGCCGAGGCCGGCTTCTATCCCGGCGTGATTTATTACCTCACGCTGTGGTTCCCCTTGGAGATGCGAGCGCGGGCGGTGAGCCGGTTTTATATTGCACTGCCGCTGAGCTCGGCGGTGATGGGAATGGTGGCCGGATGGCTGCTGGGGCTGGGCGGAAAGCTAGGGCTGACCGGCTGGCAATGGCTCTTTCTCATGGAGGGATTGCCGGCGGCGGCGTTCAGCCTCGTGATCTGGAAGATGCTACCTGACAATCCCGGAAAAGCGGCGTGGCTGACGACGGAAGAGAGGACATGGCTTGAGCGCAAGCTGAAGGCTGACAGCGAAATGGCGCACCTGGGGCACGGCGCGGGAGTGACGCAGGCGCTGCTTTCGCCGAAGGTATGGATGATGGGCGCATTCTTCTTCTGCGCGCTTACGGCCAATTACGCATACACTTTTTTTGCGCCGGCAATTCTTCAGGGAGCGACCGGGTTGAGCGCGGCACATGTTGGCTACCTTGTTGCATGTATTGGATTGGCGGGCGCGGCGGCGATGCTCTGGAACAGCGCGCACTCCGACCGCCGCGGAGAGCGCTCGCTGCATTGCATTGTTCCCTGCATGGTAATGGCGGCCGGTTTTCTTATAGCGAGTTTTGCCAGTGTCCCGTGGCTGGTGGTGGTTGCGCTGGCGGCAACCTATGTATCTTTTACTGCCATGCTGGGACCGGCGAATGCGGTTCCGATGAAGTTTCTTGCCGGGCGCGCGGCTGCCGCGGGGCTTGCGGCGATGAATACCATCACAATGTTTTCAGGCTTTGTGGGGAACTACTGGATGGGCGTGATGAAGGATTACACGGGAAGTTACCAGGCGGGGCTGAGGGGATTGGTGCTTCCATCGCTTTTGGCGGCCGCAGCCATGTTCGTGTTAACGCGGAACCTGGCGCGGAGGCCGATTGCGGCCGCGGCGAAACTGGCTGAAGAGCCGGTGTGAGGCGGCTAGAAGTGACGAGTGGGGTTTGTGCCCTCCCTGGTCCCCAAATGCGAGGGACCAGGGGCACCCAGGTTTTGTGGTTATTCGGAGCCGTGAAATGGAGTTCGTGGTCTTCCCTCTGAACACAAAGAGCGTTCTGGGAGTGCCGCTGACTCAGAACGATTGAGCTACCAAGTCTCGACCCCGCTCAAGCAAAGCTTGAATGGGGCACCCGAACCTTTCATGCTCGCATAGACAACAGAGAAAAACTGGTGGGGATGACCAGTAGATAGCACGCCGCCGCGATGGTCATGGTGACGTTGATGCCGAACGCGAGGCTGAGTATAACGCCCAGTACCGAGGCGAGCACGCCGGTTGCGCCGTTGATACCCCAGAACCAGGGGGTAGGTTGACTGTCGATGGAGTTGACCAGTCGCATGCCCGTTGGAAATGCGAATCCGAGCAGGAAGCCCAGCGGCATGATGGCGACCAGCGAGATGGCAATACGTACCATGCGTTCGCGGTCAGTAGTGGCGTGGAAGACTGACGGAAGAGTGAACGCCATAACGGCCAGGCAGCCGGCGGCAAGCGCGCCCCACACAAGCAATTTGGTTCTTGAATTCAGTTTGAGCCAGTCGGAGGCCAAGCTGCCCAGGCCAGTGGACAGAATCAGGCTGAAGAGGCACACGCCCAGAGAGTAGATGGGATGCCCGAGATACACGCTGAAATACTGCAGGAGCGAGATTTCAGCCAGCATGAAACCCATGCCGATGAGTGAGAAATAAAGGCTGCCGATGATGGCGAGGGTCCGGGAGCACTGTCGAGCCGCGCTGCGCAAAGGCATGATGATGGTCAAGACGACCGCGACGATGGAGATGAACAGAATCAAGAGCAGCACGGCGAAGACGGTGAGATTGCCCAGGAAAACTCCGTACTGCGGCTCGCCATTCTTCCAGCGCGAAAGGAAGATGCGGACGCCGGTCAAGTCGAAGAGACGCATCTGGTTGAAGAAAAACGGCCGGTTGTCAGTGGGCACAGTGAGATCGAGGTAAGTCGAGCTGAGCACTTGATTGAGTGAAGCGAGATTGTGGCTGGCTACGATTTGCTGCAGCAGGCTGGAATCCGCGGGGCGGTCGGGAGCGATCAGCTCAGTGAATCCGCCATCGCGTACGGCGTCATGCAGGACGTGCAACTGGTCCGGGGTGAAAGGCGATTTGGACAGTACGAGCGTAGCGATATTGCCGTCGCTGGCTACGAAAATATATGGGCGAACATCCTGGACGCCTTCATCGAGCAATGCAGCAGTGGCCAAACCGATCATACGTCCGGTCTCATCAACATTGCTGGGGTTGTACCAGCGGCTCACGGTGAAGATGCCGTTGCTGTTGAGGGTCTTAAGAAAAGCGCGCCAGCCCTCCAGTGTGTAGAGGCCATTCTCGCTGAGGCTGAAAGCGCCGGCGCCGGTCGCGGCCCATGTATCGATCATGCTCATCTGGACCAGGTCGAATTTTTCGTGCGTAGCGGCAAACCAGCTTCGGGCGTCGTCTACGTGCAACTTCAGATCCGGCAGGGCGTTAATGTTTGCAAAGTTTCTGTAGAAGGGATCGCGAGTGATCAGATTGACGAAGATCGGATTCAGTTCCACGCCGGTGATGTCGCTGACGCCGAAGAGATGAGCCGTGAGGACGTCACGGCCGCCTCCGACGCCGATGACCGCGGACTTGTGGATGCCGGGAAGACGATAAGCCAGGCCGACCAGATCGTACTTCAGAAAGTCAATGGAGTCGCGTGTGCCGTCGAAGTGGAATATGCAGGTACTGGCTAATCCATCGATATCGAGATAAGCCTCGGATACGCGGGTCTGCGGCGGCAGGTGGGGAGATGGGCCCCACAAGATCGGGGCGGCGAAGGCGGGAGGTGTCGCCCTGATGCGGGAGTAGGAGTTCCACTTTTCGTACTTGCCGATCTTGCCGAAGGGATCGATCGTCCCCTTGGTAAGGATGGGATTGAAACCGTAGGGCGACACTGCGTTGAATAGAGCAACGGCCAGCAATGCGAACGTGACAGCCGCGGGCCGCTCCCACAAAGGCCTTGATGTGGAGCCGGCCATATATCGGGCGTTAGAGCTTGCGGCGAAGGCCACTGAGGACAGGCAGGACATGGCGCCGGCCACAATCACTGCGCTCGGTCCGTCGAGCACGTTCAGCAGAGCCATCACCGCAACGCATCCCAGCGCAGCGCCTAAGAGGTCCACGCCATAAACCTGGCCGGTGGGAAACGGACTGCGCGTCAATGACAGGCTGACCACCACCCCGGCAAACACGTATGGCAAGCCCATGGCGATGAGGAGCAAGGCCCACGCTACTACGGTGGTGAGGGTCATCGCGGGCGAAGTGATGAGACAAAACTGCACCACGACAGAAGCCGGCATGGCCAGTGCGGTGAACAGCGCGAACCTGGAGAGCGTAACGGGCAACTGCTCAGGCATGAAGCGGTCGCGCCACAGATAGACCCAGACGGCGCCGACGGTCATGCCCAGCATGGCAACGCTGATGGCGAAGAAGGCCATGTAATACCAGGTGATGACCGACATGATTCGGGTTTGGAGAATCTGGAAAAGCAGAGAGGCAAAGCTGATAAGGAAGACGCCGGAGAGAAACGGAAATTTGCGCAAGCCGCCTGAAGGCGTCATCGGTTATAGCTCCCTTGGTCGTTGTGCCAGTATATTTCAACACTCGCCAGTGGGCTTGTCACTCACTCAAAAGGGCTAAGCAGTACTGTCTAGATCACCTTGTTCACGGCTTGAACGGGAACTGTTAACTCGCATTCGGCGCAGCATGTGCGAGAAATCAGAATGGGTGGGTTGCGAGGGCAGGCCGGAGGGTCTGGAAACCCTCCGACAGCCGATCGGGAGACCGGCGTTACTGCCTGGAGTGGAAGCACTTCTTCAAATACCGGTCCGCTATCAATGGATCGGCGAACCGAGCGAAACTGTTCATTTCACGGTTGTGTTCACAATTGTTTCCCACTTAGTGCCCGCGGTGTTGACGGCGTAGAAGTCGAACTCGTCCGCGCCAGCGCTGACGCTCAGCGAGGTATTGAGGGTCGTGCTGGTCGTCTCTGTGTATCGCTTCACGCCATTCACCCACACTTCCATGCGGTCGAGCGTGCCGGTGATAGCGGCAGTGGCCTGCACCTCAATTGGCGAGCCTTCACCGTTTACGGCGGGTTGGCACACGTGCACGCCGGGCGAAGAAGGCGCGCTGCATGTTGCGCCCACGGTGAAGGGGAAGTCATAGCGTTGCAGGCGGTTGTCAACATCGGCAGCGTAGAACGTGGCCTGGTGATAACCGTTTGAGTAAGTGGAACTATAGTCGAAGTACGCGTGGCTATCCCAGGTGTGGTGCTGTTCCGAAACTTTCTTGCCGTCGACCCATAACTCGATCTTGCGAAGCTTGCCGAACGAGTCAGCGGAGGTGCTAAACAAAACCGTGCTTCCTGTGACGGTTCCGCCCTGGCAAGGATTGAAGCCTTCACCGCTCTTGGGATATTGGCATGGGCCGAAATAGCCGGTCGATGCATGGTTCAGCTCGGTGGTTAGATACGATGGCGTGTTTTGCGGTGGCGAGCCGCCGTTGGGGGTCTGGTTCAGAATTGCATCCGGAGTGAGGTAATTGCCGTTGAACAGACCAGCAACCGGCTCGCTCTCAAAAGGGTAGGTGTAAGGCAGCGAAATAACTTGCGTAGAAAATTGCCCGGGCTGGCCATTAGAAAGGAAAAACTCCATGTAGCCCGCGGCATAATTCGAATTCATGGCTACCGCAGCCAGATCCATGTATGCGTCGCCGTTGTAATCGGCCATGGTGAGCTGGGGCTGCCAGTACCAGCCATCAACGGATGCGCCAACCGGATTGCTCAGAGGCGTATCGATCCAATAACTTTCAAAGGTGCGCGACGCGTTCCCGTAAAACGTTCCCAGTTGCTGGTTGGCTGAGTGTCCGTTGGTCAAGGCCCATAAGTCGGTAAAACCGTCGCTATTCAGGTCGCCGCTTCCGATGCTTATTAAACCGTTACCGGTGTAAGGTGTGGTGGCGTCGAAAGTGAAGTTGCCATTGCCATAGAGCACGTGGATCGTAGTGGTGGCCGTGTTGCCCTCATTGTCTTCGATGGATGTAGTGGCGGCTATGTCAGCTTTGCCGTCGGAGTCGTAATCTCCCACGAATAACTGCTGGTCCGGCTGGAAAGACGTACTGTTTGCCAGCGCCGGATACGGGCTGGAGTTAAAGCTGCCGTTTCCCTCGCCCTTCAGTACGTAGATCTCAGTAACTGCAGAAGAGCTGTTTTGCCCATAGTTGGTCCAAGCTGCCAGGTCAATATCGCCGTCGGCGTTAAAGTCCGCTGCCGCGCAACCCGCACTGCTGAACACATAACCCGAGGGCAGGTCGATGGTTGAGATGACGGGGGACTTGAAGGTGCCATCGCCATTACCCAGGTAGACAGCGACTTGATTGGTGTTGAGCAGAGGCACCGCTAGATCGACGTTGCCGTCGTTGTTATAGTCTGCAGCGGCAATGCAATTGGGTATAGTGGACGAACCCGGCAGCGTGTAAGTAACCGGAGCCTTGAAGGTTCCATTACCATAGTTGATGCTGACGGAGAAAGCGGAAGGCGACTGTCCCGTGTCTTGAACAATATCGGTAAGTCCGTCGTTGTTCACGTCCACGGCGTAGATGTTAGCCGGAGTTTCTCCGGCGGTACTGGTAACCGGGGAAAAACTAACTGGATCCTGAGCCGAGATAGCAGCCGGGATGAAGACACACAAAGCCAGGGGTAGTACATGGGGAACATGCATGGGAGAAACCTCCAGGAAGTGTCGCGGAAGCCGGATAGGCCGGCAAAATAATATAGACTTACTAACCTGACGATTGAATTAGATAGAGCATCACTTACACAAGTTGCATTGTGTTTTGTGTTGTAAGTGAGCGTATTGAAATACTTTTCGACGGGCCAACAGCCCAGCGACGAGACCCAGCAGCGATTTGTACGGTTTTGCTAGAGCGTAGCGGCAGCGGGCAGGATTTCGTCGACATCGACCCATTGAGTGGGATACTGGCCGGTGTAGCAGGCGGTGCAGTAGCCCACCTTTTTCTCGTCCTGAACGGCCTGGAGCAGGCCTTCGAGCGAGAGATAGGCAAGCGAATCGGCTTCGATATATTGGCGAATCTCTTCAACGGAGTTGTTAGCGGCGATAAGGTCGCGCTTTGAAGGCGTGTCGACGCCGTAGAAGCAAGGCGAGATGGTGGGCGGGCAACTGATGCGGAGGTGGACTTCTTTTGCGCCGGCGCCGCGCACCATGCGTACGATCTTGCGGGAAGTTGTGCCGCGAATGATGGAGTCGTCGATGAGAATGACGCGTTTGCCCTCGAGAAGATTGTGCACGGGGTTGAGCTTGAGGCGTACCCCGAAGTCGCGCACGCGTTGCTCGGGTTCAATGAAAGTGCGGCCGACATAGTGGTTGCGGATGAGACCGAATCGAAATGGGAGGCGAGCCTCTTCAGCGTAGCCAAGAGCAGCAGTCACTCCAGAATCGGGGACAGGGACGACGACATCGGCGGGCACGTGCGATTCGCGCGCGAGCTGGCGGCCCATCTGGTCGCGCGATTCCTGCACCCAGCGACCGAAGATCTTGCTGTCGGGGCGCGCGAAGTACACGTGCTCAAAGATGCAGCTTGATTGCGGGACGCCGGTGGCATACTGGCGGCTGGTCAGGCCGTCGCCTGTCACCATGACGAGTTCGCCGGGAAGAACGTCGCGGATATACTCGGCCCGGAGCAGGTCGAAGGCACAGGATTCAGAAGCGAAGATGATGGTGTCGGGCGCGCCATGATTGCGGATGCGTCCGATAGAAAGCGGTCGAAAGCCGCGGGGATCGCGCGCGGCGAAGACACGGTCGCGCGTGAGCATGACGATTGAGAATGCGCCCTCAAGCTGAGCGAGCGAGTCGGCGATGGCATCGACGAGCGTTGAGGCCTGCGAGTGGGCGATGAGTTGGACGATGATCTCGGAATCAGATGTGGTTTGAAAGTAGGCGCCTGCGCGTTCGAGGCGGGTGCGGAGATTGCCCAGGTTCACCAGGTTGCCGTTGTGAGCAATGGCGATTAGGCCCTTTGTAGATTCGACGCGAATGGGCTGGGCGTTGAGCAGGGCCGAATCGCCGGTGGTGGAGTAGCGCGTGTGGCCTATGGCCATGGGGCCGGGAAGCTTGCGGAGCACGTCGTCAGTGAAGATTTCAGAGACAAGGCCCATGCCCTTGATGTTGGCCAGATGCAAGCCGTCGGCAGTCGCGATGCCGGCCGACTCCTGGCCGCGGTGCTGCAAAGCATAGAGAGCGAGGTAGGCCTGGCGGGCAGCGTCGGCGTGGCCGTGAATGGCGACGACGCCGCATTCCTCGTGAAGATTATCGTCTTCGGCGATGATCTCAGGGGAACAAGGGAACGAGGGAACAAGGGAACAAGACGGGCTTGCGCTAAGAGCTTTCGATTCGTCGGTGACGCCTTCCACGCCCTGAAAAAGCAACCGGGTCATGCAGGTACCTCTTCATGAATGTTGGCTTCGAGGGACGAGGACCAGATCTTGCGCAGGCCGGATATGGGTGCGGAGATAAAGGGTTCGCGATCAACCGAGATTTCAAGGCGCGAGCCGCCGGTGGTACCGATGCGAGCGGCGAGAAAGCCGTGCTTCGATGCGAGGTTCTCGATTTCGTCAAAGTCAACGGGCGCGGAGGTTAGAAGCATGGTGGATGCGGGCTCGGCAAACAGTCCGAATAGAGGATGGGCGAGGAGCGACTGATCCTGCTCGATCGTTGCTCCGATGGAGAGCGGGAAGGCCGCCTGGGCGAGAGCGACTGCAATGCCGCCATCAGAGATGTCGCGAGCGGAATGAACCAGGCCCCGTTCGGCAAAGAGCACGAGCAGTTTCTGCAGGCGTGCTTCAGCGTCGAGATCGAGAGGCGGAGGCTGGCCCCAGATGCCGCCGAGTACGACCTTGGCATATTCAGAGGAGCCGAAGCTGGCGAGGTTCGTGGCAGCATCGGCATCGGATGCATCCGGTTCATCTTTGGGCACGGATTGATCTTCGAGTGCGGGGAGCGGATACATGCTGATGGGCAGCGGCTTGATGGGGACGTCAAGATTGGGATCGGGAGTTTCGCCGCGCGAAATGGGCCAGAGAAGGACAATAGCGTCGGCGGCGCGCTGGAAGTGTGCGGGGACGGCGATGGTGACGTCGTCGAAGATGCCCACGATGCCTATCACGGGAGTGGGTTGGATGCCGACGCCGCGAGTCTCGTTATAAAGCGAGACGTTGCCGCCGGTGATAGGCGTCCCGAGCGCGGTGCAGGCCTCAGCGATGCCATCGATGGCGGCGGAAAGCTGGGCCATAATCTCAGGCTTCTCAGGATTGCCGAAGTTGAGGCAGTTGGTGGCGGCGACGGGGACCGCGCCGGAAGAAGCAACTTTGCGGGCACATTCGGCCACAGCGTGCATTGCGCCGAGTTTGGGATTGAGCCAGCACCAGCGGCCATTTCCGTCGAGCGCCATGGCGAGACCGCGCTCCGGCTTTTCCGATCCCTGCTCCCTGTTCCCTGTTCCTTTAATTCGCATCACACCGGCTTCGCCGCCGGGGCCGATCACGGTGTTGGTTTGCACCATGGAGTCGTACTGCTCGTGAATCCAGCGCTTGGAGCAGACGTTGGAGGAGGCAAGGAGCTTTTCGAGGTCCGCGGTGAAATTGCGCTGGGATCCGAGTTCGGCTTCGATGAAGTCAGGAGGATCGAGCGGCACAGGAGGTTTCCACACGCCGACGGGGCGATGATAAAGCGGAGCATCGTCAGTGAGGGATTGATTGGGAATGTCGGCGACAAGCTGGCCGTGATGACGGATGCGGAGGCGCGGCTCGGGCTGAACGGTGCCGACTATGACGGCGTCGAGGCCCCATTTCGAAAAGACGCTCAGGACTTCGTTTTCGCGGCCCTTCTCAGCGACCAGCAACATGCGTTCCTGGCTTTCAGAAAGCATGATCTCGTAGGCGGTCATGCCGGTCTCGCGCTGAGGCACATGGTCGAGCTCAACGTCGAGACCCACGCCGCCGCGCGCCCCCATCTCGCAGGTGGAGCAGGTGAGGCCGGCCGCGCCCATATCCTGAATGCCGACGATGGCGCCAGTCTTCATGGCCTCAAGGCAGGCCTCAAGAAGCAGCTTCTCCATGAATGGATCGCCGACCTGGACGTTGGGACGTTTGGCCTCGGTGCCCTCGTGGAATTCTTCGCTGGCCATGGTGGCGCCGTGGATGCCGTCACGGCCAGTTTTGGCGCCTACATATATCACTGGGTTTCCGGTGCCGCTGGCCTTGGCGTAAAAGATTTCGTCTTTGCGGACGAGGCCGAGCGCGAAAGCGTTCACGAGGGGATTGCCGCTGTAACAGATGTCGAACTTGGTTTCTCCGCCGAGGTTGGGTACGCCAAAGCAGTTGCCATAGCCGGCGATGCCGCCGACCACGCCCTCCAGGATGGAGTGATTCTTGTGGACGAGGAGCTTGCGCTCGTTTGCGTCCCGGATTGAATCTGCGGAGACGTCGTCGGCAGAGATGGGGCCGAAGCGGAGCGAGTCCATCACGGCTAGCGGTCGCGCGCCCATGGTAAATATGTCTCGCAGAATGCCGCCCACGCCGGTAGCCGCGCCCTGGTAGGGCTCAATGTAACTGGGGTGATTGTGCGATTCGATCTTGAAGGCGCAGGCCCATCCGTCGCCGACGTCGATGATGCCGGCGTTTTCTCCGGGACCCTGGACGACGCGCTCGCTTTTGGTCGGCAGCCGCTTGAGATGGACGCGGCTTGACTTGTAGGAGCAGTGCTCGCTCCACATCACGCTGTAAATGCCCAGCTCAGTGAGGGATGGTACGCGGCCGAGCGCGGCCAGGATGCGGTCGTATTCGTCGGGAGTGATGCTGTGTTGAGCCAGCAAGTCAGGGGTTACCGTGGTCGGCTCGGGCGCGGATGCAAAAGGGGCAGTTGTCATCGCTCACCTTTCATTGTCGCACGGCGGTAAAGATAACTTTGTGCAGTTAAAGGCTCACTTTTCCGCAGGATCGAGGGTCGCATCGGGATAGATCGCGATGCGGTGAGAGCGAAAAGTAGCCTGTTGCTGATCCAATCCCGTGGCTGTCTTAATGGCGTTCGACTTGCCCAGCGGCATGTGGCAATCCACGCAGTGGCCGCGGATGGAGGCGCCCATGAGGTGGTACCGCCCACAGGCCGTAACTTTGTGGCATTCAAGACAATGGCCGGAGAACGCGTCGGCCTTCTCCTGAGTCTTATGCACGTTGTGGCAGGTGGAACAGGTGAGCTTGCCTGAGGTGAAGCACTTGCTTTGCTCGAGAGCTCCCACCTGGTTGCCGTGGACGTCGACGGGCTTATCGGCAGGAGGCGCGCTGACCTCGATGAAATCCTTAATGTTGTTGCCCACAATATAGGTTAGCGCTGGCTTGATTGACGGGGACTGACCGGCGTGGCACAAGGTGCAGAGGCCAATCTGCTGATCTCGCGTAAGATGAGCCGGATTGATAATGGCTTCCTTGGGCGAGCCGGGGGCAGGCGGCGAGGCAGATCGCTCACGGGAGGCGTGCAGGGCGCCGGGCCCATGACAACGCTCGCATCCGATGCCCAGCACCAGGCTGTCTTTTGCGTAGTGATTGGGCATGGCGGTGGTGGTGAAGTAGTTGGCGTGGCACTCAAGGCAGCGAGGCTGCACGGCGCGCTGCCAGTGAAGCACTCCATCGGGGTAGCCGGGGCTGTCGACCCATCGATGTGAGTACGACCACCAGGAAACCGGAAGCTCGAAAAGTTGATCTCCCTCCCAATATAGATAGGTTTGGCCGTGGCGGCCGGAGCCGACAACGATGTCGAAGCGCTTCATTGTCTGGTTCAGGTGCTGAGGGTCAGAGAGGTTGACCGCGCTTTGGTAAAAGCCTTCAGGTGTGGAGAGCATCACGAAGGCCAGGCTGGGATTGCTGGTGCGGAGGACAGCGTTTTGAGGGTCAAAGTCGCCCAGGATAGTCCTGTCAGTTGCAATGCTTGAATCGGTTGCGTGCGCCGTGGCAGCGTACGATCTGGCCTGGGTGGCGTGGCACTCGGCGCAAGTGGCATCGCCGGCGTAGGCGCTCGGCGCGGGAACGGCTGCATCGTTTTGGTTGTCAGCGGTTGCGGACGGAAAGGCTGGCTGAATGGCTGCCAGGGAAATGGCTGCAAGGAACGAAAGGGCTATGAGACACAGAGTTCGCCTGACTCCGCGCCGTTTCAATACATTTTCCGTCTGCCTGACCTCGCACGGTTCCGCGTACATGGGGAAGCTATATAGGGCGATTCCAAAGTCAGTGTATCGTGCCGGCAGCGCATTGTGCCGGCCGAAGTTGGGGCGCCTGAAGTGGAATCGCGAGGCGGCTCTATGCGATACTTTGAAGGCCCACCAACCCATGCCGGGATGGCGGAACTGGCAGACGCAGCGGACTCAAAATCCGCCGACCCTTGCGGTCATGGGGGTTCGACCCCCCCTCCCGGCACCAATTTAAGACAATCAAAATAGATAAGTTGCACTGTTGCGAGAACGCGCAACAGATCGTCAGTGAGTACCTCCCAGCGCAACCGCCAGAGCCAGCGGTGCAAGCCAGGGTCGCGGTATTGCTTCCCCCATTTGCAATAAGCCCCGTCCTCAAAGGGAGGAGCGCGTGCGTAGGCGATTCACACCTACTGAGATAGGCCAGGATTTCAGACTCAACACTGCGGATCATTTTCAGGTGAGGCCGGCGACGCTATCCGGCGTTGGGAATTCTGGCTGCAGGATTGGCTGAGAGGAAGACGAAAAACGACAACTGCGTGAGCGGAAAGCCCAACAAATGCGTCTCAAAGACGTCAAAAGAAAAAGATCCTTTCAACCTTGCAATTCGGTCTTGACCGACGGTCTTCCGATTGCCGACGGTTTTCCGGTTATTGATGCCAAGGAGCTGGGGCGTATATTTGCCTGAAAGCCACAATCGATGAAACGAAGTTACATGGAATCATTTCGCACTGAACAGGTCCTAAATGAGTAGCCCGGTGGTTTCGCCCCAAGATTCGGAGGAAGCGAAGCCAGTGGATTCCCGGGATTCAGGGGCCGGTTCCAATTCAGGCCGCTTGCCGCGTGGCATCGTTTCCGCATTGGGGGCCGTATTGGCCGTGGTGTTGGTGGTTGCGGTCGTGATTGCGGCACTTTTTTCGCACGCTAGATTCAAGGCTCCAGGCACGGCCACGCAACACTCCGCGGGGCCGGCTGCGGCAGGGCAGACCGTTCGCCTGAAGGGCATGACGGCAGCGGTTGAAGCACGAGCTGTCCAGGCTCCTCTGATTGCCGGCCAGCAGGTGGGCACGCTCACCATCACCAAGCTCATCCCCAGCGGCACGCGCGTCAGGCAAGGAGACCTTCTGGTCGAGTTCGACCGGCAGGCGCAGTTGCGCGACTCCATCGACAAGCAGGCCCAGGCAGACGATTTGAATCAGCAGGTGATCGAAGCGCAGGCCAAGGAAGACGCCGCCCGCGCCAAGGATGAAACCGAGATTCTTGAGGCCCAGGACAATCTGGCCAAGACCACACTGGAAATGGAAAAGGTGGAGCTGCTTTCGCGCATCGACGCCGAAAAAGCCCAGGAAGACCTGGACGAAGCCAAGGCCACGTTGGCGCAGTTGAAGCAGACCTTCGACCTCAAGCGCAAGGCTGCGCAGGCCTCCATCCGCATTCTTGAAATCCAGCGCGACCGCACGCGCGAGACCATGCTTCATGCACAGGCCAACTCCGCCCTGATGGAGATTCACTCGCCCATCGACGGCATCGTCGTTTTCAACACCATTTGGAAACAGGGAAACATGGGCGAAGTGCAGGAAGGCGATCAGGTGCGCCCCGGCGTTCCTTTCATGCAGGTAGTCGATCCCGCCATGATGGAGGTGCGCGTGCCCGTCAACCAGGAAGATCTGCTTCAATTGAAGATTGGCGAGAGGGCGCTGGTGCATCTGGACGCGTATGGCGACCTGGTATTTCCGGCGCAATTGGAGTCAGTCGATCCCATGGGCACGGCCGGCGATTTCTCTCCCAAGCTGCGCAACTTTTCCGCCACTTTTTCGATCCAGGGCCACGACCCAAGACTGATGCCCGATCTTTCCGCCGCGGTCGATGTTGAACCGGCAGGCGCCCCTGGCGCCGGGAGCGGGTCGAGATGAAACAGAGGATTCTCGAATTATGGGTCAGGCACAGGACGATCGTGGTGATCGTCACTCTGATCGCGGCCAGTGCGGCTGTCTACGGAGTGGCCCATTTTTCTTCGAGGCCCCCTGCTATTCCCACGTTCCAGGTCAAGCGCGGCGAGTTTCTCGATGTTCTCGATATTCGCGGCCAGTTGAAGGCCATGAAATCCGTCACCATTACGGCACCCGCCAACGCCGGCGATCTACAGATTCTGAAGATCGCCACGGATGGAGCGCAGGTGAAAAAGGGCGAGGTGGTGGTGGAGTTCGATCCCTCCAAAACGAAGCAGGATCTCGCGCAGGACCAGTCCGTGCTCAAGTCTTCGCAGGCTGACATCGAGCAGGTCAGGGCCGATGGGCGTCTCAATGAAGAAGTGGATACGACCGCAGTGATGAAAGCCAAATACGACGTCGAGGTGGCCAAGCTCGATGCCAGCAAGAGTGAGGTGGTCTCGAGAATCGACGGCGCCGAAGCCAATCTTAAACTTGCAGACGCGGAGCAGGCGCTGCGCCAAGCGGAGGCGCAATTGAAGTCGGACACCACGGTTGACGGGGCGACGATTCAAGACAAGAAGAATGCCAGCCGCAAAGCGGAATTCGATGCCCAGCGCGCAGAGCGGGCACTCTCTGCCATGACGTTAAAGGCGCCGTCGGATGGAACCATCAGTCTTCTATCCATCTGGCACAACGGCGGAGAAGCTCCTTTCAAAGCCGGCGAGCGTGCGTGGCCGGGCACACCGATCGCTGAACTGCCCGATCCTGCCTCAATGCGCATCGCAGCCCGCGTCGATGAGACTGAGCGTGGCCGGCTGGCCCTCTCGCAGCCAGTCACGCTGCAACTTGACGCCATTCCCGATCGCCAGTTCACCGGCAAAATTGAGCGCATCGGCACCATCGCTACCTCCGACTTTTCCTCCGGCTGGCCCATCCCTCGCAACTTCGATGTTGAAATTTCGATTGACCAGGCGGACTCGCGCCTCAAGCCCGGTATGACCGTGCAAATCACTATCATTGTCGACCGGGTTCCAGACGCTATCACCATTCCGGCGCAGGCGTCTTTCCTCAAATCAGGGCAAACCGTGGCCTACGTCTGGAATGGCTCTGCTTTTCAAGAGCGCGCCATTCAAGTTGAAAGAAGAAGCCGCGAACGCATCCTGGTCTCCAGCGGTTTGAAACCGGGCGACCTGGTGGCCCTCAAAGAACCTTCGGGGAAGGAGTGAGATGGCGCATATCAAACGGCATCGCATTCTTGTCTGGGGATTGGCTGGCATCCTGCTGGCTGCGGGCATTGGCGTGGTTGTGGCTTCCAGTCACGTCCCCCTGGCCGCCGGTGCCGACGACATCCCAATCGCCCAGGTCAGGCGCGGTGACATCGATATCCAGGTTCGTGCGGTGGGCGAGCTGCGCGCCAGCCATTCCATCATGCTCTCGGCTCCGTCCGTCGGTGGAGATGCGCTGCAGCTTACTCATATTGTGCGCACCGGCCAGTCTGTAAAAAAGGGCGATGTTGTTTTCGAGTTCGACCCCAGCGAGCAGCTTTACAAGATGGAGCAGAACCGCTCAGAACTGCAACAGGCCGAACAGGAAATAACCAAAGCCAAGGCCGATGCCGCTGTGCTCGCCGCCGTTGACCAGGTCACTTTGCTCAAGGACCGCTATAGCGTGCGCCGAGCCGAGCTCGACGTGCAGAAGAACGAGCTATTGAGCAAGATCGACGCCGAAAAAAACGATCTTGCCCTGGTGCAGGCCAAGCGCGTGTTGGATGAACAGGAAAAAGACATCGAGTCCCATAAAGCCTCAGGGCAGGCTGCTACTTACCTTGCCCAGGAGAAGTACAACAAGGCCAAGCTTGGCATGGACCAGGCGCAGCAGAACCTGGATAAAATGCGCGTTACCGCGCCCATGGACGGGTTGGTTTCGATTCAGAAGAACGTATTTGTCATGGGCGGAATCATGTTCACCGGGATGGTTCTTCCTGACTACCATGAGGGCGACCAGGTTCAGTCGGGAGCATCGATTGCGCAGGTCGTCGATCCCCAGGGCCTTGACCTGACTACCAAAATCAGTGAGCAGGACCGCGGCAATGTCTCTGTGGGACAGCCGGTTCAGGTTGTCTTCGATGCATTGCCGGGGCAGGTTTTTCATGGAACCGTGAAGAGCGTCGGCGGAATGACGGTGCGTCAATTCTTCACCGCCAACACCAGTGGCAACTTCGACGTCTCCATTCAACTCGCCAATCAGGATCCCCGCCTCCGCTCAGGCTTCACATCCCAAATCGTCTTTCTCGGCGGCTTAAAAAAGGATGTGCTCTATCTGCCCCGGGTGGCCATTTTTCTCAAGGACGGCAAGCGGGTTGTCTATGTCAGGAAAGGTAACGGGTACGAGCAGCGAGAGGTGAAGATCGAAAGCCAGAACGAAAGCCGGGCGGCCGTCGAAGGAGTGGAAGAAGGCAGCGTGGTCGCAATGGTAGATCCCACCGCGCCGCGCAAAACCACCGGCCCTGCAACAACGGCTGGCGGCATCGGAGGGACGCCCTGATGGCTGAGAACCAATCGCTGTCGCGAGAGCGCCTTCTGCTTGTCTATCAGCAATGGACAAGAGACGCGCAGTTGGGCGTGCAAAACCTGTTGCTACATCGCATGCGCTCGCTGCTCACCATGCTGGGTATGATCTTCGGCGTAGCTGCCGTGGTGGCCATGCTGTCAATCGGCGCCGGCGCGCGGCAAAAGGTTATGGCCCTCATCGAACAGATGGGAGTCCACAACCTGATTGTCGAAGCCAGGGAAACGGTCGAATGGCAGGCCCATCAGAAAGTTCGCCAGCTTTCTCCGGGGCTCACGCTTCAGGACTACCGCGTGATTCAGGACGACCTGGAAGGCATCGCCGCTTCCACCCCGCGCAAGCAGCTCACGCCGTCGAAAACTATCCCCAAGGCGCAGCAAGGCATGCCCAATGTGATGGGCGTAAACGCAACTTACCAGCAGATCACCGGCCTGCATTTGTTGAGCGGAAGGTTTTTCAATGAGGACGACGACAGCCGTGCCGCGCCCGTGTGCGTGCTGGGCGCTGCCGCCAAATGGAGTCTCTTCGGCTCCTCCAATCCCCTCGGCCAGTACGTTAAGGTCAACGAGCAGTGGTTTCGCGTAATCGGGGTGGTGAGCCCGCAACTGAGCGCGCAGAGCGATAGCTCAGGCGCCGCGCCCGTCGACGTGAATAACAACATCTATATTCCGCTGCAATCCGCGTTTCTGCGTCTTGAAGACAGTTACAGCGATGTTAGAGATGAGATAGACGGAATCTATCTCAATCTGGCTGATAGCGCTAACATCTCAGAATCTGCGCAGATAGTGAGGGCCGTACTTAATTCATCGCACCGCGGCGCTGACGACTTTACCATCGTGGTCCCCGCCGAACTGCTCGCCGAGCAAAAGCGCACCGAGCATTTGTTCAATACCGTCATGGTGGCCATAGCATCCATTTCACTGCTCGTGGGCGGCATCGGCATCATGAACATCATGCTGGCCAGCATTCTCGAGCGTACCCGCGAAATCGGGCTGCGGCGCGCGGTCGGGGCCAGGCAATCCGACATCGTGCGCCAGTTTGTAGTCGAGGCCACCATGATCTCGTTCGCTGGTGGAACCATCGGCGTTGTCTTTGGCTTCTTCATCTCCCGGCTCATCGCCTGGCTGGCCGGATGGTCGACCATCGTCACCTTCAGCTCCATCGCCCTGGCGTTTCTCGTTTCCATCTCCGTTGGATTGATCTTTGGAATCTATCCCGCCACCAAGGCCGCGCGTCTCGATCCCGTGGAGGCGATTCGCTATGAGTAGGACCTGCGTTCTGCCCTTCAATTCCACATTGAATACCGCATCTGCTTTTGTTGCCGACAATCTCCGCTCTTAGATGGAGTCGTTGAATGAGGTTCATTCGTTCTGCATTGGTTTCGTTCTTCGCGCTGGTTGCCTTCCTGCCTGCACAGGCGCAGTCTGCTGAGAGTTATCGCGGAATGCTTACCGCGCGCGTTCGCGCAGACAAACTACCGCCCCCGCAGCATCTAATGGACTACGTAAAGGACGGCAAGCTCACCCTCGGGCTTCGCGACGCAATCCTGCTCACGCTCGAAAACAACAGCAACGTCCAAATTGATGAAACCCAGATCGAAGCTCAGAAGTTTAATTTGCTCGGGCAGTTTTCACCCTTCGACCCTTCGCTGCAGAGCAGTATCAACATCAATCGCTATTCGACCCCCTCTTACAGCCAACTGCAGGGAGTTGGCGTCTCGGCTACTGCAACGCTTAACTCCTTGAGCCAGACCGGGCAGATGACTTATACGCAGACCTTCTCTTCGGGCACTAATTTCCAGGCGGTAATTTCGTCGAATAAGTATTCGACTAACAACTCCTACTATTATTTCAATCCATTTTTCAACTCCACGCTGACGTTCACACTGACACAACCTCTGCTACGCGGCGGCGGACGCTTTGCCAATTTGGCCCCAATTAGGATTGCGCGCCGGTCGCTCGATCAATCGCGTTCCAGCTTTGAAGCCGAGGTGAACGACGCCATCTTGAATGTTGTGAGCCAGTATTGGAATGCGGTGGAGGCCCGCGGCGCTCTCGATGTGCAACAGAAGTCGTTGAAGCTTGCCGAGGCCAGTTACGACCGCGACAAGCGCTCGCTCGAACTAGGGGCCTTGCCGCCGCTCGACATCTATCGCTCCCAATCTGAAGTAGCGGCACGCAAGGTCGGGGTCATCCAGGCGGCGTACGCCCTTACCCAGGCAGAAGAGGCGCTTCGCATCACGATCGGCGCCGACCGCGATCCCCAGGCGAACACACTCGAGTTGAATCTGACTGAAAATCCGCAAACAGAAGGGCAGCTCGAAAACATCGATGCGGAAACGGCTGTGACTCAGGCGCTCAGCCAGCGGCCGGAACTGGACGCCGTCAAGGATGCCCTGGCCAACGATGCCGACAGCATCCGTCTCGCGCACAATCAGCTCGAACCCAATCTCCAGTTTCAAGGCTTCTACCAGAGCGCCGGTTTAGGCGGCAATCAATACAACCTCTTGAACGGCGCGCTAATCGCTCCTGGGGGATTTGGCACGTCGATGAGCCAGCTTTTCGGCTTCGGCTATCCAGGCTATGGCGGAACTCTCACGCTCACGCTGCCGGTGAGGAATCGCGGCGGACAAGCAAGCCTGGGCAACGCCCTGGTCTCGCGCACCCACGATCTCGATACTGGCGGGCAGATTCGCGAGCAGATTACGCGCGAAGTCCACGATGCCGTGCATCAACTGGATGAAGCCCGCGAGGCGTTGGCCGCCGGGACGGCTTCTTTCGATCTGGCACAAAAGACTCTCACTTCAGAGCAGCGCAAGTATGAGCTCGGCGCAGAGACAAACTTCTTTGTGCTCGATGCGCAAACCCGGCTCGCGCAGGCCGAACTCATCCTGCTGCAGACACAGGTGAATTACCGCATTGCTCTTGCTGCCGTCGGCCACTCCACGGGTGACTTGTTAGGCCCATACCATGTACAAATCGCCGGGCTCTCCCACTAAGCGATCCAGCAGCATTGACTGAAAAGTGTGCAGCTCGTGGACTCGGTTCCTTACGATCAGCTAGCCGAACAACAGCCGGCCTATAACCACCGCCGATGACGACGACCACCCGTGGAGCCGGGCAACCTCGGTCCGTTCAACCGGGCACCAGTGCCCGCCCTGCACGGCGTTATATCGCTCCCAGGTGGTTCCCGTCTTCTCCCAGGTCGTAACCACGTTGTCAAGGTAGGTCCGATTCACATTGCGTGCCACTTCAGGAAGTCCGTAATGTTTTAGCGCCAGCGCGACAATGACCTGTTGTGGAGGCCACGATTCCGGATAGGCCCACTCGAGTGCCTTGAACTCGGGATGCGGGTTTGGATAGTCCTTGTCGGTGAAGGTCAATCCATAAGGATGATCGAATTGTTGCAGATGGCCGACAGCACGCTCGGCCTGCGCCTTTGACGCGATGCCCGCCCAGAGCGGCCAATATCCATTCAATGAATAAAACGGAAGCCGCATCTTGCGCACGTAATCGTACTCAAAATAGAAACCCTTGCTCTCATCCCAGCAATAACGGTTGATATTTCCCGCCTGGCTATCGGCTTCCTTCTTCCATCTCTCAGCTTTGTCATGCCATCCAAATCGCTCCGCGAGAGCACTGAGCACCTGGGCCTGCCGAACCAGGGCGCAGTTGATATGGAGTGGCACGCAGCGGCGAATGTCCCCATCGAAGATCGGCGTAAAGTCCAGCCCCGATTCGCACTCCGCCGCTAACTGAGGACCTTCGGTCGAATTCAGATCGGCTCCGGTCCCGCTGTCGCGGCAAGTTGAGAGCCCGGTCGGCGTGATGTGGTCCGGCCCTTTCCAATAGCCCGTGTAGGAACGCTCCAGATTGGGATACGCGAGCATGGCCAGCTCATCGTCGTCCTTGTGCTCATTCAGATAGTTCTCAACGCTCCACGCCAGCAGCGGCGGTTGGCCGCGCGTCAAATAAAAAGTGCGATTCCCATTGAGAACCTTGCCATACCGTTCGATCATGAAAAGCTGATCGAGAATGTTCCAGCGCACAATGTCGGATCGATTGTGAGCGAGAAGCGCCAGGTTGATAAATTGAGTATCCCAACCATATATCTCGGGAAATGCGCTCTCTGAGCCTCCGGCAGTGATGTAAGGAAATGGAAGATAGAGTAAGGTCTTATCCGGATCGTTACGGACCTCTTGTTCGGTGGCATGATGCAAATCGCCTGCCCACCAGCCGCGAATGGTATCGTCCAGCTTCTGCCAACGGGTCTTTAGACCATCGTCGCTTCCCGCGTCGGCGCCGTTACTGCCTGCTGCCGCTGTTAAAAGTTCACCCCGGCATTTGCCGGCTGCCGTCGCAATTGCGCCGGCCATGGCCAACCTTGCGAACGAACGACGATTCATATCTGCCTCCATGTGTGACATGGATCATAGCGACACCGGACGGTGAGAGTAAGAAGGAACTCTGAACAGTCCACATATATTAATTAGCTGATATTAAATCGATTTTATGTTCTTCAAAAAACCCTGTCAAAGGAATAGCATAAAGAGAGACTTCGGCCTATTTCATAACCATACTCGCCGCAAAGGTCGCGCCAGCAAATGTCAGTCCGGACGAGAGATTCAATTCGCATGAGAGACATTGCGGCCGACCTTGGTGTGTCAGTCAATACGGTATCGAGAGTGCTGCGCAACCAGGGTCGGATCAGTGTTAAAGTGCGCAAGCGCATACTCGATCGCGCCAAAGAACTCAACTATCGTCCGGATCTGACCGCGCGCAGCCTGGCTACGGGGCGCACATTCCTGATCGGCATGATCGTACCCGATTTGATGCACCCTTTTTTTGCGGCCATCGCAAAAGTCCTGGCGCGTAATCTCCGCCAGAAGGGATACAGCCTGGTTCTCTCCTCTTCAGACGAAGACCCGGAATTGGAGTTGCAGGAAATTGAAGCGCTTCTGGCGCGCCGCATCGATACCCTGGTGCTCGCTTCGAGCCAGCGTGCAAAATCGAACAGCATCTCCCGATGCCTGCACGAAGCGCACGTGCCTCACCTGCTATTGGACCGGCCTCTTCGCGGCTTGAACTCGCATTTCGTCGGCTCAAACAATGAGGCGATCGGGGAATTGGCGACAGAACATCTGATCGAGCGAGGCTATCGCCGCATCGCTCACATAGGCATCCCCAATCTGCCCCCGGGGCGAGGGCGTCTTGCCGGCTACAAAGCTACTCTGAAGCGCCATGGTCACATCGTGAATCCGGATTACGTGATTGCGGTCGAATCGGGCGATGAGCGTGGCGAGGAGTGCGGCTATGCTGCTTTGCACAAACTGCTGATGCTCAAGTCACGTCCCGATGCGGTGTTTTGCTATAACGACGTGATTGCGGCTGGAGCGCAGAGAGCTGTGCTCGAAGCGGGTCTCGCAATCCCCGGAGAGATGGCCCTCATTGGGGTATCAAACCTCGCCGGGCTGTCGTGCTGGAACACTCTGTACGTGCCGCTTTCCACAATCGATCAAGACGTTCCCGGGCTCGCGGCTGAAGCTACCCAGCAGATACTCGAGTTACAGGATGCGCGCGTTAAGGCCGTGCCGAAGCGAACCTTTGTCCCACTTAAATTAGTGATTCGCGAGTCTACTTAATCGAATGCACTGTGGCTCGTCGCCTGCGGTATCATCAGGTTGCCATGGCCACCCACTCAACAGCTTTCGTTTTTCTGTTCGCAGTCCTGTCGATCCCCGCACTGCCGCAAAATGCGCCTGGTGCGAGCGACAGCGTCCAGCAGCATTTACAAAATGCCCGGCAGGACCTCGGCAATCAGCGTCCGGATCTCGCCATTCCTGAGCTTGAGGCTGTGATTGCGATCGACCCAGCCAATCAGGATGCGCAGGCCAATCTTGGCGTTCTTCTCTTTTTCAGAGGGGAGATGGAGAAAGCAGTTCCGCACTTGAGAATCGCGGTCAAGGCACAACCCGATTTGTGGAAGATTCAAGCCTTGTTAGGCCTGGCCGAGGTCCGAATCAAAGATCAAGACAACGCCCGCTCCGATCTTGAATCCGCGCTGCCTCATCTGAAGGGCGAAAAAGTGCAGATGGAAGTGGGCAATGCGCTGGTCAATATCTACACAGGCAATGGAGAACTTGAGAAGGCGGCCGATGCAGCTTCTGTGATGCTTGAATCACAACCCACCGATCCGGGCTTGTTGCTTTTGTCTTACCGGCTCAACTCGGCTGTGGCCGGCACTTCGCTTATTACCCTGGCCATGACCGCCCCCAACAGCGCGGAGATGCACAAGGCGATGGCAAGTGAGCTTATCCGCCATGGAGACGAGGCCGCAGCGATCGCGAATTATCGGGAGGCGATCAAGCTCAACCCGAAGTTGCCCGGCCTGCTCTTCGACTACGGAACCGTTCTCTACAATTCCACCGATCCGAAACTTAAAGCGGGGGCCGAAGCGCAATTCAAGGCAGCGTTGGCAGCGGATCCGCAGGACGAAAAAGCGCAGTTGATGGTGGGCGAAATTGCGGCGCAACGCGGCGATTTGAAGGCGGCATACGATGCCGAGGCGCGAGCGGTTCAAATGCAGCCAGACGACGCGGATGCCTGTACCGACTTTGCCAAGACTCTGATATCGATGAATGAACGCGACAGGGCGCGCGCTCTGTTGGAACATGCTCTTGAGATCGACCCCACGAACTACACTGCGCATTATCGTCTAGGCACTCTCTACCGCCAGCAGGGAAAGTTGGAGGAAGCCAAACACGAGCTTGCCGAGTATCAAAAATACAAAGACATGAAGGAGAAGCTGCGTACGCTTTTTCGTAATATGCGAGTACAACTCGATAACAAACCGGAGGATGAAGAAGTGACAGGTAAATAGAAAAGGACGGCAATCACTTGCCGTCCTTTTCGGGTTATGGATTCACATCAGGTTAGAAAGATATCCTCCCGATGATCTCCACGGAGCGCCCGCCATCCGTCACCGAAGTGATGGAAGATGTTTCATTCGGTCCCCAGTTGGCGTTTGGCTGGCCGAAGCTGGGATGATTGAGCACATTAGCCGCATCGATGCGCATCAGAAATACCGTCTTTTCCCAGATGTTGAAGTTCTTCCCCATCGAGAAGTTGATATTTGAGTAGCCTGGAGCATACAGGCTGTTTCTGCTGGAATTCCCATAGGTGAAATCAGCCGGCTGAGTAAAGGCTGCCTCATTGAACCAGTTCGAATTGGGTCCGATCTGGTGAGCGCCCGCATAGGGATTGACTCCCGGGACCACGTTGGGAAACAGAGTTCCGTCCTGATTGTTGGAAGTGTTATTCGGCGTTACAACCGTGAATGGATTGCCTGTCTGCCACTGAATTGTGGCTGACGTCTGCCATCCACCCACGATTTCATCCGCAATGACGCTCTTGTTCAGGAATCTTTGACCTTTACCAAAAGGCACTTTGTAGACCAGACGTCCCTTAAACATGTGGCGGACGTCAAAGGCCGAAGGTCCATAGGCGCCACGCACATCATAAGCGTTCTGGTAATACGTGCTCGCGCAGTTCCAAGCACAGGTGTCTGTCTCGTTCAGGAATTTCGACCAGGTGTAGTTGAAGTTGAATTGCAGTCCTGAACTCATGCGCTTTTCGATCGTGGCCTGAAGCGCGTTGTAATTCGATATGCCAATTAGCTTGTTTCCGCCGATCGATTGGAAATTTGGAAATGGCCGGTAATCGGTCGGAGGGGTAGTATCGTTTTGACCAAGATCCGCCAAGGGTATCTGGTTAAGGTCGACGCCAAATAGCTGATCGAAACCATGGCTGCCGACATAGGCAACTTTGGCCGCCATGTTAGGGCCAATCTGGCGCTGTACTTCAAGATTGTATTGCCAGATCTTTGACAGCGGCTCGTGATAATAAGCGTAGCTCACGCTCTGCCCATTCAAGGAATCAGGGCCGGTGGGAGCTTCCTGATACGAGGCGGCGATGCTTTGGCCAGCGCTTCCCTGGTCGTTCACTGTGCCGTCCTGGTTGAGAATGACCACTGGCAGAATGCCGTTGGTATTGTCGTTTTCGTTGCCCGAAGAGCCTAACTCGCTTCCGAGTTCGCCGTAAGCGCTTGGGCCCTCGTTGTAGTTATACGCATAGAGGCCGATTCCGCCACGGACGATGGTATTCGGGTTCCACTGCCAGGAGAAGCCAAACCGGGGCATGAATGTATTCCAGATTGGGGCGATGACCTTGGTGCGTCCGTTGGCATGCGTGCTGCCGTACCACATGGCGCCCAGCGTGTTTGCGTTGCCATTAGGATCGACTGCAGGATTGACGACCGTCGGATCCCACGAACGCTCGTTGCCATGAGCGTCATACATGCCGTTCCAACCCTCCCAGCGCACACCGGCGTTCAGGGTGAAGTTTGGCTTCAGCTTGATATCGTCCTGAACAAAGAGTTGCACCGTCTTCATCCTGGGGTAGAATTCCGGCGTATTTGCGGCGCTCCAGGAATTTACTTGTCCGAGGAGGAAATCCGCAAAGGGAATCCCAAAAAAACCGTCGTCTTGGGTATCCGTGGTGTATACACCTGAGTAATTCTCCTGGCCTGCATCGATGTTGCCCCAGTAAGTGGTATTGATCTCCTGGTCGAGGAATTCACCGCCGAAGTGAAGAACATGCCTGCCCTTGATCATGGTGACTACGTCAGAAGGCTCGAACAGAAGCTGATGCTGAACGGCATTGCTCGTGGGCGCCATGTTGCCGCCAAAGCAACAAGACGAAGTAATGCTCGAATTGATGTAGACTTCTGGGAAAAGATTCGCTTCGGCAAACTTCAATCCCAGCTTGGCCGGGAAGCCCTGGTTGAGGGATTCGGGGATGTAGAGATTGTTTTGGCTGGTGAACCCGAAACGAAATTCATTGATCTTATCCGGGCTGAACGTCCACACATCGGAGATCATGGCTGTACGGCCATCGCCATTTGCGGTGTAACAGTCGATCGGGCAAATGCTAACGCCGTAGTAGGGAGAACTCGACACGTTATGGTAATCGGTTGCCGTGAACCGGTTCTTTGGGGTGACGTCATAATCCACGCGGAAGAAATAGGCCCACCCTGGCGAGTTGGAGGCCCAGTTGTAGAAGTAGTTGTTGGTTGTGATTCCATTCTTGACATTCGGGTTGGCAACGTTGGGCTTGGGGAAATACGCTTCCATCGCCTGGGCGACTGAATCGATCATGCTGCTTGGAATCTTGTTGCCGTTTGAGTCTTCGCTTGCGAAAGATTGCCGCTCAAGGCACGGATTGGCTGCGGTGCAGGCCTGAGGCGGATCGCCGGCTGCATCCTGATATGAGCCTGTGGTCACCAGCTTCTGCGTGGTTGGATCAAAGACCAGCAGTGGCACCGTTGTTCCATTTGCCAGAGTGGTCATCTGTCCCGTGAAATCGCCGGCAAGCATGTTGTATTGGTTCCCGCCGGCGATGGATACGTCGCCCGTGGTGGGAACTGTGATGAAGCCTGAGTTGGCGCCGCCGTAATACTGTTGACGGTCATAGTTGAAGAAGAAGAACAACTTCTTTTTTAATCCGCCGATCGGTATGGGGCCGCTGAAGGAGCCGCCGTAATAGTTGGCGCGCAAGGCCGGGACATAGCCCTGGCCGAAGGCGTAGGTTGCAGCGTTCAGGTAACTGTTTTGGAAGTAATCGAACACGTCGCCATGAAACTGGCTGCCGCCGCCCTTGCTGATCTGGTTGTAGATGGCGCCGCCGTTTTCATACTGTGCCGACGGTACGCTCGACACCATCTGCACTTCCTGCAGCGTATCGAAATTGTAGTCGTAGGAGTTGCCGTTGGATGGGAAGGACATGGTGACGCCGTCGCCCAGTACGTTGTAAAAAACGGCGTTGCCATTGACCGACGCTGCCTGACCGGGGCCCATTCCTCCCTGCGCCCCTGGCGCCGAAGTACCCGTCGAGCCGGGCATGAGCGTAGTAAAGCTCTCCCAGCTCGCAAAATTGGGCAGGTCCTGCAGCTCCTGCTCCGGCATGGTTGTAACCTGGGTTGCGGATTCGGTCTCGAGCAAGGGAATATCCGTAGTGACCGTAACCGTCTCAGTAGAGGACCCGACCTTCAAGGTTCCGTTGATGGTGAGCGTCTCGTTATTCAAAGTGATGGGGCCGCGCACGTAGGTGTCGAAGCCCTGCTTGGTAAAGGTGATGGTGTAATGGTCAGTAACGATGGAGCCCGTATCGTACAAGCCTGCTTGATCGGTTGCGTATGTTGTGGTTACGCCCTTGTCGACATCCGTCACAGTTACAGTGGCGCCCTGAATTACGGCACCGGTGGAATCGGTCGCTGTTCCGCGAATATCGCCCGAGTTCGAGTTTTGAGCCAGCGCTGCACTTGCGCATACCAGTAACGCGAGCCCGAAGGAGAATCGCATCATATTGCGCATCTCTGCCTCCCAAAAGTTCTACGGTTATACTTCGTCAATCGTTGAGCATTCATCTTGAATACTTCCGCCCTTAAGTTTCGCGGCAATTTGCATTTAGCATCTACCATCGCCTGCATATTGCCCTGCACTCTAAATTCTTTCCAAACTCGCGGTCAGCTCATTCGCTGTTTCCGCGCATGGACCGATTCGCATGATTCGCCGTCGAAGCATTTAGGTTCGCCGGCTTGTAAAGCATTTGATCGGTGATACCCTGCTGGTCGCGCCGCGGGGTTGCCCAATCTTTCTCAAGGGTGCCGTCGGTCTGTTCGCCGGGGAAGTTGCCCCATAGCCACCAACTCCCGCTCACGGGCTGATCCTGGCCCTTGAATGCGGGCCCGCCCTGTGCACCGTCTTTGCCGTTCATGTAGTCGAGCAGCGTTTGCGCCCAGACCCGATCCTGAGGCTTGTCAAGATTCGAGCCCATCTCGCCAATCCACACGGGCGCAATGTTTTGCGTGTAGAGGTAGCCCCAGTCCGCGTTCATGTGAGGAATCAACGTAGACGGCTGATCGTTGGCGCCGAAGTCGTAAACGTTGGTGTCGTATTCGTGAACCGAGTAGACCACCTGATGCGGCACCTTCAGGATCACAGGTTTTGCCGCAACACCACCCACCCCGCCGACAGCAGAGAGATCACCTTCGGGCCCAATGCCCGCGAGGCCGTTCCCGGTGTTGGAAGTGCTCTGGGGACCTTCGCAGATGATTAGCAATTTGGGATTAATCGCCAGAATTGCGTTGCCCAACTCGGTATACATTTTCCAGATGTCGGTGGGACCGCCCTGGCCCCAGTTCAGCGATACACCGCCTGTGCCATGACTCAACGGCTCATTGTCGAGGTCGTATCCGATCACCGTAGGGTTGTTGCGATACCGCTGGGCCAGGGCCAGCGTATTTGCCTCGAACTTTTGCTGAGTAATAGTGCCAGGATTGCTGCCATCGGTTCCGTCAGAGCCGGGCCCCTTGTCGAACCACAGGCCATTGGTCTGCTGGCCGCCCCAACCGTGGTCGCCCCCATCGTTGGTGTGGTGGTCGAAGATGACGCGCAAACCGATGGCCCCGGCATAGTCGACGATTTTGTCGATGACCTGCATGCTGTTGAGACCCTTCAGGCCGGGATTGAGATCGTAGTTGATCGCTCCCGGCTTGGGTGAGGCATCAGGCGTCAAGTCAGACCACGCTATGCGGATGGTGTTGATGCCATCGGCCACCATTCCCTGCATAGTTGCCTGGTAGTTGACGAAGTGGAGGAAACGCGCGGCACCATCCACACCGTCGTTACCCGGCACTCCGACTGACGCGATCCTTACCGGATTCCCGCGCTGGTCCACAATCTGCGAACCTTTGGTGGAGAACCATCCCCTGGGCAGCAAATAGCCGCCTCGACCGGCGGCAGTACCGGAAAGTTTGGAATGTTGCGCAGCCTGCGCACTCGCAGCCGAACCCGCGACGCTTGCAATCAGGCAGGCTATGAAAGCGTTTCGACGGAGAATTACGCACCCCTGCTGATGCCGCGTCAGCACACACAAATGGCGCAGGACAATCTTGAAGGCCGTTTCGATCATCAGGCTCGCATCAATCAAGACAGGCTGTTACCTTTCCGAACTTGAACAAGGTATGCACCGTCCACTCAATCCCACCTTGATCCTCCGGTCCCGTTCTCATCACGCCTGGCACTTCGAATCAGTCGCGGCATCCGAATCCATGTTCAAAGTGGATTACCGGTATACCAACTTCTTAGCCAAGCACGTTAATCTTCTGAGAATGGGTTGTCAAGCAGGAAAATGCTCCTTTCCTATCGGGACGCGTCAATTTTTGCCCGTTACGGCACAAATGTATTAAAACGTTTGAAACACAAGAAGTTTCCAGATTGTGCAGCCGGGCAAAGGGAGCCAGGGCGATCTTGCCCCTGTCAGTTCGCTTCCAAGTCGGATTCGAGCCGCCGCCCCGAACTCCCTTTACTGGCCGTTTCGGTGTATTGTTTGAGTTTCATCAATGCTACTTGCGAAAGATACGGTGAATTATGGGAATCAATCGACGTGACATATTGCTCGGCGCCGCAAAGTTCACTTCAGGCGCCATTGCAGCAGGCGCGGCCGTCAACATGGGCGCAGAGACTTCTGCTTCCTCGGTTCAATCCATCCGGAAACTAAAGATCATCGTCACGGGCGGTCATCCCGGAGACCCTGAATACGGCTGCGGCGGCACGGTTGCTCGTTTCACGGCGCTGGGCCACGAGGTGGTGCTGCTGTACTTGAATGACGGCGCTTGGCCACCCATCCCGGCACCCACGCGAATTGCCGAAGCAACCAAGGCGTGTTCCATCTTGAAGGCGCGACCAGCCTACGCGGGCCAAATCAATGGCCACGCCATTCTGGATAACGACCACTATGACGCGTACCAGAAGATATTCGACGCGGAAAAACCGGATGCTGTTTTCAACCAGTGGCCGATCGACAATCACCGCGATCATCGCGCTATTTCAATGCTCACCTACGATGCCTGGAATCAATCGAAGCGCAGCTTCGCGCTGTATTACTACGAGGTATCGGATGGCGAGGACACGCTGCAGTTCGCTCCAAATCACTTTGTCGACATTTCAGACACTGAGCCGCTGAAGCGCGCCGCCTGTTATGCCCACGCCAGCCAAACGCCGGATCGTTACTACGAATTGCAGGACTCCGTTGCCAGGTTTCGCGGCCTGCAAAGCGGCTACACCAGAGCCGAAGGTTTCATCCGCCAGCACCAGGGACCTTACGACATATTCCAGATGGCTGGCATCGCGGTTCGCTGAAGTGATAGGGGACAACTCATCAGCACACTGCTCGAGTTGTTCAAGCAATTCTCGTGGCGAATGTACCTCCGCCTTAAGCTGCTCAGAGAAGGAATCATCGTGAAAAGTCCTTATTCGTTCTGCGTAGTCGCGCTTGCAATTGCGCTCAGTGTTGTCAGTACACCGGCGCAAAGTTCTTCCAGTAAAAACGGAGCCAAACTTCCTGCTGGAGGGTTCAGCACGGTTGGAAATCAGATTGTGGACCGCCATCAGAATCCGGTTCGGCTGGCCTGCGTTTACTGGCCCGGGTTGAACCACCAGGATGGACCGCTGAGCAACATGAACAGCCCGATCAAAGGCATTCAGGCAAACGTCGATGCCATTGCCGCAACGGGATTCAATTGCATTCGCATCGACTTCAACAACATCTCTCTCCACGATGCCGCGACCCAAGCCTTCCTCTCCACGCTTGACCAGGTGGTGGCGGCCGCGGGAAAAGATGGTCTGCGCGTGATCATCGACGACCACGACAATGAGGGTGACTTTGGAACGCGTGTGAACTTTACAGATGATTGCGCGGCACAGCAATCAAACGGGCTATGGTACGACCTTGGCGGCGCAACTGATGGAACCGATGGCTGCAAAGATCCCGGCCACACCACGCAGGAAGGGTATCAAACCGACTGGGTTTCCATCGCTTTGCGCTACGCCCACAATGACACAGTGATCGGATACGATCTGTGGAATGAGCCCATCGCCAGTCCAGGCCACTCGCTGTGGGGCGGGGGAAGCAATCGCGATATTCACCTGATGTTTGAAACCGTGGGGTCGGCCATCCTTGCTCAGGACAGTTCAAAGTTGATCTTTGCCGAGTGCCCGCTTTCAATTTACAAGCCGGCCACCCTCTACGACGGCGTCACATTCAGCAGCGCTCCCTGGGGCGATTGCACCGGCGTCAGAAATCTGCCCATCGTGTTCACTGTCAACGGCCGCTCCATCAAGGACAAAGTAGTGTACGATGTCCACCTTTACGCGGATTCAATCGGCGACATCGCACACCTGTTCGATGGCTCCAGCAGCAGCCCAAGCGCAATCAAGGCAATGAATGTATCTTTTGGATTTCTCGAAACAGAAAACATCGCGCCCGTCTGGGATGGCGAAGGCGGCACAGGCTTCCGCAATAATCCCGATGACCGGGACTGGGCCAATATGCTCGACAAATACCTTAATGGCGAAATGGGCGCGCAGGGGGGACCGACATTTTCAGGCCGCCAGCAGGGCATGGGTTTTGCGTGGATGTCGTGGACGACGCAGTTTCCCGGCGAGCACGACGACCTTCTTGGAATCCTCAAACCGGATGGATCGAGAGTCCCGGCAGAGCTCGACGTTATTCGTCCGCTTCTCTATTACCCCAAACCGACGGTGTCTGCAAAAACAGGCACAGCGAAGGTTGGAGCTCCCAAGGCGGCACAGCCCGCAAAGTAAGGCGTCCTATGAGTAAGGGAAAGGATGGTAATCGCGTGGAAACCGGCCTGCAAAATCGAGTAGCCATTGTGGCGGCCTCAAGCCAGGGAATTGGTCGCGCTGCCGCACTCGCGCTGGCAGCCGAAGGAGCGCATCTCGCGCTCTGCGCGCGCGGCGCTCAAGCGCTGGATGAGACCGCGCAAGAGGCGCGCCAACTTTACGGCGTTGAGGTCTACACCGAAAACTTCGATGTGAGCCAGGACGACCGCGTTCGCAAGTTTGCTGATGCAGTTCTCCGGCATTATGGACGCATCGACGTGTGCGTGACCAACGCCGGAGGTCCGCCAGCCAAGACGTTTGCTGAAACCACCATGGACGAATGGGATCGCGCTTATCAACTGAACCTGCGCAGCACCGTCTCCTTTGCTCACGCCGTGCTGCCCCACATGCAACATCGGCATTGGGGGCGGCTGATTGCCATCACTTCAATCGCCGTCAAGCAACCTGTCCTGGAACTGGTGCTTTCAAATTCGGTTCGCGTCGGAGTGCTGGGGCTGGTTCGTTCACTCGCCACTCAATACGGCCCTGACAATATCACCATCAACAATGTGGCGCCCGGCTACACAGCCACGGACAGAGTGAAGGATCTGGCCGAGGCCAGCGCGCGAGCGAGCGGCCGCAGCGCCCAGGAATACGAAGCGCAAGTCACCAGGGATATCCCTCTACGCCGCCTGGCGCGTCCCGAAGAAGTCGCCGATGCGGTGGTCTGGCTGGCCTCAGAACGCGCATCGTACGTCACCGGCCAAACCATCCTCGTGGACGGCGGCGCTTATCGAGGACTCTGATTAGGGGATTATGATTGGGGCCTGGCGCCCTCTTATAGCCGGCGACGCGATCACTTGCGCAAATACGTATCGGTCTTGTTGATCCAATCGGCGCGCGGCGGGCAAAAAACATCCAGATCCACCGTGTCCTCCAACGCCTCAGCGCTGTGCGGCACATTTGAAGGAATCACCAGCACCTCGCCCCCGCGCACAATCAACACTCTTCCCTGCACATGGAATCGGAGCGCGCCTTCAAGGATGTATGTAATCTGCTCGTTCTCGTGGCTGTGCTCCGGCACCTGCGCACCCTTGCGCAGAATGATTCTCGCCAGCATGGCCCGTTCGCCATAAGCCAACTGCCGATCGATGAACGGATTGAGCCGCTCCATCGACGAATCGTCGAATCGAATGCGCTGCAATCCGGGTAGGTCTTGCTCAGCGTTCGCACTCATGATTTTGATATACCTCCCGCGGTCATTGAGCCCCCGCGACATGTGAAATGTTACTGCGGCGCAACCCAACCCGTTGAGAGCTCGGCGCGGACCGGCACTGTTCCGAGACTTTCGCCGTTGCTCTCCGCGGAGACATTGAATTGGTGCCAGCCGGGAAGTTTCGTGGCCGGCGCGGCGGCACGCACGCGAACGAAATAATGCGTGTGTGGTTCAACCGTAAATGGAGCGAGCCGGGTTACGTCCCATCCCGCCGGCGCCTGCACCGCGAGAGTCACGTTGATCGGCTTGTCGAGTGGATTGACGATAATCAAGGGGATAATCAAAGGATCGCCGCCAACTTTCACCGTTACTTCCAGCGGAACGACATTGGCAAGATGGCCCAGGCCGTGCGCCTGCCAGAACTCGTGGTAAAAATTCCACGGGTCACCGATTTCGAGCACTGGTTTCGCATACTGAACGGGAGTGAGTCCCGGTGCGTGCTGAAACGGAACGCCTTCCGGCACGACGCCTGCGAACACGTCATCCATAACGCCCGATGGCACCAGCGACTTCCCGAATATGAATCGATCGTTATCCCGTGATAACTCCGCCCCTTCGGTATGCGAAGTCTCCAACGTGTGGCTGTCGATGGCGTGCTGCGTTTCATCCCCACCCTGCGTACGATGCAGCGCAAAAGACTGCGCGGCAAGCATTCCATAGCTCAGATTGCGTGAAGGCGAAATATCCTTCGACGAATACTGTGGGCCCTGGCCCGCAAAAATATCGTGAGTCGGGTTGTAGAAATAGTAGATTTTTTCCGGCTGCCAGGGCCGCAGGCCTTCGGTGAGGTTCATGTTCTTGTCAGGGTTCGCAACCGGAGACACCTGCTCGCTGAACGCGGTTGGATCTCCGGCAAGGTCGAATGCCTCCGTGGCCAATACGCCCGCTGCCTGGTGATCGCCGTGGTTCTCGCCCGTCGTGAAATCAGGAAGAAACGTGAGAATCACTTCAGGCCTGGTCAACCGGACAATTCGCACCAGTTGAGCGAGGCAGGAACCGTGCCCCCAGCTTTCAAGGGAGTTCAACACATTTTGGCTTGCCGTATCGCGGCCGGTCAGCCACCAGACATTTGTAATGCCCAGGGCACTCTCTGCTCGCCGGCCTTCCATCTCTCGAATCTGGCCCATCGCGGCGGCCTGTTCGGGACCGACCTGGTTGTTTCCGCCATCTCCGCGCGTCCCATACACCACTGCAACCCGCTTATGGTTATCAAGAATCTCGCGTTCCAGGTAGGCCGAAGCCAGGACCTCATCGTCAGGGTGCGCCACTACCAACAGGATGTCTGCCTTGAAGCGCGAGTCGGGAGGCAGATTGTTCGAGGCGTAGCTATCTGGCTGTGAGCTGACGACAGACTGCGCTTGCATCGAACTCAAGCTCAGCACCGCAAGGACTCCCGCGCAAGCGAAAACTCTAATCGATCGAACCCACCCCAATCGCGTCATCGTTCTCCATCATCTTTCCATCGGAGTCTCAGCGCTGCTCCGATCCACTTGTCGCATCATAGACCATTGTGCGACTGCACCTACTGCGGGCTTTCATTACGCTGAACTCGGGATCTTTAAAGTCAAACGTTTTTATACGCGATGCCGGATCGGTGTCAACATGCCGAGTCACGCAATACGCCAGCGCTACATCCAATCGGGTTCAGGAGCGCGGCTTACCAAGTTTTCTTGATGAGTGTATCGAGGGCGACGCCTCCGTGGGGATCGCGTGTGACGCTGACTGCGACCTGCGGCGATACCTGGGAACCTCTGAGATCCGGGCGTCCGGCGATGTCGACACCCGTCACCGTCTGGCCTTCGTAGGAAGTGAGAACCTGCTGGTCGGGGGGAAGGTTTGAGTCTTGCGGAATCTGTGCTTCAAGTTTCTCCCTGGGGAAAAACAAGCAGGGAGATGCCAAGCCAGGGCAAAAGCCGTCTGGCGATTCGCGCAGTTCGTGGGGCGGACTCCTGGGCAGTTCCGGCTTGAGGCACCATCAGCGGTTTTGATGCGCGGCGATAGGGCGCGTTTGCTCAGCAATTTAACGGGGGTTTGCCGGTCCAGGTGCGTTGGGCACGGGCAACTTGGACTGCATGTCGTCGCCTGCTGGACTGGAGGTATCGAAGCTGTCCGGCATGGCATCTAAAGCAACTATGCATGATTAGTTAGATCGCAAGGTGATCTATTACTGCCCATGGGTCCATCATCGATCCGCAACTGAAGCGCCGGGAGAGGCGAATCTGGGAGCGTGTGTCTCTTTTCCCGCTCGAATCGCTCTGGAATCTCCAGGGAGTTCACCTGAGACGGGTCGGGGTTGAAACCTGGAAGTCCCTGATTGAAGATCGGGTCTTTGGTCACGCGGCTGAGCTCGGATTCTATTTTCTTTTCGCCTTGTTTCCCACGCTCCTATGCGCCAGCTCAGTGCTGGGATTGTCTGCGCGGTCGGCCTATCAGTTCTACGACAAGCTGCTCGATTACCTCGCGGTCGTCATTCCTACGGCGGCATTGGGAACGGTGCTGAGCACGTTCAACGAGACGACGACTGCGGCAAGTCCGGGAAGAGTGACGTTTGGGTTGATTGCCGCAGTGTGGTCGGCCTCGGTGGGGATTTCGGCAATCCAGGACACGCTGAACGCGGTATACAAGATTCAGGACTCGCGTTCGTATGTCGTGGCGCGGATTCAGGCAATTGGGTTAACGATCCTGCTCACTTTCGTCGTAACTCTGGGGCTCGCCTCGATGCTGCTGGGTGACTATTTCGCGCGGCTCATGGAGCGTGGTATTTCCGAATTCCTGCTGCGCGGTGTGGCGGCTAATGGCATCCGAGTGGCGAGCTCGATGATTGCCACCGGTTTGCTGGCGCTGACTTTTGCGATGCTTTATTATTGGGCGCCCGATTGCAAGACACGACGGTGGCACTGGCTCACACCGGGCGGAGCAATCGGGATCGCCGGTTGGCTGCTGGCATCTTTCGGCCTGCGCATCTACCTGCACTTCTTTAACACCTTCACTGTCACTTATGGATCGCTGGGGGCGGTCATCATCCTGCTGATGTGGTTCTATATCACCGGCCTGATGTTACTGCTGGGAGCCGAGATAAATAGTCAGATTGAAGCTGCCGCGGCCGAGAGGATCCTGCGGCAACAGGAAACGAGGGCAGATTCTGCCAAGCTCAATCAATTGCCGCGTCCAAGCGCAGAGGCCTAGCGCCGGCTGCATAAAAATGCCTGAGCGGCCCCGGAAACCTCCCTCAGGGGCTAAAGCCCAATGTTTTTGAGGCTCTTTGCGGCACGGCTAAAGCCATGCCCTTTCAAAGCCGGGCTTAAGCAATCAGTTCTAGCGCGGAAACAGTGTTAATTTGTGTTGGAGAGTATTTTGCAACGGCGCAATTCGCCGCACTCGGCATCGAATAATTGATTGTTTCACTCGCCGCCGCATCAAAACGTAACAGCAGGCCAATATGAGATTTGTAATTCGACAACCCGCCATGATTCTTGCGCCCAGAAAGCATGCCCCGCTGATGCCGCATTGGCTTACGCACCTGGGAGGGCTGGGGGTATTCTCCGTGGCCGTGCTCGACTCGTCGTTTATTCCCCTGCCGTTGCCTGGAAGCACAGACCTATTGTTGCTATGGCTGGTGGCGCACAACGGTGATCCCTGGTTGCTGACGGCCTTTGCCATTGCCGGCAGCATCCTGGGCGGGTACACCACCTGGCATATCGGCAAAAAAGGTGGGAAAGCGGCGCTGCAACGCTATGTGCCGGCGCGTGTTCTTCGACGAATCGTTGGGTGGACTGAGCATAACAGTATCCTGGCAGTGTTTCTGCCCACATTACTTCCTCCGCCGATTCCACTCACTCCATTTCTTCTGGCCTCCGGCGCGCTGGGCGTTTCGCGTAGCCGCTTTCTTCCTGTGTATGGCGCGGCACGCACCCTGCGCTACTCCCTTGTCGCCTGGCTCGGTGTGACCTATGGACGCCATGCCATTCGCTTGTGGTCGGCGACGCTCCAGAAGTGGTCCACTCCACTGATTTGTGTGTTCGTGGGCCTGCTGGTTGTCGGCATCTGCATGGGGATATGGAAACTGCGCGAACTGCGCAAGAGCGATGCCGCGAAGAAACCTGCCATGGGCTTATCCGCAGCTCGTGGGGACTGACGCGGACCGGGAAAAGGTGTACCCGCCGCAAGCCGCTGGAGTCGCCAACGAGGTCGGGCATTCTTCGAGCGGTAGACTGGTTGCATATCATTCCCATGGTTTGCATGGCAATGTGCACCGAGGGCAGCCCCGGATTGCTCAAACCGCCGCGGGGTTTCCGATGTTTATTTGCTGAGTGCCTGCGTGAATGACGACATTGCAGCCTTCGCTTGGCGGGCTATGTCTGGCAGGAAGGCGCTTTTGAAATGTACAAACTGACCGGACTCAATCCGCACGACGGCAAGCCGATCGAAATCACCGTGCGCGATGGAATCATTGATGCGATCGATGCTGGCCGGGATGAGGACGATCAGTGGCTTTCGAGTGGCTTTGTCGATTTGCAGGTGAATGGCTTTGGCGGGGAAGATGTGAACTCGGCCGAGCCGGACCCTCAAACAATCGTTTCGCTGACTGCGAAGATGATTGCTTTGGGCGTGACTACATTTCTTCCCACGATCATTACCGCATCGGAACGAAAAATCATAGCCGCCCTATGCGCGGTTAAAAGTGCGCGGCTAAGCAGCAAGCTGGTGGCAGAGTGCGTGCCGTGTGTTCATGTTGAGGGCCCTCACATCAGCGCATTGGATGGCTTTCGTGGTGCACACCCGGTTGAACATATTCGACCACCGGACCTGGCCGAATTTGAGCGGTGGCAACAAGCCTCAGGCGGGCTGGTTGGCATGGTTACGTTCTCGCCGCATTTTGAAGGTTCTGACGCCTACATTTCAGCGCTCGTGGCTCGCGGTGTGCACGTCTCCATCGGGCATACCCATGCTTCTGCTGAAGAAATCCGCAAGGCGGTTGACGCCGGCGCGAGGCTCTCGACGCATCTGGGCAACGGCATACCAAGCATGATCCCAAGACATCCCAATTGCCTTTGGACTCAGATGTCCGATGATCGCCTGACTGCGACCATGATTGCGGACGGCCAGCATCTGCCCGCGGATACGATCAAAGCGATGGTCCGGGCCAAGGGGATATGCCGCTCCATTCTGGTATCCGACTCGGTGGCCCTGGGAGGATTGCCTGCAGGAGTATACGACCAACCGGTCGGCGGGCAGGTGGAACTTCACTCCAATGGTCGCCTGAGTCTGGCGGGAACGGAGTATCTTGCCGGTGCAGTTCTGCCTTTAAAGGATGGAATTGCGCGTGCCACCGCAATGGCAGAGATTTCGCTCGGCGAAAGCATTCAGATGGCTACTGTGAATCCAGGCCGGTTCGCGGGCGGTCGAGGAAAACTGCAAGTCGGCATGCCGGCCGACCTGGTCCGCTTCAGCCTTGAGGACGGAGGCACTGGCCTGCGAATCGAAAGGGTTCTGGTCAAAGGCAAGGAGTGGTCATAGCGCGAGCTTCGGCGCCTATCGTAGATCGACTTCGGACGTAGTAACCACGTAAACGTTCGCCATCTTCTGTCGCCGGCCGCGATCGAATATTTCTTCAATCTCCTCCAGCGTTCTACCTTTTGTTTCAGGCAAGAAGAATGCGCTGGTGAGAAAGTAAATGGTTGTGCACCCCGCCCAAAACAGAAACATTGCATAGAAACCATAATTGCCCACGACGGGAAGAAAGAGCGACGCGATAAGCGTGGATACGCCCTGGTTTAACACCAGAGCGATGCCCATGCCTGTCGATCGGATTCGAGTCGGCATCAGCTCTGACAAGGCCAGCCAAACCACGACTCCCGGCCCGAGCGAAAAGAAGGAAACGAAAAGCCCGAGGCACAGCGTAATCAGCCAGCCAGTCGTTTCAGTGGCAATGGGGCCGTATGAAGCTCGCCTGATGTCAAGGGGCATGCCTGCGTCTTTTCCCTGTGGCGCGATTGTGAGAACGGCCGGTTGATCCGAACTGACTGCGGTAGCAACTCTCTCCCCATCGCCGTAGGAATAAAGTACCGTAAGAGCCATTGGCTGGGTTCCCGGTCTGTGATCGAACGGCTTGTGACTGAACATCGGAGCGCTAAGCGGGACGATGAGCGTGTTTCCCTGCCGGGCTGCTTCAATCTCCTGGCGCACATCGATGCGCTTCGACTCAAAGGAATAAAACAGCAGGGTGCAGGCCAATAAAGAACAAATAATTCCGCCAGTACCCAGTTTCAAAAGGAATGTACGCCCCTTGCGATCGATCAATGCCACGGCCAGGAAGGTTATCAGGAAGTGGATCAGCTTGACTGCAAAATCACCCAGAGTCGCGTGGGTGGGACTCATTCCCGCCTGCTTGAGGATTACCACCAGGAAGCCCAGGATCGAGTTAATGCCGGTTGCCTGTGTGCATGCCAGAATCACGCAGGCGAGGATGAACGGGAAAATGTATTTTCTTTGCAGAAGTGAGTCGCTTGCGTGCGCCGAAGTCATGGTGTCTTCACATGCCAGCGATTCCATCTCACTAAGTTGGATTGCTGCTTGCTGCGGCGAGCAGAGCCTGAGGAGTGAATTCATGGCTTCGGATTTTCTTGACTTGCGAAACAGCCAGCGAGGCGATTCCACCAACGGTAATGCACCCGCGAAAAAGACAATGCCGGGGTAAACCATGACGAGAAACATGTTGCGCCAGGCATGGTTCTGCGCAGCCCTGATAAGCAGAGGACTGCCATGAGCGACGATGATTGCGGCTTCGGCGTGCTGAGTGTAGAACCAGCCCGCTGCTGCAGCCACAAACACTCCGAAGGTGACCATGAGTTGAAAGATCGCTGTGCCTTTGCCCCTGGATTCGGGGCGCAGCGATTCCGCCAGATAAAGCGGAACCACCACAGCAATTACGCCGCCGCTCATTCCCTGCAGAAGCCGCCCCGCCAGCAGTGTCGCGAAGCCTTGCGAAATAACAATCAGGCACACGCTGGCAACAAACATCGGGCCGCTGACGATCATCATCTTTTTTCGCCCCAGCCAGTCGGCCAGCAACCCGGCAATCAGCGAAGACACCATGCTGCCGCCAAGTACAGCCGCAACCAGCAGCGACGTCTGCGCGACAGTCAGGTTAATGGTTTTGTCAAGGTACAACAATGCGGCGGCAATGATGCCGAGATCGACTCCGTAAAGCAGGCCGCCGAGGCCGGCTACGAAAAGAACATACCTGCCGTAGGCCGCGGTGCTCATTCTCTTGCTGATCATTGAGTCGCTCCTGCCCCAGTATCTGCTTGCTCGCGGAAGAAGTCGTCTGCCGAAATTAGGAGTCTTCGCGACAAACTTCCGTTGAAGCAGCGAACCCATCAGTCATAACAGGTTCATGGGCGGCACGCGGAGATCAGCCCGGAAATGCGAATCGATCGAGTTCAGATGCTGACTCCTGATCAAGATAGATGGTAGCGTCAGGGTGAGTGCGGAGGATCGAAGCGGGACAGTTGGTTGAGATCGTTTCCTCGAGCGTGCGCCGCACGATCGCTGCTTTGCGGCTTCCCGGAACCGAGACGATAAGCTTCGGGATGCGGAGTATCGCAGGGATGGTAACGCTGATCGCGCATTCGGGAACCGCTTCGAGGCTGTCGAACCAGCCCTCCGCAACTTGCTGTGCGCGGCAATCCATATCCAGCTTAACGACTTTCACATCCTGCGGATCTTTGAAATCGGCCACGGCGGGATCCATGAAGGCAAGATGCCCATTTTCGCCGACCCCCAGCAGCGCGAGTTTGGGACTGGCCGTGGCAAGCATCTCAGCGTAAATGCGGCAAAACCGATCGGGATCCGGTGAAGTGCCATTCACCTCGTGAAAGGCATTCATATTGACTTTCTGCGTAAGGTGTTCTCTGAGATAGCGACGGAAGGAGGCGCGGTGCTCGATTGGCAATCCTACATACTCATCCAGATGGAAACCTTGTACTCGATTCCAGGGGATGCCATCTATTTGCGTGAGAGCTTCGAGAGTATCAAGTTGTGAAACGCCGGTAGCAAAAACAACCCCGATTGACTCCACACTGGCGCCCAGTTGTTTCATCGCCTCTGCTGCCGCGAGTGCCGCCGCAGCCCCCAATGATTTCGCGCCAGTATGTATCTCGACTGACAGATTCTCTACCCGGAAACATCTCACTTTTTCATCGACTACGGTCATTCTCTCTCCTCGAGTAATCGCACCGGATTCGGAATTTCTATGAAGCAGGATTCGTTACTACTGGGCCAGCGCCGGATTGGTGTGTGGCGATGGCATGGATAGGGAAACCTTACTCAGAGTGTTGTCCAATGTCAAGAAAGTTTTCACACATTTGAGAAAACATACAGAACGGCCTTGGAGAATCTTCGGCAGGCTCGTTGAAGACGCGGCGGATCGAAGTGAGGCGGGAAGATGGTTGTTCCAAGCTGGAAATGAGCCCAACTGAGGCAGCGGACCAGGCCTCCTCCGCATGCTCATGGCGGTGTCGAGATGAATGTGCGTCTTATGACTTCAAAAAGGCGCGCTGGTTTGCTGTTTGGTCATCCGTCAGTCCGTTCTCCTGGGATGGAGTGCTGCCTGCAGAGAACGGCTGGCATGACTCGCGCTTGATCAACTCGGTGGGGACGGTGATTTCGCGGAACTCGAGTGCGGGCTTGGCAATCCGGCTGAGGATCAGTTCGGCCATCTGCTTGCCTAACTGCTCAGGGAATTCCCGGATGGTGGTCAGGCCGGGATGGAGCCATTCGCCGACGGTGTCATCGCAGCCGGACACGCTGATGTCATCGGGAATTCTCAATCCGCAATCCCGGAGCCCTTTATAAACACCGTGCGCCGTGGCGTCATTGCCGGCAAAAATCGCAGTTACGCGTTCCCCACGGGCAATCAGGGATTTGGTTGCAATGTATCCGACTTCGGCATCGTTCTCTGAGTTCACACTCAGGTAGCGAGGCGGCAGCCCGGCATCGTCCATAGCCTGGCCATAGCCAGCAAAACATCGCGCGAACCATGGTAGACGGGTATTTCCCGCAAACCATATGTCCCGATGGCCCAGGCCAAGGAGATAGCGCGTCATATCGCCCGCCCCACGCGTTTCATCGGAATAAACCAGGTCCCCTTTCGATATGGGACCGAGGTTGAAGATGTTATTGCCCAGTGCGACATAGGGCAGACCTTCGTGTTCGAGTAGCTCGATCAGATTCCCCGAGTTTGTGCCGGCAACCATGACTGCGCGGATTACATCGCGGCGCTCCAGGATCTTGGGAAGGTGAAGCCGGTCCCAATGCGCATTGAGCGGGTAGTTGAAAGTGAGAAACACGATGTCCCAACCCTGCGCGGCACAATAGGCTTCGGCGCCGCTCAAAATCCTGGAATGGAAGGGATGCAGCATGACGCGATTGCTGAGCAGAAATGCCAGAGCCTTGGCCTTGTTGCGCTGCAGCAGATCGAGGTCGAACTTAGCAGCCGCATCGAGAACCGCCATTTGAATGGCCGGATCGACGCGGTTGTTTCCGTTCAGCACTCTCGATACCGTCGCGATACTGACCTTGGCCTCTGCCGCTATCTGTTTCAGGCCGACCTTACTGCCGTGGGAAGGAGACTTTTTCATGCCGAATCCCGTAGGAGGAAATTTGTGAAATTTTTCACGCGAATAATACAAACAGACTATACCGCAACGATTGGAATTTAAAACACCCAATCGCAGAACTCACGACATCGCCCAAGAACCCTGGCAAAGCAAGCTTAGCACGGCTCTATTCCGAATTCTTGTGGAATTTTCTCATTAGTGAGAAATTTTGCTTGACATTGTAAATCTCCCCCGCTATCGTGATTCGAACATCACCAGTCCGCAATTTCGCGTATTCCGTGTGAACCCGGCCTCGCTTGAATTCGAGGAGTCGGTAGGTTCGCGCCGCAGGGAATCCGCGACCGTGCGCATTTGAGAGTCAACTGACGCTGGTCAAGGAAAGGTTTTCATGAGAACGAACATGATCAAAGTGGCTTGGCTGAGTTGTGTGGCTCTGGCTCTTATCCTGAGCGGAGCGGCAGCATTGGCACAAACAATCACCGGGTCGGTACGTGGAACAATCACCGATCCAAGCGGTGCGGCAGTACCGGGAGCAAAGGTTGCTGTCACGAATACAGCTACTGGCGTCATCACGCAGACCATCACTGACAAAAGCGGGCTGTACAGTGTCGAATTTCTGGTGCTTGGCAATTACAAGGTTACCGCTACGGCGCCTGGTTTCGAGACCGCTTCGGTGGGGCCGTTCGTTGTGCAGGTTGACCAGGTGGTAACGGCCGATGCCAGGCTGCAAGTGGGAAAGACGTCGACGACGATCAACGTGTCAGCGGACCAGGCGCTGCTACTGAATACTGAGAATTCCACCATCAGCACATCGATCAGCGCGAACGCGCTTGCAAACATGCCGATGGATGGGTTGAATGTTCAAATCTCAACCTTGTTCGTGCCCGGCGCCATCAATCCGAATTCCAGTGCAATGGGAGGAATTCAGGGGACAGAGCGCGATGCTTACACCGTGCATGAGGGCGCACCCTCGGATGCTCAGCCGTCCTTCAACGGCAATCGCCAGCAATCGAACAGCTACATTCTCGACGGCGTCGATATCAACGAGACGCTGCAAAATGCCATCGGCTACAATCCTTCTCCCTTCTCGATTCAAGAAGTCCATGTCATAACGGGCAATGCAGATGCCGAGTTCGGCAACGTAAACGGTGGCGAAGTGGTTATGGTCACCAAGGGCGGAGCCAATCAATTACATGGCAACATCTTTGGATATCACGAGGGCGGCGGCCTCACGGCAAATACCTGGGCGAACAAATACGTCGGCAACACCAGGCAGGCGTATTCCCAAGAGCAGTTTGGCGGCGCGGTGGGCGGCGCTATCTTCAAGAACAAGCTCTTCTTTTTCGCCAACTACGAAGGGCTGCGCAATAGCTCGACAGGTGAGGTTACGGCCACTCTCCCCACTTCGGCCATGCGCGGCATCTCCGGTTCCGTGGGAGCTTACGACACAGCCTCGAACTGTCCCGCGGGCCAGGCTGACTTTTCCGCTATCGATTCAGCCCCCGATGGATACATAAGTGTGTGGAACACCACGGTAGTGGGCGGATACAACAATGAAGTCCTGTATCCCAATAACTGCGTCCCCATCAATCCCAACAACAAACTGGCGGCGTTCCTGATTAGCCATCCGTCAATCTATCCCACGCCTAACCACCCGGCTAGCCCGGGTACGTTGTTAGGAAACGATTATCAGGGTATTTCTTCTTCCACCACCCATAACGACCAGGGCGATATTCGCCTGGACTACACTGTCAACCCCAGTAATACGTTGATGGCCAAATACAGTTATGGCGACGCATGGGATCTGCCGACTCGGGCCGTTGTCGAAGCGGTAATACCGCAGTCGGACGATTACCCTTTCACCAGCGGCGTACTTACATGGACCCACATCTTGTCTCCGACGATCGTAAACAACGCTCGCGCCGGATTTACTCGCATTACTCTGAACGGAGATATTCCGGTAGATCTTTCTAACCTCTTTGGGACGAACGGAAACAGCACGGCAGGAATTGGAATGCCGGCAGGTTTGACCCAGGCGCTTGCTGGATTCGCTTATATCCAGAGTGTCACTGGCGATGGGGATGTGCAGAATTTCGGCGCAGAGCCGGCCATCCAGGGATTTGCCGTCGATAATAACTTCGATTACAACGATTCCTTGAACTGGGAACATGGAAAGCACGTCACTAAATTCGGTTTTGAGTTCCTGCGTTATCAGCAGGACTACGTAAGCACCAGCGACACCGGCGGCTTGCTGGGATCATTTTCATACAACGGCAACTCTACCGCGAACTGGAGTGGTACAGTTGGGGATCCCGCGAACAATACAATGGGATACGACCCTGGCTTCGGATTCGCGGATTTCCTGATCGATCAGGCAGCGAATGCTCAGATCACCGGCCTCCATGGGCCGTTCGGACAGCGCCAGTGGCGCAGCGCTGTCTTTGCCCAGGATGACTGGAAAGTGACGCCAAACCTGACTTTGAATCTGGGCCTGCGCTACGGCTACGATCAGCCCAACTACGAAGTCAACAACAAGATGGTCAACGTCAATCTGCCGTACGCCAAAGGGCAACCGGCCGGGACGCCGATCGATTCCATGCTGCTGTATGCCGGCAGATACAACCCGATCACTGGCAAGGTGAATAGCCGGGCACTGATCAACCCTTATCGTCTCGGCTTCATGCCGCGTTTCGGCTTTGCTTATACGGTAATGCCAAAACTAGTTATCCGCGGCGGATACGGAAGCACGGATGACCTGGAATCCACGGGCTCATCGCTTCGCATGACGCAAAACCCGCAGTTCCAGCCTTCGGTTAACAATCGCTCTGGCGGGCCCGGCGGGCTGGTCAATGGAGTTCCCACAGGAGTGTTTTCGCTTGGCTCCGGTCTTGCAGGAAGCATAGCTCCCGGCTTGGGAACGATGGGAAACCCATTAGCTTCCACAGGCGGCGGCGCGCAGTATTATGCATGGGATCCGAATATGCGTCCGGCCGTAATTCAGCAGTTCAACCTCGGCGTCCAGTACCAGATCAACGATCACACTGCGGTTCAGGCAGGTTATGTTGGCCAGACGGGCCAGCACCTGGCTGTTCCCTTGTGGCTCAACCAATACACCGCGGATGATGTCGCGTGGTCCTCCGGCTGCAACACTGAGTCTGAACCTGCCCAGGATGCCTGCTATCAGTCGATCGAGCCTTACTTTGCGCTGGTGGGTACCGCGACTTCGGCGGAAGGCATGGGTGATTTCCCAGGCACCGGCGCACTGAAAGAGACGGTATCCCGCGGCATCTCTAACTACCATTCTCTCCAGGCCACGCTGCAACACCACCAATTCAATGGCTTGGAGTTTCTGGTCAACTACACATTCGGCAAGGCGATGACCAACAATCCCGGATACTTCGGAACTGACGGATTCGGCGATTCCGATTCCTACTGGCAGAATGTGAATAATCCCAGGGGCGACTACGGTCCTTCAACGTTCGATGCACGGCAGAGCGTAACCGGAACTGTGGTTTATCAACTGCCCTTCGGCCATGGAAAGCAGTTTGGTTCCGAATGGAACCATGCGATCGAAGAGATCGCGGGCGGATGGCAGATTTCCGGAAACATGCAACTCAATACCGGCTACCCGCTGACGATTCACCAAAACGGCAATCAGTGCAACAACAACTGCGCCATGGGCACGACCGGAACCCAGGATTACTTCGGCTTCGCTAACCAATACGGCAAGATGAAGATTACAGGGCGGGGCACGGTGGACGGCATGTTCAAGTGGTTTGGCACCGACCCGTCGGCACAGCCGTGTGCCGCTCGCGGTACGTCGCCGACAAATAATCCCGATTGCGCTTACGGCCGGCCTAGTCAGGACTTTGGAACTGCCCATGTCGGCACCGAGCGTGGACCGGGATTCCAGAACTACGATCTATCGCTCTCAAAAGCCTTCACAACGATGAGGGAAGAGAGCCTGAAGATCCGCGCCGACGCCTTCAACGCGTTTAACATTTCCAGTTACGGAGCACCCGAAAGCTACATCGGTGGTAATCCCACGAATTTCGGCCAGATTACCGGTACGGCCTCTGGACCACGCAAGATCCAGTTATCCGCAATTTACCAGTTCTAGCTAAACGGGCAATGAACTGAAAGACACTCAGGCCGATTGCCCCCAAGGACAATCGGCCTGAGTGTTGTAGCGCGAGTTGTTATTGCTGAAGCGGCCCAAGAGCCTACAATCAGGCTCGCGAAACAATCAAGGTGGATCGAGATTATGACGATAAATCGGCGGAACTTCATTGGCGGAGCGATTGCCGTGGCTGCAGCTTCACGCCTTGCAAACGGCATGCCGATGATTGGATCGGACTCTGCTGCTCCGGTACAAGATTGGATGAAGCGAGGGCTGATCGATGCAGGCGGCTCCCATGAACCTTACATATTCGTCGTCCGCCGCGGAGGACAGCGCATTGATGCACGGCGAGTGTGTGATTACCAGCAAAGCGAAGAGCTTATTCGCCAGCTCCACGACGCCGGCGTGGAGGTGTTTCATACGCATCTATACAAGGGCTTCGGCATGCAGGCCGAGCAGGAAGAGATGGAAGAGACCCGCAAGGCGGTTGAGATTGCGCATCGGCTGGGCATGAAGGCCGATACCTATATTCAGTGGAACAGCATGATGTATGAGACGTTCTTCGCAGAAGAACCCAAGGCTGTGGACTGGATACAACGCGACATTGCCGGTCTTCCCATCCTTCTCACCTATGGATACCAGCAGTCATTCAGATATCGACCGTGCTTCAGCAATCAGGACTACCTGAATTATTTGAAGAGAGTAATAAGATACGCGATCGTCGAAGTGAAGACTGACTTTATCCACTTTGATAACTTCGATCTCAATGCCGAGCCGGACTCGTGCCATTGTTCCGCCTGTACGTCGGGATTCAGAAAACGATTGAAAGCCAGGTACAGCAGCGCGCAACTCCGCGAGAGATTCGGCTTTGAGCGTGTGGATTTTGTGAATCCGCCTCAATGGAACCGCGACAATCAGCCGGGCGGAATGCAGATCGTCTTCGATCCCGCAATCCAGGAATGGATCGACTACCGCTGCCAGACAATGGCAGATGCGCTTGAGCAGATGCATGATTATGCCATGTCGCTCAACGCTGAGGTTGCTTTGGAAATCAATCCGGGAGGGATAACCGGCAACAACCGCGCATGGGAATCGGGAGTCGATCACGCCAGGCTTCTCAAATTCACGAAAGCGTTCTGGAGTGAAGAAGACGAAGTGATCGGCTATCACTCCGACGGCCGCTTAGTGACGAGAATTCGCAGTTACAAACTGGCTAGGGCTCACTCGAATGTTTTGCTGGCCTACCTTCAGGACGACGCGTTGGCGCTTTCTGAATCTCTTGCATTCAATCAAACACTCGGATGCGTGGGAGTTGCTCCTATTTCGCCAGTGACAGGGGAGTATATAGATTTCTACCGGCAGAACAGGGAAATGTACGTGGACAGCGTCGACATGGCCAATGTGGGGTTGTTGCGCTCGTATGCGTCATTGACTTATAACAACGCAGCGGTGCAGCTTACAACGGAACTTGCGGAGCAAACTCTTATTGAGGCCGGCGTTCCGTTCGATCTGGTATTCGATGAGGGGCTGCGAGAGCTTTCCAAGTACAACGCTTTGATTCTTCCCAATTGCGAATGTCTTTCCGATACTCAGATATCGCTTCTGCGCGGTTACGTTGAGCGCGGTGGTGGGCTGGTCGTGATCGGCCAGGCGGGGCTGTACGACGAGTGGAGACGGGTTCGGACCACGCCCGGCCTGGCAGGGATGGCGGGCCCGCAAGAGAGCGCAAAGGAGTACCAGCAAGAGGTAGTTTCTGGAGCTGAGGCGGCGGGAACTGCGACCAGGTTGAAGTTTGGCCAAGGCCGGGTTGCGTACTTTCCGACGCTGGAGTTTGATGGCGCACTTCCGCCTCTGCAACCATACTTTCCCATCGGGGAGGAGTTCTGGAAGCGGCCGAAGAATTGGAAGGAACTTGTAGAGTTAGTGAATTGGGCATCTGGGGATCAGTCGCTCATCCGACTAAATGCGCCCAGAGGAGTGGTAATCAATTACACTAGTCAGCCCTTGAGGCAGCGCAGTTATATTCATGTGGTGAACTATGACAGCTCCAACGCTGCAAATTCCAAAACAATTGAGGTTGGTGTCCAGTTGCCGGAGAATAGGCAGTCACTCAAGATTACAGTTCTCGCTCCCGAAACGAAAGCCGCGCGACCAATAGATTTCTCCAGGAGCGGGGCATATACAAGCTTCACGCTCGCTGACGTGCAATCTTATTGTGTTGTCATGATCGAATGGTAACGATATGAGATGAAGTTATCGCTACCTCGCGCTCAATTGACCATCTCGGCCTAACACTCGCAATGAAGAGTGCCAGAGAAGCAATAACCTGACTAGGAGATTCGATGAGAACTGGCTTGATTTTTCTCCTTCTTGCGGGCAGTTACTCCAGCGCGCTAAGTCAGACGCTGGCAGACGATCTTTCTTCTCCCGAGCTTTGGAGGTCGGATCATGTTCCATTCTCTTTCAAATACGCCGGCAAAGACTCCGCCGAATGTCTAAAGACATGGCAGACAGAAAGCAAGGTTGCAGCGGGAACCGATGCTCAGGTGCGGCTCTATTCCTACACAGACCCGGTAACTCACCTCAAAGTAACTGCTGAAGTCCGGCACTATGTAGAGTTTCCGGGAGTCGTCGATTGGGTGCTGCGCTTTCGCAACAATGGGCCATCCGATTCCGCAATCCTCGAAGATATCCTGCCGCTCGATTCGACGCTTCCGGCCGCTCCAGGCAATCAATTGATCCGCCATGCCAAAGGAAGCGACGCCAACGCTGAGGACTTCATGCCGATGATGGAAAGCCTTGAGCCCGGCAAGGTCCAGCATTATGAACCGGAGTATGGAAGGTCTTCCAGCGGTATGACGCTCCCATTCTTCAATCTGCAGAGTGGCGATCACGGACTGATCATGGCGATCGGCTGGTCGGGCAATTGGAGAGCCGATTTTTCCTTTGACAAGGAAGGCAAGACCATCAGGTTGGCGAGCGGCATGAAGCATACTCATTTTCTGCTGCATCCCGGCGAAGAGGTCAGGACGCCGCGGATTGTGCTCATGAGTTGGACTGGAGGCGACTGGCAGCAATCGCAAAATAGCTGGCGCCGCCTTCTGTTTGCGCATTACACGCCGCACGACAACGGCAAGCCCATGCCTGGTCCTGTCCTCTTTGGCGGCTGGGGTTCTGAGCCCATCGCAGACAAGCTGGCCTACATCCAATGGGTTCATGACAACAAAATACCCGTTGATGTTTTTGCTGTGGATGCCGGCTGGTATGGTGACTCCGTCGGCGCGGAGATGGACCCTACCAATCCCTGGTGGAAGAATCGCGGCGACTGGTTTCCCAGCCCGCTTTATTATCCACACGGCATCAAACCACTAGGCGATGCACTTAAGGCAGCAGGAATTGGTTTCTCGCTCTGGATCGAACCGGAGACATCCATTCCCGGCAAAAAGATTGCCCGGGATCATCCCGACTGGTTCATCGGCCGGCCGAGAGAGCCGGGAATGACTCATGACGAGTTACAGGCTGACCTTGGAAACCCCGCTGCCCGCCAGGGCCTTACTAACATGGTTTCCGATTTCATCACTGATTTTGGAATGACATGGTATCGCCAGGATTTTAATCACAGTCCGGAGAACTATTGGAAGGCCGCAGACCAACCAGATCGCATAGGTATTACTGAGATCAAACACATTGAAGGTCTTTACGAAATGTGGGATAACCTGCTGCGAAGGCATCCGGGCTTGCACATCGATAACTGTGCCAGCGGCGGACGGCGTTTGGATATAGAAATGATGTCCCGGAGCTTCTCGGTTTGGCGAACAGATTACGGGTTCACAGATACGCTCGCCGAGCAGGCGCAAACACAGGCACTCGCATACTGGGTTCCTGAGAATATGGGATTCGAGACTTACTCGATGGAGTTCGAAGGGCATAGCGTACCGTGGACCCATCCCGGCCCCTATTCCACGCCGGAAAGTTTGTATCTCATGCGCCTTGGCTACAGCGCAGGCTTTGGTGTTGGACCCGGCGCGGCAGGCGTCCACAACGAAGAATGGGTATCTTGGATCAAACAGGGATTGGCCGAATATCGCGCGGTTCAACCTTATATATTTGGCGATTTCTATCCTCTGCTGCCCTACAGCCGCGACGCCGAATCGTGGACCGCATGGCAATGGGATCGCTCGGAAATGAAAGACGGGCTGATAATGTTACTGCGACGCCCCTTGAGCCCTTTTCCATGGATTGAAGTGCGTCCCAAGCACATTGATCCCGCCGCCACGTACGACGTCGAAATTCGTGCCACTTACGATCGCGCTCCTGTCCGGCAGATGAAGGGAAGCGAACTGGACCATCTCCCGGTTCAGTTAGCCGACGCTCCAGGCTCGACGCTCATCTTCTATCGCAAGAGATAGCGACGCCACATCGATTCGACTTCGTACTTACAGAAATCAGATTATTTCCTCACGAGTTCCTTATATCTTGAGTTGAAAGCACCGGGTTCAGTATCTCCTGGCGCTCTTTCATCCTCCCTGTACACCGGCTAAATGCGGAATCTTATAAGGAAGCCGTAAGTTCATTCACTAAGCAGCCCGCACATTCATGCTTCCTTCACAAGTTTCCATCCATGCTTTCTTTATCAGGGAGGTTACTGAACGATGCGAAAGATGCAATCGGCAATTGCGAGTGCGGCTGGAATCTTGATTGCCAGCGTAGTGTGCGCGGGCCAGCCCACTCCACCGAGTTACAGTCATGCGGAGCTGAAGAAGATGATCGGCGAGGCGCATACTGCGGAGCAGTACAAGGCACTGGCGGCATACTTCGGCTCGCAGGAAATGAGCTACAAACAGAAGGCGGTTGAAGTGAAGCACGAGTGGCAACGTCACAGCATGGTGAGTGCAGCGTTGTATGAGAAGTACCCGCGCCCGATAGATTCATCAAAAAACCGGTATGAATACTTCACTTACGAGGCGCAGCAGATGAACGCGCAAGCCACCCGCTACGAAGGGCTGGCTGCAAGTGCGGCGCAGTAAGGCGACCAGGCATACCGCGGGCACCTTCTCGCCGTGAGCGACTTATGCGTTGAGCCCGGCCCGGGTCAACCCGAACAAGGCGTGGCCTTCAGACGATAGATCGGAATAACTTCCGGCCCAGGATCTGAAGGCCATTGGTTTCTTTGCACTTTATTTATGCCTTGCTAACGAATTGATCCATAAGATTTTGTACAGAAAGCGAGTCTAGTCCGCACTCGGCATCATGAAGATTTCAGAAATCCTGGGGGATCAAAGTCGCTTTTCCCGCCTGCAGTTTATCGGCCAAAGCCTAGCCGGGTGCTGGGTAATTGCGCTGCTCACATTTACGGGTTACACGCTGCATTTCAGCGCGGCGCCAGTGGGGTTTCTGTTCCTGCTGGTGGTGGTATGCGAAGCTATCCTGGCCGGATTCTGGCAGGCGTCGATCGTTTCGGTCCTGGCCTGCGCTTGTCTCGATTATTTTTTCTATCCGCCCCTTTTCCATTTCAGTATTGCCGATCCCCTGGACTGGGTGGCGCTGGGATCGTTTGAGATCAGCGCGCTGCTGGTCAGCCGGCTTTCATCGCGGGAACGGATGAACTCCATTGAGGCGCAGATGCAGCGCACTTCGATGGAGCAGCTTTACGAACTGAGCCGCAAAACGCTGCTGATCAACATGCACGAACCACCGGGGCCGCAGATCGCGCAGATGATTCAGAGAATATTTGGCGTTGAGGCGGTGACCATCTACGACGCTAACTCAGGAACTTACGACGCGGCGGGAATCCAACGTGACGAAGAGAAGGAGCTTGCCCGAGAATGCTACGTTGACCAGACCGAGGGCCAGGACAAAGAAACGGGAACTACGTGGAGAGTGCTGAAAGCCGGCGCCAGCTCAGTTGGTGCGATGGTTGTGCGCGGGAACATGGGATTGCTGGTATCGGATGCGTTGGCCTCCTTGACGGCGATGACCCTGGACCGGTGTGTTTCATTTGAAAAAGAAAGCCGGATTGAGGCTGCGCACCAGACCGAGAAGCTGCGTGCGGCGGTGCTGGACTCATTGGCGCACGCGGTAAAGACGCCGCTGACCGCGATCAGCACTGCCAGTGCGGGGTTGGGTGAAGTGGGCAATCTTAACCAGGCGCAGCATGAGCTTGTGGCATTGATTGAGGACGAGTCAAACAAGCTTGGGGAGCTGAGTACGAGACTGCTGCAGACAGCCAAGCTGGAGGCCGAGAAGATCAGTGTGGCTCAGGACGATATCTCCGTGGGAGAGCTGGTGCAGTTGGCGCTCGAAGAACAGAAAGGCAGAATGTCGGGGCATCCGGTTGAAGTGGCTGTGACTGATCCTTCGCTGACCGTGAGGGGCGACAGAGATCTGCTCTCCATGGCGCTCGCTCAATTTCTCGACAATGCCGCCAAGTACTCATTTGCGGGCACCGCGGTAAAGATCGCCGCGAACCAGAGCCACTCCGAGGTGCTGCTTTCAGTGCATAATTTCGGGCCCACCATTCCGATCGTCGACCGGGAGAAAATCTTTCAGCGGTTTTATCGCAGCGAAGGGACCACTCAAATGGCGGCCGGCACGGGCATCGGATTATCGGCGGTGAAGATGGCCGCCGAAGCGCACCACGGACATGCCTGGGTGATCAGCGACGTGAATGAAGGAACCACGTTCTTCCTGTCGCTTCCGCATGAACGAGGAGAACGAGAATGAATCGCGATGCAGGCAATGTACTGATCGTGGACGACGAGCGGTCGATCCGGCTGTCGCTGCGGACGGTTCTGGCGAATTTTGGATTCGAAATTGTTGAGGCTGCGCGCGGAGAAGAGGCGCTGGCCCTGGTGAGGACCGCGCACTTCGACGCGGTTCTGCTGGACATTAACATGCCGGGCATGGGCGGCGTGGAGGTGTGCAAGATGATCCGCAAGGTATCGCCGCGGCTGCCCATCATCATGCTCACGGTGCAGGGCAGTGAAGATCGCAAAGTCGAGGCGCTCGATTCCGGAGCGGACGACTACATCACCAAGCCATTCCAACTGCGCGAGCTGACGGCCCGGCTGCGTGCGGCGGTGCGGCGAAACAACGCTTTTGAAGACACCGAGTCGCCGATAACGGTGGGCGAAATCATGATCGATCCCAGCCGGCATCTGGTGGAGAAAAGTGGCCGCGCGATTCATCTGACTCCGAAACAATTTGAGCTGCTTCACTACCTGATGGTGCACGCGGGCAAGCCGATTCCGCATGCCAAGCTGCTGAGGTCAGTGTGGGGGCCGGAGTACGGAAACGAGCTTGAGTACCTGAGGACGTTCATCCGGCAGATTCGGATGAAGATCGAAGACGATGCCGCCAATCCGAAGTATCTGCAGACGGATTCGCACGTCGGCTACCGGTTCAGCGATCACGTTTAGGTTGGGAGAGCTGGTGGACGCGGTAGGAATCGAACCTACAACCTGTCGGTTAAGAGCCGAATGCTCTGCCAGTTGAGCTACGCGTCCGGAACGACGATGACGAACCGCGCGGCAGTGTTGCATTGCGCACGAGTTCCGCGGGACAGAATCGCCTCCGCACCTTGATGAGTTTAGCACAGGCTCGACCCGTTTCCCAACCATTGCATTGAGCAGCCGCTCGCGTGACGCCCGGACGAGTGCCGTGCCTGATGCGCGAGGCGATTCCGATTCCCGCGGAAGGAGCGGTTACGATTTGGTTTCCGCTTCCTTCTCACTCATCAGGGCATGAATTCTGTCGCGTGCCTCGGGCATCACGCCCCCGTGGAGTTGCCGCATGATCTCTTTCTTGAGCATCTGCGGAAGTGTCTGCGGCTGTTCCTCGTCCTTATCAACGCCGTGGGCGATGGCAAGCATTCGAAGTTCGCTCTCGTCGCACATGGGACAGCCCTGATCCTGACTGGTGCAATCGGCGCAGGAGCCAGGGAGCTCAAACGACATGCAATCGGGGCCGACTTCGTCGCCATCGGGAGTCTCGGAGACGCATACGACGGGCAGACTGGGAATGGTTTCGACCGAACGAGGGACATTCTGGGAGGCGATCTGCAGGTTGTAGATGATCGCGGTGGCGCGTTTGAGATCGATCTTCGACGAGCCCAGCGCGCTGAGTACCTGGTAGAGGGCCAACTGGATGGCGGTTCTGGAGTCGGGGAAGGCGAACTCGAACGTCTTCTCTTTGGCCTTCGAGGGCTTGTTGTCCGCGTGCATGTTGCGGTGAAGGCGCATGTGGTAGTAGCAATATGGCTTGTCGCGGAGGGCGATGGCGTGGCATTTGTCGCCGTCGGTCATAATGTGCCGGCATTGTCTTGGCATAGGATACCCCGGGTATTCCCTGTAAATTACTTGATTGTTTTCATGCGTTTGGCAAAATTTCTGGAATTAACCGTTTGAAAACAAGCGAGTTATCTTCAAAGATGCAGTTGAAAGGAGTTACGGGCCGTTGCAGGCTGCGAACTCCGGTGCAACGAAAAACGGCGTCCCCGGAAGGGACGCCGTTTTTCGCAGCTATGGTGACAGTGTAGTACGGAATGGGGAAATTACCGGCAAAAGGCGGGTGAGTTAATTTTGCGGCGATCCGAGGGCTCCGCGTGAATTCCGAATAAGACGCCGGCCGGCAAAACGGCTCAACGAGCGCCTCGAGCTGTTGGCAACAGTCGAGATCGAAATTATTTCCTATGTGCCGACATTTCGCTTCTGATCGATTGCTAAGGGAGCGTCCCGTCTGTCCCCTATTTCCCCCTATTTCCCCTATTTCCCTATTTCCCCTATTTCCTGTCCCCTATTTCCACCCTATTTCCAGAAATTGCCTCCGGGCCTGAAGGCCGCACGATTTTTTGCCAGCCGCATTCAGGGGCATGAATGCCCCTGCTCCCTCCACGTTTTGCCGATGCATTGACCGTCAGTATGATGCGGACAGCGACTTCGGTCCGGCCCTACGGGACGGAGGGGATGGTTGCGCTGCATTCCCAGGATTCCGCTGCGCTTCATCCTGGGCTATTCTCGCGTCATCCCTCCGGGATGAGTGCGGCGCGCCGGGTTTGTGCTATCGCATTTCCTAAAATCGGGCGTCCAGCCTCATGACGTCCTTTGCATTTTCGTGCATGGTTAGAAATTGCCTCCGGGCCTGAAGGCCGCACGATTTTTTGCCAGCCGCATTCAGGGGCATGAATGCCCCTGCTCCCTCCACGTTTTGCCGATGCATTGACCGTCAGTATGATGCGGACAGCGACTTCGGTCCGGCCCTACGGGACGGAGGGGATGGTTGCGCTGCATTCCCAGGATTCCGCTGCGCTTCATCCTGGGCTATTCTCGCGTCATCCCTCCGGGATGAGTGCGGCGCGCCGGGTTTGTGCTATCGCATTTCCTAAAATCGGGCGTCCAGCCTCATGACGTCCTTTGCATTTTCGTGCATGGTTAGAAATTGCCTCCGGGCCTGAAGGCCGCACGATTTTTTGCCAGCCGCATTCAGGGGCATGAATGCCCCTGCTCCCTCCACGTTTTGCCGATGCATTGACCGTCAGTATGATGCGGACAGCGACTTCGGTCCGGCCCTACGGGACGGAGGGGATGGTTGCGCTGCATTCCCAGGATTCCGCTGCGCTTCATCCTGGGCTATTCTCGCGTCATCCCTCCGGGATGAGTGCGGCGCGCCGGGTTTGTGCTATCGCATTTCCTAAAATCGGGCGTCCAGCCTCATGACGTCCTTTGCATTTTCGTGCATGGTTAGAAATTGCCTCCGGGCCTGAAGGCCGCACGATTTTTTGCCAGCCGCATTCAGGGGCATGAATGCCCCTGCTCCCTCCACGTTTTGCCGATGCATTGACCGTCAGTATGATGCGGACAGCGACTTCGGTCCGGCCCTACGGGACGGAGGGGATGGTTGCGCTGCATTCCCAGGATTCCGCTGCGCTTCATCCTGGGCTATTCTCGCGTCATCCCTCCGGGATGAGTGCGGCGCGCCGGGTTTGTGCTATCGCATTTCCTAAAATCGGGCGTCCAGCCTCATGACGTCCTTTGCATTTTCGTGCGTGGTTAGAAATTGCTTCCGGGCCTGAAGGCCGCGGATTCTTCCCGTCCGCATTCAGGGGCATGAATGCCCCTGCTCCCTCCTAACCTGAATGCTGGTGCTCCCTCCTAACCTGAATGCTGGTGCTCCCTCCTAACCTGAATGCCCCTGCTCCCTCCTAACCTGAATGTTGGTGCTCGCTCCTGATCTGAATGCCGGTGCTCGTTCTTAACCTGGATGCTGGTGCTCGCTCCTAACCTGAATGCCCGCGCCCTGATACAAGGCGGGTCCGGGGAGGGGCGGGGTCGATTCGTGCCAGTTGGCGCCGTGCAAAAAGCCGAGTGACGATGCTCCATGGTTATGTGATAATCCTCACAAAAGCATCAGGGTTATTTGAGATTTCTGGCAGAGTTTCCCCAAACGCTGAATAGAAAAATGAGCTTTCCCCAACACTGAATATCAGGAGAAAAAGGTGCATGGCGAGAGTTGGGCCGGCCTGTTCTCACCGCGAGTCAAGGATCAAAATGCTGATTCAACGATTCCCCGTCGTTGCGCTTCTTTGTTTATCTGCAGTTGCGGCTGCGCAAGAAGTGACTGCGCCGCCCATGCAGGTCTATGGAGGGTATTCGCGGCTCTCGAATAGTTTTAATGGAGTGTCCGGTTCCCAGAACGCATTGAACGGGTGGAACGCGGGTCTGGCCGCACAGCCGTGGCATCACCTGCGTTTCAAGCTGGATTTCTCAGGGTATCGGGGAACCAACCTCGGCGATCCTCAACACAGCCTTTTCTTCATGGGCGGCGCGCAGTATGAGGCGATGATTCACCGAGAGCGCATCTATGGCGAGGCACTTGTTGGCGAAGGGACCTTGAACGGCAATTGGTTCAAGGCTAATGCCAGTGGCTACGCGTATGGCCACACGGGAATGACGGCGTCGCTTGCCCAGTTTTTTGGTGGAGGCATCGACACACCGATCAGTCATCACTTTGCCATTCGCACTGATGGCGGCGTGCAGCGTTCTGATTTTGTTCCCATCCATCCGTCAAAAGAGGGCGCCACTCCCTATCATCTGGCGGGCATCCCCAACTACTTCGGTCGGTTCACGGTGGGCATGGTGTGGCTGCCGCGCCTGGGATCGGCGGTTCAGGCGGCTCCGTCAGCATCGACGCGAACCCCCGTCGAGAGCGAGATCGTCTTTGAAGGATTGCAGTCCTTCGGCCATTTCTACATTCTTGCCAGCCCCGGGAGCAGCTATTTTACGGGGGGCGCAATCGAATACGATCGGCATTCCTGGGGGAGATTTGCGGGCGCGCGTATGGACTATTCGGCCGACATTATGCCGGTCATCATTCTCAGCCAGCCGAGCAAGACCGATCAGTGGGGTAATCCGAGGAGCAAGAGCTATGAGTCGTTTCCGGGCGTGGGTATTGCGCCCATAGGCGTGCGTTTGCTTTGGCGCGACGGCACGCGTTTTAAACCTTACCTGATTGCGAAGGGCGGCATGACGGGATACACCAGGAAAGCTTTTTCACAGTACTCCTCATACCAGGACTTCAGCCTGCAAACCAGCATCGGAATGCAATTCAAGTTGACTGATCGGGTGGATTTTCGCGCTGGGTTTGAATACTTCCATCAATCCAATGGCTTTGCTGTGCCCAGCGATCCGGGGCTTGACGCGATGACCTACCGGGGCGGGCTCAGCTACCACCTTGGAAATGCGCGGGCCGGGCATTGAGCCAGGCCCTCTGGATGTTGCCCGAGCAGCTTTTTCGGGCACGATGCGCCTGTTGCGATGCGCTTTGGGGGACTTTTTAGCAGCATCGATGTGTATCCCGTTTTCTCGTACAGCGTGGTTTACAGCTTCAATATTCGCTAGGGCGAAGCGGCCGGCACCGGTTCGGTCGGTTCTCACGGGGCGACCGGCGTGCGTGAATGAAACCGGCTCGTCACTTCCACTCAGCCGTATACGGCCATCGAGTAGGACGCAGCATAATATACTGCGCTACCCGCGGCAATGTTCCTCGATTCGGACTGCTCCCATGGGGCAGTGCCTGATGCCAAATCACCAGGTCGCCCGCTTTCCCCGCAATCGGCACATACCCCGGGTGCCGCGTAACAGCTTTGCGCGGATCATCCCCCGCCGGCAGCTCGCGCAGCCACGCTTCCAGCGTCCGATGAAATCCCGGAATACAGCTGAAAGCCCCCTGCTCCGCCGGCGTATCGGTCAAATACAAAATCCCCTGCATTCCAAAGCAATGCGGCGGCACAAGCGTCATGTCCCAGTGCACATGCGGCCCTGGGAATTTCCAGTCCCCGCGTTCCGGCGGATTAAATCCACCCTGGTCGACTGTTGACCACAGGTCTTCTCTGCCCCACAACTGCGCAAACGCCTTCACCAGGCGCGGCGACTTTCGATTCGCCAAAAACGCCGCGTCACGCAGCAGCGGAACCCAGATGCTCTTCCCATACTTGTTTCCGTACCAGGTGCTGGGATCGGCGGCATCCGCCCCAAGAAACTCGTGGATGGCCGTCGCCGCCCGGTCGCGATCCGCGGCGTCAACCGCATCGTGCACCACCACATACCCGTGCTCGTCCCAGAACGCCAGCTCCTCCGCCGTCAGCCCCGGCACGTCGCGTAAACATCCGGCAGCCGAGCCCACCATCTTCCCTGCGAGTGCGTCCCGCAGCCGCGTCAACCGGTCTTCCTCCACGGCCCCGCCATTTAACCTCAAAATCCATTCTTCGAACGCATCGAATCCCGGCTGGTCTGTCCTGTGCAGAAACCGCGAAGTCTCCAGAAGATTCAATCCCAAGCCGGAGAGTAGCGTATTCTCCAGATCCCACTCGCCCGTGTCCTTGCTGGGTTTCGTCGTCGGCCCCATGCTCTGCGGCCCATGCCGTTCCCAATAGTTATAGAGATACGGGATCCCCAGCCGCCCAAGCCTCTGGGCCGTTTCCGTTTCCAGTGGTTCAACACCGCCAGTCGAAATGTTCTCAGTTTCCATCGCGTTCTAAGCCGTCAGCTAAGAATCTTATCCCGTTCTGCTCGCGCCGCGCGTGCGTCACCGGCAATTCCCCGTCGTCCACAAAAACATCCGCCCGCCATGTTGCGGCGTTTCCCCTACGCGTTGATGTTCGTTATTGACGACGACGCGACGCTTACCGTTATCGCCTGTTTCCACGGCAGCCGCGATCCGGCGCACTGGCAAAAGCCGGTGTGAACCACTGGCTTGAACGTTATAGAAACAACCGATAAAGCCTCCAATATGAACGTCTTGGAGGCCGCGACGAGCCCTGAACTGAGCTTAAGCAGAGTTGAGTATCTTCAGCACGCCATCAGCCGAGCACCCGGTCGCGAGTGACGAGTTGACGGAGCGATACAACAGACCGTCCTTCGCCGCAGCCTCCGCTGAGGTGCGCAACTGGCGCAAAGACAACTGCAGGTCCTTCGGCTCCCTCACGCTTTGCGCAGGGTCGCTCAGGATGACATCCATGAATCCAGTGATCTGAATCACTGGGAAACTGGGGCCGCGTCGTAAACTGAGGGCACGGGATTCGACATGAAGAAATTACTGATTGGGGTGTACGCCGGGATCACGATCCTGTTGATGATCTGGGGGTATTACCAGGCAATTTACGTTGCGCCCAACGACGCGATGCAGGGCGAGATCTTCAGAATCATCTACTACCACGTGCCGTCGGCGTCGGTGGCGTTTGTGTTTTTCGCGGTTTCGCTGGCCGGGTCGATCGGATACCTGGCTTTCCGGAAGAACTCGCCGAATAAGGCGCAGGTTGCCGATGCGTGGGCGCTGGCTGGAGCCGAAGTGGGCGTGGTGTTCTGCACCGTGGTGCTGACCACCGGGCCGCTGTGGGGCCGTCGGGCCTGGGGCATCTGGTGGACGTGGGATGCGCGGCTGACTACGACGCTGGTGCTTTGGCTGATCTACGTGAGCTATCTATTGATGCGCCGGTTTGCGGCCGGTCCGCAGATGCAGACGCTGGCTGCGGTGCTGGGAATCTTTGGCGCGATGGACGTGCCGATTGTGTACATGTCGAACCGGTGGTGGCGGACGCAGCACCCGGCGCCGGTGTTTGGCGGGTCTGAGGGCTCGGGGATGGCATGGTCGATGGCGCGCGTGTTGCTGTGGAACATGGCCGCGTGGTTCGCGTGGGGAGTGTTCATCCTGATATTGCGGTTTGTGATTGAGCGGCGTCAGCAGCGAATTGCCGCAGCAGAGGCGCAGGCGGCGCTGGAGGCATAGCTTATGAGTGAAGCGGCGATTCTCGATCATGAGTTTCTGGTTGCGGCGTACGTGGTGGTGTGGGTGATTCAGCTTGGCTACCTGGCGTACCTGGGATACCTGTGGCGGGCGCAGAGGACCAAGAGGCTTAAATAGCGAGTCAGCGGGGCTGGCCGAGCTTTGAGCGGCGCCGGTCCAGTTGGTGAATGGAAACGCAAATCCCTACGTTGCCCTCTTTGACGGGCAAGAAGTCATTCTCCGCAAGTGACTAATTCTAAAGATCCATGGAGCAAATACGACCACCTGACCCGATCAGGTGATGCCGTCGGTCGCGCTCGCGGCAAATGGAAATGGTTACCTTCGGGCAATAACACATAACACCTGAATTCTGGGGCGGGGGGTGTTTGTGGGATGGATAAGTGTCTCAAGACGCAACATGATTACAACGTGGTTGGCCGCAGGCCGCACCACAGGAGTGAAACACAGTGTACCTGCTGTTGATTGCTTTGATCTTCGTAGTGACGATGGCCTTACCAGCCCTTCTGATCGTGCGATATGCCGTCAAGCCTCGGCAAGAACTCGCGCTTTCGCCCAGTCCGGCACGCCGCCGGCTTTCCCGCTCCGATGAAGGTTGCGTGGTTGTTCCGATCCGCATTCGTGAAACGGTTCCGGCGATCAAGGGATTATTGAAGCTGGAGCAGGAGAAGTCGACCAAGCAGCAACAGGCAAGCGCGCTGGACCATCAGGTGGACGATACGATCCGCCGGCTAATTCTGATGAACTAAGTCGACTGGGGGACGCGGCAGTTTTAAGTTTTCGCAAGATTGCGTGATTTGGCATGAATTGCTGGCTTGGTGGTTTGCTGAGGGCCTGGGGGGGCCCCTCGGTGCAGCCGGTCAGCTTCCCCTGCGAGCCCAAAACCGGGCTCGCAGGGGACCAGAACCACCCCAGCGGGCCAAAACAGGCTCGCTGGGGGCAGGCATGAAGAAGCTCGCGCGGACTTTCGTTACGCCCAGCAAAACCCAACCAAACACTCCCTGCCCAGAAGGTCTTCAGAGTCAAGCGCCAAGCACCTCCAGCAAGTTATTCATTTCAAGAGAAGAAGCTAGATCAGACACGTCACGACGCCTTTTCAGGGTGTTACCATCGGCTGCTCACGGCCTGGCGCGATGGGTACCTCCGCACTCACGGGCTCAGGTATCTTTGTGGGATGGCGATGAGCGCCGAAACGGCAGATGATGACATTGTCGATGGCTATAAGCCGCTTCCCCGGAGTGTATTACCTTGCAACCTTCACTGTTGATTGCCTTGATCTCTGTTGTGACAATAGTTTTGTTGGCCGTAGTGGCAGCTAGTTTCACCCTCAGACACAAGCGAGAACCGTCTCCTGTCCCAGGGCGGTGGCTAACCCTTTCGGATGAAGGCTCCGTGGCTCTTCCGCTTCGAGCTGCTGAAACGGAACCTGCGCACCGCACGCTCGGGAAGCAGGCCCTGGCCACACTGGCCAAGGAGCAGCAGGCAAGCGCGTTGGACCACCAGGTGGACGACGTGATCTCCCGATTCATTCTGGAGAGCTAAACCGGCTGTAAGGGTTCCCTTCCAGGGACAAGCGGAAGTATTTGAACTTGCCCTTTGGATAGCCGTGCCATGCGCCTTTCAGATTGCACACCCTTTTCAATCCCCTGGGTAGTGGCTCAGTTTGAATTCTGCTCCGCTTTCTTGTAAGGTCCACGCTTTTTCGATTCCTCTGCCGGGATCAAACTCACAAGTTCCTGCATTGTCCACGGGCTGCTGGCAAGTCCGGCTTCCATTGCTGGCGTAACCCGCAAGGTCTGATGGATGCGAACGAAGTTGCAATACATGAAATGCAAGGCCACTGCGTAGGCGTGATTCTCAAGCTTCTTGCTGAATCCGTTTGTGAGTCGGGTAAACCGACGCATCGACATACGCATGGTGAGGTTCTGCCGTTCTACGTAGCTGGTGCTCACATGCTTCGGATCGGGAACGCCACTGATGGTTTTCATATCGCAGCCGATGCAGGTAGCGGGGTTATAGCGGTTTTCAGGTTCGCTCGATGCGCCGAAAACCTTGTGGAGCATGGCATAGTCAGCATCCCCGCCGAACGCCTCTTCTACGGCCCTGAGATAAGGCTTGTGGGCGTCGGTGGTGATCTGCGGGGTGCCTACGATACGGGAGGCGCAATCCATCATGAAGTCTCGCGCCCATCCCGCGCCACGGCCACCAACTAGGTAGCTCACAACCAACTTGGTATCAGCGTCAAGTCCAACCCAGGTCCAAACGTCGCCCCATCCAATTTCCTTCTTCTCAACTGAAACATTGCGGGCTTTCGCTCCGGCATAGGCCCAAATCTCATCACATTGCAGACGTTTAACTCTAATATTTTTAACGTGTTTGTCGTGGTAGGTCATGCAGGCTTCGCCAAGATCGACTAGCAGTTTTGTGATCGTGTTCCGAGCAATTCCAGTCATGCGAGACACAGAGCGGAGGCTATTACCCTCCACTAAGGCTGCTACGATCTGGATGCGCTCGGCTTGGGTAAGCGTGTTCATATTGATAATTATGCTTGAGTAAAAGAATTTAGTCAAGCATAATTATCAATTTAAAATCGCGTTTTAGAGTTTCCCGTGTTACACTGGTTACGTTAGGTTATGACTTTCGTGCCATTTTCACGCTGCGCCTTCACGATATATGGTGTTGCGAACGGGTGGATACAACCATATACTGGGGGTTTTCCATCCGTATACCTGAGAGAAGTCCAACAGACGGCGAGGTCTGAATGGATTTGAATGTGCGTGCGTTCCGAACAGTGCAGGCCGCGCTCGCAGAGCCGGCCGAACCTGACAAGCGTAAAGAGGCAGCCCGAAAAGGCGGCCTGCTTGGTGGCCCTTCCCGCGCACGTTCCATAAGTGCCAAGCGTCGAAGAGAGATTGCCGAGCAGGCTAACGCAGCACGTTGGAGAAAGTCTACTGCGAATTAGTGGGGCGTTATCATGATCGCAACCGAAGAAAACATCGCCACAAACCAGGCGGCCGAGACAACTCCGGCTTCGGAGGGAAGCAGCGTTCATTACTGTGATCGCTGCGGTTTACCGATGATTGCCGCTCCAGCTCTGTATAACGGAGACGGCACGGCAGTCGTACTTCGCTGCTTCGTGCGTTTAGGGAGGGATTGCTTCATTGCAGAATGTATCGACCTCGACATCTCCGCAGAAGCAAGCACCTTGGAAGGTGCGATTGCGGGATTGCAGGATGCCATGATGGGTTATCTAGAAGTGGCTTTTGAAGGGCTTGCGACAGACGAAAAGCCATCTGTATTGCGGCTTTCACCCCTAAGTCATCGTATCCGGTATCACTTGGACTATCTCAAGTACAGGTTGGTCGAGTTCATTTTCCGGACACACGGAAGCACCTCCAAAAAATTCTACGAGGTTCCTTCTGGGATGGTTCGTTCTCATTGCGGAGCGTAAACTCCTAAGATTAGCGCCCCACCAGTCGCAGGCTGGTGGGGATTTTTATGCTCGATTCCCGAAATGAACATTTATTTTCTGCCCTATTTTCAGTGCAAAATGCCTCATTTAGCATCAAAATAGGCGATGGAATCAAAAGAGTTAACGCACAATTAGTAGGCTGTGTACACCACAAATCGCGGTTTCAAACCACAATATATTGTGGTTTTGGCCATTAGTGTGCCCTGTGGAAAGTGGGTCCGTAACACCTGTTTGACATTCATGGACAATCCAATCGACAATGGTGATGGTCAGCCAACTAGGCTGAACACACGAAAGCCCGCTTCCAGGCGGGCTCTGTGTCGATCATTGAAAATGCGCGCCTTGGCGGGCGGCTGAAGCACTTGACCTCTTCAGCGTAACCCAGTTCCCTCCACAGCGCAAGCAAAACGTACCAGAAAGTGCAACGGCATTTGTGTGCCTATTTGCGAGATGGACCTGCTGCGGGGGCCTTAAATGGGGAAACTTCCATTCCTAAAGCCGCGCGAAGTTGAGGCAAATCTTAGGGCGCTAGGCTTCGTTCATGTAAGAACTAAGGGCTCTCACAAGATATATGTGAGGGCCGCCGATGGAGTGCGCAAAAAGGCAATCGTGCCCGTCGATATGGGCCACGCGCAGTTTTCTGCCAACCTCATGAAAAACATGATTCGAGAGTCGCTATTCAGCCAGGAAGAATTTTGCTCTGGCCAAATTAAGAAGCCTGCATTGGCACTAATACCGGTCCCAGAGATGAGTCCAGAACCCCAATTGCAGACCGCCCTAGAACCCGTCACAGAGGAGGACGAGGATGCCTAACTACAAAGATCCATCAGTGTTCAACCAGCGCATAAATGACGGGAACTTCGATACGATCCATTTGCCAGGTCAAATCACGCCCTTCTCTGGTATTTACAAGTGCGTGAACTGCGGATTCGAGGTGGTATCTGAGAGTGGAAAACCTTTCCCTCCTCAATTCTCGTGTGCCAACCATTCGCACAGGTGGCCGAACCAATATGGGCAAGTTAGATGGAGACTCGTGGCAGCGGCTATTCATATCCTGAACAACGCATAAGCGTGGATAACGAGAAATTCAAAATTCAAACTGAGCCACTACCATCCCCTGATACGAATTGCCCATCGTGCCAAAAGACGCGTAAACTGAGCGTTTGAGGGGGGCGCCATGCTGGTAGTGATGAAGGCGCAGGCGACGCCGGAGCAAATCCAGGCGGTCTGTGCAGCGATCGAGGGGTTGGGGTACCGTGCGCACCCCTTGCCCGGCGCAGAGCGCACGGCGATTGGAATTACGGGAAACAAGGGCGAGGTGGATCGAGGTAATCTCGAGTCGCTGCCCGGTGTTGCTGAAGTTATTCGGGTTACAAAAGCCTACAAATTAGCCAGCCGCGACGTGAAGGAAGAGGACACGGTAGTCCGCTTTGCGGGGACGGATGCGGCCATTGGCGGCAAGAACCTGGCCGTGGTGGCCGGGCCGTGCTCGATTGAGAGCCGCGAACAGGCGTTTGCCATTGCCGAGCAGGTTGCGGCGTCGGGTGCGCAGTTTTTCCGCGGCGGAGCATACAAGCCGAGGACCTCGCCCTATGCGTTCCAGGGACTGGGCGTTGGGGCGCTGCACATCATGGCCGAGATCAGGGAACGATTGGGGCTGCGGATTGTGACTGAGGCCCTGGATTCGGAGTCGCTGGAACAGGTGGCCGAATGGGCCGACGTGATCCAGATTGGCGCGCGAAACATGCAGAACTTCAGCTTGCTGAAGAAGGTGGGACGGCTGAGAAAACCGGTGCTGCTGAAGCGCGGGCTGAGTGCGACTCTCGAAGAGTTCCTGATGTCTGCGGAGTATGTGATGAGCGAAGGGAACTACGAGGTGATTTTGTGCGAGCGTGGAGTGAGGACGTTTGCCGACCACGCGCGCAACACGCTCGACCTCAGCATTATTCCCGCGCTCAAGAAGGTGAGTCATTTACCCATCCTGACTGACCCCAGCCACGGAACGGGCCGCCGCGACAGCGTGCTGCCCATGGCCAGGGCTGCGATTGCCGCAGGCGCTGACGGCGTAATGGTGGAGGTACACAACCATCCCGAGGCCGCGCTGAGCGACGGGCAGCAGTCGATCTATCCTGACCAGTTCGCCCGCATGATGGATGAGCTTGAGCAGATTGCGCCGGTGGTGGGACGCACATTGGCGCGCGGGATTCAGGTGAGCGTACCGGCGTGAGCGTGACTCGTACGATTGCGGCGTCTGCGCTCGGGCTTGGGCTGCTGGCGCTTACGGCCTGCCAGCCGCATGACTTTCCGCAATATCCTGCAAACTATCGCGAATATGCCTACATAACCAACCAGGGCAGCGCTACGGTGACTGTTCTCGACGTGGTGAACGTACGTCTGGACCGCGAACTGCCGGTGGCTGAGAACCCGGTGGCAGTTGCGGCCAGCCCGACGCGGGACGAGGTTTACGTTCTGAGTGCGGGAACCGCGGGCGGGCAGGGCTCGATCGCTGTGATCGACTGCGAGCGTAACGCGGTGGTGGCGACCATCGCAGTGGGGCGCGATCCGAACTCGATCGATGTGGATGCGAAAGGCAAGCTGGCATATGTTGCGAATCGCGGTTCGAATTCGGTGACGGTGGTTGACCTTGAGGCCAGGCGCGCGGTGGCGCAGATTGGCGTGGGCGAAGAGCCGGATGCCGCGAGTATTTCGCCGGATGGCAAGACGCTGGTTGTGGCCAACTGGGGCGGGGATTCGGTAACGCTGATCGACGCCGAAACCGCAAAGTTGAGAGCTGTAGTGGAGGGATGCGCGGGCGCGGTGAGCCCGGTTATCCTGCCTGATTCGTCGAAAGCGTTTGTGGCTTGCTCGGGTGGGCACCAGGTAATGGCGATCGCGCTGGCGCGGCCGCCTGCGAAGGCGGCCACAGAAGCCCAGCCCGCGACAGACGCCCTGCCGGCCACACCTGACAAGCTTGAGGCGCTGATGGATGTGGGCCGGGCTCCGGTGCACCTGGCGCTGAAGCCCGATGGCGGCGAGGTATTCGTGTCGAATTCGCTGTCGGATTCGGTATCGGAGATCTACGCCTCGACCGACGAGGTGGGCGATACCTACATGATCGGCGAAGATCCGGTGATGGGTCTGGCCTCGCGCGACAACTCGTTGCTGTATGAGGCAAACCTGCACTCGCCGTACGTAACTGTGTACTCGATTGACGATGGAAAGCGGATTGGGAAGATAAATGTGGGCGATGGACCGACGGCCATGGCGTTCTCAGACGCCGGGCACCTGCTGTTTGTGGTGGACTCGCGGTCAGACGATGTGGCAGTGGTGCGCACGGCGACACGTTCGATGTTTACCATGCTGCCGGCAGGGCGGAATCCTGGCGCCATCGTGGTGAAGGCTTTCAGGGTGAGGTGACAGCGGAGTTAGCGAAGTTAGGAAAAGCGAGTCAGCGAGTCGGCAAAAAGGTGGCCGAGCGGAGCTTACGTCCGATCGATCACAGGCTTTTTGTGAAATGAACGCTGATTTGTGCCGTGAACCAACTTCCCATCCTCAGTTCGAATCTTTTCGAGGCATGAGGAAGAGAACTCACATTCAGGCAATCTTCTCCCCACCGATTCTGATTGCATTTTTGTTTGCCATGCTCGTGTTGTCTCCGGCTTTGGCTTGGAATCAAACCGGCTCAGGCAGCGGTTCGAGTGGGGGCGGTTGGCAGGCGCCGGTTCAGGGCGCCCCGGCTGCGAGAAGCTCGTCGCAGCAGAATCGCGGTCAGAGCAATGGATCCCAAAACAACGGGTCGAAGAACAACAACGGAAACAGAAACGCATCGCCGAATAATAAGCCCGCGAACAGTGGTTCCCAGGCTACCCCAAACGGATCTGCGGCAAACTCAGATCGCAATAGTTCTTCGCTTTCGACACCCGGCGAGAATAGGGGCCAGAACAATGGGTCACGCAACGCTCGACCCAGGAACAACAACGGAGCGTTGGACAGCAATCCATTTTCAATGGATGGGACCAACAACCCATTTTCGAAAGATGGAACTGCGAACAGCCCCGGGATTGATGCGCGCCGGGCGAATTCAAGCCGCAACAGTCAGGCGGAGTCGAGCGCCAGCAAGAATTCCGGATCGCATGCGAGTCCAGGCCCGAACCATCCTGCGCAGCCGAACGCAAGCCAGGTGAGCGGATCGCCGGCAAATCTTTATCAAAGCCCCACAGCCAACCCGAACGACGACCACGCCAATCCGTCGCACGCCATACCAGCGCAGAACTCGCATGCCCAGTCCGCAGAAAACAACGGAGGGCCGACCAGGGGATCGCGAGGTAAGACGCCAGCAAACAACCAGGCGCGTACGCATCCGCCGCAGAACAACAGATCGCAAGCTGGAGAAAGGACCAGGAACATTACGCCTGGATCTCAAAACTTAGGCAATCGGGGCGCGCAGCCGTCGAGTAATACTCAATCCGGCGCGCAACCGGCCATGCCTTCGCCAGGTTCGTCGCAACCTGCGCAGCCCAAACAGTGAAATCAGCCGCTATTCGCGCATGCTTGAAACTTAATATTCCGGGCATTTTGTTGCCTCAAAATCAAAAATTGGAACACTCGGTTTATATACAACGTGAGGGATTAGGGCTATGGTATCGGTATGATTGGGGACCTAACCGACCTGCGTTCTGCATTGGAACGGGACGAGGTGGTTCCCTGTTTTCAGCCGATAGTGGAACTGAAAACCGGGCTGCTCACCGGGTTTGAGATTCTGGCACGCTGGCAACATTCGGAACTGGGCCCCATTCTTCCTGAGAATTTCATATCCCTGGCCGAACAGAATGGGTTGATCGGGCAGCTCATGCGGCAGGTGTTGAGACGGGCATTCCTGTCCTCCTCAGTCCTGGGAGAGGCTTTGGGTCTTTCGGTGAACGTGTCGCCGATTCAATTGCGCGATCTGAGCTTGCCCGGCCAGATTGGCGAGGAGGCAGAGCGTGCAGGATTTCCACTGAAACGGTTGACCGTTGAAATTACCGAGAGCGCGTTCCTCGACAATCTTGAACGCGCCAAGAAAATCACGAACGAGTTAAAGACTGCAGGGTGCAAGCTGGCGCTGGACGATTTCGGAACGGGATATTCGAGCCTTCGACATCTTCAGGAATTGCCGTTCGACGATTTGAAGATCGATCGAGGTTTTGTTGCGTCAATGACCAACACTCGCGAAAGCCGCAAGATTGTGGCGGCAATCGTAGGACTGGGACACAGTCTGGGATTGACCACTGTAGCGGAAGGCATCGAGACCGAGGAGCAGGCAGAGATACTGCTTTGGCTGGGTTGCGGACTTGGCCAGGGCTGGCTTTATGGACGTCCGGTACCGGCCGACAACTTGCCCGTCCTGGTTGCGGCGTTGCCGCACGCTACGCCAGTAGTTTTGACCGCGCCGGGTGATGGATGGGCCGTGTCAGGGCTCGAGGCAATGCCGACACAACGTCTGGCGCAGTTGCAGGCCATCTACGATGGCGCGCCCGTCGGCCTTTGCTTCCTCGATCGGAATCTTCGCTACGTAAGCCTGAACAAGAAGCTTGCCGATATGAATGGCGCCTCGGTGGCATCGCACCTGGGTAGAACCGTGAAGGAGATGTTTCCTCTGTGGTATCCAAATTACGAGCCGTACCTTCTTCGGGCTTTGCAGGGTGAGTCGATTGCCGATGTTGAGGTTTTGAGGCAGGCAACCGAGCCCGGGGAATCGGACCAGATTGCGCTGGCATCGTATCAACCCGCATGGGACGAGTCGGATGAAGTGATCGGCGTGTCGATTGCGGTAATGGACATTACGGCGCGGAAACAGGCCGAAGAGGCGCTTGAGTCGCTTCGTGAGATTGATGCTCATCAGCGCTACATGGCTGAATTTCTTCAGCCGGTGCCCTGGATCATGGATGCTGAAGGCAACAGCGTCCAGGTGAGCTCCTTATGGGTTCCGGCGACGAAGAGGAGCGTGACCAAGATGCGGAACCTGGGATGGCTTGAAGCCCTGCATGTGGATGATTTGGCGCCTACCATGAAAACCATGCGGGAGGCGCTGCGAACGGGGAAGCCTATCGATATTGAATACCGAGTGATGGATATCGATGGAGAGTGGAAGTGGATGCGATCGCGGGGAGCGCCGCGATTGGGCCCGTCGGGCGAGATCGTCCGCTGGTACGGATCGGTGCAGGACCTTGACAGGCCATGGCACGCAGAAGACCCAGTTCATGTGAACTGAGTTCTGGGTTGAGTCACGCGCTTAGCGAGCGAAGCAATGTGAATGCGCGAAATGAAAGTCAGCGCATTCAGCTTTTCCTGTCACCCATCCGTGCGACGCTGAACTGCGCGCCGGCGAATAGGATCAGCCCCGATACATACGCCCAGAAAAGCAATCCCACTGAAACGTAGAACGGGCCGTAGAGCGCCTTGAGGTCAAGGTGCGGGAGGACGGCGGCGAAGATGAATCGGGCGATGAGCCAGACCAGGCCGGTAATGATAGACGTCCGCAAAACCGGCCGCCACGGCACCTTGCGATTGGGCAGCAGGTAGTAGACCGAAAAGAAAAAGACAATCGACGCTGCGCCTGTCGAGAGCGCGAGCCAAACATAGCTCAGGGCTCCGTAAGAGTAGTCGAGAAGCCGGAAAAACCAGTTGCTCGAGTCATGGACGAGGGCAAAAGCGAGCGCTTTGTCCACGCCCACGTTCGCCACCATGCTGGCCACGCCCAGCCCCACCATCAGCAGCGCCAATCCGAAAGCGATGGTCTGGTTAAAGATGTAGTTGCGGCTCTTGTTTACGCCCCACGCCTGGTTGAGAGCCACTTCAAGCGGCAGGAAGATACCCGTGCACGAAATCAGAATCATCACCAGCGAAATGGCCTGCACGCCATGCCGCGATGAAGCGGCTGCCGCGGCCTCCATGCTGTTTGCGAGCCAACCCTGCGTGTTTGTCGCCGAGGGCAGAAAGTAGTTCACCATCTGGTTCACCACCACAACCATGGGACCCGTCGGTGCTGAGTGAAAGACGCGCAGCGCCAATGTGTAGAGCAGAATAACGAAGGGAATAAAGGAGAGAATTGCGTTGGCCGCGACGCTGAAGGCAAAAGTATGAACTTCGCTATCGAGCAGGTAGTCGACGAGTGCCTTGCCGCCACGGCGCCATCGGAACCACTTGGATTTGCGGGCGGATTCAGCGACGTCGACGACGCTGTCCGGTTGAATTTCCGGCGAGCCGGCAACGGGTCCAAGAACTTCAGCCACTGATGGGATCCTTTTTCGTGCGCCCGCACTTGTTAATCTGCGTGCATGATGTGTATCTGCGCGACGAGGGGGTGTCATATTCAGGATAGTCCTTTTGACGGATGGAGCGCATGGAGGCAGGGAGTCTGCCTAGCGAACCTCAGGCTCTAGTACCGTGACCGCATGATTTAGTAATGGCCAGAATGTAGCGCCGGCCACCTGGCCGGCTGTAGCGCGGACGTCCTCGTCCGCGCTTTTCCATGTTGAATTACTAATTCATGCGGTCTAACCACTAGTTCACAGCACTATTCCCTTTGCGAATCTGGTCGTAGTCCGGAACAGCGTCTGAGACCGCCTCTTCGACATTGGCGATTACTTCGCAATCGCAGTGCCCTCTGTTTTTTTCCAGCCACGGGATAACTTGGCCCTCGTCGATGGCCCTTTGCTGCATGAATTGGCGAGTCAAGAGAAGTGTGTGGTCGCAGTCAGCATCAGAGAGTCGCTCATCGAGAAAGTCAAAAAGATCTTTCAATGTGCCGACGGGAAGGGGAAGAGACTCGCGAGCACTCTTTCTTTGACCATCACGCAGCGCATGCATGAGTTCCTTGGGTCGGGCTTTCTCGTCTTTACCAGGTATGGGGTCCTCTCAAAGGTGTTGGGCTTTCGCCGCCAGTTTATGCCAAAACGCGACGGCGGTGCCTTTTTTCGGCAGACGAGAGCCCGGGCCTCAAGGCCCAATGATGTTGTGCGCGGATTCAGGGGCCTGAAGGCCCCTGCCTCCTCCGCGATTGCTTTGGTTTCAATGCGCTGCGGTCTTAGGCGCGGCGGGCTTGGCCGCAGCGTGTGCGGGAGCCGCCGGGACCGCAGGCAACACCCGCGCAAGCTTGATCTTGTCGATTTTGGGGAAATTCTGCGAGATGTAGGCGTCGCCTTGGCTGGTAATGAGGTCCTGGCTGGGCTGCTCGCGATAGCCGGGATAAATTTTGTCCACCACGTCCATGCCTTCGATGACCTCGCCGAATGGGGCAAAGGCCATTCCATCCAGGCGGGCGTTATCTCTGAAGTTAATGAACAGTTGTGTGGTGCGCGTGCCTGGACCCGCGGTGGCAAACACCAGCCTGCCGCGACTGTTGGTCTGTTTCACAGGATCGTCCTGAATATCGGCATCGGCCCACGCTTTGTTGACGGCGGGGTCGGCATTGAGTCCGAACTGGACAACGAAGTTGGGAACCACGCGAAAGAAGCTTGCGTTGGTAAAGAAGCCGTGGCGCACCAGGTTGTAAAAGCGGTCGGCGCCTAATGGAGCCCAGTCGCGATGCACTTCCACAACGAAATCGCCTGCCGTGGTGGTGAACCTGGCTTTGAAATCTGCAGGAGCTTTGGCAACAAGCAGGGCGGGGTGCAGAAGCGAGGTGCGGGACGCAGCCGCCGCGGGCCTGGGTGAGGCGGCTTTGGGATGAGTAGCGGGGGCCTGGGCCGGCGAGGGATTTGGCGCCAGCAGGATTGCGCAGAGAGGCAAGATCGATAGAAGAGATTTCATGACTTGTGATTATACGAAGCCGGCTGAGTGGAATTGAAGAGGCGTCAAAAGTCCTTGGCGCGCAGTCGTTGGAGCGCCCATCGCGCGGCGGAGCGCAGGCCTTCGTCGGCTGCGTCGGCCCAGGCGACGAGCTGCGGAATGAAACGAGCGAGACCGCTATTTCCCATGGCGATGGCGATGTTGCGGCGGAGTCCGTTGAACCCGGTGCGGCGGACGGGCGAGCCGTTGAATTGGCGTTGGAAGGACTGCTCGTCAAGTGAAGCCAGCCAGTCGAGCGTGGGATTGATCAATTCGGCGCGCGGCAAGAGGTCGGGATCGGCGACGATGGGGTCGCTGCGGCGCGATTTCGAGTTCCATGGGCAGACGTCCTGGCAGATATCGCAGCCGAATACCTGGCGTCCGATGCCGGGCATCAGCGATTCGTCGATGGGGCCCTTGTGCTCGATGGTCAGATAAGAGATGCAGCGCGCGGCGTCCATCTGGTAGGGATGGTCGAGCGCGTTGGTGGGGCAGGCTTCGATGCAGCGGGTGCAGGATCCGCAGCGATCGGGGTGGGGGAGCGACGCGACGGCTTCCGGGCCTGAAGGCCCGATGTTTTCGTGCTGAGTTTCAGGGGCGTGAAGGCCCCCGCTCCCTCCGACGACGATACGGCTTCGGTCATGGGGAGACGGTGGGTCCCCGGGGGCTGAGGCCCCGGTAGTTTTTGGTGGGAATGAGGGTACGGGTTGAAGCCCGTACCCTTCATCCGCCTTCATCGAAGTGAGCAGAACCGCCAGAAACCCGAAGGAGCCTAGCTTGGGATGGATGAGGCATGTATTTTTGCCGATCCAGCCAAGGCCCGCAGCCACAGCCAGCGATCGCTCCACCACCGGGCCGGTGTCAACATAGGCGCGTGACTCGAATGCGCCGAATTCCTCATGCAGCCGCGCTTCGAGGGTCTTGAGCCGCTTCAGCAGCACCTTGTGATAGTCGCTGGATACACGCTTTCCCGTTGCATCGACACGGCTTGACCACGCATAACGTGCGATCCAACCGCTCCGCGGGTTTTGTGCTTCGGTTGAGAGCTGAGTCCGGTCAGCGTCTTCGCTCATCAAATACCCGGGACTTGACACTTGGGACCCGCTCCGTTGGCTTAACTCTTTGGCAGAGTGAAGAGGTGAGTTGGTGTCCCCGGTTAACGAAGCGTCGCGTTCAGGCGTTGTAATGGATAGAGGCTCCGAGTGAGAAGCGTAGCTCGAGAAACAAACGATCGCGGAGCGGGCCCAGGGAAACGGAGTTTCGACGCGGGCGCGGATGAGGTGGCCATCTTCAGCCACGCGTTCGAGATAGCGCATGGTTGCGGCGCGGCCAGCCCCGATCCAGCCGGAAAAACGGCTGGCATCGCGCTCGGCTTCGGGGTAAGGAAGGGAGACGTGGCCAGCCTCGGTGAATCCAGCTTCGAGGGCCAGTGCACGGGCGTGGCCGGGCTCGAAGGCGCCGGGAGGTTCGCCCCAAGGGTTTACGGGCGGGTTGGGGTTTGAATGAGACACGGAACCGGGTGGAAGCCTGCTGCGTATATCTGATTGCTGTTCATTTGCGAACGCCGGGAACGAAAAACGCACAGGCCGGCACCCTGAGGATATTGGCAAGGCACGATTTCCCCTTGCATTTTCAAGCATATCGCTCCCAGGGCAGTTTGGCCCCGGGTGTGCAACAAGGAACAGCGGACGGGCATGAGCGTAAAGCTCTGAATGCCCAAGGGCGCGGGGACCGCGCAAGGGAGGTAAAAATGAACGATCTTCGGTTTGACACAACTGTGAGGGTTGCCAGCGAGACGACCGAAATCGTCCGGGGGCAGGAAGACAAGTTTCTGGGACAGCTTGAGCCCATGGTCCGGACTCACTCCATTGAGCTCGACATGAGCCAGGTGGAACGGATTGACGCCGCCGGAATTGCCGCGCTGATCAGGTTGTATTGCGATGCGGTGCAGGCGGGACGGCAGTTTTCAGTCCTGAATCCGCAGCCTCATGTGCATGAGATTATGTCCATCGTGGGAATTGACCGCGTGCTGATGGCGGCCTCGTCTGAAGGCGCGCGAGGAGACGCACTGGGGATGGAACTGTCGGCGGCATAGCCTGCCCTTGCTGGCAGCCGGGCTTTCTTAAGTTTTCTTCGGGAGAACGTGGTTTCCTGACGCACATCGGGCCGCGCGACACAAAAAAGGGTCGCGCGGCCCGATGTGTTTATGGGGCTGGAGCGCGGGTGAATGCGGTGGGCTAAACGTAGCATTTCGACCCCCGGAGGAGAGCGTAAAATCGTCTTAATCCTGCCTTGAAGGTGAACCCAGTGCACGCCAGGCTGCATTTTGCAATTGGATTGCTGATTGTGCTCGCCGCGCCGGCGATTCCCGCAGCGGCGCAGGATGCGGCTTCTGCCAGAGCATTCCTGCAATCCGCATACCGGCTCTATGAAAAGGGCGGCAAGGGGGTCGATTTTGCCGGACCTCGTGCCGGCCAATATTTTCATTCTTCGCTGGTGGCGCTGATTCGCGACGACATCAAGGCAAATGGCCCTGACAATGTTCCCGTTGTGGATTCCGATCCTGTCTGCGAATGCCAGGACTGGGAAGGCATCTGGGATCTGAAGATCTAAATCGAGATGCAGGACGCGAATCGAGCGCTGGCCGGGGTTTCATTTGCGCTTTCCGCGCCGAAGAGCCGTACCAGGGATGACTTTCGCAAGCTCGAAATCACCCTTGTGCCGGAGCGAGGCCAGTGGCGGATTTACAACATTGTTGACGAATCCGATCCCAAAGCGCCCTTCGATCTGCGGAGGGAACTCGAAAAAGACATTGCGAGTCTTCGCAAACCCCCAAATAAATTCCCGCGATGAGGAATGGCGGTTGACTTCCATTCTTTCGCCCGCTAAGGCGGGCTTTTGACTTCATTTGCATTCCAATTCCCCAGGCTTGCGCCTGGGGCTACCTTCTTGTGCCCGCGTTGCGGGCTCCCGAAACGAGCGTGTCTCGCACTTTTGTCATTAGATGCAGCGAGTTTTAATGCGCCGATGTGACGAAAGGCACAGGCAATCGTATACTTGAGACGATATTCGTAATTGTGACCACATGCCGCATGGCGGCGCAGTCCGATGTCTGGATGCTGCGCGCACGCTCAGTAAGCCCCCTTCAAAAGGAACCGTTGAGCCTCTGTTCGCAATCCCTGCAAATCGAACCGCCCCAGCGCAAATTAAAAGATGGAGGCATTATCCATGACGCAGGGCGTTTTGGAACAGGCGTCAGCCGCTAAGGCAGGCTCAACTGAAACTGAAACCAAGTATGTGTTTTTCTTTGGCGACGGCAAGGCCGACGGCAACGGAAAGATGAAGGATGTGCTGGGCGGCAAAGGCGCAGGCCTGGCAGAAATGACGAACGCCGGATTACCGGTGCCTCCGGGATTCACCATCCAGACTGAAGCCTGTCGCGAGTACATGCGCGGCGGAGTGAGCCCGAAGGTCGACATCGAGATGCTTGAGGCGCTGCACAGGCTCGAAAAGCTGCAGGGCCAGAAACTGGGAGCGGGCGAGAATCCGCTGCTGGTGAGCGTGCGCTCGGGCGCCAAGTTCAGCATGCCCGGCATGATGGACACGATTTTGAACCTGGGCTTGAACGACAAGGCTGTTGAAGCGCTGGCCAAGCGCAGCGGCAATCCCCGCTTTGCATACGATTCATATCGCCGCCTCATTCAGATGTTCGGCGACGTGGTTCTCGATGTTCCCAAAAAGAAGTTCGAACACATCTTCGACGGCGTAAAGCATGCCGAGAAGGTGAAGTTCGATTACGATCTGACGCCCGCCGCGCTCCAGAAGATCATTGTGGAGTACAAGAAGCTGGTGAAGAAGGAGACCGGGAAAGACTTCCCGCAGGATCCGCTCGATCAACTGACGGCGGCGCGCGACGCCGTGTTCAGGAGCTGGCAGAACGATCGCGCCAAGACCTATCGGCGCATCAACAACATCGACGACTCGATCGGTACAGCGGTAAATGTGCAGGCCATGGTGTTCGGCAACCTGGGCGAGAACTCGGGTACTGGCGTGGGCTTTACGCGCAATCCCGCCACCGGCGAGCACCTGTTCTTTGGCGAGTACCTGATGAACGCGCAGGGCGAAGACGTGGTCTCGGGCGTGCGCACTCCGTTGTCGATCAGCGAGCTTGAGAAGGCCATGCCCAAGGTCTACGAGCAGCTCAAAGACATTACCCGCCGCATGGAAAAGCATTATCGCGACATGCAGGATTTTGAGTTCACCATCCAGGATGGCAAGCTCTACATGCTGCAGACGCGCAACGGCAAGCGGACCGGCCTGGCCGCGGTACGCGTGGCCATCGACATGGTGCGCGAAGGGCTCATCACGCAAGACGAAGCGATTCACCGCGTGGAGCCGAACCAGTTGTACGACTTCCTGGTCCCGCGTCTGGTGGAGAAGGGCGAGAAGATTGAAGTGCTCGCCACCGGACTTCCGGCGTCGCCCGGCGCGGCTGTCGGCCAGATTGTGTTCACGGCCGAGGAAGCGGTGAAGCAACACCAGAATGGAGCGTACAAATCCATCGTGCTGGTGCGCGGCGAAACCACGCCTGAGGACATTGCCGGAATGGAAGTTGCAGACGGCATTCTGACCTCGCGCGGCGGCATGACGTCGCACGCCGCGGTGGTAACGCGCGGCATGGGCAAGTGCTGCGTGGCCGGCGCGGGAGACTGCGTGGTCGATGAAGCGAAGAAGGAACTGCGCGTAAAGGGCAAGACCTTCAAGCAGGGCGATTACATTTCGCTCGACGGCACCACGGGCCGCGTGATTGCGGGCCAGTTGAAGACGCTCGAAGCGCAGCCGGACGATCCCGATCTGGTGAAGTTCATGAGCTGGGTCGATCCGCTTCGCAAGCTGAAGATTCGCGCCAATGCCGATATTCCGCGCGACGCCAAGCAGGCAATGCTGTTCGGCGCAGAGGGCATCGGGCTTTGCCGCACCGAGCACATGTTCTTTGCTGAAGACCGCATTGAGCACATGCGGACCATGATTCTGGCCAACAACGAAAAGGACCGCCGGGCTGCTCTCAAGAAACTGCTGCCCATGCAGCGGGCCGATTTTGTGGGTCTGTTCAAGGCCATGGGTTCTTTGCCCGTAACCATCCGCACCATCGATCCTCCGCTGCACGAGTTTCTGCCCAAGCGCGAAGATCTGCTGGTGCAGATTCAGCACCTTGTCGACACCAAGCCGCGTTCGCCCAAGCTGAAGGAGCTGCGCACGCTTCTGGCCCGCGTTGAAGAGCTGCACGAGCAGAACCCCATGCTGGGCCTGCGCGGCTGCCGTCTGGGCATCAAGTTCCCAGAGATTACCGAGATGCAGGTGCGCGCCATTATCGAGGCCGCGGTCGCGGTCAAGGGCAAGGGCGGCGATCCGCATCCCGAAATCATGATCCCGCTGGTGGGCTCGATCGAGGAGATGCGCAACCAGGCTGCAATCGTGCGCAGTGTCGCGGAAGAAATCTTCAAGGAGAAGGGCGCCAGGGTTGAATACATGGTGGGAACCATGATTGAGCTGCCGCGCGCTGCTCTCACGGCCGACCAGATCGCGGAAGAGGCGGAGTTCTTCAGCTTCGGCACCAACGACCTGACGCAGACCACTTACGGCATCTCGCGCGACGACATCAACAGCTTTTTGCCAGCGTACCTCAAGGCCGGCATCTTCAAGCAGGACCCGTTTGCCACACTCGACCAGGCAGGCGTGGGGCAACTGGTGAAGGGCGCCGTAAACAAGGGACGCGACACGCGGCCCAACCTCAAGGTAGGCATCTGCGGTGAGCATGGCGGCGATCCCGAGAGCGTAAAGTTCTGCCACCGAATCGGGCTGAACTACGTTTCGTGCTCGCCCTTCCGGCTGCTTACGGCGCGGTTGGCCGCGGCGCAGGCAGCGCTCGAAGACAAGTTGGGCGGCGGCGTTCACACCAACAAGTAACGCCGGCGAAGGCCGGAAAAAACAAGGGGCGCGGCCAATAGCTGCGCCCCTTGTGTTTTTGAAGACTACGGGAGTAAGCGGAAGATCGGCCGACACTGGCCGACTTTCAGGAGCAATGCCCGGAAAAGCCCCTACGCTACAGATTCCTAAGAGAATATGGTGAAGATTAGAGGATGAGCCGGCCTATAATCGGAGCCATCGGAAGAAGAGGTGCATGGGCTGGATATGCCTCTCGAACTGTCCACAGTGAAAAGACGACTTCAGGACCATCTTCAGGAGGGTCTTCTCATTGTTGTCGGCTCTGGCCTCTCGGCCGCAGAAGGCATCCCAGGAATGTGGCCTCTGGCGGCGCACTTGAGGCGTGAGATTCCGCCCAAATTGGCTGCGGAACCTGACCCTGCTTGGGGTGTTGTGGCTACTTCCCTTGACGCGGGCGACAACCTCGAAGCAGCTATGGGCAAGGCCGATTTACTTCCCAAAACAGTTGAGATGATCGTTGCTGAGACGGCACAGCTGATCTCAGCCAAGGAACGAAATGTCTTCGCGAAGGTATTGGCTGGGGAGCGGGAGCTTCCGTTTACTCCGTTTGTGAAGAAACTGTTCAAGGCAGGCAAGAAGTTTCACCTCATCACGACCAACTATGACCGACTCATAGAGTTTGCGGCGGAGGCGGCGGAGATTGGCGTGGACTCCCGGTTCTTCGGCTATCTTCACGGACGGTCTGATGCAAAGAGATCGGCTGACGCTCATCGCGAATCCTATTTTTCTGGTAAGAATTCTCAGTTTCGTGCCTTGGCGTGCTTGTTTGTGCATAAACCGCACGGCAGCCTCGACTGGTTTGAAGTTGGGGGAAAGATTGTTAGGTGTCCGGTTGAAGCCGGAAGGGTGCCGGTCATCATCACTCCAGGGGCTGACAAGTACCAGAAGAGTTTTAGGTTTGCATTCGACGATCAGCGCAATTCGGGCAATCGGGCAGCTTCGCAAGCGAATCGGCTTTTGTTCATCGGCTATGGTTTCAATGATGACCATCTGGAGCAGTACCTGTGCCCGGACTTGAAGCTAACGAAGCCGACAGTTATCGTCACACAGACTCTCTCGAATAATGCATTGAAAGTGATGATGAACAGCAAGGAGACGGAAGTGATCGCTCTCTGCGCCGCGCCCCGCACAGATTGGACGCGGGTTGTCAATCAAAACGGTGAGGAGATCACCGTCACCGAACAATTGTGGAACCTTGAGGGTTTCAACAGAGGGGTGCTCTGATGCCAGTTTCTGTCATGTCTTTTGATTCGATTAAGCCAATTGGCAGGGTCATGTCGGTTGACACGATGCGCGTATTCATCCATGTTGACGATCATGAAATGCTGAAGGAAGTAATGGTTGGCAATTTGATCGCCGTGCAGGGCGCTACTCCCCTCCAGCTCCTCATCTCCATCGTCGAGCGCATCACTCGGTTGCCGGTAGACTCGGTAGGGCCTAGCGAGGAGCCGGACGATGATTCGGCCCCCCAACCGGAGAACTTACAGGACACTATCCGCGCGGTTTTAGTAGGTACCTATCTAATTAAGGATGGTGATTCCGGCCCGTCATTCAAACGAGGCGCAGACTCATGTCCGCAAATTGACCAGCCATGCTTTCTAATCCAGAGCGCAAACCTGACCGCGTTCATGGGCGTTCTTTCGCAAGGAGCGACCTCGGATACGGCACTCCGCCTTGGGTGCTTCGCCATTGACAAAACTGCGCTGGCAGTCGCGGACGGTGACCGGTTTTTCCAGCGCCACGCGGCGATATTGGGAAGCACAGGCAGCGGAAAGAGCTGGACCGTGGCGGCACTCCTTGAGAGAGCGAACGCACTCAAACATCCGAATATTCTTCTTCTTGACTTACACGGAGAGTATGCCTCGCTGGCAAAGGGTCGAATTAACGGCTTCGCTGAATATTTCAAGATTGCCGGCCCCGGAGATCTCAAGGTCCATGATGAGCATATTCTCTTTCTACCCTATTGGCTCTTGAACCGGGAGGAGATGCTCTCGATGCTTCTCGACCGAAGCGACGACAACGCTCCGAATCAGGCAACACGGTTCACCAGCCTGGTACTGGATGGCAAGCGGGCATTCCTGGAAAAGGCGGGGCGAAAAGACGTGCTTGCATCCTTTACAGTGGATTCTCCTGTTCCGTACGAACTGCGCCCACTTGTCGATGCGCTTCAAGAGGACGACATAGGGATGGTGACGGGAAGTTCAGGACGGGATAAACAGGGTCCATGGCATGGAAGACTTACCCGATTCATAAGCCGGCTGGAGGCTAAGATCGTTGATCGACGCTATGGGTTCCTTTTTCAGCCGCCGAATGAGAGTGCGGCGTATGAGTGGCTTCAACAGATCGCGGTGACTTTTCTTTCTACCCACGGGGATCATTCTTCGGGGATCAAAGTGGTGGATTTTTCCGAAGTTCCATCGGACGTTCTCCCAACCGTGGTGAGCGTCTTTGCGCGCATACTGTACGATGTCCAATTCTGGATGGAGTCTGCGTCGCGAACTCCGGTCTGCTTGATTTGCGACGAGGCCCATCTCTACCTTCCAGTTCGATCAGATGCAGACGCCGCTTCGAAACGGGCCCTCGATACATTTGAGCGCATTGCTAAGGAAGGTAGAAAGTACGGGTTCTCGCTTCTCGTTGTCAGCCAGCGGCCCTCGGACGTAAGCAAAACAATTTTAAGCCAATGCAATAATTTCATTGCACTACGGCTAACCAACGAACAGGACCAATCAGCGGTCAAATCAGTAATGCCCGACAGCATGGCCGGCATTGCCGATGTACTTCCTCTTCTCGACATCGGCGAGGCAATCGTTTTGGGCGATTCCGTCCTTCTTCCGTCACGAATCAAGCTCGATAAGCCTAGAGCAACTCCGTTGAGTCTAACGAAAAACTTCTGGCGAGAATGGGCGGAAAGGGCTTCTGATGCGGAGGCGATCCGAGCGGGTGTGGAGAACCTCCGGCGCCAAAGCAGAAATTGAAAAATTGAAGCTTTGGGAAATCTGCCGCACTTTTTAGGGCTGCTCATTCAGAGCGGGACCGGGAAACGCCGATGCCGCCGGCAATCATTCTGGAGTCCCGCCAAATCGCCGAGCCACTCATCGAGCGCGGCTGAGATCTCCAACTCTTTTGAATGCCGCAGGATTGGCAGGAAGAAGAGGCGTTTGCCCTTTTGCATGCAATTTCCCCTCTTCGGCGCATACTTCCTGTATGAGTTATGCAGCGGCTATTCCCGGCATCTCGTTCCTCGCCGCGGCGAACTCCGATGCTTCCTCGCTCCCTTATTTCCTATTCCCTGGTGCCTGGTCCCTAGTCCCTGAAAACATACCCCCCACCCCCCCTCCCTGCAGAGTCACTATGAAACTGTGCAGCTCACATTGAAAATAAAAGGATTAATAAGGCTTGTACGCCAAACTTAGCGCCGGGAGTGGCAGAAATAGGCACGAATAACGGCCTTTTAAGCCAATTTAAGGGCCACTTAAGCCGACTTAAGGGCCACTTAAGCCGACTTAAGGCCACTTAAGGCGTGTCTTCGCCTCGCCTTTGTCCGCGAATGCGATCCCGCGCATCCAATCACCATCAAGACGAAAGGTTTCAACCTGCCAATGCTCATTCGACTGGGCTACGACATTCAATTCGAGATTCCCGCGCCGGTCGCGATGGTCGCGCTGCTCAACGTCCATCCTTCGCGCGCCCACTATCTGGTGGAACCCGACGAGTTGCACGTCGAGCCGCACATTCCCGTCACCAGCTACATTGACAGCTTCGACAATCGCTGCGTCCGCTTTGTCGCCCCCCGGGGCCGCTTGCGCCTGAGCAACAGCACGTTGATTCGAGATTCGGGCAACCCTGACACCATCAATCTGGCTGCCCGCGAGACGCCGGTCGGCGATGTGCCTCACCACGTCCTCAGCTTTCTGCTCAACAGCCGCTATTGCGAGGTCGATCGATTCACCAATATCGCCTGCGATCTCTTCGGAACTGTGGATCATGGCTGGAACAGGGTGCAGTATATCTGCAACTGGGTGCACAATAACGTGGCATTCGATTATCAGAAGGCTCGCCCCACCAAGACCGCGCTCGATGTCTTTACCGAGCGCGTCGGCGTGTGCCGCGACTTCCAGCATCTGGCCATCACCTTTTGCCGCGCACTTAACATTCCCGCCCGGTACGCGACCGGCTACCTGGGCGACATCGGTGTTCCCCCCGGCGGCCCCATGGATTTCAGTGCATGGTTCGAGGCGTGGCTCGACGGCCAGTGGTGGACATTCGATGCGCGCCACAACCATCCCCGCATCGGCCGAGTGCTTATGGCGACAGGGCGCGACGCCTCGGATGTTGCCATCACCACTGCCTTCGGCCAAGCCGACCTGGTGCATTTCACGGTAGTCACCGAGCAGGAGACCCCCAGGTCAGCCGACTCGCTGGTCATCGAGACAGTTTTTGATTCTGGCTACTCCATTCCAACCTGTTTGTAAGCGGAGCGCAGGCGACGTTCTGCGGTACCAGCCACTCACCGAAAGCGAACGCAGGCCGATAAAGGAGACTGCGGGTAACTCTCGCCGAGGCAGCGTGTGGATTGTGTGGGTGGCGCAATCGAGTATGCAGGATTGGCTGCGGCGGTCGAGCAGGCAGCAGATGGCATCGTCATTACGGATACCGATGGCAAGATTCAGTATGTAAATCCTGCCTTTACAACTTTGACGGGTTACACGCGAGACGAGGTCACGGGCCAGAATCCGCGTCTCCTCAAATCCGGCCGGCATTCCACGGCATTCTACGAAGAGCTTTGGAGCACCATACTTTCCGGCCGAGTCTGGCACGGAGAAATGACCAACCGGCGCAAGGATGGCAGGATCTATGACGAGGAGATGCGAATCGCTCCGGTTCGCAACCCGGGCGGAGTAACCATCGGCTACATCGCCGTCAAGCATGACGTGACCGAACAACGGGCGGCAAGCGAGGCGTTGCGAAGGTCGCAGGAATTTGCTCAGTCCGCAATCGATGCTCTCTGTTCCCATCTATGTGTGCTGAACGAGGCGGGCACTATCATCTCGGTAAACCGGGCGTGGAAAGATTTTGCTCTGGCGAACCGGAAAACTGCGTCCGACCGCTTTGGGCAAGACGCCGCCGGCCCGAGCAGCTTCGAGATAGGGGTCAACTACCTTGAGGTGTGCGAACGTGCCGCAGGGCCGGAGGCCGTTGAGGCCGCCGAGTTTGCAGAGGGTATCCGGAGCGTTCTCAGTGGCAAGTGTGCGAGTTACTCGAAGGAATACCCGTGTAATTCTCCCGACGAGCAGAGATGGTTTATCGGCAAGGTCACGCGTTTCTTATCGAATGGTCAGATCCGGATCATTGTCGAACACATCAATATCACGGAGCGCAAGCGGGCTGAAGATGCGTTGCGGGAAAGTGAAGAACGCTTCCGGAACATGGCCGATAGCAGCCCGTCGATGATGTGGGTAACGGATGCCGGGGGAAGAGTTGACTTCATGAACCGCGCGCTCCGGAAGTTCTACGGGATAGAGACCAATGAGTGGCAGGGGATGCATTTGGGCATGCAGATTCATCCCGACGATCTGGCGCAAGCTCGAGCTCTGTTCGCTGAGGCAATGAGCGAGCGCAAACCGTTCAAAGGCGAGTCGCGCCTCCAGCGGTCCGACGGTGAATGGCGTCTATTTGGAACCATCGCCGAGCCGCGCCTGTCGCATGACGGCAAGTATATGGGGCACATTGGCCTGTGCGCAGACATCACCGAGCGCGAGCAAGCCAAGCGGTCCTTGATGGAGAGCGAAGAGCGTTTCCGCGGAGTCTTTGAAGACGCGCCGGTGGGCATGTACGTTGCGGGGCCTGACACGCGATTGGTTCAGGTCAACGATGCATTCTGCCGGATGCTGGGATACTCCGCAGAGGAACTGCTCGCCAAATCCTGGCCGGAAATGTGCCATCCCGACGATCTGGCCGCAGCGCTAGGGAAGAAAGAGAAACTATGGTCGGGCCAAGTGGAGAAGGCGGGCGGGGAAAGCCGCTTCATCCATCGCAATGGGACTATTGTCTGGAGCCGGGTGAAGGTCTCCTTGTTCAGGGCCGGCGATGGAAGCCCGCTCTGCTCTGTAATCCATGTCGAAGACATTACCGAACGCCGGCAATCAGAGGAAGCTCTCAAGAGCAGCGAAGAGAAATTTCGCCAGCTCGCGGAGAATATCCACGAAGTTTTCTGGATGCTGGACGCAGCGGGCACTGAAATCCTCTACGTCGGCCCCGCCTACGAACAGATCTGGGGGCGGAGCTGCAAAAGCCTGTATGAGAGCCCGATGGATTGGATGGAAGCGGTCCATCCAGACGACCGCGAGCACGCCCATGAGATTTTCATGAGGCAGTTGAAGGGCGAGAGCATCGATTCCGAGTACAGGATTCAAACGCCGGACGGACAAGACAAGTGGATCCGCGACCGGGCGTTTCCTGTTCGAGACCAGGCGGGGACAATGACTCGAATCGTCGGGATCGCAGAGGAGATTACCGAGCGGAAGCGTTTTGAGGCGCAGCTTATCAACGCCAGGATAGCGGCTGACCAGGCCAGCCACGCCAAGAGCCGTTTCCTCGCCAACATGAGCCACGAAATCCGCACCCCGATGAATGGCGTCATCGGCATGAATCAATTGCTGCTGCAAACCGACCTCACACCGGAGCAACGTCGATACGTCGAGGTGGCGCAGGCCAGCGGGCGGACTTTGCTTTCGCTGATCGACGACATACTTGATCTATCCAAAATCGAGGCAGGAGGAATCGTACTCGAGAATCTGGAGTTCAGCCTCAATCGCACAGTGAATGAAGTGATTGAGCCTCTGCGAGCACAGGCCGGCGCCAAGGGACTGCTCATTGTTTCGCGGATCTCATCGGATATTCCTGGTTTGCTTCGGGGCGATGCCCACCGGCTGCAGCAGGTGCTGACTAACCTCATCGCCAATGCGATCAAGTTTACCGATCGAGGAGAGATCGCAATCGATGCCGAACTCGAGAGCCAGAGCGACGATGCGTCATCGATTCACTTCACCGTCACCGACACGGGAATTGGGATACGCGAGGACCAGATCAAGGCGCTGTTCTCAGCATTTGTCCAGGCCGACGCCTCGACTACCCGCAAGTACGGGGGTACGGGTCTCGGGTTAGCCATATCGAAGCAGATTGTAGAGATGATGGGGGGCAGTATCGGGGTAAACAGCCGGGAGGGCCAAGGCTCAATCTTCTGGTTCACGGCCACCTTTGGTCAGGCAGTCCGTGATCGGCGCCGCTCCGCGCGGCAACCTGCAACTTCTCAGCAGGAGAAGGTAATTCACTCGGCTGTCAATCCACCACTTCGCGGGCATGGGGAAAGAATTCTGGTTGCGGAGGACAATCCGACCAACCGGGAAGTGATTCTTGCGCAATTAACGAAGCTGGGATATGAAGCCGGAATCGTGGCCAATGGCGTTGAGGCCGTTGATGCGTTCGAGCGCGAGCGCTTCGACCTGGTGCTGATGGATTGCCAGATGCCGCTGATGGACGGCTATGAAGCCACCCGCCGTATCCGTCATTCGAGCAATCGGCGCATTCCCATCATCGCACTCACCGCGAGCGTAATGAGTCCTGCCCGGGAACGATGCCTGAGCGAAGGGATGGACGACTATCTTGCCAAGCCGGTAGAACTGCCCAAGCTGGCCGCGATGCTCGCCAAGTGGATACCCAAATCGAGCGCCGGCCATGGGATTCAGAAACTTCAGCAGCCTTCCGCGTTGCCTTCAGCAGCCATCTTCAATGCCGACTCGCTGCTGCGCCGACTGATGGCAGACCGGGAACTGTCCCGCACTGTTCTTCAGGCGTTCCTTAAGGACGCACCATCCCAACTGAAGCAGTTGTGTGCCCGGCTTGACGAATCGGATGCACCTGGCACGCAGTTACAAGCGCACAACCTGAAGGGAGCGGCGGCAACGGTTGGGGCAGAGATCCTGCGCGACATTGCCTTGGCAATCGAAACCGACGCGTCCGAATTGCGTTTGGACCGCTGCCCCGAGCTTCTGATCCGCGCGATCGACGAGTTGGAGTGCTTTAGAAGAACCGTGGAGCATGATGGGTGGGTTTCAAATGCAATCGACATAACAGGAATTGAGGAGACGAGCGATGTTTGAATTCAAACTTGACGACAATCTGCTTCCGGATTACCTGGCCGAGTCCCGGGAGAATCTGTCCACCGTGGAGTCAGACCTGCTCGCAATCGAAAAAGACGGGGCGAATATCGACGAAGAGCGCATCAATCACGTCTTCAGGTCTGTGCACACGATTAAAGGAGCGTCGGCCTTTTTCGATCTTCACAAGATCGGCGAGCTTGCCCATCAGATTGAAAACGTGCTGGCACTCATTCGCTCAAGAAAGCTCATTCCTGCGCCAGACAGTGTTCGTGTTCTATTGCGTGCCACCGATTGCTTGACTGCGTTGTTCGCCGCCCACGATACAAGCAACCATGCCGACATCTCTGCCATTGTGTCGGAGTTGATCGAACTGCACGAGGATCGCGGGACTCCGATCAGAACCAGCGGCGGCGCGGGCGGCAACGAGCAAGAAAATCGGGTCGACGGCGCTCTGCGGGTGCTGCTGGTTGAAGACGACTTTGCCTGCCGGCTGCTGCTGCAAACGTTTCTCTCCCGCTATGGCCAATGTCATATTGCGGTCAACGGCAGAGAAGCCGTGGATGCGTTTCGCTCCGCGATGGATTGCGGCCAGGGATACGATTTGATCTGCATGGACATTATGATGCCCGAGATCGACGGTCGCGAGGCGGTTCGCCAGGTGCGCGCTCTCGAAGAATCCAAGGGGATTCGGTCCACTTGTGGCGCAAGAATATTCATGACCACAACAGTGGATGAAGTTAAAGAAGTGGTCCTATGCTTCAAGGAGCTTTGCGACGCGTACCTGATGAAGCCCATCGACCTCGGGCAATTGCTGAGCCACATGAAGTCATTTCAACTGGTCATGTAATTTCAACTGGTCATGTAGAAGGGCAGTTTTGGTTGTGGTCACGAAGAATGGTGCGGGAATGACCCTGAATACGCATCGATACGCAGTCTGTCCACTGTACAAAATGGCTGCTAACCCGCTGCACTAATTCGAGTTGCCGCCGGGTGCGTAGTAGCCCTCGCGCGTGATCACTATGTAATCGTCCTTCTTTGCCTTGAGCGCGATCTTGTGGTACGCGCCGTCGTTGTCAACCTGGTCGGGGGTGTAGCTGAGCAGGTACTGGCCACGGAGCTCCTGGGCGATCTGGTTATAAATATCGTCGAGGTTCTCTTTCTTCTTGGCTTCAAAGTAGCGGCCGCCGGTGCGCGTGGCAAGGTCCTGCATGATCTTCTTGCCGTCCACTTGTTCCTGCCTGGAGGGTCTCTGACCTCCGCCACCTGGATAGCCGCCGCCTCCGCCGGGATAGCCTCCGCCGCCGCCGGGCCAGCCTCCGCCCATGCCGCCACGACGGCCACCGGGGAAGCCGTTATCGCTGCGCTCCTGCTCGCCTTTGAAGTAGATGGTGTAGATGGAGAGGTTGGCGTGATCGGCGGCATCGATGGCCTCGCTCATGGTCTCTTTGCTGCCGCGATCGACGCCGTCAGAGAAGACGATGAGGGCTTTGCGGCCTTGTTTGGGCTTCATGAGCTCGTCGGAGGCGAGGTAAATGGCGTCGTAGAGTTGAGTGCCGCCGCCACCGTGTATTCCGCCACCGTGCCGGCCGCCGGAACCACCATTGCTTCCATTGTCGTCGCCGGTTTCAGGGCCGGAGGGATTATTGTGCTCGGCCGCGGTTGGTCCCATCTCGGTGAGTTCGTGATGGAGCTTGTCGCGGGAGTTGGTGAAGTCCTCGAGGAGCTCGACCTCGCGATCGAAGTGGATGAGGAAGGCCTGGTCGCCCTCTTTGGCGTTCTTGGCATCGGCGGGAAGCATGAGGTCGACGAATTTGCCGGCTGCGTTGCGTTCGTTGTCGAGGGCGCTGGAGACGCTACGACTGGTGTCGACCAGGAGACCGCAGAGAAAGGGCAGGTCGCTTTGGATGGAGAAACTCTTGATGACCTGCGGCTTGTTGTCTTCAGTGAGCGTGAAGTCGGCAGCCGTGAGGTTGGTGACGAGGCTGCCGTGCTTATCGCGGACGGTGACGGGGAGCAGAACCTCGTTGGCCTGGACCTTGAGGGTAGCGACGGGCCGATCGCTCGAATTGGCCTGGGCATCTGATGGGGCCTGGGCCGGTGCGGGCGCCGTGAAGCAGGCGGCGAGGGTAACGGGAGCAGCAAAAGCGAGGTAAGGCGAGATCTTCATAGGGGTTTCCTGCTGAACACTCTGACAGCAGTTTAGACGGCTGGACGGGCGGAGTGTTGACTGGGGTTGCGAAGTGCCCAAGCTTCGGTACACTTTGGGGTTAAGACAGATGCTTGCAGAAAGTTGGAATCAGCGTGAAACGGAGAGTTGTTTGGAGATGGGCTGGCTGGGTGACTTGCCTCTTGCCCTTGGTTGCGGGCGGCGCGGTTGGCGCGATGAGGGCGCAGGATGCGCCGGGGCTGGCATGCCCGCCAGAGCGGCTGCCGGCGTTTTCGGCGACGCTGGATGGGCGGCCACTGGAATTGCACGGTTTTCGCAGCGGGAGTTTTGCGATCTTTGCGGAGGCCGGGAAGTCCGAGATCGTGATTCACACCGGGTTCGATGTGCGATGGGTGGAAGTGAGGCCATTGTCAGCGCAGGTTGTGCATTCGATCGAGCCGAACCATCGCGATATTCGCATTGCGATCAAGGATGCGACACCGTTGACGGTCGAATTCAACGACGACCTGGGGCAGGTGGTGCATCTTTTCCCATACAAGGCGGAAGGAGGAGACGTGCCCGTGCGCGGACCCAACGTCCACTATTTTGGGCCGGGCGTACACGAGGCCGGGCTGATCGATCTCAAGTCGGGCGAGACTGTGTACCTGGCGGCGGGGGCATGGGTGAAGGGGAAGATTCGCGCGCACGATGCGAGGGGCGTGTCGATTGAGGGGCATGGAGTGCTGGACGCGTCGGAGATTCGGCGATCGGCCGGGGACTACGACGCGCAAAGTCCGATTCTTCTGGAGGGAACGCAGGATGCGCGGATCGAGGGCATCACGATCTTTAACAGCCGCGAGTGGACTGTGCATCTGCGGCGGGCGAACGGGACAAAGATCGACGGCATCAGGATTTTGAATCCGGGGGATTGGTATGGGGATGATGGGATCGACATTGACTCGTCAAGCCATGTAGTGGTGGAGAACATTTTTGTGCGCACGGGCGACGACTGCGTGGTGGTAAAGAACATGGCCGACGTGGCGGTGACCGATATCTGGTTACGTCATTCGGTGCTGTGGAACATGCCCAACGGCGGCAACGGGGTGGAGATTGGTTTTGAAAACCGGAGCCATACAATCAGCGACGTGCACGTGAAAGATGTGGACATGATTCACCTGGAGCGGGGTGCGGCAATCAGCATTCACAACGGCGATTCGGGAATGGTGGAGAACGTGAGCTACGAGGACATTCGCGTGGAGGATGCGCGCCGGAAGCTTATAGACTTTGCCGTGTTGTATGCGCCGTACGGGCCTGACAAGCCGGCGAGCCAGACTGAGATTGACCGGCGCATCGATCGCGGCGGCACGTGGGATGGTTTGCTGTGTTACCTGCCGAGCGAAAAGGCAGCACTGGCGGGCCAAAGAGGACATATTCGCAATATCACGGTGAAGAACCTGCAGGTTGTAGCAGGCGCGCTGCCTTACAGCGTGCTGGCGGGGTATGACGCGGAACACGCGGTGGACAACGTTGTTATTGAAGGATTGAGCTACCAGGGACGTGCGATCAGCGACCAAGCGAGCGCGAAGCTGGTCAAGGACTATGCGACGGGGCTGGTGATCCGGTGAAGGGGGCGCATGTGGGACAAAAGCAAAGCCCGCTGGTTGAGCGGGCGGATGCGGAACTTGACTGGTAGCGCTACCGGGAATCGAACCCGGGTTTTAAGATTGAGAATCTCACGTCCTAACCCCTAGACGATAGCGCCACACGTTGTTACGGGGGTGGCCCGCGGGCGCGGGCTACATATCTAATTTATCAAAATTTTGCGCTCAGGCCAAAGGCTGGGGGCTGCACAGGGCGAGTGAGTGAGTAAGCCAGCCGGCAAGTTAGCGCGAGTGCGGGATCAGATGCCCAGCTTGCGCACTTCGTCGTTGTAGTACTTGCGATAGAGGATTTCCCATTCCTGGGAGCCTTCGAGGATGATCTTGCGCTGATTGGCGATTTTGAGGCGGGCGGCGGAATCGATACTGGCCTCTTCAGTGAGCAGAGTTTCGAGCGCCTTGCGAGCTTCCTGGCGGATGGTGTTGCGGTCATCGAGGAAGCCCACCTGGTCAACCTCAGCAAGAGAGTCGGCAACGGTGTGAGCGAGCTTATTGAGCTTGTCGCGGCTGATTCTCATAGCACCGCCTTGTATTTGCGCGCGAGCTCGTTCTTCACCTTCTTGAACATCTCTTGATATTGGGCGCCGGATTTCCGCATCTCCTCGGAGTAGGCCTCGAGGATGACGCGAACCTCCTCATTGATGCGGTCTTCGAGGGAGAGTTCCTCGAGGAGAGCAGCGTTGACGCGCTCTTCGGTCACCTTCATGTCGCTGGTGGTGATGAGTTTGGCGTCAATGAGGTGCTTCACCGTGCGGCGGGCAAGATACCCGATGTAGTCGCGGGAAAAGATCATTGGCTAAAGCTCAGGATAACGCATGGTACGGCCCGGTGTACACCGGGCCGTACGCAAGTTGTCAGTGGTCAGCGACGGTGGGGGCAGGTCTTGGCGTTGAGGCAGGAGTCGGCGATGCGGAGGCGTTCGACAGGGTGACCGGCGATGAGGTGTTCTGAGACGATCTCATCGGCGTCTTCAGGTTTTACGCGGCCGTACCAGACGGCATCGGGGTAGACGACAACGGTAGGGCCGTGTTCGCACTGGTCAAGGCAGCCGGCCTTGTTGATGCGAACGCGGCCGGCCAGGCCGGCTTCGCGGGTGAGCTGCGAGAGGCGGGCGTGGAGCGGGCTTTGGCCGTCGGCAGTGCAGGAGGGGCGCGGCGCATCGGCGGGGCGGACGTTGTGGCAGACGAAGACGTGGCGTTCGAAAAGGGGCATGGATCAAGGATAGCGGAGTTGGAAGGGAACGAGGGACCAAGGGAACGAAGGATCCAGGGGAACAAGGGAACCAGGGAACGAGGAAGCACAGAGCGAAACAGTGAAACAGTCAAGCAGTTGAATTAAGAAAAGACGAAGCAACGGGTCGCGGCTTGCACCGGGGATGGTGCGGTTTGCACAAACTTGACGCGCGGGGGTGGGTGCATCTGCGAAAATGAGTGCTTGACAGTATGAGCACAGACAATCTTCTCTCTCTCAAAGACGATATGGTGGCCTTCATTGAGGGCCATGGTCTCAGGCGGCTACCCGGTTACGTGACCGAGGATATCCCTTCGATTCTTTGGGAAGACCATGCCAATCCCGACTCCTGGAAAGATTTTGTGGAGATGGCGAAGCACGTGGGCGCGCCCTTTGTGACCTTCAGCGAGATGACGCTGGAGCGCGAAGAGCTGGAAACGCTGATTGAAGAAGCCGGAGAGATGAACTTTCCCGACGAAGAGGCCACGGAGGTAGTAGAGGCAAAGTGGCTGCGCAAGTACTCGGGGATGCTGGGCTACATCCAGCTCGGGTTTGTGTACCAGGGGCTGGTGTTTCTGCACGAAACCACGACGGAGTGGTACGAGCGATTTCAATCGCTGCTTGAAGATATCGAGAGCTTCCAGGACATCGTAATCGACGATGTGAATCACGACGACGAGGAAGAGTAGGCCCGGGTGGGCACGAGCGGCAGCGCAGCGAAGGTGATTCGTGCGCCGCGACGCCTGCGCTGGATGATGGCTGCGCAGCACGGCGAGGCGGCAGCGGCATTGGCGCGCGAAGCGCGGATTCCCGGTGTACTGGCTGAACTGCTGCTGGGGCGCGGCGTGACCAGCGCTGCCGAGGCGCATCGATTTCTAAATCCTGAATACGATCATCTGCATGACCCGAAGCTGATGCTGGGCATGAGCGCAGCGGTGGAGCGACTGGAGCGCGCGATTGAAGCGCGGGAGCCGGTAATGCTCTATGGCGACTACGACGTTGACGGCACCAGCGCGGTGGTGCTGCTTAAGACAGCGATCGAGATGCTGGGCGGGAAGGTGAGCTTTCACGTTCCGCACCGGCTGCGCGAGGGCTACGGCATGCAATCGAGCGTGCTTGAGGCCGCGTATGCCGAGGGCGTAAGGCTGGTGGTGACGGTCGATACCGGGATGCGCGCGGTTGCCGAAGCGCAGACGGCGAAGCGGCTGGGACTGGACCTGATTATTACCGACCATCATTTGCCCGATGCAGGAGAAGTGATTCCCGAGTGTTGGGCAATTTTGAATCCGAATCAGCGAGGATGCAGCTATCCCGAGAAGGGGTTGTGCGGAGCGGCGATTGCGCTGAAGCTCTCGCAGGCGCTGCTCGAACGGCGCGATCCGGTGCGGATGCGGGACAAGCTGCTGCCGAGTTTCTTGAAGCTGGCGGCGATTGCGACGATTGCCGACGCGGTGCCGCTGAAGGGGGAAAACCGGACGATTGCGGCGCTTGGACTGCGCGAATTGCGAAGGCCGGCGGGAGCAGGTTTGCGCGCGCTTTTCGCCGTTGCAGGATTGGATCCGGCTTCGAAGGAACTGACGGGGTACGATGTGGGCTTCAGACTCGCTCCGCGGATTAATGCGGCGGGCCGGATGGACGTTGCTTCAGAGGTGATCGAGCTATTTACGACGCGCGACGGGGCGCGAGCAACAGAACTGGCGAACAAGCTGGAGCGGCTGAATCGGGAGCGGCGGGATACGGAAGCGGCGGCGCTGAATTCGATTGAGGCGCGGCTGGAGACAGATTTGGAACTGTGTGAAGACCGGATGCTGGTGGTGGATGGAGACGGATGGCACCGGGGAGTGATCGGGATTCTTGCTTCGCGCGTGGTGGAGAGGACAGCCAAACCGGCGATTGTGGTGAGCGTGGAAGACGGAGTGGCGCACGGGTCGGGGCGGTCAGTGGATGGGTTTATCCTGCTGAGTGCGCTTGAAAGCTGCGGAGATTTGTTTACGCGGTTTGGCGGGCATGCATTTGCTGTGGGGTTTGCCATGCCGGCGGAATCACTGCCGGAGTTGAAGCGGCGACTGCGCTGCTACGCCGACGTGCATCTGGCGGCGCGTGAGCCGGAGCGGGTGGTGAAGATTCAAGCCGAGTTACCGCTCGACAGAATTACATCAGTTTTGGCGGGATGGCTGCGGAAGCTGGAGCCGCTGGGGCACGGGAATCCCGAGCCGGTGTTTGTGGCTCGAAGTGCGCGATTACTGGCAGCGCCGCGGCTAATGAAGGAGCGGCATCTGCGGCTGGAGCTTGCACAGGAACCGGAGGCGGACGGGAACGGAGCGCCGCAGACGAGGGTGGTGAGGCCGGGCTCAAGTGGAGCGGTGCGAGGGGTGGGATGGGGCCTGGCCGAGCGTGCCATGGAACTGCGTCTGGAGCAGGGAAGCCTCATCGATGTCGCGTACCGGATAAGGGAGAACGATCACCCCGATTTCGGCGGGCTGGAGGTTGAGATGGTGGACGTGAGAAGAGCAGGGACCAGGGAGTAGGGAATAGGGAGCAGGAAAACAGCTCAACCGCGAATTGCTTGTGAAAAAGGAAAGGGCCCACGGAATGCCGTGGGCCTCTTTCTGTTGAAGGGGTGAATCAGAGTGTCAGCGACCCTTCCCGTGGCCTTCGGGCTTCTGATGTTCCTGAGGCTGCGGACGGGGTTGAGATTTAGGCTGTGAAGCATGCGACTGCGGCGCGGCGTGGGTTTGCGGGGCCGGACTGTATTGCGGCGTGCTGTGACCAGCGGGAGCACCTGGAGCCGGCTTGCTGGCTACATACCCGTGTCCCTGCGTGCCCATGGCATGAGTGCTCTGGCTGCCCATGGCGCGGGGCTGGGGAGCGGGATGATTCTCAGCCTGCAGGGGCCGTGAAGCGGCTACGTTGGCAGGATGCCCGTGATTGTTGTTGAAGTAGGCGCTGCGATCGGCTTGGGCCGTATGCTCGTGTTGAGTCTGAAACGATGTTGCGGCCACGTGCGGTTCGTTGCTGTAGGTACGCTCCTCGGCCGTCATGGGGTGGTTGATGCCGCCGGGTCCGCCGCTGTAGGCAACGTGGTTGTTGTTAACGATGGTGTTGTTCACAACCACGGTGCGATCGATGTAAGTGTTGTGAATGACGGTGGTATTCACGTTCATGACGGCGGTGTTATAGGCAAAGACGCCGCCGCGCCATACGCCACCGGCAAAGCCGATACCCATGTATCCGAAGCCGTAGTTGACGCCGCCGTAGTAGCCGACGTGGCGACCCCAGTAACCGGGATGCCAGATGTAGAGGCCGCCGCCCCATCCCCAGTAGCCGGGAGTCCAGAGAGCGCCGACATAGGGCGCCGGCACCCAGGCGCCGGGTACCCAGTAGTAGCCGTCAGGGCCGTAAGCCCAGTAGCCGGGGGTCCAGAAAAGGTTGGGGGCGGGGCAAACGGGCTGGACGTAGACGGGCATAACGGGAGGGCCAAAGTTCACACTGATGAAAACCCCTGCGTAAGAAGATGCCGGGATCAAAGAGATTGCAAAAGCCAACAACATGAGCCGCATTGAGCGAGCGAAACGCATAGTACGACCTCCTTCTTTCAGTTACTCTCAATTTGATTTTCAACGGGTGAATACCCCGCGTCATTCCAGTTGAACCCTTCGCAGGCAGAGAAGTTGCAGGAAGGGCAATGAGGATTTCCCAAGTGGATGATAGACGCTAAGTTAGGGGCTGTTCAAGGGCGAAGAGTTGTGTGGAGAATTGAAAAGGCGCGGGAGGGAGCCCGCGCCTTTTTTGACAAGTTGAGCTGCCGGACCATAGGCCGGGTTAATAGCGATAGCTCAATCCCATACCAAAGACTTTACGAGCCTGGAGGTTGACAGGGATGGAGACGACGGGCGGATAAGGAGCAGGCAGTCCGGTGGGAAGGACGGCGGTGCCGATATTGCCGGCTACCTGGCCCACACCCAGATCGATGCTGAAATGTGGGCGCTCAGCCTGGGTGATGCGCACAGCGTAATCGAGCGTGGTGGGGATGTGAACCCCGCCAGGAATGATGTAGGCCAGATTCTGGGCGGTGTGTGGTTCCTGGGTGAAACCTACGGCGGGAACGATGGCAGTTTTAAAGGGACCGGGGAGCGGAATGCCGAGACCGCCGAAGAGACGGCCGCCGAAGCGAGTGCTCTGGCCGCCGATGCCGAAGATGGTGGCGTTGGTGAATTTGAGTCCGAAGTTGAGGAGGAAGGGCACGGGAGGATGGAGCCATTCCTTGGTAGCCACGGCGTAGACGTCTTCATTGTGGTTCGCAGCGCCAGGACCGAGGCCAAGCGCAGAGTTGAGATGACTGGTAACAAAAAAATCGCGGGTGCGGGCGACAAAACCGGCAGCCAGTCCCGGCGTCCATGGACCGAATTCACCGTCTTTAACGGCGACGATCTTGCCGCTGAAGATGTTCATTCCGTCGTACTTCCAGAGTTCGCTGAAAGCGCCATTGGCGACGTTGGTGCTGTCGCCGAGGGTATGAATGCTGCGCGTGTAGCCGAGCTCGCCGCGGTTTGCGAAGCCTTCAGCGAAGTTGACGGTCTGGATGCTGCCGATCACCTGCGAGCTGTTAATAAAGTGGTAACCGAATGCCGGGTGCGAGAAGAATTGACCTTTGTCGGTATAGACCACATAGGCGGTGGGCGTGATGAATCCGCCGGTCTGGCCCTCGAGGGTGAGGTGCTGTGCGTGGATTGAGGTAGCTGCTAGAAAGGCTACAGAGAGGTAGCTGCAGGCGATGAGCCTGCCGATCATTCTTACATTCACGTGCAATCTCCGATGAACGGGTTCGGCCGCCTTCGACATGTTGGGAGGTCCACTCTCTTTTAACACAAATGCAACACCATCGTCATTCACGAACCGGAATCGTCTGGGGCGGCGTGCAGGTTCTACGGCGGGGGTTGGGAGTTCAGCGGGTTTGTTGAAGCGGGCAGGGAGGAAGGCGCATGTTGAAAGGGTCTGAATTTGCAATGGTAGACTTCGTGCATGCCGCGCGGATTTTTTATAACTCTGGAAGGACTCGACGGGTCGGGGAAGACCACCCAGATCAAGCGGTTGGCGTCGTGGCTGACGAATCGCGGCCACGCGGTGACCACCACCCGTCAGCCGGGCGGAACGGAGACGGGAGACCGGATTCGAGCAGTAATTCTGGATGCACGATCGGGACCACTGGCTCCCATGACCGAGATGGCGCTGATGTTTGCAGACCGGGCGCAGGCGATTGCGGAAGTGATTAAGCCGGGGCTCGCGGAGGGCAGAATTGTGCTCTGCGACAGGTTTACCGATTCGACGGAAGCCTACCAGGGCGGTGGGAGAGAGATCGGATCGGAACTGGTGCTGGATTTGCACAGGCTGATCTGTGGAGGACTGCAACCAGAATTGACGCTGCTGCTGCTGCCAAGCTTTGAGGCGTCGCTCAAGCGGGCAAGGAGGCGGAACGACCGCATAGAAGCCCAGACGGGGAAGAACGAGGGCCGGTTTGAACAGGAGCAGGACGATTTTTACCGGCGCGTGTGGCAGAAATACCGGGAGATTGCGGTGCGGGAATCGAATCGGGTTGTGCTGATTGAAGGGGACCTGACGATTGACGAGGTTCACGAGCAGATTGTTGAGGCAGTTGCAGCTCGATTGATGACGAAGAGCCGGAGCGCGTGAGGCTTTTTTGAGATGCCGGTGCGGGTTTTGGCTGGATGAAGTTGAAGCAGCCGGCGAGGAAAATGCACAGCCCGCAGGAGACATGAAGGCAAGTGTCAAAGGCGAAGAGGGGCTGAGTTGGTGCAAATTGTTGAAAACAGTGTGAGTGTGTGATCGTGCGCGTTTGCAGGGAATTTCTGGAGTTTTCGATACTCTTAGATCATTCATGGCGAAGTGAGATTAGAGCCAGAGTAATACCGGTCGCGGTTGCCTGCGATCCGCAGCAGATTGAGTAAACGAAAGAGGCTGCGAAGAGGACAGGCCGCACAAAACTGAAGAATGGATGAGGGCATGGCCGAATAGCCGTGCCTTTTTCATTTTACGGCCAAACAAGGGCAGAGTGGCGGGATGAGCGAATTCGATTGGCGCCGATGAATGCGGTGCTTGGGCGGGTGCGGGCCTTCAATCGTTTTCACACGGGTTGGCAGCGGGTTGATGAACAAGGAAGGTACACGTGAGGGTAGGAGATCAGTTGAAAGGGATGTGGAGGCAGGCCACCGGTAATGGGGTAATACGAGCCAGCGAGCGGACGCTGCAGATGGAAGTGGCGGCCGAAGCAGAGGCTGCACGCAAAACACTGGCGCTGCCGTCAATCCTGAGTCCGGCGCACTTTCCTGGAAAGCATATGCCAAAGCCGACCCCTGCGAACCTGCGCAGGTTTGCGGAGACGCCACTGGTGAGGCGTGCGATCAACGTGATCAAGGATCGCATTGCGGCGATGGATTGGCAGGTGAGGCTGCGGCGCGGAGTGAGAGCCGAGGATGTGGCGTTTTTGCCGCGGAAGCTGCGCGCACTGCGCCGGACGCTGGACGAACCGAACCAGGTGGACAGCTTCAGAACCCTGATAGAGCAGGCGATCGAAGACGCGCTCACGGGCGGATTTGGCGCGATTGAGATGGAGCCGACGGGCGATCCCGAGCGGCCGGCGATGATGTGGGCGGTAGATGGAGCCTCGATCAGGATCAATGCGAAGTGGAACGGGTGCAACGATGATCCGCGTTATGCGCAAGCGTTGCCGGGACAATTGGAATCGAGCGCGGTGGAACTTCGCGATAACCAGCTCATTTACATCCGAATGAATCCGCGCAGCTTTACGCCATTCGGGCTGGGTCCGCTTGAAGTTGCGTTCGAGACGGTGAACCAGTTCCTGAGCGCGCATCGATTTGCGGGCAAGCTGGCGGCGAATTCGGTGGCCCAGTATGCGCTTTGGTTGAACGAGGCTACGCCCGCGCAGCATGATCGGCTGATCCGGTGGTGGCAGGACGAAATTGAAGGAACGGGGCGGGTTCCATTGCTCTCGACGGCGCAGAAGCCCGAAGTGCTCCGTTTTGCGCAGGGAACAGATGCGGATCTACGGCTGGCGTGGCAGGAGTTTTTGATCAGGATGATGGCGAACGCGTTTGGTTTGCCGCCGTTGATGCTTGGGCTGGAAGCGGATGTAAACCAGTCGACGGCGTCGGAGATGGCCGACGAGGCGTTCCGTGGAGCGATTTCGCCGCTGGCGATGCTTCTGGCACAGCACATTAGCAGGGATCTTTTTGGGAAGTGCATTGGTTGGCCCGAGTTTGAGTTCGTCTTTAACGAGTTGACTGCGCGAGACGAAACGACGGAACTGGCGATCCAGGTGCAATTGTTGCAGGCGGGAGTTCTAACAGTGAACGAGGTGCGAGCGATGAGAGGGCTGGCGCCGTTGGAGCAGGTGAAGGAGCAGGAATCAGGACCTAGGGGCTAGGGACTGGGAAAGCAGCTCTCAACCGCCAGTTCTCAGCCTTTTTTTGTGTGAGAAATGGATCGGAAATGGCGTTTGGTATGCAGGCATTTCAGGTGGCGAAGGCCGAGCCGGTGGGTGAGAGCGGCGGGTTCAGAGTGGAATCTGGGTGGAGAAGACATGCGATTGGAAGCGATGGCGGTGCAGTTTCCTCATGTGGAAGGTCATCCGAACAGGGTGCCTTTTGAGGGAGTGCTGGCGGTGGTGAACGCGCCGAGCGACAAGGCGCCGGCGGGCGCGCGCGGACACCGGGTGATGTTGACGCGTGCAGCGGCGGAAACGGCGCTGCCTTCGCTGCTGGGCATGGCGGTAGATTACCGGCCTGGCTGGGACGGGCACGACGCACGGTGCAAGATCGGATTATTGACGGAAGCAAACGTCTTGGGGCAGCGGCTGGTGGTGAAGGGGTATCTTTACGCCCGCGACTTTCCCGAGGTGGCTACAGCCATCCGGGCTCATGCGCCAGAGTCAATGGGGATGAGTTACGAGCTGGCCGATGCGCGCGTAGAAGATATGCGGGCAGAAATATGGAAGCTGACTCGAGTTACTTTCACCGGAGCTGCAATTCTGCTTCGCGAGAAAGCTGCTTACCGGTCAACAAGCTTTCGGATGGCAGCTAACAATAGCGTGGTGAGCGCAGTTAGCTGAGTTAGTAGAGTTAGTTAACCAGAAACCAGGAAAGTAAGCAGGCATCTAAAGCAGGCTCCCATTGCGGAGCCTGTTTTTGCCGGCATGCAGAAACAACCGGGAAAAGTGAGGAAGAGCATGGAAAACAACGGACTGGAGTTGACGGAGCGGCTTGAAGCCGCAACCACGCTGCTGGAGAAAACGGTGCGATGGCTAGATGAACGGGCCGCCGCAGTGACTGCGCTCTCAGGCGAGGTAGAAAGAATTTCGGCGACGGTGGAACAGACACGCCGGGAGACGGAACTGGCAGACAAGCTGGCAGCGGTTGAGCGGGAACTGGCCGAGGTGAAGGCCGTGGCCCCGCAGAACGTGCTCAATCCTCTGCGCCGAACGATGCCCGCAGCAACGGCCGAGATGCTTGCCAAACACGGCATCGGCGAGGGACCGGTGGATGTGCGTACGCTTGACGCCGCACTGAACGGACTGAGCCTTGAGCAGCGCATCGCCGTAAAAACGCAACTGCTGCGATCAGGCGCGATCGCATAGAGCCAGTTGTCCGTTGTCGGTGATCGGTGGTCAGAACCACTTAGTGACTGCTCACTTCTCACTGACGACTGAGAACTGACCACTGACCACGGATTACTGCAAGAGCGGCCCCATGGAGGGGGCGAAGAGTATGAACGCATCCTTTACCGATATTCACGCGGCGGCAGACTACATTGGGCCGGGCGCGATTGAAGTGCCACTGTACCAGACGGAGATATTCGACATTTGCCGTCGCTCGAGCCCATTTGGCCAGCGCATCAAACAGGTCCCGGCAACCGGGCATCCCTCGCGCTTCTTTGAACAGACGGCGATTCCAAACCCGGGTACTGCCGGCTTCGTGAACCCGCAGAGCATCAGTCCGACTGTCGTGAGTCCGACGCGCATTGAGTTGAGCGTGCCGCTGAAGGCCATTGTGGCGCAGATCAACTACAACCTCTTCGACATTGAACTTGGTGACCAGCAGAAACAGTTTGCGTATCTGCAGGCCAAGGATCTTGTGGATACAGTGAGCGGAGTGATGGTTACGCACGATGTGGCCCTGTGGCAGGGGAACGACACCAGCCTTGGCGCGCCGACCACCACGCAATACATGGGATGCGCCGCGCAGATTGCTGCCGGCGGCAACAGTGTGACGGTGACCGCTTCGATGAAGATCGTGGATACGATCAAGACGATTATCGCGCAAATGTGCGCCAGCAGCGGCTATCGTGTGCGTCCCACAGCGATCTACGCGAATCCGGTACTTCTTGACCTGATTGACCAGGAGATGAAGAGCGAGTACAACGTGGTGCTGAACACCGATCAGATTACGGCAGGGTTCCGCGTGAAGATGCTTTCGACGCAGGCGGGCGATGTTCCGTTGATCCCCGACTGGAGCCTGAGTTACACGGGCACCCCGGGAACGGGCAACGCGGTTCTGCCGGCATACATCGTGACCGAGGACCTGATCGAGTACCACTGGCTCGGCGATCCCACGCCGCGGATTTTCCAGCTTGGTTTGCCGAACTCCCTCACTTACCAGTATGTGGCCGTGAAGTTCGGCGCACCCGTCGTAAAGGGCGCGAACTTTGCCCATTACCAGGTTCTGATTCAGAGATAAAGAGCAACAGCAGTCAGTTGTTAGCGTTCAGTGATCAGTTTTCGATTACGGGTACTACGAGAAAGTGAATAATGGCCGGTATCTAAGGCTGATCACTGACAACGTATAACTAACAGCTTTGAAAGGACAAGTAATGCCTTATCTGCAGCCAACAGATTATCCCAATTACGGGCTGCCGTCTGGAACTACGGCGGACTGGATTACGACGGCGACGGCCCTCATCAACAGCTACTGCAGAAGGCCAGATCTGAATGTTATCCAATACACGGAACGGATGCGCATAACTACGGGCGTTCAGACTGTCCGCCTAAGTTATCTGCCCCTGTCGGCGCTGTCGCCCGCCACGACGCCCCTGGTGGGAATTGAGGCGAGATATGCGAAGCCGCGGCGGGGGGAGTTACCCGACCTGACGATTCTGGAGATTGCCTTTGCATTCTCATTGCCTGGACAGTGGAGCGCGATCGATCCGAGTCAGGTTGACTTTGATCCCAACACCGGCGAACTGACGTTGCCATGGAATTTATTCGGATTGCCATACAACGAAGCCCAGATCACTTACACGGCGGGTCTGGCGACAATCGGCGACGACATAAAGTCGGCTTGCGCGCAAATTGTGCGCAACGCCCAGGCAACGCCGGCACTGAATGCGAGCATGAGCAAGATCGACACGATGCAGATGAAGTACTTCTCAAGTTCGCTGATAGACGAGACGGTACAGGCATGGCTGAACCCGTACGTTGCGAACAGGCTGGGGTGAGCGATGAGCGATACGGCGCCACGTAATCCAATTGGAGCTCCGCAGTTACTGGCGGATGCGCTACTCCGCAGCGTGGCCGGCACAACGGCATTGCTGCGGGTGACGGGAGCAAACACAGCTTCCAACATGTCTGAGGTGGGCCTGATATCGACAAATTTCTTTGAAGTCGTAGTCAGTCCGGTATTAATGCGAAAGCTGCGACCGACATGGCAAGAAGGCGGGCAGTCAAAGTGGGAATTGCTGATGTCCGCGAGCAGTGTAGGGCAGCAGGTGTCCGCACTCGACTTGCAATCGGCGATGGCATTGTTCTCCATGACGCTGGCAGTCACTGTGGGCGGGCAAGCCTACCTGATCGAATCCGTAACGTCTAACGAAGCCTTCGGAACGATTTATCTTTACCGATTGTTGCTTCGTGAAGCGCGGCAGCAGGCGGTGTAAGGGCAGAGAGCAGAGATCAGAGAACAGGTATCAGGGACTAAACAATCTCGAAGGCATTGTGATAACAAAGCGCACGCCGAATAAGTGGGAGCAAAGATGCAGAATGCGAAGGATTCTTTTTACATGGCGTTACGGACGAGGTTGGCGACAATCAATCCGGAGCGGACCATCTTGCTGCGCGGAGCGGTGAGGCCCGGGATCCTTGTTGAGGAGACCGAAGCGCCCATGAACCAACTTCCGAGCGATGTCTTTGTACTGAGATGGCTCGGGCTTGGAACGGATAGCGATCTGCCGGCAACTATGGCGCGCGAACAGTGCGAGATTATCTACCAGACATGCGGCACGCAGAGTTTCGGTGGGCTTGACCGCGGCCGTTCGTTGAGCGAGATGGATGAGGAGATATTGGCGATGACTGTCCCTCATCACACGCAAAAGTTGGATTTTACAGCTACACCCCCGGCGGCGATGTTGACACAGGTGTTTTGGGACGAGCCAGCATTTGCGTCCATCGTTATCCAGCGTGACCAACTGAGCCGCACAGCGACCGTGCTGGTGTACAGCTACCAGGAGCAGGGAGAGTAAATGACAGCGACATGGTTTCAGGCCCCTGCGCCAGTGGCGCGGAGAGTGCGCGCATTTTTTGCACCAGTGAATCGCAGCGCGCAGACGCCAGTGCTCTTCGATCCCGCACAACAGGGCCGATTCAGCCTGGATGCACCGCCGGCCCCGTGGATCAGCCTGGGCTGGATTCAAAACTTTGTACGGAAGCCACTGAGCAAGAGCGCGCCTATGCTGGCCGGAATTCCGGCATCGCCGTTGGAGCAGGTGCGCGAGACTCTTGAGGCGCAAGTAAGTCTTGAGTTCCTGAGCTGGACCAAGTTGACGATGGCTCTTGCGACGGGCTCGCAGCACATGAACATCCTGGCAGCGGCGATCGGCGCGACAGCCTCGGCGAATGGCGCCCAGGCAGTGCCTGCAGTAACTCCGCAGAGCGGTTCCAATGCGACGCAAATCATGTTGGCTGCGACAGACGCTCAAGAGTTCCAAGTCGGATCGATCGTTGCGGTTGATGTGGACAATACGGGGCAGACGGGATACGTTGGTTCGCCGGTTGTGGGCGCATACATAAGGCAAGCGATCGCTGACGTGGATTACATAAGACGCGTGACCTTCAATGTTGCGCTGGTTTCCGCAGTAAGCAATAGCGGACTTACTCTTGCGGAACCACTGCCCGGCGGCGCGCCTGTTGCGGGAGCAAAGGTACAGGCCGTAGAGGGATTCGTGGATCGCGAAGGCGGCAGTTTCTACCATGAGTGGTCCGCTCTGTTTGTACTCGAAGGCAGCCAGGGAGAACGGGTCTTCTTTCATTATCCGAGGCTGCAGGCCGCAGTTGGAGCGGAAGAGACGGTGACGCCACTCAGCAGCAAGCAGCAGAGTGGACAGTCGCGCGTGCTGCTCAACGGACGCTTTATCGCACTGCCGGTCACCGATCCTTTGGACAACGAGCGGGTGGTATGTTACCGCAGCTTTTTGCCCGCAGCCAACGCGTTGGTGTGAAAAGCAGCGAGCGAGCTGGCGCGTCAGCAAGCCCGCATGTGACGAAACCGGCAATGGGTGACGGAAAAACGTTATGAAGATTACGATCCAGGGGCAGGACTACACGGCCGCACTCGATGCGTCGCGTACGCTGACAGTTGAACGCAAGCTGAATGAACCGTCTATGTGCGAGCTTTGGCTAAGCCTTCCCGCCAGTAACAGTCTTCCAGAGCCGGCGCGGTATCAGACACTTTCGATCTGTGGAGATAACGGGACCACTTACTTTACCGGATACATTGCAGTAAGTCCGATGATTGAGTATGCAGGTGTGGGGCTGGAAGGTCCAAGATACAGGATTACGATTCAAGCAGTGAGCGACGAGCGGATCCTGGACCAGTTACCGATGCCTCCGAGTGCAGGAAGTTCAGGAGAGACAGCCGGAGCCCTGATTGCATCACTCGTTACTCACTCAGGATCGACCGCGCTATCTGCGCAAGAGCTCACGCTTAACACCAGCATCAGCAGCTTTGTTCCCGCGCCCGGCACTAATTGGAGCCAGCGCGCGGGCCAGATTGCGAACATGGCGCGCGCCACTTATAGAGCGCTCAATGCCGCGCTCACACTCACACCGGTCCAGGCGCAGGTACACCCGTTGAGCGAGACCGACGGTACGCTGAACCTCGCGAACCTTTCTTTTACCGCAAGCGTGAAGCGTGGGTTGGCCAACGATGTGACGGTGTGCGGAGAAGATGAGCCAGTCGCTTATGTAACTGAGTACTTCCTGGGCGACGGAATCACGACGACCTTCAATCTCGCTGCGGATCCGTACTCACTGTCGAGCGCGAAGGCGAGAATCATCAAAGATCTGTTTAACGAGGCGCGGATCGATGAGACGATGTGGAGCGTCTCTGGTGGTCAGGGTTACCTGGGCCTCGGGCCGGCGGGCCTCGCCATGAACGGCGGAAACGGGATAGACGGCCAAACTGCGCTGACCTGGATCGACGCTGTAGAGATGGGCGGAACGCTTCTGCTGGAAGCGAGCGGAGTGATTCTATCGCCTGGCAGCACCGGTGTTGTTGCGGGATTCTTCAGCGGTGGGGCCGCGGCAGCGGATTGCATCGTCGGCTTTCAGGTGATAGCGCAGCAGGGCACTGGAGCAGTAACTCTGCAGCCATTGATTCAAGGCTGCGCGGCGGGAACGACGTTCCCAGTCAATCCGGAGAATAGTTACACACTGCGGGTTCGCGTGCATTGCCCTGAAATTGAGCGGTCGCGCGCCTCGTATTACTCCTTTGGCGACGGCGGGCCAATTTCGGCGGGTGGGCAGGAGGTGCTGGCGCCGTGCTCGATCCAAATGGAAGTTCAGCAGTTTGTGAACGGCATAGGTGCGACTCCGGTGACCGTGTACAGTGGTTCTCTCGCGAATTTACCCGGCGCCTGCCAGGTTGTGCCCGCAAGCAGCATTAACCTGATCGGATCGATGCGCGCGTTCAGCCTGAATAATCCTGGCTCCGGATGGGTAGTGAGCACGCCGCCTAACGGGACGGCGTACACCCGGCGCATTGGCACTACAGCGGAACAGGCCGAGTGTCATGTTGAGAGCAGCGGGAAGCTGGTGTTCTACACCGGGTATGTGCCTGTGGCCGGCGAACAGATTGCGGTAAGTTATCGGACCGTCGGCCGGGCCGTGGGCCGTGCGGTGAATGCGGCAAGCCAGACGGCGCTGGCGCAGGCAGGATCGCCTTCAGTGGCTGCCTGGATCGGATCGGTAACCAGTCCGGCAGCGCGCAGTTCGACCGACTGCCGCAATGCGGCATTGGTAATGGAACAGGCCGCAGCGAGTGTAAGTGCGCTGTGGAGCGGGAACTACAAAGGATTCGCAACGAGTTTTGCAACCGATGTGTGGCCGGGCGACGCGCTTCAACTGAATGTGCCATCGGCGAATCTAAACACCCAAGTTGTAGTGCGGACAGTAAAACTAAGTTATGTGGCGAGTTATCCAGACTTAGTGACCTATGATGTTATGTTCGCCAATGACTGGGCCGATGACTTAGCCATCAAGACCAGCACGCGAGTGCCGGAAGATACCTGGCTGCCCGCGCCGATAGCGCCGACAGTGCTTGAGAACTTGAACGGGCTTACAGTCACCACGCTGAATGGCAGCGCGGTGACACTGAATACCGGCGTTACACCTCCAAGCGGTGGAGGGTTTGAGATCAGGCTTCGGGATTTTGCGTTTATGGCGGGTGACGATTCGGCGCTGGTGATGCGTGGTTCGCAGCAAGCGCTGACGTTCTCTCGAGTTTCGGCAGCAGACCGGTTTTACATCAGGATGTACGACGGTTCGACGCCGCCGAATTATTCGGAGTTTTCGGCGGCGGTGTTTATCAATCTGCCGCTATCCAGTTGACAGTTAACAGTGGGCAGTGGACGGCTGGGAACGATTGGAAAAGTCAAGTTGAAATCGGGGTTCGGCAGATGCGAATGATGAATGAATTCGAAGCCCAGGTGCTAAGCGACCTGAGCGTGCTGAAGACGCAGATGTGCGGCCTAATGGGCGATGGCAATGGCGGGCGGCTTGCGGACCTGGAACGGCGTATGGACAGGCACGAACAGAACTGGCAGCGGGCCAAGGGATTTGCCGCGGCAATGAGCGTGTTGCTTGCGGTCGTCGAAGTGGCCTTCGAGGCGTGGCGCCGGCATTGAGACCTGCGCGGTCGACGGACTGCGCCTTCGGCGCGATGGGGTTGCTAACAAGTACAAGGGGATGCTGCCTGCTGCAATCCGAGAGACGTCGCCCAAATCAACTACCAACATGGAATTGCCGGTCCCTATAATGGTGCCATGAGCAAGCAACCGCTGGTGGGCGTAGTGATGGGCTCGAAGAGCGATTACGAAACGCTCTCGGCCGCGGTAGAGATTCTGCGCGAATTTGAGATCCCTTATGAATCAAAGGTGGTGAGTGCGCACCGAACGCCGGATTGGCTCTTTAAATACGCTGAAACGGCGCGGGAGCGCGGGTTGCGCGTGATTATCGCCGGCGCGGGCGGCGCGGCACACCTGCCAGGCATGCTGGCAGCCAAAACGCTGGTGCCGGTATTAGGCGTGCCCGTGATGGCGACGGCGCTGAATGGGATGGACTCGCTGCTCTCGATTGTGCAGATGCCCAAGGGCGTGCCGGTGGGAACGCTGGCCATCGGCAAGGCCGGCGCGGCAAACGCGGCGTTGCTGGCTGCCGAGATCCTGGCTGCAACCGATTCGGCGCTGTACGAGCGGCTGGCGTCTTGGCGCGCCGCGCGCACCCAGGAAGTGCTGAATCAGGAGCTGCCGGGGTGATGCTCTCTTCTTCCCCGATTTCCAACGAAACTACGATAGTCCGGCCCGGAGGTTTGCTTGCCATTCTCGGCGGCGGCCAGTTGGGGCGCATGACGGCCATAGCCGCGCGAACCATGGGCTATCGAGTGCGCGTGATGGATCCCGAGGCGAGGTGCCCGGCGAGTTTTGTCGTGGACGAAACGATTGTGGGCAAGTGGGACGACGTGGAAGCGGCGCGGCGACTTGCAATGGGCGCCGATGCCGTCACGCTTGAGATTGAGCAAATTGGCGTTGACGCGCTCAATGAAGTCGCGCGGATCGCTCCGCTGCGGCCCGGCGTTGAAGCCATCCGCATCATCCAGGACAAGACGCTGCAGAAGACGTGGCTCGCGGATCATGATTTTCCTGTTGGCCCATTTGCCGTGGTGAAAAATGAGGAGGAGTTGCGCAACGCGGTTTCGGTGTTGGGCGGCGATGTGTTCCTGAAGATTGGGCGCGGAGGATATGACGGCCGCGGACAGGCGCGCATCCGTCCTGATGCTGGGCTCGGCTCTGATTTTGGAGAAGTGTGGAAGCAACTCGGTGGGCAGCCGTGCGTGGCAGAGAAAGCATTGGAGCTGGACTGCGAGATCAGCGTGATGGCGGCGCGGAATCCAGCAGGCGAGGTGAGGACGTATGCGGCAGCGCGGAATCATCATGAGAACCAGATTCTCGCGTGGAGCGTGCTGCCGGCAGGCGTGCCCGATGCGCTGGAGAAACGCGCCGAGCAGACTGCTGCTGGAATCGTGGCTGGCCTGGGCATTGAAGGAATGCTGTGCGCGGAGATGTTTGTAACGCGCGATGGCGATTTGCTGGTCAACGAGTTGGCGCCGCGACCGCACAACAGCTATCACCAGAGCGAGCGCGGATGCGCGACCAGCCAATTTGAACAGGCGGTGCGCGCGGCGTGCAATCTGCCGCTTGGATCGACGGAGCTAATTTCACCGTGCGCGATTGTGAATCTGCTCGGTGACGTGTGGCTCAACGGCGAGCCGAACTTTCCAGCGGCGCTGAGCGTGCCTGGCGTGCGCCTGCACTTGTATGAGAAACTCACTCCGCGTGCGGGGCGTAAGATGGGCCATTTATCGAGCGTGGGCGCGACTGCCGAACAAGCGCTGGAGCGGGTGCTGGAGGCGAAGCGGCGCCTGTAGCGCCAGCCCCAATACAATTCACTTAAGAAAAGTGCGTGCCGGAAAGTGTTGGCCAATCCCACCCATTTCGCAAAGTACGGGAAATGGATGGGGCACCCACTTGGGCCCAGAGTACGAAGTGCTCAAGAGAATTGCTCCGCCTTTTCCCAGCGCTTGGGCCGCTTGTTCTGCTGCAGAATCTTTTTGCGCAGGCGCAGCGACTTCGGGGTCACCTCGACAAGCTCATCGTCGGCAATGAACTCGATGGCCTGTTCCAGATTCAGAGCCTTCACGGGCACCAGGCGGATGGCCTCGTCGGCGCTGGACGCGCGCATGTTGGTCATCTTCTTTTCGCGCACCACGTTTACATCGAGATCGTTGTCACGCGAGTGTTCACCCACGATCATGCCCTCGTAGACCTCGACACCCGCTCCCGCAAAAAGAATGCCGCGTTCCTGCAGCCCGTTCAGAGAATAGGTTGTCGTCAGCCCCTGGCGGTCTGAGATGAGCGCGCCGGTGGGCCGCTGCGGAATCTCACCCTGGTAGGGAATATAACCGTCGAAGAGCGCGTTCATCACAATCGTCCCGCGCGTCTCGGTGAGCATCTCGCTGCGCAGGCCGATAAGTCCACGGCTGGGTACGCGAAACTCCAGACGCACTCGCCCTGAGCCGTGATTGTGCATCTTGTTCATTTCTCCCTTGCGCGGGCCGAGCTTTTCAATTACCACTCCCGTAAACTGCTCAGGCACGTCGATGGTGAGGTGCTCCACTGGTTCCATGCGTTGCCCGTCGACGGTCTTGGTAACAATCTCCGGGCGGCCTGCAGAGAGTTCGAAGCCTTCGCGGCGCATCATCTCAATCAGGATGGCAAGCTGCAGTTCGCCGCGGCCCAGCACTTTGAATGTGTCCGGTGAACCGGTCTCTTCTACGCGAATGCTGACGTTGGTCAACAATTCTTTTTCAAGCCGCTCGCGCAGGTTGCGGCTAGTCACGTATTGGCCTTCGCGCCCCGCAAAGGGCGAGTTATTCACGCTGAATTGAATTGCAATGGTCGGCTCGTCAATGATGATCAACGGCAGCGGAGCCGGATTCTCGACGCTGGTGATAGTCTCACCTATCGTGATGCCTTCCACGCCCGCCACTGCGATAATGTCGCCCATGGTGGTCTCGGTGGTCTCTGTTCGCTTGAGGCCATTGAAGGTGAAGAGCTTGGTGATGCGCGTCTTCATCAGCGAGCCGTCGCGCTTTGAGATGGTCACGTCGTCGCCGGCGTGCAGCGTTCCCTGGAAGACGCGGCAGATGGCGATGCGGCCAAAGTAATCGGAATAGTCGAGGTTGGTGACCAGAATCTGCAGCGTACCATCAGCGTCGCCGGTGGCCTCAGGAATGGTGGAGACAATGGTTTGGAACAACGGCTGCAGGTCAACGCCGGGAACGGCGGGGTCGAGGGTCGCCTGGCCGTTCTTTGCAACAGCGTAAAGTACGGGGAATTCGAGCTGGTGTTCGTCGGCGTCGAGATCGATGAACAGATCGTAAATCTCGTTCAACACTTCCTGCGGGCGTGCGTCGGGCCGATCGATTTTGTTGATCACCACGATGGGCGGCAGCTTGGCTTCGAGAGCCTTTGAGAGCACATAGCGCGTTTGCGGCAGCGGTCCCTCGGCTGCATCCACCAGCAGCATCACGCCGTCTACCATCTTTAGCGCGCGCTCCACTTCGCCGCCAAAGTCGGCGTGGCCGGGCGTGTCAACAATATTGATTTTGCCGCCGCCGAAGTTGATGGCCGTGTTTTTGGCGAGAATGGTAATGCCGCGCTCGCGCTCGAGTTCGTTCGAGTCCATCACCCGCTCGGCTACCTGCTCGTTGGCGCGAAATGTTCCTGCCTGGCGCAGCATGGCGTCAACCAAGGTAGTCTTTCCATGATCGACATGGGCGATGATGGCGATATTGCGTATCGTCTGGCTCACAGGTGTAAATGTCCTTTGCCTTGAGTGCGGCCGCGGGCGCAATTAGGAAGATGAACGCGCGATGAAAGTCCGCGCAGCGCGGCTCTTCTTATTCTATCAGCCTGAAGGCGCCAAGCTTCGCGGGCCACTGGTTTCATCGCCGGCCGGCTGTCCGCCCTGTTGGTTTCAATACTTTGCTGCCGCCGTCCCGGTGCGCACGTTTGCGCGCCCCCAACTCTTCTTCCAGGTAAAAAGCGGCATTCACGAGCGCGATGTGCGAAAAGGCCTGCGGAAAATTACCCACCATGCGCCGATGCTCCACGTCGTATTCCTCAGACAGCAGCCCCAGGTCGTTGCGCAATTTGAGCAGCTTCTCGAAGAGCGCCTTTGCGTCCCGTGTACGGCCTACCGCTTTCAATGCGCTTACCATCCAAAAACTGCAAGCGAGGAAGACGCCTTCCCCCGGCGGCAATCCATCGTCTACTGTGCGCGAATCGTAACGCAGAACAAGGCCGTGCGGCATTAACTCGCGTTCAATTGCTTTTACAGTTGCTTTCACTCGCCGATCGCTGCCGGGTAAAAATCCGACGTCCGGCATCAGAAGCAGGGATGCGTCTAGCTCGTCGGACCCGTAAGCCTGAACAAAGCACCCCTTCTTTTTGTTGAAAGCTTTCTCCAAGATTTCCTTACGAATGGCGTCGCGAATCGCCTTCCATTTCTCAACGGGGGCGTCATACTTGAGCTGTTGCGTGAGCAGCACTGCCCGGTCGAAGGCGACCCACGCCATAATCTTGGAATAGGTGAAATGCTGGGGCTTTCCCCTCATCTCCCATATTCCGTGGTCCGGTTTCCTCCAGATTTTCGCAAGATGATCGAGCAGAAGCGCCAGCACGCGAAAATCGTTTCCGTCGTGCCGCCGCATGCCGTGCTGCGCGTGAAAGAACGAGTCGAGCATCTCGCCAAAAATATCTAGTTGCAGTTGCTGGGACGCTGCGTTGCCTATGCGTACGGGCTGCGAGTTTTCGTAACCGGGCAGCCAGTTGGCCTGCCACTCAATGAGCTGCTGCTCACCATACAGCCCATACATGATCTGTACCTGATCAGGGCTGCCGGCGATCGCGCGCAGCAGCCAATCCTGCCACGCTTCTGCTTCCTTAAAGTACCCGGCGTTCATCAGCGCCAGCAGCGTAAACGTGGTGTCGCGCAACCAGCAGTAGCGGTAATCCCAATTGCGTTTGCCGCCGATGTTTTCGGGCAGCGATGTGGTGGGAGCAGCCACCACGCCGCCTGTCGGCCTGAACGTAAGAGCCTTGAGCGTGATGAGCGAGCGCTCCACCGCTCCGCGATACTTGCCCTGGTACTGCAGCCGGCGGCTCCATCGGCGCCAGTCGCGCGTGGCGATTTCCAGTGCGTGGCGAAAATCAATTTGCTTGGGGTCGGGCTCGTGGGACGCGCCATAGGTGAGCGTGAACCAGGCGCGCTCGCCTTTGCGTACGGTGAACTCAGCTATGGTTTTCAAATTCTCGCCGTGAACCGGGACCGACGCATGCAGAACTGCGAGATTCGGACCGGCAATCGCACGCACTCCATCGCCGATGCTCGTGACCCAGGGGGCCGTGCGGCCATAATCAAAACGCAAGACAAGTTCCATGCGCACCGCTACGGCGCCGCGAACGCCTTCCACCACGCGAACAACGTCGGAATGAACTCCGCGTGGAGGCATAAAATCGATGAGCCGAAACGATCCGCCGGGCTGATCGAATTGAGTTTCAAGGATGAGTGTGCGATCTCGATAGCGGCGCGTGGTTGTGAATTCGCCCTCTGCCGGCGCAATCTGCCAGCGTCCGTTTTCCTCGGTTCCCAGCAGCGCAGCGAAACACGCAGCCGAAGAAAAAACAGGCCAGCAAAGCCAGTCGATCGATCCACTGCGATCGACCAGTGCGGCCGTTTCCATGTCGCCAATAAGCGCGTAGTCTTCAATTCTTGCTGCCATGGCTATTGCTCGTGGTTACGCCGCATCCTCCGCGATCTCGCTCTTGTTTACGGCTCTCAATTCAATAGGATGCAAATCTTCGGCGATTGACGGTTGCTTTTTCCGGGAAAATCGCTTTCGAAGCGCCGAGCCGCCGTTTTCCCTGAATGGAGACGAGTCGATTACACTGCGGTAGCCATGAATTGTTTCGCTCAACGCACTTGGAAGTTGTTGGGCCGCGTTATTGGCCCATATTCACTGCTTGCCTGCGGCCTCGCGCTGTCTTGCTTCGTTGCACCACCGATCAGCCGGGGACAAGTCACCGCAGAAACGCGACCTCTGCTCATTTACTTCATCGATGTGGAAGGCGGCCAGTCTACGCTGCTGGTGTCGCCCACCGGCAAGTCTCTCCTCGTTGATACCGGTTGGCCAAGCGTGAATGGGCACAGTTCCGATGCGTATCAGCAGGGCTTGCACAACGCCGGCATGCCCGACGATGACGCGCGTGACGTCGGCCGCATCCGGGCAGCCATGGCCGATGCCGGAATTTCAAAGCTCGACTACGTGCTCATTACTCATTTCCATGTCGATCATGTAGGCGGCGTACCCAACCTCGTTCAGCGCGTAAAAGTGGGCGAGTTTCTCGATCACGGAGTGAACCGCGAAGACAGCGACATTACACGCCACGATTACGCCGCATACATCAAGGCAATCGGAAACACGCCGCGCCGCATCGTTCATCCCGGCGACACCATCGACATACCCGGCCTCACGACGATCGTGTTAACCGCCGATGGCGAACATATAGCCGCGGTGCCCGGCGTAAAGCCGGAACCTAATCCTTATTGTGCGAGCGAGCCGCATTGGGATCTTGACTCGACGGAGAATCCGCGGTCGGCGGGCATCCTGGTGCGCTACGGCAAGTTTCGCTTTCTCGATCTCGGCGACCTTACCAAGGCCAAGGAGATTCCGCTGGTGTGCCCGAACAACCTGATCGGACAAGTCGATCTCTTTCTCGTTAACCATCACGGCATGAATCTTTCGAATTCACGCGCATTTGTCAGTGCAATCCATCCGCGCGTCGCAATCATGAACAATGGCGCCCACAAGGCCGGTAGCCCCGAAGCGTGGCAAACCGTTCATGAAAGTCCGGGCCTCGAAGACCTCTACATGCTGCACACGGCAGAAGGCAGCGACGCCGCGCACAACAGTGCTGAAGATTTGATTGCTAATCTCAAGTTAGGCGGCGACGGCGCCTACTTCAAGGTGGCGGCCTCGACAGACGGCGGCTTCAGTGTCCTGAATAGCCGGACCGGCCGAAAGAAAAACTATCCACCGAAGTAACTCCATCTGCGCAGCCTGCTGCAGCATTGGCCGGTGCAGGCATCTCTCCAGCGTATGCAGCGATATAATCGCAACCGCACGTTGAACGCGCTTTCAGCACGCACCAAATGAAGGAGGGTCATGTCTAATACTCGCCGTACATTTCTGGCCGGCCTGGGCGCAGCGGGTGCGCTCGCTGCCGCGTCACGAGCCGTGAGCGCACTCGAGAGTTGCCCGTTCCGGCTCTCCGTCATCAACGACGAAATCTCCGATGATTTTGACCACGCCTGCAGTGTGGCTGCAAACGACTTTGGCTTGCAGTGGATCGAGATTCGCGGCATGTGGGGTAAGAATATCGCCCAGATGAAGGATGCTGACGTGGATCGCGCGCGCGAAATCCTGGCCAAATACAAGCTGCGCGTGACCGATATCGCCAGCCCGCTCTTCAAGGTTCACTGGCCGGGCGCCCCGCAATCAAAGGCGGGCCTTCCGCAGGACCAGTTTCACGCAGACTTCGACTTTAAACGTCAGGATGAAGTGCTCAGCCGATGCATCGAGCTTTGCAAGGCGTTTCAGACCGATCGTCTCCGCTGCTTTGATTTCTGGCGGCTCGAGAATGTGGCGCCTTACCGCGACGCCATCAACGACAAGCTGCGCCAGGCAGCGCGAGAGTGCGCGAAGCACAACATTATTCTGCTGCTCGAAAATGAGATGGACTGTAATACCGGCAGCGGCGCGGAAGCGGCCGTAACGCTCAGCCAGATTCAAGAGCCGAACTTCATGCTCAACTGGGACCCCGGCAACTCCGCAACGTTTCCCGGCGACACGCCCTATCCCAACGACTACAACCTGCTGCCCAAGCATCGCATCGGCCACTGCCATTGCAAAGATACGATTCGCAAACCTGGGGGCGGTACTGAATGGGCGCCGGTCGGTGGAGGCGTCATCGATTGGGTTGGCCAGTTCCGCGCCTTCGAGCGCGATGGCTATCACTACGCGGTCAGCCTTGAAACGCACTGGCGCGGAGCCGGCACTCCCGAGGCATCAAGCCGCGTGAGCATGGCCGGATTGAAAAAATGCCTGGCTCAGGCCGGGGTCAAGTGCTGAGTAAAGCCAGTGACATTTCTCGGCCAGCGGCTCGCCGCCCAAGAAATGTCACTCGCTTTGAAGTTAAACTGGCACCCGGCTACCGTGCCGGTTGTTCGATACACCGGCCATCATTAATCCGCGGTCTTTTCGGCTAGTGCCAGCGACAGACGGCTTCCCGACCTCAATCTCATATCGCTCTTGTCTGACGCAACCAGCGTTCCCGAATTCGCGCCCCCTATCGTGCTGTGCAGGTCTACGTGTGACATCACGCCAATGTAGTCATATTTCAAAGTTTTGCCGTTCCAACGAATCGGTCCATCGAAATTCGCGCTGCCATCTTCCGATTCCACTGGCCCGCTGATGCCTACGATCGTGGCTTCAATCGGAATGGTCTTGCCGTCCTTCAATTTCGCCTGGGTGAACTGCAGCGATAGGCGGGAAGTGCCCGTGCTTTTAATCTGATCAGTTGTTACTTGACCCAAAAGCGTTGTGCCGTTTGGCAGTTCGGTACCGTTCTTCAATTGCACCGTCCCATCAAGCCGAGCTTGAAACGCCGTACCAGATTGGCTTTTTAGAGCATCGATGGCCCCGGTAAGCTTGACCTCCGCGGGTACCATCCGTTGTGCCGTCTCGCTCGCGTCCGCCAACTGCGCAACTGGCGTTGCATTCGAACTTGCCGACGGCGTTTCCGAAGACATGCTTTGAGCCGTGCAAAAATGCGGCGTAACACATACCAGAGTTGCCGCTGCGACTGAAAGTAACAAACTATTTGCCGTTTTCATCGATTATCTCCTCGGGTCCAGAAGTGCCTGCGCCCCTGCTTGAACGCGCTAAGTGGGAACCCATGTGCATAGTGAGATGAGACGGCGGAGAAAAGGTTTTCAGGCAAACACCGGCGCCACATTCACCACACGAAATCGAACGGGAAATGCAAGAAACTTGAAATGAATGCGAGAATTCCCGCGCAAGCGAGTTGCGGGGCAGGAGAGTTTTATATCGTGAAATCAATCAATAGTGAATGAGGGAACATATCTCATCGTGCGACGTCTATCGTAGTGCAGTTTTGCGCCGGTAGAGTTCTTCAAGCGAGTCGCAGGCGGTCGATGCGCCATTCTCGCTTGCAATCTCTCGCGCGGCCTTTTGCGCTTCTTCTTCAAATTGCGGTTCTGCAAGCATGGAGCGCAATTCCCTCGCCACGCGCTTTGAGGTATAGCGCGAGCGCAAGATGGAGTGCGCCGCACCCAGCCGTACCATTCGCCGCGCATTGTCAGGCTGGTCGTGCGAATAGGGCATGATGAGCATGGGACGTCCGGCGCGAAGGCATTGCGCGGTGGTGCCAACGCCGCCCTGGTGCACCACCAACTCAACGCGAGGGAAGAGTACGGAGTATGACGCGTACTGCGCAACGCAAATTGAATCCGGCAATGGCTGCGTGGGACGGTTGCGCGGATCGTCGCCGATCAGCAGCACGGCGCGCGTGCCCAGCATCTTGGCAGCCTGTGCCGAAATCTCATAGAACTCTCCGGCAGCCAGCACCGCGGCAGAACCCAGCGTAAAGACAATCGGAGGCTCGCCGGATTTCAAAAAATCTTCCAGTCCGGGTTCAAGCTCCGACTTGCCGGCGTGGGCATCATAAAAGCAGAATCCGCTGATCAGCACATTGGGCGGCCAGTCTTTTTGCTCCACGCCCAGCGCACGCGAAAAGAGCGCCAGCACCAGGTCGGGCGAATGCTTGGCATCGAAGATCGGGTTCGGACCTTTGCTGAGTCCCAGTTCGCGGCGTAGTTCCCAGATCGGCTCAGGCCATTTGCGCGTCACAAACCGCGCCAGCCTCCGCATTGCGCGTCCCATGCCTGGCGCCTTGTCCGCGCGTGCCAGCCGGGGATACGGCGGCAGCACCGGCGGATCGAACGCCGAGAAAAATGAGAATGGCGCAAGCACATAACTCGCCCACGGAATTCCTGTGGCCTCAGCAACTATAGGCCCGGCATAGTTGAGCTCGCCCAGCAGCAGCAGGTCGGCGCGCACCGGCTTGGTCGCGGCATCCAGCAGGTCGGCGTACGATTCGCGCAGCACCGGAAAAAGAAACTTGCGCAGCCCCGTCTCAGTCCCCTTGTTCACGTCGTAGATCATCTCCACGAGCATGGTGTTCTTAGGGTCGATATCGGGCCTGAGAGAGTGAAATTCGAGACTAAGAGGCTCAATCCTTGACCGGTACACTTCGGGTAGTGTCATTACCGGCGTGTGGCCGCGGCGCTTCAGCTCAAGCGCAATCGCAATCAACGGGTTGATGTCGCCTAAAGTGCCAATGTTCGACAGAACGATGCGCAAAGTTCTTCCCCTGTGCGGCAACCGCCCGCTCTTATGAGGGTAATGCATTAATCGCGGGTCCCTCGCGCGCCGGACCAAATTTAGCAATTGGCCCGGGCTCTGCCTCCCGGCAGGGTGCCCTTTTTCGCAATGTTGATAGCCCATTCAGCTTGCCTTCAGCCTCGTATGGCAAACTTCTTAGGGTGCAGCGACATGTACCCGCGGACCTCTTGTATGTCTCCCTATAGTCGAAACAAGAAGTCCCATTTCGCCCACCCCACGGAGTCCTTCATGCGTTTTGACAGCGCCATCCGCACATTGGCCCTCCCCTTGACCGCAACCCTCCTGCTCGGCGGCCTCGCCCAAATCCCTGCGCATGCCGCAGACCTGCAGCCCTATCACGTTATCGCCCGCTGGCATATTGGCGGCGACGGCGGCTGGGATTATCTGACCGCCGATAGCCCGGCGCACCGCCTCTACATCTCCCGTGCCGACCGCGTTGAAGTAGTCGACACAAATACCGGCAAGCTGGTGGGAACCATTGGCGGCATGCACCGTACCCATGGCATTGCGCTCGATCCCGATGGAAAGTTTGGTTACATCACCGACGGCGATGGAAACGCGGTGATCGTTTTTGACCGATCCACGCTTGCCACGGTTGAAACCATTCCAGGCGGCAATGGGCCCGACGGCATTATCTACGAGCCCGCCACGCATACTGTGTGGGCGTTCGATGGCCATGGCCACGCTGCGACGGTTATCGACGCGGCGACTCACAAAGTTGTCGCAACTGTTCCGCTGCCGGGCAAACCCGAGTCCGCGGCCGTCGATGGCCAGGGCACGATCTTCGACAATATTGAAGACAAGAGCGAAGTCGTCCGCATCGACGCTCACGCCAAAACAGTGACCGCGACGTGGCCGGCGGGGTGCGAATCTCCTTCGGGTCTCGCGTTTGACACGGCGGCGCATCATCTTTTCCCAGTCTGCGACGGCAACAAGATGTCTGTAATCGACTCGAATACCGGCAAGCTGGTGGCCAACCCCTCCATCGGCGACGGACCCGACGCGGCAGGTTTCAGCGCTGCTCATCAACTGGCCTTCGCTACCAGCGGCGACGGCATTCTCTCAGTGGTGGACGCCTCCGCCTCCAGCTATCCGACCATCGAGAGCCTGCCCACGCAAAAGGGCGCGCGTACCATGGCTTACGAACCGGCCACCGACCGTGTTTACACAGTGACCGCTGAGTTCGGTCCCCGTCCCGCGCCTACGGCCGATAATCCCCGGCCCCGACCCCAGGCGCTGCCCGGCAGTTTCACCGTGATCGTAATCGGGAGGTAGAATCGGGGCGAGGCAAAGCCGTGCTATGAAGCTCATCCTCGCCATTGTTTTAATCGCGATCGTCGTCGGCTCGATCTACGCCGACTACAAATGGCGCACATGGATGGCTGAGCGGCGTCGCGAGCGCCATTAGGTCCTCCCGCCGAGCAGTGGGTTCCCGTCCCCAATCTCTGCCTTTACAATGGCTTCAGGGAGCTCTCGAATCGCCATGTCCAGTGTTTTTGCTTCGTTCAGCCGCAAGCGTCTTGCCCAACCAGGTCTTGCTCTCGGCCTCTTTTCACTCATGTTGCTGGCCGCTGCGGCCTTGAACGCCAGCGCGCAGTTCGGCGCGCCGCCCACTACAAAGGTCAACGACCCCGCGGCGCTCAAACCCCCGCCAGGGTCCCACGTGGCCATTGTTGAGTTTGAAGATCTTGAGTGCCCTGATTGCGCCCGCGCCAATCCTCTGCTGATGGAAGCCGCGGATAAGTACAAAATTCCCTGGGTAAGGCACGATTTTCCGCTGCCATTTCACGCCTGGAGCTTTCAGGCCGCGGTGAATGCCCGCTTCTTCGATACCAAAAACAAGCGCATGGGCGACGACTACCGGAACTTCATTTTTGCCAGCCAACCGCAGATTGAAACCCTCCAGGATCTGACCAAGTTTACGCAGCAATTCGCTGATGTCCACAAGGTAGCGCTGCCCTTCGCCGTCGATCCCATGGGCAGGCTTGCCGCTGAAGTGAAGGCCGATTACGCCCTCGGCCAACGAGTCGGTATCGAGCACACGCCCACCATCTGGGTGGTCACCGATGGTTCGCACGGGGCGCCATTTGTCGAAGTAGTGGACCGCACCAAGCTGTTTCAGCTCATCGATGCGGCGCTGGCTGCCGCGGGGCACTGATTTCGGGTCACAAGTTTTCTCTAGTTCATCGGGCTCCGGGTTCCAAACTTCGCTCGGGATAAACGCGTCTAACATCCATGTTGAATTCGATGATCCACGTTCCCCTGAACCGCCTTGTTCAATTCCGTTCGCTGCTTCTGGCCGCCGCGCTTGTTTCAATTGCGCCGGTCTTCGCGGCTGCCCAGTTCGCTCCACCTGCGTCTACGCATGTTCTCGACGCTGCCCCGCTCAAGCCGCCGCCCGGCGTTCGTGTCGCCATTTTTGAATTCGCAGACCTCGAGTGTCCCGCGTGCGCCCACGCCAATCCTCTGCTCAAGCAGGCCGCCGCGCAGTACAAGATTCCGTGGTTGCGCCACGATTTCCTTATTCCGGGCCATGTGTGGTCGCCCCAGGCCGCCATCAATGCGCGCTGGTTCGACACCCAGGTCAAAGGGCTCGGCGACCAATACCGTGACCAGGTTTTTGCCAATCAGCAGTACATCGAGACTCGGGCCGACCTCGACCGCTTCACCAAGAAATTTGCGGATTACTGTAAAGTGATCCTGCCCTTCTCATTGGATCCGCAGAACAAGCTGGTGGATGCGGTGCAGGCCGACGTTGCGCTGGGCAAACGCATTGGCATCGGCAAAACTCCCACCATCTTTATCGTCGTAAACACGACCAGCGGCCCGCGCTACTTTGAATCGCGCGATCCCGACCACGATCTTTACCAGACCATCGACCAGGCCGTGGCCGTGGCCATTCCGGTCAAGACCACGCAAAAGCCCGGCAATACCGCGCACAAATAGCGCAATCTGCACGTTCCCAATTAGTACCGCCGGTCTCCTGACATTGCGGAAAACTCGGCGGGATAAGGTCTTGTGTCAGGGCACGACTTCAGTCGTGCCGATAACTAAAAGGGGTGGGGTTTTAACCCCTGAGGGATGTTTTTCTGGAATCTCGCACCGCGCAAGGAGTTTTTCCGCAGCCTCTTCTTACCGGCTGTACTGACGGCCTCCCGGCCGTCAGAGACTCCCCTGATGGTGAATTCCAGATGCGGAGTCTCGTCACCGGCTTTGTAAATCTACCTCGCCGTGCAGTTGAAGTCCGGCGTCAGACTCGTTCCATTCATCAGGAAGCAGGACACTCCGTTCGTGTCGGTGCGCAGTGTGTGAATCTGCGCGTTCTGCAACTCTTGCAGCACTTCCTGTCGCGGATGACCGTAACGGTTGTGAAGTCCGCACGAAATCACCGCCCACTGCGGAGCGACGCGAGCCAAAAACTCCGGCCGCGTCGAAGTGATGCTGCCGTGATGTCCCACCTTCAGCAGCGTGCTGGCAAGGTTCGGCTCGGCAAGCATCGCTTGCTCAATGGGCGCCTCGGCGTCTCCTTCCAACATTACCGATGTTGACCGATACACCACGTGCAGCACCAGGGAGTCGTTGTTGGTTGGCAAAGGCTCTGGTTGGTAAGCAGGGAAGGGCGCCAGCACTTCCACGCGCGCTGAGCCAAAGTTGAATGCGTCCCCTGAGAGATAACTTCGCACGTGTATGTGCAGATCCCGGGCTTCGTCCAGAAGTGCGATGTAGGCCGGGAATCGCGGATTCTTTCCAATCCAAAACTCATCGGGGTGAAAGTTTCTGAAGACTGCGGGAAGGCCGCCCATGTGATCGGAGTGGCCGTGCGTGAGCGCGACTGCATCCAGATGGCGAATGCCCCGCGCCCACAACGCCGGCGAAACAACTTCCTCGCCAATATCGAAGTCGGGCGCGGCCTGGCGCGGACCGCCTCCAAATCCTCCACCATCCACCAGCAGCGTCTTGCCCTCAGGCGTGATCAGCAGAATCGAGTCGCCCTGCCCCACGTCGATCGCCTCAATCAGCAGAGCGTCATGCGGATGGTCGATTGGCCTTGGGACGATAGCCACCAGCGCCGCGAGCAACATGGCGGCCCATGCGAGGCGGCGTTGCATTCGCGCGCCGCGAGCAAGCAGGATCGCTGCCGCAAGCAGCAGGATGAAAGCCGCCGTTTGCCATATCAGCGGCGTGGCTACGCGTACATCGCCAAACCGCAACCCGCCGAAGAGATGCACTAAACCCACGCCGAGATGAAGCATCAGCGCAACCACAGCGGCGGGAATAGTTGCAGCCGCGGGCCACACGGCCAGCAGCAGTATCGTCAATAGTGCCGCGGGCATCAGTACAGCCAGCAGTGGCAGAATGACGATATTCACGGGCAGGGCAAAGATCGTGATGCGGTGAAAGTACACGGCCATCGGCAGAGCCATGGCGAGCTCAACGATGCATGAAACAATCACCAGCTCGGTAACGCGGATCGAGAAGCGCACCGCCCAGGGAATTGCTCTGCACGTAATGAATGGGCTGGCCATAGGGCACAGGACGCGCACATAGCGCAGCATATGGCGCAGATGGGCCACCCTGGGCAGAAGTTTAATGTCGAGTGCAGTGATTTCGAGATTACGTGTGGCTTCAATATACGGATGGATGGTGTTTTGAAGCAACGGCGCGGCAATCCCCGCGATTACCAGCACCGCGAGCAGTGTCATTTGAAAACTTGAGTCGAAGAGGCTGCGCGGGCTGACCGCAAGCAGGCACAGCGCGGCAAATCCGATTGTGTTAAGCGGGCTCTTCTCGCGGTAAAAGAGCCTGCCCAGCAGATAGAGCGTGATCATCAGCAGCGAGCGTTGGACCGGCGTCGCGAATCCCGTAAAAAGTGCGTAGGCAAACGATGCGGCGATCGTAATCAGTGTTGCGGGAACGCGCGTTAGCCGCAGGCGGCGAGTAACAAAGAAAATGCATGCCGCAACAATCGCCAGGTGAAAGCCTGAAACCACCAGCATGTGAAAGGAGCCGGTGCGCTCGAATCCAACGCGAAGGTTATGCGTGAGATAAGTGCGATCGCCGGCAACCATCGCAGAGAGCATGATGGCGTCATCCTCCGATAGCCGCAGCGGCGCGGGCAGGCTGCGCATGGCTGCCGGCAAGGCCAAGAGCCGGGCTGTTGTCGCGTGCTGCCAGCCTGCTGTGCGACAAGCGATGGATGCGAGCAGGGGCAGGCGGGCGAGGCCCAGCCGCTTGATCCGTTCAACATGAACCGGTGCAGTCGATGTGATGCCTTGGTCGAGTAGATAATCGGCGCGGCTCCATACGCCCGGGTCGCGATAGACCTCAGGCGTCAACAGGCGTACATCGGCACTAACGCGTTCTCCGCAGCGGAACGGTTGAACCGTCTCACCGGCAGTGCCCGAAGGCCAGCGTACGGTCAATCGCACGGCGCCGCTGACTGGAATCTGAACGTCGTCAGTATCGGTCACCGCTTCCACCGTCGAAACCCGCAGATCGACGCGCTGCGCAGGCGAATCGATCGAAGGCTCATCGACGTTTGGTTCCTGTTCCCTTCGCAGCGGGCCCGTATCAACCACCGTGCCTTCAACGCTACGCAACAAATTGTCAGAGAGCGCGGCTAGTTCAGGCGCCGGCGCAGGCTGCGGTTGCATCAGCGCGCACCACACGCCAAACAGCAGCCACAGCGTTGCCAGCGGCGCCCATACCATCCGTGGCGTGCGAAGATTCGCGAGTACGCACAGTCCCGCAATCAGCGCAATCGCGATGAGAACCAGGCTGGGCCGGAGCCAGAGATGGCCGGCCACTACGATGCCGCAGGCGAACAGCCAAGCAGAGTGGAAGAGCGGCACTGCGCCGAGGCCCGCTCCTGTCTGCCCGGTGGTGTGTTCCATCTGCATCGCGGCCCTGTTGGAATGTCGTGCTTAAGCCTAACAGGTGCTAACGCTGACGTGCATTCTTCCGTCGCGATCCTCAGCAAGCTACCTCCGTAGCCGCACAATCGACTCCAGATGAAACGTCTGCGGAAACATGTCAGCTAACGCAAGCGATTCGATCGCGTAGCCGCTCCCGACCAGCGTGCGAAGGTCGCGAGCCAGCGTCGCCGGATCGCACGAAACGTAAACCACCGAAGGCGCAGCAATCTTCGCCAGTAACTTTGCCGACTCAGTATCGAGGCCGGTGCGCGGAGGGTCGAGGACGACAAGATCTGGCCGTTCCGCGCGGTTCGCACGCCGCAAAAAATCGAGCGTGGTTGATTTCACTGCCGACGCCCTTGTGCCAGATAGATTGTGCGCCAGCGCCGCGGTTGAGGCGGGCGAAGATTCAACTCCGACTACGCGGCCGAATGTTCCAGCCAGCCTTCGCGAAAAAAGGCCGACACCCGCGAAGAGATCCCATGCCAGCAAACCCGAGTGCCCCGCGGTTACGCGATCCACGAACTCATCCACCAACCACCGATTCACCTGGAAAAATGCTCCGTGATCGACGCGATATCCAAATCCCGCGGCCTGGTAAATGAGTGAACCTGCGCCCCAGCGCGCAACCGTTCTCCCCGGCTTGCCCTCGCGGTCTTCTGCGATGAGTTCTGCGCCTCCAAGCTGCGTAGTCTGCGCGGCTAGCTCGCCGCACACATGCTCAAAAGGGAACTGCGCCGTGCCCGGCGCAAAAAAACTCGCCAGCAGGGCCGACTCTTCTTTATCGCAGAAAAGTGAAACCTCGTCGGGACGCGCTCCTGGCGCCAGTTCGCGAATGAGCAAGCCCACCGCCAGCGCCGCGTTTACAAGTAACGGCGCGGCAATCGGACACTCGCCAATCGGAACTATTGCGTGCGACTTGCGTCCTCGGTAGCCAGGAATTCCATTTGCATCGAACGCCAGGCGGATGCGGTTGCGATAACCCCACGGCTCGCCGTGAAGCACATCAATCCGCTCAGGAGCCGCCACTCCGGCACGCGTCAGCGTCTCGCGCAAGATTGCCTGCTTGAATCCGAGCTGCGCCTCGTACGTTGCATGTTGGTAGCTGCACCCGCCGCACACGCCAAAGTGCCGGCAAGCGGGCGCGATGCGATCTGCCGATGCGGTAACAATTTCTTCCGACTCGGCAACGGCATGGCCGCGCTTGTCCTCGACAATGCGCACGCGCGCCTGCTCGCCGGGCAATGTGAGCGGAACAAACACGGCTTTCCCTTCGTCGCGCGCCAGAAACGCGCCGCCGTAAATGGGCTTCTCAATTGTGAGCAGCCTCTCGGGCGTCAGCAGTGTTTGGTTGGTCGGCGTCATTGCTGGCTCATGTAGAAAAGGCTGAGCCGCGGCAAATTGTAGTGGACCAGAAGTTGCTTCTGCACAAATTGGCTCTCCACCTGCCGCAGTTGCACCACGCCCATGCGGCTGCGGTATGGCGCAAGCTCGCGCGCCGCGTGTTCCTTCAGCGATACCAGCAACTCTACTGGCGCCGCAGCCCTGAGCGCATCAAACAGCTTCTCCTCAAGCACCGTCAACGAGCGCTCCAGCGATTCAAGATCCGGGCCTTTGTCCGTCGATCCGCGCACCTCGGCCGCCAGTTCGCGCAACCGTGCGGCCGTTACAGCGCACGCCTCGGGTGCCGCAGCTTGCGCGGATTCAAGCGCCGCAGCCGCCGACTCAAGATGCGCAGCCACGCGCTCATGCTCAAAACCAGTTTCACGCGGAGCAGTGCTCTCGGGCGCAGAACCCGCTGCCGCCTCGTGCATCTCTTCCGCCGCTACCATTACTGCCTGCGCGCACCATGCCAGCCCGTTGATCCGGCGCATGCGGCCACGCTGCTGCCGCGCCTCATATTTGTCAAAAGCCGCATCTATGCCGCGCAGCACCGCCTCCAGCGGAATCCCCGCATCGCGCCACATCTCAATCAGCGCCCAATCCAGCGTCGAAAGCAAAAGTATCGACCCGCGCCGCTGCTGAAAGCGCTCTTCAATCTCGGTAAAGTAGTTAAAGTAATTGCGCACGGTCGAACCCTCAGTGCGCCCTGCCACGCGGCTTTACGTTTCGATTGCGCTCAAACAAAATGCGCAGTCCGTCCAGCGTCAGCCGCTCGTCAATCTGCTGAATGTGCCGCGAGTCGGATGCAATCATCTTGGCCAGGCCGCCGGTGGCGATGATGTGCGGCACCGGGCTGCCGAACTCGGCCAGCATCCGCTCGATGATTCCGTCCACGAGGCCGATGTACCCAAAATACAAGCCGCTCTGCAAATGGCCCACGGTGTTGGTGCCGATCACTTTGGCCGGTCGCTTAATGTCCACGCGGCTCAATCGCGCAGCGTGTGAGAAGAGTGCATCGGCGCTCAGGCCAATGCCCGGCGCAATGGCCCCGCCCAGGTATTCGCCCTTCGCGCTGATCATCTCAAACTTCGTAGCCGTGCCAAAGTCCACCACCATGCATGGGCCGCCGTAGCGCGCAAACGCGGCCACACAATCGGCGATGCGATCGGCGCCCAGCTCGGTAGGATTGTCAATCAGCATCGGCATGCCGGTCTTGATGCCCGGCTCTACAAACAGCGGCTCAATGTGGAAGTACTCTTCGCACACCCGGCGAAGCGTGGTCTCAACCGGCGGCACCACCGACGCGATAATAATGTGCGTCACCTGGCTCGTCGACATTCCGTGCATCTCAAACAGGTTCACAAAAAACACGCCGTACTCGTCCACGGTCTGCGCGCGATGCGTGGTAATGCGCCAGTGCGCCGCGAGTTCGGGAGCGGCATCTTTGGGCCCGGCTTCTTGTGATTCAGCCTGATCGCCGGTCCCCTCGCCATCGAGGCGGTAAAGGCCGAGCACGGTATTGGTATTGCCAACGTCTAACGCGAGCAGCATTGAAAAACAGCTCCTAGCCTCTAGCTTCTAGCCTCTAGCTGCACCCTGTCCAGTTTCAGCCCGGGACACGTTGGAATCCCGGAATCACGATACATCCTGCTGCACTCTCCGGCGCCGCTTCCGATTCATTACGATTCCGGGCCGAGGGCAGCGGGCTGATAGTGAACAGCTAGAAGCTAGGAGCTAGAAGCTGCTTCCCGTATGCCCCCGGTCTGGATTGTCACAGCGCCATCGGCCGTTTCAACGCGAAGAAATCCATTTGCATCAAGCCCGGCGGTGGTCCCCACGCAGGCCTGTGGCCCGTGCACCTCAACCCTGCGCCCCCGAACCCAGCTTGAGGCGGCCTCAACCCGTGCGGGAATCTGCTTCGCCAGTTCCGGATCAGCCACGGCCGCTGCTTCCCGCTGGAGCGCGCGCAGCAAGGCCACCAGCAGTGCTTGCCGGCTCACGCGGCGTCCCATTGCAACATCGAGTGATGTGGCCGGCGTGGCCAGATCGGCGGGAAACGCGCGCTGGTGCACATTGATCCCAATGCCGGCAACCGCTGCGTGGGGCAGATTCTTGGAGTCGTTTCTTGTTTCAACTAAAATGCCGCCGGCCTTCATCGACCCGATAAGCAAATCGTTGGGCCAGCGAATGTCGACTGCAAGCCCCGTAACTTCATCAATCGCCTGCGCCGCTGCCAATCCCACCGCGAGCGGCAGCAGCAACAACCGTTCAGCGGGTACCGCGAGCCGCAAAATGACGCTGACGTAAAGGCCGTCCCCTGCCGCCGAAAGCCATTGGTGTCCGCCGCGTCCGCGCCCCGCACTCTGCTCGTCGGCAACAAAGACCGAACCATGCGGTGCACCGCTGCGCGCAGCGGCCAGGGCATCGGAGTTGGTTGATTCGGTAACCGGCGCGTAGTGCAGTTTTCCCGCGTAGATGGTGCCTGCGAGTGCAGATTCCAAACCGGCCAGATCGAACACAGTCTTAACTCGGTTCCGCATCGATCGACATTGAGATATCGACCGCGCGCGCGGAGTGGGTGAGCGCGCCCACGCTTATGAAGTCGACGCCGGTCTCGGCGTAGGCGCGGATATTATCGAGCACGATGCCTCCGCCCGCCTCGGTCGGAATCCACCGGTTCTCTTTCTTGATGCGGTCCACCGATTGCTTCACCTGCGCGGCCGACATGCTGTTCAGCAGTATGGCCTCGGCTCCGCCGGCAAGCGCCTCTTCGAGCTCCTGTGCCGTGCGCACCTCAACCTGAACGCGCTGGCCCGGCTTGCGCGCCGCCAGGGCACGCTCCAGCACCCGCGGAATACCGCCGCCAAGCGCGATGTGATTGTCTTTGATAAGAATTCCGCTGGCCAAGTCGATGCGGTGGTTGGTGCCTCCGCCGCACAGCACCGCGTACTTCTCCAGCGCCCTCATGCCCGGCACCGTCTTGCGCGTATCCAGCACCCGCGCATGCGTGCCCTGGATCGCATCGGCATACTTGCGCGTCAGCGTGGCAATGCCGCTCATGTGCTGCAGCAGGTTCAGAATCACGCGCTCGCAGCTCAGCAGCACGCGGGCGTTGTGGCGGATCACGGCCAGAACCTGCCCGGCATGCACGCGCACGCCATCGAAGATTTCGGGATGGCTCACCACCTCAAATCGCGTCTGCGCCTGCAGCCTCGGGTCAAGCCGCGCGTAGATCTCAAAGAAGCGCGGAATGGAGCCCAGGCCAGAGACCACCAGCTCTTCGCGCGCGATAATGGAGCCGGCCGCGCGCAACCCTGCATCGATGGTCAGGTTGGTGGTAGCATCGGCTGCGGCCTTGTCTTCAACAAGCGCCTGCTCCAGGATGACATCGATACGGTGGCTTTTCCATTCCATGATTCAGTGCTCGTTAAAGTGGCTTAAATCGCCTTAAGTGGCCCTTAAATGCCCTTATAAGGGGCTTATTTGCCCTTATCTGTGTTTACCAGTTGGTACTGGTGTGTTGTTGGTCAGGCATTGTTTTCAATTGTTTAGACGCCTCCGGGAGTATTTTGGGGCGCCCAAAAGGGGGGGAGGGGGTGGGGGGTATTTATGTTTTTGGGCAGCAAAATGAGCCCCGGACGGCGAAGAAACCGCGCTTCTGCTCATAGAAAGAATTATGCTCCCGGCAATGGAATAAACATGCAAAGAGGGTGCAACGATTTTCATTTTTCTCCCCCCGCAAGGTTATCGCATGCGGCCGCCTCTGAGCATCGCGAAGTCGACGGAGTCGGGGGTAATCGCATGGATGTGGATTCGAAGGCGACCCAGGTTTCGTCGCGGCCCTACGGGACGCGAACAATTTGCCCAGGCGCGATTCCAGGGTTTCGTCCGCCGCAGCGGACTTCACCCTGGGCTATTTTCGGTTCGTCCCTCCGGGACGAAAGTTTGCCGGCGAACACAGGCTGCGGAAAAGCTCAATGCGCTCGGCGAGATTTCTGAGAGACTTCCCTCAGGGGTTAAAACCCCGAGATTTCCAATGGCCTTATTGGCACCCTTCGACTGCGCTCAGGGCAGGCTTCAAACTCGTTCCCTTTCAAAACGGTGGCTCGCATTGAGGTTTATCGCAAGCTGTAAAGCCCGCGCTGGGCTTGCTACTCTTTGGGCAGCGCGTCCAGGGCAGCTTTCGCTTTCTCGAGCAGCAGACGATTTTCAGCCAACTGTTTCTTTCTTCCTTCAACGATGTTCGCGGGGGCCTTGCCGGTGAATCCGGGATCGTTCAAAGCGCGCTCATCGTTGGCAACAACTTTTTCAAGCCTGGCGATATCCTTTGTCAAGCGGTCGCGTTCGGCGGGGACGTCGATGGTAGCTTCGTAGATTATTGCAATATCCGTTGGTCCAACGGCACGCCAAATCAGGCGACCATCGCGATGAGTTGTTGCGGTAATCCTTGAGACCGAAAGCCTATCGAGCCATGCCTTGTTTTCGTCGATTAAATTACCACCTGCGCCGGCAGCCTCACTTGCAACTTCGAGCACCGCCGCATCTACAACTTGTCTTTCTGGTACGCCGCGATCTTTGCGATATTCGCGAATTCCGATGACAATGAATTGAAGGTGGCGCATTTGCTCGATGGCCATCCGGTCGATCGGAATCCCATCGACCATCGGATACCGCGTCAGTGCAATCGACTTCGCCGGTGGATTGCCATCGTAAACAGCGTGCCAAAGCTCTTCGGTCAGGAACGGCATGAACGGAGAAAGCAAGCGCAGAGCCGCCTCAAACACCGACACAAGCGTTGTCAGCGCGGCGGCTGACCCGCCGTCCTGCTTCCCGAAATCCAGGCGCAGCTTCACGATTTCGATATACCAGTCGCAAAAGCTGCCCCAGAAGAACTGGTAAACAACGTTCGCAGCTTCGTCGAATCGGTAGTTCTCCAGCAGCTCATTTACCTTGGCTGCGGTTGCGTGCAGTTCCGCCACAATCCAGCGCGCCTCAAGCGGCGCATCCGCGCTAACCGTTGGCATGGAGCCAAAGACGGCCGGATCAACCTTGATCCCAACCTCCGCTGCCCGATCCACGTTCATAAAAATGAACCGCGCCGCGTTCCATATCTTGTTCGCGAAAGCCCGGTATCCTTCGGTCCGCGCCACGTTGAACGCGATATCCGTGCCGGGTGAAGCCATCGACGCCAGAGTGAATCGCACCGCATCGGTCCCGTACTGCTTCACAATCTCGATCGGGTCAATCACGTTGCCCTTGGTCTTCGACATCTTCTCGCGGTTGGCGTCGCGCACCAGCGCGTGGATGTACACCTCTTTGAAGGGCACAGACTCCGCCAGCGGGCGCTCGCTCCCATCCGGCATGGGCACGTCAGCCGAGAACCAGCAGCCCAGCATGATCATGCGCGCCACCCAGAAAAACAGAATGTCGAAGCCGGTTACGAGCAGGGACGTGGGATAGAAGGTGTCGAAGTCGCTGCGATCGGACGCCGCTGATTGTCCCTCAGGGGCTAAAGCCCCTTCTTCCTTTTGGCGCGCTTGCGGCACGACTGAAGTCGTGCCCTGGTACGAATCGTTTTGTGCCTGGGTGTGGCTGGTCTCCCCGGTCCCCGAGTGTGAGGGACCGGGGGCACCCAAATCTGTGGAAAGCTCACCCACACCTTCCAAAATCTTTGGCCAGCCGAAGACACTCACCGGCAGCAGTCCCGACGAGAACCACGTGTCGAGCACGTCGGTCTCCTGCGTAATCTTGTCGCTGCCGCAGTGCGCGCAGGCCGCAGGGTCGCCGGACGAGCCCGGCTTCGGCACCGTGATCTTATGGCACACCGCGCAGTGCCATGCGGGAATGCGATGGCCCCACCACAACTGCCGCGAGATGCACCAGTCGTGAATGTTCCCCATCCAGTTGAGGTAGGTCTTTTTGTACATCTCCGGCGTAAACCGGATTTTTTCTTCTTCAACAGCGCGTATGGCCAGTTCCGACATTGAGGCCCCGCGGCTGTCCGCAATTTTATTCACTGCAATGAACCACTGCGTTGAAAGTCGCGGCTCAACCACTGTCTTGCAGCGGTCGCAGTGGCCCACGTTGTTGGTGTAGTCCTTGATGCCCGCCAGCAGCCCCTGCGCTTCGAGATCGGCCACAATGCGCTTGCGGGCCACGTAGCGATCCAGCCCTGCATACACACCGCCGTGCTCGTTGATGTGGGCGCGATCGTCCATCACGTTGATCGAGGCCAGGTGGTGCCGCTCGCCGATGGCAAAGTCGTTGGGGTCGTGCGCCGGAGTCACCTTCACCGCGCCGGTGCCGAACTCGCGGCTCACCCACTCATCGAGAACAATCGGAATCTCTCGGTCCATCAGCGGCAACCGCAGCTTCTTGCTGTGCAGATGCGTGTAGCGCTCGTCCTCGGGATGAATTGCAACGGCAGTATCGCCGAGCATCGTCTCAGGCCGCGTCGTGGCTACAGTAATGAACTCATCCGAGTCGGTCCCGTCGTCATTCAAAACCGGGTACTTGATCTCCCACAGGTGTCCCTTGTGCTCGTCGAACACCACTTCAAGATCGCTGATGGCTGTCTGGCAGCGCGGGCACCAGTTCACAATGTACGCGCCGCGATAGATGAGCCCCTGGTCGTACAGGCGCGTGAATGCTTCGCGCACGGCTACTGAAAGCCGCTCGTCCATGGTGAAGTACTCGCGACTCCAATCCACGCTGGCGCCGAGGCGCTTCATCTGGTCGAGAATCGCCCCGCCGTAGTGGCGCTTCCACTCCCACACGCGCTCCACAAACGCTTCGCGGCCCAGCTTCTGGCGCGACGAACCCTCCTCGGCCAACTGCCGCTCCACCATCATCTGCGTGGCGATGCCTGCATGATCCGTGCCTGGCAGCCACAACGCCTTCCGTCCGCTCATGCGCCGCCAGCGAGTCAAAATGTCCATCTCGGTCTGGTTGAGCATGTGGCCCATGTGCAACCGGCCGGTCACATTGGGCGGAGGCAAAAGAATTGTGAAGGGGCGCTTGTACTCGTCCTTCAAAGAGGCGAGGGATTCCTGGCTTAGATCGGGCGTAGGAACGGCGAACAGCTTTTCGCGGACCCAATATTCGGCCCAGTGATCTTCAATGGCAGTTGGGTCGTAGGCTTTTGGCAGGTCGTGAGGCATTTTCTTATCGGCGAGCCCCTTGAATCTCGGGAAAACTCCCGTCGAGACAGGGGCTTTCAAGGCGACGGGACTACCCTTCAGGTTAGCAGATTAAAGGCCTGCGCTCAGGGGCAGCGGCTTGCAGACCTCTGAAACGAAAAGGCCGCACCTTGTGTGGCGCGGCCCTCGCAATTTCGATCCCTTGGTCCCTGGTTCCCTTTTTCCCTGCCTTTAAAAGATCTTCGCCAGCCCCTTCTTCTTTTTCTTCTTGCTTGAGGACTCGTCGCTCAGGTCGGCCTTGGGCTTCTTCTTGTGGGCGTCGGCTGCCGTCGGCTGCGGTGCTTCGCCAGGCTTTACATCGTTCACCTGGTCCGGCGCCTTGGCCGGGGCCTCGGCTGCGGGCAAAGTTGAATTCACCGGTCCAACCGGCTTTACCAAGGCATTGGGATCGGCGGCCGCCCCTTCCGGCGCAGCCCCTTCAGGCGCGGCCGGGCCAGTGGCATTAGGCGAGCTGATAATCTCTGCGCCCACGCCTGTTCCACCCGCCGATGGAGCTTCCATCTGAAGCGGCGCCTGCGACGGCTGATCGGTGCGCGGCGGCTCATTCACGCCGGTCGGGGTCGGAGTAGCTGCTGGTTGCGGCTTGCCGCCATTGGCCGCTTCTGAAATCAGCACCGCATTCTGCTTGGTAATGTCGGGCGCGAGCACCCGGTGCGGATCGGTAAGCGTAGGCTCGCCCACGTGCGACGCTTCAACCGTGGTCGGTCCATGCTTGATCACTCCGAGCAGGGTGTCGGTGAAGTGCAGAGCTTCGTGACTGCGTACCTCTGCGTCGCTTTCGGCAAGCGCGGCTTCGGTTGGCTCTGGAACCGGACGGTTCATGGCCACCAGCCGGTCGCGTGCATCCTCAACGTGCGGATACATCGGGTAGCGCGTGATTACCTTGTCGTACGCCTGTGCAGCTTTGTCCTGGTACACGGCCACCAGCCGCTCGCGCACTGCGCCCGGCACGTGCGGGGCGATTTGAATGTTGTGCGCCTGTAGGGCATACGAATCGCCAATGCCGATCAGCACCTGGTCGCTCTTTGAGTACAGCGGATAGGTATCCGAGACGGTCTCGAGGCGGGCGATGGCGGCGTTGACATTTTCACGGCTCTCGTAAAAGAACCCGATTTCAGCCTCACGCTCGGCCAGCACTTCCTGCACATCGCGCAGCTTCTGCTTGGCACGCGGCACCAGGGTCGAGTCGGGGAACATATTGATCATGTTCCGGTACTCCTGCTCGGCCTGCTGCACGTTGGTGTAGTCGCGGTCCGGTTTCTCCATCTGCTGGTAGTAGATGTCGGCCACCTTCATCTGGGCTTCGGCCGCTTCAGGCGCGTCGGGGAAGAACGTGATGAAGTCCTTGTACTCGGCCTCCGCCTGGGTGAGCGCAGCCGAGCCGCCTTCCTTGAACCAGGTATCGCCCACTGAGAGCTTGGCCCTCATCCGGTACTCCGACTCGGGATAGGTGTTCAGAAGTGTCTGCAGGTCGAGGCGGGCCACATCGTAGCGGCCTTTCTTCATTGCCGTCATGGCCTTGTCGTACAGCTCCTTGTCGGGCTGCTTCGACTGCACGCCGGCCAGCGGGTTCGCGTTGAGGTCGTAAGCCTTCTTTTTCTTCTTCGGCTTATCGGCCCCGGAAGCAGCGCCGACAGCAAAAAGCACGGCGACCGCCACTGCAGAAACTTTCATCAACAACCGGTTCATACTACCTCGATGCCGCCGGCGGATGAGGGGGATTGCCGCCTGCGCTTTGGCTTGCTGTTGCTTCTGAAACTTACGTCGTTGCCCTGTCTAACTGGCCTGGGTGCCGCAGGTTTCGATTTTGAGACCCAGGAAACCACGGATTCGCACTTACCTGTTTGTCGAACTGGCCGCCCGGCACTCGCGCCGCCTCAACTGAATTGGGTACCCATCACTAAATTGGGTGCCCCATCCTTTCGCGTTCTTTGCGAAAGGGTGGGAATCTCATCGCTCTCCGGCCGCCCTCTTCGCGGCCTTCAGCAGTCTCCTCGCGTCCAGCTCCGGTTTGCCGCGCCCGAAAACCGCGTTCCCGGCAACCAGCAGCTCCGCTCCTGCTTTGACGACCTGGGCCACCGTGTCGTGAGCCACGCCGCCGTCCACTTCGATTCTAAATGCCAGCCCCAGTTCCTGGCGCAATTCAGCCAGCCGCCGGATTTTGCCCAGACTGAAGGGGATAAACTCCTGCCCGCCAAACCCGGGATTCACGCTCATCACCAGCACATGGTGCACCATGGGCAGAATTTCAATCAGCAGATCGACCCGCGTGGCCGGATTCACCACCACCCCCGGCTTCATGCCGTGGGAAAGTATCATCTCCAGCGTGCGGTGCAGGTGGGTGCAGGCCTCGTAATGCACGCTTACCCAGTTGGCCCCGGCCTCGGCAAACGCCCCAATGTATTCATTGGGGTTATCGATCATCAGGTGGCAGTCGAGCGGCAGTTTTGTGAACTTGCGCAGGCTCTTCACCACCGGCGGGCCCAGCGTCATGTTGGGCACAAAATGCCCATCCATCACGTCTACGTGGATCACCGTGCCGCCGCCGCGCGTGGCCGCCGCCACCTGGTCAGCCAGGTGCGCAAAATCCGCCGAAAGTATTGATGGACAAAGCTCAACCATGGCCGCTGCGTGCAACTCCTTGCCGGGACAGTTTATCAGGGGCTGGGCCGGCTTAGCCTCAACCTCTGAAATGCATGGAATCGATCACTACTCCCAAAGAGATAACAGACCGCGCAGGTCGATCGCGCCATCCCTTATCAATTTGCCCAGACCGCTTCCGCCGGGTACATTGGTCGATCTGTGCCTACTCCTGCGGCGAGGTCCTGCGAGCCTGCCGCGCTCGCCCCGGGAACGAGTGCACGCGTTCTGCCCCAGACCCCGTTTTCACCGCATTCGCACTCACGAAGCTCGAATCGCTGATGATATACAGCATGCCCGCCGGGCCTTTCGATGTACTCGCACTTGAGTTGTAGGTAACCAGTGCGAGGCCATCGCTTCCCCAGCGGATAAATGCGCTCGGCACTCCCACAAGCGAGTTCAGGGTTAGCGTTTGTAGCGGCGCGAATGTGGTTTCGTTGAATGACTGGATGGTGTAATTGGCACTGTTAGCTTGCGAGGCAAGCTGGCCCAGGATAAAAACTCGATTCAACGAAGAATCAGGAACGGTCATACCGGAGGCATTGAAATTCCCAATGATGGTGCCGGCCGCAGGGTCGATTACCTGGCCCCCGTCTGCGTAGAGATACCCGGTTCCCGGGTCGAAGTGAATGCTGCCAAAACCTGGCTCCGCAGCGTAGAGCAGAGCAGTTGACTGAAGTGTAAGGCCCGAGGAGTTGACGCTGTAGGTGTAAAGGTCGTTGTCGATATCCACTGCGTAAATCGTGGAAGGACTTGTGCTCCATTGAGCGTTTTGGATCCGTAGTTCTGGGGACGGTGCGTCTGGGCGCGCAACGCCGCTGTCATAAACCACCATCCCTCCACTCTCATCGGGAGTCACCCCCCTAATCCGAACGATACCGCAACGGTTTGAGACTCGCCCGGGGCAGGTTCAATATCGCGAGCAATATAGGGGCCAAAACCAAGTTGTGCGCCCAGGCTCCAGCTCAACTTTGAGCCGAGGTCAGGCAAAGTGAGTTCATCGACCGCATTGATTGCCTGGAACCCCACATACAAATTGTCGTCGCCAGTAACGCTTACTACGCCCGGATCGGGCGGTACGGATGTCGATTTTGTGATGGAGCCGGTAGTAGGATCGATCTCCAGAATCGTGTTGGGGTAAGCTGCATCCGCGCTCCACACCGGAACGATCAACTGTGAATCGGTGGCGTCCCACGCCAGATCCAGACTCGCCAGGTTCAGTGCTGTCAGGTTGGTTGTGCCGCTGGACGCAGGAAGAATCGTAAATCCAAGCGAATTGGGCGCCGTCATCGACGAGATCGAGTCGGAGATTGAAACCAGGGCCGTTCCGGCCGTTGCCAGATCCGCTGCCGAAACGGTCGCCTGCAACTGGGTTGCGCTGGTCAGGGTTGTCTCGAGAGCTTGCCCGTTCCACATCACGGCTGTTCCGGCATCGAAGCCGGCTCCTGTCACGGTGAGCGTTGCGCCGGAAGATCCTGCAGTGGCGCTCTGCGGGCTGATCGATGCCAGGGCAGGAGGGCTTACAAGCGCTGTACCGCCGTTGAAGTCGGGCGCATTTTTCGAATTCACAAAGCTGCCGTCGACCAGGTAGATAGGGCCTGGAAACGGCTTGTAGTTATAACCTGAATTTGAAACGTGAAAAGCGAGTCCCGCGTTGCCCCACCGTATCAGGTCCACGGGAGATCCCGTCACATCGGGCAGTGGCAGTGTTGCCACGCTTGCGTAAGTTTTCGAATCAAAGGCCTCAAGCGTCATGCCTTTGCCTGCACTATATTGTTCGTTAGTCTCTTCCAGAAAAAAGACGAGCCCGTTCGCGGTATCGAGTGCGCATCTTGAATAGGCAACCGCTTCTTGCCCACCTAAATTGAACGTGGCGATCAAATTCCCGGTAGACCCGTCTACGACGCGTCCATTGTCTGAAAAGATATAGCCCGACAGGGGATCGAAATGCACAGCGCCATATTGCGTTGGAACCAGGTATCCATAGTCCGCGCTGAGAGTCAGCCCGCTTGAACTGGCTGACATCACATACAAATCATTGCCGGTGTCGTAACTGTCGTTCGCGTAAAGAATCGATGGGCTGGCTCCCCATGCTAGATATGAATCCGAAGCCTGGTAATACTTCACGATGTTCGTCCGCGGCGTGGCGTCATCATAAAGAACTGTGCCTCCGGTATTGGGCCCGGAAAAAGAGTAATTGCCCAGGATAGCGGCAAAGGTATGAGGTTCACCGGGCGCCACTGCAAGATTCAGGGCCGCCTGCTGACCAAAGATGGGATCGTCAGGAAGCTGCAGGCTCAGGCTTGTGTCTAAAGTGAGTGCCGGCAGAATAAACCGTTCCACCTGCCCGGTGGCATCGAGACCGACATAAAGAAAGCTGTCGTCGCTTGAAATTGCAAGTACGTCGGGATCCGATCCGACTTGAACCGGAGTGCTTGCGGTAGCAGTTAATGGGTTAATGGCGACAACGCTGTTTCCGTTCGTATCGCTACTCGGCAGGCTCGCATAAAGCTCTCCATGCGTTGCGTCCCAGACGAGCCGGTTCGCTGGAAGATTGATTGACTCGAGACTCGCTGCGCGAGCCAGGATGCCAAACTGCAATGCGCTTGAAGTGCCCCCGCCGGGAGCAGGGTTGACCACAGTGACCGGCACGTTGGTAGCGGCGCTGCCACCGGCCAGGTCCGATGCCGGCACCTGCGCCGTAAGCTGAGTGGCGCTCACATAGGTAGTCGTCAGGGCCGTCCCATTCCAATCAATCGCAGAGCTGCTGATGAAGTTTGAACCGGTGACCGTCAACGTCAAGGCGTTGCTTCCCGGAAGTGCGCTGGAAGGCGAGAGCGAGCTGGCCGTGGGAGCAGGGTTTTGCGGGCCGGTCCCGCCGCCGGTGGAATTCGAGGACCCACCCCCACATCCGCATAGAACTGCTGCCATCGCACATGCACAAACGAGAGAAGCGCGAGAAACGAACACCTGATTCATCGAATTCTCCGGAAAATCACGCCAATTCTAGCATGCGTATCAGTCGAACATGTGCAGACCGCTATGTTTCCGGTGCACTCCGACACCACGCTCGAGCTTGTTCAAAAGGATGCGGCTCCGGGCGCGCATGGCTGGAGTCCCCGACCGGCCCTTTACCCGCAAAAGATCGATGACCTGGGGCAGGGAATCGGAATCCTGGCGTGTGAGCTCGGCAAGCGCGTGAAGCGCTGCCGTCTTGATGATCGATGACGAGTCGTCCAGCCACGTCTCGAGGGTTGCGGCGATGCGCCGGCATTCCGGAACCGTCAGCTCCAGCCGCGGCAGCGTGAGCGCCAGGTTCCAGCGAACCTTGGCGAAGGTGGCATCCGAAAGCAACCCGATCAGTTCCACTTTGAACCGTGCGACCGCTGCCTTCAACGTTTCGGAAGGAGCGCGCGTGATCCGCTCCAGCACATCGGCTGCCCGGTTCGCGACGCCCTGATCCTCATCCCATAGCAGCTCCAGAAGCCTGCGAAGACTACGCGGCCGGTCGGCGATCCATTCCGCGACAAGGCACACGCGACCGGGATCATGCACGTGCCGCCCCACCGCCAATTCTGCGCGAAGATCGACTCGTTCGACCATTTTCCGCTCCACATTTATTGTGCTACGAAGAGGAATGCGCGGTCAGCGATTTCGCCGCCACCCTGCCAATCCCTCGCAGAATCCTTCGTATCGGCCAGCGGTCTTCTGCATCGGGAAAGAAAACTTCGCCCGTCCGCTTCACCTCAGGCCGGTAATACCAGCGTTTTAACAGCGCCAGGTGTCCCTGCCTCACCGTCGCCGACGGCGCATCCTGGTTAGCCGAAAGCGCCGCCAACATTTCCTCAAGCCGCAACTCCAGCATCGTGCGGTGCGCCTTCGCTGCTCCCCTGGTCCCTACGTCACTGGTCCCTGGTCCCTGCTCTCCCGGTCCCTGTTCTTCGACCACTGGTTCTATTGCCAGCGGCTGCGCAAACAGCGACGTCGAACCCGACTGCTCGTTTTGAATCCTCATCCCAACAGTCGAAAATCCCAGCGGGCCGCGCAGCAAGCCGTGTTCATGCAGGAAAACCGCAACCTCGCTCGAACTGGCCGCCGGCTGCAGAATGACAGCACTCAGCCGGCTCAACGGCCGCACCAACTCCGCCGCCAGCGCTCCCACCCCCTCAACCTTCTGCACCTGCGCATGAAGCGCTGCCGCCCTCTCAAACTCCAGGTCGGCCGCGGCCTGATCGCGCTGGGCGCGCAGAGTTACCAGCCGGCTCTCGCCATGCGTCCGAAAAAAGCTCTCCACAGCGGCCGACTCCTCCGCGTAGCGTTCGTCGCTGCAACCCTTGTAACAGGGCGCCAGGCACATCTTCATCTCGGAGTAGACGCATCCCGGGAACGCCGGATCGGGATTCAGATCGTCGGTGCATCGCCGCAGCAGAAACAGCTTCAGCGCCTCATCCACATATCGCTCGGCCGCGGCACGCGATTGGAATGGTCCGTAAGCCCAATCGCCCTCGCGCTGGCTGGGCCGGTGCGTGACCACCACGCGCGGATACTGGTTCGACCCCAGAAACCGCACAAACGCCGGCGCGCGCAGATGCATTCGCTCCAGGGCTTTTGCACCATAGATCTTTTCCAAAAGAGAAAACTGCGCCAGCAGCGATTCGAACTCCGACCCCGTAAGCTGCCACGCAATCCTTCGCACCCGGCCCGCGAGTTGCAGCCGTTTAGGATGTTTCAGCGAAGGTTGCAGCAGCCGCTCCAGCCGCCCGCGCAAATTGGGAGTGCGCCCGATGTACGGCTCGTCTTTCGCATCCGCGCCGTAAAGCGCAAACACCGCCGCGTCGCGAGGCAGTTGCGTCAGCGCAGCCTTTGCATCCGCGGGATCGAATGCCAGTTCGCTCATCGCAGGCCGGTTCGAAACATTTGCAACATTATGCGGAATTTGCGTCATCTGGTCCATTGGCTGTTGCGGATCGGTTATTGCTCCATCACAACCACTGCCGAACGTCCGGGTACTTCAACAGAACCATCAAATGGATGTAACTCGGGGTGCTCGGGGCTCGCCCACTCGGCATTCCCCTTGGAACCGCCCATAGAAACAGCAGCAACAACGCTCGTGCTGCCGGGATTTACGATGACCACGGCTCGTTTTCCGTCGCTCCGCAAAAATGTTGAGAAATCATTGAATGACTTACCCGACACCGTCACAGCCGCATCCTGATTGTCTCTGAACTCAGCGTTCCACACATAGTCCTGGTATCTGCGACGGAATGCGTCCACCTTGGTGCCGTAGTTCAGCGTCTCAGGAAAATCGGACAGATTCCCTTTGAAATTGAATGGTTCGTAGCTGAGGATATATCGATACCGCAGCGCCTCATTGATCATCTCCCGGTCATCGAAGCCGGTGACGGCAATCATCATGGGCACAAACGGTGCTTCGTACCTGTCGAGCGGAATATGTCCGGGAGTGATGCGGAAGTACGATAGCGTGTAATACTGCTGCTCCAGGTCGTAAGGATCCTCACCGGCAAACAGAAAGTTCTTCTCGCCAACGCTGTTGCGTACGATTTCGTGGAAGTGGCGTCCGAGCATGGTGTCGCCTTGAAAGATCGGTTCAGCAATTAGCTGCCCGTCTTTGTGGAAGAAACAGTAATTCGCGTTGGAATGATGGAAAACTTCGTCGTAAAGAATTCCACTGGCGCCGAGATCGATACTCTTTTTGAATTCCCGCGCTGAGAGATCCTGCCAAAACGGATCGGGAGTGCAAGCCACGGCCAGCCGGCGCGTGTTCATGTCGGCAAGCTGTTCGGGAGTTTGATACTCATATCCGGAATGGACGTAAGGCCAGCCGTTTGGATCCTTGGCAACATGATCTTTCAGCCCTGCTTCATAGGCGGGACTGCTCGCATCGACCCATGTGTACTTGTTGAAGAGAATCACGTGAACGCCGGTGGCCTGGATTTTGGCGATTGCATCGTGCAAATCCTGCCAGGTGCCGAGCCTTGGGTCTGTCTCGTGCGAAGGATTTCCCCGATCCTGGCCGCCGTTGTTCCACCCCACAAGCTGAATTGCGTTGATTCCTGCCTTTGCCGCTTCAGCCACTCGACGGGGAAGGTCGCGATATGGAGTCCTCAGATCGTCCTCAGAGGAGTCGATTTGAAGCTGCTGCCACGAATTCACGCCGTCAACCCATGCGGGTCCGGCCGGCGCGTGGAACCAGGTCGCACGCCAGCGGCGATAAACTTCCGCCCCATGATGCCAGTCGCCGGAGAAGGGGCTCAGAACCATTCGGCTAAGCTTGGCCGACGAGCCCGACGGCACGAACGGAAAGTGCTCGAGAGAAGCGACGATGCGGACGGGATGGCCATCGATTGAAGGCCCCGACGGCACGAGCTGATTGAACGAATCGCTGAAACCGGGTTTGAGTTCGAAAGTGTAGCGGGTAACTTCACTCTGCGACGTATCGTGGGTGCCGAGATACAGACCCTGATTTCCGGCCAGCACAAGATCGTAACGGCCCGACCCCATCTGGATCGGGTAATTGGTGCCGTAATAGCCGCGTTCATCGCCGAACCTTGGCCACAACGATGCAAACCACGCCGCCCCGTAACTATGTGTGAAGCGGTCCATTGACGTGGCGCCTTGCGGCTCTGCAAGAGCGCCGATGATGGGCCAATCCACGCTGGTCACGGTCCAGCCACCGTGATTATCGACCTCCATGTCGAAATCCACATCGGGTCCGTCCAGCGAAACGGTTCCCTTCAGCGTAATGTCGAGCACTCCTCGATACTCGCTTTGCAGGGACTTCCAAACCAGCGTCAGCGAGCGCCCATCAGCGGATCTATGAATCGAGACAAGCGGGTTGCGCGCGCCGAGCACAGGACTGTATGAACGGTCGGGTGTGGGCGCAAAGAGCCGAAACGATTCGCCCAGTTCAGATGATTTTTGAACGTTCCATCCGGTCCTCTTGTTCGTAAGTCCGAGCAGCGCTCCTGAAATCGCATCGAACTCGACACGCACATCGTCATTCTCGATCGACACAACTTTGCCGCTGACCGGAGTCATGCGGTCAGAATCGTGAACCGGTGAGTCCTGGCCCGAAAGCCACTCCGGCGCCTGGGACCCCTGTTGTGCGTGGGACCCCTGTTGTGCGTGCGAATTGATCTGCGCAAACGCCGCCAGCAATAGCACCGGCAATGCGATGCGCGCGCCTTTTACTACCCGAGCGGGAAACGATCGCGAATGTTTATTCCGCTCAAAGGTCAATCCTGGTTCCGCGTTAGCTTCAACCGCGGCTGCCGTTCGCATACTGTGCACCGCCCTCCACAGTATCGGCGAACCTGCCACATCGTCGCTACTAATTCTGACGCGCTAGCTTCCCGCAATCGTCATCCCATCAACCCTCAGTGTCGGCGACGCAATCGAAGTCCGAAACACCAGGTCACTTCCGATGGACGTAATATTCATGAGCATCTCACCCAGGTTCCCGGCAATCGTCACCTCTTCCACGGCATGCGTCAGCGCTCCGTCCTCAATCCACAACCCCGTTGCGCCGCGCGAGTAATCGCCCGTCACCACGTTCACGCCGGTTCCCATGAGGCTGGTTACATACAACCCCGCCTTCAGTTCTCCGACGATTTGTTCCTTGGAGAGTGGACCAGGCTTGACGTAGAGATTCCCGCAACCAACCCCGGGCGCGCCGGCCAGCCCTCGCGCCGCATTGTGCGTCGACTTCATTCCCAGCTTGCGCGCCGTGTAAGTATTCAGCATGTAGCTCTTCAGAACGCCGTCTTCAATCACCACGGTGCGCAGCGAGGGCAAACCTTCAGCGTCAAACGGCGAGGTGCCGAATCCGCCGGCTCCATTTGGCAACACCATCAGGTTGTCGTCGATCAGCGTCAGCTCCGGCACGGCAATCGTTTCACCCAGTTTGCCTGCCAGAAACGATGCGCCACGCCAGATGGAGTCGCCCGACACTGCCTCGAAGATCGATCCGATCAACGTCCGCGCGGCTTCGGGAGAAAACACGATCGGGGCCCGCTGCGTAGGAACCTGTCGCGCACCCAGCCTTCTGAGCGTGCGCCGCGCTGCTTCGGTCCCAACGGCTTCAGGACTTTCAAGCAGCGCCAGGCTGCGCGCACTCGACCACCAGCCGTCCCGCTGCATCTTTCCGCCGGCATCGGTGGCCAGCGGCGCTGCGCTCACCCCCGCGTAGCTGGAGCGATAGCCGCCCGCAAATCCGCGTGAGTTGGCCATCGCGCGCCGTCCCGTCGAAGCGTCAAAGCTGCCCCCGTCGGAGTTCGTGATTCTGGGGTCCGCAGCCAGCGCCGCAGCCTCGCATCGCCGTGCCCACTCAACCCGCTCAGCCGCCGGCAGCGAGTAAACGTCGTCGTAATAAAGATGCAGATCGTCAATCCAACTCGATAGTCCGGGTGCCCCCTGTCTCGATTCTGAGACCGGGGAGACCATGCCCAAAGCCGCAGCCGTCGCGCCAAACTCGTGCGCTTCAGGCAGGCCCGCAAAAGGATCCTCCTCGGTGATCTGCGCCAGCGCCAGCGCGCCCTCAACCAGCTTGCGAACCCCGGCTGGGCTCAGGTCGCTGGTCGAGGTCGAGGCCGACCGCTTGCCCACAAACACGCGCAATCCCAGGGCCCGCGAGCCGGACTCGGTCACCGTTTCCACCTCGCCCATGCGCACGTTTACGCTGAACTGGTCACCTTCGCGCGCCACAGCCTCGGCGTCCGATGCTCCGGCCTTCATAGCCTCGGCCACCACATCGGTCACAAGCGATTGAAGATCGATGTCGGACTCATTCGGCGTTGGAGCGGTTTCGGGCATGGGTTCAACCTATCAGATACGGGGCGGAACGACATCCAGCCAAGCCCCCTCGTTCCACGGCTGCGATTGAAGCTTGATGCGGCGCTCCGCGTTATTCTCTCGTTATGGCGACGAAACCCGAGACTGCATTTATTCGAGCCTGCAGCGCTGGCAAACCTGACATTGTCCGTGAGCTTGTCGGTGTCGTACTTTCCCCCGACACGCGAGACAAAAACGGCCTCACAGGACTGATTTGGGCGGGGAGAAAAGGTCAAATCGAAGTGGCCAAGGTGCTACTCGCAGCCGGCGCCGACCTTGAAGCAAAAGACCGGCGCAGCAGGACGGCCATCTTCCACGCCATCGCTTACAAAAGACACGCATTTGTCGAATATCTCATTTCGCAGAGCGCCGATCTCGCTGTGATCGACCTTCACAACTGGTCTCCGCTCGACGTTGCATCACTGCCCCGAAACGACCGGATGGTGGCGATTCTGGAGCGTGCCGGTGCGCAACGAAAGTCAACCAAAGCACCAGCAACCGTCGATCCCGCGAAACGGAACTCCTTCGGTACTGGAGGAGGTTTTGGCGGTCCCGATCTACCGATCGAGGTTGAGCGAATTCACATTCAGCTCAACACGATTCTGCACAGATGGCACGGTGGCTACACGAACGTGATCGAGCACTTCGCTTTTCCGCAGTTCGTCGACGGTTCAGTGGTTCAATACACCCAGCAGATGGGATTTGTAGGCGCGCAGTCAGCTAGAAGGAATCGTGACTGGCTCACCGTCAAAATCGGCGTTCCCGAAAGCTGGTGGCGTGAACCCGAAGCTGGATATAAGAAACATCTGACTGGCGAAATGGATCGGGGATGCGGGTCGATGATCGCGCTCCTCAAACGAAACAGGCACGCAATCGACAGCGATTCACTCCTGGCGGATTGGGAAAAAGTGAAGCAGGAGTTTCTTAGGACGCCGGCGCCCCCTTTTGCAGCGGAGAAACAACGAGCCGGTTTGATGGCGGCTGTTCTGAGCGCTCAACAGGCGATGGCCGCCAAGAAGCGACCCTGACCGGGAACCCAATGGTTGGCGTCAATCTCAATCATGCGCATCATCGCCCCGGCCCCCCCACCGTCATCCTGTCCAACTTGATTTCTTACGCAGCCGACAGCCGCAACTCAACCTTTGATTTGGTAGCTTCCGCGAAGCGCAACAGAGTCTTGGTACTGGGGAGGGTCTGTCCGCTCTCCAGCCGCGCAATGGCCGATTGGCTGGTACCCATGCGCTCAGCCAACTCCGCTTGGGAGAGTCCGGCGCGTTTGCGCGCCCGAATCAACTCGGCGGAGAATTCGAACTCAGGTGCGAGGGCATCATACTCGCGCTTCACCTCGGGATCGGCCAACGAATCGGTCATGAACTCTTTCAGGGAAATCGTCATACAAGCTCCTTCGCACGCCGCAAAGCCAGGTCTTTCTCTGCTTGTGGCGTCTTTTGCGTCTTTTTCACAAATGCGCGAAGCACCACGACGCGCTCGCCGGTGACGGTCACATACAAGGCCCGCGCAATTCCATCTCTACCCGTTAGCCGCATCTCCCAAAGCTTGCCATCGAGATGCTTAACGTGGGGCTCGCTTATGCTATGCAGCCCAACTTCCTCAATTCGCTTTGCGAGACGAAGGAACCTGGCATGCATATCGGCGGGAAGCGACCTGATCTCCTCGGCTACCGTCTCGTTCAGGACTTCCACGCGCCACGGCATAACCCATTATATCTCAAATTTGAGATAATTGAAAAGAGCCAGAGCAAATGCCTATCGCCCCGTTCCACCCACCGTAATCCGGTCAAGCTTCACCGTTGGCATGCCCACGCCTACCGGCACACTCTGCCCCTCTTTGCCGCAGGTGCCGATGCCCTCATCGAGCCGCAGGTCGTTGCCCACCATCGATACGTACTTCAGCGCCTCGGGTCCGTTTCCGATCAGCGTTGCGTCGCGCACCGGCGCCGTCACCTTGCCGTCCTCGATCAGGTACGCCTCGCTGGCCGAGAACACAAACTTTCCGTTGGTAATGTCCACGCTGCCGCCGCCAAAGTTCACGGCGTAGAGCCCGCGCTTCACGCTGCGCAGAATGTCTTCGGGAGAGTCGTCGCCCGCCAGCATGTAAGTGTTGGTCATGCGCGGCATGGGGATCGACTGGTAGCTCTCGCGCCGACCCGATCCGGTGTTCGCGATACCCATCAGCCGCGACGAAAGCTTGTCACTCAAATACCCCTTCAGGATTCCGTTCTCGATCAGCACTGTCTCCTGCGTCGCCGACCCCTCATCGTCCACGTTCAGCGAACCGCGCCGACCCGCCATCGTGCCGTTGTCAACCACGCTCACTTTCGGGCTCGCCACAGGCTGGCCAATCAGCCCCGCAAATGCCGAAGTCTTTTTGCGATTGAAGTCGGCCTCAAGCCCATGGCCCACGGCCTCATGCAGCAGAATCCCCGGCCATCCCGGCCCCAGAACCACCGGCATCTCGCCCGCCGGCGCCGCCACTGCGCCAAGTTGCAGAATCGCTCCCCGCGCAGCCTCCCGTGCCAGGCTCTCAGGGCTCTTACTCCCTATGAATTGCTCCAGCCCCGCTCTGCCCCCGCATCCCGCCGAGCCCCTCGTCGTAACCGCGCCCTCTTTGGCAATGGCGTTTGCGTTCAGCCGGCAAAGCGGCTGAGTGTCGGTGGCAAATGCTCCGTCGGAGGCGACAATCAAAATCCGGCGCATCTCTTCGAAGTAGCTGGCGCGCACCTGCACAATCCGGGAGTCGAACGCCCGCGCGGCGCGATCGGCGCGCAATATCAGCTCCAGCCGTTCGGCCAGGTTCAGGTCGTATCCGCCCAGCGGGACCGGGTAAAGATCCCGGGCCGCGACCTCGGTGAATCCCTGCACCGGCTGCTTCGCCGGTCCCGACGCAATTAAAGCCGCTGTGCGCGCGGCTCTCAGCAGCCGTTCAGGGCTCAAATTGTCGGTGTATGCGTAGCCGGTGCGCTCGCCGCTCACCACCCTGACGCCGCAGCCGGCGCTCGACCCCTGGCTCGCCGACTTTACAATCTGCTCGTCAACCGCCAGGGCCGTCGAGGTAACCGCCTCAAAATAAAGATCGGCGTAGTCTCCGCCGGCGCATAGCGCCTCGCCCAGGCAGCGCTCAAGCAACCGCTCGGTAATGCCGAATTCCTCAAAGAAGTAGCGCCTGTGGCTTGCCGGGGGAAGTGTTTTCGTTGGTCCCATCGTCATCCCAGTTTATGCTTCCCGCGTCCAATTACCTAGACAGCCTGAACGTCCGGCGGAACGTTTAGACTGCCGACATCTCCACTTGACACCTCCCCCGTTGTTCTCTTGATTCGAGGTGCACCAAGACGCTTCCGTCACTAATTCAGTTCTGCTAGGATGCCTTCCATGAAAAAGATTCTCGCGGTAGTTCTGCTCCTCACCGTCTTCGCCGGCCCGGCTGCTTTTGCTGCTGGCCATCACCATCACCACCACCATCATCACCACCACGCCGCGTAAAGCCTGACCCAGGCTTCGCGCAGATTTCGGCCCGCTGCAATCGCCGGATTGTTTTCTTCGTACGAGTCCGGCAATGCGGTTCCGCCGCGCACCAGGAGGCGTGATAGGATTCTAACCATGAAGAAACTGCTTGCAATCACTCTGCTTCTGGCCGCGTTTGCAAGCCCGGCGTTTGCCTGGCACCACAAGGCCAAGACCGCCAAGCAGCACTACAACTACAAATACAAAGCTCCCAAGAGCTTCAAAACGCATATCCACAAGCAAAAGCAGAAGCATCCCCACCCCGCTTGATGCCCTCCTCCGCAAAATCTCAGGTCATCCTTTAATACATCGCCCAAAATCGCGCCAATCCCTGCCCGCATCCTTCCGTGCCACAGACCTGCGACCATCGGTCGTGGTAGTGTTTTCGCATGGCCGAAGTCGATCCTCGTTATCCCATTGGAAAATTCAAGGCGCCTGAGTCAAACACGGCAGCCGTCCGCGCCGGACACATTGAAACCCTGCGCCTGCTGCCTGAGCGCCTTCGCGCCGCGGTGAGCGGACTCAACGACGCGCAGCTCGACACACCCTATCGCGATGGTGGCTGGACCGTCCGCCAGCTTGTGCACCACGTCGGCGACAGCCATGTCAACTCGGTGGTCCGCTTCAAACTCGCCCTCACTGAAGACTGGCCCACCATCAAGCCGTACGACGAAAAGGCCTGGGCCGAGCTCACCGACAGCAAGACGCTGCCTATCGATGGGTCGCTGGTTTTTATTGACGCAATGCACGCCCGCTGGGTCTCGCTGCTCGAATCCATGAGCGAATCCGATTTCGCGCGCGGCATGATTCATCCCGAGCGCGGCCGCTCCGATCTCGCCCTCACCCTCGCCCTCTACGCCTGGCACTCGCTGCACCACACGGCGCATATAACCGCGCTCCGTGAGCGAATGGGCTGGTAGCAGCGAATGCAAGCGAGCTCTAACGATGAGATCTCGCCGGCCGCGCGCCTGGCGCTGCAAATCGAAGAGTACATTCTCAAGCATCCCACCGCAGCTATTCTTGAAGACGGCCGCGTCCTCTTCGATATGCGTTCGGCGCGCTACTCCACAAAGGATGCGCATGGCCGCTGCCTGCTCGAGCTATGGAGCGAAGAGCGCAACCTGGTGCGCACGGTTGTCGAAGTGCAGCAGCGTGTTGCCAGTCTCAGATTAATGACGCGCCGCATGGGCGCAACCAAGCCGCAGGCGCTTGAACTCGTCGCGTCCAGCGACCGCCGCACTCCCACCACGCGCGATGCCGCACGCCGCAACTACCAGCGCCTGCTTGAGCGCGCGCTCACGCGTCACTTCATCGGCGCAAAGGTCGACGGACTGCGTTCGGCCATGGATCTCGAGCACAGCTTCGGCCCTGCCTACATTCGCGGCCGCCTGTTCAAAGGCACTGCGGCCGATGCTGTCATCGGCGTAGCTGAATGCGAATCGGGCGCGATGGTCGATGGAATCCTCACTCTCGGAGTGCTCTGGCTCCACTACTGCCGCGAGCACGCCGATTTGCGCCGCCATTTCGGCGGACTCAAAGTGATTGTTCCCGTCGGCGCCTGGCGCACTACTGCCGAGCGCATGGCGTGGCTCAATCACGCCGCCGCAAACTTCGAGCTCTACACCCTCGATGAGCGCAGCGAAGATCTCGCAGAGGTCGATATCAACGACACCGGCAATCTGGAATCGCGGCTCATGCACGCTTTTTCATCCGCCGCTGCAATCGAGCGCTGTAAGACCGGCATTGACCGCTTGATGGAGCTTGTTCCCGCGTCCGCGCAGCGCCGCGTCGAGCTCCGCGCCGGCACGCCAGCCGAAGTCGGCCTCATGCTGCACGGGCTTGAGTTCGCCCGCGTCCGTCACGGAGCAGCCGCGCACTCCTTCACTAACAAAGATGAAGCCACCTTCGGCGCTGGCGCCAACGAAACTCCGCTGACCGATGACAATCAGGAAGCCTGCCGCGAGCTGTTTGCGCGCCTCTTCCTGAGCCGCCACGCAAGCGGCGCGCACAACGACGCTCTCTTCCGTATGCAACCCGAGCGCTGGCTTGAGAGCCAACTGCGCATGGGGATCGGCAAACTGCTGCCCGAGATCCGCGGCGAAGCAGTCTACTCGCAGGTGCCCGCAATCTCGTCAGGCGATCGTGGAATGCTCGACTTGCTCGCGCTCGATCGGCGCAGCCGTCTTGCGGTTATTGAGATCAAGGCCGACGAAGATCTCCACCTGCCCATGCAGGCTCTCGACTATTGGATTCGCGTGCGCGCGCTCAACGCCGACCGCCAAACACCCGCCGGCGGCATGCGTTCGCTTTCAGCATTCGAACGCGCCGGCTATTTCCCGGGCGCTGAAATCTCGGAGCTTGACCCGCGACTTGTGCTCTTCGGCCCAGCCCTGCGCATCCATCCTGCCAACGAACCGGTGCTCCGATACTTCTCTCCAAAGATCCAGTGGGAACTGATCGCGCTCAACGAAGATTGGCGTCGCGAGCTGAACATAGTCTTCCGCAAACGCAGCGGCTGATCGCAGTCCCTAGAGCAGGTTGCATAAATAATCGAAGGCCGGCGGTGTAGCCTCCCTCAGGGGCTAAAGCCCAGCGTTTATGAGCCTTTTGCGGCACGACTAAAGTCGTGCCCTGACACAAAGCCATTTATGCAACCAGCTCTAGTCCCTGTTTTTAAGGTTTCCACCTCAGCACCGGCTTCCTTGCAGCCTGCACTTCGTCGAGCCGTGAAACCCGCGTTGAGTGCGGCGCAGTCTTCACCAGCTCCGGAGTCTGCTCAACCTCGCGCGCAATCGAGCGCATTGCATCGATAAACAGGTTGAGCTCCTCAACCGATTCGCTCTCGGTGGGCTCAATCATCAGCGCGCCGTGCACAATCAGCGGAAAGCTCACGGTATAGGGATGGAAGCCGTAGTCGATGAGCCGCTTGGCGATGTCGCCCGTCTTCACTCCCTGCGCCGCCTGCCGCTTGTCGCTGAATACCACCTCGTGCATCGACGGTGTTTTGTATGGCAGATCGTACAGGTCCTCAAGCTTTTTGCGAATGTAATTCGCATTCAGCACCGCGTCTTCCGTGGTCTGGCGCAACCCGTCCGGTCCGTTGGCAAGAATGTACGCCAGCGCGCGAATAAACATTCCCGTATTGCCGTAGAACGCCCTCACGCGGCCTACGGAGTGGGGGCGGTTGTAGTCCCACGACAACTGGCCCGCGGACCTGGTTTCCCCGGTCCCCAAAGGCGAGGGACCGGGGGCACCCAGGGTAGGCATCGGCGCGCGGAAGAGTGGCGGGCAGCCATCAGGGCCGGGCTCGGCATTGGTGTCTTCCCAATCCCCGGCGTCGGGGCAGTCCGGTGTACCGGGTGCCCCAGGTCTCGATTTTGAGATCTGGGAAGCGCTGCCCCGAACTAATACCGGAGTAGGCAAAAACGGCTCGAGAAACTTCTTGCACGCCACCGGTCCCGATCCCGGCCCGCCGCCGCCATGGGGAGTCGAGAAGGTCTTATGCAGATTCAGGTGCATCACATCCACGCCAAAATCACCGGGCCGCACTTTGCCCACCAGCGCGTTCATGTTGGCGCCGTCCATGTAGAGCAGCGCGCCCTTGGCGTGCAGAATCTCGGCGATTTTGTGAATCTGGTTTTCAAACACTCCCAGCGTTGACGGATTGGTGAGCATCAGCGCGGCGGTGTCGTCGGTTACCTGCCGCTCCAGCGCGTCAAGATCGATGCCCCCATCCGCATTCGATTTCAGGTTCTCAACCTGGTAGCCGCAGATGGCTGCGGTTGCCGGGTTAGTTCCATGCGCCGAGTCGGGAATCAGAATCTTGTGCCGCGGATTGCCCTGCGACTCGTGCCACGCGCGCACCAGCAGTATTCCGGTGAACTCGCCATGCGCGCCAGCCGCGGGCTGCAGCGTAATCGCGTCCATGCCCGTGATCTCGATCAGGCATTTCTGCAGCAGGTCGATGATCTCGAGAATCCCCTGCGCCAGCGACTCAGGCCGGTAGGGATGCGCCTCGGCCAGCCCCTCAATGCGCGCCACAAACTCGTTCACGCGCGGGTTGTACTTCATGGTGCAAGATCCCAGCGGATACATGCCCAGGTCGATGGCGTAGTTCCAGGTTGAGAGGCGCGTGAAGTGGCGGATCAGCTCGATCTCGCTCAGCTCGGGCAGCTCGGCGCGGTCTTTGCGCACGGCATTGCCGAGCAGTGCGGCAGCATCAACAGCAGGCACGTCGAGCGGCGGCAGCCTGTAAGCCTTTTTGCCCGGCGACGACTTCTCAAACATCAGCGCTTCATTCTGCGTCTGATGGGGACGGACTTTACCGGTGGTGCGTGGTGCGGGGAAATTCGTTGTCGATGCCATTTTCATTGCCTCAGAGTCTTGCTTTGTAATAAGGGCACGGCTTTAGCCGTGCCGAAAACTCAACTTTCGAAGTTGGGCTTTAGCCCCTGCCTGCCCGTGCTTCCCCCGAATGTTCGGCCTTCTTGCGAGCCAAAAACCGAAAGCAAAACGGGTATTCGTCTGCCGAAGCTGCGAGTCCCGCCTTTACAGGATTGTTCGCGATGTAGGTCCGGTGTGCTTCGGAGCTTTCCCGGTTCGTCACTTGCTCTTCCGTGAATCCCCGCTGCCAAACTTCGCCTTTGTGTCTGAATTCATGAGACAAACGATGCGAAAACCTGCCTTTAATCAACTGCATCGCTTTCTCGATGGTCATCTCGTCGTGAACGGTCAACAAGAGGTGCACATGGTCAGGCATGATCACAAAGTCGTGCAACTGAAACCTGCGCTCTGCAACCAGCGAGCGCAGAACATCGATGAGCAATCCGGCATTACGCTCCGATTGCAGAAGCCTCCGTCCCATGCTCGTTCCAGTCGTGGTGAAAAACGTGCGAGAGGGATTCAGAATGCTTGACGGAGACGCATTTCTCGCGGGTTGCACCATGGCAGGGGCTAAAGCCCACTCCTTCTACTGAGTGTTGCGGCACGGCTAAAGCCGTGCCCTTGTTACAAAACTCTTCCGCCTTGTCCATCGGCACGCCTGAAATCGTGCCCGGTTACAAAGCGCGTCGCGTAAATCGTCTGTCAATCTTGCTGTTTGAATCGTTTCTCATTCCTGTGCCACTCCCAGGCTTCCGCTGGCGAGATTACGAGAACCATCACGACCGCAAATCCGACCAACGATCCGATGTTCAAGTCGCGATGGAATTGTCTCCGATCTATTAGAAAATCCCACAGCAGATCAAATGCGAAGAGTAGGCTGCAAAACTTAATCGTCTCGATAGTCACAAAAAGAGCTTCACCGCGTTTGCGAGTCTTCTCCCACTTAACCTGCCATTTTCCACGTCGGGTGGCAAGAAGGTCTCGATCCTCCTTCAGCATGTAATCGTTCGCTTTGGCCATGTCCATCCCCCGCGGTCACCTGTATTATTTACGCCTCCACCGTCACACTAGCCAGCACCGTAGCCGCCTTGTCGATCGTCTCGCGCCCCATCACTTCCGTTGCGCACCACAACGTGCAGTTCTCCAGCTCGGGATACCAGCGGCTCAACTCGATGCCGCCCACAATCTTGTTTTCGAGAAGCCGCGCACTTAATGCCGCAGGCGCTTCATCGGTCTGCAATACAAACTCGTGGAAGCGCGGCGCACCCGTGAAGCGCAGCTTCGCGCCGGCCTGCGCGCTCAGCGTTTTGGCCGCATAATCCGCCTTGGCCAAATTGTGCTCGGCCAGTTCGCGAATCCCTTCCTTGCCATACACCGAAAGAAAGATCGTCGCCATCAGCGCCACCAGCGCCTGATTCGTGCATATGTTCGAAGTAGCCTTCTCGCGCCGGATGTGCTGCTCGCGCGTGGCCAGCGTAAGAACGAACCCGCGGTATCCGTTCGAATCCACCGTCTGGCCCGCCAACCGGCCCGGCATCTGCCGCAGGTACTGTTCCTTGGCTGCAATCACTCCGCAGAACGGCCCGCCGTAGCTCACTGCCACTCCAAACGACTGCGCCTCCATGGCAACAATGTCTGCCTCAATCGGCGGCCGCACAATGCCCAGCGATACCGCTTCGGCAATCGAAACGACGAGCAGTGCGCCCTTCTTGTGCGCAATCTCCGCTATCGCAGGAATGTCTTCAATGACGCCGAAGAAGTTGGGGCTCTGTACCAGCACGCACGCTGTCTGGTCGGACACCGCGGCGTCAAGCGTCTCTAGATCCACGCGGCCCGTCTCGGCATCGTAGTCCACCAGCGACGAAGGCAATCCCTGGTGCTTGGCATAGGTCGCCATCACTTCGCGATATTCGGGATGCACCGTTCGCGCCACCACCGCATTGTGCCGGCCGGTCACGCGCACCGCCATCATCACCGCTTCAGCAGCACCGGTTGACCCGTCGTACATGCTGGCGTTGGCTACGTCCATCCCCGTCAGCTCCGCAATCATTGTCTGGAACTCAAAGATCGCCTGCAGCGTGCCCTGCGTGATCTCCGGCTGGTAGGGCGTGTAGCTGGTTAAGAATTCGCCGCGCTGCACCAGCGAATCGATAATCACCGGCCGGTAGTGCCGGTACACGCCCGCGCCCAGAAAGCTCGCATAGTCGGTCGAGTTCTTGTGGCCGGCAGCCTTGAAGTAGTCCACAATCTCGCTCTCGCCCAACTGCCGCGGAATCTCGAGATCGCGCGTAAGCCGGTACTCGGCGGGAATGATCGAGAACAGATCGTCAATGGAGCCGGCGCCGATCTCGGCGAGCATCTTGGCGCGTTCTGCATCGGATTTGGGAAGATAGCGCATAATTCAGCCTTTAGCTTTTAGCTTCCAGCTTTCAGCTCGAAGCCGGTAAACGAGCCGCAATGGCTCACCGATGGGGAATCTAAACGATCAACTCCCCGCTGCCACCAGCACGATCAAACTGAAAGCTGAAGGCTCAGGGCTGAAAGTTCGCCTCTAGCTCTCTTCCGCAATAAACGCCTCATACGCCGCGGCGTCCAGCAACGAATCAACTTCTCCCGGGTTCGAAAGCTCAACCTTGATAATCCAGGTATCGTGCGCGGCGGCGTTGATCTTGTCGGGCTCGGTCTTCAGCGTCTCGTTCACCTCGGTCACCGTGCCGGAGACTGGCGAATAGAGGTCGCTCACCGCCTTCACGCTCTCAACCGAACCAAAGGTGGCGCCGGCGGCCACCGTGTCCCCAACCTTTGGCGCGTCAACATACACAATGTCGCCCAGCGAGTTCTGCGCGTAATCGGTAATGCCGATGGCGCCAATGGACCCCTCAACCGAGATCCACTCATGCTCGCGGGTATAGCGGTAGTTCGTGGGATAAGGCATGTCTGATTACACCTCGATGAACCTGTTTGCTGCTCGAAGGAGTAGTGTACGGCGTTGGGCAGGGGGAAGAAAACCTGTGGATTGTGGGCTGGAAATTCCTGGTTCAAGCGGCGAAGTTCCGCACCCGCGCGGCAGCCGGCAAAAACTCAGGCCCAAACACAAAGGGCGCCTGCCGAATCGCGGCAAGCGCCCTGACTTCCGATTCGAAGAAACCTAGACGAAGTGCCCTGACTGCTGCTCGCGCAGGTGCTCCATCTGGTCCTGCATCTCCTGCTTCCATTGCTCCATCTGCTGGCGGAACTGTTCCATCTGCTTGGGATCGATCTTGAACTGGTCGGCGTCAAAGTCCTTCTTCAGTTGATCCATCTGCTGCCGGAACTGATCCATCTGCTTCTGGTCCATCTGGAACTGCTGTTTGAACTGGTCGGCGTTGAAGCCCTTCTTGAACTGCTCCATCTGCTGTTGCAGTTCCTGCATCTGCTTGGGATCGACCTTGAACTGCTCCATCTGCTGTTGCAGTTCCTGCATCTGCTTCGGATCGACCTTGAACAGGTCGCCGTTAATCTGCTGGCCAAATTGCTGGGCTTGGTGTGCCATCTGCTCGGCCTCTTTGCGCAGTGCCTCGGCCTGCTGCTCACTCAGTCCCTGTACCTGGCTTTCGATCTGATTGCCCAGCGCGTCAGCCTGGCTCTCAAGCTGTTTCTGCATCTCCTCATTAGCCTGAGTCTGGGCCTGCACCTGCCCATCAATCTGCGCCTGAGCCTGCTCCGCAGTGGCATCGGCCAGCGCCTCCAGCGCCTCTGGCGTCACCAGGTCATTCTCCGCAATCAGGGCCGGGTCGCTGTCGCCAAAAATGTCCAGCCATTCCAGTTCGCTGCGCCGCTTCGAATCCACCTGCAGGCTAAGCGTCTGCTGCTTCTTTTCGCGCAGAATTGTTACCTGCACCTGCTTGCCCACGTTCGAGCGAAGCGCCCGTTCCCAGTCGGCCGCTGTGTTGATGGGGTCGGCGCCGACTTTCAAGATCACATCCAGTGCGCGCAGCCCCGCTTTGGCCGCCTCGCTCTTGCGCTCCACCTGCTTCACCATCAGCCCGCCGTCTACGCCCAGGGCCTCAGCCATCTGTGCGGTCAGCGGCTCCACTAATGCGCCCACCTTCAGGCTCGAACCGAAAAACGGCACGTGGAATCCGGGAGGCGCGGCAACGTCGCCGTTGGCGCCCAGGAACCCGGTTCCCGACGCCGGCGAAATCAGGTCGCCGTCCTCCTTGTCCATCTTGCGCCAAATGTCGCGTTCCATGACCGCGCGATCGGCCAGTTCAACCGCGAGCGTCTGGATGTTTCCGTCGCGGCTGATCTCCAGGCTCACCTTGCGCCCCGCGGGAATCTCGTGCAGCATCCGCTTGAGCTGCTCCGCGCCTTCAACGGTCTGGCCATTGATTGAGATCACCACGTCGTTCACTTTCAAGCCGATCTTTCCGGCCGGCGCGTCGTGGTCAATCAGCGTTATCACCGCGCCGCGAACATCCTTGAGCTTTAGCTGCTGGGCTTTGTCCTGGTCCACGTCGTCAATCTCCACGCCCAGGTATCCCTGCGACACGTGCGTGAGCGACGGAAATGGATTGGCAAAGAAGCCCATCACGCTTCTGGCCTGCGCATCGATTGCGCGCGGCGCCCCGATCAGGCACAGCGCTGCGACGGCCAGCGTGATTGGACCCCCAATATTAAGACTCCGGTACGGCCTCAAAATGTGTTTCATTGTTCTTCTCTCCGAATGTTCTTCGCTCCGGTCCGGGCTCTTTGGTTGGCCCGTGGCCGGCTTACGTGTTATTGAACCTCTGAAACCCGGCGCAAAACCTGCCGGGAGTCATTGCGAATCTGAGGATTGTCATCGGTGGTTGACACCGAATAAAGAACCTGGCGCACGCTGGTGTCGGCCTCAACTGGCTCAAGCAGACTGATGGCCGCGGAGCGGATGCGAGGATCGTTATCGTTCATAACCGACTCGAGAACCGCGTCACGGACGCGAATGTCCTCTGAAACGTAGGGCTGCAGCCCTTCCAGCGCCTTCTGGCGCACGGCAGCGCTTTTGTCGTTGCGCAGCACATACATCAAAGCGTCGCGAATGCCTGAAGGCTGGCAACTGTGCCCGGCCTTGCACTCGGCCGCAAGCAGGTCCACTGAGTCGTCGCGAACCCCGGGGTTGCTGGCATTCTCTGTGGCCAGCATCAGCAACTGGCGAATCTGCGGGTCATCGAGCGAGCCCTCAATCTGCCTCGGCACAACCTGGTTGTAGCTCACGTTCACGATTTCGCTGTTGGGCTGCCGCACAATCCCTGACACGCTGGCTACGTTGGCCAATGCCGGCATCGCCGCATCCGTTTTGGATGGGCCCGCTGCCGCTGCGGCATGAGCAACGCGGCTCTGGGTGTACTCGTAGCTGCCCAGGCTCCCCGCGCCCGCGCCAATCACCAGCAGCAATACCGCCGCCACTGGCGCGCTCTGCAGCCGCGCAAAGTTGTTCCAGGCCAATGTGCTCCAGCGCTCGTACCAGCGTTTCGGAGGCAGACTGTCGAGTGCCTCGTCGAGCTTCAGCCTCGCCCGCGCAACCAGGTTCGGAGCCGGCTCCTGCACCGGACTGGCGTCCATCAGCACCTTCAGCGCAAGCACTTGCTCGCAATCGCTCTGGCACTCCGGGCACGCCGACACATGGCGCTCCAGCTCGTGGGCCTGCTCATCCGACAGCTCCTGGTAGGCTGCCGCCACGATTCGCTCCTTTGCCACTTCGCAATTCATAAGTACGTCCTTCCAGCCTCAAAAACAGCTATCAGCCATTAGCTATTAGCCGTTAGCTCGTTCTTCATCTGTCCGAGCTTGTCAGTCTTTCATCGGGCCCTTTCCTTAACAAAAGGGTCCCGTTTACTAAAAACCAGCTAACAGCTAACAGCTAACAGCTAACAGCTAACAGCTAACAGCTAAAAGCTAATAGCTGTTCTTACCGCATCTCCGCCAACTGAACCCTTAACTTCTTCGTCGCCCTGAAGAGCGTATTCTTGGCCGTCTCCTCAGTCGTGTTCAACATCTCTCCAATCGTGCGCAGGCGGAGACCCTGGTAATGCTTCAGCTCAAAAACCATCCGCTCCCGCGGCGTCAGCTTCTCAAGCGCGTTCTGAATCTTCTCGCCTAAGACTTTGCGGTCCAATTCCCGCGCCGGATTTGAAAATGACCGGCCGTCCGAAACCGCAGCCAGCAGGTCAACCTCGTCGCCCGAGCGATCCACTACCACGGCGTGATCTTCGCGGCGGGTCTTGCGCCGGCGCAACTGATCGAGGCACAGGTTGGTCACGATCCGGTAGATCCAGGTGTAAAACGAGCACTCAAACCTGAAGTTCCCGATGTACCGGTAGGCCTTCAAAAACGCCTCCTGGTAAATGTCCTCGGCGTCGTGCTCGCTGCCGGTCAAATGCAGCGCCAGCCGCAGCACCTGGTGCTCGTACTGGCGGACCAGCGCGTCGAATGCCGTGCGCGAACCCGACTGCGCCTCGCGGATGAGGTCCATCTCGTTCTGCCGGGCCAGCAGGCGCTCCGCGGCACCCGCCGCGCCATCGCGACCGGCGTCGCCGGAGTTAGCACCGCCCATTGCCCTCGTCGCAGCCATTCCTCGAAAGGATTGTACCCTTCCGCTGGCCGCCCAAGCCAAACCGCGCTGCGCGGTTATCGCCGCTAAACTCGCCGCGTCTGCTTCCATTCCCATCCCCGTCTCCCCGCTGCGGAGGGTGGATCTATGTGCTTACCGGAATTGACGCGCAATAAACCATTTGGTAACAGGCCCAAACTAAATGCGTTGGTTACCTCCGGAAGGAGTCCTCTAACGGGGCAAGATTAAGGCGGCGGGTCGAGATTAAGGCGGCGAAGCAAGATTAAGGCGGCGTCTATGCGCTGCCTCCTGGAGGGAGGCAAGGAATTTAGCCCAGAACGCAGTCCTGGGGTAGGCAAACAAGAAGGACATCAGCCCCATAGGGGCGACGCGAGCCGGAGCAAGCAGGAGCCTTCACGCCCTCCCTAGCCCCTGTTCCCTATTCCCCTCGTCCCCTCGTTCCCTTGTTCCCTCGTTCCCTCGTTCCCTTGTTCCCTTGTTCCCTCGTTCCCTTGTTCCCTTGTTCCCTCGTTCCCTTGTTCCCTTGTTCTCTCGCCCCCTGCCTTTAAACTGAATCTCAATGACTGGAAACCTGTTCGACGAAACGCCCAGCTCCCCCGCCGCCTGGTTCACCGCCCACTGTGACGGCGGCTCGCGCGGCAACCCCGGCCCTTCCGGCTACGGAGCGGTCATTGAAGATCCCCACGGCCACATCGTCGCCCGCCTCAGCCAGTTCCTCGGCATCCAGACCAACAACTACGCCGAGTACTCGGGCCTGCTCGCGGTTCTCGACTGGGCCCTCCAGAACGGCGCCGGCCGCCTTAAAGTCGTTTCCGATTCCGAGCTGATGGTTAACCAGATGAAGGGCCGCTTCAAGGTCGCCAGCCCCAGCCTGAAGCCATTGTGGGAAGAAGCCAAACGGCGCGCGGCCAAACTGGAGCGCTTCGAAATCACCCACACCCTCCGCGGCGGCAACAAGGAAGCCGACCGCCTGGCCAACGAAGCCATGGACAAGGGAAAACAGGGCACAGGGGTCAGGGGTCAGGGATCAGCGAGCCAGCAAAGAAGCGGAGCTAGCGGAGTCAGCGGAGTTAGCGGAGCTAGTCCCGTTAGCGCCAACGCCTACGAACGGGCGCCCCAGGTCTCGACTTTGAGACCTGGGAAGGATTCATCCCCGAACCCACCCAGGCAAGTCCTCGACGGCTACGTCAAAGACGGCGTCGTCCACCTGCTTAATGGCGAACTGCCCGAAGGCGCCTTCGTAAAGGTGACCAAGGAATAGGGCGAGGTTGCCCCATCCTTCGAGCGTCATTTGCTCCAAGGGTGGGATCGAATCGCACTGCCGCCCGTGCCATACTCAGGCATGCTGTTTCGCCCCGCCAATGTCGAGGATGCAATGGCTGTGGCGCGCGTCCACGTGCGCTCGTGGCAGGCAGCTTATCGCGGGCTGCTCCCGGCCGAATATCTCGAAGCGCTCAAGCCCGAAGACCGCGCCGCCCGCTACGTATTCGAGAACCCCGATACCGCAAAGCCCTGGACCATTGTGGCCGAACATAACGGCCCCATCGCCGGATTCGCAACCACCGCCCCGGCTCGCGACACTGATGCGCAGGACTGCGGCGAACTCTACGCCCTCTATGTCGACCCGGATTACTGGGGCCGCGGAATTGGCGCGGAGCTGATGAAGGCTGCGCGTGCACGGCTGGTTGAGCTTGGGTTTCGGCAGGCGGTTCTATGGGTAATGAAAGGCAACACGCGCGCCGAACGCTTCTACACAATCGATGGCTGGCAGCCCGACGGCCACGAGCGCGCCCAGGTTGTGTGGGGAATCGCGGCTAATGAGCTGCGCTACCGGCGGCAGCTCTAGGCCCGCCTAGAAAAGCATGGGGTTGTTCGAATATTCTTCGAAGCGAAACACACCAGCCTTGAGATATTCTTCCACTGCCTCCCCTGCGATCCAGCGACGATCAAGCTGCTCAGCGACGGCTCCAGCGGTGAGAGAGCCTGCGAATGGATCGAGGACCAAATCATTTGGCTCAGTAAGAAGTTTGATAAAGAACTTGGGCAAGAGGGCTGGAAAACGGGCCGGATGGATCTTTATTCCCTCTTCTTTGCACCGCCTTGTGTATTGATCGTTGGCCGAATTATTGCCCATTTTCATCATGCTTTCAGGGATGTCGAATTCGGACTCCGTTACATTTGGCGGAATTGAGCCACCTGCGTCGATTTTGTCGAATGATTCTCTTATTACATGTCCCGACGGCCGAGTAGTGCCACGAACACCATTTCTGTTTAATCGGATCATATCCTCGCTGTATTCTTTGAGGACGTTAAGGTTCGACGCTTTTGGATACGGTGTTTTCGAGAGCCACCAAACATATTCAACGGAGTCGCGAATTCGAATTCTGCGAACTGTCACCCATTCGGCGGGGACCGGCATTTTCGCGGGGTTATACCAGAAGCACTCTTGCGCTAAGTGAAGGCCCACCTCCTCAACCAACGCGATTAGCAGCTTGAAATGATAAACGGACCGAGTGGGCGTGCCCTTGTTGTAGCTGCCTCCTATGTTCAGCACGAAGCTTCCGTCGTCAGTAAGAACGCGCTGAATCTCTTTTGCAAACGGCAGAAACCAATTTACATATCGGTCTTTGTGCTCGTTGCCGTATGCTTTCTTAAAATGCAAAGCGTAGGGTGGTGAGGTGACCACGAGGTTGATGCTCGACGACGGGAGTGCCTGGAGCATTTCCAACGAATCACCGCAATAGGCGGCCCCTAATCGGGAAGAAAAATAGGGAGCCCTAGCGATCAACCGAGCTGGATGATCAAGAGAGAAGCTGGGAGAAGGCCCTCCAGCGACCTGGAGCGCGCTCTCCACGCTGTCGCGTTCGAATTGCGGTTTGGTCGACACTGTTGTTGCCATAATACGGTGTTCCTTAAGAGAAAGGTAACAGAATTAGGTTTACATTGTCAACCATTTTTCAGAACGGGAATGATTGGGTCTCTCAGGCGGAAGCGGCTCGAATTCGCGGCGTTTCCAGGCAGGCCATTTCTCGACTGATCAAGAAAGGAAGACTCCGAGTATTCAAAATCGCAGGGAAAGTATTGCTGAGTCGAATCGAAATCGAAACCTTCGTACCGGAGCCGCCAGGACGACGACCAAATGAGCGAACCAATCGAAGCAATCCGCAAACTCATTAACGAATGTTCTGACGAACAGCGTACGGCGTTGAAGCTTTATCTGCGGACACTTGTACCCCATCCTCTTGAACGAGAGTGGGGTATAGACGCTGACACGATCCTTAGCGCCATCAGCAGATCATCCGATCTGACAAAGCGCGGTGTACGCGGCATCATCGCTGAAGCTATTTTTGTAAATGAGGTTATGCCAACAGTTGAAGACTCCGGATGGCTTCCGGCTGAGCTTATCGGCGATCACCCTTACGATGCACTATTGAGGAAGGGCGAAGTTACCGCTCGAATTCAAGTGAAACTCCAGCGGCTCGAAGTAGGGATACCCAAACTTTACTATCCCAACCACTACGAGAAAGGATCCCTCTTCGTTGTCGAAGTGCAGAAGACGCGAACAGGAGAAAAGACCTCCAAGAAGATTGTGGTAGGGCCAGGAACGACGACAGCTACGGTAGAACCGATTGTACAGAATACAAGGCCGTACAGCTTTGGCGACTTCGACATTCTTGCCGTGAACATGCACCCTTCATCTGCAAATTGGAGAGACTTTCGCTATACCGTCGCCTCATGGTTACTGCCGCGTCCCGGGAACACCACCTTAGTCGAAATCTTCCAGCCGGTAGCTGCGATTCCAAACGAGGTTTGGACCGAAGACCTGGGCACCTGTCTTAGCTGGTATGAAAGCGCAAAGCAACTCCGCGTCCTAACCGAATTACTCCACGTTAAGAGAATCACGGAAAAGACCCCCAAGAAACCTGCTCGCCAGAAGAAGCTCAAATGGCCAAAATCTTGAGTTGTCAACACCTCTTCCTGCATCTCTCCCCACAAGACCAACATTCCACAAGACTTAGTTCGCGCCCCCGCTTGCCTGTTAATTCTGCTGCCGTTCTATCCTGAACTTTGGAGCCGGTCTCTAGAGACCGGCTCCTGGGGCACTCTGAACCTAACTGCCTGAAAACAATAGATATATCGGCCAAGTCTACACCCTATCGCGTTGAAAACAATAGACTTTGAAACTTTTGGCAGCCCCCCTCCCAGGGCATGCTGGGGGGAGGGGGGTACGTTCTTGCCGGTCGCAGACCTGCCTCGGTTCGAGACCGGCGCAGCCTGCGCCAAAGTTAATAGCAGACTCTAAGCCTTCCGCCCCAACTCATTCCGCCAGACGTGGTTTTCCTTCTCTAGCAGGCGGTCGGAGCATTCGGGGCCCCACGTGCCGGCAAAGTAGTTGGGAAAGACCTCAGGCTTCTTCGCCGCCCAGGCCTGCAGAATCGGCGTATACAGCGACCAGTTGGTCTCAACGCCGTCGCGGTGCGAGAAGAGAGTCTGGTCGCCGAGCATTGCGTCGAGCAGCAGCCGCTCGTAGCCATTGGCGCTCGATTTGCCGAATGCGGATTCGTAGTCGAAGTCCATGTACACCGGGCACACCGACATCTGCGAGCTGGTGGGCACCTTGGCGCCGAAGCGCAGCGCAATGCCCTCGTCGGGCTGGATGCGGATGGAGAGCAGGTTGGGCTGAATCTCCTGGCACGGGCCGCTCGACTGCATGCGGTTAAAGATCAACAGCGGCGGCTGCTTGAACTGGATGGTAATTTCCGTGGCCCGCTTGCGCATGCGCTTGCCGGCGCGCAGATAAAATGGCACGCCCGCCCAGCGCCAGTTCTCAACCTGCAGCTTGAGCGCGGCATAAGTTTCGGTGCCCGACTCGGTATTCACGCGGTCCTCGTCGCGATACCCGATCACGTGCTCGCCTTTAACGATGCCTGGTCCGTACTGTCCGCGCACCGCATTCAAAATCGGAATCGGCGGAATGGCCTGCCACACCTTCAGCTTCTCGCGGCGCACGCTCTCCGACTCAAAGCTCGACGGCGGCTCGAGAGCAACCAAAGACAGCAGCTCCATCATGTGGTTCTGCACCACATCGCGAAGCGCTCCGGCCTTCTCGTAAAACGGTCCGCGGCCCTCAACGCCAAGGGTCTCGGCCACTGTGATCTGCACGTGGTCAATGTAGTTGCGGTTCCATACCGGCTCAAAGATGCCGTTGGCGAAGCGGAAGACCAAAAGGTTCTGCACCGTCTCCTTGCCCAGGTAGTGGTCGATGCGGAAGACCTGGCTCT
>CAZGUD010000009.1:0-171703 GCA_964528915.1 uncultured Occallatibacter sp.
CAAAGCCCTTCGTCTGGCATAAGACCGCCGACCAGATCCTTGATTCTGTCGCACGTTTTTGTACGCGAACTTTAGAGACAGGACACTAGAGATGGTTGCATAAATGGCTTTGTGTCAGGGCACGACTTTAGTCGTGCTGCAAACGGCGCATAAAATACGGGCTTTAGCCACTGAGGGACGTTTTATCGTCGGCCTTCGAGGATTTATGCAACCAGCTCTACACCGGATGAAATGCAAGCGCCAGCGCGCCCAATGCTCCAACCTTCTCACCCAAAGTTGAGCAGCTAACCCGCACATGCGATGCCGGGAACATGCGGACTCGCTTTTCAATCTCTTCGCGAACAGGCTTGAGCAGAAGTTCACCCATTAGAGCCACACCACCGCAAAGAACAACTTCAGGCACCGCGGTGATTGAAACTGCATTCGCGATACCAATGCCCAGGTAACGTGCCGCGGTTTCGATCGCATCACCTACATGCGTATCGCCCTGTTCTGCAGCCTGAGCCATTTCCCTGGGACTTATCGCTTCCAGGTTGCCTGCTACTAATTCCACCAACCGGGGGGCCTTGCCTTGCCGAGCCAGTTCGATTCCTGCCGCGTTAAGCTGCCTGCCATTAATCAGCGTCTCCAGGCAGCCATTGCTTCCGCAACTGCAAGCCACTCCATCCGGGAGAATCGTGTGATGGCCAATTTCACCGGCAGCTCCGCACTCCCCGAGCCGCAGTTTTCCGTCGAGAATCAATCCGCCACCGATACCGGTGCCGAGGGTCACCACCAATAAATTCGGCCTTGGAGTTTCTGAGCCGAAATAGAACTCTCCTATTGCCGCTAGCCGCGCGTCGTTCATCACCTGCACAGCTCTTCCGCTCAACTCGCCGAGATATTTGCCCGCCGGAAAGCCGTTCCAGCTCCCTGGTAGATTGGGAAGGAATTCGATCGTTCCACTTTTTGGATCAGCCAATCCAGGTACACCAAGACCAATAGCGTCAAAACCATATCCTGACTCTTCCGAGAGCTTTTTAAGCGAGGAGACAACGCGTTGAAAGGCCTGCTCTGGCCCTTCCACAGAACGCGTCTCAATCTTTTCGTACCCAACTATCTCCCCGTTGAGTCTTCCCAGCAAAACAGCGATCTTTGTACCACCCAGATCGATGCCGGCACATACCTTGCTTTCTATCATCACAAATACGCCTGTGGTCCCAATCTGCCACGAACTGAACAGCAATGATCGCATTTCATGTGGCTTAGCCAATACTATATATCAGGCCGCGAGATATCAGGTCGCGATCAATTCATTCCTGGCGGTACGCTGGAAAAGCCTTACGTTGTTCTGCTGCGTTTCAATTTGCTTGAGAGGCGGAGTCTGGATTACTAGTGAAACGCTTTTTAATCCTGCATCGATTTCTTGGCGTGCGGGCATCAGTGGACGATTGTGGGAATTCTTGCGATGCGTATCCATGATTCTCGGTTCTGCTTAGGGGAGGTTGGTGCGGGGCTTCGCGGCGCGCTTTACTTTCTCGAAAAGCGGGGAGGGGTTGATGGTGTTTTATTCACATTTCTGATCGATTTTATGCGTTATGATCATTCTGAGGGCTGATTGCCGTTATTTCCGGCCCTCAAGGTCACGCCGATGCCCCTATTCCGACACGAAATGTTGCGCGAAATTTATGAGCAGCCGGAGGCGCTGAACCGGACGTTGGCGCTCTACCTTGACGGCAACTCCCTGAGGCCGGAGGTGGCTGGGCCGCTCTCGCAGTGGCTTGCCGCCAACGGCGAAATACTGATTGCCGCCAGCGGCTCGAGCCGCCACAGCGGCCTCTACGGCGAGATTTTGCTTGAGGATCTTTGCGGGTTGGCCGTGGACGTGGAGTACGCGAGCGAGTACAGTTTGCGCGGCGTCCAAGACTTGCGGCATCCCAGCGTACTGGTGCTTTCGCAGTCTGGCGAGACCACCGACACATTGGCTGCGCTAGCCGAGGCGCGCCGCCAGGGACACAAAACGCTGGCCATCACCAACGCGGCCGCGTCGACCATGGCGCACCAGGCCGACGTGTCGATGACGCTGGCGGCGGGGCGCGAGAAGGCGATCCCGGCCACCAAAAGTTTTACCTGCCAGCTCGCCGCGCTTTACCTGCTGGCCTTGTATGAGGGCGCGCACCTGGGCCGCATGAGCGCGTCTGACCTGGGCGAACTGGTTCCCGAATTGAGGGCCGTTCCTGGCGCGCTTGAAGCGCAGCTCGATGGCTGGCGCGAGCAAGCCGAAAAGCTGGCGCGGAGATATGCCGGCGCGTCGACGTTTCTCTATCTCGGCCGCGGCATTCACTACGCGATAGCGCGCGAGGGCGCGCTCAAGCTCAAGGAGTCGTCGTACGTGCACGCCGAGGGCTACCCCGTGGGCGAACTCAAGCACGGGCCCAACGCGCTGGTAAGCGATAGCGTGCCGCTGGTGGCGATTGCCACGGTGGATCGCAAACTGGCCGCGTCGATCAGGAGATACGAAAAGACACTGCAACTGCTCGCCGATATGAAGGAGCAAGGCGCGCGTGTGATTGCGATTGCCAACGCCGATGACGACGAGGTTCCTGCGCTGGTAGCCGACTGCATTTCCGTGCAGCCGGCATCGGAATATCTGCTGCCGATTCTCGAAGTGGTTCCGCTGCAGCTCTTCGCGTATTTCATGGCGATCGAGCACGGCATCGACGTGGACCGCCCGCGGAATTTGTCTAAGGCCGTGGTGGAGAAGTAGGAGCGCGTGTTTCCCGCTATGGCTTTTGAGATCACAGGCTGTGATCTCAAAGAGCCGTCGCGTCGCTGACGGTAGACTTGGTCGAAAGACAACCGCAGGTCCTTCGACTCGTCGCCGCCGCGATTCGCTCAGGATGACATTCGTAGACCCGCAATCTCAAAACCAGAAGCCAGGAACTGATAGCTGATAGCTAGAAGCTAGCTCGCCGCCTTCCCCTCAAAGTGCGCCTCGATCTCCTCCAGCGTCTTGCCTTTCGTCTCCGGCAGGAAGAAAGCTACGGTAATGAAGTACACAACCGTGAATCCTGCGAAGAGGAAGAACATTGACGAGTAGCTGTGCTTGCTGACGAAGGGCAAAAAGATGGCCGCCAGCGTGGTTGAAACGAGCTGGTTCAGCACCAGCGCTACGCTCATTCCGTTGGAGCGGATGCGCGTAGGCATGAGCTCACTGAGTGCGAGCCAGACGCAGACGCCGGGTCCCATGGCGTAGAACGCCATGAACATGTAAAGACCGAGGGCGACCAGCCATCCGTGTCGTGGATCGGGAACGGTTCCGATGAGCGCCTTTTCAATCTTCAGCGGCGCAGTCTGCGCGGCATCGAGATTCGCAAAGGGATTCTTGAAGAGCGACTCGACGCGGTTGGCCGGCACGGCGCTATCGCGGGTGATCTCGATGGGCGCGGCCGCGGCGTCGTCGGAGCGCACAAAGTTGGTGGCCGCGGTGAAATCGCCGTAGGAGTAAATCACCGTCAGCGAAGCGCGGTCGCTGTGAATGGCGTCTCCGGTGTAGCCGGTGGAGGCAAGCAGCCGGTTGGCTTCGGCCGCGTCAAAATGCAGCTTCAGTTGCTGGTCGGGGCCAACCGTCATCTGCACCGCGTTGCGGCAATCCACACCCACTTTCTCAGTTGTCCTGAACAGCAGGGCAACGCTCACCATAGAAATGATGATGCCGCTGGTGCCCAGCACCATAAGAAACTTTCGCCCCTTGCGATCCACCAGGATCATTCCGATCGAGGTCATAACAAAATTGGTTGCGGTAAGTATGACGTAGCCCCAATGCGAAGCCAGGTCGCTCAAGCCGCTCTGCAGCAGGATCCCGGCGTTGTATCCGATCACCGAGTTCACGCCGGTGGCCGTGTTGCACGAGAGGATGACGCATGCCAGCAGGAAGGGGATTGCGTACTTGCGGCGGAGCAGCGAGTCCTTGACCTTATTGTCGACTTTGGCTTGGGCGGTGTGGGCGGTTGCTTCCATCTCCTCGATCTCAAGCGCGGCCTGCTGTGGAAGGCGCGAGCGCAGCAGCGCGGCGTAGGCCTTGTCGCGCGCGCCGCGGCGGAAGAGCCAGCGCGGCGACTCAGTCACCATGATGCTGCCGATGATGAATATGAGTCCCGGCGGAAGCGAGACCCAGAAAATGTTTCGCCAGGCCTGGCCCTCGAAGCGCAGCAGCGCAGCCAGATCGCCCAGGCGCTGCACTGCCGCCACGCGATAGCTGTAGTACATGCCCACCAGTGCCGCGACCACGATGCCCAGCGTGAGCAGCCATTGAAAGATTGCCGTTCCTTTGCCGCGATGCGAGGCGGAAAGACATTCAGCCAGATAGAGCGGCACGACGACGCCGATGAATCCGCCGCTCATGCCCTGCAACAGCCGTCCAAAGAACAGGGGTGCGAAGCCTTGCGAGAGCGCGATCACTGGAATGCTGAGCGCGAAGGTGAGCCCGCTCAGGATCATCAGCGGCTTGCGCCCCATCCAGTCAGCCAGCAGGCCGGCGAAGAGTGTGGAGAAGACGCTGCCCAGCAGCACCGCGGCGACGATGACAGATAGTTGCGACGTGGTGAGCCCCGATGTTGCTTCCAGATATGGCAGCGCGCCGCCGATAATACCTACGTCGATGCCGTAGAGCAAGCCGCCAAGGCCCGCAACCAGCAGCAGGAATGCGTTATAACGCTGTATGGAAACCAGAGTGTTGGGAGCCGGTTGCGAAGCTGCGTTGTCTGCCATCTTGAATCAGTCCTCTCACCATGAAGTCCTAGTCTACAATGATCGTATTCGTTTCAAATGCTCATGACCATGAGCTGAAGGTTTGAGATGCCCCGATTCCAATTGTCTGCCCTCCGAAATAACAGATTTCCCGTCGCCAACCTGGTTCTGCCCCTCTTCATTCTCTTGGTTGCCTTCCCATTGTTTGCCCGGTCGCAAAGTCAGGAATCGGCACAACAGTCTGCGCCTCAACCCGTGCAGGTTCACCTGTTGCCTGCGCCGCGCGACGCCAACTTCAGCGGCCAGACCGGCACGCTCGGCCACATTACCGTTCTGGTTCCCGGACGCGACGAGCAGGACCTGTTTGCCGCGCGCGACCTTGAAGAAGCTGTGAAAGAGATGGCGAAGGCCGAGGCCCGTGCCAGCCATGGCGATGGAGGTGAAGCAAAAGGGACGGCCGCTTATCGAGTCACCCTGCTTCGCCACGAGTCCGCGGCCGCCAAAACGCTTCTTGCTCACGCCAAGGTTGTGTTCAATGCCGAGATGGATTCAGAAGGCTACGTGATTGTTCTCGACGCGCATGAGGCGGCCATTGTGGGAGGATCGGGCGCGGGCGTCTTCTACGGCGTGCAAACCTTCAAGCAATTGCTGCCCTTGAACGGCGATCCGCATGTGCTGCCCACGGGTACCATTCGCGACTGGCCGGCAATGCGTTATCGCGGAATCGACGACGACCTTTCGCGCGGGCCGTTCCCCACGGTCGAATTTCAAAAGCACCAGATTCGGGTATTTGCTTCGTTCAAGGCCAATATCTATTCGCCTTACTTTGAACACACATTGCTTTATCCCGATCATCCGCTGCCCGCGCCGCCGGGGAGTGCGCTTACTCCCGAGGAGGCTAAGGAACTGGTGGTTTACGCGCGCCAGTACCACGTGACGATCGTTCCGGAGCAAGAAGCATTTGGCCATCTGCATCATGTTTTGAAATACGATCTCTACCAGGACGCGGCAGAGACCCCGCACGGCCACGTTCTGGCACCCGGTCAACCGTCAACGCTGCCGCTTATCAAAGACTGGTTTACGCAGATTGCCGCGGAGTTTCCCTCGCCGTTTATCCATATCGGCGCTGACGAGACGTTTGACCTGGGCCGCGGCCGCACCGAGCAACGCGTGCAGCAGCAGGGCTACGGGCCGGTTTATATGGATTTCCTGAAGCAGATTCACGATGAGCTTGCACCGCTGAATCGGCGCCTGCTTTTCTGGGGCGACATCGGCGATGAGAATCCCGATTCGGTTTCTGCGTTGCCCAAAGACATGATTGCTGTGCCGTGGGGCTACGGCGCGCACGAAAACTTCGACAAGATGATCGAGCCATTTCAAAAGGCCGGCATCGAGACGTGGGTGGCTCCTGGCGATTCGAACTGGAACGAAGTGTTTCCCGCGGCGAAGAACGCGTTCTGGAACATTCAGGGTTTTATTCGCGAAGGACAAAAGCTGGGCTCGACGGGCGCGCTCACCACGGTTTGGAACGACGACGGCGAGGGCCTCTTCAATCTGGACTGGTACAGCTTAATGTTTGGCGCCGTGGCCGCATGGCAGCCGGGCGAGAGCAACATTGCGATTTATCAGCAGAACTATGGGCAGGCCTTCAACCTCGACCCCAGCGGCAAGATTAACGCGGCCGCGAAAGAGTTGATGGCGGCGCACGACGCCCTCGATGGAACCAACACCGGTCTCAACAGCGACCAGGTGTTCTGGCTCGATCCGTGGAGCGCGGAAGGGCAGGGCGTCTCGGCAAAGGTGCTGCCGGTTGCGGCTGAGATTCGCGCCCATGCGGAACAGGCGATCGTGCTGCTGGAACAGGCGCGTTCTGCAAATCCTGAGTTGCGTGAGCCGGGTGCCCTTGAAGCCATGGACCTGGGCGCGCGCCGGCTCGACCTGATAGGCATGAAATTTGAGCTGTCGCAGGAGATGGCATCCGGTTACGCCAAGGCACTCGCCGGGCAACACGACAAGGCACAGCGCTCAAACGTAGAGAATGCGCTTGACGAGATCAGCAGCATGAACGGCTTGTGCCAGGATCTGCGCGATGCCTATTCGGCCATCAAAGGCGAATATAGCGAAGTGTGGCTGGGCGAAAACCGGCCATACTGGCTTAACAACGTGACCGTTCGATACGATCTTGCGATTCAGATGTGGCAGAAGCGCGGCGATCGGTTCCAGCAGGCCATTCGCGCCCGATGGGATGGAAAGGATTTGCCCGCGCCGGCCTCGCTCGACCTGCCGGCAGATGTCCATTGATGTGCCGCAGGGATACAAACTGGGTTCATTGCAACAACAATTTATTTGACCGGCTACTATGACGACTGACAATAGATCCATGTTCGGTTTAACTGTGCGCCGCGATCAAGTTGCGGTGCTGCTCATCGATGATGACCTGGTGAGCCGTGAAGTGACAGCTACATTGCTCACGCTCAGCGGATACACAGTACACACTGCAGAAAATGGAGCAGCAGCGCTCGAAATCCTGGCAACGGTGAGTCCCGCGCCCGACATTGTCCTCATGGATGCGCAGATGCCCGGCCTGAGCGGAACAGATCTCATCAAGCAGATGCGGGAGCATAGCAAGGCACGCATCCTGGCCATCAGCGGCAGCGCACTGCCGCCCGAAGTGGTCGAGGCCACCGACGGATTCCTGATCAAGCCCTTTGAAGTAGAGGCGATGCGCAAGGTGCTGGATGGCCGCGTGAGCCAAGAAGCCGCAGCCACTTCCATGTCGATGCTTGAACCGGATGCGCCGGTCATCAACCTTGCCGTGCTGGCGCAGCTACGGGCGCTGATGCCGGAGCGTGCCGTGCGCCAGATTTACCGCGCCATGGTTACAGATTTGGATCAGCGCGCCACAGCCCTGCAGGCGGCGATTGCCAGGGGCGATATGGCCGAGGCGTCGCGCATCGGGCACGCCATCAAAGGCGGCTGCGCCATGGCTGGAGCTTCGCAAGCCGCGCGGTTGGGCGCCTTGATTGAGAAGGGCGCGCGCACCGCCAGCGGTAACCAGTTGGATAACGGCGCCGTCCTGATTGGCGATTTACGTGCCGCCGCGCGGGCGCTGGAGAGTATGCTTGATCCTGAACTGCCCGCATGATGTGTGCCGTTGCACGCCGATTTGTGGCGCGGGTGCATTTGAGATTTCGACCAGCGCTTGGCTGAGGAGTTAACTTGGGAATCTGCTCCGGGAAGTGAGCCGCAACGATGGATAAGCCCATACGCGTCGTAATTGCCGATGACCACCCGGTGGTCCGCATCGGCGTGACAAACATGCTGACTGAAGAGGACGGGTTTCAGGTCGTCGGCGAGGCCGCAGATGGCAATGAAGCTATCACCCAGACCCTTGAACTCACACCCGACATTCTGCTGCTCGATTTGCAGATGCCGCATTTGCCGGGACTCGAGGCCATGCGCGCCATCATGAATGGCACGCCCACGGCCAAAATCCTGCTGCTGACTTCGACCATCACCACACAGCAGATAATCGAGGCGCTGCACATTGGCGCGCGGGGAATCGTGCTCAAAGACGCCCTCGCAGGACATCTGCACACCGCCATCCGCACCGTTCACGCAGGCGACTATTGGATTGGCGGCAAACGCGTTGTGAACCTTGTTTCTGCGCTCCACGACCTGATGCAGCAGGCCCAGGTACCGCAGCGCAAGACCTACGGATTGACCCCGCGCGAGCTTGAAGTGGTGGGATGCATCGTTGAGGGCTGCTCGAACCGCGACATCGCCAAGCAGTTTACGCTGAGCGAGGAGACGGTGAAGCGGCACCTCTCAAACATCTTCGACAAAACGGGCGTTTCAACGCGCCTCGAGCTGGCGCTGTTCGCCATCGCGCACCACCTCGTGGCGCCGCTGTAGCGGAACAAAGTTTTGTAAGCAGTTCAGTTTTTTAAAAGCAGTGAGGACTCACAATTGGGTGGATTTCCAATCGCCATAGAGCGAAACGAAATCCACCTTTTCTATTTGGGGTGGTGGTAGCGCCGCGCTCCAGCGCGGTTGTCGTACGGGCGTCCACGCCCGTGTATATCTTCATGCGCGGCTGAAACTGTAAGCGCACTTGCCCTTGGCGCCTAATGGTTGTGTTCTGAAGAATTGTAGCGACGATCTCAATAAAATTCTGAAGATCTGCGGACCCCAACTGGCGCGCAAGTCAGCATCGGTAAGCTCGATGGTCTCGATGGTCCACGCCAACTCGATGCCCAAGTATTTCAAAGCAACAGCCCCGCCCCCTGCAGGAAGTCTCAAATTGACCAAGCCATATCTGTCTGACTCTGCAAAGCGCGGCGTAACAATAGAAAGCTGAATCTCCTCCGGCCGCTCCAGCTCAAAGTCTTCTTCAATCACCACGCGATGCTGAACGCGGTCCAGCGTCACCGTTCGAATCCACTTGATGACTCCTGCTTCCTTCGGATACGCCTTCGCAATATCGAATGAGTAAACCGCGTGCTGATCGTTGCTCTCGTACTTGCGGTCCGTCGCCGCGAACTCCACGCCCTCGTGCTGCATCACGCCGCCAATCGTGGGCAGGTTATGATACGCCGACTGCATAGTCCAGATGGAATAGCGGTCTTTCGAAAAGGTCTTCGCGGTGTACGCCTCAACACCCACGTCAATTGCCACCGGCTGGCCGTCGAGATAGATAACAAAGTTGCCCGTATCGTTGTGGCTGTGGCTGCGGCCGTTGTTTGCAGCCAGCACGGCCACGTAAAAGCCATCGGTCGAATCGGCTTTTTCGCGCGCGGTCATCAATCCAAACTCCGGATACCACGCGTCGCGGATCAGCACATCCTGCTTCGGCGCGCTGCGAACTTCATCGGCATCGAGCACCGCGGGAAGCGCGCGCGACATGCTGGTGAACGAATCGCCAACCGCGTGGCTCAGGCCCGGCCCCTGCGCGTTCCATCCTTCTTTGGCCGCGTAAAGTGCGCCGAACGCCTGCATCTGTTCGTCGTGTACCGCTTTGCCGAAGCGGAATAGTACATCGCCCGAAGGCCCGGCATGGCGATGCGCATCGCCATACGCCAGGTAATCGTCGCCGGCAATGTGGGCGTCGAGAATAAAGCGCCCCATGGCATCGAGAAATGGAAAAGCGAAAAGTTTGGTTGCGTTATCGGTGGCCGATTCCAGCGTAGCGATCACTTCAAAGAGTGCCGGCACCGATTCGCTGAAGTAACCCGGGCCCTCTTCTTCAGCGGCGTCGGGCCAATACTCGTTCCAGTAAGCATCCGTGCTGCGCGCGATTCGTGCAGTTTCTGCCAGGCGCAGGCCGTCATCTTCTTCCAGGATCAGGTTGGTCACAATCAGGTTCGAATTGATCCACGGATTCCAGTTATTGAGCCGGCCCTGCCGCTTCTTGTCGTCAAGACCCATCCAAACGAAATCGTTGCGTTCGCGGGCAGGCTTCAGCATTCTGCGCTCGGCCTCAATCCTGATGCGCCTGGTCATCAGCGGCGAAACCTGGTCGAGCTGCGGACCCAGCAGGTAATAAGTCCATGCCAGCAGTTGCGCGGTCTGTGCTCCAAACAACTCGATTATGGGTTCGGTTACGTCAGGCAAGCCAACGCCGGCTTTTTGCATGCCCAGGTGAGCGGGAACGCCCCAGAAAGTTTCCTCGCAAATGAGCCACACGCCGTTGACAACATCGTCAATGAATCGCCCCTTGCCCTCGAGGCATTCGGCTAGGACCAGCCGCTGCAGCATGGCGCGACGGGCAAATTGTTCTCCCTCAAACCTGCTGCGATTTCCATTGCGCTTGTAATCCAGAAAGGTCGACGCCAGCAGCGCCCTCCATCCGGCTTTTTGATCAGCTTCAGCACGCGCAATTACGGCTCTATGAATGTCGTCCGCTACAGCCTCCCACGCGGCGCGTTCGCTGCCCGTCGGATACGGATGCCACGCGCCGGGAGCAGCAAGATGGCTCTTGAGAAATTCTTCAGAGTAGGTGGCGCTCAGCAAATCGTGCGGCGCTTGGAGCGGCGTTTTTGCAGAGGCATCGCGTGCCAGGTTCCCAATCGAGTGAAGGAGTTTTTGCTGGCCGGCAAGGGCGAGGCTGCCTGCAAGAAAATGACGGCGATTCATTGGACCCACCTTCTGCTGCGAGCCAGTATACCGATAGGGGCGCGTCGCCAGACCGACGAAGGTTCCGTTTGGTTGCGGTGGGCCGATCCGCGTCTAAACCCGGCCTGATGTTTACCGTTCTATAATTGAAGAGCCGACGGTTACTCGCCCAGCACCCCCCCAAAAAACGATTGTCATCCCGAAACGCAGTGAGGGATCTGCGGTTGTTTCCGCAGCCCTCAACCAGAGAATCGTTACTTTCGCATAGGCGGCATTACGCCCGGTAGCGCAATCCGCGCTCTAAGCACATCCTTCGATGAAAGAGACTGCTTCTGCGGTCCCCGCATAGTATCGGGTGATGACTCCGTCCTCGGATTCATTGCGAATCCCGAACTTTCTATCGATAGAAAACATAGTGAGGTAGTGGCCGCCGGGCACATAAGCGTGAGGTATAACCTTCAAACGTTTTCCGTAAACTTGGAGCGCCCGTTTCTCCGAATCCCCAACATGGATTCCTTCAGCAGTGATGATCGCGTTATTGTCATTTACGTCCACGCGGGCGACTCGGCCGTTGAGAATCATCAAAGCCGCGCCCGCTTGTTTGGGCACATCCACGTAGAAGCAAGCCTGTTCATCGGTGTCAGACGGTTTTGAGTAGGACGTATGGAGTGTCTTGTTCAGAGATGACAAGCTCATCCCTACCTGCACTGGTCCGAACCCATTGGGTCGCACGAATAGGGATTGTGCAACAACGACATTGGATGACACGGCTGCAAGGCAGATGAACAGAATCTTGGTGCTACGCAGCATAACGGATTCTACCGCCAAACTCCTGTATCGTTGCCAATTCGGAAGCATTGGCGGGTCTCGGGGTGCAAAGAACAGCCGCGGATCCTTCACTACGGTTCAGGATGACAGCGCAAATGGGGAGGAGAGGGAGTGCCGTAGTCGGGATCGCGAGCGCATCGTCACCAATCAGAAAGCTACAGCCCTACCGCCGCCCTTCCCCACTAAGCCGCCAAGTCAAGCTCAAGCTCGCATATGAAGGAATCCTCACGCCCACAACTTCGCTGACGGGGTCTGCGGGGACAAGCCCGTTTGAGGCGAGCCCTACTGCGCCCGGCGCGAAGGCGCCCGCGGCCCCGAAGTTCTCAGTAGTTTGTCCGGTCCATCCGCTGGCGATCATGGTGTTCACGCCCAGGTTGAGACGCCCATCCATAAAAGGCCGCGCCGCCGCAAAGCGGATCTCCTTGTTGGACACGCCGAGGCAGTAGTTGTTCAATGCATTGGGATCGCCGCTCAGGTAGCGGGCCTCGCTGCATCCCTGGCCCACAACTTTGCGGCCCACATACTCAAACTCGCCCTTGGCTTGGATGTGAAAGGGAAGTCGATCGTAGGTTCCGGTCAAGTCGTCGATCAGTCGCGGCGCTTCAGGCACCAGGGAATACGAAGTTTGAATGAGCCGCGCATCGGCCTGCTCAAAGGTGGCTTGCAATGAGCCGTGGGCAAATTGCTGGCGCAGCGTGGCAGCAAGAAAACGAATGCGGCCGGGGCCGAGGTCGAATTGCAATCCTTGGTCAGGATCGATCTTGCCGTACTCTGCGCTCTGCGTCTCGTGGCCCAGCGTGATCTTCACATCGGTTTTGTTAAAGGTCTTGCTCGCGACAAGTTGATATGATCGCGCAGTCTCAACAGGATCGACGGCGGCCGGCCCGTTCAGCGCCGTGCCCTCGCGCGGATCCTCAGAGAAGAACGATTTGCCGAAGCTCAGCGAAATCAGCGGCGCGAACCGCAACGCTCCCGGCACAAACGTCAGCGTAGCCTTGGGCGAGTTCAACCCAACCAGCTTGTTCCAAGAATTTACGGGCGTTAACAGGTCCTGATTGTCGATGAAGATTTCGTCGCGCCGCCAGCCCGCGTAGTAATTCAGGTGGCTGCCAAGTGCGCCCTGCGCCGCAACGTAAGGCGTAACCGGAGAGATGGTCACGTTGTTGCCGTCAATCTTTACGAATGATCCGTACGAATTGGGCGAAGCGGGATTGAAGAAGTTGTAGTGATCAAGATCGTCACGGCGCGGGGCCTCGCGCTCATAGTCGGTCTCCGCCAGCAGCGTGAATTGCGGCGAGAAGTTCTTGACGTAATCGGCGCTGGCGCCGCCCACCGTGCGGAACTCGCTCTGGCGAATCAGGCCCAATCCGAAATCCGAAAAAAGAGACAGGTTGTAAGTGCGGAAGAAACCCGAGAGCTGCAGATCGGCATTCGAGTCGAGCTTCCAATCGTCGTTCAAAACGGCGAGAGCGGTGTGCGTCTGGTCCTTCTGCCGCGGGTCGATGGTGTCGGGATACTCTACCCATCCCGCCGCCGCATCCACCGCGTTGAAGCCAAAGATGGGCCGCAGTCCGGCCACGTAGCCAAAACCAAAATACGCGATCCCAAATAACGTGATCGTGTGGTCGCGCGCATGGTAAACCCGCTCGCCATTGAACTTGAATTGCTTGCGGTGCTCCAGGCGATCGAGGAACCCGTTGCCGTAGGACCCTTCTGCGGCCAACCACGAATTAGGGCCAGGGCTCATACCGGACGTAGCGGTCAGGTCGCGGTAGTCGCCGGTGAAAGTGAGGAACGGAGCAAGATGCGTGCGCAGGCCGTAGGTCGCGGCCAGATTCAGCGCGTGATTGCCCTCGCGCACATTGTATGCGCCGCCATCCACCTGCACGCTTTCAATTGCGCCGGCGATGTAGACATTGGGATCGGAGTAACCGTTGCCGTGGGCATTCGCCGATAGATTATTGGGCACTAGATAAGTGCCCACCTGGATGTACTGCGCGATCGGTTCGCCGTGATCGCCGGCCACGCCGGGGGCAAAGTACTGCGGCGCCTTGATGCCGCTCGAGGCAGTCTCAATGGGATAGCCGGGAATGGAAATGGGCGCGCCCGGCCGCCCCGGATTGGCGTCGAGTAGGTTTTCAGTTGCGAAGACCTTGACCGCTGGATCGGGCGAAAGCACGTCGCCCTGGTTGATGTCGGACGTGACGGTGACGGACTCAGAGACTACCGTAAGCAGCCTGATTTCGATATTCGCGCCGGAGGCAGTAACGGCCAGCGGCTCGGTGAGGGATTGGTAGCGCGATGCTGAAATCCTTAACTTGTAATCGCCGGGGGCAACGCTGAGCTGGAATTCTCCATCGTTGTCGCTGGTTGCCGCAACAATGTTGCCGGCCTTGCCGCTTCCGGCCATGAGCTGGACCGTTGCCTGGGCAACCGGTGTTCCGGCCGCGTTAGAAACCCGGCCTGAGATCTGCGCACCTTCAGCGGCGCCGGCTGTGGCCAGCAAGCCGAGCCAAAGCAGGATTGTGGTCGCAGCCAGCTTCAATGAAATTCCCTTACCCTAAAGCTAGACAGGGAGATCACAAAAGGCTGTGATAAGAGTCACACGATTCCTGGAATCGTGCTACCGATTCGATGCTTAGGAGCGACAACGGTTCCTTGGCTGGATGATTCTTCCGGAAACTCGCAGCCAGGCTAAGGATGCGTCTGCCCGCCGCAGATCACCTCAAGGCCATGACGCACCAGCGGGGCGATTGCCGCCCAGCACTCGAGTGCGCCTCGCTCGCTTCCGGGCAAGTTCACGATCAGCGTGCCGCCCTTCAGGCCGGCTACGCCGCGCGAGAGCCACGCATAGGGATTCTTGGCCGCGCTTTTGGCGCGCATGGCCTCGGCGAGCCCAGGGGCTTCGCGATCGATCACCCGCCGAGTGGCCTCAGGGGTGCGATCGCGCGGGCCCAGCCCCGTGCCCCCTACAGTAAGCGCAAGCTCCGCGCCGTTACTCGAAAACTCCAGCAGCGCGGCTGTGATTTGCTCTTCTTCATCCGGCAGCAGGCGCGTCTCAATCTCAGCCTGTGGCCACCCGGCCTTGAGCGCAGCCACTACGGCCGGCCCCGCCGTGTCGGTCATCAGCCCTTGCGAGCAACGGTCCGAGATTGTCACAACTGCCAGGATCATTCGCTCATTCTATCTATTGCGGCGGGATCACTTTGATCGTCTGCATCCAGGTTTCCACCAGCTTGGGCCATTTTGTGATCGGCAATTCGGTCGGCCGCAAGCCGTATCCATGGCCGCCATTTGCAAAAACATGCAGTTCCGCCGGTACGCCTGCCTTCTTCAGTTGCATAAAATAGACCACCGCATTTTCAACATGTACCGGGTCGTCTTCAGCCTGAACGATAAAGGTGGGCGGAGTGTCTTTGGTGGGATTAATCGCGGCGTTCTGGGCGAAGTCCTTGTCAGCCAGCGCCAGGTAGCCCGGATAGACAACCACCGAGAAGTCAGGCCTGCAACTAAGGCTGTCGGCAGCGTCGATGGGCGCATAGAGTTTTTGATCGTACAGATTGCTGATGGCCGCCGAAAGATGTCCACCTGCGGAGAAGCCAAGCACGCCTACACGCTTGGGATCGATGCCCCACTCGGCAGCATGATGCCGCACCAGGCGCATGGCTCGCTGCGCATCTTCAAGCGCGGCCGGGCTCTTTGGATAGGGGCCGGTCCCGGGCACGCGGTACTTGAGCAGCACGCAAGTGACGCCCGATGCGTTCAACCAGTCACACACCTCGGTGCCTTCGAGATCGATAGCCAGGATGTTGTAGCCGCCGCCGGGAAACACCACGACCGCCGCGCCGGTATTCGTGCCCCTGGGCCGGTAGAGCGTGATGGTGGGAATGGAAACGTAACCGAGATGAACAAGCACGCGGCCGGCGATCAGAGGGTCTTTGGGCGTTGTGAGGTCAGCCTCGGGGTGCGATTGAACCACATTATCCGGCGGCGTTCCCGGCCATATCGGCATCGTCAGATGGTCGGGCGTGGGCGGCCATCCCTGCGCCATCAAAACTGGAGACACAGCTGCAACAGTTGCGGCCATCAAAATCATCCTTCTGAGTTTCATGTTGTTAATCTCCCCGGGCCAGAGCCTGCGTACAGTAGCGAGTTTCATGGGCTCTGGCGTGTCGGAGAGATGATTGCAGCCCGGGCCGCCTTGCCGCAAATCGAAGACCAGCATCTGTCGATTCGCCCTGGGCAGCGCCAAATGGTGCTCATTCGTCTTCCCAGACGCGCACCACCATTTTGCCGTCAGGGTGACGAAATGCCACATCGATCGCGTTGGCGCTGGGCTCCACGCCGCAGAAATTACACGCCTCGACTGCTGAGTGTGGAAGGCTCATTGCGCAAGGCTGCGGCAGGGAACTCTTGATCACCCCGGCGATCATGTTGGCCACTTCGCTGATGGCGTCCATCATGTCGGCATCGGCCACCGTCTCAAGGGGCTGCATCATCATGGCCGCGGTTGCTACGCGCGCCAGGTCTTCCGCAATTCGAATCTCAATACGGCCCATCCACGCACCCTTCAGGTCGATGCGTCCCAGCAGGTGCTGGTGGCCCACGCAGAATTCATGCCGAACCGGCTCGGGCTCCAGCTTCATGGCCAGCATCTGTTCCCAGAATCGGGAAGTCGCTTCAATTACGTGCCGCTCGTCGATTTGGGCCCGCATCAATTCTCCAGGGGGTGCGCAGAACTTACCCTTCGATCATCGGTTATTTCGCGGATTGCGTGAGGCAGAGTTGGAATTGCCCGATTGCGGTGACCCGTACACCCGCAAGTGCCTCGATTCCATTCACCGGGTGAGCCTTATCACTTTGAGGTGTGGGTTCCGGCACATCTTCCCCGATGTATCGGTGCCAATCTTCCGCCATGTCAGACTGCGGCCATCGCTGGGCGACCCCGCAGGTCATTCTTGTCGCTACCGACTTGAGCGACCTCGAGCGGCTTATGCCCTATGCCATTGAACAGGCATCGGAGGCGGGAGCGCGCCTGATTCTGCTGCATGTGCTCTCGGCCAGCGCCGTCATGTCGGTAGACGCGGCCGGCATGCCCTACTACGACACCATCAGCGTGGTGGAGTTTGCTGAAAAGGAGCTGCTGGCGTGGAGTGAGCGCGCCCAGCTTAAGGGTGTGCTGTGCGAGGCCGTGGTGCGCGAGGGCAATCCCACGCAACAGGTCATCGCTGCCATTCAGCAGTTCGAGGCAGATCGCGTCCTTTTGGGTACACGGAGCCGGAGCAAGATAGGCAAGTTGCTCATCGGCTCCGTGGCAGAGCAAGTGCTGCGCTCGGTCAACATCCCGGTCATTGCCGTGGGTCCCGAGGCTCATCTCCCGGTGGATTTTGGAGGGCATGAACGAGTCGTCCTCCACGCCACCAGTTTGCGAGAGACCTCCCGCCCGAGCGCAGCGCTTGCATGCTCCATTGCCGCCAGCCTTGGCGCCAGGCTGGTGTTGATGCATGTGCTGCCGCCTGCCGATGAGATGATGCGAAATGGGCTCATGACGGGGCTCGATTCGCTGGCCATGCACGAACTGCGCAAGCTCGCCGCCGAAACTGGCGCGGGCTGCTGCTCAGCCGTTGAGCCCGTTGTGATTCACGGCCACCCGGTCATTGAGATTCTTTCTGAGTCGGTGGAGCGCCACGCCAACATGATTGTTTTGGGCGCGACCCATCGCTCGGCACTTGAGAATATTGCCCGCGACCGCATCATCTACCGCGTGCTGGCCCATGCGCGCTGCCCGGTGCTTACGCTGCGCGAGCCGCTTGAGGAGTCGGCCGAGCGAGTTAGGGAGCGGACGGCGATCGAGCAGCAGTAGTAGTTGTCTGGTCCATCCTCGGCTTTTCTTCGTTCTACTACCGGCGAGGATGCCCCATCCTTGACGCGGCTTCATCGCGACAAGGGTGGGAAAGCTCAAATTCATGGTAAGTGATCTAGAATCTCGCGTAAGCATTGCACATCAGAAATCGACCCTATGAAACCAGCTTGGAAGATCGTCGCTTTGGCCACGTGCGTGGCTATGCTCTGCGCGGCCTCTTACCTGCTTTGGAAGCGCGCCGGCGATCGCCGCGCGGCTGCGGCATTTGCGGCTTGCCTCGTAAAGGCCGAGCAGGGAGACGCAAAGAGCCAATACGAACTTGGCCGCATGTACTTTTACGGGCTGGGCGTGCAGAAGGATCGGAATGCATGGGCCGAGTGGTGCCGTAAGGCTGCGGAGCAAGGATATGCGCGCGCGGAAACCCAGCTCGGAAACAGCTATTACTACTGCTGGGGAGTGGATCGGGATTTTGATCAGGCACTTCTCTGGTATCACAAGGCCGCGGTCCAGGGAGAGCCGGAAGCCGAGAAGAACATCGGCTATGCGTACTCCCATGGGAACGGCGTCGCCAAGGATTATGTCCAGGCCGTCCACTGGTACCGCCTTTCGGCCGATAAGGGGTACGCCTCGGCTGAATACAACCTTGGCAATATGTATAGCGGTGGGTTTGGAGTTCCACGCGATCTGAAGGAGGCAAGCCCGTGGTATCGAAAGGCCGCCGAGCATGGAGACGCAAACGCGCAGATCATGCTGGGCTTGAGAGAGCGGCCATTCACCAACACGGGCAAATTTATCGTGGGCGTGGAACTGGTCGGCAGCCTGCTTTTGTTTTTTAACGGGATGGGCTCTGTTCGCATCGGCCAACCCAGGCACTGGAATACTCAGTTTGTCGCAGGCTTGCTAGGTCTGATCTATGTGGTCGTTAATGTTTACTCGCGCTCGAGCCTGGCGGTCTTCCGGTCACCAGTTCCACTCGATCTGCTTGTCATGGCCAAAGGGCTTACCGCGGGTTTGAGTGTGGCGGTATTGCTCGACATCGTGCTACCGAAGCAGCAATGGCGCAGCGTAGTGAAATTCTGCTTTGGGCTCGTGGGAGTGGTCTTACTGCTTAACAGTTTATTTTGGGGAGTGTTCGCAATTCTCGGCCGAATACCAGCCGGCAGTGCCGTAAACGTTGTTAGGCATGTGTGCTCTTTGGACGCGTTTCTGTTTGGCTGGGCGATCGCGCTGGGCTTTTTTCTCAGGTGGAAAAAGGGTCAGCCCAATGACAATGGGCCGACGGAGCTTGAGGCGTCCGGGGAAATGAAAGCTGAGAGCTGAAAGCAGGTGGACCTCCCCACTCCCATCTCACCGGGCGTGCCCTGCCGTATCTTCCAGGTAAAGCACTGCATCGTTTGCGAAGGGCGGCGTGAACTGTTCGGCGCGGGATCCGGCCCTGATGGGGCCTTTCAGGATCTTGTCGCCGTTGGCAGGATTAAACCATTCGACCGTCAATTGCCTTGAGGCAGGCATGGCCGACAAATCTACTTCGAATGAGCCGCCATTGGGGGCATAGACAAGGTACTCCGCGCCCACCGCTGGGGTTTGTGCGAGACAGAAACCAGTGGAGCTGAGATCGGGTTGAGGTGTCGCACGGGCAAGATTCAATCTGCTGGCATATTTCAGCGTGTAGCCCAGATTATTCCTGAAGTTCTCGTACCGAGGATCGGGTTTGGAACAAATCCCATGCGTTGGCTTAATGCAGTTGTTGCGGTCCTGACGCGGATAAAAGACGAGGTAAGGATCCATGAAAAGTACCGAGTTACCGTTCAGCACGTTTTCCCAGGCATAGTTGCGATTTTGCTGAGTAGTGTGCAGCCACAACTCCCAATAGGAATGGTCGCTGTCATTGACATTGACCTTGCAGGTTGGTTTTCCATATCCACAGGAGGAGATTGGTGAGATCGTCGCAGTGGGCGCGACCCAGTCCGCGCCGGAGTTGTAGACGACTGAATCGGGTACTTGAATAGGCTCTGCATAACCCACCGGGTGGTGAAACGGCTTTCTGGCTTCATAAGTTCTGGTGTGTTCGATCAGGTGATCGTTCCACCACACTGACGTAGGTGGGGCTTCCTCGGAGACAAGCCACAGCACATTGGGAATATCGTTCAGGGTGTCAATTACTTTGTCGATATAGGCGTCCTGAATCTTTGTAATGGCGTTCGGCTCGGTCATGTCGACAGAACCGTTCCCTTGCGAACCGCTTATGTAGCCGTCGTCGACGCCATTGATGTTGTTAGTCCCGGTGAATGCGTAGCCGTCGGACGAGCATCGGAAAAGATTGACGAATTCGCCTGTGAAAAGATAAATGCCTGCGTAGATGCCGGCCTGATCCAGGGCTTTTGTCCTAGTGCGCAAGCGATCGAAGTAGCTCTGGTCGAACTTGGTGAGGTCGAATTTCAGTCCGCCGTCTGTCGCCTTTCCAGGGCCTGTTCTGAGCCATGGCTGCGGAGATGAAACGAAATCCGGCGGCTTGCCATCCGTGACGGGAAGATTACAGAACTTCGGCTGTTCCACCCGCCACAGCAAAGTAAAGTTGTGCCCGTGATCGGCCAGGAATTTGACGAACGCATCGAAATCGATGGGTTGCGCTGCTCCATCCGTGCCCCAGTCCTGGAATGTATTCCAGGTCTGAGATCCATTGAGAAGCACAATTCTGCCGGTTGGATCTTGAAAATAGCGAGGATTGCTGGAGACTGTCAGAGGTCCGGTAATCGGAGGATTGCTTTTTGATTGGCCGAACAGAGGAAATGAAAGAAAAGCGCAAGCGAGAAGCACGAATTTCAGCCGGAGGTGCACCATGTGTGGACTCCAGGGCGATCTTTGGTTCAATTGCGGAGAATGCGGAAGGGACCGCGAATCAAGATGCAAGACTCCCTTACTCTTTTAACAGGAAAAATGAGGCTCTTCCGGCGAGTCAACCTCAGAATCTTTTCGGCGTTTTTGAAGGCTGAGAGCTAAAAGCTAATAGCTAAAAGCTGCTCTACGCCGTCAACCGCTCAAGCTGGTCGGGCTTTACGATGGTCAGGCTCGTTCCGCGAATGGTGATCCACTGGTCGCGCCGGAACTGATTCAGCAGCCGGGTGACGGTTTCCCGCGAGGTGCCTGCCATGTTGGCGATCTCCTCGTGCGTAAGCGCCATAGTGAAGCGGATCTCGGGTTTGCCGTTGGCGGTCGAGCGCCCCCAGTCGAGGAGCAGGCGCGCCAGACGTCCGGCTGCGGAGCCGGATAGCGCCAACCGCTTGGCATCGTGAAACACGGTCAGATATTCGCCGGAAAGCGATTGTGCGGCATGCATTGACGCGATGCCGTGGCGGCCAAGGAAATCGATGAACTCCTGCTTGCGGACAGTTTTTACCGTGCAGGGTTCGATGGCTTCGGCGGTTACTTCGTGGGGAACGTTGGCCAGCACTGCGCTGAGGCCCATCACATCGCCAGGGCCGGCAATCTTCAGAATCATGGTCTTGCCGTCGCGCGAGGTTGAGGAGATCTTGACCTGGCCAAAACAGATGACGAAAACGTTGCGTGCCGCATCACCCTCAGTGAAGAGCTTGGCGCCGCGCGCGTGGCTCATCATGATGCCGATTTTGTCGTAGTCGGCGAGTGCTTCCGGTGTGAGATTACAGAACATCCGCAGATGGCGATGCTCACAATTAAGGCAATCTTCCGGTGGGTGATGAGAGTGAACTACGGCCATAAATTTCCCGCTGGGGCGTTACCTGGAGTATATCCCATCTGGAACAGCAACCTTCGGGGATAATACGACTGTAGGCGACCAGCGGGCGCGAGCATGTGACTTAAATCACACGAGCTATCGGCGAGTACCAATCATGCGCCGGCACTTAAGGTCGGCAGGCCGGCGTAAGACCAACCGATTCAATGCGACGAAAATAATCTTATGCCGTAGCCACGCGGTTGCGGCGGCGCGGAGTTACGCGGTCAATCATGCAGGCATAGTAGGCCCTTGATACCTCACGAGCCAACTCTTCAAGCAGCCGCATGCGCAGCGGCGGATATTTTTCAAAGGCGATGCGCAGCGCGGCAATGGGCAGCAGCAGCAGCGTTCCGGCGGTCACAGCGCTCAGCGTATAGGTATGGTTTCCGTCTCCCAGCGCAGCCGCGAGTTCTACCAGGTCGCCGGCATGCGCCTGACCCAGAACCACGCGGGAATTCAACCTCTCAGCCTTTCGCTGGAAGTTGCCTGAGACCACGACGTACAACCCTTTGCAGGGGCCTGACTGGCGAAAAACAATATCTCCCGCATCAAAGCCGACGCAATTCGCTGACTCGTTGAGCAGGTTTCCTGCCGTGGGCGGGCACTCCAACAGTTCAGCAAGCGGATGCGCTGCCACTGCCATAATGCGCTCTTGTGTTGCCTCGGATTGCACGCTTGTTTCTCCCATTCTGCCCCGGTGTGGTTCCATCGTGTGCAACTGCCATCAGCGGGATTGCGGCGATGATGCGTGGGGCCGCGATTGCTGGCAAATCGAATTGGGTGAAGTGAAGCTCAAGGCCGGTAGAGCAAATTCAGGCAACTCAGTACTGCCAATTCCGTCATAAAAAACTGTTGTGCCGCATTCTGCCTCCGTGCGCCCCGGCATGGCTTCGGCAGGCAGTCTCTATAAAATTCCCACGGGGATTTGAGCCTCCCGCTCTTTTCCCGTTGCAACAACTTCGGGTGGTACGCAGAGTACGGGCACGCGTGAGCCGGCCAAAAGCCCAAAGATCGTGCCATGCGGCCCGCGAGTATCGCTGGTGCGTTTCACGCCTGCGACCAGAATGCAAGGATGGTATTGCGCAATTGCGCTGCGGATCGCATCGGCCGGGTTGCCGTCTTTCACCACGTTGCGTACCGGCACATTTCCGTGAGCCGTGATTCCGAAGTCAGCCAGCGTGGTGGCGCCAGGATTAAGAATCGCCGACACCTCAGCCGCGGTCCGCGCATGCATTACGATCAGGGGCCGTTTAAATGTTTCAGCGAGCGAATATGCGGTTGCTGCCGCCGCAGGGCAAGCTGCATTGCGCTCCAGCGCCAGCAGCACCGGCCCACCCGGAGTGGGGCGATTCTCCCCTGCGTTCCAGTCTGCCGCGACGGCCATTACCGGGCACGGAGCAAGGCGCACCAGTTGCTCGGCGATCGCGCCCACCACTACCGGCCCCACGCCTTCTCTGCCTTTGGTGCCGATTACAATTAGCCCCGCCTCATACTGACGTGCCACATCGCGTAGCAACTCGGCAACTGTGCCCTGGCGAATTTCGGAATGACTGTGAATGCCATCGCGCACCAGGTCGCCGGCAAGCTTGTCAAGAACCTCACGCGCTTGGCTCGTCAACCCTCTGAGCACTGCGCCCGGAACGCCGTCGACATCTGCGTATTCCATCGGGTCAAGACCATGGGCAAGCACAATCCGCGCGCCATAGGCGTGCGCCAGTTTGCTGGCGTATACAAGCGCAGCTTCAGAGTGGCCCTCGAGGTCTGTCGCCACCACGATTGTCTTCAACCCATCCTGAAAGCTCATGGAATGCTCCCGCGCAAGGCCGTTGCCTCGCAGTGTCGCGATTCTTCTATGACTGTTAACTTCGAAGTTTGCGCCTTTATGCCGGGGTGGGCAGTGACCCCATTCACCCCCGGCTGTGACTCCTGTCACACCTTTCAAATTGCTGATTTTACAGGCAGATATTTAGCCATTCTTCGCGAGCCTCCCAGGCCCGTAAAGCAAGCCGTTCTCAAGCGACCGAAGGCCCGGATAGAGATAATCGGCAAAATTCTCGCCCGGCCGCAGACGACTTCGGGCCGCATCACGGACTTTGCAACCAAGCCCGTCTGTCCGCCTTCCATGGGGAAATCGTTTGCCGGTTGAACTGGCCCCGGTGTACACGATAGCGCCCAATGCTTTAACCTTTCGGCGATATGAATCCAACATCCAAACTCTTCGCCAAACTGTATTCGTCGTCTTTGCCGGTTTTGCTCGCCATTGCTGCTCTGGCCTTTGCTCTCCCGACTCGTGGCACGGCGCAGGCTCCGGCGCCCGATTCGCCGGCCATCGAGGCGCAGGCGCAGGCTTTGCTCTCGAAAATGTCGCTGGATGACAAGATCAAACTGATCGGCGGCGTTGACGGCATGTACACCAATGCCATTTCTTCCATCGACCTGCCTCGCTTCAAGATGTCGGACGCGTCAGTTGGCGTGCGCACCTGGGGACCGACCACGGCCTACGCCGGCGGTGTTGCCCTTGCCGCTACATGGGACCGCAAATTCGCACGGGAGTTAGGCGAGGGCCTGGGACGCGATGCGCGTGCCCGCAGCGTGAACTTTCTGCTCGGGCCCGGAGTGAATATTGCGCGCTCACCTGTGGGCGGCCGCAACTTTGAGTACCTTTCTGAGGATCCGTACTTGAACGGCGCCCTGGTTACGTTCTTCATCCAGGGCGTGCAGTCGCAGGGCGTGATTGCCACCGTGAAGCACTACGCGTTGAACGATCAGGAGTTCAATCGCCACGACGCTAACGTGACGGTGGACGAGCGCACCATGCGCGAGATTTACCTGCCTGCCTTTGAAGCTGCGGTGACTAAGGGACATGTGGACGCGGTAATGAACTCCTACAACATGGTGAACGGCGCGCACGCCACGCAAAACAAATTCCTCAACCTCGATGTGCTCAAGGGCGACTGGGGATTCAAGGGCGTTTTGATGTCGGATTGGGACGCGACCTACGACGGCGTGGCCGCGGCCAACAATGGTCTCGACCTTGAGATGCCGAGCCCGAGGTTCATGAACGAGAACGTCCTGGCTCCCGCGGTCAAGAGCGGCGAGGTAAAGGAAGCAACAATCGACGACAAGGTTCTGCGCATTCTGCGCACCGAACTGCGCTACGGATTCACAACGCGACCGCAGTTCAGCCCCGAATATCCTGTCTACTCCGTGGCCGATCGCGCCGTGGCGCTCAAGGGCGCGCTCGAGAGCATTACGCTGCTCAAGAACGAAAGCCACTTCCTGCCGATCGATGCGGCCAAGGTAAAGACCGTGGCCGTGATCGGACCCAACGCATGGCCGGCGATCGTAGGCGGCGGAGGATCGTCTGAAGCCACGGCTTTTGCGCCCGTCAGCCTTTTGACCGGCATTGGCGATCTGCTGGGCTCCAGCGCTCACGTGCTGTATGCGCGTGGCCTGCCTGAGATGAGAGACGTTTTTCGGGGAACGCACTGGGCGGGCGGCGTGAATATCGCTACATATCCAAGCGACGACTTTACCGGCGCGCCCAAGACTGCAAACGGGTGGAATATGGGTGAGTTCAGAGGCGGGCAGTGGCTGCCGCCTTCGAAAGAAGCGCGCAGCGTGCGCTACACCGCAAGCTACAAAGCCGACAAAGCTGGCAAATATCTCCTTCTCGCAGGCGCGTCGGGCGAAGATTCGTTCAAGGTGCTCGTAGACGGAAAACAGACGCTCGAACAGGTCAGGGCCGAAGGGCAGGTTCCCGAATCTGTTTCGCTCGACCTGGGCGCCGGGCAAACCATCCAGGTACAGGTGGACTACGTGCCCTATGCCGATGGAACGCGGCTGGGGGTTGGAATTGCTTATGAGCCGAGCCTGGTTTCAGATGAGGCGCGCAAGTTCGCTGCCGATGCCGATGTGGTTGTGTTGGCGCTGGGCTTCGATCCTGGCACCGAAGGCGAAGGGCACGACCGCACCTTTACGTTGCCGTGGGGCCAGGACGCGCTGGCAGAAGCAATTCTTGCCGCCAATCCGCATACCGTCGTCACCCTGATGGGCGGAGGCGGAATGGGCGTGGAGCGCTGGATTGACAAGGCTCCCGCGCTGCTGCACCTTTACTATCCCGGCCAGGAAGGAGGCACGGCCGTAGCTCAAGTCATCTTCGGCAAGCACAATCCCGAGGGCCGGTTGCCGGTGAGCTTCGACCGTAGTTGGGAAGACAATCCGTCGTACAAGTGGTACTACGGCACGCCGGGTGGCGATACCATTCTGCACACGCCCGGCGACAACGGCAAGGGTCACGACTACACCATCGCGCAGATCAATTACGGCGACAAGCTGATGGTGGGCTACCGCTACTGGACGACAACGGGCAAGCATCCGCTCTATCCATTCGGATTCGGCCTGAGCTACACAACCTTCAAGTTCTCGAATCTGCATGTGCCGGCAACGGCGCAGTCGGGATCGACCGTTACGGTGAGCTTCGACGTCGCCAACACGGGCAGCGTTGAAGGGGCTGAAGTGGCGCAGCTTTACGTGTCCGACCCGTCCACCACGGTTGACCGGCCGGAGCGCGAACTGAAGGGATTCGAAAAGGTGGCGTTGGCGCCGGGCCAGACCAAGCATGTCTTGATCGATCTCGATGCGCGTGCCTTCAGCTATTGGAGCGACTCGGCGCACAAGTGGACGATCGATCCAGGCAAGTTCGTGGTGCGCGTAGGCGACTCGAGCGAGAACACGCCGCTGAGCGGTGATGTAACGCTGCAGTAATTCATCGCCGTTTTATTTGTCGGAACGGCCTCGCACCACGCGAGGCCGTTCCGCTTTCTGCTGCGGGACGAAGTCTTGTTGAGAGCGATCTGTATTGATTGAGGGCATGATGGTGACAATCAAGCGCGGAATCACGAGCCGAACCTTGATCAAAATATTCATCGGGATCTCCGCCGTTCAGCTCCTGCTGGCCTCCGTCGTTTTTCTGAATACCTTTAATCCCACGCAGGTCGTCACCCATGCCGTGCTGGGTATGGGCCTTGGCCTCTACCTCTTCTGGATCGTCCTCTTCGGTTCATTCACTGCATTATTCAAAAACCAAATCCGCCGCCTGTCTGACACCCTCAGAATCGATTGGCATTTGAAGTTTGTTGTCTTCTCGATTGCCCTCGCCATGCTTGAGGAGGTGGTCACAACCACCATGACCAACCTCGCTCCCATATTCGGCGCGCGAATCGGCCAAGCCTACATCACCGCGTCCTCCAACTATTGGGACGTCGTCCTGGGCCACAGCGTCATCGCGTTCGTCCCCATGTTCATCGCCTGGGCAGTGCTTCTCTCTTATTACGATTTCACTCCCAACCAGGTCCTGCTCCTCTTTGGCCTCACCGGCACTATCGGCGAATCGCTCTTCGGAGGAATTCAACACATACTTGAAATCGGCATGTGGATGTTCGTATACGGTCTCATGATCTATCTTCCGGCATACTGTTCGCCCACCCGGCAAAAAGCAAAACCGCCTCGCTGGTACCACTTCGTCATCGCGGTGTTCCTCCCATTTGTATTCGCAGCAGCGTTCCTCGCCTTCGCCGCCCCGCTCGTCCATCATCTGCGGCCGTCGTCGAACACAAATTTCCCGCCTCTCTCCGGCAAGTAACAACAAGCGGTTCGAGCATCATCGCTGTTCCACAATTGCCCGGCATTGCCTTGCAGCGTAAGATTCTTTCGCGGAGCGCACACTATCCAAAGCTGCTCTATAAGGAAAGGGTTTCATTGTCCATCACCCGCCGTACTGCGCTGCAATGGCTGGCAGCGGGATCAACTGTGCCTCTTCTGCCATCTTCCCTGGACGCGCAGCCCAGCAGCCGCGACCTCTATCAACCGCAATGGGACTCCTTGCAGTCGCATTCCTGTCCCGACTGGTACCGCGACGCCAAGTTTGGAATCTACTTTCACTGGGGACTTTTTTCCGTCCCCGCCTTTGGCAATGAGTGGTACTCACACTGGATGTATCAGCCCGGCCGTCCGGAGTATGAGCATCACCTGGCCACATACGGTCCGCTCGACAAGTTTGGATACAAAGACTTTGCCGCCGCTTTTACCGCCGAGCACTGGGATCCCGACGCCTGGGTCGATCTCTTCAAGGATGCCGGCGCGCGATACATCGGTCCTGTTACCGAATTTGCCGACGGATTTTCCATGTGGGATAGCCGCATCAATCGCTGGAACGCTACTCGCATGGGTCCGCGCCGCGACGTCGTGGGAGAGTTGGAGCGCGCCGTCCGCAAGCAGGGCCTGAAGTTCCTCACCACTTTCCACCATTCGTGGCTATGGGGATGGTACGAAAGCCCCGTGCTTAACGCCGATATATACCGGCCCGAGCTCGCCGATTTGTACTGGCCACACAAGTTCACGCCCGGCTTTACAGCAGCATTCAACTACAGCCACCCCGATCCGGCGCCGTCAGCCCGTTTCTGCGAGATCTGGCGCGACAAGGTTATCGAAGTCGTCGACCGCTACCACCCCGACCTTATCTACTTCGACACGCGCGTAGCCAACATTCCCGAGCCCTACCGGCTCCAGATGCTCGCGCACTTTTACAACTCCAGCCACGGCGCAGTGCATCAGGTTGTGATGACTTACAAGGAGCACGACTTCGCCACTTCCTCCGGCGTGCTCGACATCGAGGCCGGCCAGTTAACTGAAAAAGCCAGTTTCGTTTGGCAAACCGACGACGAGCTGGACTGGGATTCATGGTGCTATCTGACGCACCCCAATTTGAAATCCGCGGGCCGGGTCATCCACCAGTTGATCGATATCGTCTCAAAGAACGGCAACCTGCTGCTCGATGTGGGTCCGCGCCCCGACGGCACGATCCCGTCTGAAATCGAGAGCCGTCTGCGTCAGATAGGCGCATGGCTTCGCGTCAACGGAGAAGCCATCTACCAGACCCGCCCCGCCTTTCGCTTTGGCGAAGGCCCCACAAAAATCAAAGAAGGCAATTATGTCGCCGACCACAACAGCGACTTCATCGCGCAGGATCTCCGCTTCACCACGCGCGATCGAGCCTTTTATATCCATGTGCTCGGTGCTCCCGGTAACCAGGTGAAGGTTGCTTCTCTTAGTCGCGACACGCCGTTGCCTTGCGGAATAATTCGCAACGCTGAACTTCTCGGTTCATCGCAGCCACTCCAATGGGAATGGAGTCCCGACGGCCTCGTGCTCCAGATTCCCGAAGCCCGTCCCTCCGATGACGCCCTGGTAATCAAGTTGACCTGATAGGCTGCACTGAGGAGCGGCGGGCTATGATCGTCGTATGATGCGAGTCCTCCTTTCCTGGAGCAGCGGCAAAGACAGCGCGTGGACGCTGCATACGTTGCGCCAGGATCCTTCGATTGAAGTGTGCGCGCTGCTCACGACGTTGAATTCAGAGTTCGATCGCGTGGCCATGCACGGAGTGCGGCATACAGTGCTTGAAGCGCAGGCAGCGGCCGCGGGACTGCCGCTATGGGTAGTTCCGCTTCCCTGGCCGTGCAGCAACGAAATCTACGAGAAGCTGATGGCCGAAGCCTGCCGGCGAGCGATCGCTGAGGGCATCGAGGCGGTTGCGTTCGGCGACCTGTTTCTTGAAGATGTGCGCGCCTATCGCGTGCGCCAGCTTGCGGGCACGGGTCTCGAGCCCATCTTTCCCTTGTGGCAGATTCCCACCGGTCAACTGGCGCGCGAGATGATCGCAGGCGGGTTGCGTGCGCGTCTCACGTGTATCGACACAGAGCAGTTGCCGGCCGAGTTTGCGGGCCGCGAGTTCGACGAGGCACTGCTGAAAGACTTGCCGGCCAGTGCCGACCCGTGCGGAGAGAAGGGCGAGTTTCACTCCTGCGTTTACGCAGGACCGATGTTCAATAATCCACTCGCGATCGAGAGCGGCGAAATTGTGCGCCGCGATAGGTTCGTATTTGCCGACGTGCTGATTGCCGAGCCCGTATCGCGCTAGCCTGCATTTTCACAGTCGGTACAACACTTGTACCGCCGGACCAAGCACAATCTGGGTGCCCCATCCATTTCGCGCCCTTTGCGAAATGGGTGGGATGCCAACTCCGTCCGTCCCACGTAAACCAACCAAGAAAATGGGTGGGATACCACTTGGCATCGCAATTCCGGTTCCGCTCTCGCCTGGCTTTCTCACCTGCGGCGTTTAGCCGCGCAAGCTCCGCAGCGCCGGATAAACCTTGCGCCACTTGGCGTAGCCAGCCTTGTAGGTAGCAACGTCAGCGGGATCGGCGGTGATGCGCTCGGCCACTTCGATAGCTTGCCCGCAGGCTTCGTCCAGGTTCTTCCAGTGGTTTGCTCCAACGCCAGCCATCAGCGCGCAACCGAATGCGCCACCCTCTTCAGCGGTGAGAATCTCAACCGTTTGCCCGTAGATGCCGGCCTGAATCTTTCGCCACAATCCGCCGCGCGCGCCGCCGCCGCCGAGCCGAATCGCGGTGACCGGAATGCCGAGATCGACGAAGAGGCTGAACGTATCCTGCAAGCTGTAGGCCACGCCTTCCTGCACCGCGCGGACAAAGTGAGCAGCCGTGTGCTGCACTCCAATGCCGACAAAACCGGCGCGAACTTCGGGATCAAGATGCGGTGTGCGCTCGCCAAGCAGATACGGCGCCCACTCCAGACCCTGGCTGCAGGGCGGAATTTTGGCTGCGCCTTCATTCAATGCGTCGTAACTCTGGCCGGCAAAGAAGGTTCCGCGCAGCCAGTTGAGGCTGAGGCCCGCAGATTGCGTTACCCCCATCACGTGCCAGCGGCCCGGCACGGCATGGCAGAACGTGTGGATGCGGCCCTTGGGATCTTTAGTCGGTTCGGCCGTGGCCGCAAACACCACGCCTGAAGTGCCGATGGTGGCCGAAACGCTGCCCGGCTGCAGAATTCCCATGCCCACTGCGCCCGCACCCTGGTCGCCCGCGCCCGCCGCAACCGGGGTTCCCGCAACAAGGCCCGTGAGCGAGGCTGCATGCTCGCTGATGCGCGCGCAGATCTCGGGCGACTCGTAGACCTTAGGCAGCCAGCTCATCGGAATTCCTGCGGCTTCGGCCACCTCGTGCGACCAGCGCCGATGCGTTACATCGAGCAGCAGCGTACCTGAGGCTTCCTGCACGTCAATGGCGAACTCGCCGGTGAGCCGGTAGCGGACGTAGTCTTTGGGACACATCACGTGGCGGATCTTGGCGAAGATTTCGGGCTGATGGGTCTTTACCCACAGCAGCTTGGTGAGCGTGAAGTTGGGCAGCGCGGGATTGCAGGTCAGCTCAATGAGTTTTTCGTAACCGATTTTTTCAGTGAGCCAGTCGCACTCTGGCTGGGTGCGCGTGTCGCACCAGATCAGCGATGGGCGCAGCACCGCGCCATTCTCGTCGAGCATTACGGCCCCGTGCATCTGGCCGGTGAGGCAGATGGCGGCGATGTGCTGGCGAGGTTCTGGCACTGCGGCGATAGCCACGCGAATAGCTTCCTGCGCAGCGCGCCACCAGTCCTCGGGATCCTGCTCGGCCCAGCCGGGGTGCTCAGCGCGAAAGGGCGCATGCTCGCTCGACGCGCCGGCAATGAGCTTGCCGTTCGAATCCACAATCACGGCACGTGTGCCGCCCGTACCAACATCCATGCCCAGGAACCACATAGTCTTGACTCCGATCAGGGTGTAAATCGCTCTCCCATAAATCGCTTTTCTGGGGCGTCCGCAGCATAGCAGGTGGGGCGGGCGGGAATAAAGCCGTGAGTCGTGGATCGTGATTCGTTGCTCGTAATCTCCCACCCTCTTCGCAAAAGACGCGAAGAAGATGGGTTACCGGAGGAAGAGGTTAGGACGACATAAATGGTGCGGGCGTGGACGCCCGTAAGACAGCCGGTCTACCATCCCCTCGAATACAAAACATTCGCCGGGAAAACCGATGGCAGCGGACCGGCGCTACTCGGCGGACTGGCGCTACTTAGCCGGCGCTGGAACAGCTTCCTGGCTGGCTGGTCCTCCGACCTTTAGCAGTTTTGGCTCGCGATCGGCTACGGCGGGCAGCGGCGGAAACGGCGCGTGCGGCTCGGTCTGGTACCAGTAAGCAGTTGAGTAGAAGTTGTCGGAGCGGTGGTTGGCGTGACCGTGCTCAATAGTGACGCGGATTGACTGTTCGAAGGCGATGGGGCTCTCCAGGTGCCAGCGATAGAGCGAGTAGCGGCTGCCGATTCCTTCGCCGCCGGTGATGACGGGCGCTCCGTTGTGCGCATACGAGAACGGCTTACCGAAAAAGTCCCATGCGCCATTGTAGTAATCCTCGGTGCCTGTACCGTTGATGGTGGGCATTTTGTCGCCATCGATAGAAATCATGTCGTCGCCTTCACCGAACCACTCGTGCTGGTTCTGTAACACGGACTGTGTGACGCCCACAAAGTGGCCGCGGCCGGTAGCCTCAAGGAAGACGTAGTTGTCGGCTCCGTCAAGATTTTTGCGATCGTTCACGGCCTTGTCCCAATTGTTGGTCCAGTCGTTCGTCCAGCCATGGCAGGGCGCGGCCTGGCGGAACTGCGCGTGGAAGCGTCCCAGACCGGCGGGAAGCGTGTTGAGCGCGACGTAGTCGATGGCGAAGTAGAGATTGTTAGTGGGTTTGGGCCCTTCGTTGGTAAGAGTGATTCGCGCGCCTGTTGCGAAGGGCATTTCGAAATAGGAGTTGAGCGCCTTGGCGGGCGCAACGGCGAGCAGGGCCGACTCAAACGTGAAGTACTCGCCCAGGCCGAGGCCGAAAAAGTCGCCGATGGGCACTTCGACCGAGGGCGATGATTCGCCGTCCCACCACGCACGCAGCACCAGGTTTTTGAGGTGCATCGGGTCGGGAGAGTTGATAGTGAACCAGATGTGCGTGACGACGCCGGGGCCCGTGACGTCGAGCAGTGTGGCCGTTGCGCCGGGCTCAACGTGAACGAAGTCGGCGTTGCCGCCGGTGCGGTCCCAACTCGAGGACCGGCGGCTCTTGTAGCTGCGCAGGCGTGCAAGCGAAAAGAGATCATCAGCCGATGGTTCAGCAGGCGGATGGGGCGCGGCCGCGACGGCCGAGGGCGATGCGAGAAATGCTGCGGCCGGTACGGCGCCGGCAATTGCGCCAAGCAGATTGCGACGGGTGCGAATACTGTTGTCGGAGCGGGACGAATTCATTTGCGGGTCCTTCTTGAGTCTGAAATCGTGACAGCGTATTTTAATCCGGCGAGGCGCCGGCATGTCGCGTCAGTGTTCGCAACCGTCCCCTGTCGAAAAGATTTCGTCAATTGATGTCCCGGGTTTTTCGCTGCAGGCCCCGGCCTGTTATGGTCAGTGAGGAACTTCGTTCCAGGTCGCAAAGGAAAAATGACCCCACCATAGGGAAATGTAAGGAACCCGCACCGATGTGGAAGCGCTGGCGAATCCGGATCCTGCTGTTTCTGGCCGTTCTCGGCCCCGGATTTATTACGGCAAACGTCGATAACGACTCGGGCGGAATCTTCACCTACTCCCAGGCCGGCGCGCAATACGGATACACGCTTCTGTGGACCATGATTCCCATTACGATCGCGCTGATCGTGGTGCAGGAGATGTGTTCGCGCATGGGCGTGGTCACCGGCAAGGGGCTGAGCGACCTCATCCGCGAGGAGTTCGGCCTGCGCCTCACCTTCATCATGATGGTGCTGCTGGTGGTGCTGAATTACACCAACGTGGTGACCGAATTTATCGGCATTGCGGGCTCTCTCCACCTGTTTCACGTCTCCAAATTCATCAGTGTGCCCATCTGCGCGTTCCTGGTGTGGGCGCTGGTGTTGAAGGGCGACTACAAAAGCACCGAGAAGATCTTCCTGCTTGCCTCCGGCGTGTACATTGCCTACATTTTTGCCGGCGTGCTGGCTCACCCTGACTGGCACGAAGCTTTAAAGGCGACCGTGGTGTTGCCTGCCAAATCGGTGTGGCGCGACAAATCGTATATCTACATGGCCATCGGCGTGGTGGGTACCACGATTGCGCCCTGGATGCAGTTCTATCTGCAATCGTCGGTCGTGGAAAAGGGAATTCCGGTGAAGGACTACGCGGCGTCGCGACTTGACGTGATTGTGGGGTGCTTCTTCACCGATCTTATTGCATGGTTCATCGTGGTAGCCTGCGCGGCCACGCTCTTTGTGCATGGAATGGGCGCAATCCAGGTGGCCGCAGACGCGGCCGAAGCGATGCGCCCGCTGGCCGGCGACTACGCCTTCCTCCTGTTCGCCTTCGGGCTCTTCAATGCGTCGCTCTTCGCGGCATCGATTCTTCCCCTCTCAACGGCCTATACCGTGTGCGAAGGACTCGGCGTTGAGTCGGGAGTGGACAAGAGCTTCAAAGAGGCTCCGTTCTTTTACTGGCTCTATACGCTGCTGATTGCGTGCGGCGCCATCACTGTGCTCATTCTTCCCGATGCGCAGTTGATCAACGTCGCGATTCTGTCGCAGGTGCTGAACGGCGTGCTGCTGCCGGTGGTCATCATCCCCATGCTTCTGCTCATCAACCGCAAAGACCTGATGGGCGAGTACCGGAACTCGCGGCTGTGGAATGTGATTGCCTGGGCCACCAGCGCGATCGTGATCGTGATGACCGGCGTAATGCTGTGGGGAATGCGGCCGGGACACTAAAAGCAGCGACTAGGGAATAGAGAGCAGGCGCTTCACCTGCGCCTATTTCCCTTTTGCATCCAGATCCGGCAGGCTCAGGAACCAGTTGTAGAACGCGTCGTCGAACTCGTGGTACTCGGCAAATTTGATGGTGGGCAGCGATCGGTGAGCGGGAACGAGGATGTAGAAGCGGATGTTGGCTTCGCCGCCACCGGGAGCGATCTGGCGGCGGCCGCGGATCTCGCTGAAGGGGATACTGGCGATGGTGAGCAGGTAGCGTTTCTCGACAGAATCGGTTGTAAATCGCACGCTCGACGTAAAGGCGTGAATCGCGAACAAGACGGTGCAAAGCAGAACCAGCGAAAGAATCAACGCGGCCTTGGTCGACGGCTGTTCGAGCCCCAGCTTCACCCGGCTCACAATTCCTGCCGAGATAATGAGCCCGGTGGCTAACATTGCCAAAGCTGCAGTGCGAATGCTGCCCGTGACACGGTAAATGGCGAGCAACGGCGCGGAGTTGTTCATTTCAACCTGCCCAGGGCTGAGGGTCTAACGCCTGGAGGCGAGTGAGTCCGGGCGGACCTCGGCGAAAAGGAATCCTCTTAGTTAACCCGGGACCGGGGAAAGAGTAGCGCCGGGCAGTAGCGCCGGGCTCCAGCCCGGTTGTAGGAGGGGTCTCCTGGCCCGTCCAAGGTATTTCGCATCACTGCGCAATTTTGAAGTGGGGCATACAAGAGTTATCGTGGAAGACCAAAAGATCCCGTCCGCGCTGCCCGCTCAAGGGACATTGCAGGGTGCAGTCAATCCACGCTTCGGCGAAGTAAGAATCCGGAATCGACGTCTGCCCCATTGGGAAAATGATGGAGGCCTATACTTTGTAACATTTCGCCTCGCCGATTCTTTGCCGCGGCAAGTTATCGAACGAATGATTGAGCGCCACAGAATTCTTCGCGCCGCAAAGAAGACCGGGGCACATCTCCTTCCGCACCAAAAAGCATTAGCTGCTGAGTTTTGTTCGAGCAGAATTGAAGAGTACTTCGACCGCGGAATCGGGGCCTGTCACCTTCGCGACCCGCGAATTGCGAACCTGGTGGCAAATGCGCTCCACCTTCGGCATAGCGTGCGGTACCGGCTTATCGCATGGTGTATCATGCCCAATCATGTTCATGTGGTGTTCCGGCTGTTCCCGGGGCACGAGCTTGCCGCAGTAATGTCGAGTTGGAAATCATTTACAGCGAGGATGGCGAACCGGGTCCTGGGGCGAACCGGGACTTTCTGGCAGCGGGAATACTATGACCGTCTGATTCGGAATGGAGATGAGTTCGAACGTGCCGTTCGCTATGTCCTGATGAATCCGGAACGTGCAGGACTGAAGGGATGGGAGTGGGTGTGGAGTACGGGCGTGGACGCCCGTACGACAACCGGGCTAGAGCCCGGCGCTACTTCTTGACGCCCTACAGCAGCTTGCCTGCGGCCAAATCCCGAATCAGCCCGCGGTCGGCGGCGAGGAAGTCATAGGTGGTCAGGTCGCCGAGCTTGACCCACCTGATCTGCTCGTAAATATGGTTCTGGATTTCGCCCTCGAACTCGCGCACTGAGAAGAACTGCAGGTCCACGGCGCCGCCATGCCGGTAGTTATGGCGGATGTGGATGACCTTGGGGCCGACGGTGGCATGAATGCCGAGCTCTTCAACCAGCTCGCGGACAAGCGCCTCCTGGGGGCTCTCGCCGGTCTCGATTTTGCCTCCGGGAAACTCCCAGAGCAGAGCCATGGGCTGATTAGAGCGGCGCTGGCCAATCAAGACCTCGCCGTCGCGGACAATCAGTGCGGCGGCCACAAAACGCAGCGCGGGTCCGGCGGGGCGGGGGCTGGCATTGGGGGCACCATCTTGCACGGGTTTATTGTAAACGAAACAAAAGAGATGAGTTTACATGTCGCAGCGCCATGCCCACGGTTTTAGCGGTATGGGAAAGACTATTCACCGTTTACGGCCGCATCAATTCCCTCGGCGCCCTTCGGCTTGAAGTAACCCCACCCGCGTTTGCCGGCCTCGGCAATCAGCGCAGGAGATGGATTGACCGGGAAGGGACAGCGGGCCATTTCAAGCATGGCCAGGTCGTGGAGCGAGTTGCCGAAGACCGCATCCGGGTGGGGCAGCCCGATGCGCTTGAGCGCGGTAGCCTTGGCCGGCCCGGTCGGCACATCTACAAGATCGCTGGTGATAATTCCGTTTGCGACTTTAACATCGGCGGCAACCACGCGCTCCTCGGGGATGCCGAAGTCGCGCACGCCTTCAGCGATGACCCAGCGATTGGTTGAGCTCACGGCCCAAAGTTCTATGCCGGCATTACGCAGATCGGCGATGAGTTTCACCATTTCAACAAAAAGATTGGGGCGGATGAATTCGTTGAAGTACTGTGCGGCCGCGTCGCGCAACTCCTGGTCGCGCAGGCCGGCGTAAATCTGCACCATCTCGCCGCAGATCACCTCTTCACTCACGTTGCCGGCGCGATAGGCGCGATGGCGGGTGTCGATCCAGTCGCTGGTGGAGCGCGAAACCAGGCCCCGCTCCAGGGACCAGGCCATGAAACCGTAACCGGCGTCGCCGCTCCAGAGGGTTCCATCGCAATCGAACACTGCAACTTTGGGCTTGCTGTCGAGGACCAGCCGTTCAAACTCCTCTGCGGTCCATTTTGAAGTTTCAATTTCCGTACCCAACAAAACTCCCTCAATCCTGCTCAAACTATGTTCAATTCCATTTTCTTCCAACGGCCTCGATTTTGCACGTAAAGGTTTGAATAAAGCGGGCGCGGGCCGGTCCGATGCATCCGATGCAATGGACAGCATGCGGAGATCTCTAGTAGCGTTTCGTCTGGAGTTTGCCGCTGCCTTGCGGCAATGCTCTGGACAATTGGCTCGTGAAGGTCAGGGAAGAACTCGAACCAAGTGCTTCTCTCAACCCCTCCACATCCGGCTCTTTCCACTTCAGGAGCGTGTACGAGTGACGCCAACCGTGAACCTTCGCTACGTGATTTTTTTGGGATGCACTGCCGCTTTGGGCGGCCTGCTGTTCGGATTCGATATCGCAATCATTACCGGGGCCGGACCGTTCCTGATTCAGCGTTTTGCCTTGAGCGATATCAGCCTCGGGTGGGCGTTCAGCTCCCTGCTCTTTGGCTGCGTGCTGGGATCGTTTCTGGCCGGAAAGTTCACTGACCGCTTCGGTCGCAAGCACATGCTGGTTTGGGTAGCCGTCCTGTTTGTGGTCACATCCGCAGCCACGGCTCTCGCGCCCAGCTTTCTCATCTTCCTCATCGTTCGCGCCATCGGCGGGCTGGCCGTCGGCGGCGTCTCTCTGCTGTCGCCGATGTATGTGTCTGAAGTTTCTCCCCCATCGATTCGCGGGCGCATGGGAACCTTTTACCAGTTGTCCATCGTCATGGGCATTGTGATCTCGTATTCCATCAACTATCTGCTGCGCGACACGGGACAATACAACTGGCGCTGGATGTTCCTGACCGGTGCGATTCCCTCCACGGTGTTTCTCATCATGATTGCGCTGGCTCCTGAGACGCCGCGCTTTCTGGTCAGGGTTGGCAAAATGCGAGAGGCGCGCGCCTTGCTCGAGCGCATTGGCGGCGCTGAGAATGCGCAAGCCGAAATCGAAGCAATTGATGCGACCCTGCAGCAGAAAAACGAAACCTGGCGGAGCCTCCTTCGTCCCGGCGTACAGCGTCCATTGATCGTCAGCGCCTGCCTCGCGATTCTGATTCATGTTTCCGGTATAAACACCATTGTCGATTATGCGCCGGCCATCTTTCAGTCCGCGGGCTGGAAGGTCGATGCCGCGCTATTCTCAACGTTTCTGGTCGGAGTAACTGAGTTCATAACCACACTGGTTGCCTTCTGGATCATCGACAGGTACGGGCGCAAGATCCTGTACGTTTCCGGCTCCCTGGGTATGGCAGTTACGCTTGCCGGGCTCATCACCTGCGTCGCAACGGGCCATTTTCACGGCGTATTTGTCCTGGTGCTGATTCTCACCTACCTGGCCTTCTTTTGTTCCTGCGTGGGCCCGGTGTTCTGGACCCTGGTACCAGAGATTTTCCCCAATGATGTGCGCGGCATGGCCATGACGGTTCCGGTGTTGATCCAGTGGGTCGCCAATGCGATCGTTGTGCTGCTGTTCCCGTTCGCCTTTCACCAGATCGGCAAATCTGTCACTTTCGGCTTTCTTGCGCTGATGGCCCTCACGCAGGGAGCCTTTACATGGTTCTTTGTGCCTGAGACCAAGAATAAGACGCTTGAGGAGATCGAAAACTTCTGGATTGCGATGAAGTAAACCTGGTGAGCAATTGAGCAGACTCGCTCCGGTACGATTCGTCAACCGCGGATTGTATGCAGTTGTTAATGATGTTGATTCCGTAATGAACGAGGTTCGGTAACCGGGCGGCCTGCCTCGGGCCAAGCCGGAACGCGCGGATAATCGAAGGTGTGGAAAGTACGGGCAATACCGGGCTCCTGCGCGATTATCAAACCTACCTGAGGGTTGAAAAAGGTCTGCGGCCACTCACTTGCGAAGCATATCTCAGCGACTTGAGAACATTCGCCGAATTTATTGAGCAACGCAATGGCGTACTGCTGATGGCAGTTCAGGATGACCTGACTGCGTTTCTTGAGCATCTGCGTGCGCACGGAATCGATTCGCGATCGTCGGCGCGAAAGCTGAGCTGCCTGCGCGGGTTTTACAAGTGGCTGATGCTCGACCGGCGCATCCACCACGATCCAACCGTGAACGTGGACTCGCCCAAGGCCTGGAAGGTGCTACCCAAATCGCTTGCTGAGCCGGAGGTTGCTGAGATGCTGGAGCGCGCGCAGATGGCGGCCACCCATCCGCAGGCCCAGGCCACAGCGCTCAGAGACCGGGCCATTCTCGAACTTCTTTACGCAGGCGGGCTGCGGGTGTCAGAAGTCACGGCCCTCGGCACCAGCGATCTGGCGCTCGATGCGGGGCGCGTACAAGTGCGCGGCAAGGGAGACAAAGAGCGGATTGTGCCGCTTGGCCGTTCTGCGGTTGAAGCGTTGGAGCAATATCTGCGCGAGGGAAGGCCGCACCTCGACCGCATCAGCACGGCGCGCGGCGGACGCAGCCAGCGCAAGGACGGCGCGCGCCTGTTTCTTTCGCTGCGCGGCATGCCCCTCACGCGGCAATGGGTTTGGCACCTCGTCAAGATGGCTACAGGCAACGCCAGCCCACACATGCTGAGGCACAGTTGCGCTACGCACATGGTTGAACACGGCGCAGATTTGCGCAGCGTGCAATTGTTGTTGGGCCATGCCGACATTTCAACTACACAGATTTACACCCACCTGGCGCTGGGACGCCTGAAGGCCGTGCATCGCCTGCATCACCCGCGGGGGATGCGGAAAGTTGAAGATGAGGCGCCTGGTGCGACGCCCGAAGATTCTGCGCGCGAGCCGGGAATGAAAGAGCCGCAAGAGGAGCCGGCATGAGCGCGCCCGCGGCAACTGCGGCCAGCCCCGTGGAGCTGGCTGCGGAGTATCTGCGGGTGCTTGCTGGTGAACGGGGCGCGTCGGCGCACACGCTGAGGGCCTACCGCCGCGAGCTTGAAAATTTTACGGCGTGGATGAGCGGAACTGAATCGGGGCTGGCAGCCGATGCAGGCCGTAGCGCCGAATCAAGTGTCGAGCGCATCGAGCACACCCACATTCGCGCCTATCTTGGAACGCTGTACGATCGTGGGCTTTCAAAGGCCTCGGCGGCGCGGGCGCTGGCCGCGATCCGGAGCTGGTTCAAGTGGCTGGCCCGTTTCCACCACGTTGATCAGAACGCGGCGGCGCTGGTTTCAACGCCCAGGCTGCCAAAACATTTGCCCCGCGTGCCCTCGATCGAGCAATTGAATCGCGTTGTGGATTCGGTGGGCGAAGATGCGGCGAGCTGGCCCACGCGCGATCGCGCCATTCTCGAAATGCTTTACGGTTGCGGTATCCGTAACGCCGAGCTTACCGGCCTGAACCTCAACGACATTCATTGGGCCAATGAGGCCGTGCTGGTCAGGGGCAAAGGGCAAAAGCAGCGCTACGTTCCGCTGGGCGACGCCGCGGCCCAGGCCCTGCGCGCTTACCTGGCAGAGCGGTCGGCGAAGCTGGCTGCGGCGGGCGGCGACGCGCGCACACCGGCGCTGTTTTTGAATCTGCAATTGCGCGGCATCGCGAACGGCGCCCAGGCGCGGCTCACAACGCGAAGCGTCGGACGGATTGTGAAACGGATCGCAATTCTGCGCGGGTTGCCGGCGGATGTGCATCCGCACACACTGCGCCATGCATTCGGCACCCACCTTCTTGAGGAGGGCGCGGACCTCAGAGCCATCCAGGAACTGTTGGGACACGAGCGGCTCTCTACCACCCAGCGCTACACGCAGATGAGCACCGCGCAACTCGTGCAGGTCTACGACCGGACTCATCCCAGAGCGAAGTAGCGGAAGTACCGCCGGTCTCCTGACCGGATGTACGGAGGGTCTCCCGACCCTCCGCCAATGCGCCTACCCCAACCATTCCCATTTCTCGCACCTGCTAAGAATCGGCGCCCTCAACAGGCCCGCAGCCTCAAAGCTCGCCTCTGAATTTCTTGATGGTTCTATCCTTCACCGCTTTGTAAGCGAGCCCTTTTCCAGCCAGATAACGCTCCATCTTGGAGATACAGTCGCGGAGTTCCCGCGTTTTAAGCCCACGGCCTTTCAAGCGCCAGGGTTTGGAGTGAATCAGGGTTGGGCCGTTTCCGCGTCGTGCGTGAGTAATCGCCTCAGATGCCGCGCGGTAGACGGCGACCACGTCGTCACGGTCGACCACCATGCAGGGAACGCCGGATTGATGACTGATGGGAATCAAGTCATCAGCGTCAGTCTCGCTTTGCATGACGAAGAGAATGGGCAAACGCTGGTCGGCGGCCTGGGACAGAGATGACCGAAGCTGTCGTTGCGAGAGATCGGGTGATGTAGCCCGCTTCGGCTCCAGGGTTCCGGGCCCGGTAAACAGGACGACCACTGATTCGGAATTTGTGGAGCGGAAGTGAGCGGCCAGGCGCAGGGCAGCTTCGAGACGTGCCGCGGGCGACGCTGCCGGCGGAATGACATTGGTCCGGGTAACAACTCTGGGGACGCGAGTGGAAGCGCTGGACCACCAATGCAGCAGCGTTTTGACTGCGACACCCTTCACCACGCAGGGCGTCAGGTCGCAGGCCTCAGGGCTGATGGCATCGCCGTCCAGCAGATCGATGGTGACGCCGGCTGTCACCGCCTCAGAAATGGGGACCGAGCGTTTGCGCAGGCCTTTTTTGGCGGACGGGATGGCCTTTGCAACCATGCGGCATTTAAGCATGGCAGCGTAGAGGTCGAGCAGCTTTTTATTTGCGATGAGCGAGAATTCACCCTCGCCCGGCGGTGCAGGCGCCACGCCCGGCTTCACTACTCTTTTCTTCATGCGGTCCGCGCTATCCTCTAAGGGAAGTTGCTGCGATTGTAACCTGAAGTGCATAAGACGCAAATAAAGCGCTGAATGTAATTTCGCCGCCGCAGATGTTCGGGTCATTTTGTGCGGCTCTGCCTGCGCTACGTGGAGTAATCGGCGTTGATGTGGATGTACTCGTGAGTCAGGTCGGTGGTCCAGAACGTACAGGAGCCGGGGCCCTGGTGCAAGTCGATGGAGATCGAGAACTCCTCCTGGCTGATGTAGGCATGAGCGGCAGCCTCGTCGTAGTCCGCGGCGCGGCCGCCGTCGCGGCAAATGGGCAGTGAGCCAAAGCTGATGTCGAAGCGCGCAGGATCGATATCAACTCCGGAATAACCGATTGCCGCGGCGAGTCGGCCCCAGTTCGGATCGCAGCCGGCCCACGCGGTTTTCACCAGGGGAGAGTGGGCAATGGCCTTGGCTACGCGCAGTGCATCGGCATCGCTAGCCGCGCCTGTTATGCGCAGTTCCACCACGTGAGTGACGCCTTCGCCGTCGGCGACGATTTGCCGGGCAATCGACGTGCAGACCTGGTTGATTGCGGACTGGAAGGCTGAGTTGCCGGCACCGATCTCGAGGCCGCTTGCGCCTGAGGCCAGCAGCAGAACGGTGTCGTTGGTCGACGTGTCTCCGTCAACCGAGATGCGGTTGAAGCTGAGTTCGATGGCAGCGTTCAGATAGCCTTGCAGCACCGCGGGCTCAATCGCCGCGTCAGTCAGAACGTACACCAGCATGGTGGCGTGAGGCACAAGCTGGGGATGGATCATGCCGGAACCCTTGCCGAACGCAGCGATACGCACTTCGCTCGAAGATCGATCGGGGCCGCCGGCAGTCAAGACTTCCACACGCGCGAATGCGGTCTTCTCCACCGTGTCGGTGGTCAGAATAGCTTCAGCAACTTCATGAAAGCGGTCGGCCTCGGGTCCGAGCGAGGCGGCCAGCGCGGGCATGGCCGCAATCAGCTTTTCAGCCGGGAGCGGGACGCCGATGATGCCCGTCGAGGACGGAAAAACCTCTTCGGAGCGGCAGCCGAAGATGTCGGCAGCGGCTGTGCAGGTTGCACGCGCAGCATTGAGGCCAGCCTGTCCTGCGGCGCAGTTGGCATTGCCGGCGTTGATGGCAACCACGCGAACCTTGCCGCACGCGGCGCGCAGGTTTTCCTGGTCGACGATGATGGGGGCGGCGATGACCCGATTCGAGGTGAATGCGGCTGCCGCGCTGGCTGGCCGGTCAGCGGCGATCAACGCAAAATCGGGACGGCCGCTCGCCTTAAGTCCGGCTTTGGTGGCCCCGAATCTGAATCCACGGGGAACGAGAAAGGGGGAAAGATCGCTCATGGCAATAACCTTATCAATGTAACAGGCGAGCAGTTGGGTAGACAGATGCCAGGGTATGCTGAGCAATTGCCGGGCTCGCAAACATGTATTGAATCAAGCATCCGAATTCCGGCAATTTGTTAGGCGTTACATTAATCCCGTACGTTAATCTTGGACCTGTGAAGCCCGTGGCAGACAGTCTGCAGATCCAATCAAATGAAACGAATGCAGAGGGCGCAGAGGCGGCGAAAAACTCTGCCGCTGCTGAGTTCTTGGAACTGCGCCATGTGAATGTGGCGCGCGGCGACAGGATCGTGCTGCACAACCTCAACCTGAGCATTCGCGCCGGGGAGCATGTTGCGATTCTGGGACCGAACGGCTGCGGGAAGTCGACGCTGATTCTTACCATTACCTGCCAGATTTATCCCGTGGTCGAGCCGGGCATGAGGGTGCGAATCTTTGGGCGCGAGCGCTGGGACCTGACCGAACTGCGCAAGCACTTTGGCGTGGTGGGCGCCGACCTGCCCGGCGAGCGCACCGCAGTTACGACCGGACTTGACGCGGTGATTGCGGGTTTCTTTTCCGCCTCGACGCTGTGGCCCAATCTGCATGTGACGGATGAGATGCGCGAGCGGGGGTGTGAGGCTCTTGCCCGAATTGAGGCGACGCACCTGGCCGGGCAACTGGTGGGCACCATGTCAGCCGGCGAAAAAAGGCGCGTCCTGATTGCGCGGGCGCTGGTGCACAGGCCTAAACAATTGCTGCTCGACGAGCCGTCAAACGCGCTCGACCTCGCCGCCCAGCGCGAACTGCGCGAGACCCTGCGAAGACTCGCGGCGGAAGGCACCGGGCTGGTGCTGGTGACTCATCACCTCGGCGACATTCTGCCGGAGATTGAACGCATCATCCTGATGCGCGGCGGAAAGATTGTGAGTGATGGTCCGCGCCAGGAACTGCTGACTGAAGCAAGACTGAGTGAGCTGTTCCGCACGCCGGTGCGCATCGGCCGCGACGAAGAATGGTTGCACAGTTGGTGATGGAGACGGTGAATAAGTGAACGAGGGAACAAGGGAACGAAGGAACCGAGGGCCCGGGGCCAGTATTTTGACCTTGAAGTTTGCCACAAAATCCGCGCTGTCATCCTGAGGCGCAGCAAGCCGCGGTTGTTGCGGCTTGCGGAGTCGAAGGATCTGCGGTTGTTTCTCAAAGGACACATCTCTCCCGCAACTGGAGCTCGCGATGAATCCGACGGTGGTAAATTCGGCTCGGTGGAAGACCCTGCTCGCGTTCGGAATCATTTACTTCGTCTGGGGTTCAACGTTTCTGGCCATCAAGTTTGGCGTTGAAGAGGTGCCTCCATTCTTGCTCGCGGCTATGCGGTTCGCGGTTGCGGGGTTGGTTCTCTATCTGTGGATGCTGCTCAAAGGCGAGCGCAATCCCACGGCCAGGGAGTGGGGATCGGCCACCTTGCTAGCTGCCGTGATCTTCGCATGCGACTATGGGCTATTGTTCTGGGCCGAGCAGCGGGTGCCATCAGGCCTGGCGGCCGTGATGCTGGCAACTATTCCGGCATTCATGGCGCTAGCCGAAATCATTATTCTGCGAACGCAAAAACTCACGGCGCGACTGGTTATCGCGCTCTCCATCGGGTTTTGCGGAGTGGCCGTCCTCGTGGTGCGGCAATTGAATCTTGGCGGGGAACCCATTAACCGGGCCGGCGCAGTGGCTCTGGTTATTGGCGCCATCAGTTGGTCACTGGCTTCAGCCCTTGCTAAAAAACTGTCGCTGCCGCCGTCCAAAGTAATGAGCTCAGGCGCGCAGATGCTGGTGGGCGGCGTGCTGCTCGCGATTGTGGCCGCCATCAGCGGCGAGTTTCAAGCATTTCATCCCGCAGCCGTTTCGACAAAAGCCTGGCTGGCGCTGCTTTATCTGATTGTCGCCGGCTCGATTGTGGGGTTCACGGCGTATGTGTGGCTGCTGCATTACTACTCGCCAACCAAGGTTGGCACCTACGCATACGTGAATCCCGTGGTGGCGGTTCTGCTGGGTTATTTTGCAGGCGGAGAGCCACTGGGCGAGCGCACTATTGTAGGCAGCACATGCGTGCTGGCCAGCGTGGTGATGATTACGACGGCAAAAACCAGGAAGGCTCCCAACCCGGAGAGTTAGCGTTCGGTCTTTCATAGGGGTTGGCTATCGCATTTTGAAAGGGCACGGATTTACAGACTGCGGAAAACTCAAGGGGGCTACTGCTTTGAAAGGGCACGGATTTATCCGTGCCGATAAGGCGATTTTAACGAGAGTGGCTTTAGCCGCTGAGGGATGTCTTTCCGAGTGCAAAATCGTATCCAATATGAGGGGAAACCACACTAGACCAATGGCCAACAGGAAACCAAATGCGCACGCAATAGAATTTTGCCGTGCGGTTGAATCCGCGCTGGTGCAGTTGGCCGACGCCGCAAAAGCCCCCGGCATGTGCACCTATATGCGCGACAAATTCGTTTACCTGGGCGTCGCCACGCCGGACCGGCGCGAAGCGGTGAAGGAACTGATTCGCGGATTTGCGCCCGTTGAGGCCGCGGCGCTCAAGAGCGTCGCCCTGGCGCTGTGGCAGATGGAGCATCGCGAATACCAATACGTTGCAGCCGATTTACTCGACCAGCACCAGGCCCTATTTTCGCTGGTAGATTTGCCTTGGCTTCTCGAACTGGCGCAAAGCAAGCCCTGGTGGGACACGGTGGATACTTTTCCGAGATTGGTAGGTGGTATCGTTCAGCGCTCCGGCGCAAAGGGCCGTCGCGCCATGGATCAGGCTGTGAAGCACGAAAACTTCTGGGTGCGGCGGATAGCGATGCTGCACCAGATCGGAATGCGCGAACAGACTGATACTGTCAGGCTCTTTAAATACGCCGACAAACTCGCGCCCGAGAAGGAGTTTTTTATCCGCAAAGCCGTTGGCTGGGCGCTGCGCGACTACGCGTGGCACGACTGGCGCGCGGTGGAGAAGTATTTGAACGGCGCTAAAGACCAACTCTCGGGGCTGAGTTACCGCGAAGCGTGCAAGAACTTTGCGACGTTGAAAAAACGTGGGTGACTACACTAGCCGCCTCTTGACTCCAAACCCGTCCTCGGGTAAGTTATGCATACACGGGAAAGGAGGATGATCCAGCCTATGAAGATTGATTTACCAAGTAGTACGGTACGTGAGGTGACTGAGGCCTAGGGCATCGCGCCCAAGCCCCAGAGTTAGCCCCTGCGGCGCGGTCTTCCGCCGGGTCCCTGGCAGTCGCGGCAGCGCGATGGCCTTAGTCCAATCCCAACAGATCACCGATGAAAAATCCCCGCGTAAATAGCGGGGATTTTTCTTTGTCACAGAATTCTGTGTTGAATCTCAGCTACCGCTGCCTTTCAAATCCATTCGAGGGACGGCAACCATGAGCTCTCCCGTCATTCCGATTTAGTCCGGCACTCCACCATAGATGGCAAGCCTTGTAAGTATTTGGATGACGAATTGTGCCGCCGCTGCAATTTCCGCTTCGATCTCGGTGACTATCTGATCAAGAAGGTGGGCGTCACCAGGCTGGACACAAAAGAATCGGCACTGAAAAAGACAGGGCGGAAACTCGCTCCGGTTTTCAATTAATTCGTCATCAGTCACTGGCCAGTTCTCACTGTGCCGGATGGTAATTTCGAGTCGTCCCATCACACAGGCAAACATACGGGGGACAGTTCTTGCTCGTTCACCTCCCTTTGAGAGAGGGTTTAACAAGTTGGTAACGGCGAGCATATATATCTAATACTAAATAACTTATAGCCCGTAACTGACCTGCGAAGGTTGGCATTAACCTGCTTAGACATCTCTGGAACTTCCCAAGGTTCTGTTTCTTCTTCTAACTTGTCTGCAATTCAAAAAAACACGCAACGGCTGCGGGCGAGCCCGCCTGATCAGCCCGGATGTGACAGCGGCTATGGATGTCCGAAGTTGAGAGAGCGTATTCTGCGGGCTGCACTTAGTGGCGGGGGGCAACGCACGTTGAAAGCATGTGGCGCGGTATCGCAAGGCATCTTCCTGTGTCTTTCAATTGCGGTTTGCGTGGGTTTGAGTTTCCCGGCCCCATGCGCGGCGAGTGAACGAGCTAAATTTGCGAAGGTTGACGTGGACAATGGTCAACCCCGGCGTGATTCAAAAGGCGAGATCATCGATGCGCACGATGGATGCCTGAAATACTTTGCCGGACGCTATTACCTTTACGGTACTTCTTACGGCAAGAGCGCAGGTTACAGCATCAACAATCGCTTTCGCGTTTACAGTTCAAAGGGTTTGAGAGACTGGCGATTTGATGGCGAGCTGCTTCAGTCTCCTCCTGACGGTGTCTATTATCGTCCGTACGTTGTCTTCAACCCGAATACGAGAAAATACGTTCTCTGGTACAACTGGTATCCCAAGCTCTGGGAAGGGAAAGTGGGCGTAGCGATCAGCGACACGCCCGTGGGACCTTTCACAATCGTGAAGACTGCAGTCAAAGTTGCCGGATTCGAGGACGGACCTGGCGATGGCAGTCTCTTTGTGGATAGGGATGGAGCAGGCTACTTCATTTACACGACGATCAAGCAGAACCACGCGATCAGGATCCAGCGCCTGGCGAGCGATTTTCTCGACGTGACAAGCGACACCAGCGGCGTGCTTGGCGTCGGCTGCGAGGCGCCGGCACTATTCCGCAATCAGGATCGCTATTATGCCTTATTCGACTCAACGTGTTGCTTCTGTTCCGCAGGAAGTGGAGTTCGTGTCTTTGCGGCGTCGAATCCCCTCGGGCCCTACGCCGAAGAGGGGAATATTAATCGAGGCGCCAACGGACAGCCGCTTGTTGCCGCGCAGCAGACGTTCGTCGCTGAGATTCTCTCTCCCGCAGGTACGACGTTTGTTTGGATGGCGGACCGCTGGGGCTCGCGGTCCGATGGCGTCAAGGGGCACGACCTTCAATTCTGGAGTGCGCCATTGCACTTTACATCGAATGGGATGATTGAGCCCATCGAAGTGTCGCCTTCATGGTCGGCGGTGATCCAGATCGGCAAGAAGCGCGACTCGGTGAAACGGCCCTATTTCTGGCCCAGGAAGACAGATCCAAATCCCCTCAAAATCGATCCGTGCACCGGCGCTGCGCTGGCAAAGGAGGAATGGTAGGAGCGATACAGCCTCCCTGCTGACTGCATTTTCAAGTTGCGATTGTGAGCTTGAGCATTCTCAATTATTCACGTGATTCCTGAGAAACGGTTCAAAGAACAATGACTACCAGGGGAAATATTGCAGCGACACTTTTAACGGTTGTTCTGTGCAGTTGGCCATTTGTTTTGAGTTGCCAACAGGCAAAAGAGCCGGTTGATTATGTTGCGCCGAATATAGGCGGGATTGGCCAGTTACTCACCGCAACCGTTCCCTTTGTCCAGTATCCGCATGGAATGGCGCGACTGGCGCCGGTTACAACGCCGGGAATAGCAGATCGTTATCTGGCGGATAAGATATTTGGTTTTCCTGCCGGTCCTGCGGTTCTGATGGCCTCGGTGGGACCGGCAGGGGCCTCGCCTGATGACTGCGCATCGGAGTTCGATCACGACTTTGAGGTTTCCACTCCTTACTATTACGAAGCCGACTTGCTGACCTGGGGAATTAAAGCCGAATTCACTGCGAGTCAGGAGGCGGCATTCTATCGATTTACGTTTCCGGCCAGTGAACATGCGCATTTCATGTTGAGCGTTGCCAGGGAAGGGAAACTCGTTGTCTATGGCAATAGCGCGGTCGGCGGCAGCGAGAGAGTCGATCCTTCGATTGGGAAGTCTGCCGAAGGGGCCAAAGAAACTAGAGCCTATTTCTATGCGGAGTTTTCCACCCCGTTCAATTCCTGGCAAGTTCTGACGGATGGTGAGGCCTCTCAATTTGCTGAAGTTTCCGGCGACCGAATTGCATTTGTTTCGGATTCTGCGACGGCTCCCGGAGAGCAGATTGGCGTCCGGGTCGGGCTCTCCTACATCAGTGTTGAACAGGCGCATCGCAATCTTGAACGCGAGATACCTGCGTGGGACTTTAACGGTGTCAAGGCAAAAGCCAGGGCGGAGTGGAATCATGCGTTGGGCGCTATCCACATAGAAGGTGGAAATGAACGCCAGCGCACCATCTTCTACACGGCGCTTTATCGTTCGCTCGGCCGCATGACCGACATCACCGAAGACGGCCGGTACTTCAGCGGCTACGATCACTCGGTCCACGAGGCCGGCGGACACGATTTCTACGTCGACGACGGAACCTGGGACACCTATCGGTCTCTTCACCCGTTGCAACTTCTGCTTGACGCTCATCGGCAAGAGGACATGGTCCGCTCCTATCTCCGCATGTACGAGCAAAGTGGCTGGCTGCCTTCATTTCCTTCCGTAGCCGGCGAGCAGGCGGTAATGATTGGCCATCATGCGGCAGAGGTCATTCTCGACAACTATGCGAAAGGCTATCGCGACTTCGATGTCGAGGAAGCTTATGCAGCCATGCGTAAGAACGCGACTGAAGCAACCATGATTCCGTGGAGTCGCGGACCGCTGACAAGCATCGATCGCGTTTATTTCAATAAAGGGTTCTTTCCGGCATTGCAGTGGGAAGAAAAGGAGACCGTGCCTGAGGTTGGATGGGAGCGCCGTCAGGCTGTTTCGGTCACCATCGAAAACAGTTACGATGACTGGGCCGTTGCACAGTTAGCCCGTGCGCTCGGTAAACAGCAGGATGAGACTTATTTCACGAAGCTCGCTGCCAATTACCAGAATGTCTTCGATCCGGCGATTGGATTTATGGCTCCGCGCAGCGCCGATGGCGAATGGGTGGATCATTTCGATCCCAGGCGTGGCGGAGGATTGGGCGGCCGCGACTACTTCACCGAGGTCGATTCATGGCTGTACACGTTTGGGGTACAGCACGACGTTGCGGGCTTGATCAAGCTGTTTGGCGGCCGCGACCGCTTCAATGCAAAACTCGACCAGCTTTTTGTCGAACAGTACGGTGGAGCGAAGTACGATTTTCTGGGACAGTTTCCTGACGCGACCGGACTGATCGGCTTGTATGCGCAGGGCAACGAACCAAGCTTTCATATCCCGTATCTTTACGATTTCTCCGGCGAACCCTGGCTAACCCAGCAACGCGTCCGCCAGATTATGGATGTCTGGTACGGTGATGGTCCGCTTGGCATTCCCGGTGACGACGACGGCGGCGCGACATCGTCGTGGTACGTTCTTAGCGCCATGGGGTTCTATCCGGTTTGCCCCGGCAGTGCGGTTTATGAAATCGGCAGCCCCCTCTTTTCCAGGATCGCAATCCGCATGGGCAATGGCAGGGATTTCACCATCGTCGCCAGTCGCGTATCGGCGCAAAACAAGTACATCCAGTCGGCAACTTTGAATGGAAAGCCACTCAGCAAGCCATGGTTCCGGCACCAGGACATTGCCGAGGGGGGAACTCTTGTACTGGAAATGGGCGATCGGCCGAACAAACTGTGGGGGAGCGCGCCGAAAGACGCCCCGCCATCGATGTCGGGAGAGAACATGCAATAGATACGAGGCGGTTACTTACTGTGTTCTTTCACGTTTCGCCGATCGATCTTACAAAGGTGTGCGTCGATCGCTGAACCTGGCGCTATTGAGTTGGCCGAATCCTAAATGAGGGCACCTCAAAATGGCGGGAGCCAAGGATGATGCTTTTCAAAACAGAGTGCATCGAGAACGGCCAATTGTTCAATCCACTTTATTGTCGTCGATAACAATTTCTTGTTTGACTGTGCCGCCGGTAAGTGCGCAGAGCAAATTCGACACGATGCACATTGGAGCCTTCGATCCGGATGCCTGGAATGGCATCGTGTTTGAAACGCAGCCAGATTAGACTTACTCGCGCTATCGGGCTAAAGGGGAATTCGTGATTAAGACAACTCGATTTGTGATGGCCATTGCTTTACTGGCCACAATCGCGGTACTACCGCGTGCCAAAGCTCAACTGATCGCCGTCACTTCTCCGGACTACCGCTCCGACGTCCACGGTAATACTTCCATCCATGTCAGCGCGCCGAGTTTTCGGAGCCCGCTCGAAGTGAAGAGCTGGCTGCCTGGCGGCGAGTATGGTTCCGACTCCCGCGTAGCCACCGTTTCGCTCGACGGAAACGGCGCCGGATCGTTTGACTTCGCTGCGGATCTGTATCCTCATGGACCGATTACCGTGCGCATTTCCGGTACCCGCATCGCCGACGGCTATGCCGATACCTGCTATCTGCAGCTCTATAACACCGGAGGAGTTTCGTGGAACGAGGGGATTCCCGCAGCCGCTCCGCCGGGTGCGGCGGGAATGTCGCTCGTGTTCGTGGACGACTTCAATGGCCCACTCTCCATTTCAGGAACCGGTTATGGGACGCGATATGGAGCACACAAACCCGATGGTCTCGACTTCAGCCAGATACCGTTTGTCGATCCTGCGCCCGATGGCCCGTTTTTCCAGCGTGACACTTACTTGATCATTCGTGCCAATGCAAAACGAAACACTACCGGCTTGATTTCTTCCGTCAATTCACGCGACGGCACGGGCTTTACAGTAAAGGCTCCGTATTACATGGAGTGCCGTTTCATTGCGCCAGACGCTATCGGCGTCTGGCCGGCCTGGTGGACGATGAATGACGAATTCAAAAACGGCAAGTGGGGAGATAAGAGCGACGAGTTAGACATCATCGAGGCCTACGGCGGCGATGGCCCAAAGAGTCCCAATGCTCCAACCGCATATATGGTCACGCCGCATATGTGGGGGTATCAGGCCGCTAATATCGTTGACAAGGCCAATCCTGTCGATATGCGCAGGGTGGGTGGCGGCGCCGGATGGGCCGATACACCGCATACATACGGTTTGCTGGTGAAACCCGATACATTCGTTTTCTACCTCGATAACGTCGAAGTGCTGAGAGTGCACGCTTCTCCTCTAGCGGTGCAAGATCCCACGTATTTCATGGTCAATCTTGCCACCGGCGGCGGGTGGCCAGTGGATCTCTCCCGCTACGGAAACATCGTGGACATGTATGTGGATTACATCAGGGTTTATCACTAAGCGGCGCGGAGGCGAACGTAGTTTATGCAACAAGGGGACGGCCGACCCTGTGATTCCGCGGTTTCCTGAATTGGAATCCGCGCCTGACACGCTCTGCCGAGGAGATGTAGTATGAGCAAGATTTCAAGACGGTCCTGGATCTCGATGGCCGGTTTGACCGGAGCCGCATTGGCGGGGGGCGCGGCCTTAGGATCCCCTGTTGCAACGGATGAGCCGGCTGTAGGGAACAGCGCAGCATCGAATCGTTTGCCCTCTTGGGACGTTTTGCAATTTGGAGCTAGGGGCGATGGGAAGACCGACGATACCGTGGCTTTTCAAAAAGCGCTGGATGCGGCGCACGCCGCTGGCGGTGGCAGGGTGGATGTGCCTGCCGGACACTTCCTCATCGCTGGTTCTTTGAATGTTCCTCAGGGGGTCGTTCTGCAGGGAATTTTTCGCGGGCCGACCTCTCACGCCAGATTTAAAGACGGAGTCGCCATTCCACCTCCCACAGCGGATGGAACCATGCTCCATGCCACCGGCGGCAGAGGAAACGAAGACGGCACGCCGCTGATCACGCAGAACGCCAATTCCACGGTGGCCGGCTTAACCTTGTTTTATCCCGATCAGACAGGGGAAACTACTCCCGTCGAGTATCCCTGGACGATCCGATTGCAAGGCAATAACTGCACGGTTGAGAATGTGGAGCTCATGAATTCCTGGTGCGGCATCAAGGCGGTTCTGGCATCCCGTCACCTTATTCGCAATGTCACCGGCCAGGCCCTGCGCGTGGGAATTTTCGTGGACGAGATCTACGACATCGGCAGGATTGAGAATGTGCATTTCTATCCCTGGTGGCAAGGCACCGAGCAGTTCGGGCTCTTTACCTATCAGCATGGCGAATCGTTTGTGTTCGGTCGCACCGACTGGGAGTACGTACTCAATACCTTTTCGATCAACTACAACATCGCCTATCGGTTCATTGAGGGGAAAACCGGTTCCTGCAACGGCAACTTCCTGGGCATTGGCGCTGACGGCAGCCATAACGCCTTCGTGATTGAGAACGTTCAAGAACCGGGACTGCTCATTACCAACGGGGAATTCGTGTCCATGGCTTACTTTAAAGAGATCGTCGACCCGAAAAATAGCCCGGTTCAAGTGCTCGTGCGTGAAGGAACCAATGCCGGCGCGTGGAATCGCGGTCCCGTTCGATTCGTGAATTGCGCGTTCTGGGGGCCGTGCAAGCAGATCGCTCGCCTGGAATCGGACACCACCTTGGGATTCGGGGATTGCACATTTTGCCAATGGGACGAAGCCAGTCCCGCCATTGTTGCTGAAGCCGGGAACCTCTCGGTAAGTTCCTGCGAGTTTCGGCAAACAGGTCCACAGATCTCTCTCGGGCCGCGAGTCAATCAGGCAGTAATCACCGGCAACATGGCTTGGGATAAATGGAACATTGAGAATCAGGCGTCGAGCGGCGATGTTCAGATCGGATTAAACAGTCACTTCGTGCGAAAGAACGAAGCGACCGTCCTGTGAGATAGGTACGGCCATGTGCTCGATTGGGTGGCAATAATGCGCCCAAAGGTCATTCACGATTCTGAAGAGGGACCGAAGAGAACGAAAGATGCGGAAGAAAAAACTCATGATCGCAGTCAAGATGGGGAGGATGGCAAATCGGCCATTTCTTCTCTTCTTATTCGGATGGTTGCTGTTCGGCGGCAGTGCGTGCGCGCAGGGCATCACCGGCCGGTGGGCCACCTATGGCAAGGAAATGTGGAACGGCCATCGCGAAGAGGCAGTCATTGTCCTTAAGCAGAGCGGCGACTCAATCACCGGGACCTTCGAAAGCCTGACGGGAAAGACGACCGTACACGGAACGATCGACCGGAATCATTTCAAGATTCTCGCCTGGGATCCGAAAACGCCGGCCCTGGTGGGCGACCTGGTGAATGGTGAACTGCACGGGACCATGTTTGGGAGACCCTTCATCGGGAAGCCGGCATCGCCTCAAGATGATATTCCCGAGGTTGAGTATGTCGCGCCTCCTCCGCTGCACAAGGTTCCGTATAACGGACTTGCCGCGACTCCCCCCATGGGATGGAACAGTTGGAATCACTTCGGCGAAGACGTGAATGAAACGGATATCCGTGCCGCTGCCGATGCGCTGGTTTCAAGCGGGATGCGCGACGCCGGCTACGTTTACGTGAATATCGATGGGACCTGGGAAGGGAGCCGAGACAGCAAGGGACATCTGTTACCCAACAGAAAATTCACTGATCTCAAAGCTCTCGCGGACTACGTTCACTCCAAAGGAATGAAGATCGGCATTTACTCCTCGCCAGGTCCCTACGACTGTGCTGGATATCCAACCAGCTATGGCTACGAACAGCAAGACGCTACCGATTTTGCAAAATTAGGCATCGACTATCTGAAATACGACTGGTGCACCGCCGAGAAGATATACAGGGACGATCAGATGCGCGCTGTCTACCAAAAGATGGGAGACGCATTGCGAGGCACCGGCCGGCCGATCGTTTACAGCCTTTGCCAATATGGCAAGCAAGATGTTGAGACGTGGGGCGCTGATGTGGGCGGCAACTTGTGGCGCACCACCGATGATATTCGCGACTCCTGGGAAAGCATGATCGCGAACGTGGAGAAGCAGGCTTCATCTGCGCCCTTCGCCGGGCCGGGTCACTGGAACGATCCGGATATGCTTGAGATCGGCAACGGCGGAATGTCTGGCGATGAATACCGTACGCAGATGAGCCTGTGGGCGCTGGTTGCGGCCCCTTTGCTCGCGGGCAATGACCTTCAAAAAATGACGAAGGAGGCGAAGTCAATCCTTCTGAATAAGGAAGTAATCGCGATCGATCAGGATCCGCTTGGCAAGCAGGCAACGCCTGATCGGAAGGGCGAACAGGAGACCTGGATCAAGCCTCTCGCTGATGGAGGAGCCGCAGTCGGAGTCGTCAATCTTGGATCGTCGGCTGCGACTGCAACCATCAGGGCAAGTGCTTTGCCCATTGCAGGTAATGTGACTCGTGCACGCGATCTGTGGGCGCATGAAAATGTAAAGTTTACTGGCGGGGCATATTCGACTGTTGTGCAACCGCATTCAACTTTGCTTCTGAGGGTCTTTGTGACAGCCGGCGCCAACCCTTGAACATCTCGCCGCTGATGTCGTGAGGAGACTCTCGGTTCAGTCAGGTTTCAGCTCTGAGAGCCTGGTGATTGCAGGGAAAACAGCATTCGACCAACGTTGATCCGGATTCCCTCCGGGGACGCCGGAATGAATCGGGCGAACCGTAATAACTACCGGAGTACAGCAATGATTCGTACCCAGTCCCGCATCGTTCCTATGATGTACATGTTTGCAGTCATCTGTTTGTTTTCGTGCTCGCAAGTGGTTGCGGAGGCTGGTGGCTCGTTATCAGCCTTTCCCGTCTACCTGCGAGACGGATTTGATTATGCGGGCTTTGCTCGATTTGACGCCCCATCGCCTCCCGCGGACAGAATCTATCAGTCCAATGGCTTTCTTGAATTGAAAGAAACGGCCTTCGGCGGACAGGAGATCTCAATCCCAGTCAAGGGAAGCCCTGCTCCGGACAATGAAAGTGACCGGGTCCTGGCTGTTGTCGTCGATGCTCCGCGCTTCCTTGATGCCGAAGGAAACTCTTACACTTTCGATGACGCCACAGGTCAACGAAGTGTCACTTACTTTGCCGATCGAACTGTCTACCGTGTCCGGTTTGCGTCCGGGCTCAGTGCGTCTCTTGAAGTGTATCCGGTGTACGGCAAATCCGCCGCGGTCTGCCGCCTCACGATTGATGCGTCGAAGGGCGCGGTTCGCGTTCTCTGGTCTCTTCATGGAGCGGGGCTGCAGGGCGTCGCCGACACCACGAGCGAGATCGCATACGGGTCGCAGAAGTGGCCCTATCGGGTCTTGCTCGGGACTGTGCCGAGCTCTGTCCCCCAGATGGAGAGATACGAGTGGCAACTCCGCGCCGGACAATCTGCCGCGCTGTTGGTCGCCGTGGGTGGATCGGCGCAGGAAGCTCGCGCCAGCCTTTCGGAACTCCGCAAATCCACTGACTTGATGAGCGCGTCGACGCATCGGAGGTGGAATGAGTATCTTGGATCGGTCCCGCTCGTTGCGCCTGCGAATTCAATCCACTACACCGTCGCCACTTCAGGCAGGCATTTCACAATCGCGCCGGAAGAGCTGGTGCGTAGCGAATTGTGGTTTTGGCGAGGTGTTCTGACAAATACGTGCCAGACGCGCTACTTGCCGGCTACGCCCATCACCATCGCAGATTGGAATGTCTTCTTTGGCATGTGGGGCAACGACGGCGTAGAGGAGGCCGTCGCTCTTTCCGGTACAAACCGCAAGGATATCGCTCGCGGCGCGCTGCTGAATTGGTTCCGCTATGCCGTGAACAGAAATGGCGACGGTTCGGCCGCTTGGACTATCTTCCCTTCGGGGCACTCCACTTACGAGGCGCGCGGGCCAGAACATGCGACCGAGTCGGTCAATTTACAAGCATCTCTGGTAGGCGAATACGTTCGGCTGACCGGCGATGCAGGCGTGCTCGATGAGAAGCTTGGCGGCGCCGCCGGTGATCGCACCCTATGGCAGGCCCTCGTCGTCTATGAGAGCAAGCTGCTCTCTCAACGTAATCCCCACAAGGACCTGCTGATTGAGTGGCTGCACACGTACGAAACAGGTTGGGATGATAAGAACTCACCGTTTGTCGATCTGAAAGGGCACGCCACCGCGGCGATCAATGAGCAGGTCTTCAATTTGTGGAGTCTCTCGGAGATGGCGTTTTTAGCCCGGGCGCGCCACGAGGATCCGGCGCCCTGGACGAGTCAGTTTTCGGCAGCGCTGGATTCGACCCGAAGCAGGCTGTGGGATCCTGCTACCGAGAGGTACTGGGATCTAGATGAGGAGACCGGAAAACTGTGGACCAGCGCTGAGAATCTGGATGCCTATTACCTGCTCTTCTATGAAAACGATCCGGCCCGGATTGCGGCTATGCTCAAGCGCTTCCGCGATCCGGCGAAATTCAACGGCTTTCTGCTGCCGACAATGGCGTTCGACACGCCGAACTGGGGAGGATATTGGTGCGGCCCGGCATGGCCCAGGGAATTTGGCTATGTGGCAATGGGACTGGCGCGCGCGGGTTATTCCCAGGAGGGATTCGACTGGCTTGCCAGAGGCGTACATACAAATCTCGGCCCGATTCTGCCGGAAACAGTGGATCCGAAGGCGGATCGACCGGATCCGCAGCCTGCTGGCTGGGTGCGAATCATGGGCTACGACACGCTGAGTGCATTCCTGCTGCCGGAGGTCGCTGGCCTTCGGACATGGTCAGTTGACGATCTTACAGTGCTTCCATCCGCTTTGCCCGGAAAGCTCTATATCCGTGAGCAAAAGTGGATGGGAGATCGTTACGACGCTCTTCTGGAGCGCGGTCACCCAACTATTCTGTGGCGCAATGAGAAACAATTGCCACGTCTGGCAGGCAACCGCACGTGGCATGCGCAGAAATCTGGAGATGAGGTGACCTTTAGCGCCGAGCCGCAGAAAACATCGGGACGGAAGTGAGGACTGCTCTGGAATATGCGGATGGGATAACAGCAGGCGTTGTCAATCCTTGATCGTCGACGGTCACTGCGATTATCGGAGCAGCTAATTTGCCCATTGCAGGTCCTGTGACGGATGCACGCGATCTGGAGTCGCATGAAGTTGTAACGTTTACGGACGGAGTATTTTTAACGACTGTGCCAACGAATGCAGTGAAGACGCTGGCCACCGTGCAACGTTGATTGAGATCATGAGGAATCGCATCGATCGGCGCGAATTTGTAAAGCTGGGAGCCGCCGCGACTCTCAGCGGCGGGATTGGGTTCGCCGCGCCGTTCACGCCGGCAGAAGAGATTTTCAGCGATCGGACAAAAGAAGCCGGGATCGATTTTGTGCATTTCAACGGCATGTCGGGTTTCCATTTTTATCCGGAAACCATGGGTTCAGGCATCGCTCTTTTCGATTACGACAATGACGGTGATCTCGACATCTTCATTGTCCAGGGCGCAATGCTGGGGCCCATCGACGTGAGCAAGGCCATCTATCATCCCCAGTTGCCGCTGCGCGGCCGGCTTTACCGCAACGATTCGATCCACAACGCTGATGGCACCACCACGCTCAAATTCGTTGACGTCACGGAAGAATCCGGGATCAGGGCCGAGGGATACGGCATGGGAGTCACGGCCGCGGACTTCAACAACGATGGATGGGTCGATCTATACATCACCAATCTCGGCCACAATCAACTGTGGCGCAATAACGGGAACGGCACATTTACCGATGTCACCGCGGAATCCGGCACTGACGTTCCCAGTTGGAGCATATGCGCCGCCTTCGTCGATTATGACCGCGATGGATGGCTCGATCTTTTTGTTGCGAATTATCTGGATTTCAGGTTTACCCATCTCACAAAATGTCTCTCGCCCAGCGGAGCTGAAGACTATTGCAGTCCGTTGATGTTGAGCCCTGTGCCCAATCGCCTCTTCCGCAACCGGCGCGATGGCACGTTTGAAGACGTGACTACGCGTTCGGGGATCGGCGGGGAGTTTAATGGCGCGATGGGAGCCATCTGGGCGGATTTCAATGGCGACGGCTGGCCCGATCTCTTCATATCCAACGATAGCCGTCCCAATGAACTGTGGATCAACCAGCATGACGGAACCTTCAAGAACGACGCGCTGGCAGCCGGCTGCGCCATAGACCGGGATGGAAATCCGCAATCGTGCATGGGAGTAGATGCCGGCGATTTGCTGGGCCACGGCTTTGAAGATCTGGTGGTGCCTACCATGATTGGGCAACACGCCGACCTGTATGCCAACAACGGCAAGGGGTGGTTCGACGATCTGTCTTATGAGAGCGGTATCGCTCTCGCCACACAGCGCTACACCGGGTTCAGTGTAGGCATGCTGGACTACGATAACGACGGACGGTTGGATCTGTTCTTCGTCAACGGAGGGGTGAGGATCGTTGAAGAGCAAGCCCGGAAAGGCAGCCTGTATCCGTATGCCCAATCCAATCTCCTGCTGCATAACCTTGGCAACGGACGGTTTGAGGACGTCAGCAACCGGGCTGGAGGCCCATTTTCGCGATTGGAGGTAGGCCGCGGCGCAGCGTTTGGCGACATCGACAACGACGGAGGCATCGACGTCGTTGTCGTTAATAACAGCGGTCCCGCACGTCTGCTGATCAATAACGTGGGGCATCGCAAGCCGTGGATCGGTTTGCGGATGGTGAGCGATAAATACCATCGCGACGTGCTTGGCACCAGGGTGGCAGTTTTTCGTCGCAAAGCTCTCACTCTTTGGCGGCGCGTCCATACCGACGGAAGTTATTGCTCTTCTAACGACCCGCGGGTCGTGTTTGGGCTGGGCGATGCTCCCGAAATTATCAAGGTCCAGGCCCACTGGGTCAGCGGCCGGGTGGAAGAATGGACCGATCTGCCGCTGGGAAAATACACTACGCTCCGGGAAGGAGGCGGCACGACGAGAACTGCGCCATGATGAACGCCCGGCATGAATTCGTTGTTGTGCTGCTCGCGGCGATAGCAGCGGGCATTTTCGCCGGCTCGCATTTCTCCGCCGCACAGAATGTGCCCTTGCGTTCTGCCGACAGCCAGGTTGATCTGCTTGAAGTTCCTCAACCCGACCTTACCGGTGTCGACCCGCCAGTTCAGGAACAGATTCGCGCTTCGCAGACCGCCCTCGCAGCCAGCATCTCGCAGACCCACGCTTCCCCCGTCCGCAGAGCCCAGGCTTTTGGCAGCCTCGGGCAGGTTTACCAGGCTTACGGATTCAACGATGCCGCATTGGCTTGCTATACGAATGCCGCACGCCTTGATTCACAGTCTTTTCAGTGGTCTTACTACTCCGGCTATCTGCACCAGTTGAACGGCGATGCCGAGGCGGCGGTGCGCGACTACCAGCACGCCCTGTCGCTGAAGCCATCGAATAATCCGGCCCTGCTGCGTCTGGGAAGCTTGGAACTCACGCTGAATCGGCCCGACGCGGCCAAGCAGTTCTTCACCAAAGCGATGGCTCAGCCAGGTTCCTCAGCCGCCGCGTTGACTGGATTGGGCAAGGTGGCTCTGCTCGAGCGTCAGAATGGCGCAGCCCGGAAGTATTTCGTCGAAGCACTGGCCCGCGAGCCGCAAGCTTCAGGCATTCACTATCAGCTCGCCATGGCTTATCGCGGTCTGGACGATCTCGCTCACATGCAGGAGCAATTGCAGGCCCGCGGCGATGTGGAACCCGCAATTCAGGATCCACTTCTGGACGAGATCGACACCCTGAAGCATGGCGTGCGCGGCCTATTGGAACGGGCCAGCGCAGCCATGAAGGAAAACCGCTTTGCCGACGCAGTTGCTCTTTATCGCCAGTTGGTTCTGTTCAACCCCTCCGATCCGCTTCCCTATATGTACCTGGGAATTGCATTGGCCAGGTGCGGCAAACCTGATGAAGCGCTGAAGCAATACGAGCATGCTTTGCAACTCGACCCCACCAACGCCAACGTGCGCTACAACGTGGGGGTCTTGCTTGTTGAAGGTGGGAAAGAGGACCAGGCCATTGCTCAATTCCAGCGGACGATTCAATTCGATCCGGGACTCGTAGCCGCTCATTTTCAGTTGGCCAATCTTCTCATGCGGAAGAGAGAAGACGCCGGCGCCGAGCGCGAATATGGAATTGTGGTCTCGCTCGAACCGCAGAATGAAATTGCGCGTTTGATGGAGGCGATGGCGGCGGTTCACTCCGGATCTTTCGCGCGGGCGCGGACGCTCCTCGAGGAGGCCGCAGCAGCATCTCCCACAGATCCCGACATTGCCAACGCACTGGCAAGATTACTTGCCGCCGCACCTGATCAGGCGGTGCGAGATCAAAGTCGCGCGCTGCGCATTGTCGAAACTCTCGTCAATAATCAGCAGGGCGACCCTTTGGAGGTCGGAATTACATTTGCAATGGCTCTCGCAGCAGTGGGGCGCTTTCAGGAAGCTGTCGGATATCAAGAGGCGATCATCAGGCAACTGGAGGCCTCACGGCAATTCGATCTCGCGCGCTCATTGCGCCGGGATCTGGCCCGGTATCAGCAGGGCAAGACCTGCCTTGTGCCCTGGGCCATCGACGACCCGATTTTTGCTCCCGTTCCAAGTAAAGCTCAGCTCTCGACAGGCGTAGAAACGAAAGAGGCTAGTCCATAGCCGCTTGCGCCACCCGACCCCTAGTGCGACTTCCGGGAGCATACGGTCAGATTGAGAACGGACCGGTTTTCAAGAAAGTTGTCAGGCAGACTATTGATGATGAAGAAGGGTTTCGCTGACCGTGACCGCAGAACAATTGTTCTGGCGGACATGCGGATTTTGTTAGCAGGGGACCGCGAGGCAAGCGCCTCCCAGAACGCGAGAGAGATATATGAATAGCCGCGAGCGGATTTTGGCGATGATGGATCATCGTCCAGTGGATCGCATTCCTTTCATGCCTATCACAATGATGTTTGCCGCGGATCAGATCGGCGTAAAATACGGCGACTATGTGCGAGATTACCAGCTGATGGCTGAAGCCCAACTTTGCACCGCGGAACGTTTCGACATCGACCAGGTATCGTGCATCTCAGATCCGGCCCGCGAAGCCGCCGATCTTGGAGCTGCAATTCGATATTTCGACGACCAACCGCCGGCATTCAACGAATCCGAGGCCTTGCTTGCGGATAAGTCGGTCCTCCCCAAACTGAAGATCCCCGATCCCCTGGGCGGCGGCCGCATGCATGACCGGGTAAAAGCCGCCGCAATATTAAAGGAACGTGTTGCCGGAGAGAGGATTGTCGAAGGCTGGATCGAAGGTCCCTGCGGTCAGGCCGCCAATCTTCGCGGCATTAATCGGCTGATGCTTGACTTTACCGACGATCCCGAATTTGTTCGCGATCTTCTCGAATTCGTGGTGGAGATGGAGTTGTGCTTTGCCAAGGCGCAGATGGATGCCGGAGTAGAGTTGATGGGAGTCGGCGATCCCGCAGCATCTTTAGTGGGCCCCGTCATCTTTTCTGAATTCATCGTTCCCTCGCAAAAAAGGCTCGTCGATGGATTAAAAGCTATGGGTCTTCGCACGCGCTCTCACATGTGCGGGAACACCAAGAGGATCTTGAAAGCGAGAGGCGAGCTTGGCTACGACATCACGGATGTGGACTCGATTGTCCCGCTCGCTGAGGCGCGAGTGAAAATGCCGGAGCAGGTAATTCTGGGAAACATTGCGACAGTAGAGGTATTGAGAAATGGTTCAGTTGAAGATGTGATTGCATGTGTTTCAAAGTGTCGGGAAGATGCCGGTGAACGGTACATCATCGCCGCTGGCTGCGAGGTTCCCCGCGACACTCCAGTTGCCAATATGTTTGCACTGCGAGATTTCGCGCATTCGCACCTGCCGGCCGTGCAGCCTGCGGGAGCAAGTCGGTCTTGAAGGGAAGCAACCGATCAACAAGCGCTCACGCTGGCTCGATGGAGAAAACTGCTAAACCTCCACCGGGACTCCGGTCTTTCCGGATGACGCACGCAAAAGCTTCCAGCTCAGCCTCCGTCCTTACCATTGCATCTCCGCGTGGCCACAGCGGCGTAACCTTGTAGCGGCCGCGGCCCTCCAATCCTGCGGTCTTCAAGGGTACCGTAAGCACTACATGCGCATCTTCGCTTGCACTTCGGTTCGCCACAACCAGAATCGCTTTCCCCGATGCCCAGCGCATGTAGGGGACAGGAATGGCCGAGTCGCATTTGTAGCTCACCGTGCACAGGTTCGGCCTGGCCCGGTCCAACGACACCGCAAGTACATCCTTTTCCTTCGAGCGCAGCGCAATCATCGATCTCACGTCTTTCAGCGTGGACCGGTGAGGCTCGCGCTCCGCTTCCTCCCAGTCAAGCTGCGCGCCGTAAAGCCATCGTCCTTTGCCGCTCTCAGCGCCGCCATAAAGGTGCGGCGACAGCCCCGGCAATGCCCGGAAGGTCGCATCGAACTCCTCACCGGAAAAGAAAATGGGAATCGCCGGCGTGAACAGGCAGGAATAACCGAATCGCGCGCGGCTGCCTTGGGCAGTAAACGGGTTGGCGTTTATGGGAAATCCCTCCCAGCCGTTGTCGTGGCAACTTAACAACGCAGAGGAGTAGCCTGCCGCCAGCGTGGCCACGTGCAGATGCAGCGTTATTGTGCCTGCTCCAGCCGGCGCACTTTCTTCCGTGAGTCCAATCTGCCGCGTCTCTCCGTAGGGATGAAGCGCCCATGTCTGCCCCATCTCATCGCGCACCGTGATATTTTCAATCGGCAGCTTTTCCACATTCTCCACAACAAGCTCGACATCGGGAATCCCGTCCGGCATTGGCTCCCTCTCAAGGAACCGGCGCGGCACCACATCCTCGCGCAATCCGATCAGTCGCACCTTCAGTTTGCCCGGCTCTTTGACCCGTCCCGCAACGGTACTGCCGTCGTCGCCGTATTGCACCTCGACTTGGTAGTCACCCATCTCGCCGAACCGTCGGGCATAGACCCCCGCGACGTCGTTGCCAAAGTCGACGCGCGCCTCCTTACCCTGGCGGAAGTCCGGCTCCGCAGCCGATGGAACCAGAAATCCTTTCTGGGTAAAGTCGGTCACACCCTCGATCGCTGAATTCACTTCCTCGAAAATGACCACAGGGTGTCCCTGCGCAGCCGCATTCCGTCTGATCCTCGCCCACAGGTCCGGCCGGTAGATATCCACGTCCAGCCGAAATCCATCGATGCCGTAACGGGTGACGATGCCGGTGTGCAGCTTAACCCACCAGTCGTCGAGATCGGGATGTCCACCCACCCAGTCGAAATCTGCCATCCCCCAACTGCTGCCGCGGAACCACTCGGGATGCTGCCGCACCACCGGGCTCGATTCCATCAACCCGTGCGTCACAGTATCCAGGAAGATCCTGATGCCGTTGCGATGGGCCTCGTCTACCATCTGTTTGAATTCAACCTCGTTGCCCAATGTGGGATCGAGCCTTTCCGGATCGATCACGGCATACTGGGTCCAGATGTTGTAGAAATGGCGCGCATCGCAGAGGTTGTGGCCCGTGAGCCAAATGCCGGTCACACCCAACTCATGCAGATAAGGGAGCTTTGCTCGCAGGCTATTGAAATTCCCCGTCGCCGCGCCCGAGGGCGATGTGAACCCCTTGGTTGCAATCTCGTAGATCACCAGGTCCTTGATCCACTCCGGCGCTGCGTTCTCGATCGCCGCTCTGGCCCCGAGGTTGTCATGCGCCTTTCCATCGCCAGCCAGCGCATCCGCCGGGTTGTACCTCGTTGCCGCGCGGCTCAGTGTGCTCCACGCCGTGCTGCAAATCCCGCCTGCAATGAATCCCCTTCGCGTAAACTCCGTCAAACCCATTTTTCTCGTCCTCGTCTTTCGTTTTGCTCGCGGGCGTATCACCATACCCAGCGCGCGGCCTCATCGGCTAGTAACAGCGCCAGGCGCACTACGAACTTTTCAACGTCGAATTGAGATCCATCTGAATTCGCCCGGGAATATAACTGGCGCGACGAAGAGGCGTGAAGTCCCCGCAATGTTTAAGTGGGTATCAACCTACGTTAAAGATGTTAAGTCTCTTTGAAGATCATGAGCATAGGACGCGCGTCACATGAACTCTGACTTACCATCGTGACTTCCGCTGCAGCAACGTGAATTCCAGAACTGGCCAGCCTCACACACACGCTCGCCGATTTAGCGCATAGGCGCTCTCACTTTCTGTTAAACCTGCCCTCACCTCCCGCTCCCATACCATGTAACATCGCCGCGATAGCGAGTCATCCTGTACAAAACACGCTGCTTCGCTGCTTTACGTTGAGTAAACCGCCTGATACATTACGGAAACTTGTCGGCGTTGCGGCGCACGGTTAGTCTTGAGCAGATTGCCAGGACCTTCTATTTCTCAGCCGCAGCCACAGAGACCTGGCTGGCCTTGTGCAGCCATGTGCCGCATCTGTGCCCGGCCTCACTTCAAGGTTCACAGGCGGCGTGGCCCACTGGGCATGACTCAATCGCATACAACCCACGGGAAAAGGACGCAAATTCGCATGAACCTCACCAGCAGCAGCCTCAGTCGCATTGGCGCCGGTGCCGCGCTTTTAATTTTCTGCGCGGCCGGCCCGGTTGCCTCTGCCTGGTCGCAAGACTGTCATCTTGAACAACGCCCCGGCAATATCCTCGCCGTCACAACTGCCGCGGGCACCGTAGAAATCGAGCCGATCAGGGCCAATATTTTGCGCATCGACGTGCGCCCGGGCGGAAAAAGCAGCCCCCGTACCCTGGTTCTGGACCCGGCGCTCGAGGCCTCACAGGGTCTTCAGGCCTCTCTCAACTTTGAGCAGGATTCTGCCCGGCTTTCGGCCTCCGGCATCAGAGTTGTCGTTCATTGCGGGCCACCCCTCCGCATTGCAGTTTTCGACAATTTGCAAAACCAACTTGTCGAGCAGGTCGACCCCTTTGCCCAGGCCGGCTGGCACGCCATCGAACTCTACCAGCGCGCCGGCGAAAGCATCTACGGCATGAGCGGACTTGCCATGCACGACAATGGCGGCGCGCTCCTGCGCAACAACGGCTCGACAGTTGCCGCGGGACAGCAGGGCGAGTCCGGCGCCCCATGGTTCTTCACCACCCGCTTCGGTGTCCTCATCGATTCCGACGGAGGCGGCTTCGACGCGCGCGATGACGAGGTCCGCTTCTGGGGCGATTCACGCGACGACATGGAGTACTTCGTCATGGCTGGCCGTCCTCTACAGGTTGTCCAGGCACTCGCTGACCTTACCGGTCACCCGCCCATGCCCCCCAAGTGGACCCTCGGCTTCATGAACAGCCAATGGGGATCGACCGAATCCGAGATTAAACAGATCATCGCCACCTACCGCCAGAAGCACATCCCCATCGACGTCTTCATCATGGACTACGACTGGAAGGCCTGGGGCGAAGACAATTACGGCGAGTGGCGCTGGAACAGCACATCTTCGCCCGAGAACGCCGCGCCCGGCAAGTTCCCCGATGGAGCCAGTGGAGTCTTCGGCATGCAGATGCGTGAACAGGGAATTCACCTCGCCGGAATCCTCAAGCCCCGCGTCCTGCTCTACAAAAAGGGAAGCACCACAGAAATGCACGAAGCGGCCTCTTATGCACAAGCGCATGACTTCTGGTACCCCGAGGACCATCCCGGCAACGACTTACTCCTTCCCCAGCCGGCGCGCAGCATCGATTTCTCCAAGGCCGCGGCACGCGCCTGGTTCTGGCAGCATCTTGAGCCCGCCTTCGACACCGGCATCGCAGCCTGGTGGAACGACGAAGCTGATTACGCCAACAATTTCCAGTTCCTCAATATGGGCAGATCTCTCTATGAAGGCCAGCGAGGCAACTCCAATCTCCGCGAATGGTCCATCAACCGTAATTTCTACCTCGGCGCGCAACGCTATAGCTACGCCGAATGGTCCGGCGATATTCAGACTGGCTTTGGAAGCATGGCGCATCAGCGCGAACGCATGCTCGCCACCATCGACACGGGAGAACCTCACTGGAGCATGGACACCGGCGGTTTCTCCGGCCACCCAGTCCCGGAAAACTACGCGCGCTGGGTCGAGTTCGCCGCATTCGTTCCCATCACCCGCGTGCACGGCGACAACGAGGAGAAGCGCCAGCCCTGGGTTTACGGACCCGTCGCCGAAGCCGCCGCCACCGCTGCTCTGCGCCTGCGCTATGAACTTCTGCCCTACATCTATTCATGCGAGCGCGTCGCCACTGAGACCGGCGTCGGCATCGTGCGCCCGCTCTTCTGGGCTTATCCTGACGATCCTCATGTCGCCAACACTGCCGACTCATGGATGTTCGGCGACGCATTCCTGGTCTCGCCCGTTGTCCAGCAGGGCGAGTCGGAACACTCTGTCTATCTCCCCGCCGGCACCTGGTACGACTACTTTCGCGGCACCCGCATCGACGGCGGCAAGGTCATCCGCTACACTGTCGATCCGAAAACGTGGAAAGACATTCCCCTCTTTGTGAAGCAGGGCTCGATCGTGGCGTCGCAGCCAGCACAGGACTACGTTGACCAGAAACCCGCAACCGAAGTCACACTCGATGTATTCACCGGTCCACGGCCGGCTACCTTCATGTACTACGATGACGATGGCAACACCTACGCATACGAAAAGGGCGCATACTACCGGCAGCCAATCACCGCAGTTGAAGTGAGAGGCGGCGCGCAGATTCGCATCGAAGCTCCGCGGGGAGCTTACCAGCCGGCGCTCCGCACCTTTGTTGTGCGTGTCCACGGCATTCGTGCTTCGGCCGTCACTGTCAATGGCAGCAAGCTTCCGCGGGTGGTCCAGCTTCGTGAGGGCGAGTCGAGCGCTGCTTACGCCGCAGGCAATGATCGTTTCGGAGCTTTTACCGCGGTTCGCATCCCGGCCGGTCGAGCTTCGAACATTGCTCTTCGGTAACTCAAAGGCAAGTCCGGTAGAAAGGTCGAATCATGACCCAGGCACGTTCTAAGCTGTCAAGTTTTTCACACGCTCTTACTGCCCTGATTCTGCCGGTCATGCTTCTATTCGCACTTTTACCGGCTGCGCATGCTGTCGCTCCCGCCCCACCGTGCCTCAAGGCCGACCGCTGGCTTGAGATCGATCTCTACTGGTTCAAGCAGCGCGATCAGGCCGCCAGCGTCGCGGAGTTCTGGCGTCGCTTCCAGCCGATGTTTGCCGATCTCTGTGGCTATCGTGGCGTCATTCTCAACATCGGCTGGACTGTCGGCCCTGTCATGGAATGGTCCGGCAATCTCGACCAGCGCATCTCCCTGCCGACGGGGAGCGGAGAGAGCGAGTGGGTTGACGAACACCAAATGCTTACGGGCACGACCGCCGAACGCCAGAAGCTTGCCGAAGCGCGTTTCGCCAGCCCTGTCATGGTCAAGCGCCGCGGCTACGATCCGTGGACTTATGGCGACGTGAAACATCTGGCCGCGGCACTCAGGGCCGAGGGCGCGCGCGCCGGCGTTTCCGGCTTCAAGGTAGGCATTCTCAACTACGCGTGGACCAACGCCTACGGCGAGCAGGCCGCCTGGGTAAAGCGCCATCCAGAAGCATTCACCAAGCCCGCACTTCCTGAGGGCTCCAGCTTCGATGCTGGCCCCTACTTCGATCCCGGCGCGCTGTTGCATGCTGATGCCGCTCCGCTCGGCGGTCTGCCCGGTGGCATCCCGGAAGGCATGCCCGTCCACCGCGCCTACGCTGCTCAGTGGGGCAGCCTGTCTCGCGAGGTGGGCCTTGACGCCATCATGCTCCGCGACTCATTCGGCATGCCGGTGCCTTACCGGCGCGGGGGGCCATGGGGATCCCTTGCTCCCAATCCCGACCTCATCCGCAAGGCCACTGCCGATGTAGCCGCTCTGGTGCGCGAAGCCAAACTCGCCAACCCCGCGGCATTGGTAATGATGTATTCGAACGCCGCCAGCGCCATCGCCGACTGGCGCTCCAATGGACTCGATTTGGAAGCCATCGCCGCCCAGGGCTTCCTCGACATCTGGGTCGATCAGACTTGGGCCGGTGCATGGAACGAGGTCGGCGTTCGCGACCATGCCTTCTGGAACGCCCCCACCAAGGGATGGACCTACCAGCTCGCGTACATGCTCACTCACGCCGCCATACTAGCCAAGACCAAGGTGCGCCACTACCCGCTGGTCGAGACCTTTGACGCCTGGGAAAGTTGGGACGTGATCCACACCGCACCCGAGAAGCTGCGCTGGGGTATCTGGGCCTACTCGCACGCCGCTGTCAAAACTCCACGCGGCCTCAAATTCCCCGCGGGAACCTACATCTCCTGGGCAAACCAGGGCGAGCGCCTGCTCAGCGAGAGCGATGTCCACTTCCTCGCCACCAACATAAACGCCGCTGTTGCCGATGCTCGACAGACCATTGATGTACTGGGACCAACACTTGTCTACAATCGTGACGCGATGCAGTGGCAGGCCGAACACGCTTCCGCCGATTCCCAAATCAATGAGTGGATCGATGAGCAGGCGGGTTCATTGATTAAATGGCCGGTCCCGATTCTTTCGTCGACACGAATCGAATGGCTCCCGCAAGTCCGCTCCGATCTCTTTGTGTTGCAGACGCCGGTTAACCTGCCGTCGCCGGTTTTGGCGGAGATCACCAAACTGATCCGGATGGGTCAGCCGATTGCGATTCTGGGAAGCGCGGCTGGCGGCATTGATCCGCAACTTGCAGCACTCGCGGGCCTTCGTGGTGATTTTGGCGCCACGCACGCCAAGGTCGATACGTGCCGTGCAACCAATCGCGCGCCGGACTTTGCAACAGGATCAGAAATTTCATTCAACTCGTTCTGTTATCCACAACACATCGAGGCGCAGCAATCGGCGCGCGTGGTTTACGAAGCAGGTGGAACTCCTGAAATGACGCTCAACACCGATGGGGGAAAAAGAGTCATGGTGTGGAATCCGCCGGATATGCGCTCGATGGAAGGAAAACCGCTCTCCTTGATTTGGGCTAACACTGGTACTCCGTATGCGCTCGCCGCAGGCGTCATGAACGAAATGCTAAAGAGCCAGGCGTGCTTGCATGCGAGAGAGATCGATTTGAATCAGACCATGAATATCGCAGCCTGGCGCACTCGATCCGGACAGTTCCGCATTCTGGCCGGCAACCTGGAAGAGGGTTTGCGTGACGATGCCGATTTGACCCGTCATGCCAATCTCGAGATTCCGCCAGAATGGGGTATCACGCTCTGGAAGGACGCGTGGTCGTCACGCTCAATGAGTGATCAAGATCATGCACTCCATATAGACCCTTCCCAGGCAACTTCAGTGCTGCTTGAGCCGTCGGAGTAAGGAACAAAACAGGAATGTTGAAACCAACAACGCGTCGTGAATTTCTCAGGACCTCATCCGCCGTCGGCGGTGGTTTTTTGATTGGCGCAGCAAGCTGTTCTTATGGCCGTGAAGAGGCCAATTCCACTGCTCGGCCCGCGACCAATGGAATCAAACCTTCCTTGGGGCAGCTCGCGTTCGCGGCTCTGCCTCCGGGCGCGGTGGTACCGCGCGGCTGGTTGCGTTCATGGGCTGCGGCTGCCGCCGCCGGCATCTCTGGCCATCTGGATGAGTACTGTGCCACCTTTCACGAAGCTTGGCGAGGATATGGCTTCTCCGCCCTCGGCGCCAATCCAGATGGTACCGGTTGGCCGCTCGAACAATCCAGTTACTGGCTCGACGGAGCCGTTCGGCTCGGCTACATGCTCGGCGATCAAACACTCATCAAGAAAGTCTCGGAGCGCCTGGATCGCGTAGTCAACGGTGTTCTGCAGGGCGGAGATTCGTTCATCTACTGGCGTCCGGTGTCGGCCGTTAAGGATCCTTTCAATAGCTGGGCTCACTCCCACATGGGCAGGGCACTCGTCGCTTATCACCTCGGATCGGGAGACCCCAAAATCCTTGAAGCACTCGTGAAGGTCTACAGGACCTACCCACTCGATGATCTTCCGCCGACATTTGAGAGTGTTTGTGGTGCAGTGAATCTCGATGCCATGGCGGAGACCTGCAGGATCAGCCGCGATCCGCAGATCCTCGAAAACATTCTCGGCTTCGCGCGCAGACCCTCATACCGGCAAACCGCAAATGCCTGGGCCGATGGCAACTTTCAATTCGGGCACAACGTTATCTTTTACGAACACCTTCGAACTCCGGCTCTTCTCTATCCGTGGACCGCCGCGGCCCGCGATCTGAGCGCCACAGTCGCAGGACTGCGTTGGAACGATACCTGGAGCCTTCTGCCCATGGGCGTTAGTTCCGGCGAAGAATATCAGGCGGGAATCGGTTCAACGCGTGCCGTGGAAACATGCGACGTATCCGCTTCTATCTGGACCAATCTTTGGCTTGCCAGGGTCACAGGAGAGTCTGGATATCTCGATCGGGTGGAACAGGTTTTTCTGAACGCAGGTCCGGCGCCGGTGAGCAGCGACTTCAAGACCATGTCGTATTATCAGCGGCCCAACCGGTTCAGCAGCACGCTTCCCGGCGAGGAGCCCGCGAACCCCGGTAAAGGTTCTTACCAGTTCACTGAAATCGGCGATCCGGTGCTCTGTTGCGTCGGCAATTTGAATCGGATCATTCCGAATTATGTGATGCACATGTGGATGAAGACGCAGGATGGCGGCCTGGCAGCCACGCTCTACGGTCCTTCACGTGTAACCACGAAGGTGAACGGTAACGTGCGGGTGAGTATCGACACCGCAACGGCCTATCCATTTGAAGAGACGATCGAAATGACCGTGAGGCCCGAACGCGAAGCGCGTTTCCCGCTTCATCTGCGTATCCCTGCATGGGCCGAGCTAGTGGAGATTCTGGTGAACGGCACGCCATGGCGAACGAATACGCCACTCCGCCAGTTTGAAACGATAACGCGCGCATGGAATCCCGGCGATGTAGTGCAGATTCGTTTTCACATGGGGGTTCGCGTCGTGAAAGGATACGAGACGCCATATCCAGACATTCCATACTTCAAGAAGAGTCGCGCCATCTCGCAAATTAGGGAAATTCACAATCCTTATGCGTCCATTTTTTACGGGCCACTGTTGTTCTCGTTTTCCATAACGCAGCAGTCGCCGAATCAAGAAGAGCCGGGCATCAAGTCCAACTATGCATTAGACATCAAGAGTAGCCGGCCCGGTCCTGGCGAAGCAGAGGTGTCTCGAGTGGCAGGGTTCTCGTTCGACGAATGGAAGTGGACCCTCTCAAGCCCGATTAAGCTTTCGGTCAATGCACGGGACGTGCCGTGGAAGCCCACTGAATTACAGCCATTGCCGGAAGGATTCATGACCGGCACACCCGCCAGAATTGGGCTGGTGCCGTACGGCTGCACCAAGTTCGGCATTTCAATGTTTCCCCGGACATCGTAGACGATTCGCTGCAGCGAAGTGATCCTCCGGCGCGGAAACGGTGGATCTGTGCCAATCATTCAGTAATTCGGAATTTTACTAATTCAGAAGCAAGTGGGACATCGTTTGCCACTTTGACTCGAAGCAATGCTTCAAAGGGTTTTATGTCGGAATCAGGCTGGATATTGAGTCGATGAAGTAGATCCTTGACTGAGTCGGGATCGCACGCATAGTCAACTGCCGCCTGAGTGCCCACGGTCGATCCCCCTGCAAGAATGAGGATCCATCGGGTACGGTCAAGGCCGTGCGCCAAAGTGACTACAGCATAATCCACATCCATCGGGCGTGATTCCTCAGAGGGAAGGTATTCGCTGTTCTCTCCGAGGCGAGGTTGCAAATCGACCACTCCCTGCACCCAGTTGTCCCGTCCGACTTGCAGCCGCTTGAAGACAAAACCAGAGTTATAGGGAATTTCGCCCAGCGTAAGATTCTCCGTCGGCGAACCCACGAAAATCAGGTTGTTCTTGCGGGCATCGTCAAGTGTGAATAACCCCCCTCTCTTGACTTGAATCTGCCGTCCCTGCCGCAGGAACAGACCATCCAACTCCTTCACACCCATCACTTCGCCGAATGCGGTGTAGCGTTGCGTAACTCGATCGAGAGAATCCTTTGATGCATCGTAATAGCGCATCCCTGTAACCGGGCTCCCAACGAATCGCGGGTTGCTGAAAATGACGAAGGGAACATCCGGGTCCTGAAGGAATGGCTTCCAGAAAGTTCGAAGGCTTGGAGATGCAGTTTGCGCCGTTTGATTGCCCAACGGGTCAGGTGGTCTAGGCGCTCGATGAAAGACAGCCAACAGAACGCCGGTTGTGGCGAGAACGGAAATGAGGGCGGTCGCGCTTAAAAGCAGTAAGAGAGGCGGGCCAGTCTTTGCCGATTTCGCAGCAGGCGCCGACTCGCCATTCCCAGGTGAATCCAGGGTTGCCGGAAAAACCCGTTGCCGAAAAGAAAGCGAGTAGCTGCCTTTAGGCACCTCAACTTGAATGGGGTCGTTTGCGCCTTCCGATTGATAGTATTCCGCAAGCTTTGTCCGCAGTCGACCAACTTGAACCCTGACCCCGGAGTCGGCCTGTGGATCGAAATCAGACGGGCGGCCGAAGACCTGCGTAGCAATTTCGTACTCTTTCAGATGGTCTTCCGGAGAATTCAGTGTGTGCTGCGCGAGGAATTGAAGAAGCTTACAAAGCGCCTCGCTTCCCGAGAGATGAGGACTCCGTATCAGCCGCTCGATCTCAGCGAGGTAAACCTGCGGATCGATGACATCGTTTTCACTTCGCTTGCGATAGGCACTTAACATATCGGTCACATTCGATGCATCTTCCTCATATATCGGCTGTTTAGCATCCGTAACCTGTTTCCAGATGTCTCCATTAACTCCATTAGACATTCATGGAACTTCACACAGTCGCTTTTCTACTCCATTCTCCTAAGCGCTAATCAGAATACGCGGCAGTGGTACCCGAAGCAAGGCGGAAATCGGATATTGCGATGCGTTTGGCGCCGTTCATGCGCGTGATCAGCGGTAAATCAAAATGAAGGTGACAAGGCTCACAAATTCGCGCAACAAAGCCTCATGCGGAATGCTCTCGATTCCCCGTTCAGGCGATAGCGGCTTGGGGCCTGCGCCATGTTCTGGGAAGGCCCAGGCTGGATTCAGTCGGGACCTTCTTCAATGAAAGCGAATGGAAAGACTGCCTCGCGGAGGCAATCCGGGGACCGTGAACAAAATGGAATTCTTTGGGAGAAGCCGAGTGTGAACATCATCACTGCGGATTGGTTCGGCTTCTAGGCATCATTCCGTTCGAATTCCATAGGACACAAGTTTGTTGGGGCTCAAGGCCGGAGAGTGTCAGTAATCGCGTTGAATGTCAATCAGGTGTGTCAATCATCATCTACTGCCGCTAGCCGAAAACGAGAAAATCAAAACGAGTTCAAGTCCGCAAATCGACAAGAACGATTAAGAAAGGGTCAAGTGATGCGAAGAGTCAGCTTCTGGTTATGCAGTTTGCTGTTCCTCCTGCTTTCGATTGGAGTTCTGGCGAATGCCCAGTCCGATCGTGCCACTATTACGGGAACCGTAAAAGATTCGGCAGGGGCAGTGCTGCCCGGGGCTGCCGTCATAGTGACAAACATCGACACCAAGGCGATTCTGTCCAGCCCGTCAAATGAGGAGGGGGTCTACACAATCCCAAGTTTGCCGGTGGGCAACTACGTGCTCGAGGTGCGCATGTCGGGCTTCAAGACCTACACGCGTACCGGGATCCTGCCAGTTGCAGGCCAGGTGATTACGGTCAACATTGCTATGACAGTTGGCGCGACGTCGGAGACCGTCACGGTGATCGGGACATCGGACCTGGGAGTGGAATCGGCCAACGAATCGATGACCTTGGAACCAACCGCGATTGAAGACCTGCCCTTGAATGCCAACGGCGGGCGAGACGCGCAGAGACTCCTGTATGCCACGGCTCCGAACGTCATTTTGACCAACGGTAGTTACAGTGTCGGCAGCGCCGGAACTCAAAACTGGGTATCGATCGCCGGCGGCGAAACCTTCACCAACTCCATCTTCATCGACGGCACCAATGCCACGGCGGGAAACCAGGGAATGGCCCTGACACCTGGCCAGGACGCCATCCAGGAGATGCAGCTCCAGACCAACGTTACCGACGCTGAGCTGGCACAGACCGGCGGCGGAGCTGTTGTCTATGTGCTCAAGTCGGGCACCAACAAGCTTCATGGCTCGGCTTTCGAATACCTCCAGAACGAGGACTTGAACGCGAATCAATGGATCAACAACTACTGGAAGTCTCAGTGCGCGGCGGGAGATTCTTCCTGCATCTCATCGAATAGCAGGCAGAAGTTTCGCTTTAACGACTTTGGCGGCAGCGCAGGCGGACCCATATGGAAGAATCACACCTTTGCCTTTGGCGACTTTGAATACTACAAACAAAGCAACCTCGCGCTCAATCCGACCGGTATGACCGTTCCGCTGCCCCAAATGGTAAATGCCGCTGGTGGCTTCTACGACCTCAGCCCGTTGCTCACCATGGGAGCGCAAACGGGCCCCATCGCAGGCACAACGAACCCCTGCACCGGCAGTCCTTATAACTACGGAGAAATCTACGATCCGACGACGTGGAGAACTCCTGCAGGCGCCGCGAACGCTTGCGCAAATCCCTTCCCGAACAACCAAATCCCGGTGGGGCAAGTCAGTAAGATCGGCCAAGCCATCGCCGGCATATACAACCAGTATTACGCGAAGCAGCAGCCAGTAAATCGCCTCATCAACGGCAACTATCCTTCATACCAGGGCGGCGCTGGCGAGTTCTGGAAGCGGAGAATCGATGTCAAGGTCGACCACAATTTCTCTGACCAGCATCACATCAGTGGATCAGTTAACTTGCAGGACGACGCATCCAACAGCCCGATGAATTTCGCTACGCAACTCGGCGGCCCCTGGGGCGGCTGGTTTGAAAACGCCGATCACGGCAACAAGATGATCCGCATAGTCGACAACTACTCGATCAAGCCTACACTCATCAACACCTTCTCCGTGGCATGGAATCTGGATAAGACGCAACAGCAGCCGACCAACACCGTTGACGGCGACAGCTTTGGTTTTTCCACGCATCAGACAGCTTTCCCGCAAGTCGGCATGAACGGCACCAACGGCATAGGGTTCTCAGGTTTTGGCGAGAGCTGGAACGTCTTCATGAATTTCGACGCCTACAACTACGCCGATACGCTGCTGTGGCAGAAGGGCCGCCATGCTGTCAAATTCGGATGGCAATGGACCGCGCAGCAGATGAACGCGGGAAACTACACCATTGTCAACAACACTTACAGTTTCAGCAACATTACGTTTGGCGCGACTGATCCGGCGGTTGGCAACTACGTGGGAAGCGCTTTTGCTGAGATGCTGCTGGGTAATACATCGTCGTCCTCATGGTATGGGGGTAATACCTACGAGCCGCGCCAGAAATTCATGTCCCTCTTCGCGCAGGACGATTTCAAAGTCAATCCTAAGCTCACATTGAATCTGGGCCTGCGTTGGGAACTCCCGTTGCCTGGTCACATGGCAAATGGTGCGTGGGAGAACTTCGATCCCAGTGTCGTCAATCCCAATTGGGCTCCTTACGGAGGCGCCTGGGTCTTCTCGGACGGCTCCGGCACGACTTTCGAAAAGAACATCCAGTACAACCAGTTTGGCCCACATCTTGGCGCAGCCTACTCGCTTACGAATAGGCTCGTGGCCAGAGCGTCATACGCTCTGACCTTCGTCCCGCTCGGCGTCTTCAGTTCCGGCGGTGACGACTTCCGCCCGGCTAACCAGGATCCACTCAACACCGCGACAGAAAACCTTTATCCAGCAGGCAACATTGTGGGCCAGACAGCTCTGCAGTGGGATGACCCTTACCCGGCGCAGGTCCAGCCGCCACATAACAGCACTGCTACCAGCTTCGGCGATGACGCCAGAGCGATGTATATCGCCCCAGACTTCCTGAAGTTGGGCATGACCCACAGCTTCTATGCCGGAGTTCAATTCGAACTGGGCAAAGGAATGGTGCTCGACACGCGTTACCTGGGCACGTTCGGCAGAAGACTGCAAGACTTCGGACAGGGCTACGACGTGAGCTGGCCGCAATGGAGCGCGTACCACGCTTTGTTGAAGTGCCAGACCGCGCCGGGCGTTTACTCAGATAAGACCGGTTCGACAATTGGCAGCGCCGCCGATGCCACCAATCTCTCTAACGAGTGCGGGACCACGGTGTCGTTTCCTTATACCGGTTTCAGCGGGCCGGCCCGTGCGGCCATTTCACCTTATCCTCAGATGGCAACAGTTGGCGAACCGCTCGAGGTTGCCGGCAATCCAAACATTAATGCCGCTTCAAGCAACTATAACTCTGTCGTTGCTGAGTTGAAGATCCGTAATGCTCACGGACTCTTCGTGGATTGGAGCTATTCGATCGCGAAGTACATATCAGATAGCTCGTCGTCTGGCTGGGGCACGCCCACCAACTTCTCAAATCAATGGGGCTCAAATCGGCAGAGTCCGAACGACGGTCAGATGTGGCCCGTCAACGATGATCAAAGGCAGTTGGCGAAGGGATATTTGACCTACGACTTGCCGTTTGGCGCTAAAAAGCAATGGCTGAACAACTCTTCAATTCTGGACTATTTCGTGGGTGGCTGGAGCCTCGGCTACTACGGCGCTTACGGCAGCGGCTTGCCGATGGGCTCGATTGGCTCCCCTTACGGTTTGAATTGGTATTACGGGGGCAATCAAAGGGCCCAGTTCGCCGCCGGAGCAAGTGCCAACAACATCAAGAACCACTTCCACAGGCAATTTGACCCGAGCAACTCCACAGCTGCGGGCAATTCCGAATTCGACCAATCTATCGTCCAAAGACAGGCAAGTTGGTACTACAACAATGACACGTTCTTTGGCAACACTCCTCGCACCTTCGACCACTGGCGCTTCAACCAGTTTCCCGCAGCGGAGAACATCAGCATCTTGAAACACTTCGGCATCGGGAAAGAAGGCCGCTATTCTGCCCAGCTGCGCGGAGAGTTTTATGACGCGTTCAATCGCCATTACTTCAATCCTCCAGATACCAACCCCAACGACTCGACGTTCGGTTACATAACGGGTGTCTCTTGGGCGCCGCAAATGACTGTTTCATCCCGCGTGGGCCAGGTTGCTGCGCGGTTTGAGTTCTAGATTCGCGGCATTCTCACCTTAGGACGGGCGCAGAGATGTGCCCGTCCTTTACTTGCAGATGAATAGATCGTGACCTGCGAAATACGGTCAGCGTCCGGCCGGCAGGGAGCGTGCGCGCAATCGAGCCGCCCAAACCCTGCCCACACCTTCCAAAAAGAAAGATTTGTTCTTTGAGAATTCGAATCTGGAAAAGCGGTATTCATAAACACTCCGCCACTTTTCCTACGCGCCGCTTTTAAATCCATCCTGAAAGGATGATGACCCTAACAGTTTTATCAATTCAATAATACAGGGGTGAATCATGTCTGAATTATCACGCCGGAATGTCCTTCGAACTGCTGTGTGTCTTTCTGCCGGCTGCCTCCTGCAGGGGCCCAAGCTGACCAGAGCCGTAACGTCTGCAGCAACTGCCGGCGTCACCCCAACTCCAAAAGGCTCTGCGCCGATTTCGATCGATTCCGCCGCGGACAGCGTATTCGAGTATCTGGTTTCAAACTCTACCTGTCACCCGCCTGGCGTGGATTTCTGGAGAAATCCAAAAGATAATGGACTGACTCCTGACCAAAACGGCTGGCAGGGTACCCAGTCGATCCAAAGCGCCATCATCAACTACGAGGCCACCCATCAACAGAGCTACCTGAAGGTCGTCAAAGACTTTGCCGACTGGGTCGAACACACCTATAGCGGCAAAGACAACCTGACACTTTGCCAGACCTATCCCGGCTGGGACTTAGTGAAGCACGAGGCGATTGGAAAGCCGCCTTCGCATTTCTGCATCTGGTGCGATGATTCCGGCTGGGTCGTGAATCTTTATTTGCAGATCTATCAGCATGCCGGCAAAAAAGGATTTCTCGATATTGCATATGAAACGCTGATCAATCTTGACAAGCAGTGGGCGGTGGACTTTCAAGGAAATTCCCGCGGATTGATGTACTACGATCATCAGGACCGCTATTCGATCTACACCGCGGCACAGATCATTGGCGCGCTTGGTTTGTTCGATGCTCTGCGCACCGTGGATATGCAGAAGGCCAACAACTGTCTGGTGATCGCGTCCAAGTACACCAACTTTGTTGAGAACTATCTCCACAGCACCGGTCGAGGGCGGGTTAACATCACGGGGTCCGAATTCGGCGTCGCTCAGGACTTATTCGAAGAAGAATGCAATTTTGGTTTAGGCGATAAGGTGCCCCCACCGGATTCCAAATGTACAACGCTGCAGCATGACCTGTTCACGTCTCCCCACATGATGATGACCGCGGCATACGCAATGTTTGAGCAGGCCGAGAAGGCAGGCGGCGATGTCAGCCAGGTCAATCCTGAATTCAGAGACTTCAGGGCAAGAGCCATTCGCGCCGCCGACGCGTTTACCCGGGTTTATCCAGAAGGCTATGCCGAGCAGGCAGCCAGCGGGGAGGGCACGGTGGTGTTGAATCTCTTCGATACCAACGTGAACGGTTTTGGATGCTACTGGTGGACGAAATACGTTGTCCCTTTGAACCCTGCGCAATATGGTGGAGTGATTATCCGCACTGCACGAGAGATTATTAAGGAACAGGGAACTGGCGACGTCTCGAGCCCTTGCTGGAATTCGGTCAACTGCACATTCGATAAATCCCACTCTCCGTTTGGAAACAAGTCCGAATGGGTAACCGTGCGTCAGGCGGGAGCAGCCAGTATGATTGCCTCGGCAAGGTGGATCGAACAGGCGCATCCTGAAATGCGGGCCGGCGCAATCGCAAAGTCGAAGTCATGATGAGGTACGCGCGACAACACTCGCATTGGAACACAGATTGAAATTGCAACTTGCCGAGCTCGATCATGGAGAAACTCGGATGCCGTAAGCCTCAATGCAGTTCGGATTGCAAATTGGGCAACATGAGAGGTCTGTGCTGAGGCCATCCATCTCCGTCCCACGCGATTCTGATGAAATGGCGAGAGAGAGGAAATGCCGGGCGTGCTTGACCGCAGGAAATTCCTAAGATCGGCGGGAATGTTTGTTTCGAGCTTGCCTGTTGTTCCAGGCTTGCTTAACGCCAATGGGATAGCTTGGGCAGATACTGAAGGCGCTCAGACGAAGCCCTATGGAAGCGGTCATTTCGGCGAGTGGGTTGCGGACGAGTTCGGCCTGCCCGCCTTTCATTACACTTGCAATCAGGCCGCGGACCTTGCTGCAGTAACGCCTGTCGACCCAGCCTTTCGATCTCCGACTGACCAGTTGCATCAAGTTGGAAACGATCGTCTCGTGGCGGTGGTATCGAACTACGGTTACGTTCAGGTTCGACAGGACGAAGGTGCGCCGAAGTTCCTGAACGACTATTGTCCTGAACGAGGCCAGTTTGGCGGTGGCATCGGTTTTCTGACTGATGGCAACGCCGTATTGAGTACCTACTATCCGGGCAATCCGGACCGCACGTTCGGAATCGGCTACTTCCGCAAGCAAGTCCACAACCGGCAATTCGCTGTGGATCAGGTCATCTTCGCGCCTTTCGGTGACGATCCGGTAATGATCTCGCAAGTTAAGATCGTGAACCGCAGCGATCGCAAGGCGAGCCTGCGATGGATCGAGTACTGGAGTTGCCAGCCCTATCAGTTCTCGTACCGCTCGTATATGCAGGCCAGGGCAACTGGAAAAACGAGCGGGGCACAGCAATTGCGGCGTGATTTTGGCGAGAGATTCGCGCACGAAATTGGAATCCTCGATGGAAACAGAGGCCTGCTTGAACAGAAGCATTTTCTGGGACGGTCGGAGACAGATGAAGTTGCCTGGAAGAAAGTGCAGGCGGGCTCACCCGGGCTTCGAGATCCTGGCCCTGGAGGCTCAAGCTTCGAAGATCTCAATCCGCCTGGAACTTTCCTGGCCAGTTTGGATGGCCCATGCGACGGTTTCTCGGGGAATGGGAAGAACTTCTTTGGCGCAGGCGGAGTAAGCAACCCTGACGGCGCCGCACGCGAGTTGGACCGGGACCTTGCCGTACACGGCCCCGAAGCCGCCCTGCTGCTCGAACGTTCATTCACACTTGAGCCCGGAGAGAGCCGTACACTCTTTTTCCTATATGGATATCTCACCGATGGGGTGGAAGCCCGCCCGCTGCTCGAGAAATACGAAAAGAATCCGTCATCGCATTTTCTTGATTCCAGCAAGCGCTGGAAAGAGGATGGAATGCGCTTCTCCGCTCCTGAAGAGCCATGGGTGGCGCGTGAGCTGACCTGGGATTACTACTATCTCCGCGGCAATCTCACCTTTGACAGCTTTTTCGGCGAGCATATTCTTTCGCAAGGGCACGTCTATCAATATCTGATGGGGTTTCAGGGTGCGGCCCGGGATCCTCTGCAACACGTTCTTCCATTCATTTTCAGCAATCCCTCCATCGTGAAAGAAATCCTGCGTTACACGCTCAAGGAAGTGCGTGACGATGGGTCAATTCCGTACGGAATTGTGGGCTACGGCATGTTGATGCCGGGGGGAGTGGACAATGCAAGCGATCTGCCGCTTTGGGTTTTGTGGGTGGCAAGCGAGTATGTGCTCGCTACGCGGGACAGTGACTTTTTAAGCGAAGAGATTCAGACCTACCCGGTTCATGGGCCAGAGGCGAAAAAGGAGTCGGTTCGAAGTCTCATCGCGCGTTGCTACAACCACCTGATTCAAGACGTTGGCGTGGGCCAGCACGGACTTATGCGGATGCTTGAGGATGACTGGTCCGACGCTCTGGTCGGCGAACACGTGCCCGCCAAATTCCACGACGAGTATCTTCGCACCGGAGAAAGCACATTCAATTCCGCAATGGCGAGCTACGTCTTTGAGCATTATGCAAGGATGCTTGACTACGCGCAGGGGGCAGCGGAACTTGCAGCGGATGCACGCCGCCGCGGCCAGGAACATCGCCAGGCCGTAAGCGCCCAATGGACGGGACATTGGTACCGCAGAGCGTGGCTCGGGCCTTCTCTCGGATGGGTAGGCGAAGACAGCATATGGCTCGAAGCGCAGCCATGGGCAATCATCGGTGGAGCGGCAAGCCCTGAACAGGCCCGCGAACTTGTGCGGTCGTTGGACGAAATGACCCGTAAGCCTTCTCCGATCGGCGCCATTCAGATCAGCCGGGGCTCACATACGGCTGAGGAAATGGGAATCAGAATCGGAACCTCTCAGGACGGCGGAGTCTGGCCGTCATTGAATGGCACGCTGGTGTGGTCCCTGGCACGTGTCAATGGCGACATGGCCTGGGACGAGTGGAAGAAGAACTCTTTCGCCAGGCATGCCGAGGTCTACCCCAATATCTGGTACGGAGCGTGGAGCGGCCCTGACACCTATAACTCTGTTCTGAACGATTATCCCGGCGGCACCATGCTGAGCGACGCCATGCTGTGCCAGCGACATGAGAAAGGGCCTGTCTATTGCGACGACGATCTCTCCTGGACAGACTTTCCCGTGATGAACATGCATCCGCATGCATGGCCGCTTTACATGATTCCGAAACTGCTGGGATTCGAGTTCACTCCAGAAGGCGTGGAACTGGCGCCGGCGATCCCGCTTCAGTCGTACCGCTTTGACTCACCATTGATTGGTTTGGTGAAGCAGCGGGATCGCTACGAAGGTTGGTACGCACCGTTTGCGCGGAAAGGGAATTGGGTTATCACGGTGAAGCTGCCCGAAAACGAAGCGCGGAGATTCAGCACAGTCGAAGTTAACGGCAAGAGACGCGCGATAACATTTGAAGCGAATGGAGCAATTAAGGTGACCGGCGAAGGCGGTCCGGGAGAGCCGCTCCGTTGGGCATTGCTGTGAAATGTTGAGCGCCAGGGGGGACGCATTTGAAGAATAGACAATCGATCATTGTTCTCTTGTCGGCGCTGATTGCTGCGGGTGCAATCAGTTGCGCACAGCAGCGCCAGAACGGTGGGATTGCCGGCGCGAGAGACCGGCATCGAGTTCGCGTGCCCGTGATTGATGTTACCGATCTCTACTTTCCGCATGAGCCGCCCACCGACCTGGGAGACAACTTCGATCTCGTCAATGCTTATGCCTTGCCGGAGATCGACCTCAGGGCCGTCATTCTCGATGTATGGAGCGACGCCAGAAACAGTTCGCATGATATTGGCGTTATTCCGGTCGCGCAACTAAATTACATCTTCGGCCGCAATGTTCCATTTGCCGCCGGCCCATTTACGCGGCTGCGGTCGCTCGATGACAAGATGCTGGATGCTCCGGCGTATCAGCAGCAGGGCGTCAAGCTGCTGCTGAAAACACTTCGCGAGAGTCCCGTCCCGGTCACTATCGTGTCCTTTGGCTCGCTGCGTGCGATCGCTGTTGCGTTCAACCGCGATCCTGCCCTGTTTCGCGCCAAGGTTGCGGCAATCCACATTTCAGCGGGAAATGCATTGTCTGTCGATAGTCCCGAAGCAGCCAATCCCCTTACAGCGATTCCGCGAATCGAATGGAATGTCTGGCTTGATCCGCTGGCGCTGGCACGGCTTTTACAATCCAATTTGCCAATTGCGATTTATCCGTGCGCAGCCGCAATAGCCGATCCCGATGTCAAGCGTCAGGATCCTGATTTCGCGCTCACACCGCACAATTCGTATTGGCTGCTGCCCAACCTGGACTTTGTCCTGAAGATGGATCCGCAGCTTCGAAACTACCTCGGGTTCACCTTCAGCAGGGCAGTGCGGATGGATATATTAAGTTCGATGGATACCGGGCTTTCAACTGCCGAGAGCGCCGCTGCGGCCTCGGCATACACCAAGTCGTACGATGTTTGGGAGACGGCAATCTGGATGGCGGTGAGCAATCGCGCACTTGTGCGGCATCAGGACGGCTCATACGAGATCATTCCCGCGGCGGACGTGAGGCCATCCGACCAGCGTTTAAAGAATGAGTTGCTTCGCTGCGGTATCAAGGTGACAGACGATGGGCGCTTTGTATTTGATTTGAGCAAGAGTGCGGGTTCGAATTTCCGCATCTACGATCGCGGCGACGCGCAACTGAACCAAAAAGCGCTGCAGGAAGCGTTGCCTAAGTTGTACGACTCCTACGTCACGCCAGGCTCACAGGGCGGACCAACGAACGCGCAGAAATAATGCTCAAAGGAGGATGGAGCTCGAATCAACAGATACTTCCTGTGCACGGCGTCCCTTTGCTCTATTTGGCGGGCTGTGAACTCGGTTCGGCTATGGTTCTTCAGGCAGGTTGGTCAATCGCATTCGCACTTCGCGCGTAGTGCCGGCCGGCGCAGCGCCGGGCCCGGTGTAGTTGCCCCACCCAAGGTCAGGGTAGGACCAGTAGTTGTAGAGACTAAACGCAACTTGTCCGTCTGGCTGAACCGAAGCGCGGGCAGCGAGATCGGCGTTTGCCTCAGCCCGCGCCCGAATTTGGTTGCCGGCGAGTATGCAAGCGGCGTAAAAGACATTTCCCTTGAGAGAGCGAAAGTCGTTCGACGCATGCGGCGCCGAGGCGGTCTTACCCCACAGGAAGACATCGTCCGTATCCTGTGACCATGCCCATTCCGGCTTGGTCCCGTAACTCTGCGGCGGATGGCTCACTTGTTTGAGAGCGATGCCCAGCGGGCGACCAATTTGATCGTCAGGATAGACCGACCACAGCGCCTTGCGGCGCCACGCCAGCTTTTCGACAGTCGGCGGCAGCAGAAACGCGACGCCGATGCAAGCTTTGCCGTGATCTTCTCCTGGGATGCGATAGCGGACTGTGATAAGTCCCGCACCGTCGATTATGCACTCGAATTCGACAGGAATGCTTTCGATGCCTTCGCCCAGCTTGCATTCTCCAGACGTTACAACACGCACGATTGCACCATCGACAGTAGCCTCGCAGTTTCTCAGCAGCCAGTGTGAAATGAGCGGACCTGCGCCGAAGTCCACATAAGGGCCACCGGTCAAAATCTTTTGCCCGTCGAAGACAGCTTGGTCGATCAGTCCTGTCGATTGACTGAACGTAATGGCAAAGTGAGACCCGGCGATGAGCAGGTTGTCGCCACTGCTTGTCAGGGTTGGGGCAGGCGATTCCTGAGGCACGGGCAACAGTGGCCGTGCCGGTTTAATGGGCAGTCGAAATTGATCGATCAACGAGTCACGAAGATAAAAGTCGAGTTGGATGACGTCGCCCGGTTTCCATGCCTGCGAAGGAAATTCGAGAGAACCGGACTGATGCGGAGGAATATCTATCGATTGGAGACGGCCGGAAGCGGAGCCGGACGACCAGCGGATGTCGACTTCCTCGAGATTGGTGTGGTCGAACGCGTTTCCGATGGGGATGGAGATGTGATTTCCGTGCTCCGGAAGTTCAAGGGCGCAGTCTTGAATGCGGATGGGAGAGTAAGCCTTCTTTGTGAGCCAGTATTCCGGTTTCTGCCTTCGCCAGCCGTCAATAATGCCCCAAGGCCCATAGCCAACGGGACCATCGGGCAAGAGGAAAACCTCATCGATTCCACCCCAGATTGAACCGCCCAGGCAGCCATCACTGGAGAGGAACTTTGCGCCGAATTGCCGAATGCTCTCTCCCCAGAATTCTCTGACGCCCGGATCGAGACGAAGCGTGTCGAGGTTATAGCACGAGACGTGGGCGTACTCGTCGTTCAACAACGGCATTGAGCTGCTGTCCAGGTCGGAGCCGACTTCAGGATAGTGCTTGCTGTAGATTGCGAACGGCGGCATAAGCGGCGCCGAGTCAGGAAAACTGAAGATGGTAGGCCGGCTGGGGTCGGATTCTGTGGCGAAGCGCTGTTCGGCGACAAAATTCTCGCCCCAATGGCTCTCGTTGCCCAGAGACCAGAAGAGCACGGACGCATGATGGCGGTCGCGCACAATCATCTCTCTGAACTGGTTCACGAAGCGGCTGCGGAATGCGGCATCGGAGGATGTTCCGCCTTCCACCGCCGACCAGCAGACCGCGGTTTCTTCCTCAACGTAGATTCCGTGCCGGTCGCACGCATCAAGGAACTCCTCGCTGGGAGGGTAATGCGAAGTGCGAACGAAGTTAACGTTGGCGGCGCGGAAGAGCGCGGCATCCAGCTCGTCGAACTCCGCGGGCACGGCCCTGCCGAATGTGGGATGAATGCTATGACGGCAGACGCCGCGCAGTTTGACCGGTCGCCCATTCACCAGCAGTTGATTGCCGGCGCACGCGATGGAACGGAAGCCAATCTTGCGCTGGATTGTCTCCGCCTCTTTCTTGTCGATGAAGAGGCTGGCCTCAAGCGTATACAGGTTTGGATGTTCCGCATCCCAGTGTTTCGGGGCAGTGACCGCGACTTCCGCAGTCGCAGACGCACTGCCCTGTACAAATGCAACCGTGTTTGGCCGCACCGGGATTTCGATTCCCGACCCTTCAGTCAGACTGAATCTAAGCTCAGCCGAGTTGAATTCTCCAGAACTGAGCGCAGCCGAAATACGCAGGGCGCCATCCCGGTGCTGTGCATCGAGCGAGGCCATCGTGGAGAGCTCGCCAATAAAATTGCGCGGCAGGGCAAACAGCCGCACGTCACGAAGGATACCCGCGATGGAGTGTTTAGCGTAGTAGCTGGCCTGCGAAATGTCGTCACTGCGGTCTGTGACTCCGACTACGAGAACCGCCTTTTGTCCGGGCTGCACATGAGCGGTAATCTCGCAGTCCCATGACGTAAAGCCGCCAAAGTGTTCGCAAACGTAGACACCGTCGATCCAGACGCGGGCGTAGCCATACACCCCGTCAAAGCGGAGAAAGATGCGCTGCTTCTCGAACTCTGCAGGGATGAGAATTGTATCGCGCAGCGGATACTCCCTATTCGGCGTGACCGGGAAGCCGAGCATCGCCAATTCATTGGGCATAGCCCCGTGGGACCACGAAGAGGTGTCCAGGGCTGGCGCCCAGAAATCCGCTGGCGGATCGTCGCTGAACAGCCATTCGCCCGCAAGGCCGACGATGGGCTTGCGAATGTCACCTGTCGATGCAGGCAGCGGCAAGGGGCCTCGCATGATGTTTTCTTCAGGGGACTGAGCCCCGGATGGCTGGCCGTTGAGCAGGTAGGCTTTTCCAAGAAGATTCGTGTTTGCTGCAATATAAAATGCGCTGAGCCTTTCAACAAACGTTCGCCGATTCACAGCATCTCCATTCAACTCGAAAACTACATCGTGTACACGGGAACCAACATTCAAGTCTCGCCTGGCACAATTAACCCCGTAAGAGACTGATGCGCAATACCAAGAATCCGTCAAAGCATTGCCGGCCTGCGGCGCAGCTACCGCTTGCGTTCGGAAATCAGATCCAGTCCAACCTGATGAAGGTGATCGAGCATCGCCTGTTCGGCCTCCTCGTCTTCTCCTTTCAGGATGGCATCCACGATTCTGGAGTGAGACTCGATCATTCGATTGCGATCCGGCGCTCTCGCTCCGCTGATTTCGCGGCTGCGGCGAAGGAGCCGGGTTAAGGCACTATTCAGCGCGGTTAAAACCGGATTTCCCGCTGCATCGATAATGGCGGTGTGCAACAGAAGATCGTGCTCCGAGATGTCTGCCCAGGTTTTTGCCTTGTGGACTTTCAATCGCTGCGCCTCTATGCGCCGCAGGTGTGGCTCAGTAGCGCGTAAGGCGGCGAGTTTGGCGGCTCTCGGCTCAATCATTTTGCGCACTTCAAGCAGGTCCAATGCATTAAATCCCCGGGCGCTGAAATCGATCGTGGCCGGCCATCCCACGCGAATTCCGTCCAGCGACTTGAGATAAGTGCCGTCTCCGCGGCGACTTTCAAGCACGTCCAGAATGGTGAGCGCTTTGATGCTTTCACGAATGGCCGGCCTGCCCACCCCGAGCTTTTGGGCCAGGGCCCGTTCCGTAGGCAAAACCATGCCCGGCACATAGTTTCCACGCTCGATGAACGATTTCAGGAGAGACAAGGCATTTGTGGGGCCAGAACCACGCCTCTTTTTCTCGGCGGAGGATTGGTCCGACCTGCCGGCTCGCTTCCTGCTAACCACGGGATTCGCCTCTTTGAGATTGCTTGCAAGCAGAATACGATACCAACAATAGACCAGAAAAGTGCAGCTTGCCACCATAAATACGGGATAAAGCATAGGAATCCAGCAGACCGGCCGGCAGCGAATGTCCTCAGTGGACGTGCGAGCCCGGTTGACAGACGACCGGGAGAAGGCTCAGAATGCGGGTTGATTTCACAATTGGTCCTACCTGAGCATCTGCCAAGAAACGGTGTGAAGTGCGCATAACGCAGGCCAAATGCTGGCTCGTCGAAGGAATCAAGTACAACTGGGTTTTGGTCAAGGTCCACACCGACCAGGGAATCACCGGAATCGGCGAAGGTACCAACTGGCCCGGGAGCCCGACAGTATACGAGGCTTGCAGGCATGTTGGAGAAACGCTTATCGGCGAGGACCCGACACGAATCGACTTCCTGTGGACCAAGCTGTATCGCGACTTTAACTGGGTGGGCCAGGCAGGGCCGATCCTGAGCGCGATCAGCGCATTCGATATTGCCTTGTGGGATATCGCCGGCAAGCGCGCCGGATTACCTGTATACGAATTGTTGGGTGGAGCGTATCGCAAATGCATCAAGCTCTACGCGAATTACTGGTTTCTCGGGGGAACGGGAACTCCGGATGAGTATGCCCGCCAGGCTGTAGACGTGAGAGAGCGCGGATTCGCGGCCTGCAAGATGGATCCCTTCGCTCACGTCAACTACTGGTACGGCGAGAATCTGGCTGACAACCTGGGCTTGACGGAAGAGCAGAAGCAGCTTGCGATTGAAAGGCTCGTGGCCGTGCAAAATGCGGTCGGAAGAGACTTTCCCATCGCCGTTGAGACCCACGCCATGCTGAATGGACCAACTGCGGTAGAGATGGCCCAGCGCATCGCCGCTGCCGGGATCAATTGTCTATGGTACGAGGAGCCGGCCGGTCCGGAATTTCCCGACTCGATTGCCGACATCCGAAAGAAGATTTCGCTTCCGGTGTGCGTTGGTGAGCGGCTGCACTCCAGGTTCATGGCGAGACCCATTCTGGAGAAGCGGGCAAGCGACATGCTGATGCCCGATATTACGCGCTGCGGGGGCATTAGCGAGATGAAGAAGATCGCGACCATGAGCGAGGCTTTCAATGTGCCCATCGCTCCACACAATCCAAACGGTCCCATCTCGACAATTGCCACGGCTCATGTGATGGCCTCGATTCCGAATTTCCTTCTGCAGGAGTTCATGGTCACGGATGTGCCATGGCGCGACACCGTACTGGACAATCCGCTCCCGGTGCGCAACGGGTTCTTTGAGTTGAACGATAAACCGGGGCTGGGTTTCGACTTGGTTGAAGAAGAGCTGGAAAAACATCCGGGCGTCACGCAACGTCGCCTCGGATTTTACGTATGACCCGGATTGGTACGGAAAGAATCGTACGGGAAAACGAGAAGTTTAATGATAAGAAGAAAGATCGATTCAGGCCGAAAGAGATGTGGATCGAACCTAGCAGCGATTCTGCTGGCCGCAACGGCTTTCATATTGGTTACCGCAGCCGCAAAGGCTGGTGCCGGTGAATCGGAATTGGCGATGACGCCACCGATGGGCTGGGCAAACTGGAACAGTCTGGGCTGTAAATACGATGAAGGAACGATTCGAGCGATGGCTGATCGCCTGGTTTCGACCGGGATGCGGGATGACGGATACAAATATCTCATTATTCAGGAATGCATCGTGCCCGCTGGCCATCGGGCTGCCGATGGAACTCTTCTTCCCGACCCCGGCAAATTCCCAAATGGCATTCCCGCTCTGGTTGCCTACATTCACAGCAAGGGATTGAAAGCCGGAATCTACACCGATCTGGGTCCTGAGACATGCGCGGGATACGAAGGCAGCTATCAACACGAGGAACAAGATGCGCGACTGTTCGCCTCGTGGGGTATCGACCTCATCGAAGAAGACTTTTGCTACAAGCCCGCGGGCTATACGGCCGCGCAACTCTACACGCGAATGCGCGATGCAATCGCACACACTGGCCGGCCCATGCTTTTCTACATCTGCAATTGGGGCCGCGAACGTGCATGGACCTGGGCGCCGGGTCTTAGCAATGCGTGGCGGAGCACGGGCGATGTCGGCGACCCGGGACATGCTGACTGGGACCGCATCCTGCGCAACTTTGACCAGAATGCGTTCCATGCAGCCAGCGGCGGACGCAATCACTGGAGCGATCCGGACATGCTCGAAGTTGGAGTCCCAGGAATATCTGAAACCGAAGAGCAATCCGTGTTCAGTCTCTGGGCCATGTCTGCCGCTCCGCTCTGGGCGGGAAACGAATTGGTCAAAATGTCTGCGCAGACGCAACAGGTTTTGACAAATCGCGACGTAATTGCTGTCGACCAGGATCCACTCGGTCAACCGGCAACCATGGTGTTGCAGGATGACCCTGGGCTTCAGGTTTGGGCGCGGCCGCTCGAGGGAAAGCATTCACCGCAGGCCGTTCTGCTCTTCAATCGAAATGCCCAAACGGCGAAAATGCAGGTGCAATGGGAGGACCTTGGCATCTATGGCCCCGCAGCGGTGCGCGATCTCTGGTCTCATCGCGATCTTGGAGCCTTCCCCAAGGGATACGAAGCGCAGGTTCCGGCTCACGGAGTTGTGATGCTCCGAATTGAACCGCAGCAAGGCAAATAGTTGTAGCCGGGCGGAATTCTACAAGTGAGGGGTAGGTCGCGGAGCAAAGATGACCACGAGAACCGATCAACGACTTTTCGAGGAAATGCGGGCCCGCTTATCTACGGCGATTATCGGCGACATCCTCGACCTGCACGGCCTGCATCAACAATTCCTGATGCCGCAGTGCAGGCCTCTCGATCGGAAGATGATCGTATGCGGACGGGCGATGACCGTACTGGAAAGCGATGTTGACGGCATTCCTGACCCGCCATTCGGGTTGATGCTGAAGGCGCTGGATTCACTGAAGGAAAACGAAGTGTATATAGCGGCGGGAGCGTCGCCACGCTACGCGCTGTGGGGTGAGTTGATGAGCACGGCGGCGCGGGCGCGCGGAGCGGCGGGAGCGGTGCTGGCTGGATATACCCGCGATACGCAGGGAATTCTTGCCATGGATTTCCCGGTCTTCAGCTACGGCAGCTATGGGCAGGATCAGAAGGGTCGAGGCAAGGTGGTAGACTTTCGCCTTCCGCTGGAAATCGAAGGAGTTCGGGTGCAACCGGGAGATATCGTCTTTGGCGATGTCGACGGAGTAGTGGTGCTTCCCTGCGAGTGGGAAGAGATTGTAGTGCCGCAGGCGCTGGCTTTGGCAACGAAAGAGAAAACCGCTAGAAAACTGTTGCAGGAAGGCGCTTCGGCCGAGAGCGTATTCAGCGAGACTGGCGTGCTCTAAACATCAACCTGGATGCGCCTGACAGGCGCGCGCCGTTGAAATTGGCATGGACCAGATTGATTCGCCTGAATGCGGTTGCGGGTGAGGCCATGATATGGAAGTTGGACAGTCATGATTACAGGAATCAGTCTTGTGGTTCTTGCCGCCATGGTTCAGGGCATTTTTATGTTGCCCATGCCATGGATGCGTCAATGGAAATGGGAGCACATCTGGCTAGCCTTCTCGTTGGCCGGCATGCTGGTTTTTAACTGGATTTTTACCCTGCTTTTTGTGCCTCACCCCGCAGCTATCTTTGCCGCTGTTCCGCCGCGCGACCTTTTGATCCTGATCGGTTTCGGCATCGCCTGGGGAGTCGGTGCGGTGATGTTCGGCCTGGGTATGGATATGCTCGGACTGACTCTCGGCTATCCGCTCATCATGGGACTCAATGCCAGCGTGGGCACATTCGTTCCACTGGTTTCAACCTATGGGCCGGAGCTGTTCGCGGGCCGCAGGGTGCTGATCGCAGTGGGGTTGGCAATTGCCATTGTGGGAATTTCGGCGTGTTCGCTGGCCGGTGCCTGGCGGGAGTCAACTGCGCCGAAAAAGGAAAACGCGTCCCGTTCCCGATTTATTGCGGGGCTGATGATCGCCAGTGCCTCGGGCTTTCTATCCTGCCTGCCAAATCTCGGCCTCAAGTTCGGGGCCAGTACCATTCAGGCGGCGCGGCAGCAGGGCGTTTCGACAGCCTTTGCCGGCAATGCGGTATGGTTCATTTTCTTCACCTTCGGCGGCATCATCAACGTCCTCTATTGTTGCTGGCTGATGAGTCGACGCAAGAATACCAGCCTGTTGATCGGCGCCGGTCGCGGTAAGAACTGGCTGTGGGGGCTGGTGATGGGCATCTTGTGGATCTCCGGCTTCAATCTGTATGCGGTGGGCACGGCCAGGCTCGGCACCGATGGGGTATCGATCGGCTGGCCGATTATGGTGGCTTTGTCGATGGGAGCCGGAGTTATGTGCGGCCTGAGTCGAGGCGAGTGGAACGGCACGCCGACCAGGGCGAAAGCGCTGCTTTCAAGCGGGCTCGCACTGATTGTTCTCGCGGTGATCATCATCCCCATGGGGACCGCCCGATAGGAGGGCTCAGAAATTGAAGCACACAGAAATGAGATACAAGCAAAAGGTGGCAATCGTCACCGGGGCCGGCTCAGGTATCGGCCGCGGAATCGCCGAATGCTTGGCGGAAGAAGGGGCTCTGGTCGTGCTCAACGATATCCGGGGAGCCGCCGCCGAGGCGTCGAAGCAACTGCTGACGGATAAGGGATACGCGGTAGAGGCTTCAGTTGCCGACATCGGCACGGAGCAGGGAACTGTCGCCACTGTCGATGCGGCGATTCGTTTCGGGGGCCGGTTGGATCTGCTGGTCAACTGTGCGGGCCGCCAGATCATCAAGCGAATTGAAGAACTGTCGCCCCAGGATTGGGACACCGTGCTCGGAGTTAATCTGAAAGGCGCATACCTGTGTGCGAAAGCAGCGCTTCCTTTCCTGGCTGAGCGGCGTGGATCCATCGTGAACATCTGTTCTGTGCACGCGCGGGCCACGGTCGAAGGCTTCACATCCTATGCGGCGTCCAAGGCCGGCATTCTCGCGCTGACCAGGGCTTTGGCCATCGAATGCGGTCCCCGCGGAGTGCGCGTGAACGCCATCAGTCCCGGAACCATCGACACTCCTTTGCTCCAGGATTATTTCGACTCGTGCCCCGATCCAGCGAGGGCGCGCACCGAGTTTCTGAAGTTTCACCCGATTGGACGATTCGGAACACCCCGCGACATCGGGGAGATGGTGGCCTATCTCGGCAGTGACGCTGCCGGGTTTATCACCGGGAGTGAGATCGTCGTCGACGGCGGCATGACGGCGCTGCTGTTCAAGCAATAACGGCGGCGGGGATCAGACCCGCGCGAGCAGGCATTCCAGAACGGCGCATCAGCCGCCGATGAGGCAAGAGAAGTGAACAGACGAGACTCAATCCAACTTATCGCGGCGGCAACAGGCGGTGTCCTGTTATCGGCTGGTGACGCTGCAATGGGGCTGCCGGTTTCGAATCCGAGGTCACCTGTTTCCACTCGAGCGTCCGAGTCTCCAGATCCGGTGGCCGGCCATGCGCAAACTGCATTCACGCCACTCGAATTCGGCGCCATCAAGCCCGGGGGATGGATTCTCGCCCAGATGCGCCGCGATCTGCAAAAGGGCTTTGCCGGCTGCCTGGATGAGCTATGCCATGAGGCATCGAGCGATATCTTCTCCTCCGGCCGCAACCGTCCGGGGAAAATGAACAACGGCAATGCCGCCGGAGACTCCTGGTGGAATGGTGAGAGCGAAGGCAACTGGCGCTGCGGCTTTATCATGCTCGCCTGCCTCACCCAGGATTTACAGGCGATGGTCAGGGCAGACGAATATGTGCAGCATATTCTTGCTTCGCAGGACGCCGATGGTTACATCGGCATCTTTTCTCCCGAACTCCGGTACGGGGGCAACGGCGAGCTATGGACGCAAGCCTGCCTTTTTCGCGGTCTGCTCGCTTATGCGGCGGCCACTGCCAGCGAACCAGTGTACGCCGCGGTGAAGCGCGCCGTGGACTGCACGATAGCAGGGTATGCAGCACGGAACAACGTTAACCTCACGCAACACGACGCCATGTACACCGACATCCTGGAGCCGCTTTATTTCAAAACCGGTGACAGAAAATATCTGGAGTTTGCGCTCAGGCTTTATCGGGAGCGGACAAACATGGCGCAGTTCTTCCGCCAGCCGCTTGATGGCCGGAATTTCCAGCGCTGCTATGCGGATGGTCACGGCCCCACAGTTGCAGAGAGTATGCGCATGCCCTTCTGGTTCTGGAAGGCGACCGGCGATCCGGATTATCTGAAAATGGGTGTAAACGCGATTGCGGCGATGAATGCCTTCGCGATGCCCAGCGGCGCTTTGGTGAGCGAAGAAAGCGTTGACTCTCCGCCGCATCCATGGCACGTCGGTTACGAGTATTGCGCGATTTTTGAGCGGCAATTCTCGCTGATCAACGCTGGGCAAAAGACAGGAGACGCCGCCTTTTTCCAAGCTACCGAACATCTCTGGTTCAATGCCGCGCAGGGTTCCCGCGAGCCGGATGGGTCTGCGATTCTGTATTGCTCTGAAGAAAACCGCCTCTCCGTTCACGACGAGATAGGTAAAAGGCAGCGATTCTCGCCTACGCACCAGCAGATTGCAGTTTGCTGCGTGCCCAACTCCACTCGTGTTGCGCCCTATTTCGTCAGCAACGCATGGATGCGGCCGGAAGGTCCCGAGCCCGCTCTAGCCGCCACGCTTTACGGGCCATGCGTAATCAAGACGAGGTTGAATGGGGTTGCAATTGAAATCGAAGAAGGGACTCACTACCCGTATTCCGGCGATGTGGAAATCACGCTGCATCCCGAGACGCCGCTTCGTTTCTGCCTGTGGCTCCGCGAGCCAGAATGGTCAAACGCAACACATATTGAGTGTCACGGTGCTGACATTCGCCGCGTCGATTGCTACTGGCAGGTGCGCAAGGAATTTAAGGCCGGAGATTCGATCTCTATCCGATTTGGGCAGGCGGTCCGCGTCGTTCCAGCTCTCGATAACGAGTTCGCTCTTCAATATGGTCCTCTTCTGTACGTGTTGCCGGTGAAGAGCGAAATGCAAACGGTGAGGACCTACGCGCGCCCGGAGTTCAAAGACTATTACGTCACCAGAACCCAAGATGCGGAGACCGATTTTGCGTTGGCTCCCGGTACTGATGCCACAGGATTCGGCTTTGTGCCCGAATCACGCTCTGACTCCGATCCCGATTATCCGCTTGATAACCCCAGCGTAGTTCTCTCAGGCAAGATGTTTCTCAAGGATGGTGCGTCAGAGGCTGTCACCCTGTTGCCCATCGGCGCAAGCGGCACACGCCTGCGCCGGGTTACCTTTCCCATGGCCAAACCGCTGCAAAACTGATGGAGCGGGCGAAATCACGCTCGCGGTCAACAAGAGTCGCCTAACTCACAAACCGCCGAGGCTGCAAGGATGAACGGTAAGCAAAGAATCACCGCGGCGCTGAACGGAACCTGGCCCGACCGCAATCCTGCGATGCTGCATAACTTTATGATGGCGGCGCGCGAAGACGGCATCTCGATGCGTGAGTTCCGCGAAGACCCCCGGAAAATCGCCCACTGCTTAGGTGTTGCGGCCGAGCGCTACGACCTCGATTGCATTTTCGTCGATGTCGACACCGCAACGCTCGCGGGCGCCATGGCCGTTCCTGTCGACTTTCCTGAAGACAGTCCCGCCCGTGCACATCATGCCGCGCTCACTTCGATTGAAGCGGTGCGCGACCTCGGTCCGCCTGAAGTCGCTAACGATCGAAGAATCCAGATCTGGATTGAAGCTGTAGCGCTCCTGGTGCGTGACTACGGAAACGATCTTTGCATACGCGGCAATTGCGATCAATCGCCGTTTTCTCTGGCCGGTGCGATGCTTGGTCTTGACCGGTGGCTCATGGAGGTAGCAAGCGGCGATAGCGACGAACTTGTCCATCAGCTTTTGTCGCATTGCACAGAGGCCACCTGCCAATTCATCCAGCTAATGGCGGCAACGGGGGCGCACATGCTCTCCAATGGAGATAGCCCAGCGGGGCCTGACATGCTGTCGCCGCGCCTTTACGCCACGTACGCACTGCCGTATGAAAAGATTGTTGCCGACTGCTCTCACCGGGCTGGCCTGCCCTATCTTCTGCACATCTGCGGCAAGACAGATCGCATTCTGGGGCCTATGCTGGATAGCGGCGCGGACGCACTGGAAATCGATTTCAAAACAAATGCCCAACTGGCCCATGATGCCTGCAAAAATCGGGCCACGTTTGTTGGCAACATCGACCCGACTGCCGTTCTGGCGTTTGGCACTCCCGAGATGGTGAAAGGCAAAACTGAAGAACTCCTGGATATCTTCGCGGACACGCCCCGATTCATTCTCAACAGCGGGTGCGCGCTTCCCGCATGCACGCCTCAAGAGAATGTCCGCGCCATGCTGGCATGCCGACGCACTCTCTGACGTCGCGACGAAATCGGCCGGCAGCAGGCGCCTCGCGAGCCGAATCAGTCCAGGGAAAAAAGTCGCGGGTCTGCCAATCGCCGAGGCCGGGAGAGTCGCAATAGAGGGTATTCATCGAATGAACGCATCAATTCCAATCGTTGCTGGTAGTGTGAAGCCGGATCAAAAGTTCAACCGAACTTACATCTTTGCCGTTGCGCTGACCGCTGCCCTTGGTGGCCTGATGTTCGGTTACGATTGGGTCGTCATCGGCGGCGCGGAGCCTTTCTACGAGAAGTATTTTCACTTGAATAGCGCTTTGCAGATAGGCTGGGCGATGAGCAGTGCGCTCGCCGGCGCCCTTCTTGGGGCTACTTTCGCAGGCGTTTTGACCGACAAATTCGGACGCAAGCCGCTCTTGCTTGTCTCAGGGTTTCTATTTGTTCTCACATCGCTGGGGACAGGTTTGGCTCCTACCTTCACTGTTTTTATCGTCAGCAGGTTACTTGGCGGCGTCGCCATAGGCATTGCATCGTGCCTGTCGCCACTCTACATCGCAGAAGTTTCGCCCGCCAGCATGCGGGGTCGCCTGGTCTCAGTTAACCAATTGACAATTGCTTTTGGCGTAATGGGAGCCCAGTTCGTCAACTGGCTCATCGTACGGCCGACGCAGTCTGGAATCACCATCGCCCAGATTCCCTTCGACTCGTGGAATGTCCAGTTGGCTTGGCGATGGATGTTCGCTGTTACCGCTGCGCCTGCGGCCGTCTTCTTTGCAGCCATGATCTTTGTGCCCGAGAGTCCGCGCTGGCTCGCCAAGAAAGGGCGATCCGCTATATCGGTGCGGATACTCACGAAAATCGGCGGCCCCGCCTATGCAACTTACTCGCTGAAAGAAATCGAAAGTACGCTGGTAAACAATATTGATAGAGTTGATCTTCGTGAGCTCTGTACCCCAAAGATGCTCAAGATTCTCGCCCTTGGGGTCTCGATAGCGGTCTTTCAACAGTGGTGTGGAATCAACGTAATTTTTCAGTACGGTTCACGCATCTTCGCTGAGGCCGGCTACGCTGTATCGGGAATCCTATTCAGTATTTTGATTACAGGTATTGTTGCGGTAATCATGACCTTGATAGCCATCGGTACGGTGGAGAGTAGGGGGCGCCGATCCCTGATGTTAACGGGATCTGCTGGATTAGCGTTCGTGTATCTGGCCACCGGTACGGCCTATTACTTGCACGTAAGGGGACTGATCCCCGTGGTTCTTGTCGTTGCTGCGATAGCTTGCTATTGCTACTCTCTGGCGCCAATCACCTGGGTTATCCTTTCTGAAATATTCCCAAATCGGATTCGTGGTGGGGCGCTATCCATATCCGTTGCGGCACTATGGCTTGCGAACTTTCTGCTCGCCCAATCATTTCCAATGATGTATGCAAAGCTCGACTTGGCCGGTTGCTTTTGGGTCTATGCCGCCGTCTGCGTTGCAGGATTTCTTCTCATCTATTTCCGCCTGCCTGAGACCAAGGGAAAGACTCTCGAGCAAATTGAGCGTGAACTGGTGGATTGAATATCAGCACCAAATCGATAAAATGAATCTCCGCGGAGAGTGACATTTTAAAGGAGAGATGAGATGGTTCAAAAACTGGAGAACACGATTGCCGTGCTTGAGCGCACGCCGGCCGCACTGGATGCACTACTGCGCGGACTGCCTGCCGGGTGGACCGAAAACAATGAAGGTGGCAACACCTGGAACGTGCCCGGAGTGCTGGCCCACCTGATCCACTGCGAGCACGTCGACTGGATGCCCCGCTTGCGAATGATCCTCGAGTTTGGCGAGGAACGCACATTTACTCCACTCGACCGCGAGGGCTCCGCGCGCATGGGCGCCGGCAAAACGCTCGACCAGCTACTCGATGAGTTTGCCGAACAACGCGCCACGAACCTCGCCGAACTGCGCGCACTGCGCCTGACACCCGCAGACATGATTCGCCGCGGCATGCATCCGGTATTCGGCTCGGTAACGCTCTCGGAGTTTCTTGCCACATGGCCGGCCCACGACCTTACTCACCTGCATCAGATCTCGCGCATCATGGCGCACCAGTATCGCGAAGCGGTAGGTCCGTGGGTCCGCTTTCTGGGCGTGATGCAGTGCGCCGGGCACAGTTCGCAGGCGTAAGACTCCACAAAGAGTTGCCAATGGATCTCCGCGCGGTAAGCGCGGGCCAACCGGTTTCCAGCTTTATCCATTCCGGGCTATCATGAGGCTCCATGTTTCCCTACGACGCTTCGCTCGTTACCGCTGCTGATGCCAGCCCGCAATCTGTCGCGGGTGTGGTTCAAATACTCGAAAACATCCAAGCAATATGCGCTGACGGCGATGGATTGAAATGGTTCAACGGGCTCTATCTGCAGGTGACGCAAGCCGTGGAGGCGCGCTGCCAATTAGATGGAACCGCCGTAGGTGGATTCTCTGATCCTGCGTGGATTGCCGCGCTGGACGTACGGTTTGCGGGCTTCTACCTCAACGCCGTAAAGAACTCACTGTCGGGAGCTGCGACGCCGGGCTGCTGGCAGGCGCTGTTTGCTGTGCGCAATGTGCCCACTATCGCCCGCATCCAGTTCGCACTCGCCGGAATGAACGCCCACATCAACCACGATCTTCCCCAGGCGGTCCTGGGCATATGCCAGGCAACGAGCGATCCGCCGAAACATGGCTCGGTGCAATACAACGATTACACGGCCATCAACACCACTCTCGATAGCCTGGTGAATGAGGCAAAGGCGACCCTTCACGTTGGCCTTTTGGGCGATGCGCTGCCCCCAGTCGGCCGGCTTGAAGACACGCTGGCGGCGTGGGACCTATCGGCGGCGCGCGAAGCGGCATGGAATAATGCCGAATTGCTTTGGAATTTGGGCGGCGTGCCCGCCGTTGCCGCCACGTTCCTCTATACCCTCGACGGCCTTACGACGGTCGCCAGCAAGGCCCTGCTGATCCCTGTTGTATGACTGGGGTTATTGAGGACTGCATAAGTAATGTCTGGTCGGCGCACCGTAGGCGCAGTCGTTGTTAGTCCCGCGCTTCAGCGTGGGGAAAGGATTCTGCGATACCGTTACGGAGTCCCGTAGGGACGGTGCAAGCACATTTCATTTGCAGGGACCAATAGCCCCAATCTGGCGACAAAAACAAAGACGTCGCGAGCATGGGCGCCCGGCATTATGCGCCATCGATGACGTAAAATCCACATAGCATGAAGTGTCCATATTGCGGTTTCGGGCAAGATCGCGTGGTAGATTCGCGCGAAAGCAAAGAGGCCGACTCGATCCGCCGCCGGCGCGAGTGCGAGAGTTGCGGCCGCCGCTTTACCACCTACGAGCGCATCGACGAAATCCCTTACATGGTGGTCAAGAAAGACGGTCGCCGCGAGCGGTTCGACCGCCAGAAAATATTGAGCGGCCTGCTGCGCGCCTGCGAGAAGCGACCGGTGTCGTCGGGGCAACTCGAAAAGATCGTCGATGCCACGGAGAGTTATTTGGTCGACGCGCCGGAGCGTGAGCGCAGCACATCTGAGATCGGCGAGCTGATCATGCAACATCTCAAGAGCCTCGACACTGTGGCGTATATAAGGTTCGCCAGCGTATATCGCGACTTCAAAGATGTGAATGAGTTCAAGCAGGAGCTGGAAGGGTTACTGGAGAGCCATCGCGGCCCGCGAGTCAAGAAGTAGTTAAGAGTGAGGGCTATTGAAGACCGCAAAAGTACTGTCAGTTAAGCGCGCCGTAGGCGCAGTGGTTGTTAGCCCCGTGCTTTAGCGTGGGGAAAGCGTCTCCCAGTAACATTGCCGAGTCCCGTAGGGACGGCGCTGGTACATTTCATTTACAGGGACCAATAAAGGCGAAAAACCATGTCCGAAAACAAGACGCACAAAATAACATTAATCCCCGGCGACGGCATCGGCCCTGAGGTTACCCAGGCCGTGGTTCGCATTCTCGAGGCCACCGGCGTCAAATTCGATTGGGAGCGCTACGCCGCTGGCGCTGAGGCGTTCGAGATTCACGGCGAGTACATTCCTGCAGCGCTCTACGAGTCGATCGAACGAAATAAAGTTGCCCTCAAGGGGCCGGTCACCACTCCCATCGGCGGCGGATTCAAGAGCATCAACGTGACGCTGCGCAAGCGTTTCGACTTGTTCGCAAATTTCCGCCCCATTCGGAACCTGCCCGGGCTCGAAACCAAGTATCCCGGCGTCGATCTCATCATTGTCCGCGAAAATACTGAGGGCGAATATGTGGGCCTGGAACACGAAGTTGTGCCCGGCGTGGTGGAATCCATCAAGGTGATTACCGAAAAAGGATCGACGCGAATTGCCAAGTTCGCCTTTGAATATGCGCGCAAGCATGGGCGCAAGAAGATTCACTCGGTGCACAAGGCCAACATCATGAAGCTCTCTGACGGGCTGTTCTTGCGATGCGCACGCAAAGTGGCCGAGGGATTTCCTGATATCCAATACGGCGAGCACCTGATCGACAACACCTGCATGCAACTGGTGATGAATCCTTACCAGTACGACACGCTTCTGCTCGAAAATCTCTACGGCGACATCGTCAGCGACTTGTGCGCCGGGCTTGTTGGCGGCTTGGGTCTGGCTCCCGGAGCAAACCTGGGCGCGGACTGTGCCATCTTTGAAGCGGTGCATGGATCGGCGCCCGATATTGCCGGCAAGGACGTGGCCAATCCCACGGCGCTGCTGCAATCGGCAATCCTGATGCTGCGCCATTTGGACGAGATGGCCGCGGCCGACCGCGCGCATAAGGCCCTCGAATCGGTGTACGCCGAACACAAGACGCTGACCCGCGACGTGGGCGGCACGGCCGGCACCAGCAAGTTTGCCGATGCAGTGATTGCGGCGCTCGACTGACCATCCTGATGGAATCACGGCTGCGAACGGCGCGACGTCGAGATTCGCTTGTTTTTTGTCTAGCGGCCCTCGCGAACAATGCACCCGATTGTGCTCATGCTTAAAGAAGTTTTATGAAATAGCAAAATCACCGTCTCCAACTATGGGGCGCGCTCTTAATCACTTCCGTTCGCCAATTCCCCAAATAATTCTCCCTTCCGCGCAACTTCCCTTTGGCCCTGGGGTCATCACGGTATCGACCCGGGCTCAAAACGGGTGTTTGCCCACCATTCAAAACCAGGCTCTTTGGGGGAGAACTAACTAAAAGGGGGAACATCATGAGGCGCATTGCGCTTGCTCTCTGCACCACTCTGCTTGCTACGCCATTGGTTGCATCCGCGGGGGAAAGGCTGATTCCAGCGGGCTCTCTCATCGGATGCACCGTATCAGAACCCAAAATCAACTCCAAGACCACGGCGATCGGCGATCCCGTGCTGTGCCAGGTGAGCGCGGCTGAACGCTATGGCCGATCCATGCTGCCCTACAACAGCTTTCTCGAGGGGCGCTTTGAAGACTACAAAGATCCCGGCCACTTTGTCGGCAAGGGCTGGATGGAACTGAAGTTTGACCGCATGATTATTGAGCCGGACACGGTAATACCCGTTGACGCGCGAGTCGTTGACGTACCCGGATATCGCGTCGATCAATATGGCCGGATTCTGGGCAAGGGCCACGCGGTTCGCGACACGGTTTTGTGGATGATTCCCATTCTCTGGCCCATCGACCTCATCAACCTGCCGCGCCGTGGACCACGGCCCACGCTCAAGGAAGAGACGCGGCTGACGCTGAAGGTGATGGACGACCTCAGCGTGCCGGATATGAATCCGCTCCAGCAGGATCCCTCGGGGCTCTATCGCCGGCCCACAGCAGAAAACGAGCCTCCACCTGAGGCTGCTCCCGAGCCCGCGCCCGCCCCGGCCGAAATGGCCTACGATGAACCAGCGCCGGCTCCGGATCCTGCTCCAGCCCCCGATCCTGCCCCCTATGCCGAGGCTCCTGCGCCGCCGGTTTACGCGGCTCCCGCGCCCGCGCCTTATGTGGCTGTTGCGCCCCCTGCTTACTACTACGGCGGCGGCGTTGGTATTTACGGATATGTGGGCCCGCGTGCCTACGCCTACGCTCCAAGACCCTATGCCTATGGCCCACGCCCGTATGGCCGACGACCCTATGGATTCGGCAACGGCTACGCGCCACGTACCAACGGCTACGCTCCACGAACCTACAGCAATGCTCCACGGACCTACGCTTATGCGCCACGCGGTAATGCGAATGGCGCGCGGCCCGGCGCAGGAATGGCTGCCCGCGGCGGCTACGCTTATGGAGGTGGCGCTCGCGGCGGGTATGGAGGTGGCGCTCGCGGCGGAGTTGCCGCTCGCGGCCGCTAGACCCCAACCAGACTAGACTTGGGCCGGTGGCGCGTCAGGCGCCATCGGTCCTACTTGTTTGTGCAATTCCCCGTACGCCTAAATGCCTTCAAGGGCTCCATGATTGCTGTGGCCAAAACACATCCTCCTGTACACTGGAATGTTCAAGGCCATGAGAAATAAGTACCCAATCGGCATCCTCGGGGCCACCGGAATGGTCGGCCAGCGCTACATCCAACTGCTTGAAGACCACCCCCTCTTCGAGATCACCTGGCTCGCGGCCAGCGACCGCTCCAGTGGCAAAACTTATGGCGAAGCGGCCAAGTGGCGGCTCGACACTCCGCTGCCCGAGCGGATAGCGAAAATGACCTTGTCGCCGGCCGAGCCTGAAGGCGCGCCCAGGGTGATCTTTGCCAGCGTTGACGCGGCCATTGCCCGCGAAATGGAGCCGAAGTTTGCGGCGGCCGGTTGTGCCGTAATCTCCAACTCGAGCGCATTCCGCATGGCGCCGAATGTGCCCCTCGTGATTCCAGAAGTGAATGCCGATCACCTCCACCTGATTGAGCAGCAGCCCTGGCGCAAAGAGTCGGGCGGCTACATCGTCACCAATCCAAATTGCTCCACCATCGGCCTCGTAATGGCCCTCAAGCCCATCGAGGAGCGCTTCGGAATCGAGACCATTTTCGTTACCACCATGCAGGCTGTGAGCGGCGCAGGATATCCCGGCGTGGCTTCGATGGATATCCTCGACAACGTGGTTCCCTACATCGGCAGCGAAGAAGAGAAGATGGAAGCGGAGACGCTGAAGCTGCTCGGTGAGTTGGAGGGCCAGACCGTAAGGCCGCTCCCCGCAAAAGTGACTGCGCACTGCAATCGCGTGCCGGTCATTGATGGGCATACAGAGTGCGTCTCGATAAAGTTGGGTAACAAGCTTGGCCGCGCCGTGACGCACGAAGACATTCTGGCGGCGTGGGCCGAATTCAAGCCGCTGGCCGGGCTCGATCTACCCTTTGCGCCAGAGCAGCCGGTGGAGTGGAACGCGTTGAACGACCGGCCGCAGCCGCGCCTCGACCGCAATCGCGGCAATGGCATGGCGGTGACCGTGGGACGGCTGCGCCCCTGCAACGTGCTCGACTGGAAGTTTGTTCTGCTCTCGCATAACACCGTGCGCGGCGCTGCCGGAGCAACGATTCTGAATGCTGAAATGCTGGCCAGCATGGGAAAACTAGAGCCAGGTCCTCCCGACCGCTCAGGAAGCCTTAAGCACAAGAAGGCAGTTGAAATCGGGGATGCTATCGCCGCGGGTGTCAGCGCTCTGGTTACCGGGGGCACAGGATTCCCCGGGGGAACAGGCGTCTGTTAAGGCAGTGCACGACCCGTTCTTTAGATTGAATGCGACTGATTTGAAATGAAACCAGCTTGGGCCACGTTTCAGCGAATAAGCTGAAGGCTGAAAGCTAATAGCTAACAGCTAATTGCTAATATCTGTTCTGGAAGTTCTATGAGTTTGGTGGTCATGAAATTCGGCGGCACGTCGGTTGAAGATCCAGCCGCTATTGAGCGCACCGCGGCAATCGTTCAGAGCCGCGTTGCCCAAGGTAAGAACCCGGTAGTGGTTGTGAGTGCGATGGCCCGGGTCACCGACCAATTGCTTCGGGCCGCAACCTGCGCCACGCTGGGCGATCGCACCGGCGCATTGGCCATCAGCTCGCGGTTGCGCTCGCGCCATCGCGACACGGCCGCGGCGCTGGTAAAGAACCCTGAAGATGCAGCCGCGCTGATCACCCTGATCGACAACAAGTTCGATTCGCTCGACGAAGTGCTGCGCGGTCTGGCCGCCATTCTTGAGCTCACTCCCCGCATCAGCGACCTGATCGTAAGTTACGGCGAGCGCATCTCGAGCCTGATAGTTGCGGCGGCGTTCCGTGAGCGGGGCATGGACGCAGCTCATGTTGACGCGCGCGAAGTCATCATCACCGATTCAGAGTTCCAGAGAGCCGCCCCGATGGATGCGCTCATCGAGCAGCGCGCGCATGAGCTTTTGGTTCCGCTGCTTAAAAAAGGCAAGGTGCCGGTGATGGGCGGCTTTATCGCCTCAAACGAAGCCGGCATGACAACCACCCTCGGCCGCGGCGGCAGCGACTTTACCGGTGCGTTGGTGGGTGGCGCGGTGAACGCCGACGCAATCGAGATCTGGACCGACGTGGACGGCATCATGACCGCCGATCCGCGCGTATGCCCCGACGCGCTGCGCGTCAAGATCATCAGCTTTGAAGAGGCCGCCGAGCTGGCCTACTTCGGCGCCAAGGTGCTGCATCCGGCCACCATTCTGCCGGCGGTAAAAAAGAATATCCCGGTACTGGTGCTGAATAGCCGCAACGCAGCCAACGAGGGCACCCGCATCATCTCGATTGCGCCGCACTGCAACAGCCCGTTCAAATCGATCGCGGTCAAGAAGAAGCTCTCCATCATCGACGTTGTGGCCAGCCGCATGCTCATGACGCACGGCTACCTGAGGCAGATCTTCGAGGTCTTCGACAAGTACAAGTGCGCCGTAGATATGGTCTCGACCAGCGAGGTGAGCGTTTCGCTTACGGTGGATTCAAACGCCAGCCTGCCTGAGATTTCGGCGGAGCTGGGTAAGTTGGCCGACGTGAAATACGAAGGCAAAAAGGCGCTGGTCTGCCTGGTGGGCGAGGATATTCGCGGACGGAACGGCATGGCCGCCCAGGTATTCACAGCAGTCAAGCACATCAATGTGCGCATGATTTCTCAGGGCGCGAGCGAGATCAACATGAGCTTCATGATCGATGAAGACGACGCCGATGAGGCAATACGATCGTTGCATGCAGCCTTCTTTCAGAATCCCGACCCGGAGATATTCGACGTGGAAGCGAGAAAAGCAGCCATTAGCTCCTAGAACCGGTTGCATAAACCCGGCCTTGAAAGGGCACGGCTTTAGCCGTGCCGCAAAAAGCCGCAAAAACATTGGGCTTTAGTCCCTGAGGGATGTTTCCGGACCACAGAGGCATATTTTATGCAACCAGTTCTGGCTTCCAGCCGCTAGCTCGGCACGGAACTGCGCGAGCCTTTGTTCTAATTGAACAACCCTTGTAGTGCCGGGCTAATCTGGGAAGTGGTTTGATTCATCGAGCTGGAAGCTAGGAGCTAGGAGCTAGAAGCTAGAAGCTAGAAGCAAGGAGCTAGAAGCCGTCATGCTGATTCTGGTTTTGGGCAAAGGAAAAACCGGCTCACAGGTACTTGAGGTGGCGCGCGAGCGCGGTCACGGCGTGCGCTCGCTCGACGTGAACGAGAACGAGCACGCAACGGCGCTGACGGCGCCCAACTTGGCCGGCATTGATGCGGTCGTCGACTTCACATCGCCCGAGGCTGCGGTTGAAAACATGCGCGCGGTGCTCTCGCTGGGCGGCCGGATCGTAGTCGGCACAACCGGGTGGTACTCGCACCTGCCGGACATGAAGGCTCTGGCTTACAAGCGCGGCGGTGCGCTGCTGTACGGAACCAATTTCTCGATGGGCGTGCAAAAGCTCTTCAAGCTAACCGGCGAGCTGGCGCGGCTCGACGGGTACGATTTCTCGATCACCGAGACTCACCACACCTCAAAGGTCGATGCGCCTTCGGGCACGGCCATCACGCTCAAAGAGATCATCCAGCAGGTGCGGCCCGGCATTGAAGTGCCTATCACCTCGCATCGCATTGGCGACGCCAAAGGCGAGCACGTGGTGAAGGCGAAGAGCGACACAGATGAGCTCGAGATTCGCCACGACGCATTCAGCCGGCGCGGTTTTGCGCTGGGCGCGGTGCGCGCAGCCGAATGGATTCAAGGCAAGAGCGGCGCGTGGGAGTTCCGGGAAATCTTCGACCAGCTGTAGCCTTCCTTTCCAAACGCCTGGTGTAGCTTGCGGTGCTATCGAGAGAGTACCCCCCTCCCCGGCTTTTGTACCAAAAGATCGTGTTTGCCGGGGTTTGCGGCGCCGCTCGCGGAACAAATATTAGAGAAGACTCGACTTATTTGTAAATATAAGAAAGCATGTGCCTTAGACGTGAAAAAGGGAGGATTCGTCTTAAATATCTGAAAACAAAGCCTCGCTGTGGCCGGAGTTGATTTCGAGGCGCGCCGCTGAGTTTCTGCTACAAATCCACTGTAGCGCAGATGCTCATAATTACATGCAAGGTCATTCAAGAAAATTCGAATTGCGGAAAGCCGATGGACTGAGGACGAAACTCGCAGGCTCAGTCCATGCACGGCCCGTGCACTCTCCGAGCGTTTTCAGCGGGGCGGGTGTTGAGACTCCGCATGCGCTATGATTCCCGCCTGAGACCAGACCTATGTTTACGCAGCTTGTTTGCGGCCGGCGCTCGCCGGCTGTGCTGTGTTTTGTCGTGCTTTTGTTGAGCAGTCAGACCAGAAATCTTCGAGCGCAGTCGCCGGCGACCGCATCGCCGCAGGTCGGCGCTGAAAACAGCAGTCCGCTTGCCTACGAGGTTGTTTCCATCAAGCCGCACCAGCCGGGGGACGCCAGCGCTTCATTGCGCCCGCTCCCCAACGGCTTCCAATATGTGAATATGCCGCTCAGTAACCTCGTTTGGCAGGCCTATGTGGACGACCCTGGAACTCAGGTTTCGAGTCTTCCTGGATGGGCGAACTCGGATCACTATGACATTGAGGCGAGGGTGGATGAAGAGACTGCCGAGGCGTGGAAGAAGCTTCCGTCTGCCGAAGTGTGGAAACAGCAACGGGCGATGATGCGGGCGCTGCTGGCTGATCGATGCAAACTAAAGGTGCATTGGGAAACCAAGGAGGGGCCGGTCTACGACCTTGTGATTGCCAAAGGTGGACTGAAGATGAAAGAAGCCTCCGCGGACGAAGTGAGCGAAACAATTTGGAAGGGCAGCTCGACGACGGAAGGCTTTATCGTGCATGCCGGAACCGTGGAAAGCATCCTTGGATTCGCGGGCGAAACGGGCCGCAAGGTCGCAGACAAGACCGGGCTTGGCGGGAAGAAATTCGATTATGAAATTGAATGGACGCCTGACTCGAAAGCAACCTCGGACAATCCGGGCGTGTCGATCTTCACGGCTTTCGAAGAGCTTGGTTTGAAACTCGTGCCGTCCAAAGGGCCGGTCGATACGCTGGTCATCGACCACATTGAGCGGCCGTCGGCGAACTAGGCGCGGTTGCATAAATCCGGCCAGCAGATGAAGGAAGATCCCTCAGGGGCTAAAGCCCTTGCATTTAAACGCCTCTTTCGGCACGACTAAAGTCGTGCCCTGTTACAAAGCAGATTCTTTAACCACCTTAGATTCATAAGCATATGGAACTCGCAGCAATTTTTGTGCTGATTCTGTGCTACGGATGTCGCAAAAGTGTGGGTGCATTAGTGGACGGATAATGCCGTTGAGATCTCCCCTTAGACGGTGATTCTGCCGCTTTGAAATTAATGGACTGATTTCGAGTTTTCTCAACTCGGCAAGTTGATCTTGGACGTGTCATAGATCAGCGCACTTCGAAATGACGGATCGGTGGCTCTCTGAAGCGCCTCATCTGATAGCCATTGCGGCTCGTCATCGCGGACTTTGTGAAAGCGCACGATCGGATTGTCATACTGCGTGTAGTAGACACGGAAACGGGCAAACGGAAAATCTAACTTAAGCTTCAGCGCCCACAGCTTAGCGATCTTTTGGCCAAGTTCACATGCGGAAATGAAATCAGGATGGCTTTCGTTGTATACGACTTCTTCCGAGACGAAAGTGGAAACCTCATCAGCCTTGACGAACTCATCGAGGATATGGGTGTGATTGACGAATGCCTCCCAATCTGTCGCTGTATCGTTTACTGGCGGAGGATTGGAACCAGCATGCCAACCAAGCCACACACATCCATGTTCCTCAACAAAATCTGGCCAGAGGATGCGAGATGCGGTCAACGCGGCCCTAACAGTCACCTGCTCTTCGTCTGAACGCATGCAGCATTCCCCCCCCCGCCAAATTGTAGCGTCTTCTCGACTCCGGGCGAATCGCGGAAAATTGGAAGTTTCGGCCTGAGTTCGTCATGCCGGCCGTATTGCCAAGTCTGTGCTGATTTGTGCTAACGATTCGGACATCTTGGACATCTCGGACTTTTACGGCATTTAAGAATTAGTAACTTACGTGTTTTCAATGACCGTTTGAGTCGTGCCCTGACACAAAAATATATGCAACCGGTTCCAGGCGCTGCCGAGCGGTTTGAATGATCAATAACAGGAAGGCAATAGGAAGGCGTCCTGCAAATCCAGCGATAACAAAGTTTGACAAAGCCTGTTATTCGGCGCGACCATGTTCCTGAGGAGAATTTCCCCATGAATGTTTCGCTTACTCCGGAACTCGAAAAGTTCATCGCTGATAAAGTCGCGTCTGGCCGCTATACCTCGGCAAGCGAAGTAGTTCGCGAGGCGCTGCGGCTGCTTGAAGAGCACGAGAAGTCCCGTGCCGCAAGACTGGAAGAATTCAATCGCGAACTTCAGGCGCGAATCGATGCAGCGGACAGGGGAGAACTTGTCACGGCCGAAGAATCGTTCCGCCGCATCAGGGAGAAGTCTGCTGAACGCAGAAAGCGCATTGCATGAGCAATTACATCCTGACGGAAGAGGCGGACGAAGACCTGAGAGGAATCTGGGATTACATCGCCCAGGATGATATCGAAGCCGCTGACCGCTGGGACGCCAAATTGCGTGATGCATTCGGGATGCTTGCCGGAAATCCGCGCGCGGGGCACGCGCAATGATCTGACCAATAGAACAGTCCTCTTCTGGCCGGTTGGCGCTTATCTTATCCTCTATCACATCAAAAACGAACGCGTTGAGATACTCGCGGTGACACAGGGCGCGCGCGACATCCCTTCATTTCTGCGTAGGCGCACACAATAGCGGTCATCAATGCCATATACGCTCGCACCGGAATTTTGCACCGCGCATTTTACCCTGCCATTTCTCTCTAACCCCACCGTTATAAACTTGTCCTGTGATGGAAACTACTGGCTGCGGTACTGCGATCGTTACGCCCTTCAGGGCGGATGGATCGATCGATGAATCTGCGCTATGGGAGCTGGTGAACTGGCAGATCGATTCGGGCATCGACTTTCTGGTGGCGTGCGGATCGACGGGCGAGGCTGCGACCCTCGACGAGGTTGAGTGGCTGAGCGTAGTGCGCATCGTTGTTGAAGCTGCATCTGGCCGCGTTCCCGTGTGGGCAGGCTGCACGCACAACTCCACGCGCGCGCTGGTGCGCCAGGCATCGCTGCTCAAACGCGTGCACGGCGTGGCCGCGGTGCTGAGCGCGAACCCCTATTACAACAAGCCTTCGCAGGAAGGGCAGTATCAGCATTTTATGGCGCTGGCGCAAACATTGAGCCCGCTGCCGGTGTGTGTGTATAACGTGCCGGGGCGCACCGGCGTAAACCTTGACCCTGAGACCGTAGTCAGGCTGGCCGCCGGCGCACCCAACATCCAGGCCATTAAAGAGGCAAGCGGCAAGCTGCCGCAAATTGCCGAACTGGTGCACTCATTGCCGCGCGGCTTCAAGATTTTCTCCGGCGACGACAATCTTGCGCTTGCAGCCATCGGCATCGGAGCGCACGGCTTGATCAGCGTCGCATCCAACGAGGCTCCCGCGGAAGTAGGGCAGATGATTCACGCTGCGCTCAAAAACAACTGGCAACAGGCGCGGGATCTGGAGCGGCGATTTGCCCGGCTCTTCGAGGCCAACTTCTGGGAATCAAACCCCGGTCCCGTCAAGACGATCTTGAATCTGATGGGGCGCACCACCGATCACGTGCGCCTTCCTCTTGTTCCGCCCACCGCGGCTACACGCGCAAAGCTTGAGAAACTGGCCGGCGAACTGGGCCTGCTGAAATACGCGCCACTTCCCGAGGGCTACCAGGCCGAAGTGTTCTAAGAACCTGTCACTCCTCGCCACCCTTAAGCGTGGCGCTGGCAAGCGCTGTCCCTCCGGCGCGTGACGCCAAATCCTCCGCAAGCGCAAGGTTTCTTTGAGTTTGTTCTTGAATTTCCAGTAAACAGAAAATCTTTTCGCAACTTTTGTGAATCCTTTGGGGTCTATGCTCATCGACAGCAGACGGTAAATCCAATCTGCCTCTGTTGCCAAATCTTTAAACTTAGGCGCAGGCTCAGTGCGCGAACGCTGCCTGGTGTGGCACATTTCAAAAAAGAGATTGCCGGAAAAGAAAAGAGAGCCTGATTCAGCTATAAGCCTTGTGGTACTCGAATCAGTTTCAGGCTCCAACGTTAGACCAGGTACAGCAGGTGGTTAAGATCGTCTGCTTCACGTTCGCTTCACCATTCATCGAGCCGCGCAGGAAAAGAGGCCAACATGTCTTTCAGCGCAAAAACAATCACTTCTCGCCTGGCGATTCTGATCCTTAGCGCCGCAGTTCTCACGGGGGCAGGATGCAGCAGTTCAAGCATGTCAACCGGCACCAATCCAATACAGCCAGCGCAAACGGGGCCGTCATTCGTGGTCGGCACTGATGCCCCCATGGCCAGCGTATTATCGTTCGCGGTGCAGCTTGAAAGCATCGACGCAATTGACTCGAATGGCAACAGCGTTCCTTTGGTCAGCGGCACGCCCACCGTGGATTTTGCCCGCTACAACGGTCTGCAGACGCTGCTCGACATGAATGAAGTTAAGGCGGGCACCTATAACAGCGTGGTAATCACGCTGGGCTCGGGCACCATCGGCTATCTCAACACCAGCGGCGCCGGTCCGGCGACGATTCAAACCATGAACGTGACCTATAGCCCGTCGGCAACGGTGACCATCGATCTTGCTGATCCTCTTAATGTGGTCAACGGCGGTTCGCCCGTCGGCCTGCGCGTCGATTTCGATCTGGCTCAGTCGATTCAGGTCGATGGCAGCGGCGACATCACCGGCACGGTTGACCCGACGTTCCACGTCAAGGCGGTCACAAACAGCGATGGCGGCGCATACATCGACTCCTTCATCGCAGCCGTAGTGAGCGTGGGCTCGCAGTCGTTTGTGGTGCAAGGCCCGCACGGCGAGAACTTCACCATCGACGTGAACGGTAACACCGAGTGGGATGGCGACGCCAGCCTTAGCACCCTCAATACAAGCAGCATCGTCGAGCTCTCCGGCATGCTTGATAAAGCCGACCAGACTCTCGACGCCGATGAAGTTGCAGTGCTTACCGACAGCGGCTTCTGGGCACGAGGCCAGATCACCAATGTGACGCCGTCGAGCGGAGCAGCCTCGAGCTTCGACCTGTATGTGCGCGGCGTGCTGCCAACCACCACAGGACTGACCCTTGGCCAGATCGCGACCGTTGAATTGAGCGGGAACGAGAAGTACTTCATCTACTGGATGCACAACCAGTTCACGAATTTCCTGTTCAACTCGAGTACGCTGGTGGCCGGCCAGGATGTATCCGTGGGCGGACCGGCGTCGGGCGCCACCAACGCCGACGATGTCACTATAAAACGCATCCATCTGCACAACTGGGGCTTTAACGGCACCATTGTAGCCAACAGTCTCGACTCATCCAACGGCACATTCCAGATGCAGATCAACGGCTTCGCCGGAGTGCTGATTCCCGAAACCGTAACTGTATACCTGGGCCCCGCATGCGACTTCCGCTACGGGCTGAGCGGATTCAGCGACCTGAGCAGCGCCACAGAGATTCGCGTGGTGGGCCTGCTGCTCAAGGATCCGACCAGCGGGAACGTGGTGTTGCTGGCGCGGCACGTGGACGGAACCGACTTAACGGATACGACCACAGCGGCTTGGCAATAAGGTCAAAAACTTTGCATCAACGCCTGGCGCCGGAGCCATCAAGTGGCTTCGGCGCATTTTTTCCGTGCGAAGACCTATCAGGCAACGCTCACAACAGATCGGCAAGCGGCGGGAACGTGAGCAGCATTCCCAACGCGAGCAGCACCAGTGCGGCCGCGCCGACAGGCGCAAATCGCACCTCGCGTCCGCGCCAGCGCATTTGCAAAATGGCCCACGAAGCCAGCCAGACGATTATTGCGCAAGTGGTCACGCCCGACAGCGCGCCAGTTGGATTGTAGAAATTCATCCAGTTCTTGATCGAAGGAATCTTGTCGGCGATAACGGCGAGCAATCCAAGTGAGAACGAGCCAATGCCTGCTGCAAGCACCGCTGCAGCGCCGGGGCCGTTAGGTATTGAAGGCGTGGTTGCGGCAGGCGTATTCATTTTGCTTCTCCCTGCACCAGGTGGATGGTGTCGCCACCCTCCACAGGCGCGTTCTTATTGAGCATGGCGCCGAAGAATCCCGCGACTCCCGCTGCCACCAGCGAGGCCCACACAAAGCCGAGGACCGTATTACGCAGCAGCGGGTGTTCCTTGAGCCTGCGGCCATACTGCAGCACCACCACCGCAGCCATGGAGATGGCGATGGGCGCAATCCAGGCAATGTACTCCTTCCACTCCATCCCCATGTTGTGCCATGCGCTGGTGTGAGGGCTTGAGAGCAGCAGGCTGCGCGGATACGCGAGCAGATCCGTAGTGCCCGCCGGCGGCTTGGCGCGATACCACGGATAGATGACGTAGCTCCCGGTAATCACGGCCAGCCACGCCAATGCAGCCATGGTTGCGAGATACACGCGCAAGAAAGTCTCGTCGCGCTGTGTGGGCGCCGCCGGATTGTGCGAGCAGTAGCGCCGGTAGAGTTCAACCAGCGCTCCCGAGCATGCCAATAAATAAAGCGCGCCGAATCCCATGCCGTGAATCAGCGTCCACAGGCTGCGTGCCGTAATCTCCATTCAGATTCCTTTCCGCATTTGCGGCTGTGAGTCCGACGGTTGAAGAAATATTAATTCCCGTTGAAAGTCACGTCCCGATTCACTGGCGGCCCGGGCAGCAGCGCGCTGTTATCGGGCTTGCCTTTGTCCTTGCCCCAGGTCCAGTACATTCCCACATAGGCGTAGTTCTCAGTCTGGCCTGCAATTGAGTGTCCGTAGCAGAAAAGAAACTGTTCGTTGGGATTGCGCTTGAAGTGGTAATAGCCGCCGGCATCGATGAGCGTTGCCGATTGCGTTTGCGCCGTCGCAATGCCTTCGCGGCCGTGGGCGAAGATTTCGGCTCCGAGCTCCAGCCGCTCATTGAGCTCCTTCTTCACCAGCCAGCCGGTGTAGGGAAAACTACGAAAGCCAGCTTGTTCGACGAGCTGGTATCCTCCTCCGCCGTCGAATAGCCACTTGCCCCGGTTCTTCTGCATCCAGAGCGGAAGCTTGTACCAGACCTTGCCCACGCCAAGCCCCTTGTTCAGGCTGCCGGTGGGCATTTCGTACATCGGAAAAATTCCGATCTGCGGAAAGTGCGGGCTCTCTTTGATGAACGCGATCTTTGTGCCCAGCTCCATGTCGGTGAGGCCGAACTCCGTGGGACCCTGTCCCGAGGCAGGCGCATAAATAGCGCTGTTAAGCGGTGCGGCTACGCCCCAGGGCAAAATGGCGTGGAGCTGAATGCGCGGAATTGCGCCCCAGTTGAACTCAAAGGCCGGGCCGGTCGAGTCCATTTCTACCGGCGTGCCGTCAGCGCCGCCGAAGATGTAGAACTCGTAGTGGCCATAGTCGACCGGCACGGGATCGTCAGTCTGATAGGGCGGTCCTTGCGCATGCAGCATTGGCGCTGCCGTCGCCAATGCGAGCAGAATGGCGAGTTCGAAGAGCCGGCCAACGGGCTTTAAACAGGTATTCATTGTTAAGGGAAGTTGAATGGCGAACCTGGCCACCTGCGGGAAACTTTATATCGAATTTCGATAATAATCAAGATGGATTCATTCTCGGCCGGCGGTATAGTTTATTTCCAGATGAACCATAAGCGCGAGCTATTCGATGGGTTGATCCGGCTCCATGTGCTGCTGCATGCGGCGCATGAACCCATCTTTGGCCTAGCCATGATGCACGAGCTTGAACACCACGGCTATCGCGTGGGACCCGGCACGCTGTATCCGCTGATGCATGGGATGGAGCGCGCCGGACTATTGAAATCGAGCCTGCAACGCGTGGATGGTCGGAGACGCCGGCTTTACCGGATTACGCCGGCTGGGAAGAAGGCACTCAAAAAAGCGCGCGAGAAAGTGGATGAGCTGTATCACGAGCTGCACGAGAAACGCCCGAGACGGCTGGGCACCGGCAGCAGTGCCTGACGACGGTCACACTGTTTTTCTCACCGCCGCCAAAAATCGTACCGCCGGTCTCCTGACCGGCTGTAGGGAGGGTCTCCAGACCCTCCGACCGTTAGCGACGATGTCCGCCACCCGAATGGCCGCCGCCGTGCGACATTTTGGGAGCCTTCTCGTGGCCGAAGCTGCGCGACTCATGCCCGCCCCCGTAGTTCTTTGGAGCGCGGTAGCTTGCCCCACCCGATTCGCGGCCGCCCCCAAACATGCGATAGCCGCCGGACTTTTCATTGCGGGCGAACGCATTCCCATATGACTCGCTGGGCCGCGATGTGTAACTGCGGGGCGATTGATATTGCGGGGCGCGATACGCGGGCGCCTGGTATGTCGGTGCGCGATTGGGGCTCGAGTACGCCATCCCGGGCCGCTCTGCATAACCCTCTTGCGGACGGCCGCCGTAGTTATACGCGTTCGGCGAGCGGCCATACATCCCCGCTGTTCCCTCATTGCGCCCCGCGAAAGGCTGCGGCCGCGCCGCATATGTCTGCGGGCGAGGCGAGAAGCTTTGCGGATGAGCGGGCGCAGTAAATGGCGCACGGTTATATGCCTGCTGAGCTGGATAGGCCGGATGAGTCGCGCCAAAGGCCGAACGCGGTTCGCCACGGTTCCATCCGTTGTTGCCGCCGTCATTCGACCGGTTGCCCTGCTGCGGATAGGCTGAGCCGCGCCCATTCTCGTAACCGCCGGCCCGTGTATAGGGTGTCGGATGCCCAAAGCCGGGGTCGCCGCGCCAGCCGCGTGCGCGCTGCCCGCCATGCGGGAAGCCCCAATCGGCCACCGACGCCGAGTGAGTGTAATAGTTCGAGTGGTTGAACATGACGGCGTGTGCCAGCCAGTTCAGCCCCCACCCCATCCATCCCCAGGGTGTGTGTTCGAATGCGGCCATCGCAATGCCCGCTCCAAACTGCAGTCCGCCGAATGCATAGTGTGCGCCAAAGCCCCCCAGCATGTTCAGGATTGAATATGAAAAGCCGGGATAAGCAGCGATCGGGGCCCCATAAACCGCCCAGGGATTGTAGGCGGGGACATACGCAACCTCCGGCGTGGCTGGAGCAAGATCGATATTGCCCTGGTCCTCAGTGACTTCTTCCTGCGGCGAACTTTGCAGTGTGCCCGCCTGCTGGGCGCGGTCGCGCAATACCTGCACGGTCTGCATTACGTCCTGCGGTTGGTTGTAATAGGCGTTGCCCAGGTTCGTCGTCCACCCCAGGTTCTGGTTCAGCATGTCCAAAACCTGCGGAAATGCGGTGAGCGCCTTCACGCTCGGATCCCATCCGGTTTGCGCATCTGCCCCAGCCACAATCTGGTTGGGGTCGTTATAACCCTGCGCGTGCATTTGGCCCAACCACTGGTCGGCCGCAGCAACCTGCGCTGGATAAGTTGAAGCGGCAAGCGTCTGGGCCAGCAGAGCATCGGGATAAAGAGCGATCGGCGCCAGCAACTGCTCAAGCTGATCGGCGCTCAGCGGCGCCTGCGTGGGCGTGGGTTGCGCATCGGGACCCTCCATCGGGTCGTAGCCGTTCCCCGCGTCTGCATCCTGTGGCGGGGCATACTGCGGTTGCTGATAAGCCGGCTCACCCTGCTGTTGCGGATACGGTGCCTGTTGAGGATACTGCGGAGCGGGCTGGGCATATTGCGGTTGAGCGTACTGCGGCTGGGAATACTGCGGCGGGGCGGGGTATGCGTAAAGTTGCTGAGCGCGCGAAACAAAAGGCGCCAGCAGAAAAAGTCCTGCGGCCAACATCAATTTGCGCGAGCTGAAAAATATCGGCAGATGCCGCGATTCGATGGACCCCGGCTGAATGGAACCGGTTTGATTGGAAGTGGCCGAGCGCCCCATCACTTCGTTGCTCATCATCCCCGCCTTCCGCGCCGGCCCATTCCAGAAAAGAAATCTCAGGTCCACCTCCCGGGCGAATTCGTGCGGCAAGACCCAGCCGCTCCGGGGGAGGGCTGAGAGTTGAAACCCGGATGGAGGGGTTTAGTTTCGCGTTAGGGGAATTGTTTGGGGCCCGGCCGCACCTTGCGGGACGACCATGACGCCCGGTGCATACAGATCTGCGCGAGCTGCCTGGGACCGGTCTGTAAGCTGCTGTATCAATGGAAATTAACGCGTGAGCGCCGCTATACTGCCTGGGTCATGTTGGAAGCCTCGGATTGCTCAACCAGCAGCTTCCTGAACTGTGCGGCGGGAACCGGACGGCCGAAGAGCCACCCTTGACCCAGGATGCCGGAAGCGGAGCGGCGGAAATAATCGGCCTGCGCCACAGTTTCGATGCCTTCTACCACCACTTGCAATTGAAGCTGGCTGGCGATGTCCAGTATCTGGGGCACCACCGATGCCGTAACCGCATCGGTGCCGACCGTGCGCGTGAAGGCGCGATCGATTTTGATGGCATCGACTGAAAGCTGGTGAAGGTAAGCAAGGTTGGAATAGCCGCTTCCGAAGTCGTCAATGTAGACCTTGTGGCCAAGGGCTTTGAGTCGCGCGATAGCTTGCGTCGCGACGATATGGTCGGCCGACTCTCGTTCGGTGAGCTCGAGGCCGAGGGACGAGTTGAGAATTCTTGAGTCGCCGAGGCAGCGTTCAAGTCGGCCCTGGAATTGCTCATCCGCTAAATCCTGGGCGGTGATGTTTACGCTGATGCGGAAACCATCCTGGCGTAGCAGGTCGCTCATTTCATTGGCGACCCGGGAAACAATCCGCCGCGTGATCTCCACCACAAATCCCCGCTCTTCGGCGATCGGAATAAAGACATCGGGCGGTACCGATTCATCGTGTTCTTTCCACCGGGCGAGTGCCTCCGCCGCCACAATTCGGCCCGTATCAAGATCCACGATCGGCTGGTAGGCAACCGTGAGCACGTCATACTGAATGGCCCGCCTCAGCCTGCGCTCAAGCGAGCGTTGGCGATGATAGTAGAGGATCGCGGTAAGCGCAAACGAGCCGCCCAGCAGCACGCCTCCCCCAACGAAAGTGATGAAGTGACCCTCATCCTCGGTCATGATCGCCGCTTGCGGTTCAGCCCCAACTACGCAGATTACGAAATGCTGCGAACACAAGGGTTGATAAAAGATGCCGTCGCGTAAGATCAGGCCTTGCGACAAGACCTCAGGGCTTGAGAGTGGAACCGGCCGCCCAAAGGCCGGGTAAACCCTGCGCGCATCGCGGTCAAGAAACATGCCGCTGAAAAACTCGGGAGGCTGATTGAGAAATTCGTATGCCGCTGGATTGAGTACCACCGTCGCGTCTGACCCCTCGACGATCACGCCTTTCGTCCCGGGCGCTATGATCAGCGGCGATCGGATGATGAATTTGACATCCCCAATAGTGAGATCGGGCTGCGGAGTTTGAAGCGGGACCGCAAGTCTGCCGCTGCCGGTGGTGCAGTAAAGCACATCGTTGCGGGTGCGACCAATTTCCTTTACATGCATTGAGTTGAAAACGAACGCGCGCATGAAGTTCAGCTCCTGGTCAGAGCAGAACGGAAGGTTGGAATCGGCGACGGCGGAGAAGGCATTATCAGTCTCGCCGGCGAGCGCTTCGCCGGTGTGGAGCAGGCGAAGAGTGTAGGTGCGCAACCCGTCGATTCCCGCGCGAAGCTGAAACTGGCGCGCCAGGCCCCACGCAATAATTCCCCCCAGCGCAGCGCCCGCCAGCAGCAGCGCAAGCTCAGTTACGTGCTTGCGTAATTGTGCCAAGCGATTCCCCAGAGACTCGACTACACGACCTCGGCAGGTGCGATTCCCGTTCCGGATGGGCGGCCCTGGTATGACGGGAAATGGAAAAAAGCAAAGCGGAAGAATCCGGCACGCCTCGTTCCGGCTAAAAGCAGATGCGCCAATCCATGCCGTTGATCGGTATGGGAAGTTTAACTCATTGTCTGCCGTGTTGCTGTGAGGCTGTCAGAGAAAAGACGTTTGAAGTGCGCCGCCGGAACGGGCCGGCCGAACAGCCAACCCTGGCCGCGGATTCCGGGATGGACATTACGGAAGTAGTCAGCTTGTCGCTGCGTCTCGATGCCTTCAACCACAACCATGAGGTTAAGCCTTGAAGCCATATCGAGAATCTGAGGCACAACAGACGCGGTAACGGCCTCGGTTCCGACCGTGCGCGTAAATGCGCGATCGATCTTGATGGCGCTGGTTTTCAGGTCGTGGAGATAGGCCAGACTTGAGTACCCGGTTCCAAAATCGTCGATGTAAACGGGATGGCCTGACAACCGCAGTCGCTCAATGGCGTGGATAACTACATCGCGGTCGGCCGTGGATCTTTCCGTCAACTCAAAGCCAAGGGCCTGCGGCTTGATTCTTGACGTCTTGACGGCCTGCTCGACGAACTGGAAGAACGCCGGGTCGCACAAATCCTGGGTCGTAATGTTCACGGTGGCCGTAAAGTCATCGAGTTTGAGCAGGTCGTCGATCTCCGCGGTGACGCATGTGATCACCACGCGCGTGATTTCGCCCACGAATCCCTTGGTTTCAGCAGCGGCGACGAAGTGTTCGGGTGGAATTGATTCACCCGATTCGGTAATCCAGCGCACCAGGGCTTCGGCTCCAACTATTGCTCCGGTGTCGAGCTCTACCACCGGCTGGTAGCGGACCGTGAGTTCACCGTTCTTGATTGCCCTGCGCAGGCCCCTGACGAGAGTTCGCTGACGGTTGAAAAAAAGAATAAATGTCAGTGACACGAGTGCTCCCATGAGCGCGCCCGCGCCGATCAGCGCAACGAGATGAGTCTGATCCTGGGCCGCCATGGCGGATTTGGATTCGTATGACACTATGCAGACCGCGGAAAACTTTGAACATCGTGGCTGATAGTAGGTTCCGTCCCGCTCCAGCATGGTTTCGGAAACAACTTCGGCCACCGTAAGTGGGACAGTCTGGCCGACAAACGGAATCACACGGCCGCTGCTCGGATCGTGGGCCAGCGCGGAGAAATACATCGGTGGCTGATTGAACGCAACGTAATCCTCAGGATTGAGAACTACGGTCACCCCGCTTGTTTCGATGATGATGCCTCGCGCCTGGGGGTTGATCAGCAATGGGGCAGAGGCAAACAGCTTTCTGCCGTCGATCACGATGTCGCCTGGCGTGGTGGGGGGAGGCGGTGTGAGCCGGCCTAGAGCCGTTGTGCAGTCGAGGTGGCCGTCCTTGACGCGTCCCATATCCCGAACGTGAGCGGCGTTGAAAATCCATTTGCGAAGGTATGACAGATCCTCGTCGGAGCAAAAGGGGAGATGGTCGTTCAGAGCTACATTCACCGCCTCGCGAGTTTCATGCACCACACTGTCTGCCTGCGAAAGCACCCGCTCTGAGTATTTTTCGAGCTCTGCCCGGCCGGCGGTGAGTTGTACAAGACGGCCGGCACCAAGGGCTAATAGGCCACCCAGCACTGCCCCTGAAAGGAGCAGCGCAACTTCACTGGCGCGCTTGCGGTAATGAATCAATCGAGTCCCTGGATCTGGCCTGCGTGTTCAGGTTGAATGCGTTTTCCTACCGTATTCGGGACTACTATTGGGCCGATTGCAATGGCCGGGCCGGTTAACACGGGGGCCAGACGGTATGGGAAGTGTACCTCAAGTAATGAAGGCGATGCGAGAATTTACAGCACGCATCGTTGAATCTCGGGGACAGTTGATTCCAGGACCGTAATACAATGACGGAACGAGAACGCGAATTGCCGTTCGCGGGCCGCTGTCAACGGGAGAGGGCGATGCGCATTGCTGCTTTGATTACCGGCGTGACATGCCTTTTCATCGTCCTCATCGACGCTTTCGAAACCATAATCTTGCCGCGACGTGCCACCGGGCGCTTCAGGCTCACTCGCCTCTTCTACATTGCTACCTGGAGGCCGTGGGTCTTTTTTTCGCGGCGAATCCGGAATCCGCGCAAGCGCGAGACCGCTTTCAGTTTTTACGGACCGCTTTCGCTGATTGTGCTTCTCGTGGTGTGGGCGGCCACCATGGTGGCGGGATTCGGCCTGATTTACCTCGGGCTGGGCAGCCCCTTCAACGACGCAGCCGGACATAGCGGGCTGCTCTCGGACTTTTATGTTAGCGGCACCACGATATTTACGCTGGGACTGGGCGATGTCACTCCGCACGGAGCGTGGGCGCGCGGTCTAATCATTCTTGAGGCGGGCACGGGACTTGGTTTTCTGGCCGTGGTGATGGGCTACTTTCCGGTGCTGTACAGCGCATTCTCGCGGCGCGAGGTCAGTATCTCTTTGCTTGATGCGCGCGCTGGGTCGCCCCCCACGGCCGCGGAACTGCTGCGCCGCCATTCGCACACCGGCGCGGAACAGGCGCTGATCCTGCTGCTCACCGAGTGGGAGCGCTGGTCGGCGGAGCTCCTCGAAAGCCACATCTCGTATCCCCTGCTTTGCTACTTCAGGTCCCAGCACACCAACCAGAGCTGGCTCAGCGCGCTCACCGCGATACTCGACACCTCGGCGCTGCTCATCTCGGGGGTCACGGCGCAAGAGGCGCGGCAGGCGCAGTTGACCTTTGCCATGGCGCGCCACGCATTGGTGGACCTGGCGCAGATTTTCTCGCTGAAGCCTGAGAACGATGCAGCCGACCGCTTACCGGCCGAACGCTATGAAAAGCTGCGCGACCTGCTCTGCGACAGCGGCGTGAGCGTTTGCCGCGACCAGCTTTCGAGCGAACGGTTGCGGGTGATGCGCGCGCTTTACGAGGGCTACGCCGAGGCATTGAGTCGCTATCTGCTGATGCCGCTCCCGCCGTGGCTGGCCGATGAGCCGCACAAGGACAACTGGCAAACGGTGGCAAGGCTGCGGAAGCAGGCTGAGGATGCAAGTGCGGGTGAGACAGAGTCCGCTGCGGATAAAGCAGCACAGGCGATTGCTTCGCTGAGCGAAAACCGGCACGACTTCTAACCCCTTCATTAAGAAGGTAGCGCCGGGCTCCAGCACGGTTGTCGTGCGGGCGTCCCGGCCCGCACACGGATTCGAATCCAATCGTCTACCCCGCCAGTCCCTTCTTCACCAGCTCACTCACCACCCGCCCATCGGCGCGCACGCCCGACGCCTGCAGCTTCGCCTGGACGGCCTTCATCGATGCACCCATGTCTTTCATGCCAGGCTTGTGGCCGAGCGTTGTTTCAAGTTCGGCGAGGGTCGAATCCACGAGCGCGGCCAGGCCGGCTTCATCCATTGCCTTGGGCAAGAACTCTTCAATGATGACGATCTCTGCAGCCTCTTTGGCGGCAAGCTCCGGCCGGTCGCCCTTGGTGAACTGCTCAATGGAGTCACGACGCTGCTTGATCATCGTGGTCAGCGTCTGCTGCTCTTCGGCGGGCGTGAGCGGTTCGTTTTTGTCGACAGCCTTGTTCATCAGCGCCGACTTGATCAGTCGCAAAGTGCCGGTTCGATCGGCATTGTGAGCCTTCATGGACTCAACGGTCAGTTTCGTAATCTGCGCAGCCAATGCGCCTGGGTCGATCATGAGTGTCCTCTCTCTAGATTATCGATTCTAAATTGAGCCCTGCATTCAGGCTGTACCGCAGTTCTCCAGCCCGGTTGTGCCGCCGGTCTCCTGACCGGCTGAACGGCGGGTCTCCCGACCCGCCGGCGTATCCCCAACCAATCCCGCCGCTGTAAATGCACCCAAGATTCCCACAGATAAAATAATCACAAAATCCACAAGATTGTGTATTATGTGATTTCCGGGCCAGTCGATAGAAGGTCCGAGGCGAGGGAAAATATGATTCGCAAGACCCGGCTTTATACTCCAGGACCAACTCCTCTGCTGCCCGCCGCACAGTTTGCCATGGCGGCGGCCGACATGCACCACCGCACCCCCGAATTTCGCGCACTGTACCAGAAAGTGTTGGCGCAGTTGAAGATATTCGTCGGCACAAAGAACGACGTGATCTTGCTGTCGAGCTCGGGAACGGGCGCGATGGAGGCGTCGATTACGAACCTGACATCGCCGGGCGATAGGGTGCTGGTGCTGACGGCTGGAAAATTTGGCGAGCGCTGGACGGGACTGGCGAAGGCGTTTGGCTGCGTGCCCGATGTGCTGACTGCTCCTTACGGGCAGACCTTCGACCTGGCCCAGGTGAAGGCCGCGCTGAAGCCCGAACACAAGGTTGTGCTGATGCAGGCCACCGAGACCTCGACTGCCGTCCGGCACGATGTTGAAGCGGTGGCAAAAATCATTGAGGAAGCCGCCAGCCCGGCGCTGCTGGTTGTAGACGGAATCACCGGCCTGGGCACCACGCACTTCGATGTGGATGCGTGGGGCATCGACGTGCTCATCGGCGGATCGCAGAAGGCGGTAATGATTCCGCCCGGCCTCGCCTACCTGAGTGTGAGCGAGAAGGCATGGGCGGCGATGGAGACGTCGAAGAATCCGCGCTACTACTTTGACCTGCGCAAGGAGCGAAAGAACGCGGTGAAGGGCGAGAGCGCATACACGCCGGCGGTGGCGCTGGTGGCCGGGCTGGGCGCGGCGCTCGATTACATTGCCGGACAGGCCGGCGGCGATCTCGAAAAAGGTCGCATTGCGCTGGTGAACAATGCCGAAGTGAACGCAGCCGCCACACGCGCAGGACTCGTGGCGCTGGGATTCACGCTGTTTGCGCCTACGGCTCCGGCGGCGGCTGCCACGGCGGTTGCAGTGCCGGAAGGCATGGATTCGGGCGCGGTGGTGAAGGCGCTGAAGGCAAAGTTTGCACTGGTGACCGCGAACGGCCAGGGCGAGATGCAGGGCAAGATCTTTCGCGTGGCACACCTGGGCTATTTCGACTATCTCGACACGGTTGCGTTCGTAGGCGCGATGGAGCACATCGCCAAAGACACGCTGGGGCTGCCGGTGGTCTACGGCCAGGGCGTGGCCGCGGCGCAGGAAGTCTACGCAAAAGCAGCTTCCAGCTCCTAGCCTTTATTGAGGACGGCATTGGTAATGTCCGGTAGCGCGCCATAGGCGCAATGGTTGTTAGCCCCGCGCTTTAGCGTGGGGGAAGGGAATCGCCCAATCGCGCTACGGAGTCCCGTAGGGACGGCGCAAGGACATTTCATTTGCAGGGACTAATAACTCGTTCGTGCCGGGAACAAGTCCGTTCCAGGAACGGACTTGGTTGGAATGAATCGTTCAACGCCTTTAGCTGATGGCTGAAAGCCAGGAGCCAGGAGCCAGGAGCTAGAAGCTAGGAGTTGGGAGCTGGGAGCTAGAAGCTGGGAGCTGGGAGCTAGAAGCTAGGAGCTGTTCTTAATGGCGGAACTAACTTTCGGAGAGAAGCTGCTGATCGCGCGCAAGCAGCTCGACCTTTTTCAGTACGAGATGGCTGAGAAGCTGGGCGTGCATCCCAACTCGCTCACCAAGTACGAACGCGGCGAGGGCAAACCGCATGCCGCGGTAATGCGGATGTTTGATTTGCTGTGCGAACAGCACGGCGTGAAATTTGACGGATACGAGAGCGCGGAAACCCACAAGGGAGAAGCAATGAAAATCGTATTGGCAGAGAAGGTTTCGCCGGCCACATTGGCGGTGTTTGCGGCTGAACCGGGATGGGATGTGAAGACACACGATCAGTTGCCTGAAGGATTGCCGGCGGCTCTGGCCGATGCCGATGCGCTGGTTGTTCGCAGCGCAGTGCAGGTTGACGATGCATTAATGGAGCACGCTCCCAAGCTGCGCGTAATTGGCCGCGCGGGCGTAGGAGTTGACAACATCGACGCTGAAGCTGCCACCCGCCGCGGCATTGTGGTAATGAACACGCCAGGCGCTAACGCGGTAGCTGTGGCCGAGCTCACCATCGGGCTGATGCTGGCCTTGGCGCGCAAACTGCCTTCCGCTAATTCGACAATGCACGCGGGCAAGTGGGAGAAAAAAAGCCTGCAAGGGGCCGAACTGCGCGGCAAGACGCTGGGCATTCTGGGCCTCGGCCGCATCGGGCTCGAAGTGGCGAAACGTGCGCGCGGCTTCGGAATGGAACTGGTGGGAAGCGATCCGTTTGTATCGGCGGCCGTGGCTCGCGAAAACGGAATTGCGCTGGTTAGTGTTGAAGAGCTCTTCGCGAAGGCCGACTATCTGACCCTGCACGTTGGCCTGACGCCGCAGACAGCGAACATTATCAACGCAAAAACTCTGGCGACGATGAAGAAGGGCGTGCGGATTATCAACTGCGCGCGCGGCGAGCTGGTTTGCGAAGCGGATTTGGTGGCTGCACTGAAGAGCGGGCAGGTGGCCGGCGCCGCGCTCGATGTGTTTGCCGAGGAGCCGCCAAAGAACTCGGCCTATGCCGATCTCGACAACGTGATTCTTACTCCCCACATTGCCGGCTCGACGGCCGAGGCGCAGGAGGCCGTGGGCATTCAGATTGCTATGCAGGTGCGCGAATACTTGAAGCTTGGCGTGGTGCAGAATGCAGTGAATCTGCCGTCGCTCAGCCACGAGGAGTATCTGAAGCTGGCTCCGTTCATCGACCTGGCCGGGCGCCTGGGAGCCTTTCTGGGCCAGGCAGGCAAGCACGGCATCGAATCGATTGCGCTGGTGTATGGCGGCGAATTGGCCGAGGCGAAGACTGAGCTGATCCGCAACTCGGCGATCGCGGGCCTGCTGCAGGGCTCTGAGAATGTGAACCGCATCAACGCTGCGGCGGTCGCGCAGGAGCGCGGCATCCGCGTGCACGAAGAGAAGGAAGAGAGCCATCGCGGAGGCGCGGCCTCGGTGCTCACCATTGTGCTGCATACCGCGGCGGGCGAGAGCCGCGCCAGCGCCACCGTAATTCACGGCGAGCAGCCGCGCCTGCTGGCATTCGACAATATCGACATCGAGACTCCGCTTGAAGGCAATCTGCTGGTGTGCCGTAACTACGATGTGCCGGGCGTGATTGGCAAAATCGGCACCACGCTCGGGCAGCTTGGCGTAAACATCGCCAACTTCGCACTGGGCCGCGAGCGCACCGGATCGAAGCCCGTGAAGGCGCTGGCCGTAGTGCAGGTGGACGAGCCGGTGTCAGCATCGGTGCTGGCCGCGCTGATGACAATTGAGGCGCTGCTCGAAGCCAAGCCGGTAAGTTTGCCTGATGGGAACAGCGGCCTTTAGCCGCTTGCTTTGCATTCGAATCATTAAAGTCGCATCAGGCTTACTGCGGCCAGAATCACACAGATCGGGGAGCTTACTAAACTGAACTTAATCAGGCCGAAGTTCAAATCATGCCACGTATAACCGGGAGCACCCTCTGCGATTAGGTTGTTCTCTATATTTCTAATTGGCGGGATCAGCCACGATATGAGATTAGCAAGTAGCATACTCAACGGCAGTGCCATTATCACCGGGCCGAGTACCTGAATCAGCCAGAAGATGAGGTCGGCTGACGAATCCGGCTGTATGGACCCAAGGATATTCCGGCCTTGATGAAGGACTCGATGTGCATAGTTCTCAGTTAAGAAAAAGAGGACTATCAGTACCACTTCCGATGCTCCGAAGAAGAATAATTCGACGAGCGACACCCATCCCGGCAGTTGTGCCCTTGCCGCACGCCTTGCAGCCACATCGGGGCGCCTGAAATAAGGTAATTTGCTGAGAACCAACGGCACCAAAATGGCCATCAACGCTATTGAAACAAGCGAGCCGAAGTTTCCCATGTTTAAGAAATATCACGAACGTGGAAACGACTGTCGTGCAAACGCTGCTGGATTCGCTCGTCAAAATCGGGCCATTGGATGTGCCGCCCATGAGTTTGAGGGAAGCGAATTTCTAGCTCGACGTACTCCCGCGGCGACAAAGGCGAATCCCGATTCCCGTTGACAGGATCGGGATTTGCCTTTTTTATTGTTCTTGAAAGATCCTTTCCCCTCGGCCCGTCCGAAACCCGTCTATTCAGACTCACAATCCTGCGGCTCCCCAACGAGCCAAAGCACAACCAGAAATTGTCTTGCTGCCAAAGGAGCTCACACCATGAGAGAAGTTTCCATTTGGAGGGTGGCATTTGCCTGCCTTCTCGGAACTGTACTTGTCTTTGGGCTGTACCAGCACTTCTGGACCGAGCGTATTTCGGCCCAGACCGCGACCACAACCACCATCCTGCTGCCCTGGTTCACCGGAGACGATGCGGGGTATACGAGTTTATTGAGCATCCAGAATACGAGCATGGATCCCTTTGGGAACTCGTCGGTGAACGGAACCTGCGTGGCCGATGAATACACCGGTGGCACCCATTATGGGCCCGGCTCACTGGGTACGTTTGATGCTGGAACTACTGCTACGCTTACTGAAGCTCAGGTCGCCACGGCAACCGGTCTCAGTCTGGCGAACAGCGGACAAAGGGCCTACTTGTACGTGACTTGCAACTTCCCGTACGCGCAGGCGCAATTGGTTTTCGTTAACCCAGGCGGAGTCGTGACTTTTTTCCCTGGTCAAATCGTGCCTTCGAACCAGTCGAATCCGCAACTTCCGCCGTCGCCAGCGAAGAAACTCTGAGGACTGTGGCTGGTGGTGCTGAAGTTGGAGTTGTGCTTTCCCATCCTCGCAACCGAACAGAGTCGCGAGGATAGGAACCCGTGTTTGAAGTAAGGCGAGGAAAGCAGAGCTCGACCGGACAGCCTCAGTGAACGTGAATGCTGCCGGAGCCGGTCACGACACTCACTTCGGGGCCACCGCCGTTGAGCTGTGCACGATAGTGGTGGTGATCCTCTTCAGACGATGTCTGTTGCGCCGGCGCTTCGGTATAGACTCGTCCCGAGCCCGTTGACGCATCGAGATTCATTGGCGCGTTGCCCGTGTTCAGCTCAACAGAACCGGATCCGGTCTGAAGCCTCCACGCAGACGACGGCGTTCCAGTGATCTTGATTTCGCCGGAACCCGTTTGCGCCTTGAGCCCTCCGTGCACCCCCTTCACATCGATGTCGCCCGAGCCCGTCTGAACCACCGCATCGCCTTGTCCGTTACCGTCGACCGAGATATTCCCGGAACCGGTTTGGGCTTTAAATCCCCCTTCAAGCCCGGTTGCCGTCACGCTCCCGGAGCCGGTTGTAAGCCTGGCGCCCTGGCCCACCCCTGTGTCGGTGATGTTGCCGGAACCCGTAGTGGCGTTCAGCGCTGCATCGGCGGGCGCCTCAATGTCGTAATCGATGCTGATGTTGCGCAGCCGCTCATCCTGATGACCACCGATGGTGACCTTGTTTCCAGCCTGCTCAATGGGCGGATTCCCCGCAATCTCCCGCACCTTGGCCGCGTCGCCTTCATGATTTGCTTTGACGACGCCGTGGATATGAATCTGGCCGGCCGAGCCGCGCGTGATTGTGATGTGGCCTGAGCCGGTGGCAACTGAGAGGTCAAGCTGGCCGCTGAATGTCAGATTGCGATCGAAGGTTGCTTCATTTTGCGATGGTGCGTTACCCACAGCAGCGGGCGGTGCCGGAGGAGTGGGCGCGACTGCGAGCGCCATTTCCGGGAGCTGCGATGGGGTATCGACGCCGGACTGTGCGGGCGCTGCCGGCGAGGCGAGCACTTCAACAGAGCTGGTCGCATCGGGAGCCGGACTTTGTGCGGATTGCGTCTGGATTTGCGCAGTCTGCGTTGCGGCTTGCACTGCATCCGAGGAGGCTGCGATTGGGCTCAAGATTGGTGCGGCGTGAGCGGTCTGCGTTGCGGCTTGCACGCGAACAAGTGCCGCGCCGGCGAAGAGCACAACAGGCACCAGCAGAACCGCGACGCGAGCGCGGCCGCTGCCTGAAAATGCATGGCGGAGATAGCTGTCATTGAGCAGCCGTTCGATGCGGCGAGAGATGTTGCTGGGGCGGGCCATAGCGACTCCTATTAGCGTTGGGCGCGGCGCGGCCGCGAATTCAAGAAGAATCTGGGCGTATGCGGAGCGGTTTGATGCCGCATTCAGGCCGGAGCGATCGCTGATGGCCTCGCCGAGATCGGAGAGTTTGTGTTTTAGCCACCACCCCAGCGGACTGAACCATGTGATCGCCGTATAAAACGAGGAGAGAGTCAGCAGGTGGAAGTCGCGCTGGAGCACGTGGGTGCGCTCGTGCGCAATTACGATGCGGAGTTTTTCTTCAGTCCAGTTTATGTATTCAACTGGCAGCACAATGCCTGAGCCAATCGTGACCGGTGAATAAACTTTGTAGCTGGTGCGCAGGTTGAGGTCGGCGTCAGCGAGTGCGCCGCTGTCAGACGCAATTGGCGTGGCTGAGCGCCACAGCCGAATTGCCGAGACGAAACCCAGGAGCAGACGAAGAAGGAGCGCCGCGGCCACCAGCAAATAGGCGAGTGCAATCAAACCGAAAACTGAAATATGCGGGCGCGTGGCGTGGGTTTGAGGAGCCACTTCCGGTGCGCTCGCGGTCCGTGCCTGAATCATTGGATCGGAATCGACGCGTGCGAAAGCTGCACCGGCTCTTGGTGTACGGGTTGAATGATGCGGATGAGCAACCCGGGAGGTAATCGATGCAACCGGCGCGGGAGCGTTGGACAGAACGGCAATAGGCGATGCCGGCGACACGTCGGGCAAGAGAGCAGCTTGCAGCCGATGGATTGGCGCGGCAGCGGGAATCGTTGCGAATGAAAGTCCGGCCCAATGCGCGGTGATAGGAAGCAGGAACGGCATCAGCAGGGCTCCGCCAAGAACAGCGGTCCACGCGAGCCTTTGGTAGATGACATTGTGAACGCGGAAGACTCTGAGGCCGGCCCAGACAATTACCGCGAGCACCAAAGAGCGAAGAGCGGCTTCAAGAATACCGGCAAGCACGAATTCACCTCACTTGAAATCTTTTGACGGGCCTTAGTGTCCTGAGTCTAAAGTTCGCGTCAAAAATAAGCTGTCATCCTGAGCGGAGATTGGCGCGTTCTTTGCGCCAATCGTAGTCGATGGACCTGCATTTGTCTTTCAACCAACTTCGGATTCACCACCCTGGCTTTTTTCGTTCTTCTTGCGCTTATCCTGCTCGCGCACTGCTGAGATACGGTTTGCGAGCCGCTGCAGTTCAGCGCGGTCAAGAATTTTTGAATCCACCATTCCCACCAGCAGCGTCTCGACAGAACCTTCGCAGAGCCAGTCGACAATGCGCTTCACGGCATGGCCAGCCACGCGTTGCCGCGATTCTGACGGTCGATACATGAATGCGCGGTTTTCGACCGAGTGGGCTATGTAGCCTTTTTCTTCAAGGCGGCGCAGCATGGTGCGGACGGTGGAATCCTTGAGCGGCCGGTCCAGTGCTTCGCGTACATGCTCGGCGGTTACCGAGCCCAGCCGCCAAACGATGGAAAGAATGTTGCTTTCGAGTTCACCTAACTCGGCGGGGTCGTGGCGCAGTGGATCCTGATCCGTCATTGTGTTACTGACAGTAACACAACTGTCGGGCCCAATGTCAAGAGGGTTATTAATTATTTTGTGAGCTTGCCCGGACGCGGGCGTTTCTGGGTCCTATTTTGTTGGGTCCGCGACTCGGCCCAGAAATAGAATGCTGCCAGACCTGGTGTCGCGGATCATGAAGAGAAAGGGGTGGTCAGCGACGAAGGCGATAATCTCGTTAGCCTCCCGCATTGACGCACCCACCATCACAACGCCCGTGGCCGCGGCAGCTTCAGTGCCCGTTTCATTCACGTCGACAAACGCTTTGTGAATTGCCGCAGAGATCAGAAAGTCGGGCTTGCCGGTCATGCCTGAAAAATCTGCTGAGCCGTTGAAGGCATGCGGCATGCCCATCGCACTCAGTGTATTGCTCAACTCAAACTGCTCTGTGATTGTGAAGCGTGGCAGAACCAGGTTCACTTTGGGCCAGGGCGCGAGTTTTTTGATCCACACGCTCAAATTCGCCGCCGTCAACGATTTCTCCAGCGTTGCAAGGCCGTCGATCTTTTTCGGAAGCAGGACCACCATCGAAAGCTCGTTTCCCTTGTAGAGCAACTCGAGCGCCTGAAACGTTCCGCCGTCGTAATAGCGGTAGCTTCCCATGCGGCCCATCATTGGCGCTCGAACAGTTTGAGTGGCGGAAAGATGAAAGTCATTCACTTGAGTGGAAGACAGATTGAATGGATAAAGCCAGGACCCCTTGAAGTAGATGGCGTCGGTAAGTACCAGCAGCGTGCCGGGCGTAATGGCGCCCGGCGGGATCAAATTCTGGATTTTGTTATTGGTCTGCTGCTCGACCCATTGGTTGATGGTGCCGCGTACGGCCTCAGCAGACGACTTGAAATCCACGGGGTGGAAACCGGCGCCATAATCGGCTTGCACCAGCTTCAGATAGGCCGGAAGAAAGTTTTCATTCTGCTGCGCCCAAAGGGCGTCGGCTACGTGCAACTCGTATTCCTCATGCTTTGCATTCATTGAGGCCAGCAGAGCGCCCATGGCGGGGTGAAGCTGATCGGTCGGCAATGTGAAATGGAAGACGCGCGCCATTTCGGCGGCCGTTTGGCCGTGCGCGCCCGCGTAAGTCATGGCGAAGGCCGTTGATATGCTTTCAGGCGAGAAAAAAAGATTGCCGGACTTGGTTCTCAGGTGCGCGTAGAGGTCGACGGCGAAGGCGTTATTGCTCTTCACCACCTCAGCCTGCGTTGCAGGACTGGACGAATTGGACTGGCCCATGAGAAACGCTGACCCGGTAATCAAGGCGAGAAGCGCGCAAAGCTGTGATTTCATTGACAGCTCCTTCCGCAGCGCTTCAGGAAGCAGCGAGTCCATTGGCCAACAAGAGTTGCTGAATCGGACTCCTTGCGCCGCTCAGTCAGCAATCATAGGCCATTTGCCGGGCAAGTGTTGAAAATCGCCGCGCGCTACCCCATCAATCCCTTGTGGCCGAGCCAGCCGCGCAGGTACGAAATCTGCCCCAGGTGATACGTCTCGTGGATGGCGAGAAAGTTGACCACGCCGCTTTGCTTGCCGTCGGTGCTGGGCGGTCCCTTTACCGAAGGCTCAGCAAGAAACGCATCTGTCACGTTTTCAAGCGCGTTTTCGAGCACGGTAGAGCTCTCGCGCCATGCTTCAAGCAGGGTGTCATGCGACGGGTAAGTTATATCGGGGCCGCATTTCGCGCCGCGGCCAAAAAGTTCTAACCAGGGCTGCGGCCACTCTCTGCCCAGACGCGCAAGCAATCTTTCCCGCGTCCAGATCACGTGGCCGACGATCCATGCAATGTGATTGACATTGCCGTCAGGATGGCGCAGCCACTCCTCAGGCGAGAGGTCGCTAACCATTTTTGTGAGCATGTCGGTGTTCATGCGGTAGTTGTCGGCGGCGGCAGCGATGACGGTGGGAACTGGCATAAAGCTCCTTAAGCGGCGAAACGCTCACTAGGAATATCGGATGGCGGGTCAGATGGTCAAGCGAGACAGCCCGCGTTCATTGCAGAAGCAAAAACGGCGCCCTTTAGAGCGCCGCTTCTGAGCGTATTTGTTTTGGCGTTACGCCCGGCTCATGTACGCGCCTTCGCTCGTATCCACGCGAATCTTTTCACCTTCATTGATGAATGCCGGTACCTGGACCACAAGGCCGGTCTCAGTCTTGGCAGGTTTGGTCACGCTTGAAGCCGTCGCGGACTTGAGCCCGGGCTCAGTCTCAACCACCGTGAGCTCCACAAAGGTAGGTAGATCGATGCCGACCGCCTGGCCGTCGTGGTAGCTCACCTTGATCTGCAGGTTGGGCGTGAGGTACTCGATCGCATCGCCAAGGGTAGACCCCTTGAGCACGGTCTGCTCGTAGTCCACGGGATTCATAAAGTAGTAGTCGTCGCCATCGGCGTAGAGATATTCCATTGAAACTTCGTCGACCACAACTTTCTCGATGGCGTCGGCCGAACGAAAGCGGTGCTCGAACATCGCGCCCGATTTGAGGTTGCGCAGTTTGGCCTGGATGAAGGCGCGCAGGTTGCCTGGCGTGCGGTGCTCAACTTTGAAAACCAGGTGAAGATTGTCGTTGTGCTTGATGATCATGCCCGGACGCATTTGGGTGGCGGGAATCGCCATAAAGTGGTGCTCCTTCTTGATGTGCTTGCGACAAAGTACGCAAAAATATCGGCCTGACAGCGTTTTAGGAAATACAGCAGGGAAAAAACCGATGAAGTGAAGTCAGCGCGACCCCAAGGAGCGCTGAACCTGCACGGCGGCGAGGGACATCACATTGTTTCCTAAAACGCCGCAGACCATCTCCCATTGTATCTGAGAGGCGCATCGCGCGGGCGCGGCGGCAGCTACCTCTGGCTGGCCTCGCCGGCAGCTACCTTTCGGTTGAATTCCGCCGAACCCTTCCGCGGAATGCTCAGCGACTGCCAGCGGTCGCCTGCAAAATGCCGCGCCAGCAGCACAATCTGGCCAATGTGGTACTGGTAGTGCGCCACTTGGCGGTTGATGGCCTGCATCACAGAGTGAGCCTCACCGCGAATGAATACAGTGCGGGCGAGATCAGCATCAGTCAGCGGCTCGATGGCATTGAACATGCATTCCCAGCCCTGCTCCCATAACTCCAGAACCTCAGCGCGAGTCTGTGGCGGCGCCTCAAACTCGCTGTCCCGGTTGCGGTCGGGCTTCTCGCCGTCCGTGGTCAGGAAGTCCGTCCATCGCGAGCGCATGTTCCCGGCCATGTGTTTAATCACGATGGCGATCGAATTGGTTTCCGGTCCTAGTTCGGTGAAGAGATCGGCGTCGCTCACCTGTTCCATGGCCCGCTCGGCAAGCCGCTTGTAATGGCGAAAGACAGCAAGTGAATCTTTGAGAAAAGAAGTTGTGAACTCCAGCGCCATGCAGTCAGTTTAATTGCACTCGCGCTCAATGTCAGATTGCTCGGTTGACAACGCACAATGGCGGCTCCTATGTTGAGCACGCGCTGGCCGATTGGCCGGAATGTTCCGTAGCAAGAATCTGAGGTCGATTGAAATGACGTTGAATCGCCGTGAAGTGTTGAAGGCTGGACTCGCCGTACCGTTGCTGGCCGGCGCCAGCGGATTGGTTGAGCCGGCGTTGGCGATGCCCAGTGGCAGTTTTGCATCGGCCAGCGAAGCTGAGAGCTCTGCATGGCCGAAACGACTCGGCCGCATTGGCCAGTTGAACATGACCGAGCACGATCCCGTAAGCCTCGATATTGAGGCGTGGGCCGATTACTGGGCGGGACTCAAAGTCGGCGCGACCTACATCAGCGTAACCGGCATATTGGCCTACTACCAGACAAAAGTTCCGTTCCATCGCAAAGGCAAATTTCTCGGCGACAAAGATTTTTTTGGCGAGTGCAACCAGGCGGCGAGAAAGCGCGGCTTGCGCACGATTGCTCGCATGAGTCCCGATCTTAATTGGGAGGACGCGACCGTGGCGCACCCTGACTGGTTTGAGCGCGACCAGGAAGGTAGATTACATGGATCGAAAGAATCTCCGGGATTGTTTCGGACCTGCATGTTCTCGGATTACATGACCGACTATATCCCGGCAATCATCAATGAAGTTACAAGCCTCTATGAAGTGGATGCCGTCTATTGCAACGGGTGGCCGCCGCTTGGCTCGCTGCCGGAGTGTTATTGCTCAATCTGCCGCAAGCTGCCGCCGCCGGGAACGCCTGCCTACTGGGGCAAGTTCAACGAGCGCATGGTTTATTTGTGGCGTTACTACGACAGCCTGGTTCAGAAGACAGGCAAAGACAAGTTTTTCTTTCCGAACATGGGCGGCGGTGTGCGCGCGGCCATGAATCTGGATGAGGTGGGGAAAATTGCGCAGTGGTTTCAGGGCGATAACCAGGGCCGCGGCGGCGAAGACGCGCCGATTTGGGGTTGTGCGTTGCAGGGCCGCGTTTGCCAGGGAATTATGGATGGCAAGATGGCCGCGAACATCACCGGCGCATGGTCGACAGGGCCCATCCGGTGGAGAAACGTGGGCAAATCGCCGGTGGAAGCGGAGATGTGGTTCAGCGAGACGAGCGCGAGCGGTCTCGTTCCTTACTACCACTTGATTGGCGCCGAAAAAGGCATGGGCGTAGATCGCCGGCAGTTGGATGTGCCGCGCGAATACTTTCACTGGACAACGAAGAACGAGCCGCATTTTGCCAACAAGAAAACCATAGCGCGCATCGGCGTGGTGATGGGACAGCGCACCCACCTGTTCCACCAGGCGCAACCGAACGCAACTATGCAGCAACACCTGAACGGCATGTATTACGCGCTGCTCGAAGGGCGCTTTCTGTTCGACTTCGTTCACGAAGACCGGATGGATGCCGGGCGGTTGAGCAAATACTCCGCGCTGATATTGCCCAACGTGGCGCTATTGAGCGATGCGCAGTGTGCGCAGTTGAAGGCATTCGTCGATCGAGGCGGCTCGTTGCTGGCCACGTTTGAGACGAGCCTTTACGACGAGAAGAACCAGGCGCGTGGCAACTTCGGACTCGCCGATATTTTTGATATTGAGAAGACGGGCGACGTCATCGGTACCAACGGCAATGCCTACTACGCGCGTATCGAACGACCTCACGAGATTGTGCGCGGGTTTGAAAACACCGGCTGGTTGCCGGGCGCCGAGTATCGCGTGCCGCTTGCTCCGGTCGAGAATCCAGTGCTGACGGTGGTTCCGGGCTTCACCGCCTATCCGCCCGAGTTGGCTTATCCGCCAACGCCAAACACCAACGTGCCCGCCGCGGTGCTGCGTGAAAAAGACCAAAGCCGTTTGGCCTATATTGCCGGCGACATCGAGCGAAGCTTGTGGGTTTCTGGCGATATCGACCTGAGCCGATTGCTGAGAAACTCAATCAACTGGATTACGCGCGACCTGCAGCCGGTAACCATTGATGGTCCCGGTTTGATTGAGACTTTTGCCTACGAAACCGAGCTCGGATTTGCTCTGCATGTTTTGAACTATACGAATCCGAATGCACACCGGGGGCTGATGCGCGAGTTCAATCCGATCGGTGAACAAATGGTCAGCTTCGAGTTGCCTGAAGGCAGAAATGTGAGCAGGGTGCAGATGCTCAGGAACGGGCAGGATGTTCGATTCAATAGCGCGGGCAACCGTGTTGAATTCACTATTCCCGGCATTAAGGCGTACGAAGTGGCCGCAATTTATGCGTAGCTCGAAGTGGCGAATCGCCGCTCCGGTCCGAAGCCGCTACAACGACGCAATAGCAGCCCGTTTGCTGCTTTGGTGCATGTGGCCGCAGGCACATCTTCAGCCCTCACGCGGTGTGGTACATTTGCGCCATGGTGAGCAAGGGTAAGGCGATCCTTGCCCTGCTGCTGTTGGCTGCGCAGGGCGCCGGGACGATAAGAGCACAAGCCAACGGACAAGTTACCCCAGTTGCGCAATCCGCTCCAAAAACATCTTCAAATCCGCCCGCTCGTCTCCAGCCTTCGGTGGCTCATTCCGCGGTTCCGGCCCCCCGGGTCCCGGCTCCGGTTGCAACCAACAGTTCGCCATCGAACCCCAACACAACTCCCGATGCCAACAATGGCGCTACTCCCAACTGCGCGGAAGGGCCCTGCGATGCGCAGCCGGCGCACATCACCATCGCCACTCCCGCGCCGGCTCCCGCGCCCTGGCTGTGGCCCGATCGCGTCGCCTGGGCCGCGAAAATCCTGCTGGCGATTCTTGGTTATGTGGGGATTATGCTGGCCCTCTCAACGCTCAGAAAAATTGAGCGCCAGTCGCACTATGCTGAAGTGGCGGCGCAGGCCGCGGCTGACAGTGCGCAGGCGGCATTGATGCATGCGCAGGCCTTCATTCGTGAAGAGCGCCCATGGATTCTGATTACAATTGAGCCTTCGCGCAGCTTAGATAACGGATTTACCGTTACTGCCACCAACCGCGGCCGCGGACCGGCAAGAATCGTATCGACCATCGACAAAATCACCAGCGCCGTTGACCAGACTCACCTGCCCGATGAGCCGGAGTTTGACGAATTGGCTCCCAGCGCGGCCCTGTCTTCGGTCATCTTGTTGCCCGGCGAATCAACCGGCATAAAATCATTCAGCCGCGATGAAGTGAAGAGTTTCTGCGGCAGCGACGAGAAGCTTAGAAGAGTCGAAAAGTGGGAGGAACTTATCCTGCTCTATGGCAAGGTTGTGTACAAGGATCTGATACAGGTTGGAGATGGCGTAACCCACGAAACCGCGTGGTGCTGCTGGTATATTCATGGCCGTCAAAAGAGCGGAATGGTGATGGCCGGGCCGCCAGCATATAACCGGCACACATAATGATGCCGGGCCTCTTGATGGCGGATGCGGGACGCCGTGAAAATTAAAAGTCCGCGGCGATTATTCGCCGCGGACTCAAGTGCAGACCAAGGGAAAGCTTTAAATCGGCGCTACGCAGTTCTGGTTTCGCGCAAGCCGGCATCGGCAAACTGAGGATCGGCCTCAGCCAGCCGCAGCAGCCGATGCAGATAGGCGCGTGAGATGCAAAGACTGCGCGCCGCTATCGTCTTGTTGCCGTTGTGCTCGCGGACCGCACTCACCGCCAGCTTGATCTTGTAATCACGCAACTGGCGTTCAAATGAACCGTCGGGATGGTAGTCGGCGAAGTCGATTACTACGTCGCCTGACGTACTAACTTCGTCTTCTTGAGCGTTGATGCTCAGATCCTCGACGCGAATACTGCGCCCCGGCGCAACAATGATGGCGCGCTGCATTACGTTTTCCAGCTCGCGGACGTTGCCCGGCCACGCATAGCTCTGCAGGATTTCCAGCGCCTCGGGCTCGATCGAATCCATCGGCTTCTGGAAGACCTGCGAATAGCGTCTCAGGAAGTGCTGCGCGATCTGCGGAATATCCTCAGGCCGATCCTGCAGCGGCGGAGACTCGATGCGCATTACGTTGATGCGGTAGTACAGGTCCTGGCGAAACTTGCCTTCAGCCACAAGTTTGGAAAGATCCTGATGAGTTGCGAAAATGAGTCGCGCCCGCAGCGGGATCAGCTTGTTCGAGCCCAGGCGGCAGAACTCCATCTGCTGCAGAACGCGCAGCAATTTCACTTGCGTGAACAGGCTTAAGTCGCCAATTTCATCCAGAAACAGCGTGCCGTCTTCTGCCTGCTCAAAATATCCTGAGCGGGAGCCCACCGTTCCGGTGAAAGCGCCTTTCTCGTGGCCGAAGAGCTCAGCTTCAATCAAGGTCTCGGGAATCGCGCCGCACGAAACAGCCACGAACGGCTTCTTTGCCCGCGTGCCAAGATTGTGGATGGCCCGGGCGATCAGCTCCTTGCCGGTTCCACTTTCGCCCGTGATCAGAACCGAGGCATTCAAGCTGGTCACACTGCGAACCAGTTGGTATACGCGCTGCATGCTCGGCGTCGAACCCAGGATTTGATCGCAACTCGCCGGCTCCTCTATGCGCTGCTGCACCGTTTGCAATTGCTGCTTCAGCGAGGAGTTTTCGTGGGCCCGCTGCAACATCGTCTTCAGATCGCGAATCGATGGCGGACGCCGGCAGTATCCAAACGCGCCCATTCTCACCAGTTCGAAAGCCGTGGTGCGAAGCGTGTCGTCGGCAAGCAGGATTGAGGGGATATTCAATGCGATCAGCCGCCGCGAACATTCGATCCGATCCTGCAGCGTGTCGCGGTGCGATGCCAGATCTAAGATAACTACATCGCATTCCCCCGCAGAGATGAGGCTGTCCATCCCCTCCCCGTCCGATTCCAGCAGTACCTGAAACTCTTTACCAAGGGCGGAAGAAAGAAGTGGTTGCAGGGTCCGGTCTTCAGAGTAAAGTCCTATTCGAATCATTGGTCGAGGCGCTGCCTTCTCCTGGATTCAGTCATGCCGTTCCTTGGGGGAACATATTTAGTAATCGGCGATGTACCCCTATATTCCCGAATCGGCGGACGTTTGCCAATCCCTGATTAGTGCTAAAGAATGCGACATTAGTAATCCAGAATGAGATGAAGTGCCGATGAAATTCAACGATTTAAGGCGATTTCGAGCATCAATACGAGAGTTCATGACCCTCACATCCGCCCTTCCCGCTCCCGGTCGTCGGGCTATTCCGCGCCAGGCCAAAGAGCGCCCAGAGCGGGAGATCCGTCCCCATAAGTTATTTAATGTGAATAACTTATGGACTCAGAAAAGCCGGGACGACTGAAAGCTGATACCGAAAGTAACCGAAAAGTGAGAAGCAGAGTGCCTCAAAATCAGGTCGGTGACTAAAGAGAGTAACTCTCGTAATCATTATAGTTACTACAACGCATTTCTGTTGTCTATCGAAAAGCTGCAAATAAGTGAAAGTGGCATAACAATTGCTTGATTTAACCCTCCGCTTAGCTCAAAGTAATAATTCCGGAATGGCATTGAATCGAAAAACAACGCCCGGAGAACGTGTGTCTTGGGTGGGGAATCGTTTGCTGGACTATAGGTCCGCAGCAGTCCATAATGGATTTTTTACAGTTGATCTGGGTGCCGTATCTGTTTTAATTTGATACAGCTGATCCAAGATAGAGCAACGCGGGGATTTCAAGGCCGGAGGCGCGGCACAAGGGCCGGTAAAGGTGTTTCCGTGCAGAGCTTTGCTTGGTTTCAGCTTTAGTTCCTGGCGTGTATACGAGTTGTTCCACAGCCAGGAGGCGTGCGTAAACAGCCGTGTACAGTGAAGTTTTGACTCAGATGTAACGTATTGAATCGCCAAGCTATGCTGGCATGGTCATTTGGTTGGCGAATTGCTCTTAGTCGTATGTCCCCTGACTGTAACGGGGTCGAAGGAGCAGGGGGATGCACTCGTTTGGCTGGTGGCCGACTGTGATTGTTGTGACTTTCGCGACAATCACCGACCTGCACAGCCGGCGCATTCCAAATTGGCTGGTCTTCCCTTATTGGCTAGCCGGGATCGTGGTTCAGGGCGTGCTTTTCGGCTGGCATGGCGTTGTGCAAAGCCTGGCCGGAGCCGGAGTTGCGATCGGCATTTTTGGTGGCCTTTTTATGTTAGGTGGCATGGGAGCCGGAGACGTAAAGCTCTGTGCCGCGGTGGGGGCTTGGATAGGTCCCGTCCGGATGCTCTTTGCGCTGATCTTTACCGCTTTGGCGGGCGGCGTAATTGTCGTGATCTGGGCGGTGCTGGGTGGTTTCCTGCTTGACCTGTTCAAGGGTACCGGAGATCTGTTGGCGGGATGGAAGCATGGAACGATTCGCGATCCCGACGCCACGATCGAGAACCCAAAGCGGCGAAAGATGCCTTACGCACCGGCCATTGCTGTCGGAACCCTGCTCTCATTTTTCGTTCGTTGAAAGGTGAGGTAACAGGTCATGTCAGGCACGCGCGGCACTGATCGAAGCTGGAAGCACGTGCAAGGATTGCATAAGCAAGCAAGGAGCGAGGGCGCGGTGTCAACGGATTCTTCTCCGTATTTCGGTTCTCAGTATCCCGATTCGATCGGATCAGAGGCGTTGACTATTGCCTTGATCGGTCCGAATGAGGAGCGGCGCGCAGCAGCCTTGCTCGCCCTGGCCGGAACCTCGGGGAATGATATTCGCGAATTCCCGTCTTACCCTCCCGGACTCGACGACGTAGCCCGTGTGCTCGAGCAGCATTACGACGTCATTGTCATCGACCTTGACTCCGATCCGGAGTACGCTCTCGAACTGGTGGAGAGCATTGGCGCAACCGGTGCGGCCACCGTCATGGTCTATTCCGCCAAAACCGATCCAGACCTGCTGATGCGCTGCATGCGCGCCGGCGCCCGCGAGTATTTGACTTTGCCGTTTGACCGCAATGTTGTAGCCGAGTCGCTGGTGCGCGCCGCCGCCCGCCGACCGGTAGGCAAATCGGTCAAGAAAACCGCCGGCAGGCTTTTGACCTTTCTGGGCGCCAAGGGCGGCTCGGGCGCAACCACGCTGGCTTGCAACTTTGCCGTAGCTCTGGCCCAGGAACCCAATCAGAAAACACTGCTGATCGACCTCGATTTGCCGTTGGGCGATGCGGCGCTGAACCTCGGCATTGTCGCCGAGTACTCCACCATCAATGCGCTCCAGGCCGCCAGTCGACTCGATGGCGCCTTCCTGCATCAACTGCTGGTCAAGCACAGCTCCGGAGTCTGGGTGCTCGCCGCTCCGGGCAAATTCATTCAGTTCGAGGCCAAGGACGAAGATATTGACCGGCTTCTGGCTGTGGCGCGACAGGAATTCGACAACGTAGTCGTCGATTGGGGTTCGCAGTTGAGTTTTGAAGGCTCTTCGGTTCTGAAAGAGTCGACGGCGATTTACCTGGTCACCCAGGCCGGCATACCCGAACTGCGCAATTCCAATCGCCTCATTACTCAGTTCTTCACCGGTGGCGGCCCGCGGCTTGAGATTGTCATCAACCGCTACGAGGCGCGTTCCATGGGAGTTTCCGAGGAGCACATCACCAAGGCTTTAACCCGCCCCGCACAGTGGAAGATTCCCAACGATTACACCGCGGTTCGCAAGATGCAGATCAACGCCACGCCGCTGGCGCTGGCTGATTCCCCCATTTCACGGCTCATCAAGCAAATGGCGCGTGCCGCCATCGGCCAGAATGAGCAGCAGTCGTCAACCAAGAAGAAGGGGTTCAGCCTGTTCGGATAAGGCGGGCCGCGTCCAACATTACCTGGGTCTTAGCAGAGTTTCGGAAGGTGCAGCATGGAATTGATGAATCTGGAGAAGTATAAGTCGGAAATACACCGGACACTGATCGCGAAGCTCGATCTCGAAAAGCTCTCGCGCGTCAACTCCAGCCAGGCTCGCCAGGCTGTGTCGAGCATTGTGAAAGAAATCATCGCGGATCAGCGCGTACCGCTCAACTACGACGAACAGGAACGGATTCAGGCCGATCTGCTTGACGAAGTCTTCGGTCTCGGTCCCCTCGAGCCGCTGCTGCGCGATCCCAAGATCTCCGACATCCTGGTCAACGACAAAGACCATGTGTTTATTGAAAAGGGCGGCCTGCTGCAGCGCGTCAATACCTCTTTCCGGGATGACCGCCATCTGCTCCAGATTATCGACCGCATTGTTTCGCGCGTCGGCCGGCGCGTCGACGAGTCTTCGCCAATGGTGGACGCACGCCTGCCCGATGGATCGCGCGTCAATGCCATCATTCCTCCGCTGGCGCTCGACGGCCCGTCGCTCTCCATCCGCCGCTTCGGCACCGGACCTTTGGCGGCTAACCAGTTGGTTGCTCTCAAGAGCATTTCAGCCGAGATGATGGAAGTGCTCTCGGCCGCTGTGAAAGCCAAGATCAGCATTGTGGTTTCAGGGGGCACGGGCGCCGGCAAAACCACCTTCATGAACATCCTGTCGCAGTACATTCCGCACAGCGAGCGGCTGGTCACCATTGAAGACGCCGCCGAACTGCGGTTGGCGCAGGAGAACATCGTGCGCCTTGAGACGCGCCCGCCGAACATTGAAGGTCAGGGCGCGATCCGCCAGCGCCAATTGCTCTCGAACGCTCTTCGTATGCGGCCCGATCGCATCATCATCGGCGAGGTTCGCGGCGAAGAGGCATTCGACATGCTCCAGGCAATGAACACCGGCCACGAAGGTTCAATGACTACCGTTCACGCCAACACCCCCCGCGACGCCATTTCCAGGCTCGAGTCGATGGTCGCGATGGGCAACATGAACTTGAACGAGAAGTCGGTTCGTCAGCAGATTGCCTCAGCGGTTTCGATCGTCGTGCAGGCTACGCGCATGACCGATGGCACCCGCAAGGTCACGAGCGTTACCGAGATTACCGGAATGGAAGAATCCGTCATCAGCATGCAGGAGATATTCAGCTTTCAGAAGAAGGGCATCGGGCCCGACGGCAGGGTGATCGGAGTCTTCCAGCCCAGCCGTATCCGCCCTAAGTTCCTTGAACGGCTGCGTGTCTCGGGCATCGTTCTGCCGCCCACGATATTCGAGCGGGAAACGCTGGTCAATTAGCAAAGAGGAGAAGCCGTGCCAATCTTGTTTGTTCTCGTATTCATTGGCGTCTTTGCGCTAATCGCACTGCCCTTGGTGGTTGCCGGGTCCGCCCGCACCTCAAAACAAGTGCTGGCCACTCTTGATTCTGCTTTATCGACTGATGCTCCTTCCACCCGCGAGCAGATTCTCAATCTCCGCAAAGATTCGTCCATGAGCAGCATTCCCTGGCTCAATAAGAAGCTGCTCCAGTTTCAAATTGCGCCCTATCTCCAAAAGGTCATCAGCCAGGCCAACCTCAAATGGAGCCCCGGTCGCCTCCTGGCAATGACCGCCGTCTGTTTCATCGTCCCTGCCTATGGCATCTACTTCGAGTTCAAGAACGGGCCGGTTGCCCTGCTGGCCGGTGTCGGTATCGGGTTGGCTCCTTTCGGCTGGGTCATGTTTTTGCGCAGCCGCCGTTTCGACAAGTTCCAGGAAGGACTGCCCGAGTCGCTCGACCTGATGGTCAGCGCCCTGCGCGCCGGTCACAGCCTTATCGCTGCCATGGGCCTGGTAGCTCGCGAATGCCCCGATCCCGTCGGAATGGAGTTCAGGGGATGTTTTGAAGAACAGAATTACGGCTTGGAACTGAAAGTGGCGCTGGACAATATGCAGACGCGCATACCGCTTCAGGACCTCGCGATTGTGTGCACCGCAATCATGATTCAAAAGGAAAGCGGGGGCAACCTGGCCGAGGTGCTCGACAAGACCTCGCACGTCATCCGCGAGCGCTTCCGCCTGCAGCGGCAGGTCAAAACGCATACCGCGCAGGGACGCCTCACCGGCTGGATCCTCACCTTGCTTCCCGTCGTGCTCGCCGTCCTGCTCTACTTCATCAACCCCGGCATGATGAGCGTTCTTTGGGAAAAGCCCATGGGCATCAAGCTGATCTGGATGGCGGTCGGCATGATCTTTGTGGGCGGCCTGATCATCCGCAAAATCGTCACTTTGGACTTCTAGAGGCAAACGTATGCTGATTATTGCCACATTTATCGTGATCTTCGCGCTCCTCGCAAGTGGCTTGCTTCTGCTGTTCTATCGCGAAGCAATGATCAAGCGCATCAGCGAAGTCATTAATCCGGCTCCCAAGCAGCGGTCCCTCATTGAGACCATCCAGCAGACCGGAAGCTCGCTGGGCGGCGTGGTTGAGCATTTCGAGCAGGTGTTGCCCAAGAGCGAGGCCGAGGTCTCAGTCGCCCGCCAACGTCTGGTGCGAGCCGGCTTCCGCCAGGATGAGGGCCTCAAGGTGCTTTATGGCGCCAAGGTTGTGCTTCCCATTTTGCTGCTCGCCACTGCCTTCCTCACCGGATTGGCCTACAAGAACATGTTCATGGCTTGCGCCATTTGTATCGGCGGCGGCTTCCTGATTCCCGACTTTTACCTCGGCCACCTCATCTCCAACCGCCAGAAGAAAATTCATCGCGGACTGCCTGACGTGCTCGATTTGCTCGTCATCTGCATCGAGGCCGGACTGAGCCTGGACCAGGCAACCGCGCGTACCGCTGACGAACTCGTCAAAGCGCAGCCGGAATTGGCGGACGAACTCCACATGGTCGTCCTTGAACAGCGCGCCGGCCGCCCCCGGGGCGAGTCGTGGAAGCGCATGGCTGACCGTACCGGCGTCGACAGCGTGCGCAACCTGGTGTCAATGCTCGTGCAATCGGAACAGCTCGGTACCAGCGTGGCCAAGACAATGCGCGTCCACGGCGACACTTTGAGGACCCAGCGCGTTCAACAGGTTGAAGAAGAAGCGGCCAAGACCTCGGTTAAACTGGTTTTCCCGCTCGTGTTTTTCATTTTCCCTTCGCTGTTTGTCGTTCTTCTGGGACCAGCGGTTCTTTTGATGATTGATTCCTACCACGATATCGTCAAATGACGCTCGAGAGAATGTTTGCAGTCCGTAGCCAGGTGGCGGAATTTACATTCGGGATACTGGGGGTATCATTCTAATCAACTCGATCCACTGCTGCAGGTTGAAGATTGAGTAGTTTTCAAGAAGGGCCGCGCCGAAGTTGATTCCAGTCGAACGCGACGGCGAGGAATCAGGGTTGCGGTTCAAGGGTTCAAACCGCGTCGAAAACCGGGAAGACAAAAACCCGGAGCGTAAGACAAGCTGAGGGAGAGGGAATTTATGGACACCACAATGCTGATCCGGGTAGTTTCCGGTGTACTGATTGTCATCATTTTGATCGTTTTGATCCAGCGCCGTCGTACGCGGGTCAAGTAAGTTTGAACCGATAGCATCCGGCGGCGCTCGAGAAAAAGCCTGCGCCGCCGCGATGAACCCGCCAACCGATGGGCTGCGCTGGGCACTCGGCAAATGTCCGAATGTGCCAATTCGGGAGCGGGCAAGGATGCGTGTTGTCTCAAAGCGCCCTTACGTAAGGTTAAGGTAGGTTTTTAGGTGAGTTCCGATCAGGAAGGGAAAGAAGGTAGAACTCAAGCAAACGCGCTTGCTCCCGATGCTGTGGGTGCGCATGAGCCTGAAAAGATTATGGAGACGCGGACACATTGCGCTTACAACCAGACCAGGGAGTGCTTCCTTGGCTTGGAGATTACGATCGCGGATCTTTCCTACGCGGGCATCGTGGACTTGATGTCTACTGTCTCGCTCAAGTCCGGAGAAGGTTTGTGGATCGTGCCGTTCCGCGATATTCCTGCCGCCGGGCTGCAAGCGCCTCTCGACCTCATCTATCTCGACGAGGATTGCCGCGTTATTGATCTGGTTGAGTCTTTTCCGACCTTCCGCGTCAGTTCTTCCAGTCCCAAGGCGGCCAGCGTCCTTGCGCTCCCCGTCCACTCCATCTACTCCTCGCAAACGCAAACCGGCGATCAACTCGTGCTCTGCATCGCCGAGGAAATGGAGCGGCGTTTGGAGCGGATTTCCGGGATGCGCAACGACAATGGGAGCGCGCCCGTGGCTGCGACCAAAGAAAGAGAGCCGCAGGAAAAGGAAAAGCAGGGCTGGGCCCCCGAGTCTTCCCTCTTCGAGCCAGAGAAGCGTGGGGATAAGGATTCAAGGCTTCCAAAGCGGGCCTCTGAGCCGCCGCCTGCGCCCACTGGCTCGCCTTACCCGCCCAAGACGTGGCTGGAACGTTGGCTCTCGCCCGATCCACGCAAGGCGCCGCGTGAGCAGTTCGAAGGATTGACTGCCTATTACTGGACCGGGGCTTCCCCCCAGGCACATGCCATTCGCGATATCAGCGCCACCGGAATCTACATCATCACCGAGGAGCGCTGGTATCCAGGCACGCTCGTCTTGATGACGCTGACCACCAACGGCGGCGACGACAAGACCGATGAGCGCTCAATCGTGATTCAGTCGCGCGCGGTCCGGTGGGGCAACGATGGCGTCGGGCTCAAATTCGTGTTGCCCGATGCGCGCGCTTTTCGCGCTGGTCACAATATTCTCACCGATGGCGCGGACAGAAGAGAGCTGGACAAGTTTCTGGTTGAACTGAGAAGGTCAAAGTAAGTCGGGTATCGGGAAATTCGAAATCGCAACGAAACGGCAAGCAAGTCCCCTGTTTGTGGGATTGCCTGACCCGGAGGTAGTCATATGAAAATGATGATTGGATTCTCCCCCCGGAGGAAGTTTGAAATGGAAGATTCTGTCCAGGAGGGCCGGTGTACCTCCAAGTGCAATTCTGTGTCGCTGCGTCCACTCACGCTTCGGCAGCAGCTATATTCATTTTTCGGCGCCAGGGACGAAGGCTCGCAGCTTGTCGAAATGGCTGTCGTGGCCCCCATGCTGCTGGTGATTCTCACCGGCATGGCCTCTTTCGGCATGGCGTTGTACAGCCAGCAGCAACTGGGCCTGGCAACCGCCAATGCGGTGCAGGCCGTGGCCACCGGCGCAAGCTACGTTACAAACCCCTGCTCGACAATTGAAGCGGATGAAGTCGCGGGCCTGCCAAACTGGACTGCTGCCAACCTCACCTACACCATCACCATCACCATGGTCTCCGGCACCACCACCACTACCCAGACCGATACCTGGACCGGAACGAACTACCCCAGCGACTGTACTACTACCGATCTCACTGACCTTACCTCGACCAATGCTCAGTTTCAGCCTTTGACCCTCAAGGTGTCTTATCCCTATAGTTGGTTCCCCATTTTCAGCTGGTCAAAGTACGGATCGACGTTCAAACCATCGGGAAACCTGCAAACTACGCAAGCGGCGATGATCCAATGACGAAATCTTGACGAAGGACGGAACCTGCACAATGAAGCTTTTCAAAAAGATCCCCATTCTGAACCGGTTAATAGAAGAAGACAAAGGCCAGGCGCTGGTCTTTACAGCCATAATCCTTACCGCGTGGCTGGGAGTGACCGGAATCGCGGTCGATGCCGGCAAAGGCTACTACGCCTATGACATGCTGAAAGCATCGACCAACGCGGCTGCGCTGGCGGGCGCCGCCGGCATGCCCAGTACCTCTACTGCCACCACGTATGCCGACGACTACGGCTCTGAGAGCGCGGCCTACAACAACAATGGCATTATGACCAACGTGAACACCGCTGTGTCGTTCGAGTGCCTGACCAGTGTCACTGACGACTTCTACGCGCCCTGCGAAAACTCGTCGGGAACCGGCACCGGAACCACGTACAACGCTGTCCAGGTGACCCAGACGGCCAAGGTTCCCACCTGGATCGGACCGCTCTTCGGCATGCCGACCTTCAATATTACTGACACGGCGACCGCTTCAATGAAGGGTGGCACGCCGACGCCTTACAACATCGCCATCATCCTCGACACCACCGAGTCCATGAACGGCGCAGACAACGGCACGAACAATGGTGTAAATGGCGTGACCTGCAGTTCGCAGATCGCGTGCGCCGAGCTCGGAATCCAGACCTTCCTCAAAGAGCTTGTTCCCGGCAGCTCCAGTGCGCCAATCGACGTGGTTTCGCTCTACGTATTCCCCGGAGCCACCACCACTTCGATGGCGAATGACTATGCGTGCAATGGCTCCAACCCGAGCATCGTGCCATACACCTTCACTTCGTCGACCGCGGGAGCGACTACCTCGGCCCTGCCTACCGGCGATACCTACAATGTGATCTCATGGTCCTCTGACTATAAGAGTGGCTCAAGCCTCAGCACCTCCTCCAATCTGGTTAAAGCGGTGGGCGGCAAGAGCGGTTGCGGCGCGGCAGCCCCGGGCGGCGAGGGTACCTACTACGCCCAGGTCATCTACCAGGCGCAGGCCGATCTCACTACTGAGCAGGCGTCAAACAAGAACGCGAATATGATGATCATCCTCTCCGACGGTGACGCCACGGCCTGCAACGCGCAAACTACCGGCGGCAACGACTGCGGGGGCAGCACCAAATATCAGATCGAAGTGAGTACCTGCCCGACGATCACCACGGCCAACGATTCGGGATCAAACGTAATCAGCAGCTCCACTCCGTGCCTCAGTCCATACTCGGGGCTGCCCATCAACGGAACCAGCGCAACCGTTACCATTAGCTCAAAGAATGTGAACATACAGCCGTCGGGCTATCAGTCTCCCACATATCCTTCGGCACTAGGCTTATGCGGCCAGGCGGTGCAGGCGGCACAATATGCATCGTCGAAAGGGACCACGGTCTACACCATCGGTTATGGTTCCGAACTGACGGGCTGCACCACAGACGCAACCTACACCACGGCCGGCAGCGCGAGCTACGGTGCGAACAAGTGGCCAGACAGCAGCCCGCAGAGCGGCGCGGTCTCCTACGCTCCGTGCTACGCTTTGGGCGCAATGGCTACGTCGCCGAATGATTTCTTCTCTGACGATTACAACAAGTGTGCGGCGACAGACCCGAACAACACCGGCATCACCAGCCTGCAGAGCATCTTCGAGCACATCGGGGCCAACATCAGTTCGGCGCGCCTCATCCCCAACAACGCCACATAGTCACGATTCGTCAACACCTGAATCGCGGCAAAATCGCAAAGGGTACGAGCGAACGCTCGTACCCTTTGCTTTTGCGTTCGCATCGTGGCGCCGCTGATGTTTCGTCTTCGCCTGGGATAACGAAAATCACTCGTTGAAAAGAGCTGTCGGAACAGAGTTTTGTATCAGTCCGCCACCGGGAGAACCCGACCCGCGATCGATGAAACCAATCCACAAATGTCATCCTGAGCGAGTCGCCGCAGCGAGGAGTCGAAGGACCTGCATTTGTTTTTCGGCTTTGTTGCTTATCAGGGCACGAGTTCACTCGTGCCGCAAATGTTTTCCATCCAGAGCAGGGCTTTACAGGCTGCGGAAAAACTCGCCGGGATGAGGTCTTGTATCAGGGCACGACTTTAGTCGTGCCGATAAGGCGCCCAAAATGAGTGTGGGGCTTTAGCCCCTGCGGCATGGCTTTGGGGCGGGTCGAGAGTTCAACGAGTTTTTCCGCAACCACTCCTGACCGGCTGTACGGAGGGTTTTCAAACCGGCGCCCCCAGCGAATGATTTGTATTCGTTGGGGTGGTAAACGCTCCGGCGAGGCCGCCAACCCAAGAATCCTCGCTTTTCGCACTGCTGTGAGAAATGCGGGCTAACGCGAAAGTGTGATTCTGATTGTGTTGCCTGTCACTTACACGCAATTCCCCACGATGAAACGATGTGGACAAGGGAGCATCTGCCTTGGACTCCATCCCTGCCAGGCAGAGAACCAGGAGTGCCGATACTCCTCGTCAGAAGAGGCTGCAGCGCGCCATCGCTGGGCCAGGATCGGGTTTGGGGCTTGCCGTTTGGCTTAGGTGTTGGAAATACCTATGACGGGAATCGCAGATTTGAATCGTAGATTCTCCCATCTGACCACTAACAGGGCGATGCCCTCGCAGTGAGTCATCCATGCGGCTGGTTTCAGTTGTTTGCCAGGTCGATTTCAGGGCCGGCCTTCAAACCCACGGGAGATCTTCAGACTATGCAAGCGGCGATGGCACGGTGAAAAAACTCTCGACGAAAGAAGGTACGATCGCAATGAAACTCCTAAATCGAATCCCCATCCTGAACCGGTTAATCAACGAAGACAAAGGCCAGGCGCTGGTTTTTACTTCTGTAATTCTTATCGGCTTTATGGGACTGACCGGAATCGCGGTCGATGCGGGCAAAGGTTACTACGCCTATGACTTGCTGAGAGCATCAACCAACGCGGCTGCGCTGGCGGGTGCGGCCGGCCTGCCCAACACCAGTACTGCCACTACCTACGCCGACAATTTCGGCTCCGAGGGCACGGCCTACAACAGCAATGGCATTATGAGCAACGTCAACACCGCTGTGTCGTTCGAATGCCTGACCTCGGTCGCAACTAATTTTTATGCAATGTGCGAAGATTCCTCCGGCAATGGCAGCTCATCTGGCTACAACGCCATCCAGGTCACCCAGACGGCCCAGGTTCCCACCTGGATCGGCCCGCTCTTCGGCATGCCAACGTTCAATATCAGTGATACGGCCACGGCCTCAATGAAGGGCGGCACGCCCACGCCTTACAACATCGCCATCGTCCTCGACACCACGTCATCCATGAACGGTGCCGACAACGGCGCGGGCGCGGGTTTGACCTGCAGCACCCAGATCACATGCGCCGAGCTCGGCGTACAGACGTTCCTTCAGATGCTCGTTCCCGGCGGCTCCAGCTCGCCAATCGATGTGGTTTCGCTCTACGTGTTTCCCGGAGCAACCAGCGCATCGATGTCGAATGATTACGCGTGCAACGGATCCAGCCCCAGCATCGTGCCGTACACCTTCACGTCGTCCACCGCGGGACCCACCACATCGGCCATGCCTAGCGGCGATACCTACAATGTGATCTCGTGGTCCAACGACTATAAGACCGCCGACAGCAATGACGCGACCCTGAGCACCTCCTCCAATCTGGTTAAAGCGGTGGGCGGCAAAAGCGGCTGCGGTGCGACAGCCCCGGGCGGCGAAGGTACCTACTACGCCCAGGTCATCTACCAGGCACAGGCCGATCTCGCTGCCGAGCAGTTGCTCAATAAGAACTCGAACATGATGATCATCCTCTCCGACGGTGATGCCACCGCCTGCAATCCGCAAACCTCTACCGGCGACGATTGCGGCAGCGACAAATATCAGATCGAGGTGAGCACCTGCCCGACGATCACCACCGCCAACGATACAAAGACCACCGTAATCAGCAGCTCTACCCCTTGCCTCAGTCCCTACTCAGGGCTGCCCATCAACGGGACCGACGCGACCGTCAGCATCAACTCAAAGAATGTGAGCATACAGCCGTCGGGCTACTTGTCCGCCGCATATCCTTCGGCATTGGGCTTGTGCGGCCAGGCTGTACAAGCGGCGCAATATGCAACGTCGAAAGGCACGAAGGTCTATACAATCGGTTACGGCTCTGAGCTGACAGGCTGCACCACAGACACAAGCTACACCACGGACGGCAGCGCCAGCTACGGGGCAAACTCCTGGCCATTCACAGGCAAGCTCACCACCTATAAAGGCACTACCGCAACCACCACTGCCCCTTGCTACGCTCTGGGCGCAATGGCCTCGCAGCCGTCCATGTTCTTCTCCGACGGCGTCAACGGTTGCGTTTCAACTGATGCCACCATCGCCGACCTCACCACCCTGAAGCAGATCTTCACGCATATCGGGGCCAACCTCACTACCGCGCGCCTCATCCCTAACAACGCATCGTAGCCGCGATTCGTCAAGACTTGATTCACCGCAAGACTGCGAAGGGTACGAGCCACGGCTCGTACCCTTTCTTCTTGCATTCGCATCGTTGGCCCCGAGATTATTCCTCTTCGTCGGGAATCACCAGAAGCACTTCTGTGCGGATTGGTTTGCCATCCTGCGCAGCCGGCCTGAACTGCCATTGCGATAGCGACTTCAATACGAAATCGGCGAGCGGGAATGCCGGCGGAAAAACGATATCGAGACTTTCAAACCGGCCGGCCGTATTCACGTAACCGTGCACCATCAGCGCATCCGAATCGATGGCTCCGGGAGCAAGATTCGGGCGCACGATATTGAACGGCCACGGCGCGTCGAGTTGGCCGGCCGACCCGGCCGCGGCTGCGTCGGCGTTGCGTGGAAGCGAGTATTGCAGGATCCAGCTCTTGGCCAGGCCTACGTGAAGATAAACGGTATAGGCCATCCGCCCATGCCAGACGCTTCCCATCTCGGGAAACTGATCTTCGAGCGACGTGCCTATAACCACTGCCCCGAATCGGCCCTGTGGCGGCAGCGAGATTTTGGTTGCGGAGTTCCGATCACTGTCGCCGGTTCCGTTGCCTGCGGTTTGCCCCGATCCGCTGCCCGCACCATTACCACCCCCGCCCGGCTGTTGAGACTTGCCCCCTCCCGACGACGGAGTCCGGGAGTCGCCCGCTCCTGCTCCAACCAGGTTGGCCTGGTTGGTTGTGCCTGTGCCCGGGTGAATGCCTGGAGTTGGCGAGTTGCCGTTGCCCGTCGCATTCTCCGCGGCATTCTCATTGCCCGGCCCCGGCAGCGGCTTTGTGTGGCCCGCGGTCATTGAGCCATTCGCATCTCCCCGAGCGGTTTCGTTCGCCGGCGGCAAAGCTACATTCGCGTCTTTCATGGTGATGTCTGAAAGCGACATGACTGCTGCCGGCGTCGGCTGCAACTGGGTCTGCGTCGTCGATACCGGAGTCACATCGATTTGTTGCGTTGGCTTCGGCACCACGATCGGTGTCGTGTTGGCGGCCTGCGCCAGTGGGTGAACCGCCATATTGTCGGTCGACGCCAGCGGAATGTCAGCCAGCTTCACTTCCTGGTTGGGAATTTCCACTTGCGGCTTCACATCGATGGTGGGAGGCTTTACGGGCTTGGGCGCAACAATCTTCTTTACCGCCACCTTGCTCGCAGACCACAGCACAACCTTGGGAAGAGGAATCTCATGGTCGAGCAGAGCCGCGATCTTTACATCGGGCTCGATCAGCGTCTGCGGCCCGATAACCGAATGGGGAAGCAGTTTCGGTGAAGGCCTGTGAGCAGCCTCGTCCCCCCGTGTTCCAGCGCTCTTTTCAATCGAGGGCGGCCCGGGGAATTTATCGGCTCCCGATCGAAAGCGGGCAAGCTCGCTGTCGGGCACGTGCAGATCCAGTTGCCGCATCTCGAATCGCACCGGTACGTGCGTATCGATTCGCGGCGCAAACACGATGGCCACGTAGAGAAGCGCAATCACCGCCCCATGGATAAGGATCGAAGCCAGGTACGATGTGGGCGGCTGCCGGTAGTAAGACGGCTGGTTCAGAAGTGAGAGCATTGGGGAAGACATCGACACTCTGACCGATCCCTCCTCGCGAAGGTGGGTAACACTGCGGAGAAGTTAATTGGTAACTCAAATAGTAACTCATCGTCATTCGATGAGTACTAACAGCGTCAAACAATATCCAGCAATTCGTGCGCTTGCTTTCCAGCCAATCACGCTACTCAACTGTACAGGGAAGCGAGGGCATTTTGAATGGGGCATCCGGCCTTTTCGAAGCCTCATTTTGGCGCTGTCCGAGGCCTCGTTTCCGAACGATTTGCGCCATAGTTTTCTTTGCCATCCTGCCTTGACCTAAAGTGTGTTGATACAAAGCCGCAAGAACTTTGAAACCAGCAAAAAAAGCCTTGCTTCAGCATCGCTCATTCTGTAGCCTATGGCTCATAGCTCTCTTGATACCTGAAGCGCTGAAAAAATTAAACTCAATTTGAGTTTAATTCGCACGAAGAGGATATACTGAATCGACACAGTCCCCCTCCAGGCTCGAGAGATCGAAGTGTTCCCCGGTTGCAGTCGCGAATCGATGGCCGTTCAGCCGGGCACGGTGATCGAATCGGGGTTCAGAAAGGTGGAGTTGGCCTTATCGCCAACTCGGATCAGCTAAGGAATGAATCGAAGACTGCTTACGATCCTTCTCGTCGCTTTTGTGATTGCCGGCGTATGCGCGTTCGGGGTCTATCGCATCGTGGGTAATAAAATGACAACGCAGCAACAGTCGCCCACCACATCGATAGTAGCCGCGGCAAACGATCTCAAGCTGGGCACAGTGCTGACGCAGGCTGACCTCGGCGTAGTCAAAATTGAGGGAACGCTGCCTAAAGGAGCTGTCCCTGAGCAGCAACGCCTAAGCCTGGTGGGCAGAGGCGTCATTACTGAAATCGCCCAGGGTGAACCGATCGTCGATAGCAACCTCGCTGCCGCGGGTTCGGGCGGCGGATTGGCCGCTACCATCCCTGAAGGCATGAGGGCCCTGGCGATCAAGGTTGACGACGTCGTGGGTGTGTCCGGATTCGTTACGCCGGGCATGCGCGTTGACGTTCTCGCCTCCGGCATTCCGCCAAACTCGCCTCCTCAGTCGGGAACTGTAACCACCACGCTCCTCCAAAACATGGAAGTGCTCTCGGCCGGCGTCAACATTCAAAAGGATTCCGAGGGCAAACCGGTTTCCGTACAGGTTGTCAACTTGCTCGTGACCCCCGAACAGGCTCAGATTTTGAGCCTGGCGAGCGGCCAGTTGAAGATCCAGTTGGTGCTGCGAAATCCGCTCGACACCAAGGTGGAACCAGTACCAGCTACAGCCACTCCATCCTTGTTTGGGCAAGTCAAGCCCGCTACGCCGCAGAAAGTTGTCAAGCGTGCGGCTGCCAAGCCACCGGCTCCGAAGCCCTACTCCATGGAGATCATGAACGGGTCAGCTACATCGCAAGAGAACTTTGGTTCTTCAGAGGGACAGCATTGAGAGCAAAGTCTGCAATCACGATCATCTGCATCAGCGCTGTGGGGTTTGTTCTGTTTGCAGCGCAGGGCCTTCAGGCTCAAGGCTCAACCCCCGCTGCGCCTACTGCCGGAGCTCAGGATTCTACGAATGACCTTTCGGTAACCGTCGGTAAAATGGTTCTCGTAGATACCGGCGCCCCTATCGCCAGGGTAGCCGTCGGCCTTGGCGGCTTTGCCGACGTTCACGGCGTTAGCCCAACCGAGATCATGGTCTACGGTAAAGCCCCCGGCGAAACCAGCTTGATCATTTGGGACATTCATGGCGGCCGCGAGTTCTTCAACGTCACCGTTCACGCCCCGCCTCCGATCACCAATGACATCCTCGACGCTGTTCGGCGCGAACTCAGGACCGAACTCCCCGGCCAATCGATCAAGGTCACGTTCGATAACAACAGTATCTTCTTGCGTGGTACGGTCAACGATCTCACCGCATCAGAACGCGCCGTGCAAATTGCCGGCACATCTGGCAGCAAGGTCGTCAACCTTCTGGATGTGAATGTGCCGGCCACTGACCCGCAAATTCTCCTCAAGGTCCGATTTATAAGCGTTGACCGCAGCATTGAGAAGCAGCTCGGCATCAACCTCTTCGACCTTGGCTTGGGCAATGCTTACGGTGGCATATCCACTACGCAGTACGCCCCCCCTGCGATAACTGCAGGCGGCAGCAATTCCAGCGCCGGCAGCGGCCTGTCCACTCCGGGTGGGTCCGCAGCAGTCTCAAACGATTTGAACCTGCTGGCATTCTTCCCCGGCCTCAAGTCTGGCGCCACTATTCAAGCCCTCGAGACCAAGGGCCTGCTCGAGACTCTGGCCGAACCAAACCTGTTGGCAAAGAACGGCCACGCGGCCAGCTTCCTCGCCGGCGGCGAATTTCCCTATCCCGTGGTACAGGGATCTTCGGGCGGCGTGGGCGGAGCGGTAACCATTCAATTCAAAGAATACGGAATCCGGCTGAACTTCATTCCGACAATGACGCCTCAGGGGACGATCCGTCTCCAGGTAGCCCCCGAAGTGAGCGCCCTCGACTATACCCACGAAGTCACCATCTCAGGCTTCACCGTCCCCGGCCTTACCAACCGCAAGGTGAATACTGAAGTTGAGCTGAAAGACGGACAAGGTTTCGTCCTTGGCGGCCTGCTCGACAACGAGGAGACCGAAAGCTTCCAGAAGGTTCCATTCCTGGGTGACATTCCGATCCTGGGCAAGCTCTTCCAGTCTATGACCCGGACCAAGACCAACACCGAGCTGATGATCATGGTCACGCCCGAGGTTGTTGCGCCCATCCCGGCCGGGCAGGAGTTGCCGGCACTGAATTATCCAACCAAATTCCTGCCGCCTAACTCGAACGTCGCAATGAGCAATCCAGACGGCAAGACGCCTGACAATACTCTGGCTCCGGCGCCCACCGTCATCCCGGTCGAAACGCTTATTGACAGCCTGAAACCTGAGAAGCCGTTAGTGATTGAAGGCGGCGGTACCTTCGGCGCAGGCGGCGGCGGAAGCATGACTTCCAACGGCACGTCAGTTCCTGGTGCTGCTCCTGGTGGAACCGTCCCGTAGCCGCGATTTGTGGTTGAAAACGACTAACCTTTCCTGAGGCCGGGGATGAGAGCAATTCGCTTGATCGCAGAAAATCTGCGAAAGCTGTTTGCATCATCTCCGCCTTCCGATCCAAACCGGCGAATGCAGGCCGCCAATACCACCCGCGGCACTGTTCTGGCTTCATCTCTTGAAGTTGCAGATACCGGTCCTGCGCGAAATAAAGGCCTGCTGAACCGTGATGGGCTGGCTCCCGGCACTGGGCTTTGGATCGTTCCCTGCCAATCCGTACATACCTTCTTCATGCGCTTCCCCATTGACCTGGTCTACCTCGACGGCCATAAGCGGGTCAGAAAAGTGAGGGCCGCGGTCGGCCCCGGACGCATTTCATTTTGCCTCACAGCGCAATCGGTGATTGAGCTCCCGGCCGGCACTATTCTGCAAACACAAACGCAGCGTGGCGATTCGCTCGCGATTGATACGGCCGAATCCGCTCAGCCAATTGTGTAGCTGGCCGAAAGGGTCTCTGCCAATTGAAATTAATCCGTCAATTCCGGGCCTAAGAGGCTGCGGAAAAGCCAGTCTCAGGTCGCTTTGTAATAATGGCACGGCTTTACAGGCTGCTGAAAATCTCGCCGGGATGAGGTCTTGTATCAGGGTGCGAGTTTACTCGCGCCGATAAAGCTCCCAAAATGAATAGGGGCTTTAGCCCCTGAAGGATGTCTTTCTGGAATCTCGCACCGCGTAGGGCAGCCGCTTAAGTCGCATTGGCTGCAGTCAGATCGGCTTCCACTGTCGCCGCTACCGGCTGTGTGCGCCATTCCTTCCACACCGCAAAAACCACAAGCGCCAGCGTGAGCAGTACGCCCAATTGCACCAGCAGGGCATGGGCGACGAGAAACGCATACCCGATGCGTGCCCCAAAAGACCATGAGGCGGCGATGACCAGGAATCCCGCTGCCTGGCGTATTCTCATCAGGCCCACGCTGGCTGCGAATGCTCCAAAAGCAGCGCCGGGAATGAGATCGATGAAATAGTGCTCGCCGGTGGAGATCGTAGCCATGCACGTAGCCGCCAGAAATACCAGCGAGAATGCCCGCGCCAGCCGCGTTGGGGCAAACATTACAAAGACCAGCGCTGTGGCCGCATGAAGCGAGGGGAAGGCATTCGGCATGCCGCTAAGACGAATCGTATCGACCGGCACCGCCGGCGGATGGAGCCACTCGGCGCCGAATGCGTAGAGTGGGCCGCATCCAGGCACGACCGAGTAAAGAAGCGGTCCCCCAGCCAGTTCCGCGGCGTATGCCGGAACAATCGAGCCGCGTTTGCCATACCGGCTGGCGATCAGAAACCACAAGATCATCATGGGTACCATCGCCTGGTAAGCCACCAGCAGCGGAACCCGCCAAAAGCCTTGCAGGGGCCGCGCAATTGAAGCCGCGTGAATCCCCAGCGATTGATCGAGATGATAAAGAATGTGGTCGTATTTCCACGGCAGAAGACTGCCTTCCCCGGTCATGAACTTGGTGAAGAAAAACCCGTAGAAGAGGTTCATGACCAGGGCTATCACCAGCCATGGCCTGGTCTTGTCTTCCGTCTTCCGCAGCATCCACCAGATAGAGAAGGCGAGGACCAGGATGCTCAGGAACGATTGGCTGGTCAGGATGGAAAGTAAATGCATTCTTTTGTGCCGCGCATGAACACTCGGGTTACGACTGGGCCGCTGCTGGAGCAGGTATTGCGTCGGCCGCAACGGTCGCCCTGCGCGCCAGCAGATACCAGACAAACCACGTAGGAGCCACCCACATGAAGTAGCCGGAGATGATCCGCACCTTCCATGTCTCAAATTGAATAACCAGCAGGATAACAGCGAGCAAGGCCACCAAGGCGCGGGAACGGGTCTTGTACATTCCGTGCATGAGAGCGGGAATCGTCAGGCACTGGTCGGGCGGAAAACAATAAGGAGCGACCAGTACCGAGACCAGCAAAAGCAGGCTGCCATTCTCCAGCCAGTCCCAGGTGCTGCGGTGGCTCCAGAAATAGAAGAGAGCCCACACACAGCCCAATCCTGCAGGCAGATACTGCAACCATATCCACTGCGGATGGATCCAAAAACGGATCGCATCGCTCAGAGCCGGCACGAATTCATACTGGACGGGTTTGGAACGCATCAGAGCGCTGTAGCGCGCCCACGCCTGCGGATCGATCAACCAGGCCAGCGCGGTGCTGGCAGCCATTGCCAGTGCCCAGCCGGCCAGGATCTTGTAGCTCTTGCTGAAGATGATCCAAACCAGCATCGCCGCGGCGAATGGCAGAAGCAGATGCGGCTTGAGCGCGCAAAGCCACAGCGCAAGTCCGGCAGCAAATGGATGGGTACGATGCAGGCGCAGGAACAGTACCATCCCGAGCAGCGTGAATAGCCCCGTCTGGCCCATATTCAGGCAGATAATCGCCGGGGTGAACGCCACACCCAGCCAGTGAACATAGTTCATCGGCGATCCGTGCATCACCCTGACCAGGTGGACTGATGTCAGCAGGCAACCCAGCAGGAGGATGTTCCATACAAATGCGCCGATGCGCAGATCGAGAAAGCCCAATGGATAGGCGAGGGGTAGAGCCCAGGGCGGATTCCGCATGAACAGCACACCCTTTGCATCCAGGTGCGCCGCGTGCTGAAGTGCCATCATCTCAGACCAGTTGTAGGGGTCTGCATGGTGCCTGAGCTGGACTCCAGTGGACCAGTAGGAGACATAGTCGCGAGAACCAGCCATCTTCCCCGAGAATAGAACCGAGATAAAGAAGATGGCGCAAATGGCCAGGATCAATCCGCTGGCGAGGGCAATCGCAAAGTCAGCGTAATCATTGCGGGGCAGCGGTTTGGAATCGGTCGTGCTCGTTGCCATGGTGGCAATTGTACTTGCAATTTCTCCAAGTCGCGTTAACTATAGGGATTATAAGTTCTTACACCAAAGTGTGATGTATACGCGGACTTTCTAAGCTCGGCTTGACTGTAAACGGGTGTATACAGAAAGCCACTCGAGCCCGCAGAGGCTTGATTTCTAAGTGACGCAATAAAAGGCAGTTAAACTTTATTTGCGATTGGCACCACAGATGCTATATTGAGGTTGCCCCGGCTGAGGCTGGGAGATTCAAAACTGGAGAGAACACAAATGAACACCCTTTTTCTGAAGATGTTGGTTAAGGCGCAGGACCTGCTCAACCGTGAGGAAGGCCAGGACCTCGTCGAGTACGCTCTGCTTGTCGCTCTGATCGCCCTGGTTGCCGTGACCGGTGTGAAGCAGGTTGCTTCGGCCGTCAACACGATTTTCAGCAGCATCAGCAACACGCTCGGATAGTTCCTGGCGTTTCGCCGAATTGGAATCCACCCAGTACCTCAGCTCCTTCGTGGGGGAGAATCGGAATACCGATTCTCTCCCCGCAAGGTCCTTTACTGAGCACTGTTTGATGCAGGTAGCCTTAACGCCTGCTCGATAAGATTTTCCTGCAGGTTGCTAGCCAGAACCTCGGGAGCCAGCACCGGAATAGAATACCCTCGCATGGCTGAGGCCAGGCACAAACTGGAGGGTCGTATATGCCCGATCAGCTCCTTCGGCTGAAGGTCAGAATCTGGCAATGGGTAGTCGACGAGAGCGGTCAGGACCTCATGGAATATGGCCTGCTCGTGGTTCTTGCCTCACTTGTCGCCATCGCTCTACAACAGGAGCTTGCTGCTTCTCTTGTGACCATGTTCACCAAGATCAGCAACACTGTCACATAACCCGGGCGCAACCCTGAATGGGCGCTGCGGGCATTTTTGTTTTGTACGCGCACGGATGCACGCCCTGAAAGACCCTTTGTTTATCCCGCATAAAGGTCTGAAAGACGGTCATTCGACGGACATCATTTCCGCGGGAGAGTCCAGCAGGGCCTGCTTGATGCTTTAATGCGAACTCTCCCTCACCTCTCTTATCATTTACACTGCCTCCCGCCTCTCTTATCATTGATCTCGATACGCAGCGACTAAGTCCATGCCCAATGCTGCGTGCGCCTGACTCCGCCCGAGAACAAGATCGCCCATGGTTTCGCCCGCACCCCAGGACAACGGCAATAGCTTCCTGATTCTCGATCTGGGGATTTCGTTGATTGGCATTGCGCTTGGCTATGCTCTGCCTACCTTCGGCCAGGCATTCTTCCGCCGTGTTGAACGGGCCTTCATGCCGCTGGCCACAAAAAAAGGCCTCGCAGTTATAGTTACAGGGCTCTCGGTCCTTCTGCTCCGTCTTGCTATCCTCCCCATCTATCCAATCCCCAGGCCTTTCATTACCGACGATTTCAGTTTTCTGCTGGCTGCGAAGACTTTTGCGAGCGGCCGCCTCGCCAATCCCACTCCCGCGATGTGGCACAGTTTCGAGACCATCCACATCGCAATGAAACCCACTTACATGTCCATGTATTTTCCGGGGCAGGGACTTCTTCTCGCAGCCGGGAAGGTGTTTCTGGGGAACCCGTGGTACGCGGTGCTGATTGCCAGTGCGTTGATGTGCGCGGCAATCTGCTGGGCACTCCAGGCATGGTTGCCCCCGGGCTGGGCGCTCTTTGGCGGATTGATCGCCGCCACGCGGCTCGGCTTGTTCAGTTGCTGGACAAACACCTTCCACGCTGCCGGCTCACTGGCCGCCATCGGTGGTGCGCTGGTAATCGGTTCTGCGCCCCGGCTCATGAAGACTGCGCGTTTGCGTTACGGCCTGTTGATGGCCTTGGGTATCGCGATACTCATACTCACTCGACCCTTTGAGGGCATGCTGCTCTGTTTGCCCGTTGCCGTGCTTCTTGGCCGCTGGGTCATCAAGGGTGAGAACCGCCCGCCAATGCCCGTTTTGCTTCGACGCGCTTGCCTTCCCGTTGCTGTTATTGTTGGCGCCGGACTATGGTTGGCCTACTACGACTACAAGGCCTTTGGCAGCCCGCTCACGCTTCCATACACCGTCGATCGCAATACCTACGCCGTCGTTCCTTACTACATCTGGCAGCATACGCGGCCGGCTCCGGCCTACAGCAACAGCGTCATGCACCGCTTTTACACTCACGACGAGTATGAGTTCTACGCAAAAATGCATACCGGGTCCGGCTTTGTTCTCATGACCCTGCTCAAGGTGTACCTGGCTTTTCTGTTCTATGCAGGATTCGCCCTCATGCTCCCTCTCGTTATGATCCGGCGCGTCTTTCTCGATAAGCGGCTCCGCTTCCTGCTGGTGTGCTGTTTTGTGCTGCTGGCCGGCGCCTCAATTGAAATCTACCTGCTGCCACATTATGTGGCGCCCTTCACCGTCGTTTTTTATGCCATCGGGTTGCAGTGCATGCGCCATTTGCGCACCCTCAAGTCAAACCGCCGGCCAGTCGGGCTTTCGCTGGTTCGCTCTATCGCCCTGGTGATTCTTGTCATGGCCGCCATACGGCCATGCGCGCGACTGCTGCATGCCGGCGTACCGAGGGAGCCGACCAGCGGGTGGAACTCTACCTGGTTTGGACCCGATCACTTTGGCGATGAGCGAGCCCAGGTTGAAGCGCAACTCAATGGCCTGCCCGGCCCGCAACTGGCGATCGTGCGCTACGGCCCCCAACACGACAATCTAAATGAGTGGGTGTACAACAGCCCCGATATCGATGCTTCCAAAGTCGTATGGGCACGGGAACTCAATACGGCCGATAATAAAGAACTGATCGGCTACTACCGGGATCGCACCGTCTGGCTGGTTGAGCCCGATTCCAGCCCGATCGCGGTCAGCCCGTATCCGGTTCAGGCTGCAGGCTCCGCCGGCGCACATTAATGCGCGGTGTGCATAAGGTGCACAACGGCGCAAACAGGAGTTTCCAAGCATGATCAATGGCAAGCGCGTGGCAGTCGTCATGCCGGCGTATAACGCCGAAAAGACCTTGGCCAAAACCGTGGCTGAGCTCACCGACGTTGTTGACATCAAGATCCTGGTCGACGACTCAAGCAAAGACGGAACTGCGCAGCTCTCAAAGAGTCTCGGTGTGCTCACTTTCGTTCACGACGCTAACTACGGTTACGGGCGCAACCAGCAAACCTGCTACCGTGAAGCCCTCGCCGCCGGCGCCGACATTGTGGTGATGGTGCACCCTGATTACCAGTACACCCCCCTGCTCGTGCCTGCCATGGCCGGCATGGTGGCCAGCGGCATTTACGACATGGTGCTCGCCTCCCGCATCCTCGGAGCCGGCGCGCTCAAGGGCGGAATGCCGTTCTATAAATATGTCTTCAACCGCTGCCTCACCGCGTTCCAGAACCTGTTTCTCGGCATCAAGCTCTCTGAGTATCACACCGGCTTCCGCGCCTTTTCGCGCAACCTGCTGCTCACGCTTCCGCTGCTTGAAAACTCCGACGATTTTGTCTTCGACAATCAGATGATTGCCCAGGCTGCCATGTTCGACTTCAAGATCGGTGAAATTTCGTGCCCCACAAAATACTTCGAAGAAGCGTCGTCAATCAACTTCAGGCGCAGCGTAAAGTACGGCCTTGAAGTCCTGGTCACTACCGCGACCTATGTGGCGCATAAACTTCACATAATTCACTCCCCCATGTTCGATGCCAGCGGCCGCAAGTTGCAGTTCAAGTATTATTCCGAAGCCGGGCAGCGCCTCTAATTGTTGCGCCCCTCGAAGCTGCCGTTTCGTATTGCCTGGTGCTTCCTGAATAACCACTGTCATCGAACTGCGTTTCGCGGCGAACGCCTTTGCGCCTGGAAATGCCGCTATACTTGGCATCGAGTAGCGCGCCGCCTGGTTGAGGATTCCTGAATCGAGTGGGCGCGGATACGCTCCATGACGTTTTGCGCAACATGCCGGCTCATGCTTCAAACGGCGCCGCGTCGCCGCGGGGCTGAATGCATACCACGCGCTTTTGCCCTGTTGCTGAGCTGCGTTGCCCTTACTCATGCGCAATCCACAGCCACCCGGCAGGCAAGCGAAATCACAGTCCCGGCTATCGAAATCACAGTTGTCGATGAGACAGGCGTCGCAGTCCCTGGCGCAAACGTCGTCGTCACACAACCCGGGCAGCCCCTCATCGAACTCCGCACCGGCTTCGCGGGCCAGTGTTCCTTCACATTGATTTCTGCCGCACCTTACGCAATCAAAGCTGAGAAGGCAGGCTTCTATCAGTTCACGGAAACAGTTCTCGATCCCCACGCAACCAGCGTGAAGGTCGTTCTGGCTCACGAGCAGATTGTGCGCGAACAGGTAAACGTCTCGGCATCCACGCCGGGAATCGATACCGCCCAGCCAGCAGACATACTCACCATGAACACCCCCGAGATTGTGAATATCCCCTACGTGACTTCGCGCGACATCCGCAATCTGCTGCCGTTTTACCCCGGCGTTGTGCAGGACTCATCGGGCCAGGCCCACGTTGCGGGCGCTGAAACCTGGGAAACGCTCGATACCCTCGACGGATTCGATATACGCTCGCCCGAAGAGGGCACGCTCGACATGCGCGTGAGCGCCGACGCGGTTCGGTCAATCGATGCCGAGTCTACGCGCTACCCCGTCGAGTTTGGACGCGCCACTGGCGGCGTGTTCGCTTTTTACACGGGAATGGGCGATAACCGATTTCGCTTCAATGCAACCAACTTCATTCCATCGTTTCGCGATCTCAACGGCATCCGATTCGACAAATTCGTGCCGAGGTTCACCCTCTCAGGCCCATTGGCGCGCAATCGCGCGTGGTTTTACGATGGACTCGAAACCGAATACGACAACATCTACATCTCTGAATTGCCCGCAAACGCCGACTCCGATTGGCTCATTCGTGGAAGCAATGTTTTCAAGATCCAGGCCAACGCATCCCCAAAGAATATCGTTACCGCGGCTGTGCTCTTCAACGATTACCACTCTCCCTACGACGGCATCTCATCGTTAACTCCGCAGCAAAGCACCACCAAGCGCGACACAATCGCGTGGCTGCCTTATGTGCGCGATCAGTTCGCCATCCGCGGCGCATTGATCGATCTCGGCGTCGGCGTCATGCGCTTCCGCGATGGCTTTGAGCCGCACGGCGACGAGCCGTACCAGATCACTCCCGAACTCGCACAGGGCAGCTACTTTCAGAATCTGACGGGCCGGTCGCAGCGCGTCGAGGCAACCGCGGCCCTCTATCTACCGGTGCACGAGTGGCTGGGCACCCACCAGGTCAAAGCCGGCCTCGACCTCGATCGCATCGGCTACAACCAGTACGTTGCACGCACGCCAGTGAGTTACCTGCGCCAGGATGGAACTCTCGATCGGCAAAGTGTCTTTGCGCCTGCCGCGCCATTTACGCTCCATAACGCTGATTTCGGCGCCTATCTTGAAGACCACTGGCAAATCGAAAAGCCTCTGCTCGTCGAGCCGGGCCTGCGTCTCGACTGGGACGAAATCGTCCGCAAGCCGCTGTGGGCGCCGCGTATCGCAGCCGTTTTTTCTCCCGGCGCCGGCAACGCAACCAAAGTTTCGGCTGGCGTCGGCCTCTATTACGAGCACACCGATCTCAGTTATCCCGCACAGACTTTCGCGGGCGTCCGCTCCGACACATATTTCGAAGCCGACGGCGTTACACCATCGGGCCCAGCCGAAGAATCTACCTTCACCATGACACGCGGCTCACTTGAGGCGCCGCGCGCATTGAATTGGAGTGTCGGCGTGGAGCAGAAGCTGCCCTGGCGGCTGATTGCAGGCGCGAACTTCATAGATAAGCACACCTCAAGGCTGTTCAGCTTCTCCAATCAAAGCGGCTCGCCGAACCTTGCGGGCGACTATCTGCTCACCAACCAGCGGCAAGATCGCTACTATTCATTTGAAGTCGATGCGCGCCGCCTCTTCGCCAATAACTACACCATCTTTGCCTCCTACACGAGATCGTCGGCGCGAACCAACGCCATGATCGACTTTCTTCCCACGCCATCGCCGCTCGGCCCGCAACAGAGCGGGCCGCTTGCCTGGGACACGCCCAGCCGGTTCATCTCGTGGGGCTGGCTGCCGGTTGCAATTCTGCGCCTCGAAAAGAACTGGGACTTCGTCTATTCCTTCGAGATACGTACCGGCTTTCCCTACACATCAATCAACGCCGCCGATCAGGTGGCAGGCGCTGCCGGCTCAAGGCGATTTCCCGAATATGTCAACTTCAGTCCGGGGCTGGAATGGAAGTTCCATTTTCGCGGCGCGTACTTCGGCTTGCGCGGCGTGATGGAGAACGGGACGGGCGCTGCCAATGCATCCGTGGTAAACAACAACGTCGACTCCCCAATGTACGGCGCCTTCAGCGAACCCGAAGGCCGTGCCTTCACCGCGCGCCTGCGCCTAATCGGATCAAAGTAGTTGAACAGTGAAGCAGCGGAGCAGTGTTAGAGCGAAGCCGTCGATTGGTTTCTGGCCAACTGTCTATCTGTTCAAGTGCTTCCCCCTGTTTATTTGAGCCGTATTCCCCTGGAGCTACAATGGTTGTGTCGGCTTTCTCCCTTCGCGCCCGGCGATCGTTGCAGGTGAAGCATGTACGCACTCCTTTTCAAAGGAAACAAGCGCGCGGTTCTGTTGCGGGCGGGGTTTGTCATCGCCGCAATCGCCCTCATTGACTACGCGGTCGTCGGCGAAATTCCTCTCGGCTTCCTCTACCTCCTGCCCATGGTCATGGTGGGCAGCGTGTTGGGCCGCGCGCCAATCTTTGCTGTCGCCCTGGTATGCACATTTCTCGCCGAAAAATTCAGCGATCTGGCATGGACCCTCCGCACCGGCGTCTCCCGTGACATTCTGTTTTTTGCCGCCTTTGCCGGGGCCGGGCTGTTTATTCGCGAGATGACCATCAGCCGCCAGGCCGCACAAGAAAACCTGAAAGAGATTGAGCGTGAGCGAGACGCCCGCCGCGATGCTGAAGAGCAATTGAAGGTGCTGGTTGAGAGCAGCCCGGTAGCCATCTTTACCGCCGACGCCAATGGCGCCGTGCTTATGGCCAACGAGGCCGCACATAGAATGCTCGGTGTGCAGAATGGCGCGCTCGCCGGCAAGTTCATCCAACGATATCTGCCCGCTCTCTCAAACATCACGCTCCACGACGAATCCCTGCAGTTGCTGCGCGCGGTGATGCAAGCGCGCGGGCATCGCGACGACGGCGAAGCTTTTCTTGCAGACATCTGCTTTTCGACTTACCAGACCAGCGCCGGCACCCGGCTGGCCGCCATGGTTCTCGACGCCTCAGAAGATCTGCGCGCGCACGAAGTAGCCGGCATGCAACAGTTGCTTGAAGGCTCGCGCATCGCAGTCAGCGCGCTCTCCCATGAGATTCGCAACATTTGCGGCGCCATTGCGGTGGTCCACCAGAACCTGAAGAGCGCGGCCCCCCTCAGCGGCAACAAGGACTTTGAAGCGCTAGGCAGCCTGGTAATCGCCCTGGAACGAATCGCCAGCGTCAATCTGCGCCAATCGGCAAGCCAGGCCGCTGAAGTCGACCTCTACGTCCTGCTCGACGAGTTGAAGATTGTCGTCGGCCCCTCGCTCATCGAGGATGAAATCCAATCGGAATGGAACGTCGAGCCCGGGCTTCCGCTGGTGTGGGGCGACCGCTCCAGCCTGATGCAGGTGTTCCTCAATCTCATTTCAAACAGCAGTCGCGCGCTGTTGCGCAAGAGCCATCGCGTGCTCACCCTTAACGCCAGGAAGATGGACAATCAAGTGTGCGTTGAAGTGGCCGACAACGGAGGCGGAGTCGCGCAGCCCGAACATCTCTTCAGGCCATTCCAGGCAGGCGCTGAGTCAACCGGACTCGGTCTCTACATGTCGCGCGCATTCCTGCGCTCCTTTCGTGGCGAACTCCGCTACGTCCCTATCGAAGATGGCGCATGTTTTGTCGTCGAACTCCTGCCGTCCAGCGAGGCTGCGCAGGAAGTGCAGTTCGCGCGCTCCGCCATGTAGCAGTACCGCCGGTCTCCTGAGGCTGCGGAAAAACCCTGCTAAATTGCACGAAGTGTCAGGGCACGACTTCAGTCGTGCCGATAACGCCATTAAAAGCGGCGGGGTTTTAACCCCTGAGGCATGTTCTTACAGCATCGAATCGCGCATGGCGAGTTTTTCCGCAGCCTCTCCCGACCCGCGCCCTTGCGATGCATACCATCCCGCTCGACCCCTCCCGCCGGCCGGTGTTAAGGTGAAAAAGCGGAAAGGCGCCAATGAAGACCGTTCAAGTCGTCACCACCGGTGGAACCATCGAGAAAGCCTACTCCGAGCAGTCGGGTACGGTGCTCAACACTACTAACAAGATCGGTCTCTATCTCCAGCACCTGCGACTGCCCGACCTCGATGTGCATGTCACTCCGCTCATGAACAAAGACAGCCTGGAGATGAGCGCCGACGATCGCGCCGGCCTGGTAGCGGAGGTGGGCAAGCTGCTCGCCCTCAACCAGCCCATCGTCATCACCCACGGCACCGACACCATGGTCGAAAGCGGGTTGGCCATCGAGCTGGCTTTTCCATCGCCGCCCGTTCCCATCATCCTCACCGGCGCCATGAGCCCCCTCGGCTTTGAAAAAAGCGATGGCCTGCAGAACCTTACCGAAAGCCTGTTCGCTGCGCGAGTTCTCGCTCCGGGCGTCTTCATCGTCATTCACGGGCAGGTCTTTCCCGTGGCTCATGTGCGCAAAGATCGCGAGCGGGGCACATTCGTCCCGGCCTGAAGGTGTAAAGTTTCCAAGTGGCGGGAGACCAGCAATGAAAGCATTGGTAAAAAGCCGGGCCGAACGCGGGCTCTGGCTCGAAGACATTCCTGAGCCTGAAATCGGCATCAACGACGTGCTGGTGCGCGTTCACTACACCGGCATCTGCGGCACCGACGTGCACATTTACGAGTGGGACGAGTGGGCGCAGAAAACCATCCCTGTACCCATGGCCATCGGCCACGAATTTGTGGGCGAAGTGGTCAACGTCGGCTCCAACGTGAACGACTTTTTTGCCGGCGACATCGTCAGCGGCGAGGGCCACGTGGTGTGCGGACGCTGCCGCAACTGCCTGGCCGGCCGCCGGCATCTTTGCGCGTATACGCAGGGAGTGGGCGTGAACCGGCCCGGCGCGTATGCCGAATTCATCGCGCTCCCTATGTCGAACATCTGGCGTCATAGCCCAGGCATCAACCAGGAGGTCGCAGCCATCTTCGACCCCTTCGGCAACGCCGTGCACACGGCGCTGGCGTTCCCGGTGCTGGGCGAAGACGTGCTCATCACCGGCGCAGGCCCCATCGGCATCATGGCCATTCCGGTGGTGCGTCATGCGGGCGCGCGGCACGTTGTTATCACCGATGTGAATCCTTTCCGGCTCGAGCTGGCCCGCAAGATGGGCGCGACCCTGGCCGTCGATCCCACGCAGAATCCGCTCAAAGACGTGCAGAAGCAGCTCGGCATGACCGAGGGGTTCGATGTGGGACTCGAGATGTCGGGCAATCCGCAGGCGCTGCGCGACATGATCGCCAACATGAGCCACGGCGGCAAGATCGCCGTTCTCGGCATTCCGGCAAAAGATATGACCATCGACTTGCGCCAGATCATCTTCAACATGCTCACCGTGCGCGGCATCTACGGCCGCGAGATGTACGAAACCTGGTACAAGATGACGGTCATGCTCGAATCGGGAGTCGATATCTCACCGGTGATTACCCACCGCTACGATTACACCGAGTTCGAAAAGGGCTTCGAAGCCATGGTGTCGCGGCGGACGGGCAAAGTTATCCTGGACTGGACGAAGGCGTAGAAAAGACAGCGGAGTTAGCGGAGTTGGCGGAGTTAGGCCCTACCAGCCAAGGTCTGAATGGGACATCCGCCCGAGGCGCGGGCAGGGTGAATAGGTATCATGTCCCCGTGTTTCCCCCAGGTTTCCGTGGGAACGTCCCGTCTGTCCCCAGGTTTCTCGCCCGCGGGAACGTCCCGTCTGTCCCCGGTTTCCGTCCCTAGGTTTCCCTGGGTTTCTGAGTAGGCCTAATCCTCACTCGCTTCGACGTCATTGGCCGTTCCTTCAATTTGCTTGATCTCCTTTGAGGGGGACGGCAGTTGGGGTGCGAAAGGCTTTCTCATCATATCCAGGACCCTGGGCTTACAGATGATCTCATTTACTGAGAGCCCTCGGCTGTCCTTCGCTAGAAACAGACGAGTCGTTGACGCAGTTACCAACAACGCCGCATCGCCGGTAGCTGCAATTACCTGCTCTCCAACCTCCACATGCCCAGCGTCAGTCGCTTGCAACACCGCTTGTATCGCCAGCGGGACACTTCCGCCAAAGAGCGACAGAACATTGCGCATCAATGCCATCTCGCGATTATGTGAGTCTGCGCCAATAATTTCGTCGAACGGTAGACGGTTAGTGATAATTGGAATATCGAATGCTTGGAAGTATCGCTTAACCCTTTCAGAGACTTCCGGCATGAATACGGAACCATCGGGGCGCTTCGCTCCGTAATGCTGAGGGAACGTAACAGCAATAATCTTTAATCCCTCCGATTGCAGTTGATTGTGAGCCAGCATAGGGCCTTCGCCCTCGCGAGTCATAAAGACTATCTTCTTTGGCGCTGGAACTTCCTGACTATCGGAGGGCCGCAAAAATGCTTTGATACTCTTGATAACCAAATGAAGGTTCTCTCTCCCCTCACTTTCAAAATATTGGACTTTTCGAGGTCTTATCATCACCGAGGCCCCTCCCATTCCTGAGGTCTGCCCTCATAGAAGTTCTTCACGCAGTGTATAGCGTAGGTAAAGTCCGTTTTGGTCGAGTTTGGGAAGCATTCAATCCTGTCGTCTTCGTCATTTGGGTTGGCATGAACGTGGCACGGAGCAGAGACGGGCTGCTGAACTCTATGGTTGCAAATCCGCCAGATTAGTTTCCGGTCATCCTTCCTCCGAAAATCATAGAAGAAGGACCGTTCAACCATTTCCCCATCCTCGAATAGCGCCCAATCACTTACATCTAAGCGATAATTGTCCCTGAGATCAATCTGATCCCGCCAATACATAGCAGAGGGATTGTTTTCAGGAATTTGGATTGGAGAGGGAAAGTGGGGGTTTTCTTCGAGGTATTGGCAGGTCGCAAGATGTCGGTTAATTAAGTCTTTGTATTGTGGCGCGTCCAAGGGTGTCTCCTGCAAGAACAGCGAAGCCCGGGATTATCCCGGGCTTATCGCATGTCTCGTTGCTCAACTCTTCCGAACTGAACGCCGTACTCATTAAGTCAAACTCACGACTAATCAGTTGATCTCCGAGCGCCGAATGAATGAATGCGAACTCGTCGCGATCATCTTCATCCATCACGGACGGGTTGAGCACTAACGCAAGCCAAGTATCTTGACCATACTTGGCCGCCAACACGTTTACCCGATTGGAGTAATCCTCCAGCGTCGGGTGAATGACCTGAATTTCCATATCTGCCGCCTTCCTCCCGAGGTGCGGTGTAACTGCAAGTCAGTTTGGTGGACGTTCTCCTTAAAACGTCGCTTTTCGACATTGAGTTTTTCTGCCCTCTTGCGTCCGCCAACGATGCTCCTAGAAGGAGACCGCTTACGTTTCGCATTAAAGATGTCTTTGTCGCCTCTTGTGCCGTACGAATTGCCAGCATGTTTGGATCCATCGACCCTTCTACGCTATTAGAACGCGTAGAGGTACGGAATGTTGCACACTTTGGTACACTTTCCCTCACACTATTAGGTAACACTTCATGTAAACCATCTTCATAGCCATCGTCAATAGCATTTTTAGTCTACCCTCTATCGACTAATCAAGATATAGCAATATGTGACCAAGTGCTGCCCTGTTAAAACCCCTCCATCACACTTCAGTCAAACAAATTATTACCAAAGTCTTCGTTAACATGATCAGAATGAGCAGCATGCTTCCAAAGATCATGAAATAAAGGACTTAGGTGAAGTGGCACGATCTGCCTTGATTTGGAGGACTCCTTCCTTTTTACCTTCCCGACTTCAATGTAGCGCATGTTGGGGTAATTAACTGCAAAAGCAGCGAAGTCGGCGGGGCTGGAATCTGCCGTCGACGGATTGGAAACCTGAGGGAAACCTGGGGACAAACGGGAATCCTGGGGACAGAATCCTGGGGACAGACGGGACGTTCCCCGACCAGCCTCAAGCTGAGCCAACCGCGCGCCCTTAGCGCTACTTTCTCCGAACCCCCGCCCGTCCGTGTTTTCCCCCATTCGCCGCAAGGGTCACGTCAACAGCAGCACCTTGCCGATGCCGCCCTTCTCCGCTACGGCGTGCGCCTTTGCCGCGTCGGCGAGGGGGAAAGTGCGATCGACGGGAATCTTGAACTTTCCGCTTGCGATGTCTTCTGCGAGCGCGCGCATTCCCTCGGCGTCAGGGTGGGAGCCAAATGCCTCGACCTTTACGGCAGGGTGCAGGTGAGCGTCTGAGGGAGGCCCGACAACTGAGGCGAAGATTCCGCCCGGCTTGACCTTGGCCAGAAGCGAGTTGCCGATATCACGGCCAATGGTATCCGCGACGACTTCGACCAAGCTTAGTGACTCCATCTCCTGGCGGCTATCGATGGCGAGAAGGGCATCGGCGCCGAGCGTCTCCGCCGCCTGCTTCTGTGAGCCGCGGACACCGGCAATGACGTGTGCACCGAGCTTTTTCGCCACCCACACGGCGGTGCGGCCAACGCTGCCCAGGGCGCCAGTGATGATGACAGTTTGGCCCGGCTTAACTTTCCCTGCCTCGACGATGAGTTGCTGACCGGTGTTGAGCACCACCGGGAGCGCTGCTGCTTCAACGTGGTCGAGGCCGGCCGGGAGCTTGGACATTCCTGCGAGATCGGCCAGAAGGAACTCGGCATAGGCCTTGCCGGCGCGGCCGAAGACCTTATCGCCCTCTCGATAGCCCTCAACGCCTTTACCGACCGAGCGAACGATGCCGGA
>CAZGUD010000010.1:0-154401 GCA_964528915.1 uncultured Occallatibacter sp.
GCGGCGCGGGCCAGGCGAATGGCCGACATGGTGGCTTCGGTTCCGGAGCTGACGAAGCGCATTTTTTCGATGGCCGGATAGCAGGCGGCGATGAGTTCGGCGAGATCGGCCTCGGCCGCAGTTGACGCGCCAAAGCTGGCTGAGTTGCGGGCCGCGCGTTCGATGGCTTCAACCACGGGCGGAAAAGCGTGGCCGAGAATCATGGGGCCCCAGGAACCAACGTAATCGATATACCGGTTGCCGTCGGCGTCGGTAATGTAGGCGCCCTGGGCGCTGGCGACGAACGGAGGCGCGCCGCCCACCGCGCGAAAGGCCCGGACCGGCGAGTTCACCCCGCCGGGGAAGAAGCGCTCGGCGCGTGACTGAAGGGCTGCGGATTTCGCGTGGGATCGCTGGAGAGGCGGCTGGGACATGGCTGATTCAGTATAGAAGGCGGTAAGACAGCGAGTCAGCAAGTCAGCGAGTCTGCGGGGCGCAGCGACGGGAAATGATGACGGAGCCGAGGTTGAAGGCGATTGCCAGGCCCATCAACAATCCACGAACGAAATCCAGCCAGGGTATGCGATTGGCGTTTAGATCGTGAGCGAACACGCCCAGTGCAGGACTGGTGGCGAGGCAGAACATGCCAATGACAAGAAAGATGCGGGCCTTGAGCGGCATTTCGCGGCGAGCGTAGCACATTGGGTTTCTCCTTTTGGGAAGGGTAAAAGATTGCGACGAGATGAGGTGGCCGGGTGGATGCGGACCGGATCAGTCAGTGAAGCGGTACCAGGCGAAGAGCAGCATCTTGAGGACGACGATGGTGACGGCGACGGCGAAGAGATCCCAACTCCAGAAATGGTCGTGGAAGAAGCGGTACTCGAATAGCACGAGGGCGAGGACAGCCCCTGTGATGCCTGCGATGGCGGAGGAACGGCGGCGGTGCTCGAGAAAGCGCTCGTCGACGAACTTGTTGAGGATCGGAATTCTGGACAGGATGGGATGCGGTGGTTGGGTCATAAGTCACTCTCCAACTTAAAGATGTCGTCGGTGGGGCAGGCAAAGACGCGGGCGAAGATGAGCGCCAGTTCGAGCGAAGGCACGTAGCGGTTGCGTTCGATGGAGTTGATGCTCTGGCGGGAGACACCCGCAGCTTCGGCGAGCTGTTCCTGAGTCATGCCGCGGGCGGTGCGGAGCTCTTTGACTCGGTTTGTGATGATGCTGGCCATGTAAAGTCGGCTTTCCATATGAGAATGGCATGGTGGGGGAGGGATGTCAAGCCGGCTTTACGTTTTTCTTTGCGGGCCGGATGATTGGTCCTCACGCATTACCCGGAGTTGCGGGAGCGATCAGGAGCCGGGTAAGCCGGTGGCGTCAGGCGCGCCGGGGCCGATGGACTCGTGCAGTGGGAGGAATGTCCACGCTTCAAAATGTCAGGAATGTGGCCGGTGAGGGCCAGCACATTACTCCCCGCCTCCCACCACCGGCACAATGATGCTGGACTCGTGGCCTGGTCCGGACTCGATGGTGATGGTCGCGGGTTTGTAGTCCTTCGGCCTGGCCTTCATGATGTTCGATACAAACGTTTGCGGGTTGCGGTCGTAGAGCGGGAACCAGGTGCTCTGAATCTCGACCATGACGCTGTGGCCGGCCTTGAAGACATGATCCACATCGTGCAGGCTGTATTTGTACTCGCGAATTTCGCCCGCTCGGATGGCCTTGGGCGCGCTGAAGCTCGAGAGATAGCGGCCACGGAAAATCTCCATGTTGGTCATGAGCTGGTAGCCGCGCATCTTCGGGTCGGGATCGTCGCCGGGATAAACGTCAATGAGCTTGACCACCATGTCGTTGTCGGTTCCGGTGGTTTTGGCAAAGATATCGGCGATGACCTCGCCGGTCAGCGTCAGGTCTTGTTTAAGCACCGGCAGGGTGAAGGCGGCCACGTCTTTGCGATCGGTGACGAAGCGCTGATCTTCAGTGAGCCAGTTGTACCACTGCGAGCCGGGGCCGTAGGTTGGCTGGATGGGCCGGTGACGGTAAGGCACGGGGTTGGCGGGGTCGCTCACATAGCTGGTGGCCGCGTCGCTGGTAGACGTGGTCCAGCCGAGCGCTCCGTTGCCCTCGATATAGAGGTTGGTGGGCTTTGAATCCTTGGGCGGAAATTCTGAATAGTATTTCCAGGTGTTGGCGCCCAACTCGAAGCTTGCAGTGTTTTTGAGGTCGAAGCCGGGCGCGTCTTTCAAGTAGTGCGCGAAAAACTTTGCTTCGATCTGTGTGCGAAACTCCTTGCCGATGGATTCGCCGTAATCGATATTGCCCAAGTGGCGCGACGACGAATACCAGGAGCCGTGCCGCCAGGGGCCGAGAACCAGAAAGTTCTCGTGATTTGAATCGTGGGGCTCGAGACTGGCGTACTCCTCCTGCGGACCCCACATATCTTCCTGGTCGTAGTAGCCGCCCACGCTGAGCGTGGGAACGGCCACGGAGTCGAGATGGTATTCAACTCCGCGCGAGCGCCAGTCTTCGTCGTACTCGGGGTGCTTGAGAAAGAGCTTCCATGTGGGCAGCATTTTGGAACCAGACTGCTTTACGTCTTCGATAAACGACCCGCGTGAGAGGAAATAGTCGTAGCCGTCGACAGGCCGGTCGTTCTTAACTTTGGCGTATTCCACCTCGCTGGTCTCTTTGCTCGACTCCATTGCCTTCACGTAGTCGTAGCCGTAGGTCTGGCGGAAGGCGCCATTGTGGAAGAAGTCGTCGCCCATCCACACGTCGATCATCGGCGCCTGCGGCGAAATCGCTTTCACCGCCGGGTGCGGATCGATACCGGCCATCATGGAAAGAAATCCGTCGTAGCTGGTGCCCACTACGCCAACGCGGCCGTTGTTGCCAGGAACATTTTTGAGCAGCCACGCAACGGTGTCGTAGGTGTCAGTGCTCTCGTCAATCGCTTTGGGGTTGCTATGGTCGGCCAGCGGACGCATCATCACGAACCTGCCTCCACTTTTGAAGCGGCCGCGAATGTCTTGCTCAACAAAGATGTACCCGTCGCGCGCCAGTTCAGGGCGCGATCTGAAAGCCCCTGCTCGACTGGCGCCGTCGACGCCATAGGGCGTGCGCTCGATGATGAAGGGCAGCGGCGCTGCGGTGTCGGAGGGTTTGAGAATGATGGCGTGGAGCTTGACGCCATCGCGCATGGGAATCATTACATCGCTGGCGACGTAGTCGTGGAATACGTGGCGGACCGGGTCGCCGGTGCGCTTGAAGACGGCCTCAGTATCGGATGAATTTGTCAATTCGGTGGCGCGGCCGATGCTATCGAGCTTGAAGTTGATGGTTGTCTTCGATCCTTCGAGCTTGAACGCCGTGGCCGATTGCGGATCCAGCGAGGTGGGAACCATGCGCTCGGATTCGATGGTCAGCTTGCCGCCGTCAAGATAGACGTCGTACGGCGTATCGGGATCGGTGAGATCGGTGTATTCGCCGGAGTAGTTCTGGAGTTGTGCGGCGGTGGGCGCCTGGGCGCGGCCAGCGGGGCCGGGAATGAGCAGCGATGAGGTTGCCAGAACGACGGCTGATAATACGGGGAATCGGCTCAAAGGAATGACCTCGTTGAACCGATATTAATGGGAATGGCCGTGGTGGTGCGCGTGCTCGTGGCTGCCGGCCAGTTCTTCAGGAGGGACCACGCATCCCTCAACCTCGCCGCAGCCAATGTGCTCGAACTGGATGGTGGTGTGGCTGATGTGAAAGTGTTCGTGGAGCAGATGGTTGAGTTTCTCGAGGATGCAGGCGCTCTCAGAGGGGGGAATGTCGTCGATGGTGACGTGGCAGGCCAGGGCGCTGGAGCTCGAGCCCAGGCACCAGATGTGCAGGTCGTGCACGTCGATGACGCCCTCGACAGCTTCCATTCCCGCGCGGATCTGGGGAATGGAGACGCCGCGCGGGGTCCCTTCAAGAAGGATGTTGAGGGTTTCGCGTACGATGCCCACGCTCGACCCGAGGATCAATGCGGCAATCAGCAGCGAGAGGACGGGATCAATCCAGAACTGACCGGTGAAGTAGATGCCTGCGCCGCCGGCAATGACCGCGGCGGTTGAAAGCGTGTCTCCGGCCATGTGGAGGAATGCCGAGCGCAGATTCACGTCGCGGGCAACACCCCACAACAGGGCCGCGATCACTCCGTTCATCAGCACTCCGGCAGCGGCCACAATCATCATGAGCTGGGGCTGGACGGTGACTGGATGCGAGAGGCGATGGATGGCCTCAGCGCCGATCCAGAGCGAGATAACGATGAGAGTGGCGGCGTTGATGAAGGCCGCAAGCACGCCGGCGCGCTGGTAGCCGAAGGTGCGTGAGTGATCGGCAGGACGCGATTGGAAATAGACCGCGACAAAGCTCAGCAGGAGCGCCAGGAAATCGGAAACGTTGTGGCCCGACTCCGACAGCAGCGCGAGAGAGTGAGCGCGCAGGCCGGCGATGAACGTAACCAGGACGTAGGCCAACGTGGCGGCCAGCGAGATGCGCAGAACTGTGGTGGTGCGGTTTGCCGATGCCGGGGCCGCGTGAACATGCATGGTACAAGTATACCGGGGATGGGTATATGGCGCCAACTAACGGCAGCGCGGCAGACGCGAGTTATTCGCTCGCATGGGCTCGGCTGCTCGTCGTCAGGGCAGCTCTACTTCGCTCTGCGCCGTAAATGCATTGTATCTACCGGTTCGGGATCTTCAAACGCCGGGAACTGCGGCAGCCCTTCGCGCAGGCCGGTCCAGCCTTCCGCCACCACAATGCTGTTCTGCGGATTGCCGGGCTGGTAGCGCACCGAACAAGGGAAACCGGGGCGCACTTGCTCCGGATTTACTACCGCGCCCATCGCTGTAATATCTTGCGAGCACTCGTAGTCCACGCCGCCGATGCGGTAACTGAAAAAGAGCATTTTCAAGGTGCGGCCGTCTTCAGCCGGCACGTCGCAGACATCGAGGAGCATACCGTCGACCAGACGGCCCGATTGGACCATGAACTTGCGGCGCGCCGCCTCGATCTCGTCGGGCGTGGGCCGGCGCCGAAACTTGAGCCACAGAGCTGCGCCGGTAAGCGCCAGCATGGTGGTGACGGTTGCCGCTATCTCCCAGCGAATATTGTTGAGCAGGGTCATTCGACCGAAAATCCCGTCACGCAGTCTCCCAGTTAAGAGAATAGCGCAGGTAGAATTCGGCCGTGTGAATCGCGCCTGAATCAACTTGAGCGGCGTGGATAACATATACTCTAAGCTGCATTCTGTTGCGGATTTCCGCATTTGGAACGCAGCTTTTTAATGGTTTTCACAAGATGAGTTCGATCATGAAACATCGCTCCCCGATTCGTTCGACAACTGTGATTTGTGTACGCCGCAATGGCCAGGTGGTGATGGCCGCAGACGGCCAGGTGACCCTTGGCGACCATGTGCTGAAACACTCGGCACGCAAGATCAGGCGCTTGTTTCAGGACAAGATTCTGGCTGGATTCGCCGGATCGACCGCCGACGCGTTCAATCTGTTTTCCCGATTTGAAACCAAACTGGAACAGTACGCGGGGAATCTGAATCGCTCTGCCGTGGAACTGGCCAAGGACTGGCGCACCGACAAGATGCTGCGCAACCTTGAAGCGCTGCTGCTGGTGGCCGACAAGAACCAGACGTTCCTGATATCAGGCTCGGGAGACGTGATCGATCCCGATGAACCGCTGGCGGCGATCGGCAGCGGGGGCAGCTTTGCCACGGCCGCGGCGCGCGCGCTGATGGAGAACACCGAACTGGGCGCGAGAGAGATCGCCGAAAAAGCAATGAAGATTGCCGGCGACATTTGCATTTATACCAACGACCACGTGACGGTTGAGGAGCTGTAGGGCATGGCGACGGGCCCGGACGACCCTCAAAGAATCGAGCTCGAGCGTCAGTGGGATCTCCGCCGCGATGCCGGAAGGGTTTTAGCTGCCGCGCTCGCCCGGTTGATAGAAGCATACGAATCGAGCCCCGACAGGGCGCGACACGCCCTTTCGTGGGAACATCTTCCAGGGAGGGTCGGCTCTCCCCGGCCGATCTCCGAACGGGGCGAAGCAAGCGCCGGAAAATCTTCCGAGTCAGCCAAGCGAGTCATTCAGACCGCGATGCTTCACGATGGAAAAGCCCCTCTGTCGGAGTACGCTCAATTGCTCGATGACTGGTATCTGATATCCGACCGCAGTGAGGAGGATTCGTTCAAGCTGGACGAATACTTGGGGTCAAGTCACTCCAACTGGGCGGTCACGGGAGAGGGTCTAATCCCTTCCGAACAGAGGCGGTTGCACGGATGGAGCGTGGAGGACGTCGAGCGACTTAGATCCCGCGATCCAGAACTTTTGCGCGAATATCGGCAGGAGCTTGAAAAGGCTGCGATCACTCAGAACATAGGATGGAAAGATCGAGAGATCTGGATCGAGGCCAGACTCGCGGACATTGATTCTGCGGTGGAGACCAAGATACTCGATGCGCGGACTAACGATTTGGATGCCCAGTTATCCAGATGGATGATAATCGAAAAGCTGCGAAATGTTGCGGCGGAAAATGGGAGACTCTATTTGTGGGCCGAAACGCCAGTGGGCGCCAGTCCAGAGGTACCGGTCGTAGACAAGAGAAAGTTTCCGGATTTTCTGACGCCTGAGATGAGACACCTCTACGAGACAACTGAGAAAAAGCAAACGCAAGCTTGGCAAAACATTAGCCGCGAGGTTGTCGACGAATATGAGGCACTGGTCGATCAGCTTGTGACCTTAAGCAAGGAACTTCCGACCACCCCGGAAGTCGCGAAGTTCATGGCCCTGAAAGAAGAGGGCAGGGCTGGATTCGACCTCAGGTTTGGCCCCAGGGTCCCGATTCCTACTGATTACGGCTGGTATGAGTATTGCAGCCTTGACATGGACGATGAGGCCGAGTTCGGGAGAGAGATAGAGGATGACGTCCGGAAAAGCGGGAACCTCTGGATACATTGGGCCAAAGAACTGGTGGGAATGCTGCCGATTATCACAAGAAGGGCAGTTGAACTCGGCAAACATCCGATATCGGACATTTCTAAAGACGGCGTTCCTGAAAGCTTGAGGGTCCTGTTCGAACACGCACACATGCTTTACCTCTTTGACTTCGATATTCCTTGCGTGCTGACTTGTGGGGCGCTAGTGGAGGAGCTTGTTGAAAAGGAGTTTCCTCAACTCAACACAAAATGGTCACTCCAACAAACAAAATGGGAGTCAAAAGTTAGCGAAATCGTTTCGCAATTTCCACGGTACGAGAATGCCGGGCCTTATCTCGTCAACATTATGTCGAATCGGAATGTAGCGGCGCACGACCCAAGCGTCTATTTGGGCAGCGGAAGAAGCAGGTCGGAGAACATCTTACGAATGACGCGCTCGGTTCTCGAAACCTTTTACGAGACAGCGAATTCACAAGCAGAAGGGAATTAGACTCTCAGCTCATGGCCATCTACCTACCCGCATCCGCCGAAGAACAAGAGCTGGCGCTGGACGAGCTGACGCCGCGCGAGATTGTCGCCGAGCTCGATAAACACGTTGTGGGCCAACGCGCCGCCAAGCGCGCCGTGGCGATCGCATTGAGAAACCGCCAGCGCCGCCAGAAGCTTCCGCCCGACATCGCCGACGACATTATGCCCAAGAACATCATCATGATTGGGCCAACCGGCGTGGGCAAGACCGAGATTGCGCGGCGTTTGGCCAAGCTCACTAACTCGCCATTCCTGAAAGTTGAAGCCTCGAAATTCACTGAGGTTGGCTACGTGGGCCGCGACGTGGAGTCGATGATCCGCGACCTGGTTGAGATCGCCATCGACATGGTGCGCGAAGAACGCCTTGAAGAGGTTGAAGACCGCGCGGAGATGAATGCGGAAGAGCGGCTGCTCGACGTGCTGCTGCCTCCTCCGCCCGTGCAGCCCTCGCAGGAAGGCCAACTGCAATTGCCGGGCACCGAAAGCTACCAGCGCTCACGCGAAAAGCTGCGCCAGCAGTTCCGCGAAGGCAAGCTAGACGACCGCATGGTTGAGCTCGACGTTCGAGAGCGCAACATGCCGCAGTTCGGCATCATCAGCAACCAGAACCTTGAGGACATGGAAATGAACCTCAAGGACATGCTTCCGAACATCTTTGGCGGAAATGCAAAAAAGCGGAATATGAAAGTCGCCGACGCCTTCGACTACCTGGTTCAGGAAGAAGAAGGCCGGCTGATCGACATGGACTCAGTGAACCGCGCGGCAGTAGAGCGAGTGGAGTCGAACGGAATCGTCTTCCTCGACGAGATTGACAAGATTGCCGGGCGCGAGGGCGGTCACGGGCCCGATGTTTCGCGCGAGGGCGTGCAGCGCGACATTCTGCCGATTGTGGAAGGGACGACAGTCAATACGCGTTACGGCATGGTGCGGACCGATCATATCCTTTTCATCGCGGCCGGCGCGTTTCATGTTTCGAAGCCCAGCGACCTGATTCCCGAGTTGCAGGGCCGCTTCCCTATCCGCGTGGAATTGCAGTCGCTCACTGTCGAAGATTTTCTGCGCATTCTCACGGAGCCGAAATCGTCGCTCACCAAGCAGTACTCGGCGCTGCTTGAGACTGAGGGCGTGCGGCTGGAGTTTGCCGCTGACGCGCTGCGGGAGATGGCCGAGTTCGCCTTCAAGGTGAACGAGCAGACTGAGAACATAGGCGCGCGCCGCCTGCACACCATCATGGAGCGCGTACTTGAAGACGTTAGTTTCCTTGCCCCTGACGTGGCGCGCCGCATTCCTGATCCAGAGGCCGCGGGAGCGCTCAGCGAGGCCATCAGGAACGAGGCCAGCACACCGTTGCCTTATCAGGACCGGATGTCGTCTTCAGGACCCGAAAAGCTGTTCTTGATTGATGCGGCGTATGTGAAACAGATGGTGGCGAACATTGTGAAGGACCAGGACCTCTCCCGCTACATCCTCTAAACCTCCGCATCCGGTAGAATTGCGGTCGGCTACGGGAGAGCGAATATGGACAGTTTCAGCCGGCGGGATGTGACGCTTGGTGCGATGTTTGGCGGAGCATCGCTATTGATGGGTTCGACGGTTTTGCCGGCACAGGCCAATGCGCACGGCACCATGCTGGATGCGAGAGTTCTCGGCGCGGCTGGCGACGGCAAGACAGATGACACACTCGCATTGCAAAAGGCGCTGGATGCAGCGGGGGAATTGAGCGGGGGCGTTTTTCTGCCGCCTGGCGCGTATCTGACGCACGAACTGCATGTGCGCGCGGGTACTGCGCTCGTGGGCATTCCTGCATGGAATTACGGGCGTGGCGGCGGCAGTGTGCTCAAGCTGGCCGGCGCCGGATCAAAGTGCCTGCTGAACCTGACCGACGCGCGCGGCGCAACCATTGACGGCGTTTCGCTCGAAGGCGGAGATCTCGGCACTGGCATCCATGGCATGATGACCGACCGCAATAAATATGAGCGCGAAGACTCGTTCCGCATTGAACGATGCCAGGTAACGCACTTCACCGGCGACGGCATGCATCTGGATTGCATATGGTGCTTCAGCGTTCGCCATTGCCAGCTCGCTTATAACCAGGGCGACGGCATGAACATGCGCGGCTGGGATGGATTCATCCTCGACAATTGGTTCTCGGGCAACCATGGCGCGGGCTTCGCTGCACGCCACGAGAACGCGTCGATGACGTTTACCGGCAACCGCATCGAGTGGAACGACGGCGGAAATTTCGTGATCATGGGCGGCGACGGCTATCAGATCACCGGGAACTTTTTTGACCGCGCGGGCACGTGTGGCATCGCGCTGCGCAAAGGCAGTCACGACCGAGGGCCGACGCAGATAACTATCACCGGCAACTACATCAAGCGCAGCGGCAAAGTTGCCAACCCCGATACCTATGACTCTTCTCAGATCTTCATTGAAGGCGCAACCGGCGTCACGTGCGTGGGCAACAGCATCTGGTCCGGCCGTGACGATGGCAATGAAGGTGTATGGTCTCCGTCTTACGGAATCGTCTACCAGGGCCTGGAGAACTGCGTGATTCGAAATAACACGCTGCATGACGGCGCGCTGCGTCAGTTGATGGTGGATCTCGGCGGACACGGTGAGGGCGTCTCAGTCGGAGAGAATCCCGGGCGGCTGTTCGTCTTACCCAAGTAAACGACACTGATTCGTTATGCGCCATTCGAGATGCGCGATTCTCTAGCGCGCGGTTACTGATCTATGCGAAGCCAGCGGATCATGTGCGGCCATGGAGGCACGGAGCTCGCGGCAGCCCGGGTGCGGTCCAGGGTGAGGCCCATCCATTGCAGCAGAGGGACGCCGGCCTTGCCGTCGCGATAGATCTCAATGAGGCGCGCGGCGGAGTCGTGATATCCGGCGGGATGGAAGACGATTTCGGGCGCGAGTGAGAGGTGGACGGCGGCGGCATAGGACCAGGTCTGGGCGGCGATCTCTTCGCCCATGTCGGAGCCGGCATTGGAGCCGGTTGAAGCGCGCTGCGCGGGCAGCATGGTGGCCAGATGGCCGGCTTCATGGAGCAGATCGCCGGGATAGAGCAGACGCTCGGGGTCGACGACGAGGCCACCCGGCTCGAGCATGACGCGGGGCAGGAAGGAGCCGGCTTCGAGAGGCGCGAGGCGAACGGTTAGGCCGATCTGCCGGAGCCAGTCGATGATGCGAGTTGCGGTGGGATCAAGCATCGACATTGAGTTTAAGGTCTGACCGGTGATTTGGTTTGGAATCTGCAATGATAACTAAATGGGCCGGTACTTGCTGAGTTTTCTGTTGATGGCGGCGCTGCAGGCTGCGGGACAAAACGCTCCTGCACCCGCTCAAAAGACAAGCACAACTCAAAAGCCGGTGAAGGGTCCGACGGAGACGATGGTTGTTCTGGGCTCGGCCACGCCGGTGCCCCTCGCCGAGTCACCGAGGCCGGTTCAAGTATTGCCTGTGGAACCATTCAAGCTGGCCGCAGAGACTGCACTCGACGTGTTGCGCACTGACTCGGCTGTGTTCCTTGAGCAGCGCGGCGCAGGCGGTGCGCAGGACGACTTGGTGCTTGACGGCGGCAGCTTTGAGCAGGTCTTGATTCTTCTCAATGGCTTCCGCATCAACGACGCGCAGACCTCGCACCACAATCTCGATTTACCTGTGCCCATGGAGGCGATGAGCCAGGTGCAGGTGCTGGAGGGTGCGGGATCAACGCTGCACGGGACCGATGCGCTTTCAGGGGTGGTGGACTTTTTGACTGCTGCGCCCGATCACGATTCCCTGCGCATGCGGCTGGGTGAAGGCAGTTTTGAAGCGAATGAAGAGTCGCTGCTGGCCTCGGCCACGGAGGCCAAGTGGAGCGGACGAGCCACAGCCGACCGCAATTTCTCGACCGGCTTTATGACCGATCGCGACTACCGCAATGAAGACGCGTCGGCCGAAAGCTGGCTTGGCACGCGGCTCGGCGTCACCGATCTGCTGGTTGCCGGGAGCGATCGCTCGTTCGGCGCGAACGATTTCTACGGCGCGTACCCCTCGTGGGAACGCACGAAGAGCTGGTTTGCATCGGCGCGGCAGGAACTGGGCTTGCGCACCGTTGCTGCCTTCGGGTACCGCCGCCACGCCGACGACTTTGTGCTCTTCCGCGACGATCCCGCAATCTACGAAAACAATCACGTGGACGAATCGTGGCAGGCTTCGCTGCGTCGCACCGAGAGCCTGCGCGCCGGCGCGCTGCTGTTGATGGGCCTGGAAGGCGACGGAGACTCGATTCGCAGCTTCAACTTTTCCGGCGGCGTGACTTCGTACGCGCTGGGCATTCATGCGCGCAATCGCGGTGCGGGGTACATCGATCTCGACTGGAAGCCGCCGGGCAAGCGCTGGAGCATCTCGGGCGGCGCACGTGAGGAGATCTTCTCCGGTGGAGGCAGGGGAGTATTTTCGCCGCAACTGGCCGGCAGCCTGCGAGTGACCAATGCAATCAAGCTGCGCGCCAGTGGCGGCTACGGCTTCCGCATTCCAACTTACACCGATCTCTACTACTCCGATCCCGCCACACTGGGCAATCCGAATCTGAAACCCGAGTCGGCATGGTCGGGCAACGGCGGCGTGGACTGGACGCCGTCGAATCGCGTAATGGCTTCGGCGACTGGCTTCTATTCGCGCCAACACGACACTGTCGATTACATTCGCGCCGGCGTTGTACCCAATCCTTATTTGCCGCCGTCGTGTGAAATAAACGGAGCGCAGGCCGCGAACACCTGGTGCGCAACCAATTTGAATGGATTGCACTTTTCGGGTGTCGAAGGGCGAATTACCTGGAACCCGCGCGCTTCGCAATCGATCCACTTTGGATGGACGCAGCTATTCGGATCGCAAAATCCGTTGCCCGGCATTCGCTCGGAATACGCTCTCAACTATCCCGTGGTGAATGTGTACGCAAGCTGGACCGCGGCTGTTAAGTGCGGCATGGCAATCACCAACGAAGTCGCCGTCGCGCGCCCTTACCAGCAACCCGGTAACGCGCCGTTTAACGCCAACGCTTACCCGGTGTGGAACGCGACCGTGACGCGCGACCATTGGAAGCTGCGCCCATATCTGCGGCTCACCAACCTGGGCAACACCGGCTACCAGCAAATTGTTGGCGTAACAATGCCACCACGCGCCATCATGGGCGGGTTCGTGGTGCAGCTCGGGGACTGAGTCCGAGAGAATTCACTGGTCGCGAAAACATAAATCTGATACTTTGATTTCGTACCTCGGCAGTCCGCGCCATTTCCTGGAAGCCGATGAAACCAGCGGGCTCTACCTGCCTTCCCCGGCTCTTGAGGGACTGCGGATGGAGGCGTTCAAGAGCGCACCGGGAAGGTGTGCCTGCGCCGCAATACTACATCACACTTCCCTCAACTCCACGCACACAACCGCAAAGGAGAATGAGTCATGGCAGAAATGCAAGACAACATCAACTACATTGAATTCGCAGCCACCGATGTTGAGAAGGCCAAGTTATTTTACGAGACCGTATTCGGATGGAGCTTTATGGACTACGGCCCCGACTACATTGGTTTCGATATCAACACAGCGGGCATCAACGGCGGTTTTTACAAAGCCGATGCGCACGACCCGCAGCCAAAGACCGCGCCGCTCGTAGTTCTCTATTCGAGCGACCTTGATGCGACACAGGGCGCGATTGTCGCGGCCGGCGGCAGTATCGTTGTGCCCACGTTCGAGTTCCCCGGCGGCAGGCGCTTCCATTTCGACGATAGTGTTGGAAACGTGCTGGCCGTCTGGTCGGAGTAAAGACAGTTGTCAGTTGTCGGTGGTCAGTGGTCAGTGGTCAGACAAACAGTTGCACAGTGAAGCAGTTGAACAGACGCAAATCTCTGCTTCTCTGTTTCACTGCTCAACTGTTCAACTGCTTAAGAAACGCCAGCGAGCGCTCACGGGCCAACATTGCTGCGGCGGGGTTGTAGCTCGCGCGCACGTCGCAGTTAAAGCCGTGGCCGGCGTCGTACCAGTAGATCTCTACGTCGGGATGGGCTGACTTTACCTTGTCGACTTCTTCCGCGGGAATGTGCGTGTCGTGCCGCCCAAAGTGGAGCATGACCGGGCACGCGGGATTCTCGCTTGCGTAATTCGCAATCCGTCCGCCGTAGTAGCCCACCGCCGCTGAAGCGCCCAATCGAGTGGCGGCGAGCCACGCAATCGTTCCACCAAAGCAATACCCAATCACTGCGACCTTTTTGCCTGTGGAGGTGGCCGCGCACTCCATTGCGGCCTTGGTGTCGAGCAGCGACTTCTCCACATCGAGCCTGGGAATAAAGCTCATGGCCCGCTGCATGTCGGGGCCTTCGTACGCGAGTTCGACTCCCGGCTCAATTCGGTCGAACAACGCTGGCGCAACGGCTAAAAATCCGTCCCTGGCCCAACCATCAGCCACCGACCGGATATGCGCATTCACGCCGAAAATTTCCTGCACCACAACCAGCGCGGCAATCGGTTCGCCTGCCGGCCGCGCCACCCAGGCGCTAAGTTCCTGACCATCGGCCGCATGCAGCTTTACCCATTCACCCATCGCACACACCCCCAAGTTCCCGCTCATACGGGCACACACTGACTATGAGGTTGGATGCGAACCGAGCGAGATTAAGTTTCAATTGATCTGCGGCGGCGGCAGCGCGGGCCTGCGCGGTGTGAGTTCTTCGCGCACCAGCGTCAGGCCCAGGATGCAACGCTCGAAACGGTCGCTGAGTCGCGCAAAGAGCGGGGCCTCCTGCTGGTACTCGAACAAGTTGAACTGGCTCACGATAAAGTAACTCTCTTTGCCGGCGCGGATGAGATCGCTGAGCGTGGGAAAATGGCGCCGCAAACGGCGGCTTGAGCCCATCGCTTCGGGATACATGCCGGCGACAAAGAGCGCATAGTCGCCGATGTGCTTGCGCAGTGCGCGCTCCTCATCGAATGACGCAGCCGTACCGTGAACGGGGTCGGACGCCACCATCATCTCTTCGAGTTCTTCAACGGGTCGGCCCATCTCGTCGCGCACTTTATACAGATTTTCAGCCTCAGAGAACTCGCACAGCAGGCGCGCAACGTAGTTGGTCACGTCCGGGTCATTGAGTCCCAGTTTGCCATCGTAGCTGTTGCGGACCGCCTGCTGAAAGAAGGGTTCGAGCGGGTGATGCTGATCCTGCATACAAGCCTCCGTTGGCCGCGCGCGGGTAGCCCATGCGAATTAGGAGCAAGACTGCTAATCAAATCGTGCGCAGTGCCCGGAGCGGCAGCCGCTGCCTATTTAAGATGCATTAACAATGAAATACGTAAAAAGTCGTGAATTGCCAAGAGGGGACCGTGCAAATTGTTGGCAGACAGGTACATCGATTGCAAACAGATACAACGAAAAAGGGCAACCCCAGGGGGGATTGCCCTTTTTTGATCCCTTGTTGCCTTGTTCCTTAGTTCCCTTGTTCCCCGTCTTTACACCGTTGCCGGGGTGCGCTGCTCGAGCGCGGCGAGCCGAGCGGCCAGCAGGCCTTCGAGTTTTTCGAGCGCGGACGAGAATCCTGCGATACCCTCCGCCAGCTTGTCGGTGGCCATGCGATCTTCAGCGTGCATGCGGATGAACGTCGCCTTGTCGATCGTGATTCGTTCGATTGACAGCGTATGCGCTATGGATGGGTCGAGCTTTCGGGGCAGATTGCCTTCGGTCTTTTCAAGCTCGGCTAGCAACTGTGGCGAAATGGTGAGCAGGTCGCAGCCGGCCAACTCCCGGATTTCGCCGATGTTGCGGAAGCTGGCGCCCATTACGACCGTCTTGTAGCCGAATTTCTTGAAGTAGTTGTAGATGCGCGTCACCGATTGCACGCCGGGATCGTCGGAGCCCTGGTAATCCTTGCCGGTGTCTTTCTTGTACCAGTCGAGAATGCGGCCCACAAACGGTGAGATGAGCGTTACGCCGGCATCGGCTGCGGCAATGGCCTGGTGAATGCCGAAGAGCAGCGTCAGGTTGCAGTGGATGCCTTCCTTCTCGAGCACCTCAGCCGCGCGAATGCCTTCCCACGTGGATGCAATCTTGATAAGCACATGGTCGTTGGTGATACCCGCCTTGTGGTAGAGATCGATGATCTCGCGAGCCTGTGCGATGGTCTTCTCAGTGTCGAACGAGAGGCGCGCGTCGACTTCAGTGGAAACGCGGCCGGGCACGATTTGAAGAATCTTTTTGCCGAAGGCGATGGCCAGCCGCTTGAACGCAAGATTGGCAACGTCTTTGTCGGTGGCGCCTTCACCCAGTTCGTTGCGCGCCTCTTTCAGAACGTCATCCACAATTGGCTGATACTGCGGCATTTGCGCAGCGGCGGTAATCAGCGAAGGATTGGTGGTGGCGTCCTGCGGCTTGAACTCCTCCATGGCCTGGATGTCGCCGGTATCGGCTACGACGGTGGTGAATTTACGCAACTGCTCCAATAGATTCTGCGGCATGATTCCTCCTTGGGGAAGGCACTGCGTGCGGCACGCCGGATGCGGCGTGGGGTTCCCAGTCAGTGTACCCCTTAATAGGATGCGCCGTGTGAATAGTGGGTGCGCTTCTTGTGCGCGGAAGCCAAACTGCCAGCCATCTGCGATCTCTTGCTCGGTATAAGATGATCCCAATGATTTGGAAACCATGGCTAAGAGCGGCAAATTTCCTTTCTGCTCTACTCCTTGCGTGGATGCACTTTCGGGGACCCGGTCGGGGGCATTCAGCCAAGGAGCTTGGCGACGGAAAGGTGGAATTCTCGCCGGACCCGTTGACATATTTTGCCTGGCCGCTGATTGCCCTTTTGCCGGTTTGGGTAGCCATCGATGAATTGCGACGAGGCTTCGCCGGCTGGTCGCAGCTGACGGCGCCGGTGGTCATACTACTTCTTGCGGTCTCGGAGATGTTTTCGTTTCCGGGGTCGATCGTGGTCTCCCACGAGGGAATTGAGCAGCACTTTTGGTTGCGTGGCGAAAAGCGGATCAGATGGGGAGAAGTCACGGATCTCAGCGAAGGTCGAGCGAACAGTACTCTCACAATTACCGCTTCGGACAGTACAAGAATCGACTTTTCAGGTCGGTTGCCAGACCTGCCGCGATTCCTTGTGGAGATTGAAAAATATTGCAGCGGTAATCTGCCGCCGGAATTTTTGAGCAGGGTGGATGCGATTTTGCAGGCTGGCCAGAAAACTGGCTGACGCGGCGTTGCTCTCTTTGGTGGAAACTTACTCCGCTTCCACCGTATTTACCAACACGCCCAACCCCGCCACGCTCACCTCCACGTGGTCGCCGGCCTTCAGCCGGCCCACCCCGGCGGGGGTTCCCGTCAACACCAGGTCGCCTGGCTCCAGCGTCATGGCTGCCGTGATGGCCGCCAAAACCTGCGGCAGCGGAAAGATGAAGTCGAGCGTTGTTCCGTGCTGGCGAAGCTCGCCGTTCAGGCGCGTTTCAATCGTCAGGCCGGCATCGAGGTCGAGTTCGTCGCTCACAATCGGCCCCACCGGGCAAAATGTGTCGAAGCCTTTGGCGCGGGTCCACTGGCCATCTTTCTTTTGCAGGTCGCGGGCAGATATGTCGTTGGCCAGCGTGAATCCGCGGACCACGCTGCGCCAATCGGCAGCAGCGTCGAAATTGCGCACGCGCTGGCCGATCACCAGCGCCAGCTCGCCCTCGTAGTCCACACGCTCGGCCAGGCGCGGCAACCTCACCACACCGCCAGGCTTGAGCAGCGACGATGGCGGCTTGGAAAACAGCAGCGGCTCTTTGGGAACCTCGTTGCCGAGTTCCTGCGCGTGCTCGCGGTAATTACGCCCCACGCAAACAATCTTCGATGGAGTAACCGGAGGCAGTAGTTCGGCCTGAGCGAGAGGCATGGGCTCAAAATCAAAGCTCCACGAGGTCGCGCGGCCATGCTCGAGCCGGAATGCGAGGTCCTCTTCCGGTGCTTCGGCCAGGTCAACAATCCACAATTCGCCGCCGCGCTCCTCAACCTTGCCGTAGTGGGTGCTGCCCTCGAAAAGAAATCTGCAATATCTCATGGGAATTTCTTCTTCACCTCGAACAAACAACGGGTGCCCCGGGGCTCGATTTTGAGACCGGGGATAGTTACTGCTGCGGGGCTGTTTCTTCCGCTTCCGCCGAACGCGCGCTCTCGTGGCCCTCCTGGTCAATCGATGAGACCGCGTATCGATAAGTGTGACCGGCCGTGACGTTGGCATCGTGGAAGGCAGGGCCCACAACCGGCTGCGGGGGCGAGATGCGCTGCCACTCGCCGTCGCCTTCGCGACGATAAATAACGTAGCCCGCCAGATCCGGCTCAATGTTCGGCTGCCAGTTCAAATCGATCGCCGGTCGAGGTTGATTTCCGGCGCCGTTTTCGCCGGCCGTGCCCACCGCTGCCAAACCGGTTGGAACCGCCGGCGGAAAAGTGTTCCTGGTCTCGATCTCGACCGGCGCGGAGAGCGGCCCCGCCAGCTCCAGCGTTTGCCCATCAGCCTCAACCGTGGCCACGCGCTGGGCGCGATATTCATAGCGCTCGTTAAATCGCACATCTTCATCGAGCGCACGGGCAGACATACCCGCATTCACCAGCAGCGTACGTTCAAGCGGCTCCGCAGGCGCGGTTAACAATCCGCCACCCGGCTCCTTTTGCGCGCCGACCGGCGCATTCCCCGATTCCGGCTTGTGCTTTGGCAGGGGCGGAGTCAGCAATTTGCGTACCAGCCGAATTTTTGCTGAATCAGCCCCCTGTGCTTCAGGCTGCCATGAAAGCAACACGCCTTTGCGGCGCATCTCTACGGAAAGTCCCACGATGGCGGCTGGCACCTGCCCTGCGGCCACACTTGCTCCATTCGAGGGTCCCGCCGAGCGGCCTTTGTGGTTCACCAGCTCAACATAGTAGGTGAGTTTGCGCGCAGAGCCGGCAGCGAGTTCGGACGGAAGCGTCTCAGTAAAGCTGGCGTCTGCTCCGGCGACAAATTGAGTTGAGCCCGCAGCAGCACATGCGGCGGCTCCGGCGTTTGTCGCAGACTCCGCGCGGCAGACCCGCGCCTGCACTATGCCCTTCAGCAATAGTTTGTCAGTGTTGCGGCGCGGCATGGTCCATGTCAAAGTCACCTGGTCGCCATTGCGCACTGCGGCAAGGTCGTTTGTCTTCTCCGGAAGATTGAGCGAGGGGGGCTGAGGAGAGCCGGGCATGCCGCAGCCCGCAAGAATCGCGGCAGTTGCCATTCCAGCAACCGCAATTGCTGCGGCTCTCGCCGCACGGCCCCATCTTTCTCCGCCACTCATTGCCATTTCAGTTTAAAGGCAGGGAGTGAGGGGAGGGACCAGGGACTAGAGACTAGGGACTAGGGACTGGGGACTGGGGACTGGGGAAACTTTGACACGGTTCGGTGGGTGACAGGGAAAGGGCCGCTGGTTCTGCGCTGCTTGCCGCAATCGCGCTGCTTGCTCACCACAACCGCTGTCCTGTATTTTTGACGCGACTCCTGAAAGGCCGGCGACGTGCTCATCTTAGCCGCGATTCTCGCAATTTTTGTCTACGGAATGATCGCCGCCATGCTCGGCACCATTCTGCCCGAACTCTCAGAACGCTTTCACCTCACTCCCAAGCAGAACGGCGCCATCGCCTTTGCGCAGGCCATCGGGCTCATGATTGCATCGGTCGGCGTAGGCCCGCTGCTCGATAACGAAGGCGACAAGATCGGCCTCGTGCTGGGCCTTGCCTTCATCGCCGTCACACTCTTTCTGCTGCCCCGCTCGCGCGGCTTCGGCTCCATTGTCGTCCTGCTGTTTATGCTTGGCGTGGGCGGCGGAATCGTGGTCACCGGCGCCAACGCGCTCGCCAACAGCGTGAGCGGCGCTCACAGCGCCATCGCCCTCAATTTGGTAAATCTTTTCTTCGGGCTTGGCGGCCTGACTACACCCTTCATCGCGGCCAATCTCTTTAAACGCAACTGGGTCAAGCTCTGCTACACGGTTGCCATGCTTACCGTGGTCACGCTTGCGTTCCATGCAGCCACCCCCATGCCGGCGCCCGTTGGCGGCGCGGGATTCGCACTGGCGCAGGCAGGTCCCATCCTCGGCCGTCCGCTACTGTTTATGCTGGGCCTGCTTCTCTTCCTCTACGTATCGTGCGAGGTGGGCGTGTGGAACTGGCTGCCAAGGCACCTTATCGCACAAGGCATTCCGGAAACACGCGCGCTCAATATTCTGTCTCTCGGATTCGCGCTGGGCCTGCTCATCGGCCGCGTAGCAGTCTCGCCCATCCTCGTTAACGTGCCGCCTATCGACGTTACGCTGGCGGCCTCAATCGCCATGGCTCTCACCACATTCTTGATGCTGCGCACCGTTAAACCCGGAGCAGCAGCAGCGCTTGTTTTCATCGCGGGACTTTCAATGGCGCCGGTCTTTCCCACTGCGCTGGCAATCACCGGAAAGGCCTTTCCGCAGATGACGGCCACGGCTATCGGTTTCGTGATCACCTGCGGATGGGCGGGGCTCGCCGCCAGCTCGCCAATCATCGGCGCAATTGCCGGGGGCGACCCGCGGAGGCTCAAAAAGGCGCTGCTGCTGATTCCGGCGTCGGCCGTGCTGATGATTGGGTTGAACATCGCGATTGCTTCGGCGATACAATAAGCGCTCGGCGAAGGCAGCATCGGTCTTTTTGCATTTGCGCGCTCCCACCCTGGCGACAAAAGCAAAGACGTCGCGAGGATGGGGCACCCAAATTAGCTTGGGGGGTGCTTCAGGAGCGGCAATCGCAGATTCGCAGCTTTCCCTTGACAATCGACAAGAAGGGTAGGATTCTGTTGTCGAGTGTCGAGGGGAGCCATGCCAACACCAACCGACCTGCTGCAGGGAACACTCGACCTGCTTATTCTGCAAACGCTCGCTCTGGAGCCCCTGCACGGATGGGGGATTGCTCAGCGTATTCAGCAGGTGTCGAAAGATGTGCTGCAAATCGGTCAAGGCTCGCTCTACCCCGCTCTCTATCGGTTGGAATACAAAGGCTGGATCCGCGCTGAATGGGGAAGCTCAGAGAACAATCGCCGCGCAAAGTTCTATCGTCTGACCGCGGCCGGTCGAAAGCGGCTTGAGGCCGAGCGCGAAACCTGGGACCGCCTCTCTGCCGCGGTTGCTTTGGTTCTGGGCAAACATGCGGAGGCTTCCTCATGATCACCAGATTCATGACGTGGCTCCGCTACCTGCTGATTCCGAAGAAGCGCGATGAGCTGGACGACGAACTGGGATTTCATATTGAGCAATCGACCCAGTCGAAAGTCGCTCAGGGACTTTCACCGGCCGAGGCACGACGCCAGGCGCTGATCGAATTGGGTGGAGTTGAAGCTGCACGCGAGCGTTGCGATCAGCAGCGGCCTGGCTGGTGGTTCGGGACCGTCGTGCAGGATTTTAGATTCGCGCTGCGAGCCTTCAGGCGCAATCCGGCATTTTCAATCACAGTCCTGCTGACGCTGATGCTGGGTATTGGTTCGACGTCATCCGTTTTCAGCGTGGTTGACCGGATCCTGTTCCGCCCGCTGCCGTATCAAGACTCCGACCGCCTGGTCTCAGTTGGCCTGGTGGCTCCGATCGAGCCCCAGGAGTTTATGCTGGGCGGATCCTATTACGAATGGCAGGACCACCAGAAGCCGTTTATCGCACTGACATCGGAAGCGGGGGTAGAGCCCTGCGACCTGAATGAAGTCAATCCGGTGCGGCTGGATTGCGCGAGCGTCGAGAACAATTTTTTGCCGACCTTGGGAGTAACACCCGTGGTGGGCCGGAATTTCCTGCCTGGCGAAGACCGGCCCAACGCGCCGAGAGTCGCCCTGATCTCTTTCGCGCTATGGCGGAGCAGATTCCAAATGGACCGCTCGGTTGTAGGCAAGATCGTAAAGATTGACGGAAAGTCGACGCAGGTGATCGGAGTGCTTCCGGCCAGCTTCGAGATGCCGCGCCTGCAAGCGGCAGACGTGCTGGTGCCCGAGGCGCTGGATGTGGCTGCCCAGCGCAGATCAGATCCAGGCCGTCCCCTGTGGGCCTTCGCGCGTTTGAAGCAGGGTGCAACGCCGGAACAGGCCAAGGCGGAGCTCGCGCCATTGTTTGATTACTCTTTGCAACTGGCGCCGGCGCCGTTCAGGAAAGAGGTGCACTACACCGTGAGGCCCTTGCGTGACCGGCAGTTTCACGACGTGCACCAGGCAGCGTGGATACTGTTTGGGCTGGTGATGGCGGTACTGCTGATTGCATGCGCAAACGTGGCCAGCCTGCTTACAGCGCGGCGAGCGGGCCGGGAGCGGGAGATGGCGGTCAGGGCCGCACTTGGCGCAGGCAGCATGCGCCTGTTGCAGCAAGCGGTTGTCGAATCGTTGGCATTGACGGCAGGGGGCGCCCTGGCCGGAGTGCTCTTCGCAACGATACTGCTTCGGGTCTTCATCCTGATTGCTCCCGAGGGGATGCCGTTTTTGAGCGCGGCTAAAGTTGATTGGCGGGTTCTCGCCTTCACACTATTGGCGAGCGCGCTCTGCGCAATTGGGTTCGGGATGGTGAGCGGCATGACCCATGCACCGATGGATGCACTGACAAGCCGGCGCGGCCGCGGGATACGGCATGCACGGCTGCGGCAAATTCTGGTGGCGGCGCAGATCGCCGCAAGCCTGGTTCTGCTGGCCGGCGGAATGCTGCTCACACGCAGCTTTAGAAACCTCGAAAGCCAAAAGCTGGGAATGAATTACCAGAATGTTCTCACCGCAAGTCTCTCGCTGGGCGAAACAGCCTATCCCGATCAGGCACAGCAGATGGCCTTCTTTGAGCGATTGGAGCGCAATCTGCGCTGGGGACCCGGGATCAACGCTGTGGCGATCAGTGACTCAGTGCCTCCCGGTGGCTACCACCGCGATCAAATCTATGCGTCGCTGCGCGTTGATGGGCAACCGCGATTGGCCAGCGGCACCGGCGGAAATGTGGCCTGGCGCTGGGTGACGCCGGACTATTTCCGCGCGCTCAACATTCCGCTCATTCAAGGCAGCGGATTTACGGATGAGGATCTGGCCTCGGAGAATCGCTTCGTCGTGCTGAGCAGTTCCCTTGCCGATCGTATGTTCTCTGGGCAAAATCCTTTGGGACGGCAGGTGCATCTGGCCAGCAACGCTCCCGCAGGTCAGGATCCGCCCTTCACCGTGGCGGGGGTTGCCGCGGACGTAAAGAACGGAGGGCTGGCCGCAGGCGAGGAGCCGGAATATTACCGGCTGCGCAGGAATCGCGCGGAGGATTGGGATCGCGGAGGAGTGGTGATTGTGCGATCGAACCTGCCGGCGGGCGCCTTGAAGAACTGGATGCGCACCCAGATTGCGTCGCTCAATCCCACGCTGCCCGTGGAGATACGGACGCTTCAAGAGCAGGTTACAAAGTTGGCCGATCAACCGCGTTTCGAGATGCTGCTGGTGGGATATTTCGCGTGCGCCGGCCTGTTGCTTTCTGTAATCGGACTTTATGGTGTCACCTCGTTTCTGGCGGTGCAGCGCAAGCCCGAGGTGGGAATCCGCATGGCGCTTGGAGCCAGCAGGATCGATATTGTGAGGCTGGTGCTGGGCGGAGCAGGGCGCATGGTTGCGCCGGGCATAGTGGTTGGAATCGCGCTGGCCTTCGCACTGTCGCAGGCTTTGTCGGGCCTTCTGTTTAACGTGAGGCCGCACGACCCCATAACTTACTTTGGCGCAGCCGCGATTCTTGCCGCTGTAGCTCTAGCCGCAACTTTGATTCCCGCAATCGGCGCGGCGCGCGTGGACCCAATCGTGACGCTGCGAGAAGATTAGCGCGGGGCAATTGCCGGTCGGGTAGGCAAGGCAATCTCCGGGGAGGATGAAGATGATTGCCGCGCAGCCCGCCACGGCGAAAGAGCCTCTCCGGTTACTCCACCACGCCAATCGTTTTGAGCCACTTCTCGACCAGTTCGGGCCAGGCTGTAGCCGGGAACTTCGTCCGGCGGAGTCCGAAGGCGTGGCCGCCCTGCGCGTAAAGGTGCATTTCAACCGGGACTCCCGCCTTCTCAAGCGCGATGTAGTAGACCAGTGAATCTTTGACGTTGTCGACGTGGTCGTCTTCATTCTGCAACAGGAACGTCGGCGGCATATCGCGCGTGACGGGTACTGCGGGGTTAAGCGTCAGTCCCACGTCGCCTCGAGACAGGTGGCCCGGGTAGATGGCCACGGCAAAATCGGGACGGCAGCTCTCGCGATCGGCCGCATCCACCGCAGTGTAAAGGCGCTTTGAAAAGTGCGTGCTGATGGCTGCTACCAGGTGCCCACCCGCCGAGAAGCCAAGCACGCCAACCTTGTGGGGATCGATCTTCCACTCGGCCGCGTGCAACCGCACCAGTCCGAGGGTTCGCTGCGCATCTTCAAGCGCAATGGGCGACTGCGGATATGCGCCCCAGTTGGGCGCCGAGCGCGGTGCCGGCACGCGGTACTTGAGCAACACACAGGTGATGCCGCGCTCTACCAGCCAGTCGCACACCTCGGTGCCCTCGAGATCGATGGCCAGGATCTCGTATCCCCCGCCGGGGAATACAATCACCGCCGCGCTGGTGTTCCTGCCCCTGGGCGAGTACACCGTGATGGTCGGCACGCTGACGTTTTCAATGGATGTCCAAGGCTTGCCGGCTACAAGATTGTCAGCGGTCGACGACTTCTCGGGCCCCTTGGCCGGTCGCGCATCCGGCGGCGTCCCCGGCCAGATGGGCACCTGCACATGACCCGGCGACGGCTGCCAGACGCCGCTTTGCACGGGGACGCACCCCGCCGCCAATACAGCACAGAGCGCAACCATCAGATTCTTCATGGGATTCCCGCCAATCATACTAAGCCAGCCGGGCCACGTTGATACCTGAATGCTAGTAGCTGCCGCTTTTCAGCCTCTCGCAGGCCTGGTCGAGCTCGTCATCCTTCTTGGCGAAGCAGAAGCGGAGCAGGTTTTCTCCGCGCCCGGGACGGAAGAAGGCCGAACCCGCGACCGCAGCCACGCCCGTGGCCGCCAGCAGCCCGCGCGCCTTTTCAGCCGCAGTTTTGCCTTTCAGTCCCGAAGCCCGCGCCAGAATGTAGTAAGCTCCGCCGGGAGCATCGGCCTCCATGCCTGCGGCCTGCAGCGCATCGAGCAACCGCCCGCGCTTGGACTGGTGATCGGCGGCAATCTGCGTATAAAACTCAGGCGGCAACTGTTCCAGTCCCGCGGCGGCAGCCACCTGCAGCGGCGCCGGCGCGCACACGTAGGTCAGGTCGTGGAAATGGCCCATGGCCGGCATCCATTTGGCGTCGGCCACCGCGTAGCCGATGCGCCAGCCCGTAATCGAGTAGGTCTTTGAAAAGCCCGAAACCACGATCGTCCGCTCGCGCATGCCGGGTAGAGTGGCCGGGCAAACGTGATGTGCGCCGTCGTAGACAAAGTACTCATAAATCTCATCGGTGAACAGGAACAGATCGTGGCGTTCACATACCGCTGCCACCTGTTCGAGCTCGGGCCGGGTGAATACTTTTCCGCTGGGGTTGGCCGGCGTGTTCACCAGGATCGCTTTGGTTCGGGGCGTAATGGCCGCGCGCAGCGCATCGGTATCGAGGTGCCAATCAGGCTCCGCCAGCGCCACCGGCACCGGCTTCACTTTCATCGACTTGAGCGTGTTCACGTGGTAGCCGTAGAACGGCTCAAACAGGATGACCTCGTCTCCGGGATTGAGCAGCGCCATGATGGCCGCGTGGTAACCGGCCGTAGCGCCCGAGGCCACCAGCACCTCGCGCTCGGCGTCGTACTCAAGGCCGTAGTCGCGCTGCTGCTTCTGAGCAATGGCCTGGCGCAGGCGGCCGATGCCGTCGCACCGGGTGTAGATGTTCTGGCCGGTTTGGATAGCCTGAATGGCGGCAGCTTCAACGACGGCTGGAACCGGGGTGTCACAGACGCCCTGGGCCAGATTGATTCCGCCCATCTGGTCGCACAGGGTGGTCATGGCCCGAATCTCGGACTGGAAGGTTGCTGGGGCTAGCTCGCTGAGGGCAAGCCGGGTGGCGGGCGCTGTGGTGGGCATGGGGAAGTCCTTCTATAGAAATGGTATAGCAATGCGGCAGTGTTGAACATCAATCCGTGGGGTATACCCCCCCTCCCGCGTTTTGCAGATAAGTATTCTGTTTTCGATGAGATACAGGTATCGATTCGCCGCAGATATATGAAGGCAAATCTGTTGCTGTCAGATATAAGAAAACAAAGCCCTTACTCTGCGGGTGCGGCAATTCAAGAAGTCCGCGGTTTGCAGCGAAAGTTCTTGTCTGCTTATGAATGTAGCGCAAACGAAGGAAATTGCACGCAAAAGCCTGCGGCATTTCGCAACGCGCTAACCTATTCATAAAACCTACAGTTGCAAGTCCAAGTGAGCCATATCACACCTGCCTCCCCTTGCGTGCGAGAGAATAAGGCTGTTCGGCGGGCCAATTGTTTTTCGTGGCGACCCTGCCGGCACAACTCGTTCCCATGCATGAACTGTCTATTGTCGAGAGTGTTGTTGATGCTGTCACTGAGACGGCGGCCAAGTACCCCGGCTCGACGGTGAAGTCAGTGAAGCTGCGTGTAGGCGTGCTGGCCTCCGTAGTGAAGGAGTCGCTGGAGTTTTGCTGGGAGCTGGCTACGGTAGGCACACCGCTGGCCAGTGCGACGCTGGTAGTGAACAGCGTTCCGATTGTGGTGCACTGCGCGGGTTGCGGGCGTGATTCGGAGATTGAAGGCGTGCAGAGCCTGCGATGCCCTCATTGCGGCGAGCTGGCTGCGGATCTGCGCCAGGGGCGCGAGCTGGAGATTGAGTCGATCGAGATTGAGGAGCCGGACAGCGAGTCAGCCGGTCAGCCAGTCGGCGAGTCAGCGGGACCGACAGTGCAGGAGACGAAATGACGACGCGGATTGTGGAGTTGCGGCGGGGAATCCTGAAGAAGAACGATGAGCTTGCGGCGGTGCTGCGCGAGCGGTTTACACGCGCGGGGGTGCTGGTGCTTAACCTGGTGTCGAGCCCGGGAACCGGAAAGACGGCGTTCCTTGAACTCACACTGCGGCGGCTGACGCAGGCGGGCGCAAGGGCTGCGGCGCTGGTTGGCGATCTTGAGACTGACAACGACGCGCGGCGGCTAGCGGCGAGCGGCGCGCCGGTGCGCCAGATCAATACCCACGGCATCTGCCACCTCGACGCGGAAATGATTGCGAAGCATCTGGACGAATGGAGCAACGTTGAGACCGGGGTTGAGCTCGAGAATCTCGATTATCTCTTCATTGAAAACGTAGGCAACCTGGTTTGCCCGTCGAGCTACGATCTGGGCGAAAAGATTCGCGTGGCCCTGCTGAGCGTGACCGAAGGCGAAGACAAGCCGCTCAAGTATCCCACGCTGTTTAACTCAGCCGACGCGGCCGCGATTACCAAGATCGATATCGCCGAGGCGTGCGAATTCGACCACGAGCTGGCGCTGCACAACATCAACGAGATTCGGCCCGGAATTCGCATCTTTGAAACCAGCGCGAAAACCGGCGCGGGCGTGGATGCGTGGATGGCGTATCTCGAAGAGCAGAGAGCAGCTATTAGCCGTTAGCTCGCCGCAGTGACCATCGCTCAAGATGACAGCAGTGAAGTATCGAGTGCGTGAGCGGGAGAACGGCGATTACTGCTGCTGGTCCGGCCACCCATACGGATTGCGCAGCATTGCTACGCGCCGCTTGTCAACGAACAGCCGCGCCAGCACCACGCCGAACAAGAATCCACCGATGTGGGCCAGGTACGCCACTCCGCCGGTCTGTACATCGCTTGACACCGCGCCGAACTGGAAGAGCTGCGTGAGAATCCAGAAGCCGATAAGAAATACCGCGGGGATGTATGTAACCCGAATAAAGATGAGGATCCACACCAGGGTGCGGATGCGGTCGCGGGGGAAGGTGACGATGAACGCACCCATTACCGCGGCGATGGCTCCGCTTGCGCCCAGGCTGGGGATGTGGGAATTGGGGCTGCCCAGAACCTGGGCGCACATGGCGAAGACGCCGCCGCCGAGATAAAAGACAAGAAAGCCGAGATGGCCCATGGCGTCTTCCATGGCGGGTCCAAAGGCCCAGAGGAAGATCATGTTGCCGATGATGTGCATCCAGCCGGCGTGCATGAACATTGACGTGAGCAGGGTGATGGCGTGATGGCCGTGGGTAACGCGAATGGGAATGACAGACCAGGCGCGGACGAATCGGTCACCTCCGAGGATCTCGAGAAAGAAGACCCAGGAGTTGACGACAATGATGAAGATGGTGATGCCTGCGGAGACGCCGGGCCGGCGCGAGGCGTCGCCTAGTGGAACGACAGCACCCATTACATGCCGCCCTTTCCGAGCAGGATGCCGATGCCATAGGTGACTGCGCCCTCGAGCGCGCCGACGACGGTCATTTCGAGTCCCGATGACCACCAGGAGCGGACGGTGATGAGCGACTTGGCGGCGCCTACGGCGAAATGAGCGATGAGCGAGACCACAGCGGCGGCAATGACGGCCGGAATTCCCTGCATGAAGAAAAACGGAATGACGGGGATGATTGCGCCGACCGCGGTGGAGAGCGCGCCGGAGCTGGCCGAGACGATGGGGTTGGATAGAGATTCTTCGGTGGAACCGAGACGCTCGCTGGCCAGGGCGCGGAGAAGTTGCTCGGGATCGCTGGCGATGTGGTTCACCATGTGGATGGCGTCGGCCTCGGGCAAGCCCTTCATCTGGTAGTAGAGCGAGAGCAATTCGCGGGCCTCGGGGCCGTTCATGGCAATGGCTTCGCGCTCGCGGGCAATTTCAGCGTGGTAGATTTCGCGCTCGCTCTTGGCGGCCAGATAGGCACCGGAGCCCATGGAGAGCGCGGAGGCGATCATGCCGGAGAGGCCGGCGAGGAGCACGTATTTTGAGTCGCCGGAGGTAGCGCCGGAGACACCGGAGACGATGCCGAAGATAGCGCCGAGTCCGTCGTTGACGCCGTATATGGCGTCGCCGATCCATGCGCCGGGCTGCTTGCGGCCCTGGTTGCGCTTGGCCAGCATCTCGTCGAGCACGGCCTTGGCGTCGATTTTGGGCGAGCCTGCCGCGGCCTGGTAATGACCGCGGATAAGCGACCCGAGCTCGCGGTAATGCTCCTTTTCGTCTTCAATAACGTGCTCGAGGATGGCGACGGATGCCTCATCGCCGAGGCCCTTGAGCTGCTCGCCGTAGCCGGCAATGGCCCGGCTCTCTTCAATCTCAAGCCGTCGCAGGGCCATGCGGATGCCGCCGGCGCGACTGGCGAGCGAATCGGCATCGCCGCCGGGTCCGCCCTGGTAGACCGGCGCCGGGCCGCCCAGTTCCTTAATGCGGCCTTCCCACAGCGAGGCGTGCTCCAGTTCAGCCTGGGCCAGATGGCGCAGCACCTGCGCGCGCACGGGATCGGTATCGCGGTCGGCCAAAGTGGTGTAGGAGTGAAAACCCTCCATCTCGGCCTGCCAGTTGCCCTCGAGCGCCGCCAGAATCTTCTTGGTCCTGGCGCCGCTCAGTATCGCGATTGGCATTGGTCTTTCCTCGCTTTCATTGAAGGATAGCGGAAATAGGCGCGGAGCGGGTAGGCTAGCTGCGGATGAGGGCGACTTAGGATTGAATTTCGCTTGAGGCCCGCGGCTTGCCGTATAGTGTTCTGTGCGGCAGGAAGGCCGGTTTTTCGCCGATGAAAGCGATCGACCAGGGTGCGGACAAAACGCCCAATGCTTTCAGGATTTACGGCAGGGCCGGTGGCCGCAACCTTAGCCAATTGGCGATGCGCTGAGGCTCTGAACAAAATGTTGCCCGCCGAGGGCAGAGATATTGAATTTGAAGAAAGCGGGAATCAGGATTTATGGCAGCTGATAGCAGGCACTCCGGCGCGCTCACGTCACCGGGCTTCGTCATTCCGTTCATCACCGTTACGGCGCTGTTTTTTGTGTTTGGATTCATCACCAACCTGAATATGGCGCTGGTGCCGCACCTCAGACACGTCTTCACGCTGCCTTATGGGTTGGCGATGCTGGCGGAGTCGGCATTCTTTCTGGCTTACTTTGTTTTCGCCGGACCGACATCGAAGTTGATTGAGGCCATTGGCTACAAGAAGACGATGGTGGTTTCGCTCTTTATCCAGGTGGTGGGCTGCCTGCTGTTTGTACCGGCGGCCAAGCTGGTGAACTTTCCGTTATTCCTGACCGCAGTATTCGTAGTGGGCGCGGGAATTACGGCCTTGCAGACCGCGGCGAATCCGTATGTATCGATTCTGGGACCAGAATCGACGGCGCCGATCCGGCTCACGCTGGCGCAGGCGTTGAACTCGCTGGGCGGCACGTTCGCTCCGCTGGTGGCCGGAGCCTTTATTCTCACCAGTGCAAACGTCGACGACAGCCAGGCTGCAATCGCCAACACGGTGCGTGGTCCGTACATCGCCATTGCGGCAGCGCTGTTGATTCTGGGACTGGCCGTGGCATTTTCACATTTGCCCCCGGTTACATCAACCCAGGAGTTCAGGCCCGGCAAGGCAGGCGATGAGGTGCTGAAGCGCAGCATCTGGAGCTACAAGCACACGGTGCTGGGCGCAGTGGGCATCTTCTTCTATGTGGGCGTTGAAGTGGGCCTGGCATCGATCGCGGTCAATTACTTCAATCTCCAGGGAATGAGCTCCGCCAAAACGGCATCGTTTCTGGTATCGCTCTACTGGCTTGGCGCGCTGGTCGGGCGCTTGCTAGGGGCGGGGATACTGACCAAAGTGAACTCAGGCAAACTGGTGAGTATCTTCGGGTTTGCAGCCGCGGCGCTGATCACGACATCGATGCTTACGTCGGGCAATATGGCTATCTGGACGCTGGTGCTGTGCGGATTCTTCAACTCCATCATGTTCCCGAACATCTTTACGCTGGGCATTCATGGCCTGGGGCCGATGACGAGCAAGGGATCGGGACTGATTATGACGGCGGTTGTGGGCGGCGCGGTGATTCCTCCAATGATTGGAGCGCTGGCAGACAAGGTGGGGATTGCTCACTCGTTCATTATTCCAATGATCTGCTATCTCTATATTGCCTATTACGGGCTGTGGGGATCGAAGCCGACCAGAACGGTTACAACGTAAGAACGACTGTAAGATCAGAGGGCCTGTTCACACAGCGCGGACGATTGCTCGCGTAGTGTGCGCAGGCCCTGGTGTTTCATCCATCATTTTCGCTGTGGGGGGTCTCGATACATGGCGCGCCGTTTTCTGGTTTTTGCGCTCCTGTCTTTGCTGGTAACTCGGTTTGCGGCGCAGTCCGCGCCTGGTGAAAAGGCTGAAGCCAAACCCGCCGAAAGGCTCGAAGCAAAAGTCGACGCGATGTTCGCCACGATGGATTCGACCATCTCGCCCGGATGCGCACTCTCAGTCATCCGCGATCACAAGATTATTTACGAGCGCGGCTACGGAATGGCCGACCTCGACCACAACGTACCTATCATGCCCACGTCGGTCTTTCACGTCGCATCGATGTCAAAGCAGTTTACTGCCGCGTCAATCATGTTGCTGGCGCATGAGGGCAAACTCTCGCTCGACGATCCGGTGCGCAAATACATTCCCGAGTTGCCCGACTTCGGCACGCCGGTCACCATCCGCGAGCTGCTGCACCACACCAGCGGCCTGCGCGACCAGTGGGACCTGCTCGGCCTGTCAGGCTGGCGCTACTCCGAAGACCGGATCACCGACGCCGACGTGCTCTACGTGGTTACGCACCAGAAGGAACTGAACTTCAAGCCCAACACGAAAACCCTCTACAGCAACACAAACTACACGTTGCTGGCGCAGATTGTGGCTCGCGTGAGCGGCCAGTCGCTGCGCGAGTTCACCACGGCGCACATTTTTGCGCCGCTGGGAATGAAGAACACGCAATTCCGCGATGACTTCGATGAGATTGTGAAGAACATGGCCTATGGCTACTCGCCGGCTGGTGACACATTCAAGCTGAGCGTGACCAACTTCGATACGGTGGGTGCCACCAGCCTGCTCACCACGGTTGAAGACCTGGCGCTGTGGGACGAGAACTTCTACAACCCGCGCGTAGGCGGGACGGAGATGATCCACGATTTGCTGGAAAAAGGCAGGCTGAACAGCGGTAAGGAGTTTGGCTACGCCGCGGGACTTGTGATTGGAGAATATCGCGGCCTCAATACGGTCGATCACGGCGGCGCCGACGCGGGCTATCGCGCCGACCTGCTCCGTTTTCCCGATCAGCACTTCAGCGTGGCTTGCCTGTGCAACCTGGGCAGCGCCGATCCGACTGAATTCACGCACAAGGTTGCCGAGATTTACCTGGGCGATATGATGAAGCCGGACGAGGCCGCAGCCGTCAATAACGCTGCCTCTTTCAAACTGACGGCGCAGCAGATGCAAGCACGTGCCGGGTTCTATGTAAACGTGGACGATGATAGCGACGTGGTGCGGTGGATTTTGAAGGATGGGCATCTGGAGGTGGGCAATGCTGGCGACGATGATACCTACCCGGTGAAGGCCATCAGCGAAGATCAGTTTCACCTGACGGTGGGCGCTGAGGAGTTCACGTTTCTGCCCCTCAAAACCGGAGCGCCGCAGCAATTGGTCATCAAGCACGGCGACGGGACAACCGAGACGTTCTCAGCCGCCGCGGCCTTTGCGCCCACCGATGCGCAGCTTGCCGAGTACGCGGGAGTGTACTCAAGTCCGGAGATCGATCCGCTTTACGAATTCAAAATTGAGCACTTGCATTTGCCGGGCGCTTCGACGGCAGAACAGGATCGGGTTCACCTGGTGCTGTTTCGCCTGAAAAACAGCCCTGACCCGCTGGAGCCTGTTACACACGATCTTTTCACGGCCGGCGTGGGCAAAATTCGTTTTACGCGCGACCCGCACGGCGTGATCGACGGCTTTCTGCTCTCCACGGGGCGCGTCAACAATCTGCGCTTCGTGCGCGGGCGGCCTGCGATTCCCAATTAAACGCCAAGGCCCGGCGAGAGGATTCGGAGTAAGATGGTTGGCGAGTTTTGAGGAACGGCCTTATGAAACGCAAGGTTAGAGAGAATGAGAAGCTGGGTGGGCAGTTTGGCCCGGCCGTGTTGATTACGATTCTCGCGGTTGTCGCGGTGCTGATCCTGCTGCTGCGGATGGTTGCGTTTGTGGCTCCGCACGCGCGGCACTAACACGGTAGCTCGGTGGATTTGTGCTTCCCCAGGTCTCAAAATCGAGATCCTTCGACTTCGCTGAGGACAGGCTCTGGGGCACCCGGGCTTCAAGTATTGACTACTGGCTATTGGCAATTGGCTGCTTCCCTGCTCTTGCGCAGCTCCTCCATCACCGACTGGATGAGGGTCTTTGCGCCTTCCATGCCGCTGAGCACGGCCTGCAGGTCAAGCGCGGGCTTTGATGGATTGCGGGACGAGGCGCAGTAGACGCCGTGCTGGCCGATGAGTATCAGGGAGTCGGTAAGCAGGTCGAGAGCGACGGCGAGCCGGCCGCGCTCCACGCCCATCATGAACTCGTGCCGCTCGAGTTCGGTGCGCTTTTCGTCGAAAACAGTCATGACAACAGCCTAACGGAAATCTCTGGCGCGGCGAATATGCTTGAAATTGAGGGAATCGTGAAATGAGAACTAAGATCGTATCGCTTTTGCTCGCCTTAGCCCTCTGCGGCGCCTGCCAGGCGAAAGAACAGCACGGGCCGGATTGCAGCGGAGGTTGGCCGACCTCGATGGCACAGGGACTCTTGAAGAACGCGGGCCTGCTCAAAAACGAAGAAATCGACTTTGCCAGAACCAAAACAGTCCAGCTGGCTTCAGAGAAAATTGGCAGCGACTTATGGCACCAGGTCTATCTGGTTACCTTTTTCAAGAAGTCCGGCGAAACAATCCGAGCGATTGCGGTGCATGACGCTTCAAAGGAAGAATGCTCGATAACTGGCGTGACGCTTTACGTCATTTCGGACAAACTCAAGTGAAGACGACGTTAAAACTTGACATGCGCAACCAAATAGTTGCGCGGCCGAACCATTGGAGTTATTATGCAACCTGGAGGTGGCACTTTGGTTCCCGATAGAATTGAAAAACGGATTGAGCTGAAGGCGCCGGTGGCGCGCGTGTGGCAAGCACTAACCAACTATCGCGAGTTCGGCGAGTGGTTCCGGGTTGCGCTCACCGAGCCTTTTCTGGTGGGCGCCACGGTGCGCGGACACATTCTCCATCCCGGCTACGAGCACGTGGTCTGGGAAGCAAAGATTGAGCAGATGATCGAGGAGAAGCTCTTCTCGTACACGTGGGCGCACCCCAAATCGCTGGCCAAAGAACATTACAAGCCTGATTACACCGGCGAGCCGAGGACGCTGGTCGAGTTCCGGCTGCAGCCAACGGCGACGGGCACACTACTTACTGTGACGGAATCGGGCTTTGACAAGCTGCCTGACGACCGCCGCGAACAGAAGTATAAGGGCAACGAAGGCGGATGGGCGCAGCAGATGCAGAACATCGAGGTCTATCTTGGCGAGCACGCGTAAATGGCTGCGAAAACGCCGGCCTGCGGCCGCGGTGGTGTTTGCGGCGCTGGGCGACGAGACTCGGCTGGCCCTGGTGGCGAGGCTGGCCGCGGGCGAGGCGGCGTCGATCACCGAGCTCACGCGTCATTCGCGGCTGACGCGGCAGGCGATTACCAAACACTTGCGTGTGCTGGAGCGGGCGGGGATGGTGCGATGCGTGCGCGCGGGCCGGGAGAGCCGCTTCGAGCTTGACCCACGGCCGCTCAGCGAGATTGAAGAGTACGTTCAACGCGTTTCGCGCGAGTGGGACGCGGCGCTTTCAAGGCTGAAGGCGTTTGTAGAAAAGTGAGTTGCCGGTTCTGTGAATCACCGCAATGGGGGTCTGCACCCTGCGCCTTAAAAAGGTAACGCATCGGTGCGGCCTCGCGAAGATGGCAGGTGCGCTCCGGGTGCCTGGCGCTTGGAAAAGCTGTAGTATTATCGCCGTGCTTTCCACGTCAATCCAGGAGTACTGATTTATGAATCGAGCTCGTCTTATCGCAGTGGCCATCGGTTTGTTCGCAGTTTCAGCAGCGGCCAGCCTGGCCCAGACCCCACTATCACCCAAATGGGAGGAGCTGACCGGACCGGATTTCATCCAGGCAATTCACCAGTCGCAGGGTGTCTGCGTTCTGCCCTTCGGCATCCTTGAGAAACACGGTCCGCATCTTCCGATCGGCACTGACCTGCTCGACGTGCGCTTTGCCGTGTTCAACGCCGTGAAGCAGGAGTACGCGGTGGTTTTTCCCGAGTACTACTTCGGCCAGATATTCGAGGCCAAGCACGAGCCCGGAACCGTGGCTTACAGTCTCTCGACGCAACTCACGCTGCTGCAGGAGACTACCAACGAGATGGCCCGCAATGGCTGCAAGAAGGTGGTCATCGTGAACGGCCACGGCGGCAACAACTCCCTGCTGCCGCTGTTCGCGCAGTCGCAGATGGCGTCACCGCACGATTATGTTGTCTACGTGATCGGCCTCATTGACTTCGCGGGCCCCGACCGTCCGGCGCTGAAGACGACGACTGACGGGCACGCCGGCGAGGCTGAGACTTCGCTGATGCTGGTGGCTCGCCCTGACCTGGTGCACATGGATCGCGCCGAGCAGCAATCGGGCGCCGACCAAAAGCGGCTGTCGGCGCTGCCCTCCACCGTCTACACGGGAATCTGGTGGTATGCGCGCTTCCCAAATCACTACGCGGGCCAAGGCGAAGCAGGCAACAAAGAGCTGGGCGAGTACGACCAGAAGCAGTGGGCGCAGAAAATCGCCGAGGCGCTCAAGGCCATCAAGGCAGACGACGTAAGCCTCAAACTGCAAAATCAGTTTTACGAGGACTCAAAGCACCCGATCGACACCAAGCAATAGTCATTCAACTGAGCCGCCGTTCTTAAATGTTTAAACCCAGCGTTGTGTATCACCAGGAGAACGCATCGGGAGAGCCCGGCCAGCATTGGAGAAATTAATGACGAGAGAAATCATTCGAACGCCTAACGCCCCAACTCCGCCGCCGACATACAGCCAGGCAGTTCGGGCAGGGCCTTGTGTTCGTCTCAGGCACGGGTCCCCACGATCCAACAACCGGGAAGATTGTCGGGGAGACGATACAGGAGCAGACAAGACAATGCCTGAAGAACGTGTCTGCCATCGTCACAGCCGCCGGCACCTCACTCGATCGAATCGTGAGCGCCACTGTGATTCTTCTTGAGGAGTCAGACTTTGCCGGAATGAATGAAGAGTGGATTAAGTGGTTTCCTGAGAACCCGCCTGCGCGGCAGGGCGCGAAGTTACCGGTTCGAATCCCGGGCATGAAAGTGTCCATCGCAGCCATTGCCGAAGCCTGATGGCGGCCAGGGTGTACTCCGCATAGGCAACGAGGACGCGGCCTTCCGCTCAAGCCTTAAAAGTTGAGGTGTTTCATGTAGTCCGCATCCTCGCGCAACTCTGTCATCGGGTCGCCTTCGAATGCCTCCTGCTCAATGAAGTAGTACTTGAGGTGCGTGGCTGCGCGCAAGATAGGCACATTGTCGATGTGGCCCTTGCCCATTACCGGCAATTTTGGCTCGGTAGAGCCGGGCACCAGGATCATGTCTTTGACGTGCAGTAGCTGGAAGCGGCTGGGATCGCGCGCGATGTACTCGGCCGGGTTGTAGCCGGAGCTGTAGACCCATCCACAATCCATTTGCAGGGTGACGACTTTGGGGTCGGTGAGCTTCATAATTTCGTCGTATACCAGCACGCCATCGATGGTTGCGAATTCGGGCGGGTGGTTGTGGATGCCGAAGGTCATGCCGGCGGCCTTCACGGTGGCGCCGATCCTGTTGAACTGGTCGATTCTCCAGTGCCAGTCGTCGAGCGTGGGCTCGCCGTGGGTGTTCGGATTGCGGTATGTTCCGTCGGACGAGGAGCAGACCATGTACTCGAGGCCGAGCTCCCTGGCATAGCCGATTGTGGAGTCGAGTTGCGATTCAAGCAGCGAAAGCGGGTAATGGGCACTTACGCAGCGCAGACCGGCAGTTTCCGTGGCTTTGCGGAAATCGGCAGCCGTGCGATTGAAAAAGCCCGCAGCCTCAACCACGTTGTAGCCGGCGGTGTGCACATTGTTGAGCGCAGATTGCAGATCCTTGGCCATGAAATCGCGCACCGAGTAGAGCTGAAGACCCACCGGCACCTTAAGGGTGCGTGCTTCTGCCTTGCCGGCGCCCGCAATAACCGCAGCCGCTCCCGCCACCTTCAAAAAATCCCTTCGCGATGCAATCGTCATCTGCTTCTCCCTCTCGCTGTCGATTCAGCTCGTCGCCGTGTTCTCTCGTTCCCTTTTTTACCGGCTGGTTGCGGAGAACTCATTTAATAGAATGGGTTTCCCGATAACCATCCCTCAGGGGCTAAAGCCCCGATTCATTTTGAGGGCTTCATTGGCACGAGTAAACTCGTGCCCTGACACAAAACTCCGTATCGATGGCCTTGTTCCCTCGTTCCCTTGTTCCCTTGTTCCCTCGTTCCCTTGTTCCCTCGTTCCCTTGTTCCCTGTCTTTACACTTTGATCTTCTTCCCTGCCGCATCCCATGTGACGATCGAGCTATTGAAGTAGGATTGATTGGCCATGTGGCAGCCGATGGCTGCGTTATTCCCGAAAACCTCATTCTCAGCCACGGGCTGGCGGGTAACGACGGCGCTGAAGAAGTTGGCGATGTGGTCGGCGGTGTCATCGTAATCCCGCGGCGCAGTGTAGGTTTCCGCTTCAGGCAAGGGCGCCATCGGTTCAGGATGCGCAGCGTTCCACGCCGCCATTCCTTTCTGCGTTTGCGCTTCAGTCATGCCGTGCCAGCCGTAGGACTCAAAGCGGGGGCGCACGTCCTGCGGGGTAAAGGTGACCGAACTGCCGGTGATGACGAGTGTGCCCGTTGTGCCGTAGATAATGGTGCGATCGTCATCGGAATTGTTGATCTGGCTGCAGTGCACGTTGACGTGCACCGGGCCGGTGGGCGTGGCGAAGTCGTAAACGGTCTCGAGAAAGTCAGGAAAATCGCGACCGTCTTTGAAGTGGTAGAGGCCGCCGGTAGAGTAAGCGCGCGTGGCCGGCGCGTTGAAGCCGGTAACGAACTGAATGCCGCTGAGGAGATGGACGAAGAGATCGCCGCCGAGACCCTCGCCATAGTCCTTGAAGCGACGCCACTGGAAGAAGCGGATGGGATCGAAGGGGATCTGTGGCGCATCGACCAGAAAGGCTTTCCAATCGACGGTTTCGGGACTGGCGTCGTCGCCGATGGGATACACCCACGCGCCGCCAGGTGAGTTGCGATTTACCTGCGCATCGATCTCGTGCACCTCGCCCAGCCGGCCGGAGTCGAAAATCTCTTTGGCCTTCAAATAGAGGATGGAGCTGACGCGCTGGCTGCCTGCCTGAAAGATGCGCTTGTGCGATTGAACCGCCTCAAGCATGGCAAAGCCGTCCTGCACAGTATGCGAGATGGGCTTTTCGCAGTAAACGTCTTTTCCGGCGGCGACGGCGTCGAGAGTCACGCGCCGATGATGATGATCGGAGGTGGCGATGAAGATGGCGTCGATGTCCTTACGGTCGAGCAGGCGGCGATAGTCGCCCGAAGTTTCAAAATCAGTGCCGTAGGCCTCGATGCCGGCCTTGAGGCGCGTGGAGTAGAGGTCGGCCGAGCCTACGCACACGCAGGTGGGCAGGTTGCGCGCCGACCGCAGCAGGTCGCAGCCGCGAATCCCTGTGCCTACGATCCCGAACCGGATCTTGCGGTTATCGCGCAGGCTGTCAGACGAGTGCTGTTGCGCGGTGAGAACATTTGATTGAGCGGCGGCTTGCGCTACGGCGGCGGTGGCAATAGCCGCGCCTGTGCCCAGGCGCACAAAATCTCGGCGGGTAATTTCATTCATCTTCATTTGTTGTTCCTCTTGCGGTGCCCATTCTCGCTCGTAATGCCGCAGTGTGTCTAGCGAAGCAGCGAACTGCCGTTTCATATCAACACACGGAGCATCAATAAACCCAGGGCAGCAGCCGCCATGTGCGGGCGAAATAGGCCTCGTACTCGGCGCCGAAGTGCTCGCGCAGCAGTTTTTCCTCGGCTTGCATGCGGGCGATCAACGGCCAAAGCAGCAGCGGCACAAACACAAGGCCGATGCCGGAGCGAAAGATGAGCTCCCAGCCGAGAATGTTGGTGATCATTCCCAGGTAGCTGGGGTTGCGGATCAGGCGATAAATGCCGTGTGTCTCAAGGGTGTGACCGGGCTGGATAGCTACCAGGCCGCTGAAACGATTGCCCAGCACAAACACCGGCCAGAGCCGCAGCGCGCCGCCTGCGGTGTAGACGACAATGCCCACCCAGCGAAGTGTGTCGCCATCCATAGTGAAGAAACTGAGGCGATCGGTTAACGGCGGAATATATGCGTTCAAGAAGGCGATGATGGTAAAGACACCAAGCACCCAGCGGTTGCCGCGATCCTCTTTGTCACCGGTGCTCAGGCTGCCCTTTGATAACGGCGCGACCGCCATCATGGCGAGCGTGACGATAACGAGCGCCACAAATGCGGGGTGTGAGAAGAACGGCCTCCAACCGCCCCAGGCAAGAATGGCCAACGCGAACTGCAACAGTCCGGCAAAAAGGCCAATCCATATCGTTCGTGTTTGCGTTGCCATCAATCATTCTCCCGGCACCGACTCACGGTTTTGGTCTTTCACCAGGAATTGGCCTTGAGCGTACTGTCGCAGTGAGAAGACGCGCAGTGACGGCTCGTACGTTCAAGTGTGCCGCCATTTCAAATACAGTGAGCCTCGGCATGGTTCGACCGCCCCTTCAATCCGCCGTGAAACAATAAGAACTGAACCTGTTATGAGCGACGAAACCAGCACCGAACCTGTCATTTCCGCCGAGCCTGCGAAAAACGCCTCAACTGAGCCTGAACCAGCGGCCATCACCACGGAAGGCCCTTCGCCCACAGTAGAAGAATCTGTGGCTGCCGAACCCTCTCTCACCGCCGAAGAATCCGTGGCTGCCGACCCAGCACCGGCGATTGAAGAGCCCGAGACAGCCCTGAGTACGTCTCCGGCCGAGATCGCAGCTACAACTGAGACTGAGGCCGCGACGCCGCAGGCCGCTTCATTGACCGAAGATCGAAGCGAGAGTCTCGAAGACCAGTTCCCAGAGGAGTCCTTTGGCGACTTGCTGCGCGACTATGAGCGCACGCACACGCATCGCGCCGCCCAAAACCGCCTCGAGGGCACAGTGGTTTCAGTCTCGGCGGATCAGGTTTTTCTCGACGTGGGCTACAAGACGGAGGGTGTGCTGCCCCGCTCGGCATTTGAGAACAACGCTGAGGAAGTAAAGGCGGGCGACCGGTTTCCGGTATCGATCACCGGGCGCAACGAGGAGCACTATTACGTGCTTTCGCGCTTTAAGGTGGCGCAGCCGCGCGACTGGTCGGCCCTGGAGCGAGCATTTGCAGATAAGACCGCAGTGGCCGGCACCGTGACGGCAGTGATCAAGGGCGGATTGAGCGTGGACGTAGGCGTGCGGGCCTTTATGCCGGCCAGCCGCAGCGGCACGCGTGATGCGGCTGAGCTTGAAGCGCTGGTGGGCACTGAAATCACCTGCCGCATTACCAAGCTCGACACCACCGATGAAGATGTGGTGGTCGATCGCCGCGTAGTTCTTGAGGAGCAGTCTCGCGCCGAAATGGAAGGCCGCCGCGCCGCGCTGAACGAGGGCGACGTGGTGACAGGAACCGTGCGCACCATCATGCCTTACGGCGCGTTCGTTTCCATTGGCGGCGCGGAGTTTGGCGGCATCGACGGGCTGCTGCATGTCAGCGACATTTCGCTGACGCGCATTGCCAAGCCTGAAGACGTACTGACGGTGGGCCAGGAACTCACGGTCAAGATTCTGCGCATCGATCCCGAGACCAGAAAGATTTCTCTGGGGTTGAAACAGTTGCAGCCGGAGCCGTGGGAGACGGCGGTAGAGCGCTATCCGGTGGGCGCGCGCGTCTCAGGCACGGTGACGCGGTTGATGGAGTTTGGCGCATTTGTCGAGGTTGAGCCTGGGCTTGAAGGGCTGGTCCATATCTCGGAAATGTCATGGGCCAAGAAAGTGCGCCATCCGTCGGACCTGCTTAAAACCGGCGATCGCGTGGATGCGGTGATTCTGTCGGTGAAGCCAGAAGAAAAGCGCATTGCGCTGGGGTTGAAGCAGACACTCGCCGATCCTTGGGTCGAGGCGCAGCGCCGCTATCCGGCGGGTTCGCAGGTTACGGGCACCGTGACCAAAATGATGAGCTTCGGCGCATTCGTCGAAATTGCCGAAGGCGTTGAAGGGCTGGTGCACATAAGCGAAATTGTGGCCGACCGGCGGCTCAACCACCCCAGCGAGGCGCTGCACACGGGCCAGAAGGTTGAAGCGCTGGTGCTGGCGATCGACACCGAAAAGCGGCAGATGAAGCTCTCGATGAAGCAACTTATCCCCACCAGCATCGACGAGTACATCGCCGAGCACAAGGTGGGCGACACCGTCTCAGGCCGCGTAGTCGAGGTAAAGGGTTCTACGCTTCAGGTTGATTTGGGTGATGGAATCCATGCGGCCGGTCGAATAGGCAAAGCGAGTGCGGCGAAGGCTGCTGCGCCTGCACCGGAAGCGCCTGCACCAGGCAAGCCCGATCTCTCGCAGCTTTCATCGATGCTGAAGGCGCGCTGGAAGGGCAATGCGCCGTCACCCGAAGCCAAGCCCGAGCCGCTGGCAGAGGGCCAGTTGCGCAGCTTCAAGATTCTGAAGCTCGACGCGGAGAAAAAAGCGATCGAGGTTGAGCTGTCGTAACTTGAATCTGGAGGCATCTCTGCCATGAGGTCAATCCTTCGGTTCACATTTATCGCAGTTGCGACGCTGCTGGCGGCTGGCGCAGTTACAGTGCACGCCGCGCCCTGTACGCTTGCCGGGCTGAACTGGATGGCCGGAGACTGGCACAACGCAACCGACCCAGCCGGATCGCAGGAGCGGTGGACGCTGGCCCCCGGCGGCGTTCTGATGGGCGCTTCGTTTGAGTTTGCGAAAGACGGCACCGGCTACGCCGAGGTGATGACCGTGCGCCAGGATGGCGCCGCCATCAACATGGTTCTGCGCCACTTCGACGCGGCCTTAAGTAAAGCATGGGAAGAACGCGCCGAGCCCATGGTCTTTACTGCCGCGAACTGCGATGGTCAGTCGGCAGTTTTCAATGGCGTGGGCGACCACGTGGGCGAACACCTGACTTATAAGCGCACTGCCGAGGGGTTGACCATCATTGGAGACTTTCTGCACCACGGCAAGCTCACGCATGTGGAGTGGAAGATGATCGCTGGCAAGGACTGAATGCGCAAGGAAAAGAAATCGATCGAGGTTGAGCTGGCGTAATCGCTGCTTGCCTACTGCGGCAGCGGAAGCTGATGCACCACCTGGTCGGCGGTGAGCACCAGCAGTTCCTGCGCGTTTCCGGTGATAATCCGCGCCAGGCGCACCGGCGAACCCAGCGTAAAGCGCTGGAGTTCCTTGCCGGTTTTTTCATCCACCATCAGGATCTCATCCTCGCGATTCACCGCTGCAATCAGCCCTTTTCCGGCATCGTCTGCCACCGGCGATCCAAAGAACTCACCCACCTTGGTCCCGGTGTCGATCCGGTAGATGGCGGTGTTGCCGTGCTCTCCGTTCACGAGCACAAACTCGCCTGAAACCCGGGCGAACCGCTCGTCGTTCCAGCCACCCGTGAGGTCCACCTCGGGCAGCGCGACCTGCTCCAGCGGAACGCCGGTTTGCGGGTCCACTGTCTCGATCAATAATCCTTTTTTGTGGCTTGTAAATCCCTTCGTCTGCTCCTGCAGTTTGGGATACTTCTTCACCTCGCTCTTCGCCGTGTCGACGCTCAAGTCCCACGCCAGCACCATGCGGCTGTCGTCAGAGGGCCAGCACACCGGGGTCTCGCCGGAATAGTCATGCGACCACAGCACCTTTTGCGCAGCCATGTCAGTTACTTCGAGCGTAGCGTGATAGCTCAGATCCTTGCTCTTGCCCATCGACTTGAAGAGGTATTGCAGGTTTTGGTGCTGCCGCTCTCTTTCGTCGGGCTTGCCCAGTTCCTTCGCCCCTTGTCCTCCAAGATCGACTTCAATCTCGGTCGGGTCGTGGGTCAGATACTTGGGCAGAATGGCATAGAGATGGTCCTGGCTGTCTACCCACAATGTGCTCATGGGCCGCATCAGGCTCAACTGTTTTCCGGTCGCGAGATTCCATAGGCTCGAACGGCCCTTCAGCGAAACCACCAGGTACTTTCCATCGGGCGAGAAACTGGCCGCGGTTGGTTTTGGCAAAGGCCCCAGCGGGAGGTTCATTTGCACCCCGTCATTGGCGCCAAGGTGTCCCAGGTACAACCCGCCCGTCGCAGTTTCCGCGGCGAGATACTTATCCCACAGGTCAGTGGTGGGGAACTGCCAGCCAGCCACAATTTTTGTTGTTGTTGGGTCCACGACACCGGTGGCGAAATCCTTGAACGGACCGGCAAGAATCAGCTCGCCCTTCGTTGCTCCATGAATCCCCTGATCGCCAATCTGGGTGTCATTCAAAACATTTCCATCGGGAAAACTGAGCACTTGAGCCTTGTACGGCACCTTCGATCCCAATGGCTCATAGACCAAGTAAAACTTGTCAGGGCCGACGAATGTCATCGTCGCGTCGCCCAGCCCCTTCAACTTTCCACCCAGTTGAACCTGTTGCCGCTTATCGAGATCGAAGGCTTCGGCATGGTCTGCAACGGCGATCAGCAGGTAATGGCCTAAGGGGTCGAACAGAATGCTTGCAAAGTTGTTTCCGTTCATCACATTTTCAGCAACGTCCAACAACCCCGAAACTGATGAAAAGGCGCTGGCCGTGTAGAAACTCGGTTTGTCGAGATACGACTTGCCAGACTCGACATCGATCAGGCTTAGTCCGACGCGCAGATTGGCATCGCCGAACTGCGCACGCAAGCAGACCAGCGTTTTACCGTCGGGCGTGAGCCGGTTCTGCGTGCAGCCGTCGAAGACCACCATCTCCTTGGTCTCGATGCGCTGACCGGTTGCAACGTTCCAACGCTCCACGCGCAGCTTGTCGTCGTTAAACACCAGGCTGGTTGAGTCGGGCGTAAACATCGCGGCATTCGCGTCAGGCGCCTCTGCGCGGAAGAGCACAGTCTTCGCATTCGCGTCGACCACCGTGACACTGCCCTCATCCTGCACCAGTGCATATTTGCCGTCGGGGCTGAAGCGGATGCGCCACGGTCTCGGCCGCATGGGAGGATCAAGCTTCACTGGCTTGTCGCCGGCCGCGGTCTCAGTGCTTTTCACGCGCTCTTCAACAATGCTGCGCTGCCATGCCAGAAATGCATCGCTCGCTGCCGGCTGCTTGTCAAGGCAACCCTTCGGCATCTCGTCGACCACCTTCATCGCCTCGCGATAGCGCTTTGAATCTTCGTTTGTGAGGCCAAAGGTGTCGCTCAGCCAGTTTCCCGTTTTGCCCTTGTTGCCCATTACATCGTTCAAAAAAGCAGGGAAGCTGGCGGGCGCATATCCTGCCTTCACCATCGCATACAGGGCCACTTGATCGGCCACTATTTCGTCTTTAGCCTCATTGTCTTCTATCTCGTACGGCTTCGCCGGCGTATTGAGGAGCTGATGCAGTTTTGCAAGAATGTCGGCCCGGTCACCCACCTGCGTTACGCCAAGGCCAACCTTGAACTCGTGGGTCATCCTGATGGCCGAATGATGCATTGCCAGGTGCCCGAGCTCATGTGCCAGCACACCGGCCAGCTCGTCCTCATTCTTGACCGCCGTGATCAACTTCCGGCTTACGTAGACCCGTCCGCCGCCGATCGAAAAAGCGTTGATCTCGCCGGAGTCGTAAATGCGGAAGCGATATTTGATACCGGTAGGCGGCAACTGAGCCAGCAGCTTTTCACCGATGCGCGTCAACTCGTCGTCCTTACCAGGATCGGCGAGGCGCATGTCGGCCTCTGACATTTCGGCCAGGGCATCGGCCAGGTCCTGCTCCTGGCGCTCGTTGAAGATGTTGGGCGAGCTCGTAGTGAACTTGGGTGCATCAAGGGGGCACGACGCGTCACTGGTCTGCCCAGGCAGGGTGCAAGGCAATGCGCAAACTACCGCTAAAAGCAGGGTCTTTGCAGATAGATTCATTTAGCTATCCGGCGAGGTTGAATTTGCCGCAAAGCATATCACAAAGATCAGTAGGGTGGCGCAAGGTGTTCGCGACGACATGCGGCGGTGAGTCTGGCCTCGCGGTCTGGAGGGCTGGACCTACAGATACGCATCGTCGATGTAGCACCAACGCCAGTCTTCACCGCGCTCGGCGGACTGGATGAGAGGATGCTGCGTCTCATGGAAATGCGCGCGGGCGTGGCGGTTCTTTGACGAGTCGCAGCAGCCCACGTGGCCGCAGGTGAGGCAGCGGCGCAGGTGCACCCATGAATCGCCTGTCTTGAGGCATTCTTCGCATCCTTTGCTGCGGGCCTTGGCATTCTTGTCGAATTCAGCGAGATGTGGGCACGATGCCATGATTGACCTCCATATTTCGATCGCCGGACCGGGGTGATCCGGCAATTCATCAGATGTCCAGAGTGCCACGAAGGACGATAGTTTTTCCAATCCGTGGGAGACATGCGTGTTTTGATTCGGCTGAAACTTCCCTCAGGGGCTAAAGCCCCGCTCATTTGAGCAGATTTCGTGGCACGAGTAAACTCGTGCCCTTTTAAAACCGTTCAGCAGCAAAACGCGCTTCATGAGACCTGGTATTGCGCGGCAAGCTGATGGAATCGGGCCACTTCTGCGGCAATCCAGCCGTCGCCGCGGTCAAGTTCTGCAGCCAGCAGGCGTGCGACGGGCTCAGCCATCTGGCAGGCGGCCTGGGCGTTGAGAAAGAGCGCGCGGGTGCGGCGGGCGAGGACATCTTCAACAGTTCGGGCCATCTCGTTTCGCGCGGCCCAAACGGCCTCGGCGGCGATGTAGGGCAGATCGGGATGAAGTTGCGCGGCGAGCGCAGAATCGCGAGCCAATGCGGCGACGGCTAGCGCGTCAGAGCCGTAGACGGAAAAATGCTCAGGAGCAGATGAGGGCGGCTCGGCCGCGTATCCGTGGATGTGGAGATTCTTCGTCGTGCAGGCCGCGTCATCCAACCGGCCGAGAGTGATGGCGTGGTCCACGCAGTCCTCGGCCATGTGGCGATAGGTGGTCCATTTGCCGCCGGTGATGGTGAGCAGGCCCGAGGAGTCGACGTGAATGACATGGTCGCGTGAGAGAGACGAGGTTTTACCTTCTGTCTTGCGGTCGGACCCGTCTTTGTTCTTGCCATCAGTCCTGACCAGCGGCCGCAGGCCAACGTAGACGGCCAGCACATCGGCGCGGCTGGGAGGCCGGGTGAAATAACGGCCGGCCGTCTCAAGCACAAATTCAATTTCCTCCTCAAACGGACGCGGTTCAAGGCTGGGCTCGTCGACGGGAGTGTCGGTGGTCCCGGCGACCGCGTGGCCGTGCCAGGGAATGACGAACAAAACGCGGCCGTCGCTGGTGTGCGGCACCATGAGCGCGGAATCTCCGGCGAGAAACGAACGATGGAAGACAAGATGGATGCCCTGGCTGGTGACCATCATCGGCTCTACCCCGGGGTCAGCGAGGCGGCGCACGGAATCGGTAAAGACACCGGTGGCATTTACCACTACGCGCGCGTGAAGCGCTAGCTCCTCGCCTGATTCCTGGTCGCGGGCCACGACGCCGTTCACGTAGCCTTCTGCATCCTTGAGCAGCGCAGTTGCGGGGCAATAGTTGACCAAGGTCGCGCCATGGTCAGCCGCAGTCATGGCGAGATGGATGAGGAGCCGGGCATCGTCGAACTGGCCGTCGTAGTACACCACGCCGCCGACGAGTCCTTCGGGCTCGAGCGCGGGCAGTTTGGCTAAAGTTTCTTCGCGACTCAGCAACTTTGACGCGCCGAAGCCGTACTTACCGGCAAGCAGGTCGTAGAGCTTGAGTCCGATGCCGTAGAAAGGCGCCTCCCACCATGAGTAATTGGGCACCACAAATGCGAGGTCGTGGACGAGGTGTGGGGCGTTCTGACGCAGCAGGCCGCGCTCTTTGAGAGCCGACATCACCAGCGGGACGTTGCCCTGCTCGAGATAGCGCACGCCGCCATGCACCAGTTTGGTGGAGCGGCTGCTGGTGCCTTTGCCGAAGTCGTGGGCCTCAACCAGCGCCACGCTGAATCCGCGCGAGGCCGCATCAACCGCGACGCCCATACCGGTTGCGCCGCCGCCCACCACCACAATGTCCCACGGCTCACCGGACGCGGACCGATCGCGAAGCCGCTGGATCATCTGGTCACGCTGCATGTGGGTTCCCTCTCGCCGCTTGGTTCTTGCCGGTGATTAGATGCCGCCCGTCGATCTCTCGTCCCTATTCCCTAGTGCCTGGTCCTTGTCTTTACGCGTTCCAGCGTTTTGCGCGCTCGACGGCTTTTTGCCAGCGGGCTCGGCGTTCGGCGCGTTCAGTGGCGCTCATCCTCGGTTCAAAGCGGACATCGCCTCCGCGCTTCGATTTCAGGTCGCCGGGGCTGGCCCAGAATCCCGTCGCCAAACCGGCAAGATACGCAGCGCCCAGCGCGGTGGTCTCAGTCACCAGCGGGCGCACCACCGGCACGCCCAGAATGTCAGCCTGGAACTGCATGAGCAGGTCGTTCACTGCGGCTCCGCCATCTACGCGCAGAGCGCCGAGCGGGGTCGAAGTTTCGCTGTGCACCGCATCGAGGACGTCGGCCACCTGGAATGCAATGGCCTCAAGAGCTGCCCGCGCAATGTGGCCGGGCGTTGTGCCGCGGCCGAGGCCTATCAGCATTCCGCTGGCGTGCGGGTCCCAGTGCGGCGCGCCCATGCCTACGAAAGCCGGAACAAAGACCACCCCGCCCGAGTCGTTGACGGTTTTCGCCAGCGCCTCGACGTCGCTCGAAGCACCGATGAGTTTGAGGTTGTCGCGCAGCCATTGCACCACCGCTCCGCCGATAAAAATGCTGCCCTCAAGCGCGTACTCGAGGCGCGACTGGGCGCTGGCGGCAAGCGTGGTAATGAGTTTGTGACGCGAGCGCACAAATTTCGATCCGATATTCTGCAGCAGGAAGCAGCCGGTGCCGTAGGTGTTTTTGGCCTCGCCTGCCTGCCAGCACAACTGGCCGAAGAGCGCGGCCTGCTGATCGCCGGCAATGCCCGCTATCGCGGCACCGGCCAATCCCAGCGACGTGGTCACTTCGCCTATCTGCTGGCTCGACCACACTACCTCAGGCAACATGCTTTCAGGGACGCCGAAGATTTCTAGGAGTTCCTTGTCCCACTCGCCTTTGACGATGTTGTAAAGCAGCGTGCGCGAAGCATTGGTCACGTCGGTCACGTGCTTGTGGCCGCTGGTGAGGTGCCAGATAAGCCAGCTATCGACCGTGCCGAAGGCTAGTTCGCCGCGCTCGGCCCGGCTGCGCGCGCCACTGACGTTGTCGAGGATCCAGCGGACCTTGGTTGCCGAAAAATAGGGATCGAGCACCAGTCCTGTCTTGCCGGCAACCATATCGGCGAGGCCGCGCTCTTCAAGCTCCTTACAGAAAGCGGCGGTGCGGCGGTCCTGCCACACAATGGCGGGATGGATGGGCTTGCCTGTGGAGCGCTCCCACACAATCACCGTCTCGCGCTGATTGGTGATGCCGATGGCGGCCAGATCGCGCGGGCGTGCGTTTACCTTGCCGAGCACCTCAACGGCGCAGCTCATCTGGCTGGTCAGAATCTCAGTAGGGTCGTGTTCCACCCAGCCGGTTTGCGGATAGAACTGCTCAAATTCTTTCTGGGCGACGGCGGCAATTGCGCCGTCCTGGTCGAAGAGGATTGCACGCGAACTGGTTGTTCCCTGGTCTAAAGCGAGTACGTAGGGGGCGAGAACCTGTTGCATGAGAGCGCACCTGCCTTCGGGAATCAGTCAAACACGCGGGGTGAGGGGCGGGCAAGGCGAGGCGACCTGGGGAGGGAGCGCCAAGACCTTGCACTACCTAATCTTGAAATCGCGATTCACACCGTAGGTCACGCCCATTTTTTCGCAGAGCACTTTGAATTGTTCGTTCTTCTTAAGACTTCCAAAGCCAGCGCTCGCAAATTTCAACCGACCCGAATGCAACAACGGCAGATAATCTTCGGGCTGAACCTTGGCGGTGCTGTGAACGATCTCTTCAAGAGACGGGCTATCAGTCAGCGAAGAAATGTCGACCAGGGCTTTGAGGGAATCGATGGTCACGCGACGAAGGTGCGGAAGGCTCTTGAACGACGGGAGTTTCGTTATTCTTGCCAGGTCCTGGAGGAACAAGTGCTGCAAACCCGCTAAAGTCTCAATCACGCTGATGTCGTCCAGCCCTAAGATTCTCCAGAGTTCGAGGTACTTCAAGTTCGCAAGCCCTCGAAGCGCAGAAAGATTCTTCGTTCCGCCAAGCCCTATCCTCAAGAACCACAGTTCTTGCAAGTTTCGGAGCAGGCCAAGGGAGTCAATAGTCACCGAGATCAAGTGCAATTCCTGGAGTTCTTGAATATCACCAATGACTTCGATGTTCTTCTGTTGCCCCGCTAGACACAAATGCCTGAGAGAGCTCAATGCGCGAATTGGAGCAAGATCCGGTTTTCTCGATTTCGTCTGTGAAAGGTACAGTTTTTCCAAGCCGGGATTGATTTCTCGCAGGATCTCAAAAGTATCGAGGTCAAAGATTCCGATTCCCAAGCTTTTCAGGCGCGGCATGCGCGCAACACATTCTACGTTGATTGCGCTTTGAAGACAGTCAGCCCTGAAGTTTTGAACATGGGACATGCGCGAACAAAAGCTTAGATCGCAGGTCATTCCGTAGAACCCGTATGCACGCAGTTCAACATCTGGACGCCAGCAGAAGAAATCGTCATCCAGTGCCTCCAGCAACTTGAGCGGCAAAGGCTCGGAAAACTGAATTACCTTCAGGGCTCTCGAGTTCATCAGCATCAGATTCACTTCTGAGGCCGAATCACCCTTGTTCAACTCGACTCTGCTGCCGCTGGGATTAATCGATTTCACGCTGGCTTCTAAAACTCCTGACGGAAGAATGACCAGTTGCATCCATCACGGATTATATGGCTCAGTCGGAGGCCGTCGAAAAGCGACTGCAGATCCTTCGCTTCGCTCAGGATGACAATTCATTTCTTGTGCGAACTTTTGATACAACACTCTACGGCGTACTCTGCCTGCCCGCGTGAGGCGTCAGCTTCTTGATCAGAAACTCCTGGAAGAGGTTCTGCACGGCAGCGCCAGCCAGGCCGATGCCGGCGCCTTCGAATGTCACTACTGCGTCGCTGCGTTCGTTATCGGGGTAATAGAGATTGGATATGCCACCCGCGGCGAGTCCGCCGAGGATACCCGAGTAGTCGAATTGCCAGCGCATGTTGTCGCCCTTGCAAACTACGGTATTGGCGAGGGCGTATCCGATGCGCGAGCGGATGGTTCCGGTGCCCTTGTAGAAGTAGCGGGGATCCTGGTGGAAGAGCGAGGGAAGGATGGCGCCACCGATCATGTCGCTGAAGAAGCCGTCGGCGGTATTGGCGCCCATGCGCTTGCCGTATCCCTGCATTCCCTGGCCGTATCCTTTAAACGAATTGGTGGCCTGCTGATAGCCTGAAAATCCCGCGTTCATGAGCCAGTTGAACGGATCGATATTGGAGTGCCAGGCAAGCTTGAACTTTTGTTTTGTGGTTAGAGGCACAGGGTTGCGATCGTAGTTGACATAGTAGTTGGGCAACAGGCCCAGCACGCGCTGCTGTTCCTCAAGATGGATCTGCTGATCGGCAATCAGCTCCTGCGATTCAGCCGAAACGCGAACCTCGCTCACCGATTCCTTGAAACCGAGGACCACGTTCGGCAGAGTAAGGGCCTGGCCGGGACTAAGCTCGCCCGAGACGGTCTGGGTCTTGAATCCCTGCGAAGCGAACGTGAGCGTATAAGGACCCGGAGCAACCTGTTCGAATACGAATTCGCCTGCGTTGCTGGTCTGGCAGGATTGCACGGTCCCGGCACTGGAGAGCATAATCCGCACGCCCTCGTAAACCTCGCCTTCTTTGCTGACAACAACTCCGCGAATCGATGCGGCCTGCGCTGCCGCAGGGGCAGGAGCGGCGGGCAGATTTGCGCTCGACTGCGCATGCGTGAGCGAGGCGCCAACGGTGACAATCAGCAGGAGAATGCATACGCGGGTTGGCATCATCGGCAACCAACCGGGCTGCGCGACGCACTGGACAGGTTGGATTGAGAAAAACGCAGTCTGCGCCTCTTTAGTGCCTGAGGAACGGAAAATTCAATGGGTCCGCCAGTCTCTTTGACGGAGACTTACGGACGGAGGTTGCGGCCAAACGAGTGAAGGGCGCCCTTTTGGCGAGGTCGATACATCCCAGACTACTGCAATTCGCCCATGTAAATTCCGAACGGGGCCAGTACGATCTGGTCGAGCGCTTTAGGATCGACGCCACCGGGAGACTTGAGAAGCGTTTGCAGCTTGCCTGCTGCGAGTGCTGAACTGCCGGACTGGAGATTCACAATCTGGGGTTGGGCCGTAAAGTTCACGCTCACCACCACCTGCGGCGTGCCGGGAGATTGGCGCAGCCAGCTCAGTACGCTCGTGTTATCAGTATCGAGCATGATGTTGGAGCCGTGCTCCAAGGCGGGCACCGTCTTCTTGAGTTGAATAAGCGTGCGATACCAGTTGAAGAGCGAGTCAGGGTCGGCACGCTCGACTTCAACATTTTTCTCCTCGGCGCTGGGCGGCACGGGCAGCCATGGCGTTCCTGTTGTGAAACCGGCGTTGGACTCGGTGTTCCACTGCATGGGCGTGCGCTCGCCGTCACGGCCCTTTTCCTTTGGCCACCCGGTGATGCCGATGGGGTCCTTTACATCTTCTTTGCGGGTGGGCGGCGTAGTCACCATGCCGATCTCATCGCCGTAGTACATGAGCGACGCGCCGCGCGAAGCAAACAGCACCGTGGCGATGACACGCTCGATCTGGGTGTTATGAACGCCGTCGCCGTAGCGCATATCGATACGCGGATTGTCGTGATTGTCGAATAGCAGCAGGGGGATATTGGAGTCGATCTTCGATTCAACGTCTGTGAGCTTCGATCGGAAGGTGGCCACATCCAGCCTGTTGATCATGCCCACCTGCGTATCCATGGGAAGCTCAAACTCGGGATGCGCCGCGGTGCCGTACATTTTGTCCAGCTCGGCGATATTGGGCAGATAGGTTTCGCCGATCATGACTCGCGTCCCGGGGAAGGCCTTAACGCTGAACTTGTCGGCCTCAGCGCGCATTTCGGCTATGACCGCGTGCAAACCCGGCTGGTTGCTGGTGCGCGAATTGTCGGTTTGCTGATCACCGAATGCGTTGATAACGGGGTCGCCGTCTTTGCCCCTCACTATGCCTTCGTCGCGCATCTCGGGATCTTCATAGAGTTCTGTAATGGCGTCGAAACGAAAGCCGCCCACCCCGCGCTGGAGCCAGAAGGCGATGATGTCTTTGAATGCGTCGTGGACCTTGGGATTGCGCCAGTTGAGGTCGGGCTGCTGGATATAGAACTTGTGGTAGTAGTACTGGCGGGTCTTGGCATCCCACTGCCAGGCGGAGTGGCCGAAGTAGGATTGCCAGTTGTTGGGCGGCAAGCCGTTCCTGGTGGGGGTTTCGCCCATGCCATTGCGCCAGATATACCAGTCGCGGTAGGGGTTGGTGCGGGACGAACGCGATTCGAGGAACCACTTGTGCTGGTCAGAGGTGTGATTCATCACCATATCCATGATGATGCGGATGTGGCGCTTGTCTGCCTCGGCGACCAGGCGATCGAAGTCGGCCATGGTGCCGTACTGGGGATCGATGGCGCGATAGTCAGAGATGTCGTAACCGAAGTCGACCTGGGGCGAGGGGTAGACGGGCGTGAGCCAGATTGCGTCGACCCCGAGTTCCTGCAGATAGCCGAGATGTTCGGTGATGCCGTTCAGGTCGCCGATACCGTCGCCATTCGAATCCTGATAGCTGCGCGGGTAAATCTCGTAGATAACGGCGTTCTTCCACCAATCCAATTCGTTCTGCTGGCTGGTAGCGGGCTTTGCGGCCGGTGATTCAGGGGGCGCGGTTTGCCCCTGTGCTGCGATCGCTGCGTGGCCAAGAACGAAGACCGCCGTTAAACCCGCCAAAAAAGGTCCAATTCGATTCAAATGCCGCATGGTGCCCCCGGTTGCGCGGCTGGAATGAAAACATTCCAACTCAAGCAAGCTATCACATTGGGGGGAGGGTGAAATGTGGCGGGCGGCGGTGCGCCTGCGGGCTGGCAGCGGGGTTGGTAAGATGAGAGCCCACAGGCGCAATGAAACTCCGGTGACGCGTTCAGGCGCCGGCTTTAGTTTCCGGCTCCGCCTCATGCGAGCAGGCCCAGCGGCTGGCCATCTCCTCGCGGAATTTCTCGCGTTCCTCAGGCGTCATTTGCTGCCAGCGCTCGCTCATGCGATGGCGCCAGCGCTGGCGACCGCTGCCGCTTCCGCCCCTCATGCCGCCAAACAGCAGCCGGCACAGGATCACCAGCCCCACGGCCTGCCAGAACGTGATCAACTTCCATCCGAAGAGTCCCGGCAGGAGCCAGTTCCACAGGCTCATCGTCACCCAGCCGAAGAATCCCACGAACAGTGCAATTGCAAATGGCGCCACAATCGCAATCAGTGCAAATTTGAGGCCGCGCGGCATTCTTTTTCTCATTTCAGTCTTCTCCCTTTGTCACAAATTCTTCGTAGATGTCTGTCAGGCGGCGCCGCAAATGCAGAACCGCATAATGCTTTCGCGAGAGGAGTGTGTTCACGCTCACTCCGGTGCGCGCTGAAATCTCCTTGAAGCTCAAGCCTTCGATCTCGTGAGCTGCGAACACTTCGCGCTGTTCGGCGGGTAGCTCTTCCAGCGCATCAAGAAGCTCGGCCTGCAAAACGGCTTGCGCATAAGCCTCGGCCGGCCCGGCGTCGCGTGATGGTAGTTCGTCTTCTGGCCGGCGCGCTTCGTCCTCGTCTCTCGGTGCGGCATTTGCTTCGGTCCCTCTCACCCGCCGCCTGCGAAAAAAGTCAACGATGCGGTTGCGCGCGACGCGAAACATCCACGCGCCCCACTGCTCCACCGGTTCCGGCAGCCGGTAGGCCTCAATGGCCCGCAGAAAGACATCCTGCAGCAGGTCTTCAACGTCGGCCTCGGTGGGCACGTACCGGCGAATGAAATTACGCAGCCGCAACCTCTGTTCCGCGATGATCTCTGCGATCTGGCGGTTCTGTTCGGTTGTCAGGCTCATGCTTACCGGCTGTTCCATCCACTGGTGAAGACGGATGAGGAGTGCAGATATTGTAGAGATTCTTTGGTGCGGCTGTTTTTATTGTTCAGTGTTTCTGACCGGGAACGGCTCAACAAGTTGCGAAAAGACCGCACTCGGAAAAGTCTTGTATCAGGGCACGAGTTTACTCGTGCCAATAATGCTCTCAAATTGATTGCGGGCTTTAGCCCCTGCAGTATCGACTGTCGCAAAAACCGCTTCGTTCTACGAGCTTTTTCGCAACCTGTCACGCCCACTCCTGCCGGATATGCGCGAAAGCCCACAGATCAGACAAAGCGAAATTCACAATCGAGCAGCAAAGGATCGCGATGCCGTTGGCGGCCAGCACGGGCAGATGCGCATGACCCACCAGCACTCGCATCAGCGCAACGTTTCCGATGAGCGAGACCAGCCCATTGGAAAGATGAAAACGCAGGAGCCGGACGATCGGCGCGGAACCATCGCGCCGGTCGCGCCACGTGTAGCGCACATGCCAGGCAAAGTTGTGCAGCAGCGTAATCTCAATGGCCGCGGCTGTAGCCATGAGATAGTGGCCGGGAGCGAGACGGTTGAAGACAGCCAGCAGAGCAAGCTGTAATACCATGCCGGCAGCGCCCACCAGGTTGAACTTGCCCCATCGGATCAGCGTTTTCACCCATCGAATTCGCAGGCTCATTTGAGCGGCTCCTCGCGATAAAGCTGTGCAATGTGCCGCACGGTCACGGTCACTGCCATGGCGAACATGATGGTTGCGGCGATGGATCCGCCGATATCGAACAGCAGAAACCGGTGGCCGAAGAGGTTGGACCAGGGGCTGCGCAGAAGTTCGAGCGTGCCAATGGCCAGCACAATGCGAATCTCAGTGGGGCCAAACAGACCTTGCGAAAGCTGGAAGCGGGATAGCGTGTAGGTGGCGAGGTAGCTTTCGGCGGCTAGCACAAGAAATGCCAGAAGCATGGCGATGGCGACCGCGGGGTGGAGCAGGCCGGAGCAGCCGAGGCCCAGCATGAGCGCGACCGACCCGAAGACATCGGCCATGTGATCGACATAGAAGCCATAGCGCGGCCGCTCGATATGGCGCACGCGGGCCAGCGTTCCATCCAGCGAGTCGCCCAGCCAGTTGAGCGCCAGGCACACGATTACGCCGAGCAGAATGCGCCGGTCGTAACGCGCAAGAGCGAAACACGCGCCGCAGGCAACCTGCGCAGCAAAGCCCAGCAGCGTGAGACGGTCGCTGGTGACCCAGTACGGGGCGCGAGCGGCCATCCACTCAAGGGCCAGTTTTTCTGTGTGCGCCGTCAGCGAGCGGTTGATGCGAGTGGCGGAATGGAAACCTGACTTGGTGGGCATGGATGCAACGGCGTTCATGATTTTTGTCCTTTCTGTTTGCGGCTGAACGACTCCAAGAAGCCGCAACCCAATCGAGTTGTGTATCAGGGCACGACTTCAGTCGTGCCGAAAACAGCCCTCAAAGACAAACGGGGCTTTAGCCCCTGAGGGCATCTACCGCCGCAACGCATTGGCGGTGGAGCGCAGCGTGAAATCGAGGCTCTCGCGCGGAATGCTTTCGATGAATGGCCCGATCGCCCAGCCAAGGCCGGTGGGAACCGAGCGCGTGAGCGAAACCGTTTCGATTTGCATGTAGAGGCCCCCGTCGCGCTCCTCCCAACTCCAGTAGGTGTTCAGGCGCCACAGAAAGCCGTGCTCGTGGTCTGAATCGAGCGCGTGTTCGGTGGCTTTGCCCGGGTCGGCAATCTCGGCAATGCGCGTGGAATGGGAAATGTTGTATCCGTGCGCGCCGGAGTTCGGATCGGGCGCTGCGGCGGCGGGGAAAAACTGAATGTCGTAATTTGAATCGAGCACTACGGTGATCACATGCTTCTGGCTCAGTCGAAGCATGGTTTGAAAGTGGTTGCCGTCCTGGGACAGCACCCTGGCCGTAATCACCTGCGGCGCGTAGACCTGGGGGTAGCGGCTGTAGTCGCGCAGCAGCCGTTCGAGGTCAACGGCTTGGGCGCCGGGGACAAATGCGGTGCCGCGCCAGTGATGGAGCATCGCACCGGGTAAAGTTGCCCCGGCTGCAGGCGTGATCTGCTCGACGACCACCTCGCCCCCGTGCACGCGAGCAGCGTCGAATGGAGCCAGAGAATCCGGGGCCGAGCCATGCTGGCGGGCAAGCCGGGATTCGAGCTGAGCGATGTAAGTGTTGAATCCCGCAACGGCCGCGGGTGAAGGATCGGCGACTGCAAGCTGCGGCGCGGCGATAACCTGAAGTGCCAGCGGCAGCAGGGCGGCGATGGCGCCAGGAAAGACGCGGGCGAAGGCGATTGACTTCAAAGCCGGAATCCGATTTGCGTTTGGCTTGCGGGTCATGATTGAACACTCTGCCCCTTCAGACGTTGGAGTGCAATACCGGGCGCATCAAATGTTCTCGAAAGTTTCTCCCCGCGCAAGGCATTGCATTGGGCCGGGTTACGGAGAGTTGTACTTTGAGCTGCGCGCGGTGCGAGGCACTTCTCCATCGGATAAACTGTACCCGAGCCAATGGCAGAGCAAAATCAGGAGCGGCGCTATCGCTTTGGAGTCTTCGAAGCGGACGCGGGAACCGGCGAGCTGCGCCGACAGGGAGTGCGGTTGCGGCTCAACGCCCAGCCATTCCAGGTATTGCTGATGCTGCTCGACCGGCCCGGCGCCCTTGTGACCCGCGAAGAGATTTCGCGGGAGTTGTGGCCAGAGGGCACATTTGTCGATTACGACCACGGCGTGAACTCCGCGGTGAACCGGATTCGCGAGGCGCTGGGAGACATGGCCGGCAGCCCGCGGTTCATTGAAACGCTTGCCCGGCGCGGCTACCGATTCATTGCCCCCGTCGAACGCATCGCGGGCAGCGAAATTCTGGTAGCGGCAGGCCGGCCGGAAGCGCCGCCAGTCGATCCAGCGCCCGCTGAACCCACCGGTGAACCTACCGCTGACCCCGCCGTTCCCATGCTCGCTGCACCCGAACTCGCCGCTTCAGCGCCCGCCGAGCGCAACGGCAAAACCGGATTCGCCATTCTGGCCTCGGAAGAGGATCTGCCCAAATCGCCTCATTCGGTGGTGCAGACCCTTTACATTCTTTTGCAGCTCATGTATCTCGGTTTTTACGTGGGCGCCTTGGCCAACCTGGCCGAGATTGAAGATCTGCTGTCGCCGCTGCCGCGTGCGGCGATTGTTTTTGGCGCGGTAATTGTGACCGCGGCCATCCTCATCCCGGTGCGCGCCTTCTTGATGTGCGCAGTGCTTTTTCATCCGCCGGGGGTGCGGCAAAAGCTGCTGAAGGTGTGGCCGTTTGTGCTCGCCTTCGACGTACTGTGGGCGCTTTCGCCGTTTCTGCTGCTGCACCACATCAACTTTGGCCTGGCGTTGGCCTGCACCACGCTGCTGGTCTACTCACCCTTTGCGCAGCGCTCGCTGGTGCTGATGGGCGCGGGCAGCGCGGAGCGGCGCCCTACCTCGGCAGAAGGCGGCCAGATCTGAGTCCCAATTTCGCCGTCTACTGCGTTTGCTGCTGCTGTTGCGGAGGAGCAGTCGCCGCTCCATTGTCGGGGGCGTTCTCGCCGGGCCGTTCGGGCGAGGTGTACTTGAATCCGTGAAGATCGAGCCCGAAGTGTGGATCTTCGCGCGTGCCGTCAATGTGAACGCCGACTTCAGTCCCTGCGCCGTCTTTCTTGAAGAAGTGGTCGAGCGGCGTGGCCAGCGCGCCTTTCCATCCGCCGATCATCTGCGAGACTGTGGCCTGTAACTTGGCGTTGCCTGAGAAATTAATCGTGCCGCCGTCGATTCCGTAGGTTCCGTTCAATGCGATGTCGGCGCCTGGAACCTGGTACAACAGGTCGGGCATGGTGACCACGCCATTCGCCATAGTGAAGCTGCTCTGCATCACTGCCAGCGCCGGCGCAATGTCGCTTTTGTCTTTCGCCTTGGCCTCTTTCGTGAGGCCTTGCCCGCGGAGGCTCAGTTCATTTACGCGATCCTGAACCTTGGCGCTGGTGAATTGCGCATTATTGAGCCGGAACGTCCCCTTGAGCTTGATACGCTCGTAAACGTGCTCCTTGCCGGGAGATATATCGAGCGAGGTTTTCAAATTCAGCACTCCGGTCAGCAGGGGCGTCCCCGATTTGCTGACCAGACGGACATAGTCTTCCATGCGGCCCTGCGGCACATTCACTGTAAGCGAGATGTCGCGGCCTTTGGTGGGCAGCTCCGCGCGCGGGTTGCTATTCGGATCTTGACTCGACGCGACTTCAGCCGCGCTTACCGGCACTCGAACCACCTTGCCCTCAACAGTAAAGTGCGATTCTCCGAGGACGGCATTTACCTGCTCGAGGTAGGTGTCTCCGTTTGTGGCATCGACATTTGCATTGAAGTCGGTGTGCAGAGGCATGGCGGTGCCAAAGTGGGTGAGGGCAAAGTTCGGCACGTCGGCTGTGCCGTCGACCGCAAGTTCGCGCAGCGTTCCGGTGTAGCGGCCGGTGGAGTGAAGCGTTCCAGAGATATCTCTAAAGTCACCCAGGTTGGCATTGTCGAAAGTGTACTGGCCCTGAACGCTGCTTTGGCCCGGATCGTCAACGCTCCACGGGCCGAACTTGCCGCTGGTTTGCACCGTTCCTTTGGGAATCGCGTTCACCAGGTTCGCGGTGAAGTCCATGGTCCCGGTTGGCTCAATGTTGGTGAGCTTGAGGCTCGAGATATTGAAAACCACCGGCAGCTTTCCTGGCTTGTTGGTCTCGAGGCGGAGAACTGTATCGATGCAATTTATGTTATCGACCTTGAAGTGGAGAAGCACTTTCTTCATTGAATCGCCGCTCGCGGCGCTCTGAGGCTTATCGCCGACCAGTTGCGCGAAGTGCGACGCCGGCGGCATATCAATAACAAGGCCGTGTAATTCCACGATAGAAATTCGGATGGGCTCTTTGGACGCATAGTGCAGAGGCGCGCGGAAGCGGAAGTCGTCAATGGAGATGAGGGGCTGGCCCTCATGGGACGCGGATATGGTTACGCCATGCACCTGCGAGGGCGGCCAGATGCGCAGTCCGTGACCCTCGGCGCGGAGACCTCCGCTGAGCGACATGTTGAAGCTGTCAAGCTCAACCCGGGAATGGAACTGCTGCTCGAGGGCCGCAACAATCTGCGCGCGGAGGATTGGCTCGGCATTGCGCAGGAGAATTGAAATGGCGGTTGCCGCCACAATGAGCAAAACAAGCGCAAGCACGCATACCCAGGCCAGTGCCCGATGACGCCGCCAGAACGAAGGTTGCTTGCTCATCGCCGTAATACTCGCCTATTTATTATTGTCGCAGTCCCCGATGGCGCGCCGCCACTGAAGGAAATGCCGCGATGCACTCGAAACATGAGAAGCACCCCGATAGTTGGATGCAAAATGCGCGGACAGCAAATATCACCGGCTGGGCAGAGGCTATTTTCTGAATGGGCCGCGATGCCGTAAACTCTTCAACACCGATGCAACCGCTTGTTGAACATCTCGTCAAACTGCAGGCCGTGGAACTGGAACGCGCCCGCCTGACCAAGGAAGCCAACGCATTGCCCGCGGAAGTGAAGCAGGCTGAGGCCACGCTGGCCGCGGCGCAACGCCAATCGGCCGATACCTCTTCCGCGCTTAGTCGAGAAGAGACGCTGCGCACCCGGCTGGAGCGCGAGATCGACGGGCACCGGCAGAAGGCGGCCAAGTTCCGCGCCCAGCTTGACGTGGTGAAGAACTCCGCGCAGGCCGAGGCGGTTGCGCACGAGGTCGGCTTTGCCACCGCCGAGATTGAGCGGCTTGAGAACGACGAGCTGGCCAGCATGGAGCGGTCTGAGACCCTTGAGGGGACACTGGCCCAGGCACGCGCGCAGGTTGAGTTGCTGGCCGAAGCGCTTGAGAAGACGCGTGCTCGAGTTACGGCGCGCCAGCAGGAACTGGCGGCGCAGCTCGCAGCTCTTGGCGTCGAGCGCGAAGCCGTCCGCCCACTCATTGAGCCCGATTGGCTGGCCCGCTTTGACCGCCTAGCAGCACTGCGCGGAACCGGAATTGCCCGCGCCGAAAACCAGCAGTGCACGGGTTGCAGAATGGGCGTGCGGCCGCAGACGTGGAACCAGCTCCGCGAGGGTGAACTGCTGACCTGCGACAGTTGCAGCCGGCTTATTTATTGGGATCCGGCCATGGCGCCGGCGGCGAAAGCTCCGCAGCCTGAAGTAGCTCCAGGCGTTGGCAGGGCCATTCGCAAGCCGGGGCAGGTTGGGGCGTAAAATCTGTATTGATGCACCGCTGTCTCCCTGCGGCCGCGCCATTTTCCCAAACTCTAGGCAAATTCCTGTTCGTCTGCGCCGTAAGCCTGGCACTGGCTCCAGCCTCACTCCAATCAAAAGACGTACGCATCCAGGGACCCGGCTCTCGCCCGGAGATTGGTTTTGCCTGTTGCGATAAAGGCATTGAGGCGATGCAATCCCTCTTTGCCACTCCCGGCCTGATCGCACAGCTTGGCGACCTGCACGCCCTGGTGGCCGTCGCCATCACCGATTTCTCGCCACAGCGGGCAGACATAGTTCACCGACTGAATCAGGAACAGATTCCCGCCGTCGCTTGGATCATGCTCTCGAGCAAAGACGGAGTCTACCTCAACGCCGGCAATGCCCCTGCCGCCGCCGAATGCGTCAACGCTTTCGAGAAGTGGACCTCAGACAACAACCTGCACTGGGCGGCAGTTGGGCTCGACATCGAGCCCGACTTTAATGGACTCTCTCAACTCAGCCGGCACAAGTGGCATTTGATCACGACGCTCGTCTCACGCAGCCTTGACGGCCAGCGAATCGAACGCGCGCAGCAGGCCTATTCCGATATCATCCGGGATCTGCAGTCGCACGGGTATTCGGTTCAGACTTACCAGATGCCCTACCGCCCCGCCGAACGCAGCACCAACACGTCGCTGGTTGACCGCCTGCTCGGCACCGTGGATGTAAATGGCAACATTGAATATCTGATGGTCTACACCAGCTTCGCGCGACCCATTGGCGCGGGCATGATCTGGTCGCTCGGCCCCGGCGAACCAGGCATCACCGTCGGCGTGACCGATGGCCCAACGCCGCCCGGCGCCGACTCAGGACCGCTCGACTGGAATGAGTTTTCCCGCGACCTGATTGTTGCTTCACACTTCACAAACCACGTGGGCGTTTACAACCTTGAGGGCTCAGTCAACCAGGGCTTTCTGCCTCGCCTGCTGGCAATGGACTGGAATCAAACGGTCACAATCCCCGCCGCAGCAATCGACCGCGCGCGCCGCATGCGATTCCTCTCGCACGCTGTCCTTTTGACGCTCACCTATCTGCCCTATCTCCTTCTTTCCTGTGCGTTGCTGCTTGCCTGGTTGTTTCGCCGCCGTTGGCTCAGGAAGCGGCGAGCTGGGGCTCCTGCATAGTCGTTTGTGTCAGCCCTGCCCCTGCTACCCTTTTCTTGAGTAGATCGTTTCGGGTTTTTCTGGCCACTGATCACTGAGCACTGACCATTGTTCTTCGAGGTTTGCGATGCACCGCATCTGCGTTGACATGGACGAGGTGATGGCCGATACGCTGGCCGAGCACCTGCGCCGCTATAACCAGGAGTTCGACGAAGACGTCACGGTCGACGACCTGGCCGGCAAGGGCCTGTGGGAGATTACCCCCGTCGATCGTCAGCAGCAGCTCCGCGCCTTCCTCGACGCCGAAGACTTTTTCGAAGTCCTCGACGTTATTCCCGGCTCTCAGGAAGTTCTGAAAGACCTCTCCACACGTTTTGAGATCTTTATTGCCACGCAGGCCATGGCGGTGCCCAACTCGCTCGGGCCCAAGTACCGCTGGCTGCAACGGCACTTTCCATTCATTCCGCCCACGCACTATGTTTTCTGCGGCCACAAGTCGATTCTGCGCGCCGATTACCTGATCGACGACCAGCCGCGCAACCTGCTGCGTTTTGAAGGCCAGGGGCTGCTCTACACAGCGCCCCACAATCTGGCCGCCACCGGGTTTGTGCGAGTGGATAACTGGCAGCAGGCGGCTGAGTACTTTGCGCACATTCCAGCCGAAGACCCTGAAGACGCCTGATGCATCTTCGAATCCCGCTTTTTGGCATCCTGCATCTAATGGACAAGACGAGCGAATAATCGGGCTCCAAATACTCTCCGTTTCGCCCGGCGTTTCCCTGGTGCGGACCGCAATGAAGCTTTTTGCCAAAAATCTGATCCCTGTCATCCTCAGCGCGCTTTGCCTTCAGGTCCCCATCTGTCGCGCTTACTCTCTGCTCACCCACGAGCAGCTCATCGACCTCACGTGGCAGGATTCGATCGTTCCTTTGGTGCTCAGCCGGTACCCCGGCCTGACGCCCGCCCAGCTTGACCGCGCCCGCTCTTATGCTTACGGCGGCTGCGTGATTCAGGACATCGGCTACTACCCCTTTGGTGACCACTCCTTCTCCGACCTTACTCACTACGTGCGCAGCGGAGATTTTGTCGTCAACCTATTCCGTAACGCCAACAATGCCGACGAACTGGCGTTCGCCGTCGGCGCACTTTCGCATTACATCGGCGATTCCTACGGTCACTCTGAAGCCACCAATCGAGCCGTGCCCGTTGAGTTTCCGAAGCTCAAAGCTCGTTTTGGACCGATCGTCAACTACGCCGAGGGCCAGAAACAGCACGTCCAAACCGAGTTTGGCTTCGACATTGACGAGATCGCTCATCGTCGCTTCGCGCCACTGCGCTACCTGCGCCAAATCGGGCTCAATGTTCCGGTCCATCAGCTCGGCCTCGCCTTCTACCGGACTTACGGACTACCCGACTTCGCCGATCACCGTTCCCATCGCTTCAAGGTCTGGGTGTACCGCTTCGCCGTTCGCAACTTCATTCCTCACGTTGCTTACGCCATCACGCTCCGGCGTAGCAAGCACGAGCCCGCCGAGACGAACACGCCCGAGGCAATCGAGATTGACAACGAAGCCGCCGCTGCCGCCGCGCTCGGCAACTGGGATTCGTATCGCACCGGCAAACCCAGCTTTGAAACCCGATTGATCGAGGTCCTCTTCTTCATCCTTCCCAAAGTTGGTCCGCTCTCGCTGGCAAATGTGAAAGGGCCCACCACCTCTACCGAGGCCGACTACATGCACAGCGTCTCTCAATCCGCAGCCGCCATGCGCTACGTTTTGCGCGGCTTCACGCCGTCTGCCTCGCGGATTGCTTTGCCTCATGGTGCCCCGACACTTGCGCAGCCCTTCGGTCCGAACGATCCTCTTCATCCCTTGCCGAATCGCGACCTGGATACCGGCAACGTGGTCAAGCCCGGCGGCTATTCACTCACTGACTCCACCTATGCAAGCCTCCTCCATCGACTCGCGCAAAACCCTGCGCAGCCCATCCCGCCCGGCATCAAGCGCGACATCGAGGCCTATTACTCCGATCCCAACGCTCCCATTTCGACGAAGAAAAACGCGGCCCATTGGGCGCAGGTCCAGGCCGACCTCAAAACCCTGGCCACCATCCCCACCAGCACCGAGCCCGAGCCTTTCCCGACCTACGACGATAGCAAATAGCCGCCTATGTGCCGCCGGTCTCCCGAGGCTGCGGAAAAACTCCTTGCGCGGTGCGAGATTCCAGAAAAACATCCCTCAGGGGTTAAAACCCCACCCCTTTTAGTGGCGTTATCGGCACGACTGAAGTGGTGCCCTGATACAAGGCCTTATCCCGCTGAGTTTTTCCGCAACCTCTCCCAAGCGGCTGCAGGGAGGGTATCCAAACGCTCCGACCAGCCCGCCAACTCACCATCTCTCGTTTCTCGCGCTGCCATGAGAAATGCAGTCTATCCCGTATAATCCTCACGTCGCTCTCTTGCTCGCTTCCCACCAAGGAGAAATCCAGTGAAAAGTCCCGTTCGCAATTTTTGCCTCGTATTGGTTTCTGCGCTGGCCTGCACCGGCGTCGCCGCTCACGCGCAGGCCGCGCACAAACTGCCTGAGATCAAGTACCAGAAGTTCACACTGCCCAACGGCCTGACTGTCATCACGCATGAAGATCATCGCCTGCCGCTGGTTTCGGTGGACCTGTGGTACCACGTGGGCCCGCTCAACGAGAAGCCCGGCCGCACCGGCTTTGCGCACCTGTTTGAGCACATGATGTTCGAGGGTTCTGAACACGTGGGCGCCAAGGCGCACATCCGCGACGTTGAGGCTGCCGGCGCCACCGATGTAAACGGCACCACCGACTTCGACCGCACTAATTATTTCGAGACCATGCCTTCAAACCAGCTTGAGCTGGCGCTGTGGCTGGAGAGCGATCGCATGGGCTTTTTGATGGAGGGTCTGGACCGCGAAAAGCTGATCAACCAGAAGGATGTGGTACGCAACGAGCGCCGCCAGGGCGAAGGAAGGCCCTACGACGTAGCCGACGAAGAGGTCTACCACCAGCTCTTTCCCAAGGGACACCCGTATTACGGCGATGTAATCGGCAGCCACGCCGACATTGAATCCACGCGCCTGGCCGATGTGCGCGATTTCCATCAGCAGTTCTATATTCCCAACAACGCTTCCATCGCCGTTGCCGGCGACTTCGATCCGGTCAAGCTCAAGGCGCTGCTCGAAAAATACTTCGGGCCCATTCCGCGCGGACCTGCGGTTGAGCCGGTCACCACTGTCACGCCGCCAATTACGTCACAGCGCCGCGCCACTATTACCGACACTGTCCGCCTGCCGCGCTTGACCGTTGCATGGCTCACGCCGCCAGCTTACACACCCGACTCGTACAGTGCTCACAGCGCCCTCTACGCACTGGGCATGGCCAAGGCCAGCCGCCTCGATCAAACACTCGTATACAAGCTGCAGACTGCTCAGAGTGTCAATTGCGGTCTTCGCGCGCTCAAGCTCACCGGCATCGCGGAGTGTTCCATTACCGCCAAGCCCGGCGTGAAGCTTGAGGATCTTGAGGCCACCTTCTGGGACGAGTTGGCAAAGCTCGAGAAGGATGGGCCTACCGATGAGGAGGTTGAGGCAGCCAAGGCCACCGAGCTGACCCGGAAGATCAGCGGTCTGCAGCGGCTGGGGGGATTTGGCGGCGTTGCCGACACGCTCGACCAGTACAACCAGTACACCGGCGATCCCGGCTTTTTGACCAAGGACGTAAAGATGACCGAGGACGTGACCGTGGCCAGCACCAAGGCTGCCGCGCTCAAGTACCTCACCAAGGATTCAGCAGTGGTGGTCTACTGCGTTCCCGGCAAAAAGGTGCTCGACGATGTGCCGCGCAGCCCCGCCGATACCGACGCCGACGTAAAGCTCGTCAATCCTTATACGCCTGCATTCGAAGCATCGCAGGATTGGCGCAAGACCCAGCCTCAGCCCGGTCCCGCGCCGGAATTGCATCTGCCTGTTCCCACTGAATTCAAGCTGCCGAACGGCCTCAAAGTGCTGTTGGTTGAAGATCACGCGCTGCCCGTGGTCACGGCTGAAGTGGTGTCTCGCGCTGGTAGCGTCAACAATCCCCAGGACAAGGGAGGCCTGGCCACGCTTACCGCTGAGATCATGGGCGACGGCACCACGTCGCGAAGCCTTACGCAACTGGCTGAAGACCAGGAGAGCATCGGCACGCAGATTGGCACCTCTGCGGCCATGGATAACAGCACCGTCTCAATGAGTCTGCTCACTTACCACCTCGACAAAGGCATGGAACTGCTCTCCGACGTTGTCGAGCATCCGGCCTTCCGGGCTGAGGACTTTGACCGCCGCCGAAAGCAGCGCCTGGTGCGCATCGCGCAGGAGACTGACAACGTGCAGAGCATGGCCTTGCGCGCCGGTCCAAAGCTGCTCTTCGGGGATCAGCCGTACGGCGCAGCGCCCAGCGGAACCACTGACAGTGTCAATTCGTTTACCGAAGCCGATATATCAGGCTTCTACTCGGGCCACTACGTGCCCGGCGACTCCGCGCTCATCCTGGCCGGCGACCTTTCCCGTGCTGAAGCTGAGAAGCTTGCTAAGCAATACTTCGGGAATTGGAGCGGCACTGCCGCGCCCGCGGTCAGCATTCCCGCCGCGCCCGCGCCGCCTTCAACGCACGTGGTTATCATCGACAAGCCCGGTGCGCCGCAAACCATGCTGGTGGCATTTGGCTTCGGCATCCCGGCCAGCTCGCCCGACGCCGATGCCCTCGACGTGCTCAACTACACGCTGGGCGGCAGCTTTGGCAGCCGTATCAATATGAATCTTCGCGAAGAGCACGGCTACACCTACGGCGCCAGCTCAGTCTTCAGGGAATACCACGATAGCGGCGCATTCTACTCAGCCACGCTGGTTCGCACCGACGTCACCGGCCCCGCAGCCAAAGAGATGATGAAGGAGATTCGCAACTTCCCTCAGAATCCTTCCACTCCCGAAGAACTGACCGCGGCCAAAGAGTCCTCAATCCGCTCGTTGCCCGGCGACTTTGAAACCACCGGTGCAATCGCAGGCGCGATTTCAAGCATTTTTATCTACGACTACCCGCTTGACCACTACGCCGCGTTGCCCGCAAAGTTCGAGGCCATTACCCAGGCCGATATTGCGCGGGTTGCAAAGGAGTATCTGCATCCCGATCAGCTCATCGTGATGGCCGCCGGGGATCGCTCGAAGATCGAAGGCCCGCTGAAGGATGCGGGCGTGGGTCCGGTTGAAGTGCGCGACATCAATGGCAAGCTGGCGGACACCAAGTAGCTCGGCCAGATTGGATGACAAACCAGATTGGATATCAAAACTGGGCGCCCCATCCTTTTCACAGTCTCATCGTGAAAAGGGTGGGATCCTCTAACGCCACGAACTCCGCTACCCCCGTTTGACAACCCCTCCCACCGCACCTATAGTTTGCTCGCCGCGCCGGAGGTTCTCGACGCCTTCTGAAATCAAGGTGCGGCAATCCGTCCGCAGGAGATTCTTGTGTCGTTGAAATCGGTTGGCGTTCTTTCTTCTCTCGCTCTTTTTCTCTCCATCCCTCTCACCTTCGCGCATTCCCAGGCAGCAGGAGTTTTCGAAGGCCAGTCTGACGTTGGCAGCGTGACTCCGGCGGGAAGCGCCTCGTTCGATCGCGCATCCGGCGTCTACACCATCCATTCCGCGGGCGCCAACCTGTGGGGAACGACTGACGGATTCCATTTCCTTTGGAAGAAGGTCTCGGGCGACCTGTCGCTGACCGCGGACATCGATTACCCCGAAAAAACCGGCTCGCACAATGAGCATCGCAAGGCCGTTCTGATTTTCAGGCAGACGCTGGACGCCGATGGCGCGTACGTCGACGCCGCACAGCACGGTTCAGGCCTGACCGCGCTGCAATTCCGCGACGCGAAAGGCGCGACAACTCAGAGCATCGAGCTAAATATCGACCCTCCGCAGCGTGTGAGACTTGAAAAACACGGCGACGAATTCACCATGTTCGTGAGCCTGCGCGGCGAGCCGCTGCACCAGGTGGGCGCGGCAACCAGGATGCACCTCGATGAACCCTTCTATGCGGGCATCGGACTCTCGGCGCACGACCCTAACGCAGTCGAGACAGCAACCTTCGCGCATGTCGAACTCAAGCCGCTGGTTGCGCCGGCAACTGCTCCGCCGATGGCGCTCTACAGTTCGCTCAAAGCCATCGAGATCGATCCCGGCGCGCGGCGCGCCATCGTGGCGTACACCACCAAAGCTCGGGCAATGGCCCCCAACTGGTCGCGCGACGGCAAGGAGCTGATCTTCGTTCAGGATGGAAAGATGTTTCGCGTGGCGGCTGACGGCCGCGCAACTCCGGATCAAATCACGACCGGCGACGCGACAGGATGCAATGGCAGCCACGGCCTTTCGCCCGATGGCAAATGGCTGGCCATCACCTGCACCATGGCGTCAAACCCCGGCAATCGCGTGTATATCATTCCCGCAACGGGCGGCACGCCGCGCATGGTCACGGCGAACCCTGACTCCTACTTCCACACCTGGTCGCCCGACGGCAAAACCATCGTTTTCACGCGACCCAGCCATGGCGCGGGCAACATCTATGCAATCTCAGTGGATGGAGGCGTAGAGACTGCGCTGACCACCGGCACGGGCATCAGCGACGATCCCGATTATTCGCCGGACGGCCAATACATCTACTTCAATACCGATCGCTGGGGTGGAATGCAGATTGCGCGCATGCATGCCGACGGCAGCGGCGTGGAACAGGTGACGCACGACAACTTCCACAACTGGTCACCGCATCCATCGCCGGACGGCAAGTCGATTGTGTTCATCTCGTATCCGCCCGACGTAACCACGCACGCGGCCAATAAAGACGTGGCGCTGCACATTCTTTCTACAAGCGACGGGAGCATTCGCGTGCTCACGAACCTGGTGGGCGGCGACGGCTCAATGAACGTGCCCAACTGGTCGCCCGATTCAAAGAGCCTGGCGTTTGTAAGTTACGAGTTTTTGCCGGCAAGTGATCAGGGTTCGAGCGAGTAATTGCGCGGGCCCCGCTAGAATGTGTTCTCTGCGCGCTCTTCGCCGCCGTTGCCATTCGCGCGAGGCGGAGCCGCGCTCAACAGCCGTGGTCCGTTTGCGACGGCGGCCTGGGTGCGTTGCGGCTGGGCCTGCAGTGGCTGGTGCATGGTGACAATGATTGCTCCCGCCGGCGCCTGCCCCGCGCATCGGTACGAGTGCGGAGAGGCGGAGTCGAAATAGACCGCATCGCCCGCCGCAAGCGTTGCGTGGTGGTCGCCGTGCGCGATCTCAAGCTCTCCGCTCAACACATAAAGAAATTCATACCCGGGGTGCAGATGGGCCTTGGGCTCAAAGTCTCCCTGCTGCGGAATGAACTCGGCAAAATAGGGGTCCATATGCCGGTCGGGAACCATGAATCCGAGGCTCTCAAAGGTGTAGGTCGGCGGCTCGACGCCGGTCTGCGGCAATCGCACGCGATCCTTCGCCCGGTGCACGCGGAAGATCGCCGCGGGTTCGCTCTCAAAGAAATAGGAAAGGTCCTTTGAGAAAACCATGGAAATTCTCGCCAGGTTGCGCAGGGTCGGCACTACCCGACCGGTTTCCAGTTGGGAGAGAAAGCTGGCCGACAGGCCCGTGTGCCTGCCCAATTCCACCAGTCCCATCGATTTCTTCAGTCTCAGCCGGCGAATTCGGTCGCCAATATGCTTTTCGGCGATGAATCGCTCCGCGGTTTCAGGATCAGCCTGAGTCTTATGGATTTCATCGTTAGTGACGTCGACATGGTCGGTCATCATCGTTGCCTTCGGCACCTCCTTGTTTTATTTCTCTGCGCCTTTGCCAAGGTCAAAGGGTGTCGATATTGTCATTATCAAAAAGTCTTACTGTATTACAAAACAAATTTACCCGGTTGTACAATCCGGCCAAGCGACCAACGGCTGCACCAATCTGGTAGAGTCCAGCACCGCTGCTCTAACACCTTCGATGCCCGTTGTGCGGAAAAGAGTGCCCGGCGGTTCTGCCGCGGCGGAATAGATCCCTGAAAATGTGATGCCTGAGCGAGAAAAGGTTCCCGGGACGGATCTGTTGGCCCCGAGCGTGGCTACGATCGCGGGATTTCGGCTGGATTGGCAGGCTGCTGGCGAGGCGGTTGCTAGCAGAGGCCTGCAACCAGCAGCAGCGCATAGACTGATGCCAGCGTAAGCGCTTGACGCCCCACGCTGATCAGCGGGCGTTGCAGCTCCGCCGCATTCATCTGCCTGCGAAGGTCGTAGGCATAACCCGCAGCCGCCAGCGCCAAAGCCAGCGCCAGCCATCCTCTGCGCAGAATCAGCAACGCTGCCGCTCCGGCAGCCAGCACAGCCACTGCAATGAAGGCGGTGCGCCGAAACTGGAGGCTTGCCGGCGCTTTGCCGCGGAGCGCAATACGCGCGTCGAGCCGCGCATGAACCACCAGAATCCCCGCAGCGGCCTGCATGGCAAGCAACACCCATAACCACCAGCACCAGGACTGAATGACTCCCTCGGCCGAAAGACACATGGCCAGCGAGCTTGAAGTAAGCGCGGCCGCGCTGGCAATCTGGAACATTGTCGAGCGCTGTTTGTTCTTTACATTCACCCAGATGGCCACCAGCGCGAACGCCATCACTCCCGCGCCCATGGCCAAGATTGCGGCCAGCGGCCACGCCCGCAACAGCACCAGCCCGCTTGCCGCGAGCACCAGCGCGTACCCTGCGAACCATCGCGCAGCATTGGGAGTCTCAACGTGAGGCTGCTTCCACACAAACCGTTGCCGCATGAGAACCACCAAGGGGTCTTTCGCAGCCAGCGCCGCGAACGCAGCGGCAAGGGTTGCCAGCTCTGCCCAGCGCCAGGCCCGGGACAGAATTGCAGCGCAAACAATGGGAGTAATCACCATTGCCGTCGCGCCATGCTCGCGGGGCAGGTAGATGGTTTTCGCGGTCGCCTTGGGTTGGGAAACAGCGGTGCTCATAGTTCTAATTCTCCGGGCGCCGCGCCGCGATCACAATGCACACGGTCATTGCCTCATCAGCGCATTTATGCTAGAAGGTCGGGCCGGTTTCATTAACCGCCGGCTCTTTTAGAGGAATCCATGCCAGACGAAGTCAGCTCTCCCGCAACACTCTCGACAGATGCAACGCCCGAAGCGACGCCCGCGCCGCTTGCGACCATCGCCGGAATCGGCGCCTTCGACGGCCGGTCAGTGACCCTGCGCGGCTGGCTTTACAACCTGCGTGAAAGCGGCAAACTGCTGTTTCCCATCTTTCGCGACGGAACAGGCACCATCCAGGGCGTTGCCCACGTAAAAAGCGTGCCTGCCGAGGTATTCGAAGCGCTCAAAGGCCTTACGCAGGAGTCAAGCGTGATTGTGCAGGGCAAAGTGAGAGCCGACAAGCGCGCGCCGGGCGGCTATGAGCTGGACGTAGAGAACATTGAAGTGGTTCACCGCGTGCCCGAGACCGACCCCTACCCGATCTCGCTCAAGGAACACGGCGTCGACTTTCTGATGGAGCACCGTCACCTGTGGGTACGCACACCCCGTCAGTCAGCCATCCTGCGCACGCGCGCTGAGATCATGCGCGCCGCGGCCGAGTACTTTGACATGAACGGCTTCATCCGCACCGATCCACCCATCCTCACACCCGCTGCCTGCGAGGGAACATCGACGCTGTTCCCGGTGGATTATTTCGGCGACCCGGCGTATCTCACGCAATCCGGCCAGCTTTATATCGAGTCGACGGCGCTGGCGCTGGGCAAGGTTTACAGCTTTGGGCCAACTTTCCGCGCCGAGAAATCCAAGACCCGCCGGCATTTGACCGAGTTCTGGATGATCGAGCCTGAAGTGGCTTTTATGGACCTAGATGGACTGCTGGAGTTGGCGGAGAACTTTCTCTCGCACATCGTTCAAAGTGTGCTGAAGAACCGCGGCCCGGAGTTGGTGACCATCGGCCGCGATCCGGCCAAGCTCGAGACCATCAAGCCGCCGTTCCCGCGCCTGCGCTACGACGAAGCGGTTGAAATGCTCAACCAGGCGCACAAGGATGGGCACCTGGAGGCGCCGTTCGTGTACGGCAACGACTTTGGCTCGCCCGATGAGACCTGGCTCAGTTCGCAGTACGACCGGCCGGTGATGGTGCACCGCTATCCGGCCGACGTAAAGGCCTTTTACATGGAGCCCGATCCCAAAGACTCGCGTTATGCGTTGTGCGTAGATGTGCTGGCGCCTGAGGGCTACGGCGAAATCATCGGCGGCTCGCAGCGGGTTTCCAGCTACGAACTGCTTAAGAGCCGCATCGAGAAGCACAATCTGCCGATGGATGCCTTCCAGTGGTACCTTGACCTGCGCCGCTACGGCAGCGTGCCCCACTCCGGCTTCGGCATGGGCATCGAGCGCATGGTGGCGTGGGTCTGCGGATTGGACCACGTCCGCGAGACGATTCCGTTTGCTCGGACGCTGCACAGGATTTATCCATAGCCCTCCGATTGTTTTGCAGCCAGGGCGCGAACGCACCCGCTGGGTTGGTCGTGTGCCGCTAATCCGCCCCCGAGGGAGGCAAGGAATTTAGCTCAGGACTCAGTCCTGGGTAGGCGCGAAAATGTGATTGCAGCCCCGTAGGGGCGGCGCGAACCTGCACACCATAATTTCATCAAGTCGGCCGGCAGCATTTGGGACACTCCCGGAATCCTTGATCTTGCGAACGGAATCAAATAGTTGCGACAACTCTTTGGAAGGGAAATAGCCTCATGCCCGTATCCGCCAGTGAAGTAGCCAGCCAGAAACACGCCCCTGCCGTACACGGCGTTTTGCCCGTCTTCCACCAGCGCTGGAGCGCCCGCGCCTTCGCCGACCGCGAAGTCACCAGGCAGAACCTGCACGCCGTTTTCGAAGCCGCGCGCTGGGCGCCTTCTTCAAACAACGAGCAGCCCTGGCGCTACATAGTAGGCGTGCGCGGAACGCCGACGCACGAAAAGATCGCCGAGGCGCTGATGGGCTTCAACCAGGCCTGGGCGCCCAAGGCGCCGGTGCTGATGGTAGGCCTGGCCAAGAAGAACATGAGCAACGGCTCGCCAAACCACTTTGCTTTCTATGACCTGGGCGCAGCCTGCGCCGCTCTCGTTTTGCAGGCTGCGGCGCTGGGAATGACCACCCACCAGATGGGCGGAGTGGACCGCGAAAAGGCGCGGACGCTGCTCGAAATTCCAGAGGACTACCAGATTGCCGCGGCCATTGCGCTCGGCTACCAGGACGACCCCGACACGCTGGGCAACGAAGACCTGATCAAGCGCGAGCTTGCGCCCCGGAACCGCAAGCCGCTCAACGAGATTGTGTTTTCAGCCTGGGGTCAGCCGCTGGACCTGAGTTAAACGGTGGACGGTGAACGGTGAACAACGGGCGGTGGGCAGCGCGATAAAGTTGAATCTGGAGACGATTCGGTTTGAGCCCCCCACCCCCATCCGGCAGGAAACGCACCTCGACGCCCCGGGCTTTGCATCGCCGAGTGCGTCGTCCCACCTCAAAAAACCGGCGCCTGAGTTGGCGAGCCCGCGGCATCCTGGGTGCAATTCTCGCCGTTTGCCTGGTATTCGCCTGGGCGATTCTTGCCCGCCATTTCATACCACTCTCGAACACTTCCCTTACTCGATTCGACGCAATCATCGTGCTTGGCTCTCCGGCCGATTCTGACGGCAACCCCGCGCCGGTTGAGCTTGCCCGGGTGACGGAGGCGGTGCATGAGTACGAACGAGGCGTGGCTCCCAAAGTGATTTTTACGGGCAGCGCCGCGGCCAACCGTTTTGTGGAGGCGCAGGTGATGGCGCACGCGGCTGAGGCCCAGGGGATTCCGGAATCGGCGGTCCAGATTGAACCGCAGGCCCGCGATACCATCCAGAATGCATGTTTGAGCGTGCGCATCATGAACCAGCACGGCTGGCATTCGGCAGAAGTGATTTCGAGCTCGTGGCATCTGAAGCGCTCAGCCCTGATCTTCAGCCATTTGCCCATCGAGTGGAGCATGCACGCGTCGCCGTCGCTGCAACCGGAGTCCGCGTCCAGCGACGCCGGCCGGGTGTTCTCTGAGACGCTCAAGACAGTGCGGTATCTGGTGTGGGCGCGTCAAATGGAGAAGTGCGAACCCTGACTTCAGAAATCCCGGCCCCCGGCCGCGTTGTCCCTCGCCGGTATGGTCTTGTAAGCTGGTTCATGATGCGTCTCAAAGTAAGGTTTATTGTTATTGCAGCCGCCGTTGCCGGTCTGGCCATGTGTGCCGGAGCGCCAACTGAAGCCCAGAATTCGAATTCGACCTCGAGCTCGAGCCAGCAGCCTACCGCCGCCGCGCAGGCCGAAGAACAGGCGCCCGTGGCTCCTGAGTACATCCAGGTCGACCCCCTGGCCAAAGTCCGTTACGACAACCGCTACGATTTGTCGCTGGGATTGGCCTACGACCACATGAAGGCCGGCCCCAACCTTTTGCAGGGCTCGAACCTCGGCGGGCTCGACGTGAGCGGATCCGTCTGGCTCACCCGGAACTGGGGCATTGAAGCCTCCGGGCGCGGTTACATTGGCACCAGCGGCGCGGCCCCCAACGACGCAAATTCAAAAGGCGGCCCAATCAAGGGACCCTCCGTCAGCCAGTATTTTTTTACCGGCGGCCTTCAGTGGCTGGGTCCGCATAACAAACACGGCGCGCTGATTGCCCACGTTCTGGCCGGCGGCGTTGACGGCATCTTCCAGAATGACTTGCTGGGGAACTCCCCGGCTGTGGTTGGTTTTTACCACAACCAGATTGCGCCTGCCGCCATCATCGGCGGCCACATGGACCTGAATCGCTCGGAGCATTGGGTCTTCCGCATCACCCCAGACGCCATCCTCACCCACTACAACTTCAGCGACGCTCCTTACACCACGCAGTCTTTCAACCAGTTCGACGTCAATTTCGCCATCTCAGTTGGAGCGCAGTACAAGTTCACGGGGCATAAGCGGTCGACGCGCAAGGCGAACTGGGTTTCGGGCTGGTAACAGGGAATTCAGCCTGCATTAGCGAATTTCTGCGGCCTTGTCAGCTCCATGGCCCGGCAGATGGAATGCATCGCACTCGCCTGTGCCGTCCAGGCCACGGTTGACGACGGCCAACTTCTCCAGTTAAAACTTCATCCACACGCATGTTGGACGAATGTTAACGTCCGTGTGGTATTCTCCAGCGTTCGATGTCATTGTCGGCAGAGGCCTCCGGGCGCAGAACCAACACCGGACGGCCGCACCTCGACAGGCGGGATGAATTCACGACTAAGGAAATAAGGAAACCAGGTCGGGAGACCAATGGAGATGAAAGACACCCTCGGAGTATTGCTCGCAGGCGGCGCGGGAGAACGCCTGTTCCCCCTGACGCGAGACCGGGCCAAGCCGGCTGTTCCCTTCGGCGGGCACTATCGCATCATCGATATCACGCTTTCAAACTGCATCAATTCCGGGCTGCGGCGGGTGTACATCCTCACGCAGTACAAGGCGCTTTCGCTCAACCGGCACATCCGCGAAGGCTGGACAGGAATTGTGGCGCAGGAGCTGGGCGAGTTTTTTGAGATGATGCCGCCCATGCAACGGACGGGCGCCAACTGGTATATGGGAACGGCGGACGCGGTTTACCAGAACATCTATTCCATTGGCAGCGAACAGCCCGAGCACGTGATTATTTTGTCGGGCGACCACATCTACAAGATGGACTACAGCCGCATGCTGGCCCACCACAAGGAGACGAACGCCGATGTGACGCTGGCGACGTTGCCGATTGCGCCCGATGAGGTTTCGCGCTATGGCGTGGTCGAGGTGGGTCCGACAGGTGAGATTCGCGGTTTCCAGGAGAAGCCGGCCTCGACCAGCTTCCGTTCGCCTTTCAGTCCTGACGCAGTTGACGCGTCGATGGGCGTCTACATCTTCAACACGGATGCGCTGCTCAAGGCCCTGATCGCCGACGCCGACGACCCCAACTCAAAACACGATTTCGGCCACAACATTCTGCCCGCCATGCTGGGCCAGAAGAAGATGGTGGCGTACAGCTTTGTGGACGAGAACAAGAAGCAAGCCCTCTACTGGCGCGACGTGGGCACCCTCGACGCTTACTACGAAGCCAACATGGACCTTTGCTCGGTGTCGCCGATCTTCAACCTCTACGACAAAAGCTGGCCCATCCGCACCCGCGTCCGCCAATACCCGCCGGCGAAGTTCGTCTTCGGCGAACCTGGCCGCTCCGGCATGGCCGTCAACTCCATCATCACCGCAGGCGCCATCATCTCGGGTTCAATGGTTTCAAACTCTGTGCTCTCGCAGGATGTGCGCGTCAACTCCTACTCCGAAGTCGACTCGAGCATCATTTTCTCGCATGTAAGCATCGGCCGGCATTGCCGCATCCGCCGCGCCATCATCGACCGCGATGTGCACATTCCCGAGGGCACGGTCATCGGCTACGACCCGGTGGAAGACAAGCGCCGCTACTTCGTTACGCCCTCAGGACTGGCGATCGTAACGCGCGATGCTTCGCTGTTTGAGAACCCGGTGGACCCGGCCTTCGGCGACCAGTACTAGCGGCGATCAGTTTTTAACTTTGTACCGCCGGTCTCCTCAGGCTACGGAAAAACCCGACAAATGCCCCTGTTTTGAAAGGGCACGGATTTATCCGTGCCGATAACGCCATTAAAAGCGCCGGGGTTTTAACCCCTGAGGGGTGGTTTCGACTGTTGCACTCCACTTGATGAGTTTTTCCGCAGCCTCTCCTGACCGGCTGTAGTGCGGGCGTCCCCGCCCGCACCTTCACACCACCGCCGAAGCCTCCGCGCACAGCTCACCCCTGTGCGCCGGCGCATCTTCGCCCGACTCGCTCATAATGTCGAATACATTCGCGTAGAGGCCTTTGCGCCGACTCACGCGCTTATGCCGCTGGGCGAGAAAGCTGAACCGGAACTGCGCGGTCGTCTCGATTTCGCGCACAAAGTCCAGCGTAAAGAACGCGCGCGCATTAGCGATGGCCGCAATAATCAGCGACCGCCAGCTTGTGCGCAACAAATTCTTGAGTGCGGGGGAGCCATGCGCGAACTCATCCATCTCGGCACCCACACGCTCGGCGTAGTTTAGAAGCTGGCACACCAGCGCATCGAGCGGCTCTCCCTCAGCCGCTGCGCGCGTATACAGCGTGGCCGAGCCGTGGCGCAGATCTTCATTCACATCCTGCAAGTCGTCGCCGAGTTGCAGCAGCGCACCCCAGTCAAAGGCAAGCCGGCTTTCCTGATCAGTGACCCAGCCGCGCGCGAGGCATGCGTCGGCCAGCACTGAGGTTCCACCCTTGGCGCAACTGATGGCCAGAATGCGCTCGGCCGTTGGCGCGCCGTTGAGCCGCGGGCGCAACCACTTGCGCTGCAAGAGCCATGGCCAGCGCAGATTTGCGCTCATCCTGGTCAATTGAGCGATGCTTTCCTCCTGCGCCTGGTGTATCGCCAGCATGCTTTCAAACACCTGCGGAAATTGCGCGCGAGGATACTGGCCTTCGACCATCTCGACAAGCGCCCACACTGCCCGCTCATGCGCGCCGGCAGGCGAAAGCGTTACGCCACGCAGCCGCTGGCGGAAGCGCATGCAGAATTTGCGCTTGGCCGCCGGCGAAGTGCCTGCCGCATCGAGATAGTTGTCGGTGTAGGGATAAAGCAGGCTGTAGCCCACAATCGAGGGCGTGATTCCGGCAGGCTCGCCGAGCAACGGTTGCAATCCGCACACGGTCCAGGCGTTACGGCATGCCTGAATGATTGAAGCCATCGTAAGCTCGGGGTCAAATTGCCGCGACCGGCGGGCAAACTCAGCGCCCGCGGGCAGAAAAATGCCGGTGATGAGTTCGACGGCATCAGCGGGTAGCGAGAGCGCCACGGTGGCAAACTCGCTGAATACGGCCAGTATTCGCTCCTGCGCGGCAAGACGCCCGGCGGGGGTCTGTTTCACCGTATCGGACTCGCGTTCGACCAGGTACATGGCGCGGTCGTACTCGGCCTCGCGCCGGCGTTGATCGCCCGTCGTATAGCGAGTTGCCGGCGGCAGCGCCAGCCCGGCGCATGCGTGCCACGCGGCTGTGGTTCGCGCAACTTCCTGCTCTACCCAATCCGAATTGAAGTTCTCGCTCATCGAGTTGAGGTACGGAAATGCTGCCGGGTTCGTTCCGTTGCCAGTTGCCCCGTTTGAGCCCATCAATCGTCGCCATTTACTCTTATGACTGAAACGTTTGGAGGCAAAATATGGCTGACGCGGCGGTGGTAAACGAAAAAGCCCTTGAAATGAATATCGAACAGAAGATCGATCAACTGGCGGAGGTTGCCGTCAAAGTTGGCCTCGGTCTCAAAGCTGGGCAAGAGCTGCTTATGACCGCTTCGCTCGACGCGCTGCCACTGGCCCGGCGCATTACCGAGCATGCCTATCGCGCCGGCGCTACACTCGTCACCACGCTCTACACCGACGATGAAGCCACGCTGATGCGCTACCACTTCGCGCCCGACGCGAGCTTCGACCGCGCCCCCGGCTGGCTCTACGACGGCATGGGCGCAGCCTTCAAAGCGGGCACCGCGCGCCTGGCCATCGCCGGCGGCAATCCATCGCTGCTGTCGAACGAGGATTCAAGCAAAGTGGGCCGCGCCAATCGCGCCGTCTCAATTGCCTATCGCCCCGCGCTCGAACTCATCACGCGCCACGAAATCAACTGGACCATTATTGCCAGCGCCACTCCCGCATGGGCCGCGTCCATGTTTCCAGATGAGGAGCCAAATGCTGCTCTCGCCAAGCTATGGGAGATGATCTTTGCCACTACGCGCATTGGCGGCGACGACCCGGTGGGCGCGTGGAAGGCTCACGACGACGGTCTGCAAAGGCGGGCGAAAATGCTAAACGATAAGCGATATCATGCGCTGCAGTATCGCGGCCCCGGCACTGACTTCCGCCTCGGCCTGGCCGACGATCACCTCTGGCTCGGCGGAGGCACCACCGCCGGCAACGGCATCTACTGCATCCCCAACATGCCCACGGAAGAGGTTTTCAGCACGCCGCACAAGGCTCGCGCCGAAGGCACAGTGACGGCCACCAAGCCGCTCTCGCACATGGGCACTATGATCGAGGGCATCCAGGTGCGCTTTGCCGAGGGCCGCATTGTTGAAGCCAAGGCGACGCGCGGGCAGGAAGTGCTGGAGAAACTGATTGACACCGACGAGGGCGCGCGCCGCCTGGGAGAAGTGGCGCTCGTTCCGCACTCGTCTCCGATTGCGCAGAGCGGTATCACTTTTCTCAACACGCTGTTCGATGAGAACGCCGCCTCGCACATTGCACTTGGGCAATCGTATTCATCGTGCGTGCGCAATGGTGACAAGCTCTCGAAGGAAGAGCTGGCTGCGCGTGGCGCCAATGAGAGCCTGATTCACGTGGATTGGATGATCGGGTCCGGCGAGCTCGACATCGATGGCGTAACCGCGACAGGAGCGATTGAGCCGCTGATGCGCAAAGGCGAGTGGGCGTAAACGTCCAACCACAATATTGGGTGCCCCCGGTCCCTCGCATTTGGGGACCGGGGAACATACTCAACTTGGCTTGTTTCGTTTCCAAGCGCATACTATCTCCATGGCCACCCTGCCCAACACGGAAGAACTCTGGACTGTGCGGGAATACCTGCGCACGAGCTGGAGCCCGGACCGCGAATATGTAGACGGGCATATCGAGGAGCGAAACTTGGGCGAGAAAGAGCACTCGATTCTTCAGCGGTTCCTGACCGTGCTGTTTGCAATTAACCGTGACACGTGGGGCGTAGAGGTCTTCCCCGAGCTAAGGACCCAGACTCAGGCGAGTAAATTCCGGGTACCCGATGTTCTAGTGATGCGGCGAGGTGATCGGTTTGAACGCTACGTCACCACGCCACCCCTGATCGCCATCGAGATTCTTTCTCCCGAAGACTCCCTGACGGCGATGCGGGCAAAAGCCGCGGAATATCGCGGGTTTGGCGTCGAACATATCTGGATCATCGATCCGGAGCCGCGCATTGCGTACCGCTACTCCAGTTTTGCGCTCGAAGAAGTGCACTCCGGTGAACTCACCGTGCCTGAGACGCCGATCCGCGTGGTGCTCAGCGAATTGTTCGCAGAACTGGATCGGGTTTAGACAATGCCTCCGGACGGAAATGAATTAAGCGGCCAGCGCCCTCCAAGAGCAGGTAAGCCTCGCGTGTGGAAGCTCGTGATCGGACTGTGTTTAACCTATTTCGCAGTCAATAGTTGGCTTGCGCCCACTCGCAATATCCCTGCTGCGTTGCAGTACTCGAATGGTACGCAGCGAATCAGCGGCGAGATCACTCAGTTCTTAATCTTTCTGCTCGGAATCTGGTTCATTGCAGATTGGGCTCGCAAGTTGTGGCTGGGTCGCAGACAACAGCCATCGAACGGGCATGCAAAGTAGAACGCTCCAGGCAGGGCTTCAAAGGTCTAAGGCTGAGAGCTGAAAGCTGTTTCTTTTAGCTCTTCGCCACCTTGATTCCCAGCTCGCGCAATTGCTGCTCGGTCACCGTTGTCGGCGCGTCGGCCATCAAATCGATCGCCTTGGCCGTCTTGGGGAATGCAATTACCTCGCGCAAATTAGCCGCGCCCGCCAGCAGCATCACAATGCGGTCGAGCCCCAGCGCAATGCCTCCATGCGGAGGCGTGCCGTACTCCAGCGCATCGAGGAAGAACCCGAAACGCTTATGCGCCTCTTCATCCGAAATTCCGAGCGAAGCAAAAATCTGTTGCTGCACATCTTTGCGGTGAATGCGGATTGAGCCCGACCCGAGCTCAAGCCCGTTCATTGCCAGGTCGTAGCAGTCGGCGCGCACGCTGGCGGGATCGCTGACCAGGTTGGCCATGTCGGCCTCGTAGGGCGCGGTAAATGGGTGATGCGCCGGCGTCCACTTTCCCGTCGCCACGTCGAATTCGAACATAGGGAAGTCGACGATCCAGATGGGATGAAATGCCGCGCTGCCATCCACGGCATTCGCGGCGCCAAGCGCATGAGCGTTCTGGACGACTTCATCGGTGATCTGAAAAGCCTTGTGCCGATCGGCGTATTTCTTGGTGAGCTCACTGCGGAAGTTGCCCGCTGCGGCGTACACGTTAATCTCGCGCTCCGACAGCCTGCCCGGGAACTTGGTGTCGCTGGCCTTGATGTGATGCGCGGGGTCGCCGGCCACCACGATTACAAAATCGGCCTCGGCCGCGCCGGCAAGCTCGCGCACCCTGGCAGCGGCCTCAGGCATGCTCTTCGCCAGCCGCTTGAAGTCGTCGATAAACTTTGCGCCCTTCTTCTGATCGAAGAGCGGATGATTATCTTCGCGTTCCTTGCGGCTCAGTTCGCCGACCATAGGAATGCGCAGCGCCACTACCGGCAGCGCGGCATCGATTTGCAGCGTGGACAGGTTCTCATCGGTAAATGCAGAGCGCACGTCGGTGAGCCCCGGCAGCCGCAGGTCGGGCTTGTCGGTGCCGTAGTTGCGCATCGAGTCGTCATACGTGATGCGCGGGAACGGCGTGGGCAACGTTACGCCCGCCGCGGCAAATGCCGCCGCCACAAATTTCTCCACTACGCCAAACACGTGCTCGCGGCGCGGATAGCTCATCTCGAGGTCGACCTGCGTGAACTCAAGCTGGCGGTCGGCGCGTAGATCCTCGTCGCGGAAGCAACGCGCGATTTGGAAATAGCGATCGAAGCCCGAGATCATGAGAATCTGCTTGAAGATCTGCGGACTCTGCGGCAGCGCATAAAACTCGCCGGGATGCACGCGGCTGGGAACGAGAAAATCGCGCGCGCCCTCGGGCGTGCTCTTGGTGAGGATGGGCGTCTCGATTTCGAGAAAGCCCTGGCCGCTCAAGCTCTCGCGAACGGCCAGCGTAATGTCGTGCCGCAGCTTGAAGTTGCGCTGCATCTCAGGCCGGCGCAAGTCAACGTAGCGGTATTTTAGCCGCACCTCTTCATTCTGGATTGCTTCTTCAGCCGGCGAAAAGGGCGCCAGCCGTGCGTCGTTCAGCACCCTCAGCTCGGTGGCCTCAATCTCAACTTCGCCAGTGGGCATTTTGGGATTGATGGCATCGGGACCGCGCAGCCGCACTTTGCCTACCGCGGCGACGACATATTCGGGCCGCACCTGCTCGCCGCGCGCGTGGCCATCGGGCGTCAACTCCTTATCGAGCACCACCTGCGCAATGCCGGTGCGGTCACGCACGTCGAGAAAGATCAGGTTGCCGTGGTCGCGGCGCCGGTTCACCCAGCCCATCAAAACCACTTGCCGGCCTGCGTCAGCAGCACGCAGCGTGCCGCACATATCCGTACGTTCAAGATTGCCTAAAAAGTCGAGCACTACCTTTTCCTTCTACGCTCTCAATACAAGAGAAAACTTTGGATAAAAGAAAACTTTGAGTGCCCCAGGTCTCGACTTTGAGACCAGGGATGCGAAGTTGGTTGAATCGCCGGGCGTCCCATCCTTTGCGTATCTCGCGAAAGGGTGGGAGACCACAAAGGCCCACGTATCGGCGGTCAATTCTTAAGGAAGTCGTGCGATTCCCCGCGCGGCACCTTGGTCTGCGTTCCTGTGGCGAAGTCCTTCACAGTCAGGATACCGGAAGCCAGTTCATCTTCGCCCAGGATCACGATCTTCCGCGCCGCCCGGTCAGCCGCTTCAAACGATTTTTTGAGCCTGAAACTGCCGTCGCCCAGTTCCACGCTCAGGCCTCCGCGGCGCAGGTCGCGCGCCAGCGCCAGGGCCGCAGCGTTCATGCCTTCACCCAGCGGAGCAATGTACGCATCCAGTTTGCTGGCGGGCGCGGCGGGTTGGGCCGCTTCCTGCGCCTGCAGTGTCAGCACCAGCCGGTCGAGTCCCATTGCGAAGCCGATGCCCGGGGCCTTGGGGCCGCCAATTGCCTCGCTCAGCCCGTCGTAGCGGCCGCCGCCCAGGATTGCGTTCTGCGCGCCGAGACCTCCGTGCGTGAATTCAAACGTCGTACGGGTGTAATAGTCGAGGCCACGGACGAGCCGCGGATTCAGTGTGTATGCAACTCCCGCCGCGTCCAGAGCCGCCTTTACCGCCGCGAAGTGATTCTTTGATTCCTCGTCGAGCGAGTCGGCGATCACCGGCAGCGTGGCAATAATCGGCTGATCCTCGGGCACCTTGCAGTCCAAAACGCGCAGCGGATTGGTTACTGCACGCCGCTGGCAATCCACGCACATTTTGCCGACGACCGGTTCCAATGCCGCGCGCAGCGTGTCGTTATATCGCGCACGGTCCGCAGCCGACCCAACGGAGTTCAGCTCCAGCGTCCAGCCGGTGATGCCCATCTCGTCCAGCAGCGTGGCCAGCATCTCCAGCACTTCGGCATCGCGCAAGGGAGATTCGCTACCCGACGATGGTGGTCCGATGGCCTCAGCCCCGATCTGCCAGAACTGCCGGTAGCGGCCTTTCTGCGGGCGCTCACGCCGGAACTGCGGCCCGATGTAGTAGAGCTTCTGCAACTGGCCCGTTTCGCCCAGCTTGTGCTCAATGTACGCGCGAACCACGCCGGCGGTGTTTTCGGGACGGAGGGTCAGGCTCTGCGGTTTCTCGCTCTGGGCCCGCGCACGATCTTCCCACGTAAACATCTCCTTCGACACAATGTCGGTCTCTTCGCCCACGCCGCGGGCAAACAGGCCGGTGTCTTCAAAGATGGGCGTGCGAATCTCGCCGAAGTTATACCGCGCAAACACGGCTCTCGCCGCCGCCTCAATCCGGTTCCAGAGCGCAGTCTCCGGCGGCAATAGGTCGCGCGTCCCGCGCACCGCTTTCAGTGTGGCCATAACTTATCCAGTTTAAATGTCCCGTTCAGAAGTCCTTCCTAAGATGCTCGATAACGGATCCCTCACCCGCATTTCTCCCGGATGCCATATCTGTGAGGCGCCGTCCGGCTATCGAGACGGGCAGACCTTGGCTCCCCCCTCCCCCGCCACCCCCAGTAGGTTTCTACAAACTCGTAAATTGAAAAGAGTTGCGGGCACGGATCTACCCTAAATGCTCTTCTATGAGGAGCTTGGAACTCAAACTCCTGAAACCAAGGAACTTCAGAACATAGAACTGGATGGAGCATACCTCAGAGCGTCGCCAAAGAAGGTATAGCCCGGTCGAGTCACCTGTATTCGAGCATAGCGAATCGGCAGATAAAAGCATGCAGACGGGTGACGGTTGCAAGTGGCTGAAGGGCGGTGAGTTGTACTCTAACTTGAAGAGGTGAACCTTGACTGATAGATGCGAGGGTAGATAGCAGCATTTCTCAGAGGGTGGGCGAGAGGAGAACGAGAAATTCGGGCTAATGCTTGCTCGGGAACTGTCATATTGGCTGCGGTGTCTAAATCAGCAACAACTCTTTGCGAGCCGTGTGCCTGGCGGCAAATCGGCAGTACATACGTCCAATTCACACCTCTCCCAGAAAGAAGGCTCCTATGCGTCCAGGTCTACCTTTTTTGACCGCGCTGGTCTTGGGCTTCGCTGGCGCACTCGCAGCAGCAGCCCAGACCCCTATGGATGTTCAGCCGGTAAAGGAGTTGAAGCCAACTGGCATGCTTGGCACGTGCGGGTACAAACCAGTCAATCAGGAGGCACCGTTTTTCGGCCGTCTCGATGAAAAAGAAAAGGTCAACGACCCGGTTTTTCACGGCAAATACAGCATCCACGGCAAGACCGGAAAATCAATCGCCTGGTTCGGAATCGTGCGAGGCATCACTGCACCCGCACAGCTTGGCGGCGAGGTAACGCTCCTCGTGCAACACCATTTCTTCGATGGGGAATCCGACTGTCACATCATGCTTGTTGGTAAAAGCGGCGACGGCGATTTTACTGCGAAGTTGAAAGTGGATCCAAGCGCTATTCCGGCCCTCTCGCTGGTGCGCATCTATGGCACCGTGACGAGCGAATCGGCCCGTGTGCCTGAGGTCAAGGTCGACTACATCCGTGTCTGGCCCTGGCTCACGTTCACGTTTACCGATCTTGCCGGCGAAGATCACAGCAATCCCCGCTGGCAAAAATATTCAAGCGTTAAACCTGGCGCAGATATTTACGTGCCCTATCCCAACAAGAATTATTACCTGAATGTACTCGGCGACCCGGCAGATTTCGGTTTGAATCTGCGAGCGGATTAAGACGCTGCATCTTCGCGCAAATAGGCGCATCCAAACGCAATGGAATACCGTCTACTCGGAGGCTCGGGCCTCAAAGTTTCAGTACTGAGTTTTGGCACCGGCACATTCGGCGGCACCAACGAGTTCTTCAAGGCGTGGGGCACAACCCAGGACGCCGAAGCCAAGCGCCTGGTCGACCTTTGCATTGACGCCGGCATCAACCTGTTTGACACTGCCGACGGATACTCCGATGGTGCGTCGGAGCTTATCCTCGGCCGTGCAGTAAAAGACAAGCGCGACCGCGTGCTCATCTCCACCAAGGCCTATTTCCCGACAGGCGATGGACCAAACGACAAGGGCACCTCGCGCTACCATTTGCGCGTGGCGCTCGAGGCCAGCCTGCGCCGCCTCGGCACCGACTACGTGGACATCTATCACATGCACGCCTTTGACGCGCTAACGCCTATCGAAGAAGTGCAGGAGACATTGAACACGTTTGTCCGCGAGGGCAAGGTCCGCTACATCGCCGCATCGAATTTCTCCGGCTGGCATTTAATGAAATCGCTGGCCATGGCCGACCGATACGGCTGGACGCGATTCGTAGCCCACCAGGTCTACTACTCGCTCATCGGCCGCGACTATGAGTGGGAATTGATGCCTCTCGGCATCGATCAGAAAGTGGGCGCACTGGTCTGGAGCCCGCTCGGCTGGGGACGGCTGACCGGCAAGATTCGCCGCGGCCAGCCCATCCCTGAAGTCAGCCGCCTGCACAAGACCGCCGACGCCGGCCCGCAGGTTCCCGACGAGTACCTTTACAAAGTGGTGGACGCGCTCGACGCCGTTGCGGCCGGGACCGGCAAAACCGTCCCGCAGATTGCCCTTAACTGGCTGCTCCACCGGCCCACGGTTTCATCCATCATTCTCGGCGCCCGCAACGAAGAGCAGTTGCAGCAGAATCTCGGCGCAATCGGCTGGAACCTGACCGAAGCCCAGATCGCGGCCCTGGACAAGGCCAGCGCGGTAACACCGGTCTACCCATATTGGCACCAGCGCAACTTTGCCGAGCGCAATCCGCCGCCGGTGTGAGAAAGACAGCCAATAGGGAATAGCCAATAGCCAGTAGGCGAAAAGCAGGACGGCGCCTCCGCAAAGGGCACTGCCATAACGTGGTCAGCCCCGGCGGCTTGAGGCCAACCGGGGCTGGTGTGGTGCTGCGTGTTATTCGGCAAAAGGACCTGTAAGCCGAATTCTGTCCAGAACTTGCGTCCTGTTACGGTCATTCCTCTAGGCGCCGCGTTACCGCTGGCGCTCATCAGCGACCTACCCGGAGGTTCCGGCAACAACCTTGGAGCAGCCTTACGGCATCGGGCCGACACCGGGTGCGAGCCTTGCTCCTGGCCCGCGCCTCCCTCCCTATTTGGTCTTGCTCCGTGTGGGGTTTACCCTGCCTCCGTCATTACTGCCGGAGCGGTGCGCTCTTACCGCACCTTTTCACCCTTACCGGACTGTAGACCCAGGTTCCAAAATCGGGACCTGGGGCACCCCGGCGGTATGTTCTCTGTGGCACTAGCCGTCCACAGGCCTTGAAGCCTGCGTCCCGGACGTTATCCGGCACACTGCCCTGCGGAGTTCGGACTTTCCTCTCCCGCATTTCCCCGCTCTCGCAGAAATCTGCGGCAGCGACCGCCCAGTCCTCCTGCCAGTGGATAGTTTACGGCGTTTCAGGAAATAAGGTAAGTCGGTGCTTATGAGCCGGTGGCCGCTCCTCAAGGTCGCGTCGCCATGGTTGCATTCACCTTGCGCGCCACGGCTATGGTAAAACGCAGACGCGCGAACAGGGTGCCGCTCACGTTCAAAGTTGATTCCAGGGTGCGGGCCGTTTAGCACTCCTGATGAGAATTTGATAGCAAGTCAAAATTTTTCTTCACTATGCGAGCAAATCGGGCTAACATGAGTATCGCCTGACGCCGCGCCACTTTCAGTTGCTCCTCATTGACCTTAATCCTAGGCCAGTTGAGGTTCTGCATCACCGACGGCCGCGCTGCAGTCCCCACCAGGCTTAACTTAAGTGAAGGAGAGCACATGAAAGTCGCCACAATCATCCTCCGTATCCTGCTGGGTTTGGTTTTCCTTGCCTTCGGTCTAAACAAGCTACACACGTTCTTCCCCACAGGCCCGATGCCGACCGGTCCTGCAGGCGAATTTATCGGAGTGATGGTCGCAACCAAGTACTTTGCAATCGTAGGATTCCTCGAGGCGTTAGGCGGGCTGCTGCTTGTTGGTAACCGCTTTGTGCCGCTCGGCCTAACCATCCTTGCACCTATCATCGTGAACATTTTCCTCACCGGCCTGCTAATGGATAACCATGGAATTCCCATGGCCGGCGCGGTCACGGCGGTATGGCTTTTCATGTTCTGGCGCTACAAGAACAACTTCACGCCGCTGTTTGAGGCGAAGGCCAGAACGATCGACGGATAGCGACGGCAACGCTCCCGCACCGTATTCCGAGTCCGAAGGACTGGACATAGAATTAAATGCGGGGGCTTGTGATTCAGTATCTCTATCTCGGCCGCGTGGACTACGCCGAAGGGCTGCGCTTGCAGACCGAGATGGTGAATTTGTGCTTTGAAGAACGGGTGGGCAACGTACTGCTGTTGCTGGAACACCCATCCGTTCTCACACTGGGGCGCAATGCCAACCGCGCCAATATCCTGGCCTCAAGCCAGATGCTTGCCGCACGGGGCGTCACGCTGCACGAGATCAACCGTGGCGGCGACGTGACCTATCACGGACCCGGCCAGTTGGTGGGATACCCGATCTTCGACCTGCGCAACATGCGCAATCCAGCAACCGGCGCACGCCTCGGACCAGTGGACTTTGTCCGGCTGATGGAAGAGGCGCTGATCAGGCTATGCGCAGAGTTTGGCGTGACGGCAGAGCGCATCTGCGGCCTGACCGGTGTGTGGTGCGGTGCTCCGCTCTTTGACTCTTTTGACGCGAGTTGTGTGCCAAGGAAGGCCACCGACCAGCCTGCGGGGGAACGCAAGGTTGGAGCCATTGGCATTCACGTTTCGCGTGGGATCACGTCGCACGGGTTCGCCTTTAACGCCACAACCGATCTGGACGGATTCAAGCTGATCAATCCCTGCGGGATTACCGACCGGCCGGTGACCAGCCTTGAAAGAGAGATTGCGCGGGCGGGGAAATCGACGCCGTCGGGCGCATTGGAACTGGAGCCGCTCGCGCACCGCGCAGCAGCGCAGTTTGGCCACGTCTTTGAGCAGCCGGTTGAGGCCGTCGACGGTCTGGCCGCGTTGGATCCGTCGCTGTCTGAAATAGCGCAACACATCCGTGACGCGCAGCCCGCGCCGGTCGTGGGCGTGCCGCTGAAGGTGCCGAAGCAGATTGAACGGCTGCAGCAGCGACCGGAACCGCCCGTCAGAGCTTAGTAGCCCGCTCATAAATCACTTGGGACGAAGTTTTGTATCAGGGCATGAGTTTACTCGTGCCGCTAAGGCCCATAAAATGAGTCCGGGGCTTTAGCCCCTGTGGGGAGGCTTTTTCGGACTGACCCACTTGTGGAAAGAGGGATTGATGCCAACCGACGTAGTCATGCCCCAGATGGGCGAGTCGATTTTTGAGGGCACCATTACCAAGTGGCTCAAGCAGCCCGGCGAAACCGTCGAAAAGGACGAGCCGCTGTTTGAGATCTCCACCGATAAAGTTGACGCGGAGATTCCGTCGCCCGCAGCCGGCGTGCTGACCGAAATAAAAGCGCAGGAAGGCACAACCGTCACGATCAACACCGTGGTTGCGGTGATCGGCGACAGCGGGGGCGAGATTGCAGCTCCAGTTGAGATTGCACCGCCGGACGCGACAGCAGCGCGCAAGCCAATTGAGGCCGCGGCGCCGGATGGAATTGACACCGTTCCCGAGCTGCAAGCTGCGGAAGACCACACTGCCGCGCAAGGGCAGAGCACTCGCTCCTCTCCACTGGTGCGCAAGATTGCCAAGGAGCACGGCGTGAACCTGGCGCTCGTGCGCGGTACAGGCTCAGCGGGCAGGATCACCAAGGACGACATTCTTGGTTATTTAAGCCAGAAGGGCCAGGCCAAAACGCCCGCTGCATCGCAGACGCCAGCAAAGACGCCACCGGCTGGGGAACTGCCGGCAGTCTCACCGCTGATTGGCACCGTGCAGCCGCTCAGCAAGATGCGGGCCATTATCGCGCAACGGATGAAGCAAAGCGTCGATACCGCTCCGCACGCGAACATGGTTTACAAGATCGACATGACCCGCATTGCTCGTTTGCGCGAACGCGAACGAGCGAGTTTTGAGCAGCGCCACGGCGTCAAGCTCACTTACATGCCATTTATCGCGGCAGCGGCAGTGCAGGCGCTGCGCAAATTCCCCGTCGTAAACTCGTCGCTCATCGACGGGCAGATTCACTATCACGCCAACATCCACTTAGGGATTGCGGTGGCGCTTCAGTGGGGACTGATTGTGCCGGTGGTTCGCGAGGCTGAGAAGCGCAGCTTTGTTGAGCTGGCAAAGACCATCTACGACCTGGCCGCGCGCGCCCGGACCAAGAAACTGATCCCCGACGAAGCATCGGGCTCAACTTTCACGCTCACCAATGCGGGGGTTTTCGGCGGCGAGTACGGCACTCCCATCATCAACCAGCCCGAGTCGGCGATTCTGGCAATCGGCGGGCTGCGCAAAGAGCCAGTGGTGCTGACCGACGCCGAGGACAACGACACCATCGCCATCCGGTCAATGCAGTACTACTGCCTGGGCTTCGACCACCGCACCATCGACGGCGCCGACGCGGGCCGGTTCATGGTCGAGTTCCAGAGCGCTCTGGAAAACTGGAACGCGCCGATCGGGTAGGGGCAATCTGCGGCAAGAACTCCATCGTTTCCGAGGTTTTGAAAGGGCACGGATTCATCCGTGCCGCAAAAGGCTCGTAAATGAGTCGAGGGTTTTAACCCCTGCGGGATGTCTTTCAACCTTGCTTCGAAGTGAAGTCGATTCGCCGAATGCCTAGACGCCAACAGGAAACATGCACGCGCCACAAAGTTTTGCCCGTGGCGTGCGCAGCGGTTTGCCGCAGCGCTTGCACGGCGGACCGTATTGCGATAGGCAGTGGTGCAGTATTGCGTTTGGGTTCGTCTCGTTCATGCCAGTCAGTTGTTCGTAGCGGTCAAGCATGGGCTTAAAGAGTTCTTCTCTTGGAACTCCTTCAAGCGGAATTGTCCATTTCTCGCGGAATTCTTTGGTAGCGAAGAGGCCGTCGCGATAAAGCTTGGAGACCTCGGCGAACTCCGCTTCGTCGAGCATCGGCATCTCTGCCTTGCAGCGCCAGCACCAAAGCATTTGCATGATACGTTCTCAATTCGCGTAGCCGATAGAACCGGCTCCGGACACGGTTATTCACCCTTCGCCCACCCCAACCCATCGGTTCCCTTGCCGGTTGCGATGCTCCGCGACACCTTCCATGCGCCGAGGTCGATCTCATCAACCTGGTTTGCCTTGGCGCAAGAGACGTAAGCCTTTTTGCCATCGGGGCTCACCAGCACTTCCTGCGGGCTGGCTGCAACGGAGATTGACTTGGCCAGCTTCATTGTCGTGAGGTCGATCACATCCACTTTGTTCGCATCGGGAATGGCGATGAGGAACCAGCGGCCGTTGGGCGTGACTGCTCCGCCGTAGCCGAGGCCGCTTAGCCCCACCCACGATTCAACCTTGTTGCTTGCAGTCGAGATTACTGCTAGCCGAGGCCGGGTTTCATCAGACGTAAACACCCACTTGTCGTTGGTCGAAATTGCGATGCGCTGCACATTGCCGGAGACCGGAATGACGGCGAGGGTTTTGCGCGCTTTCAAGTCGAGCACCGAAACCGTTCCAGGGCCGACGTTGGCCGTGTAGCCGCGCAGGCCGTTGTGCGCGATGGCCAGCATGTGGCTTTGCGGCTGGCCAGTGGGGATTGCGCCGACAATGGCCAGCGTTTTTGGATCGATGACGGTGATCGTCTGATCGATCTCGGTGGTGACGTAGAGCAACCCGTCGGGCCCGAACACCGCACAGTGCGGGCGCACGCCATGAGTGAAGGCAATGTTGCCCACGAGCTTGCGCGCGGCCAGATCGACGACCACGATGTTCGCGCCATCGGTTCCTGGCGCGCCAACCCCGCTGTTGCCGTAGATGGGAACGAAGGCCAGGCGACCGTCGGGTGAGGCGGCAACCTCGTGGCCGGTCACGCCGTTTTCAGCCACTGAGGCCAATACCTTGCCCGAGGCAGGGTCGACGATGGCCAGGCTGTATTCGCCCTTTTGATCGACAAGCAGAAGGCCTTGCGCCAGGAGTGAAGCGCTGGACGCAGCCACGCCGCAAGCTGCGAGCGCGCAGAGAAACAGGGTGCAAGACGGGGAAAGCCGCACGATTGGGACCTCGCTTTGAGTTCCCCATGAATATATCGCACCGCACGAAGCCTTCGCGGCTAAGGTTGCGGCTTCCACGGATCGTAGGTCCCCGCGCTCCAGGTGTGACCTTCGGGATCCTTGACTGCGAATTCCCTGCTTCCGTAATCGGTGTTCTGGAGCGGGCGGACGATCGTCGCTCCAGCGGCCTGCGCGCGGGCATAAACTGCGTCGGCGTCGGCCACCACAATGTAGGCGCTGCGGGTTTCAACGCCGCCAACCTCGGCGGGCGACTTGAAGCTGCGTCCGAACTCGTCGTTCTTCTGCGAGCCGAGCATGATCATGCCGCCGTTCAGGGTCAGTTCGGCGTGGGCGATGGAGCCGTCAGGGCCCTCGTAAACGGCGTGGCGCTCAAATCCGAAAACGTTCGAGAGCCATTCAATTGCGGCCCTGGCGTCGCAGTAGCGCATCGCGGGTATGACGGTAGACTTGGTGTGGGGCGTGGATTCTGACATTGAGAACCTCCTGTAGGCGGGCCGGGTGGAACGGCCATGCAATCAAGTTAGCCGAATAGCGCGGACGCGATCTTGGAGAAATCGGAAATGGAGCGGATGTAATACTGTGGCGGCGGGGACGCCGCCATTACAGCCGGTCAGGGGACCGGCGGTACTCTGGTCCTCAACCAACCGCAATGTGGTTGGCCCAGCGCGTCCGGTTCGCCGAGTAAGTGGTCGCGTCGACGCCCGAGAAGGCGCGAAACTCGTTGGCAAAGTGGGACTGGTCGTAGAAGCCGCAGTCAAGTGCGAGCCCGGCCCAGGGAATGTCTGCGCCCGAATGCAGCATGCGGACCGCACGCTGGAAGCGCTGGATGCGGCACCAGACCTTGGGAGTGAGACCCACTTCTTCACGAAAGATCTGCGAGAAGCGGCGCTCGCTCAAGCCGGTGGATCTCGCGACTTCGCGGACGGTGGATAGCGCCGGCGCAGCGTCGAAGTTTTCGAGGGCGAAACCGACAAGGCGCCGACGCGCGTCAGCATTTGGTCTGGCGCACGCCGCAAGGCGTTCCAGCAGAAACGCTTCAATGATCCTGAAGCGGGTGCGAATGTCGTCTGTTTCGCGCAGGCGGCTGCGCAGGTTGAGCGAAGCTATGCCCCATGCTGCCTCCAGCGGAATGCTCCGATTGCTGAAGCGGTCGGCGGCGTCGGCGGCGAAGGCTGCAAAGCCGCCGGGCTTGAACGAGATGCCGATGAGCGAGACCATGTCGCGTGCGGCCACAATCTCATAGGTTGACCGGCCGCCAACTACCAGGGCAGGAGCGATGAGCTGGTCAGGCGCGCCTTCAAGACAGTCGTGCAGGCAGTCGCGCTCCAGGTTGAGGATGACCTGGGTGCAGCCAGTAGGCAGAATGCGCTCGTAGCGCTGCGCAGCCACAGGTACGTGCGAGTACCACAGCACCTGCACCAAGCGGCTGAGCGGAGCGGCGGGGATGCGCTCGAGGTAGAGCACGCGTGACCTCGAGCTTTTTATAACACGGTGGGCGGATAACAGTGAACCGTGGACGGTGGACGGAGTGAACGAGGAATTCGCGCCTTCCTGTTGCTTTCCCAATGGAGATGCGCTATTCTCCTGTTGGTAAACCAAATGTAGAAATGGCCGGAAACGCCTCAATGATTTTCACTCTCCCAGGTCTCAAAATCGAGACCTGGGGCGCCCAATCTCTTGAGAGAGGGCCAGGAAAGGCGCGAGATGAAGACGAAGAAAGACGTACAGCAGGGCACCTTGGCCCTGATGGTGCTGAAGACACTGGAAACGCTGGGGCCGCTGCACGGATATGGAATTGCGCGGCGCATCGAGCGTATAAGTGGTGACCTGCTTGAAGTGAACCAGGGCACCTTGTACCCGGTGCTTCTGCGGCTGGAGCAGGAGGGTGCGGTCGAGTCGGACTGGGGGCCGTCGGAGAACAACCGCAGGGCGCGGTTTTACCGCCTGACACGCGCCGGGCGCAAGCAGCTTGAGGCCGAAAAACGCGAGTGGGAGGCGACGGCGGCGATTATTGAGCGGTTCTTTACGTTGAAAGCGGAGGACTGGGCATGAGAGCGCTGAGACGGCTGCTGGCTAAGCTGAAGAACTTTACGACGGGGCGCAACGCCGACGCGCGGCTGCGCGAAGAGATGGAAGAACACGTGGCGATGCAGACCGAGGAGAACCTGCGCGCCGGGATGACGCGTGACGAGGCACGCAGGCAAGCTGCAATCAAGCTGGGAGGGGCGGGCGCAATCCGGGAGAAGTATCACGCCGAAGAAGGCCTGCCGTTGATTGAGAACCTGGGTCGCGACGTGCGTTTTGCGGTGCGCCAGTTGCGACGGTCGCCAGGATACGCGGCTACGGCAGTTATCACTTTGGCGCTGGGCATTGGCGCCAACACGGCCATTTTCCTGCTCACCTGGTCGATTGTGCTTAAGAGCCTGCCGGTGCCGAATCCAAGTGAATTAGTGCGCTACACCTTTCGCAAAGGCGAAAGCGATATCGGACTGTCGTTTCCGCAGTACGAGGCAATCAGCAAATTGCAGAGCACGGCGAGCGGCGTATTTGCGTGGGCAGGCAGCCAGAACCTCGTGCGCTATCACGGCCAGGCGGCGAAGATACACAGCGCCGAAGTTACGGGCTCGACGATCAGCGTTCTCGAGCTACGCCCTGCCCTGGGGCAGGGGTTTGAGGCAGATGCAGGCGAGCGGGGAAAAGCCTTCAGGCCCGAGGTGATGCTGGCATACAACTACTGGCGCACGCAGTTTCACTCCGATCCGGCAATTGTCGGGCAGAGCCTGAACGTCGACAACCACGACCTTACGATTGTTGGAGTGCTGCCGCGCGGATTTGACGGCACCGGTCCCGATGAGCACATCGACATTCTTCTACCGATCTCGTATGAAAATGTGCTTCATCCGGCTAACGACAATTCGCCTGGAATGTACCACCCGGGCATGTTCTGGCTCACCGTGATGGGCCGCCTGAGGCCGGGTGAAAGCCTGAAACAGGCCCAGGCCAACATCGATTCGATCAGAAGACAAGTGAACGACACCGCCGATCCCACGCACGTGTACCTCGACGGTGGCCTCTTCGGCAAGTATGAGCTTGGCGTTGAGGCAGGATACGCCGGCCGCTCGTGGCTGCGCTGGAAATACGAAAAGCCGCTGGTGGCGCTGGAGGCGCTTTGCGGCCTCATGATGCTGCTGTGTGCGCTGAACGTGGCGTTGCTCATCGTGTCTCGAGTGAGCGCGCGCCTGCACGAGTTTGCCATGCGCAACGCGCTGGGCGCGAGCCGCGGACGGCTGGTGGCGCAGGTGCTCACCGAGACGCTGATGCTGGGACTGTGCGGACTGGCCGGTGGCGCGTTACTGGGCTGGGAGCTGGCCCACGCGCTGGTAAGCATGATTACCGACCCTGTCTCCAATTCGATTCTGCGGTTGGATGCGGGATTGGCGGTGTTTGGCTTTTCAGCCGCGGTCAGCCTGGGGACGGCGCTCGCGGCCGGAATGTGGCCCGCGTGGAGGGCCTCGCGCACAGCTCCCGCGAGGGATTTAAAGCTGAGTGCCTCGGGCAGCGGATCGCATCGGCTTGGCCGCTGGATCATACCTGCGCAAGTGGCGCTGGGGCTGGTGCTGCTGAACGCGGCGCTGCTCATGGCCGGTACGCTAAGGGCTTACATGCGCCAGAACTCCGGATTCAACGCCGGCAACGCAGTGCTCGGCGAGATGGATCTCACGGACTCGGGTGTCGCTGTGAAAGAGGAAGCGGCAAAAAGTCTTGAATACCTGCGCCAGGTGCAGGCAGCACCGGGCGTGCAGGCGGCGGCCCTGATGACAATGGTTCCAATCAGCGGCAGCTTTGGCACCAACGACATGTTTGCCTACGATGCCAAGGGAAATCTTCACGTAAACAAGCAGATGTGGCCTGAGGATGTTGCGGGCGATTACTTCACCGTGCTTGGAACGCGCATTCTTCAAGGCCGCGCCTTCACCGCTGCGGATGCATCGGGTGATCGCAACTGCATTTTGAGCGCCGCGGCGGCAGCGGAATTCTTTCCCGGCGGGTCCGCAATCGGCCGCAGAGTGTACTTCGGCGATGGCAAAGATAAACCGAAGGAGCATTCCGGCTGCCAGGTGGTCGGCGTTGCCGAAGACGCACGCTTTGCCAGCCTGCTTGAGCCCGCGCCGGAGATGGTGTACATGCCGCTTGAGCAGATTCCGGGCCTGAGCTACTTCACCATAGCGGTGAAGACAGCGAATACGAACTTCGGCGCGGATACGCTGCGCAACATCTATCGCCGCGAGTTTCCGGGGGCCCCGCTACCGCGGATTGAGCGCTTCAGCGATGCAATCAACTACGACTTGAGCCGGCAGCGGCTGCTCTCAAGCGTTTCAGGCGGATTTGCGCTGCTGGCGCTTACGCTGGTGGCCACGGGGTTGTATGGAATTCTCGGCCGAACTGTGACGGAGCAACGGCGGGAGATCGGGATCAGGATGGCGCTGGGCGCCGAGCGAAAGCAGATAGTGATTGCGCTGCTCGCCTCAGTCGGATTGCGCGTGGCCGTCGGCGTGGTGTTCGGCGTCGCGCTGGCCGCTGCCGCCAGCAGCTTGATTCGATCGCTGCTCTACGGAGTAACTCCGGGCAATCCCTGGGTGGCACTCGCCACGCTGTCGCTGCTGGTGGCGGTGCTCTCGCTTGCATTCGTGTTTCCGGCGGGACGCGCCGCGTCTGTCAATCCCATGGAGGCAATTCGCGAGGAGTGATGCAGCGCGAGGTTCATGGTATCCCACGTCTCAGAATCGAGGCATGATGCACCCAGCGGTCTTCACGCTTTTTGGGAAATGCTCTAGTCCCCGGACTTTGGCGACTCCGGCCAAACCGGGCTGGTCAACTGGATTGTCATCATGGGGCCATCGGGATAGAGAGGACCCTGCTCTCTGACTAAGACGGGAGCTTGCCCGCCCACGGTCCAAATTTGAATATTCGGGGGCGCCTTACCGATGAGGGGCGCAACCACGCCAGCCACTCCACCCAGATCGATCTTGATCTCGTAATGAATTGCCTTACGCGCAGAGCCGCCTAACGAAAAATCATCTTCGCCGCTTTTAGCGATGACAAGTTTCACCAAGCGCGGCTTGGGTGTAGCCACCAGCATTGAGACTGTTTTCTCCGGGGCATCGGACCGCATGTTTTCCACCACCAGGGGAACCATCCCGTTGGCCAGGTCGGGCGGCAGATTAACGTGATCGGTCTTAACCTCCTCCTTGCCATCTTTTCCAGTGGAGCGGACGGTGACCTGGCCGCTGTGGGCGTCGATCGTCACATCCATCGGATGCGGAAAGGCAGGCCCTTTTTGCACGTGGTGGTCGGAGATGAGCTGGAAGGTGCGGTGTTGCGAGAAGACCGTGGTTTCATCGTCAGTAGAGCCATCCTTGAAACGGAAGAGCATTTGTGCTGTGACCCGATCCCCATGGACCACCTGGACCATATCTCCTGCAGCCACCACGCGCCCATCTTCGGCACGCATTTCTAGAAAGCCGTGAACGGTCCCTTGCACAAGGCGAAGGGGTGTCGATTCGGCCTGGGCGCCGGGCCGCCAGGCGCAGAGCAGCATGGCGATCGGTAACCAGGGTCGGAGGCGTTGCTGCAAAAAACCTTTGATGCGATAGAAGTCTGGAGGCATTGTCGTCACCTGCATGTAGATGGGGTCCATGATGGAAGAGTTGTAACGTCGATGTCTGGCTCAAAAAGTTGAGAGCTGCAAGACTCAGGCGGCGACAGACGGAGAGGGAACCACGGCCGCGTTATGATTGCCGCAATGCGATTGCCTGCGGCAGACCGCGAGTTGGTGCAGATTGTGGACGCGTCGCTGGCTCGCGCGGCGGCGCAGGCGGGCGAGTGGCTGGTGTGCCGGCCGGGATGTACTCAGTGCTGCTACGGGGCTTTCTCTATCAACCAGCTTGACGTTGCGCGGCTGCGGACCGGAATGGCCATATTGAGCGCGGCTGATGCGGCCGCGGCGCGGGACATTCGAGAGCGGGCGTGGGCTTGGATTGCTGAGTATGGCGGCGATTTTCCCGGTGATCGGGATACGGGCCGGCTGGGCGAAAGCGCCGATGAGCGTGAAAGGTTCGAGGAGTTCGCGACCGAAGCGGCGTGCCCTGCGCTCGACCCCGCCACTGGTTTGTGCGGCGTGTATGAGTGGCGGCCGATGACCTGCCGGGTGTTTGGGCCTCCGGTGAGGATGGCCGGCGATGGGGGCGCGGATGGACTGGGCCATTGCGAACTATGCTTCCACGGGGCATCGCCTGAACAAGTGGCCGCGTGCGAGATGCCGGTTCCACATGAGCTTGAAGCAAAGCTGCTTGCGGAGTCGGGCGCGGAAGGCGAGACGGTGGTGGCCTGGGCGCTGGTGGCAGAACCGTGAACCGTCCACCGTCCACCGTCCACCGTTCACCGTACACCGTCCACCGTTTTCACGACTCGGCGATGGGGTAGCTTTGATCGAAGGGGAAGATGAGCTCATCCTCGGTAGGCACGGGGCTGCCGTTCACTGTGGCGGGCTGGAAGCGCCAGGTTTTCACCGTGGTGAGAACGATCTGGTCGAGCGCGTTGCCGATTCCCCTGACCAGCGTGGCCTCAAGCACTTCGCCAGCGGCGCTCACTTTGACGTCGACGATAACCTGCTGGCTGAGCGCGGGCAGAAGCGCGCGGTCGGTGACCGGCGGTCGCGGCGAGAAGACCGGGAAGGCGGGGTCGGCGCTCTGCTCGTCGACGCCGTTGCCGGGTACGGGCTCGTGCTGCGCCGATGGCGGATGGCCTGCGGGCGGCGCGGGTGGGGTGTTTATTGCGAGATTGGTGGTTAGTTTCGACTTTTGAGGCGGTGGCGCCTTGCGGCCGTAAGGCTTGGGCGAAGGTTTTATCTTGTTCGATCCGCCGGGGATGAACAGCGAGGCGGGGTAAAACTTGAGCGGAACCTGCGACACTACGGGCGGGCGGCGCAGACTGCGGATGACGTGGAGAGTGACGGTCAAGAGCAGAAGGTGGACTATGAGTGAGAGCGCGAGGAATCGGGCTCGTCTCTTCCGCATTGGGGTTACAGGCTGCAAATTACCTCTTTCAGAAGCGCCGTCTATTTGTATGGACGCAGCAGGGGCGATTGGGGATGGGACGATATTACGGCCAAGTCGTCGCGATAAGCCAGAAAGCCAGGGTTCCGAGCGCGCTTACAGGGGCTTGCCAGCGCAGAGAGTGCGATTTCCAGACCCCGGCGATAGCAAAAAGAAACCCGAGAGTGGAAAGCGCGGCTCCATATGCAATCCAGCGGTAGAAGAGCTTCATCATGGAGTCGTTTTCGACTGCGCCGTTCCATGGATAAAGAAATATAGCCAGTCCGAGCACGGCTGAGATCGAAGCGAGCAGGAATCCGACGAATGAAATTATCAACATCCTGTTCCACCCTTCGCGCCTTCGGTGGACAAACGAAATCCAGCCCCAGACAAGAGCAATCGGTCCGGCACAATAGCCGAGCACGAATAGGGAAATGTAGAACAAGTCGTCAGGCCAGCGCATAGTCCGATGCCTTGCACACGAGCGTACCACTCACCTGCCGTAAACTTGTAGTTTGAATCGCCCGATACCAATGCGCCCCTGCTGGGTTGAGATTTCCGCCCAGGCCATCGAAGATAACTTCCGCTTCCTCAAGAAGCTGGCCGAGCCTCACGCTGAAGCTCTGGCCGTGCTGAAGGCCAATGCATACGGCCACTCGCTGGCAATTTGTGCCCCGGCAGTAGTGCGGGCCGGTGCGAGTTGGCTGGGCGTGAACAGCGTGGAAGAGGGCGCGGCAGCACGGGCGGTTTGTCCGGCAAACGCCGACTGCGATTCGTTGATCGTTTCCGGTATCGCCCCGCACATCCTGGTCATCGGCGGAGTGTTTGCCGGCCAGAGCGAGGCGGTGATCCGGCACGGGTTGACGCCGGTGATCTGGGAGCCGTGGCAGTTGGACGAGCTTGAAGCTGCAGCGCACGCGGCGGGGATCGAGGCGGGGTCGTTGCCGGTGCATCTCGAGATCGACACGGGCATGAGCCGGCAGGGCGTGAGCCCCGAGAATGTCGGATCGATTCTGGCGCGGCTCGCTCCAGGATCGCCACTCCGGCTTGAGGGCGTTATGACCCACCTGTTCGCCGCCGATGAGGCAGACGGTCGCGTGAATGCAGAACAATTGGCGAGGCTCGACGAAACGCTGGACCGTATTGAAGTGGCCGGGCAGTTTGCCGAGTGGCTGAATGTTGGCAATTCGGCGGCGCTGCTCTCAGGGCAGGCGCGCACGATAGCGGAATTGGCGGCGCGGCACGGCATGAAGGCCATGCTGCGGCCGGGGCTTGCGCTCTATGGCGTGGTTCCGCGCTTCGATCCGGATTTTGAGGCCATGCAGCCTGCGGGTTTGACGGCTGCTCGCGAGACGCTCAGGCCGGTGCTGGAGTGGAAATCGCAGGTAGTGGGCGTGCGAGATGTCGAAGCTGGAGCTCAAGTTGGCTACAACGGCACGTTTGTGGCTACCGAACCGATGCGACTGGCGCTGGTGGCCATTGGATATGCGGATGGACTGGACCGCAAGCTCGGCAACCGTTTCGACTTGCTGGTTCGCGGCAAATGCGCGCCGATTGTGGGGCGCGTGAGCATGGATCAAACCGTGATCGATGTGACCGAGATTGCGGGCGTTGCAGCCGGCGATGAGGTGGTCATCATTGGAGCGCAATCTTCCCCGGTCCCCAAGAGCGAGGGACCGGGGGCACCCGGTGAAGAACGGATCACAGCCTTCGACCACGCCGCTGCTACGGACACGATTCCGTGGGAGGTATTCACGCGGATCGGGGCGCGGGTGGAACGCAGGGCGGTGTAGAAGATCAGGGATCAGTTTGCCGGCGAGGCCGTGTCAGAAGGGGCGGCGCAGTCGCCCGGAGGAGCCGCTTCGGCGTGGGCTCCGATGCCGGCGGTACCCTCAACCGCCCGGATCATGGCTTCGTTGCCCATGCAGGAGTTGAGCAGCATGTGGTAGAGGCCGCGGGCGCACCACTCCTGCTGATAACACTTGCGGATCACCGCTGCGCGGCGCTTGTCGAAAGCGGCCAGGTGCTGCTCGGCATTCTCAGCCTGGTTGGGAAAGGCGCGGGCAAACCACTCGCGCTTGGCCTTGGCCGTTGCGTACACAAAGACGTGGAAACAGCCGGGATAGCCCGCGAGTGCGCAGGCAGCGCCGCGACCCACAATCACGCAGTTGCCTTCTTTTGCGGCTTTTAGAATCTGCTGCTTGATGATTTCGAGCATGCGCTCGGAATCGAAGACGTGATCTTCTCCCATGCCGATGCTGGAAAAGGATGAGTCGTGCCAGAAGAGCTTGCCGTAACGGTAGTACCAGGGATCGATTCGCTCGTCGAAGCGGGCGGCGGTTTTAGGATCGACGCCGGCCGCATGGGCGGCGCGGTTGATGAGCTCCGAGTCGAGCAGGCGCCAGCCGAGCCGCTCGGCAAGATCGTGTGCAAACTCGCCGCCGCGCGAACCGTACTCGCGCTCGACGGTAATAACCCTTACCGGCACATGCCCCATGGTTGCAGATGACCTCCGCGAATGGAGCATACAACGAAAACGATGTGATTGGGGAGAGGACGAGAAATTTTCAGGAATTCACAATTGTTGCGTACCAAACGGGGGTATGCTATTGGTGTAGATCAGGCGTTGCGCTGGGTATGGGCTTAGTATCCCGCTCAAGCAAAGCTTGAATGGGCACCCGGCCAATTGGCCGAAGTGAAAAACCCCTTTTTGAGTTTTCCCCAAGGTATCCGGAGGCCGGGAAAGCGAGGGCAGGAAGATGCCCGACACCGTCATCGCCAATCAACCCGTAGACTGTGCTTCCACTCAAACCAGCCCAATCGCGACGCGTTCACACCTGATATTGAGAGTCGTCGCACGCATTGCGATTATCTTGCCCTCTTTCCTGGGAATACTGCTATGGACTGCCGGCACATGGAAGTTCTGGCAGGCATGGGCGTGGGTTTCTTGTTCGATTCTGCCCGCTGCGGTTTTCTTTTCGGTTCTTACCAGGTACGCGCCAGAAGTGATGGAGCGGCGATTGCAGAACAAGGAACCGGTTACCGTTCAGAGGAATCTGATCCGCCTCTTGATGCCGGCTTTCTTCATGGCGTTTTGCCTGCCGGGGCTCGACCATCGCTTCGGCTGGACGCAAAAGCTGTTCGGCGCGGTCCCGGGCTGGCTATCGATCGTGGCCGATGCCGCGGTGCTGGCCGGAGTCCTGTTCGCTTTCTGGGTGGTCGGCGTAAACGAGTTCGCCTCGCGGACAATCCGGGTTGAAGCCGGGCAGACCGTGGTTTCAACCGGCCCTTACCGCTGGGTCCGCCACCCCATGTATTCCGGCAGCGTGCTGATCTGGTTGGCTACACCGCTGGCGCTGGGATCGTATGTTGCGCTACCGGCTTTCGCCGCGCTCATCCCGTTTTATGTGGTCCGGCTGCTGAATGAGGAGAAGGTTCTGCGGGTGGAACTTGCAGGCTATACAGATTATTGCGAACGCACCCGTTTCCGGCTGGCCCCGTTCATCTGGTGAGTCTGCGGAAACAGCAAAGTTGCGGGACGCGATGCTCGCAGGTCATTTCAGCCTGCGCGGCCTAAGATCCCGATGCACCGGTGCTGCTGGGATTATGCCAGCAGTCGCCTGCTTCCATCAGAGCGTTTGCCTGTTTCGGTCCCCAGGTGCCGCGGTTGTAGGGGCGCACGCGGGGGTGGTGCTTGAGTACGTCATCGACCACTTCCCATGCGGCTTCCACAGCGTCCTCGCGGGTAAACAGTGCGCCGTCGCCCTTCATAGCGTCGCCCAGCAGCCGTTCATAGGGCGTTTCTTCTCCCGCCTGCTGTTCGAGCAAGTACAGCTCCCTTTGCTCGCCGGTAAACTCTTCGCCGGGAAGCTTGACGCGGGCAGCGAGCCCGATCTCTGCGTTGGGAGAGAGCCTGAAGCGAAGATAGTTTCCCTCGCAATTGGTTGACACTGCATCTGCAAAGAGCTTCTGCGGCGGTGTTTTCAGTCTCACAACAACTTCGGTCGCAGTATCAGGCAGAAACTTGCCCGAGCGCAGATACCACGGCACACTGTCCCAGCGCCATGAATCGATGAATAGCCGAAGGGCGCAATACGTTTCGACGTCGGAGTTTTTCGCAACGTCCTTCTCCTGCCGGTATCCCGCGTATTGGCCGCGCACCATGTCTTCAGATTTCAAAGGGCGCATTGCCTTGAACACGGTCGCCTTCTCGGTTTGCACGGCCGCGAAATGCCGGCCTGCCGGCGGTTCCATGGCAAGCAGAGCAACGATTTGAAAGAGATGATTCTGGATCACATCTCGCAAGCAACCGGCGGACTCGTAAAATGCGCCACGCGTACCCACGCCGAAGCTTTCAGACAATGTGATCTGAACGCTGGAGATGTAGTTGCGATTCCAGATTGGTTCAAGAAATGAATTAGCGAAGCGGAAGTACAGGATATTCATGATCGCTTCCTTGCCCAGAAAGTGATCGATGCGGAAGATCGAATCTTCAGGGAACACGGACCGCGCCACGCGGTTGAGCGCACGAGCCGAAGCCAGGTCGCGCCCAAAGGGCTTCTCGACAATGACGCGCGCATTCTCAGCCAGCCCGGCTGCCCCCAGCCCCTTGATTACAGTCCCGAAGAGCGAAGGAGGAATGGCGAGGTAATGAGCGGGACGGCGCGCCCTGCCCAGCGATTGCTTGATGGCCGCGAAAGTTTTGCTGTCGTTGTAATCCCCGCTTACATATTTGAGCAGAGACAGAAGATGCTTGAACGCCCGCTTATTATCTATACCGCCAGACTGCTTGATGCTTTGCGCCACTCGGCGATGCAATCGCTCAAGCGACCATTTAGGAAACGCGACACCGATGACGGGAACCTTGAGGGTTCCGCGTTTCACCATCGCATAGAGAGCGGGGAAGATCATTTTGTGGGCGAGGTCGCCGGTCACGCCATAGACCACAAGAGCATCGGATTGGGAGTTGGGCATCGGGAACCATCCTTGTTGGCGGCCGGTTCTGGCGTGGCCACTGAGTTTGTCTCGCAATTCCGATGATAACCAACCCGCATTCCCCACCATGCGTTAAGGAATCAGGGTGCACAATCACGGCTGGGCGGGTCGAAAACTCGCCGCATCTTTAGGGTCCCCACTTACATACCTGGCAAATTGGGGAAAGGGATACATTGGCCGTGTAAAACTGACTGGGATTTTAGGATCGAGCGGAAGACTCACATACCTCGATGCTTCCGGCAGCGAGTTCAGGTAAGAATCGCTGACGTGCGCGCCAATCATTTTGTCGGGCGCGTGATTCTGTTCGACCCAGCTCTCCAGGTAAGTTAGGTAGTCGATCGAAGTGGCGCCGTCGCCTCCTCCGCAATGATTCATGCCGGGAATGATAAAGAGCCGAAAGAAATCCTGTGTCGGTTTGAGCCCGCCCATCACCTTCTCGACCGTTTGATAGTAATCGACGATCGCGGTAGGCATTTCAACCGTGTCGGTTCCACCCTGGAAGACCAGCAGTTTGCCCCCGGCAGCCTTGAAACGCCGCAAATCGGGATTGGTGTCGGTGTAAATCGCCGCGATTCCGAGGCGCTTGTAATCGCGCTCGAAGTCGTAGGTGGCCGAGGTCCAGCCCGGGCTCACTCCGTAGATCATGTACTGGAAGAGGCTGTCGGCATACTTGGTGCCGGTTCCGAAGTCCCACGTCTTCTCCGATCCGGGCAATGCGCCGCGGACCGCTCGTTCCTGGGTGTGAGGAGGGCCTGCGTAGATGCGCTTTGCCGCTTCAACCTGGGCTGCAGTCAGGCACCGCTGGGTCTCTCCCGCCTTGCAGAGGATTTTTGAAGGGTCGAATGAACATCCGACCGGGTTGCCGATCAGGCCGTCTTTCACTCCGTCGTCCATGTCGCATTCATCCAGCGCAGCCTGGTGCAGGATTGCAAGCGCGCCGGCATCCAGAATCGCTTTTCCATTTGCATCCAATTGCGATCGCTGCGCCCAGACCTCGCGCATAGTCAAATCGGCTTCGTCCATATCGGGAGCGCCGGCGATGATTCCGTCAAAATCCCAGGGGAATCGCTGCGCTTCCACCATGCCCTGATAACCGCCGGTCGAACAGCTCATAAAATAGGCCCGTTGAGCGTCTTTGGAGTAGTAGCGATTGACGATCGACTTGGCTGCCAAAGTCGCCACGTGGATGGCTCGATAGCCGAAATCCACCTGGGCCGCCAAATTGTCCTGGGCCCACAGCCCGTCGTCGCCACGGCCTCGATGTCCGGTATCGGTGGTCACGCAGGCATAGCCGCGCTTGAGATTTCCATCGCACGCCCCACCGCTGAGTACCCCGGCCCAGCCACCATTGCCCGCCACAATAAGCTTTCCATTCCAGTCCTTCACAACAGGAAGGTGTATCTCGATTCCGACTTCGGGATAGACGTACGCTTCCACTTTGCAGAATGCCGGCGACCCGTCCGATGCGTCCACAATCTTGGCGCTCAGAACCTGGGTCGGCGCATCCTGGATGCTGGAAAAATCAATGTCAGGCAACGCCGAGCATGCTGAAGCTTCGACAGTGCCAGTGGCCGCTGGGCTGCACCAGGCCAGGGTGACTGGGGTAAACGTCGCAATCAGGATGAAGATGGCTTGCAAAGCGACGCGATTCACAAATTTGCTTACAAGGCCTTGCACTCGCTGGCTTCCGAGAAAATGGATTCGGATCATAGACAGTTATGATATCCGCGAAGACTTGCCGGGTGCGCCGGGAGAAAGGGTCGCGCAAGAAACGAGGGGACGGAATATCAGGATGGCCAGGGTGTGGTTGAGGCGCCCGGTTTGCCGGTCCGGCGCCATGAAACACGAAAGGTGCGGCAAATGTTCTGCCGCGCCTTTTGTGTTGACTGAAGAGCTTTTACTGCGCAGTGGGTTGCTGTGGAAGCTGCTTGGATGATTTCAAGTGAGGTGCGTTGGGAGCCGCCGGCGGGGTTTTTGCTACCGCGGGCGCAGCCGGAGATGCCGGCGGCGGTGGCGGATACGCTGGCCCCTTCTTGATGTGCAGGTCGCCGTTATTCGAGGTCAATGAAATCCTCGGTCCTCCTGCGCCGATGCGGCCGGTCACGGTCTTGTCTTCGTCGCCACTCACGCTAAGGTCGAAATCGTTGACGACTTCGCCGTTGTGCGTATGGCCGTCGACAACACCAGCGCCGTTGGGCGGCAGGGTGATCTCAACGTCGCCTTTATTGTTATTGGCGGTGATGGCATACACGCCGGCCGGCTCAATGGCGATGCGGCCGTCGCGGTTGTCGACCGACGTATCGCCGTAGATCTGGCTCAGGTCGACGTCCTTGGCATGGGTCGAGACGCGAACCGAACCCTCCGCTTCAGTCACATGCAGATCGTCGGAGTCGAGCGTGACGTCGCCTGGAAGCGCGGCGATTTCAAGATCGGTGACCGAGGTGTGCAGCTTGATAGGACCCGTTATGTTTTCCATGTGCACCGGGCCAAAGATTTCTCCGTTAGTTGAGACGCGGCCGTGAATCTCAGAGAGCGTGAGCTCGTTGCAGTTGCCGTCGGCTGTCACGTCGCCGCTGACATCGTGGATTGAGACATCGTGGTTGCCGTGATAGAGGTGAGCCTCGACGGGGCCGGTGATCGAGTTCAGATGCAGCTCGCCATGCGGAACGGTCGCGGTAATTCCTGCGCCAAGTCCGGTGGCTGTAACCTCGCCGCGGCTCTCGTTCACGGTGACTTTGGCCGTGCGGGGAACAGTGACGGTGAGATTGACCTGGCCCTTGTTGTTGCCTTCGGATTTGATGAGCACGGTGCCGCCGCTTACCGTGGGCTTGGGCGCTTCAGAGTCCCAGATGGATTTGGCATCGCTATCGGAGTTTGTAAATGCTTCCTCGTGGGCCTGCACCTCGATGCTGGTGCCATCGCCGCCGGTAATGCTTACATCGCCGCGGGGATTCTCAATGTCGACGATGGCATTAGCGGGGATTGCGGTGTTCAGCACCTGCGCATCGTTGTCGTGCTCGGGCGCGCCGAAGGTGTTGAAGAAGTTGTCGTTGTCGCCATTCCAGTTCCAGTTCCAACCGCCCATCTGGCGCCAACCGGTGGCGCCCAGGCCGACGATGGTGAGAAGAAACAGGAGGCCGATGAAGCCCCCTTTACGGCGTACGGGAACCTCGCGGCGTACGTCGATGGCCCACTCGGCGAGCAGCGCGAGACCGGCGACGATGAGCAGCACCGGCCACCACTTCGAATACCAGCCCCAGAAGTTTTCAGCGGCCAGATGCCCGGTCATGATGAGCAGGGCGATGATGCCGATGCAGATGAGTATGACGGGGCCGACCATTGACGGGACGCGCGGGCCATAGACGCCGCCATAGCCAGCCTTCCACGCGTATTTCTGGGCCTTCCATGCGTCGCGTTGCGCGCGCCAGGCCGCCTTCTGCTGTTCGCGATAGGCTTGCCATTGCGCTTTTGGATCGTAGGGCGGAATCGGTGCTCCGCTACCCGGAGGCATGTTCGGAGGCGTGCTCATTGGTTCCCTCCATTGCTGTGCCGGCCAAAGATATCGGAGCTTGCAGGCACAATCGAAGTTTCAGGCTGGGGCGCCGCAGGTTTGGGCGTGCCGCCATACGGCCAGGTGTTATCGCTCTCGTGATCCATGGTGGCAAGGGCTGCGCGCTCGGCCAGCATCAGCGTGCCGATGAGGATTAGCAGCATGGGCCAGAACCAGCTCCAGAAGTGATCGATAACGTCGAGCTGGGCCAATAGAGCCAGCGTGCCGGTCAAAAGCAGCACGGCGGGCCAACGCAGATGGTGAATCATGATGTAGCGGTTCATTTGGGGCCTCCTTGCGTATCCTGCATGCGGCGAACGATGAGGAATGCGCCCAGCGCGATAAGAATCAGCGGCCAGCCGAATTCAAAGATCCGGCCGGAGAGCAGGTCGAGCTGGCCAAGCAACAGCAGTACTCCGAGGGCGATAAGAATAATCGCGCCGATGGGCTCTTTACGCGCCCAGAAATGGGGCGGTAAGGGTGGCATTGGCGGCATGGGCGGAAACGGAGGGGGAACTCCCGGAGGAGTGAAACCCTGGCCTGTGGCTGGGTCGGTGCCGGTGGGCGCCGATCCCTGGAACGGCGATTGCCACTGGCTGCCGCCTTTGTAGGGACTTTCAAAGGGTTGCTGGGGAGGCGCCTGCTGCTGGCTGGCCTGTGCGAAGCCTGTCGGTTCGACCGGCGGAGCAGCGGGATTAACCGGAGGAACCGCGCCGGGCTGACCCGGATGCTGGCCGCGCGCGCCCGGATTGAACCAGGTGCCGATCTCATTGAGGCCCAGCGGGTCAGGCAGCGGCAAGCCGTCGCGCCGCGCCCTCGCCACGTGATAAGCCTCGAAGGACTGGTAGAAGATCCAGCCGGCGACAAACAGCCCGAAAATGGCATGGTGATCGCTGGCACTAACCAGCACAGCAAAGATGAACAGGTGAGCCAGGCCCTTGAGGAACTGGCCGTTGTACATTGCGCCGACACCGGGAATGAGGCCGAGGACCGCGGCGGTTGCCGGGTTCGGTCCCGAGGAGAAGCCGGGCGTGTAAGCCGGGGGTATAGTCTGCCAGGCTGCAACGCAGGAATCGCAGAGAACCTGCCCACCGGTCGCCTTGCGCGTGCAGTTTGAGCAGAGTGCCTTGCCGCAGTTCTGACAAAACGCGGTCGCGGCGACACCGCTGTGATTTACGCAATCCATCTTGTGCTCCTTTCGTTAACCGCGTTCGTGGAGCCGCCGGAATGCGCGCGAGCTTTCTGAATGCCGTGAAGCGTATTGGTTTTAAGTCCGTACTTGATTGTGCTGGCGAAGGAATGAGGGTTGAGCTCAAGGCGGGCTTCGATGATTTCACCGAAGCTGGGGAGAGCAGGTTCAATCGACTGCTGCGGGGGATCGATGCGGGAACCACCGTCTCTGTGGCTCGGAACCTCTTTCGATTCCCCCGGTGCTGCCGGCTGGGAGGGCTGCGTCTGTTCGGCGCCGGTACCCTGATTCTGGTTCACGTTGCTGCGCAGCTCCCGCATCTTCGACTCCACCTCGTACACAAAGCGGAGATGGTCGTAGTAGCGAATGATGGGGACCGAAGCAACAGTGAACTGGCGCTCCATGAAGGCCCGGATGGACGAGGGGCGCAGGTCGGACAGGCGGAGAGCGGTGAGTTTCACGCCGGTCATGTTGAGCGTCAAGGTAATGGAGAAGAAGGCCATGGCCGCCGTCATCAGAAGGCGGGGCTCGGCGAAGCGCCGGACAAATCCCATAAAGCCAGGGCGCTGCCAGGCGGGGATGATGGTGTTGGGAATAACGGCGGCTCCGCCGCTGATCCATTCCGCTTCAGTACTCTGACCCGGGCCGGTGTGCGCAAGGATCTTTTCGATCAGACCCTCCGGCACTTCCGGCTCGGCGTCAAGAAAGTCGAGCCATTCCCGGCCGCGGCGCGACTCCTCAAAAAGCGCCGCGCAGGCCTGGCAGCTGGCCATATGCGACGTAAATGTCGCTTCGTCCTCGGGCTTGAGCTGCCCGTCCAGCGCATCCGCCAGAAGTGTCTCCCAGTACCCGCAGGCCGGAGAGCTCGGAATGTGCATGCGCTCTGCCATGGTTACATCACCTCCCGTTTATTACGTTCCAGCAGCCGTGCCAGTTCCGCTCGGCCACGGCTGATGCGGGACTTTACCGTTCCCTCAGGAATGCTGAGGACCACGGCAATCTCTTTGTAGTCCATATCCTGTAAGTCGCGTAGAATCAATGCCTCGCGCAGTTCCACCGAGACGCGGGCCAGGGCTCCCTGCACCATCTTGGCCAATTCCTTCTTGGCTGCGGATTCATGTGGTGAAAGTCCGGGGTCGGTGAGCCGGTCGATTGGCCTCAATTCCTCGGTCTGGTCCCACCCGTCATCCAATGAAGACGTTGCCCGCTGATTTCGTGTACGCCTGAAGTTATCCACCAGCAGATTACGGGTCATGGTGGTAATCCACACCGGCAGGCTACCGCGCATGGCGTCGAAGCTGGCAAGGTTGGAATAGATTTTGAGGAAGACGTCCTGGGTAAGGTCCTCAGCGTCGGCGGCGTTGCCGGTAAAGCGGAAACAGAGCCCATAGACACGCTTATGATGCGTGCGGACCATCTCGGCCCATGCGCCGGAATCCCCATCCATGCAGCGCCGGACGACTTGGGACCAGTCGGTCTCCAACTTTCCTGCCTCCATGCGCCTTGCCTGGGCTCCTTGAGCCGCCAGGGGTCCGGCGGACGGTTTGGGACCCTGCCCCGGATTCGCCGTTCCCATCCCCGCACCGTCATTCACGTTGCGCGTCGCGGAAAGGGATCGTGAGGGGAGGGTCGATCCTGAAGGCGTAACCTGCCGAAATGCAGGCGGCCGGGTTTCGCGTGCCTTTGCCCCGGCTAAGCCTATCATGCTCCAGCTTAATGTACCCACGCACTGCATATGCGGGCTATACGCAGAAAATGAAGTAGGGGTTCCCGGAGGCGGGCTGAAAAGCGAGTATTTGGAGAGTCAAATGCAGCTAGATGCCTGTCCGCCCGAATTTGCACCAAAGTGGGTGCCCCATGTATTCCGCAGCCTCACCGCGGAATGGGTGGGAAAGCTCAAAACCATGCACCCGCAGATTGTCAGTTTTCCCCGGAACAAGCCACCACTTGGGCCACACGCCCTACGGTGCTGAATTCGTCAGGTGGTACTCGAGACTGGCAAAGCAGCCGGGAAGCTGGCTGTTCCACTCGCCCCAGTCGTGGCCTCCGGGATTGGTGTGGAATTCGTAAGCGAAGCCCTGCCGTTTGAGGCGCGACACAAAGCGGCGAATGGGCTCGAGGAGCGCCTCCTGTTCGCCGGCAGTGACGTAAAGGTAGGGCGTGGCCGACGGGTTCGCGGATTGGACGAGTTCAAACGGATTTCGGGCAGCGCGCTCCTTGCTGCCGACCGGCCCGAAAATTAAGCGGAACTTCAACCACTGATCGAAGCGGCGAACATTGAAAGCCCGAAAGGGAACATCGACGGAGGGGCTGAGCGCGCCTGCGAAGGCGAAGAGATCGGGATGGACGAGGGCGTAATCGATGGCCGCGAATCCGCCCATGGAGAGGCCGACTACGGCGCGCCCCCCGCGATCGGTGCGAGCGGGAAAACGGCTCTCGACGTCGGCGATAAGGTCCTTGGTCACAAAGTCTTCGTATCTGTCGTGCGGCGATCCCACTTCATTCATCCAGTAGGATTCATCACCATCCGGCATGACGAGAATGAAGCCCTTCACGGCGTACTGAACCGCGACGGACTGATTCGACCAGTTACGGTACCCCTCGCCGCCCCCGTGCAGCAGGTAAACGACTGGGAGCTTAGGGCCGGGGGGGAAATTTGCAGGCAGATAGACACGGTAGGTCACGTCGCGGCCGAGCGCGGTGCTGTGAAAATGAATGTCGGTCATCTTCACGCCGGTCGCCGTGCGCGGATAATCTCCAACGGCCGGAGCCCGATGGCAGGCAGCGAGAAGCAAGGCGAAACTCGCCACAGGAACCATGGCAAAGCGGAAAGCCTTACCTTTTTTCATTTGAGCGAACCACTTTGCTCGGAATAAGCCTTTTAAACACGATTCGCACCCGCACGAACTCAAAGCCGCTCTACGAATCCATCTCCGGGTCGTTATCGCCTTCGACCGAGATGCGCAGGGAGCGCAGGAAGCTGAGGTCGTTGGGGGTGAACGACATGGCATCGCCTTCCGCATCGCCCTCGCTCAACTCGGCGCCTTTGGGAGTTTGCGTCACTTCGTTGAGGCCGATGGTGGCCTCGAGCATGAGCAGCACATCGAAGCCGTGCTTGCGGATGTCCTGAACCACGCCGGCAATCTGTTCGCTTTCAATAACCGACTCGTGGATGGCCTCGCCGAGTTGCTGAATAAGTTCACGCAGACGGGATGTCACGGTGTACCTCCAGAGGCGGCGGCCGGCGCGTAAAGTTGCGCGGGATGCAACGCACAATTTTATTAACCTTACTTCTAATGCGATTCGCGGGCAACCGATAACGATGAGCCGGGTCGCGGAACGCAGAATCAACTGGATCGCTGGTACCATCATAGACGGAATGAAGCCGGAGCATATTGGGCGGGTTCTTGGGATCGGGGTGCGCGTGGCTGGCCGCATGGCCGGGCAGCGGATGGCTGCGTCTGCCACAACCGCGCCCGGCAGTCCGCAAGTGCAAGGGAACGCTCAAGTTCGTGCGACCGCGGACAGGGCGGTACAAGCCGCCGGGCAGGCCAGCCGGGTTGCGGCTCAAACCGGCCGGGGAGTTGCAAAAGGGGTTGGCGGAATGCTGCGGCCTTTCCGGCGGGTGGGCGGAATTTTGTGGCTGGAAATTACCGGCGCATTTTTTTTGCTTCCCGTAGTGGTGTTTTCGCCCACCGTGTGGCGCACCCGCGCCAGTTGGGCAGCCGGACCCGACCATCGCACTTTTTTGGCATCGGTAATCGTGGTGACAGTCTTCTTCTATCTTGGCGTGACGTCGTTCTGGCGAGCCAGGCGCAGGTCGCGGTCTTAACCGGCGCTATTCAGCCCTGCCGCGATGCAATGCCGGACTGCGGCGGGTATGCAGAATCGCATGCACCACAATCGAGCCCAGCTCAAGCCGATAGTAAACGCAATACGGGAAGATTCGTAATTGCGCCCGGCGGGTTGTTCCAACAAAGACCTGACAACTAAGAGGATGTGCAGCAAGACGGGCCTCGACACTACGCAAATCCCCTATCAATCGCTCTGCCAATATTGGATCGATGGAGTTACACCAGCCGTATGCTTCATCCAAGTTCGGCCTGCGCTGTTCTTGTATATAGAACGTTGCGCTTCTTCACCGTGCACGCATGCGGGCGCACACCTGATCGAGCGAAAGAAGATCGTCATTGACAGGATCGTATTCCGTCAGGCGCTGCTCGACGATTTGCCGGTGCCGGACGTCCATCGCAGCGTCCTGAGGCGCGCCCAGGCTTTCCCAGAGATCTCCGATCAGCGCCAGCCGCTCGTCGCGTGATAGAGCCGCAATCTCGGTTTTAGTTAGTCCCGCCATGGAGTCATTCTACTCCCACGGCAGAACACGATCCAGCCAACGACCGCGCCCTGTAGGGCCGCGACGAATGCCCGCCTGCCTGTTGCTTAGCTTTTTTGCGACTCGGTGCCGGAGCTCGATAATGCCCAGACCACCACTCCTGCCAGAATCAGAAATAGAACCACGAAACCAAAACCGCCACCGTGACCTAATCCGCCAAAACGAAAAGCCAGTGCATTAGATGCTGCCGTGAACATGATGTCTCCTTCGGCAGGGAAAGTGACCCGGCCTCACTAGGAAAGACACAAATATGAGTCGGGAGTTGCTGAGGGAAATTACGCGGACTACCCGCGTGGTAAAGCTTTGGAGAGGATCGAGCGGAGCTCGGCGATTTGTTCTGCAGTTAACGTCGCTTTGGGTAGGAACTGCGCCTGTCCGGTTCGCAGTTTTAGAAGAAAGGTTGCTCTTCCCTCTCGCCATTTGTTGTAGAGAGACCACTTAAACGACGACCTGCCAACATTCGGAATCTCCACTTCAAGCATTTCCGCATTTACTGACACGCGAGTATCCTCGTCCTTGCCCGGAAGTTGGGGGAAACTTCGGGCTGCAATTATGTGTGGCAGAACAAATGCGGCTGATGGCAGAGCGAGAAGCAGGAGCAGTAGCAGCACGAGTGGCCAATCGTCAGAAAGGTAGTCCCAGAAGTGCGGGCACTCGCATGGGTTTTCTCGAGCGTTTACCACGATGAACACGGCAATGATCACGGAAAGAAAGAGGAACATTGCTACCGTGATTTTTCGAATCGTCGTCCAGTAACGCAGCCGTTGCGCATCTCTCCAAATTTGCCAAGTCAATCTGTAGCTGAATTCCATGCCCGCCATCCTACAACGAACCGGCGATTTGCGCTGTAAGTCGCCTCAAACTATTTCTTCCGCCACCACGCTCTCGGCGCAATCGCGTAATTCAATTGCACCAGCACGATGGCTGCGATGCTGAACCATGTATTGATGAAGCAGAGCGCGGCGCCCGCCGCATACAGCGACTGCGCAATCACGATGCGGCGGCAGATGCTCGCGCGTATTTCATCGGGCGTGTCGGCTTTGATCAGGTCGCGATGGGTAGCGTGCGTCCAGCTCCAATAAAGCATGGCGCCCAGCACGAAGATGTTGAACCAGTAGAGGCCGAGGGCCACGCGGTAATGAATGAACTCGGCCAGCAGCCGCGTTGAAAGCGGCACCAGCGTGACGGCAAAGAGAAAGCCGAGATGAATCCAAGTCAGGTCGCGGGTGCCTTCGTCGAAGTGGTTGAGCTGGGTCTGCTGGCCGGCCCAGAAAATGCCCAGGGTAAGAAAGCTCATGCCGTAGGTAATCCACTGGGGACCGAGGGCGCAAAGTGCTGCCACGAGTTCGCTTTCGGAGTGGACCTGCGCGGCGGTGGGCACATGCAGATCGAGCACCAGCAGCGTCATGGCGACGGCGAAGATGCCGTCACTCAGCGCGGCCAGGCGGTCGATGTTGCGTCCCTGGATGAGGTTGTAGAGGGTGGGCATCGGCTCTGGTGTATCTCCTCGAAACTCACGGCCTGTCCAGACTAGTTGGTTGGCGGCGCTGCCTTGAACGAGCGGAACGCCACGGCCCCAAGCAACGCAATCACCATGATCAGCGCAATCCATAATAAGGCCGGATGTTTTTCGGTGAAGGGCCGCTCGTCCGGGCGAGGCCGGTACGACAGATTCGCGGTCTCAGTTCCCAACTGCGCGATCGCCGGACTCTGCTGAAGCACAAACAGCGTGGCGTAGTCGTACTGAGGAGCAGCTAGCGTGTTATCTCCGAAGTAGAGCGTGTAAGAATTGCCGGCATTGGCGTCGAAGCAGAGCTTGCGCTCAAGCATCTCGAGCCCGACCGCATTCATTTGTACGGGCACATCGTCGCGATTCTCAATCGTGACAGTCCACTTGGCAGGGCCGTCGAAGTAGACCTGCGGTGCGTTGACAGTCAGATGCTCTTCGTCGATCCGGTGGCCGTCGCGCACGGTGTGAACGCGGAGAATGTTGCCCGAGGTTGTGAAAGGTTGCGGGGGTTCGGCAGCATCATCGGGCGCGGGCCGCGCAACCGGCGCAACGCCGATCTCAACATCGCGGCTGAAGCTGGGCGGGTTCTGTCCGGGCGCGAAGACAATGCGTTCGACCGGAGTGTGCGCGGGGACCGTGAATTCGAAGATCGAATTGCGATCCTTCAGCGTGCTGGTTGCCGTCTGCGCAATGGTGACGTACTTCGGTTGGCTCACCGGAACACGGGTGACAGAAAGCCCGGTTACGTCTTCAGGGAGAATAGGGCCGGCAATCTGGAAATGCAGAAAGCGAAAATCCGATTCAGGCAGGTGGAGAATAGTGCTGCGGCCCAGCTTTTGTTTGGTGAGATCGAAGATAGTGAATTCGCCCAGCCTGGTGCGCGACGCGACGGTTTGTGTCTGGCTGCCTGTGACCGTAACTGTGGCCAGAAAATCGTGCCCGTTCACATTGAGTTGCAAGTCGCTGTATTTGCCGGCCGGCATCTCGGCGTCGAAAGCCGTACCATTTGCGCCTTGACCCAGATTGAGCGGAGAGATGCGCTGCTCAGAAGAGGTCACAGGAACATCGGATCGCACAACATACGGAGTTTCAGTGGCTCCCTGGTAGAGGCGAAGGTCGGCAAGCTGGGATGAAGTGTGGGCAAACAGGCTCGTGTCCACGATTAAGCAAGTCTGCCCGTTCGATTGCGGCGGCACTACGATGGGTCGCTCGAAATGGAAGTATTGAATCTCTGGCGCGGGAGCTGCCAGGAGAAACAACGCCAAAGTAGCGAGAATCTTCATCAAGCCTGTACCTTCTTGCCGCGCAGGTTCAGCCAGTCGCGCTGATAAACGTAGCTCACACAGAGAAGCAGAACACCCAGGCAAACGAAGCTGAGGATGCGCAGCCCCTGGGTCAGTTCGCTGAGGTCAACAATAAAGACCTTGACGATGGTAGCGGCGAAAAGAACCAGAGCCTGCCAACGCAGGAAAGAAGAACGCTTGATGAAGCCCACGGTTAGAAGCACTCCGCCGAAGATCATGAAGAGCGCCGAATATGAAAACTGCGCGTACATCCAATAGTCTCGCATCAACCTGTAGTTGCCATGCCAGCGCACCAGCCACCAGTAGCAGTGAATCTCCCAACTGAAGGCCACGAGGATGAGCACGTTGACGGCCAGCACCGCGGCGGCGCCAAGGAAAGACCAATCGATTACCGGGCTCGATTCCTGCTCGGCGCGCGATTTGCGGGCGAGCCAGGCCACAAATGCAAACACCGCAATCGCCACGCAGTAGGTTCCAAATCGCTCATTGAAGATGGGCCGGTTTGCGGCAGGCGGATTCATGATGAGCAGCGCGCCTAAGCCAAGAATCAGGCAGATGATAGCCAGGGTTCTGAGCAGCAAAGACTGCACGCGGCGGCTCAGCCAAAGCAATGCTGCGCCTTCCACCAGCCAGCCGACTATCAACCAACGGCCCTGCGTTTTGAGAGGAATGGCAATGGTGAGAAAGACAATGACCGTAACCAGGTGCAGAGCCGAAAGAGACGCGGGGTTCGCACGCAGAATGCCGCGCTCAGGAAGCCGCATGAGCAGCAGGTAGTATGCCGCGAAGGCGACAGCCAGCCACGGCCCGGCCCAATCGGCAGTGGAAGGATTAAACAGCGAATAGAAAGCCAGAAAACCCATGGCCGCATTGGCAATAGGAATAACGAATGCAGCCAGCGAATCCCATGCAATGAAGAATTCGTCCGCGCCGATTGAAACTTTTATAAGGCGGGGAGCCAGCGAAAAGGGAATGAAAAAGCAGCAGAGGAAGATGGCTGTGCGCGAGGCCTGCGCGTACGAATAGAAATTCGACCACCAGGCGAAGATGAAAATTACGGTGCCGGTAAATGAGACAAAGAACAGGCGCGACCACGGGCGCAGCGCCACCAGGACCAACACGGCCAGATCGAGAATCAGCAGGTAAGTAAACAGCGTGACTTCATGATTGCCGCCGGTGGAAACGAGGAGCGGCGTACTGAGGCCGCCGGCGATAGCGTAGAGCGCAAGCAACTCCGCATCCTGAATCCAGGCCATGTAGCCGTTGAATGCGGTTACCGCAATCATGGCCGCAAAGGCAACACTCGCCGGCATGAGCGCATAGAGTTGGAAGGCCGCCCAAAGCGAGAGATAGAGAGTGCCGCTTCCTATGGCTTTCAGCGAATAGGAAAAAACCGCAAATCCGCGCTTGTGAAAGCGCTCAGACCAGGCGATGAGCGCGGCCCCGGCGAGCAGCCCGATGAGCACACGGCCCAGCGGCCCGATCCAGTGATTATCGAAGGCGAATTTCAGAAACCACGCCACTCCAATGAGAACCGCCAGAATGCCGATGCGATTAAACCATTGAGAGCCGATGCGGCTTTCGAGGGTGGGTTGGTCGCCGCTTGGTTCGGGTTCGATGGAACGAAATTGAGGCACCGCCACGGCAACCGGAGGCTGAACTGCGGCGGGAGGAGTTGGCGGCAGCTTTTGCGTCAAAATAGGGGATGGCGGAGCGGGCGCGGCTTGAAGCGGCGGAGGTTGTGCAGCTTGCGTCGATTCCGCAACTGGCCGCTCCACGGGAGCGCGTTGCTGGTCGGCAACCGCGTATAGCCTCTGCTCCAAATACCGGACACGACTGCTTAAATCGGCCATCTCCGCGCGTAACCGGTGTGTGCGCGAGGCCGATGTAACAAGCGCTACGATCGGCAGGACAATGAGCGCCGCTAAAACCAAAACGAGAAAAAAGACGATGGAGTCCATATGCGAAGGTTGGCGGAATTATATTCCTGCCTGATGGAGCCGTCGCGAGAATACGGATAGAAACGATTAATTCCTGTGCAAAGGGGCCTTTCGTGTGAGGTGCCACACGCCCAGCGCCAGGGCCAGCACTCCTAATCCCGCGGCCGAAATTGCGTAATGCGTGTTACGCAGGCGCCAGCCTTCCCAGAAAGAAATGCAGGCGGCAATCACCATCAAGACCCCGCGAAAGCGGTTCATAGGATCGTACCTTTCATGCCAAGCCTATGATTCCCATTCGATTCGTGCAAATCCCGGCCCAACCTGCCCCCAGACGGATTGACCCCGCAGACTCCAACTGCCTATGGTTGAGGGTGGGTGCAACACGCAGAAAGGAATGTGTCATGGCAAGTACAGCCTCAGAGACGGGCGCAGTTGAGCAGCCGCAGCCGGCGACCCTGAAAAAGACCGCCCTTAACGCAACGCATCGGGCGCTGAAAGCCAAAATGGTGGACTTTGGCGGATGGGACATGCCGGTTGAATATCCGTGCCCGGGCGGCGGACTTATTGCCGAGCATTTGGCGGTGCGCACCGGCGTGGGGCTTTTTGACGTCAGCCACATGGGCGAGATCCAGTTCCGTGGGCCCGGATCGCTGGCTGCCGTGCAGCACATCACCATGAATGACGCTTCGAAGCTGGTCGACGGGCAGGCGCACTATTCCGCGCTGCTCAGGCCCGGGGGCACTTTTGTCGATGACATCCTGGTGCACCGGCTGGGCGTCAACGACTACCTGCTGGTGGTAAACGCCGGCACCAAGGACAAAGACTATGCCTGGATTCGGCAGCAGGTAGGCACGTGGCCCGGAATCCATTTGAGCGATTACTCAAGCTATTATTCGCAGCTTGCGCTGCAGGGGCCGCGCGCGCTTGAGACGCTGGCCAAACTCACCAAAGTCGATCTGGCGGCGATCAAGAACTACTGGTTCACGTGGGGAACAGTTGCGGGAATTCCGAATGTATTGATCGCGCGCACCGGTTACAGCGGCGAAGACGGGTTCGAGGTCTACGTACCCAGCGACGAAGCCACAACGGTAAAGATGTGGGAGGCGCTGCTCGAAGCGGGCAAGGAGTTTGGAATCCGTCCCTGCGGGCTGGGCGCGCGCAACACGCTGCGGCTTGAGGCGGGCATGAGCCTCTACGGGCACGAAATCTCAGAGGAGATCAACGTGCTCGAAGCCGGCCTTAACCGCTGGCTCAAGCTGGATAAGGGTGAGTTCATCGGCCGCGATGCGCTGCTGGCGGTGCAGGCTGCGGGTGGTCCGAAACGCAAAGTCATCGGCCTGGAGATGGTGGAACGCGGCATTGCTCGCGATGGGTACCCGGTCTTATCGGTCGAGGGCGAGGCGATTGGCACGATTACGTCGGGCTCTCCGGCGCCGTTTCTCAAGACCAACATTGCCATGGCGCTGGTTCCGGCAGCGGTGGCCGAATCGGGCGCAGACGTGCTGGTGGACGTGCGCGGCAACCGCGTTCGCGCCAGGCAGGTTCCGATTCCGTTCTACAAGCGGCCGAAGAAATAATCGGCCGAGACCCGCATGACCTCGGCTTTCGGAGTTGGCGGTCTCCCAGGTCTCAAAATCGAGACCTGGGGCACCCACTGACGAATGAATAACCAGGGCTATTCGAGCACGAAGATATTCTTCTCCAAGCACATCTCTTTCAGCACCTTGGGCCACACGGTAACGCTTACCTCGCCCAGGTGGGCCTTGCGCAGCAACAGCATCAAGGTGCGTGACTGGCCGATTCCGCCGCCGACGGAGAGCGGGATCTGGTTGTTGAGGATCGCGCGGTGATAGGGCAGTCGCGCCAGGTCCATCAGGTTCGACATTTCGAGCTGCTTTTTGAGCGTCTCAGCCGTGACCCGGATGCCCATCGAAGTTAGCTCGTGGCGGCGCTTCGTCACCGGGTTCCAGACCAGAATGTCGCCGTTGAGGCCATGCGTGTCTTTGCCGGTTTCAGCGCTGGTGTCGGTGATCCAGTCGTCGTAATCCGCAGCCCGCATTTCGTGCGGATAGCCGTCTTTCAACGGCCAGCCGATGCCAATGATGAAGATGGCCGGATGGAGTTGTAGTATGGCTGTCTCGCGCTGCTTGCGCGGCAGCGTGGGATACATGTCGAGAATCTCTTCAGCATGAAGGAAAGTCAGATGCTCGGGCAGACTGGGATAGCGCGGATCTTCGAGTTGCGGAAAGAGGGTTAGAGCAAACCGCTCCGCGCCCACGATCACTTTCCATATTCTGTTTACAACCTCTTTCAGGAAATCCAGGTTGCGCTGATCGGCAGTCATCACGCGTTCCCAGTCCCACTGGTCAACGTAGGCAGAGTGGTCGTGATCGAGAAAGTAGTCTTTGCGGACGGCGCGCATATCGGTGCAGATGCCCTCGCCAACGGCGCAATTGAATTGCTTGAGAGCTGCTCTCTTCCACTTTGTGGCGGCCTGCACAACCTGCGCGTCGATGGGATGAAGGTCGCGATCGTTGGAGATGTGGAACTGGATGGGCGTACGCGAGCCGTCGCGATCGAGCATATCGTTCACACCGCTCTCGACATCGACGATAAGGGGCACCTCCACCATCATCAGGCCGAGTTCTTTTGAGAGGTTGTCTTCGATGTAGCGCTTGACCTGAAAGATGGCCTGCTGCGTTTCTTTCGGTGTGAGCAGGGAGCGGTAATCGTGGGGCAGAATTTTTTCGAGTTCGGTGTAATCGCCGATGCCGGGACCGGCGAGGTCGGCTCGTTTGTCGAGAACAGTCGCCATTTGATATCTCCTTTGCGGGATGCCGTCAAGGCTATGCAAAGGTAAGCGAGGCGATGCGGCATCCGAATGCCGCCATCGATGGTTCCTCGCGGCTGGGTTCCGCGGCTGTGACTGCAGTCACAAGCTGCTGTAAGACTGAAACATAGGCAGATTCGGGCCGAAAGGAAGAGCTTTAGCGGCCGTATGCGTGCCGGGCGAAGGGCTATCCTTTTCTACAAGCGACCCCAAAGGTCCCAAATTCGGAATCGAACCATGACAACCACAATTCCATCACCGGAGGTGGCCTCGCTCAGTGGAGCGGTGCTGGTTCTCATCCAATTCGACGTGAGCGAAGAGCTGCGCCTCGACAAGCTGCAGCAGGCGGTGAATGCGCGCATCGTGCCGCAGCCAAAGATTAAGCACTCGGTGCCGGCGTATGTGCGCTACCAGCGCCCGCCCGTGGTTGCGCCGCTGGAACCGCTCATACTGGAAGGCGGCGAGCGGCTCGAAGGCGAAATCAAGTACTACGACTACGGCGTAGTGAGCGTGGTGTTCCAGCTCAGCTTCGCGGGTGACTGGGAAAGCCTGATCGACCTGGCCAGCCGCTGGGTTTGGGAGGTTGACTTTGCGGCCCGCATTGAGCCTATTGTGCGCGAGCGGCTGGAGCGCGTGGCCGACGCGATGGTTAAGCCGTATAAGCGCTGGCTGAGCGAGGACTATTTCATTTTTCATGTCCGCGAAAAGGAGCATGTGCGCGAGAAGGGCAATGTTGCCACTGCTGCCGATCTCACCCGCGACCACGGGCTCGAGATTGCGCAGATTGTGCGCGGCGACCGGCTCGCGCTCTCGGCCGGCGAATGCACTGAGGTGCTGCAGTCGCGAATTTCGTACTACGAAAACGACCTGGCCGTGATCGGCTGGAACGCTGCATTTCTCTATGACAGCGATACGGGCGCCGAAACCGCGATTCAACTGCTGGAGTACGCCAACTCGCAGTTGCTTGAGTTCCGGCACTACGACGAGTTGCTCACGGGCATCCTCGACAACGTGTACGACACGCTGGAGCACAAGAAAGGCATGCTGGTGCGCTGGCGCATGGCGCGGCGGGCCACACGGCTGCACACAGTGCTGCTGGATATTGCCGAACTCACCGAGCGGGCCGACAACTCCATCAAGTTCTTGAGCGACATGTTTGCGGCGCGGCTCTACCGGCTGGCCGCAGGCAAGGTAGGCGTGCCCGACTACAAAGACCTGGTGGCAAAGAAACTGAAGACCGCAGAGGATCTTTACCACGATATGGTTGACCAGTTTAACCAGGCGCGCGGCTTCTTTCTCGAAACCATCGTGGTGCTGATCCTGCTTATCGAGCTGGTGTACCTGTTCAAGGGCAAGGGGTTCTAAAAGGTATAGGTCAGAGAATCAGATCGCAGTCCAATGCGCCCGGGAATAGCCAGTCCGGCAAATCGGTCTCCATCAAAAGGCCCTCGCTCCGCACACGAATCCGTTTGTCGGAGCCAGCCAGCGCTGTCCGTCGAGTCACCAGAACATCTTGAAGGCCGTGGCATTTAGTCCTACGTATCAATGGCGCTAGTCTCTCGTCTGTCTCATCATGCCGAGTGGTTTTTCATGACGCACTTTGCCGCCAAGTCATAACATGGGCATCGCTGATATTTGTTGTAAATCATCATGCAGGGACAATTGAATTTCAGCCCGTAGATGAACATTGCCAACACCGCGTAGAGCAGGTAGTAAGCAGGATGCCAGATCAGGCTCAGACCCCAAATTACAATCATCATCCCGGATTTGGAGCGATAGGAGAAGGCGACCTTTTCCGGCGTCAGACTGTATCCCAGGTAAAGATGAATCGTAAAAAGCAGAATCACGCTGGGTAAAGTCAGGCCCTGCCAAATGTAATAGCCAAGAAGGCCCGTCACCACTATCTTGACGGCAACGGCGTAGAAGCCAATTATGGTCGGCGCTAACATGCGCACGTTTTCTTGGTAGAAGAGGTAGCCCGGCAGCACCCTGCTGAGTTCTCTCTCTTCAGCACGCGCACGTGCAATCATGAGCGGCAGAATCACGAGAGTGGAGATCGTCATCGTGATCCAGTTGAACATCATAAAGCTTGCGCTCCAGCACCACAGCAGCAGGGATGCATACATCGGGTGCCTCGACAGCGCATAGGCTCCCGTCGAGATTAGCCTATGATCCTGCTTAATTTCGATCCCATCGGACCACATGGAGCGAATATTGAATTTTGCCCAGACATGCCAGGTCACGGCGCAAACAATCAAGGCAAAGCCAATTCCAAAATAAACGGATTGAAGCGCGGCACTCATTTTCATCTGCCCGATGCTACGAAGCCAGAAAGGGAATAGCGCCGCAATGCAGACGATCATCTCACGGGTTGAAAATGGGTGGGTGATTTTCCGGGCAATCTTAGGGGAGGTTGCGGCGTGCTCCAGAAACTTGAACACCGCCGCAATTAACAGGATCAGGCATGTGAGATAGATGACGCTCATTCCGGTAAAGAAGAGAAATGGATTGATGGACTGATTCGCGATGCGTCGAACTAATTCAAGCATGTCAGCTTATCCTTTTCTTCAGTTCCCAGGCTGCCCTCGGCGCCGCGTAAGCCAGCCAGCCGCGTCTCTTCTAGGTCTCCGCGATAGAACATGTTGAATGTATCGAAGGGAATAAGCCTCTTTCCGTCGGGATGCGCTATATGAATGCAGCTCTTCTTCACGCTGCGCACGTCGAACGCGTCGGCGTCGATAAACTGCACGATCAGGATGCGAAAGAGATTCTTGTAGCCCAGGTCCTTTGGCAGCAGGACCTTGGGCAGGCAGCAGAGCAGTTCGCGGGGCACGCTGCACAGCAGTTCGCGCAACGTTGAAGCCTGCGCACTCGGCGAATGGTTGGTGGCAAAGAGTTTGAAGAGATGGTCGCGCAGGCCGGCCTCCTGCTCATAGACAATGGTGTTTTTCGCGCCGTTGATAAGAACCTCAGGCGGCAGCATCCCTGTCAGCGGAATCGTCTTGCCGTTCATCTTGATCGCGTAAGCCATGGCGAGCGCATCGGGATGGCATGGGACGGGGATCAGGTCTTCGGGCAGAAAGACACTGGTCTGGTCCAGGATGCGACGACGCACCTCCGTAAGCGTCAGGCGGTGCTCGGCGCGATTGAAGCCCTCCATGCGGCCTGCCTGCTGAACGGGCTGAAAGGTAACCCCGCGCACCGCCGGCTGAGTCAAAGCGAAGTCGACAATTGCGCCCAGTTCGCCATCGTTCACGCCACGCTCGACGGTGACCACGAGCGTAGTTGAAATGCCGAGGCGGTTGAGGCGCTTGAGGGCCTTCTCGCGGATGGAGCGCAGATCGGCGCCGCGAAGTTGCATGAGCGGCTCGTGCTTGAGCGAGTCGAATTGCAGATAAACCTCGAACTGCGGCATGAATGTGGCGAGGCGCTCGGCAAAGGCTTCGTCCTGCGCGATGCGAATGCCGTTGGTGTTCACCATCAGGTGGCGGATGGGCCGCTCCTTGCACATCTCAAGGACGCGGAAGAAGTCGGGATGCAGCGTTGGCTCGCCACCCGAGATCTGCACCACGTCGGGCTGTTTCTCATTGCGAACTACGCAGTCGAGCATGGCCTCAATCTGTTCCAGCGTACGGAATTCCGTGCGATGCTGGCCGCTGCCCGCGTAGCAGATGGGGCACGTGAGGTTGCAGGCATCGCAGATTTCAACCAGCGTGAGGCAACTGTGCTGCTCGTGGTCGGGGCAGAGTCCGCAATCGTAAGGGCACCCGTATTTGATCGGCGTATTGTAGATCATGGGCTGCTCGGGGGTCTTGATGAAGACCTCGCGAGAGCGGCGATAGTAGTCGACGTCGTCGGCAACCAGCACGCGGGAGCGGCCATGCTGCGGGCAGCGCTTCAGCATCCACACCTTGCCGTCTTCAAACACGATCTTGGCATCGATGCGGCGAAAGCACGTGGAGCATATGGAAATGGCCACGTCGTAGAAGAGATAGGGGCGGAGTTTCTCAGTCATCGCTGTTCCTTCACGGCTGGATTGACGAGCACCAATTTCGCGGTACGGCGATCATACCCTTTTCGCATTTCATTGGAAAAACACTCCCTGGGTCGCCCTGTAGCTAAGCGACAGACCGTACTGCTCTCTGGCGTTGGGCACATTCCACACGTCGGCAGAGTGTTTGGCCTGCAGCGTGTAGGTGACGCGCACAGGAATGTTCGATCGTTGCTTCAGAATCATGCCGTTTGCGTTCTTCAGAGACTCGGAGAATGTGAATTCAAACAACCAGCTTTCGCTGCCGTCGAAGGGCTCCACTTGCTTGAGCGCGGCGCGTTCATTGGAGATGGCGATGGTGAGGTCAGCATCTGCGGGATCGCCGCCGGCGTGCGCCGCAATTCCATCATTGGCGCTCAATAGATTGATGTACTTCACCACGGCGATGGCCATGAACTGCGTGTCGATGTGGGCGGGAATGGAATTGTCAGTGACGATGACGCGTACAGTTCGGATGCCATGGAGCTGGGGCAACGGAAGAGGAGGGGGCGGTGATGGCGGACCGTTGTGAATGGGCGGCAAAAAACACGCGCCGCATGCCAGGATTCCTACAACACCTGCGATCGTCAGCAGCTTCTTCTTGAGCATGGTGGAAGTCTACGCCAAGCGAAGGACCGCGCTCAGTGACGCTGGTGCACTTTAAAAAGTGTCCCAACGGCGCAAGAATGTGCCGGTGGTGCCTTTCACTCTTTCTCGTCGTCTGACGAATGGTTTTCGCGGGTGAACAAAGTTTCCGGTTCCTTGCCGTAATTGAGGCTTGCTGAATCGCTGCGGGCGCCGCGTCCGGATATGGCGCGGATGATCATGACGACGAGGGCGATGAACGCGACCAGCACCGCGACAATGATGGCGATCGCCTGGATGATGCCGAGAACAACGATGGCCGGGAGGAAGCTTTGCCCTTTCCCGCCCAAGGCGCCGGCGACGGCCCACTCGAGTCCGCAGAGGCCTGATCCCACAAATACGATGACGATGCAGATGGCCAGCACCTTGGCCGGCCCTTGAAGTTCGCTAAAGGGAGTCTTCATCGAACCGTGGCTCCTTCGGTATTAAGCGCGGCCGGCTTCGCGGTCACGCGGGTCTCGTCCACAATGAGAACAAGGATACCCGCCAGGCAGCTCCACTGGATTAGGTTAAGGCCGGCCACGAGAGGCTGGGGTTTGAGAAAGTCGATGAGTAAGCGCCAGGCGAGATAACTGCCCATGAAGATGCGGAAGCGCGCGCCTTCACGGTGCTGCACCGGACGGACAAGACAGACGGCGAGAACAATTAGAAAAAGAATCTCATAGAGTTGCACGGGGTGTCGGCCGATGCCGTCGCCGAAATTGACGGCCCATGGAAGCGACGTTGGCTTGCCGTAGGTGTCGTCGGCAAGACCCGCGATGAAGCAGCCGATGCGGCCGACGGCGATGCCAACGCAGAGGGGCACGGCGAACAGGTCTCCAGTGCGGGTGCGGATTCCGGTGGCGAGCTTGGCGGCTTCGACCGCGAGCCAACCGCCCAGCAAGCCGCCGACGATGGTTTTGCCGCCGGGCGCGATTAGCAGCGCGAAAATTCTGTGGGCGCGCCATGCTGCGAGCACCGTGGGCCACTGCTCGGCGACGCCAAGCAGGCGTGCGCCGGCGAACGCGCCGAGGGCCGCTGCGGAAATCACTGTCCAGCGCTGCGGCTCGGGCAAAATGTCGCCGCGGCGCCACCGCATCCACCGAAAGGTCGCGAACCCCGCCACGTACGCGAGTGTCTCAAAGACCGGGTGCCACACCGGATGCGAACCAATGGGGATCATGGCCGGAGTATAGCTGAGCAGACGCGTGGCTGACCGTTCCTGAAGCTCTCGAAGCTGGCCAGCGGAACGAACCGCGAGACTGCGGATGCAATGAACCGTTATTCTTGTTTACGGCAATCACGCGCAATGTCGACCACAAAGTCAATCTCGTCCGGGTTTCTCGCAGCCTTCGCATTCTGCGCCGCGATGACATGCCTGAGCGCGCAGGCGCCGGCCGCTCGTACCGCCGCTCCGCCAAGCCCTGTCTGCTCGGCCGAGCAGTACCGTGTGCAAGTGAAGCTGCAGCAGACGCCTGACGTTTACGTAGCGCTGGGGCGATGCTTCCTGAAGGTGGGCCGGCCGCAGGACGCCCTCGATCCCTTGCAACGGGCCGTTCAGCTCGGGCCCGGAATGGCAAACTCGCACATGCTGCTGGCCGACGCGCTGGGCCGGCTGAACCGCAACAAAGAGGCCGGGGCTGAGTGGCAGGCGGCGCTGAAAATTGAGCCGGGATCGAAGCAGGCTTTGGATGGCCTGGCGCGTAGCCTGATGGCGCAGGGCGATTTCGAGAAGGTGGTCACTTTGCTTGCCACCGTGAATCGTGACGAATCGCTAAACATCGACCTGAGCCTGGCTTACCGCAGGATGGGCCAGCTTGATGACGAGGAGCATGTACTGCGGGAGGCGCTGAAGGCCGATCCCTCATCGGACCGGCTGACGGCGGCGCTGGTTTCACATTGGATCGACACTTCGCACTTTGAGGCGGCTACCGAGCTCTCGGAAAAAATCGCGAAGCAAAAACCCAACGATCTTGAGGCGCAGCGAATTCTGTTTCGCACGCTGGTAGTGACCGGCGAAAACGATCGCGCGATGACGCTGGGCAAGCGCCTGCTTGAAGCCCAGCCGCATGACGAAGACTTGCTGAACCTGAATGGATTTCTTGAATACAAGGCCGGCGATCTGGACGCGGCGCGGAAGCACCTTGAGGAAGCCGTGGGGCTCAAGCCGGACGATTACAATCCGCGCGTGAACCTGGGACTGGTGATTGCGCAGAGCGAAGATCCGGCGGGAGCGGAGCAGCAGCTCAGAATTGCGATCTCGCTCGGCGCGGATTCGCCGCAGGTGTACTTTGCGCTGTCGAAGGCGCTGCGAGCGCAGGGCAAGATGGCCGAGGCACAGCAGGAGCTGGCGATTTTCCAGCAGAAGCAGAAGGCCGAGGCCGACCACGCAACCGCAGTCTTGAAGGCTACGCAGGCGGCCGAGTCATTGAAGGCAGGCGACAAGCAGAAGGCCGCTGACCTTTATCGGGAGGCATGCGAGGCCGCGCCGGACGACGCGGGCCTGGCTTACCGGCTGGCAATGGTACTCGCGGATCTGGGCGATGCGGCTGGTGAACGGGCTGCGCTTGATGCATCGATCAAGGCCAATCCCAAATTTGCGCTGGCGCAGTACCAGCTTGGCTATTTGGACTTCAGGGCGGGCGACAGCGCGGCAGCCGAACAGCACTTTCGCGCCACGGTGGAGGCGATGCCGGATAACGCGCAGGCGTGGCTCTCGCTGGCCGCGACCCTGGCGACGCAACAACGCATTCCCGAGGCGCGCGAGGCTGTAGCTAATGCACTGAAGGTTGATCCGAACAATGCCGGAGCGTTGGATTTGAGCCGCAAGCTGGGTGAGGTGCAGTGAGGGATGGTTACCGAGGGCCCGGAGGCCCTCAGTACAGCCGGTCGGGACAGGCTGCGGAAAAACTCAATGGAAGAACAAGGAGTGTCAGGGCACGACTTCAGTCGTGCCACTACGGGACTTAAAGAGGCAGGGTTTTAACCCCTGCGTGATGATTTTTGGGATTCTTGCTGGGCACGATGAGTTTATCCGCATCCAGGGAGACCAGCGGTACGCGGCCTGTTGACGCGCGAGAATTGGAATGAGAAGCGCGGGAGATTATTAGTTGGCGAGAGGTCATCAATCGAAAAGATGGACGCGGCGGCGGCTGTTGCAGGCTGCTCCTGCGATGATTGCGCCTGCCGTGCTGCCGGGTGCGATGAGGGCGGCGCTGACTAAGCCATCATTCGTCGCGACACCTGCTGCAGTTGGTGCTCCCAGCGCCGACAAGTCTGCACCGTTCTCGAAATTCGTTGACGTGGCGCACGAAGCGGGCCTTACCCATCCATTCATCTATGGCGAACCCGACAGCTTTACTTACATCGTCGAATCCATGGCCACAGGCTGCGCATTCTTCGACTATGACAACGACGGCTGGATGGATATTTTCATTCTCGGCGGACGAACTCTCGCCGGCGTTCCCGTTGGCGCGGGCAACCGGCTCTACCACAACAATCGCGACAGCACGTTCACAGATGTGACTGCCAAGTCGGGTCTCGCGGATCCCGGATGGGCGCAGGGCGTTTGCGTGGGCGACTACAACAACGACGGATGGGAGGACCTCTTCCTCACCTACTACGGGCAGAATCGGCTCTATCGCAACAACGGCGACGGCACATTTACGAATGTGACCGAAAAGGCGGGGCTGCTGCATCCCAAAACGCGCTACTCCACCGGGTGCACGTTTGTTGAGACTCGGCGCAACGGGCTGCTCGATCTGTTTGTGTCGAACTATCTCGAAATCGATATGGAGAACGCGCCCAAGCCCTCCATGGCGGTGCCGAATTGCAATTATGAGGGTGTGGCCACGATGTGCGGGCCCGAGGGATTGCCCAAGGCGCAGCAGTATCTCTACCGCAACAACGGCGACGGCACGTTCACCGATGTTTCAGAAGCGGCGGGGATTGCGAAGCTGCGCAGTTCGTTTGGGCTGACGGCCACCAGCTTCGATGCCGACGAAGACGGCTGGCCCGACATTTTTGTGGCCTGCGATATGACTCCCTCGCTGCTGTTGATGAACAACCACGACGGCACGTTCCGCGAAGAAGCGCTGGTGAGGGGCATCGCGTTGAGCGGCGACGGCCGGCAGATGGGCGGCATGGGCGTGGGCCTGGGCGACTACAACCTCGACGGCCACACCGACGTGGTGAAAACGCATTTCTACAACCAGGCGACCGGCCTTTACCGCAACGACGGCAAGGGAAACTTTGACGACGTAACCACCGAGGCCGGCCTGAATCACGAGACGCGGTTTGTAAACTTCGGCGCGGGCATTGTGGACCTGGACAACGATGGGCACCCTGACATATTGCTGGCGTCGGGGTCGGTGTATCCCGAGGTGGCGAAGGTTTCACCGCGCTTCCCGGCGAAGAGCCCCCGCCTTCTCTTCCGCAACAAAGGCAATGGCACGTTTATCGAGATGGGCGAAGAAGCGGGACCGGCGATCAATGCACCACACATGAGCCGCGGCGTGGCGTTCGGCGACTATGACAACGACGGCGACATGGATGTGCTGATCATGAATGTGGACGAGCCGCCGTCGCTGCTGCGGAACGATGCGCCGGCGGGGCACAACTGGCTCAAGATTCGCCTCGAGGGGACGAAAAGCAATCGCAGCGCGATCGGAGCGCGGGTGGTGGTGCGATACGGCGGCAAGGTGCAGGTGCAGGAAGTGACGAGCGGCTGCAGCTTCTTTTCGTCGAACGATCCGCGACTGCACTTTGGGCTGGGCGCGGCGACCACCGCCGACATCGAGATTCGATGGACGTCGGGGCTGGTTGAGAAGCTGGAGGCGGTTGCGGCAAGGCAGCTCGTCACGGTGAAAGAGGGCTCGGGGAAGGTTGCGGGGCGGCCATTCAAACCGGCGAAAGCCTGACGGCTCCTCTTGTACCATCGATCTCATGCTGCGAGTGAAGAAGCTGGACCCGGCGGCGCGGCTGCCGGTGGTCGCTCATCCCGGCGAGGACCTGGGCTACGACGTCTTTGTCCTTGAATCCGTTGAACTTGCCCCGCGCGCAACGGTCAGGGTGCGCACCGGAATTGCGGTGGAAGCGCGCGATACCGAGACGGGTAAACCGCTGGGGCTGCTGGTGCGCGACCGCTCGTCTATGGCGGCCAAAGGCCTGGCCACCACGGGAGGCGTGATCGACTCGGGCTACCGGGGCGAAATTCTTATTGTCATCACCAACCTGGGCGATGCGGCGGTGACGATTGCAGCCGGTGAGAAAGTCGCGCAGATGGTCCCGGTGCCGGTGTTGACCGGGGTGGTGGAAGAAGCGGAGACGTTGGAAGCCTCGGCCCGGCTGGAAAAAGGGTTTGGAAGCTCGGGACGGTAAAACAGGGAACAAGGGAACGAGGGAACAAGGGAACGAGGGAACGAGGGAACGAGGGAATAAGGGAACGAGGGAACGAGGGAAAAAAGGGAACAAGAAGGCGGCTTTCCCTGCACAAGCGGAGCTTGTACGGGCACCCCCGGTATCCTTCGGCGCTCTATTGGGAAACTTCGCTGCCCAACGGTTCGTCTAAGAAATAGATACGCAGCAGATTAATGCGCTTTTCGTGATTCGCCGGCAGTGTGGGCCTAATGGGAACCGGCGGCGGGGCGAGAGCGTATCGGATACTGTAGAGATACGGCTTACTCCTTGCGCGCTCGGAGGGTCTTCCGAGTCGCGGTCACTATCGGTGCTGCCGTGATCGAGCCCTATGCAATTCGGTGAAGCGGTCAAACTCGCGCTCCAGTCCTTGTGGGCCAACAAGCTCCGCAGCATTCTTACGCTGCTCGGAGTTGTGATTGGCATTGCGTCGGTCATCCTGGTGGTGACGCTCACCAACGGCGCCAAAGAGTTCGTCACCAAGAAGATCAACACGTACGGCGCGTCGACGCTCACCATCAGCAAGATGCCGCAGACGTTCATGACCATCGAGGAGTACCTCGAGTTCCAGAAGCGCAAAAATGTGACGATCGACGATTATCGTGCGGTGCAGGATCTGTGCACGGAGTGCGTATCGATCGGCGCGGAACGCGAGTCGACCGGCAAGGTGGTATATGGCACGCAGTCGACCACCGACTCCACCGTCCGCGGCTGGACGTGGACGATGCCGGCCATCAGCAACCAGAACATCGTGCTGGGCCGCGGATTTACCGAGAGCGAGGACGAACACGCGGCGCACGTGGCCATCGTGGGCGCCGACATTGTAGATAACATGCTGGGCGCGGGCGACCCGCTGGGCAAAGAGATTCGCGTCGACGGCGATCCATACACAGTGATCGGCGTGGGCGAGGCGCAGGGCAAAATGTTCGGCCAGAGCATGGATAACTGGGTGGCCGTTCCGCTCATCCCCTATCTCCACCAGTACGGGATGCATGGCGATAACGCCAGCCTCACGATCGATGTTGATGCGGGCGCCGGCGGCGAGGTAATGGACTCAGTGGCAGACCAGTTGCGGACCATTATGCGCTCGCAACGCCACCAGAGTCCGGGCCAGAAAGACGCCTTTAACATCGATTCGAGCGCCACTTTTACCGATATTCTGGGCAAGGTTCTGAACAGTTTTGGCGCGGTGGTGGTGTCCATCGCCGGCGTGTCGCTGGTGGTGGGCGGCATTGTGATCATGAACATCATGCTGGTAAGCGTGACCGAGCGGACCCGCGAAATTGGCGTGCGCAAGGCGCTGGGCGCGCGGCGCCGCGACATTCTGCTGCAGTTCCTGATTGAGGCGGCTACCGTTTCACTGGTTGGCGGAGTGATTGGCGTTGTTCTCGGCATCGGCCTCGCCAAGCTCGTCACCGTGCTGGTTGCGTTCCCGACCGCTGTGGCGCTGTGGTCCATCCTGGTGGCGCTGTTTGTGGCCACGGCTGTTGGGCTTTTCTTTGGTATTTACCCGGCACATAAGGCGTCGGCGCTCGACCCCATCGCGGCGCTGCGGGCGGAGATGTAGCCCATGCAATTTACCCACTCACGCGAAGCCGTAAAACTTGCCTTCGACACTCTGCGCAAAAACAAGATGCGCTCCGGCCTTACGATCCTGGGCATCATGATCGGCATCGCCACCGTCATTCTTATTTCTTCGGCCATCAACGGACTGAACTCGAACATCAACAATTTTGTAGCCACGCTGGGCACCAACAACTTGTGGATCTTCCAGTTCGAGCCGTTCGGGCACCGGCCAACCACCGAAGAGCTGAATCGCAAAAGAATGACCGAAGATGACGGCATAGCCATGCGCTCGCTGCCCCACGTGGACGCCGTGGATCCTGAACTCACCTCGCAGAACTTCCAGACCGGCATAGGGAGTGTGGGACTGAAGCACGGCACGCACAAGATTTCGAACACCATCATTTACGGCATAACCACAGACGTTGCCCGGGTTTCAGACTTGCACCTGACTGAAGGGCGCATCATGACCGAGACAGAGGCTGAGAGCGGCGCCAACGTGACGGTCCTGGGCCACGATGCCGCGGAGGACCTCTTCCCCGACGAGGACCCGATTGGCAAGGATGTGGAGTGCCGCGGCGACGTGTTTACCGTGATCGGGGTGCTGGATAAACGCCCTCAGCCCTTCGGCAGCGGGCGCAACACGGCAGACAATGCCGCGTACATGTCGATCAAGGCCTTCCACAAGATTCACCCCGAGGTTCTGGATTACTGGATCGTGGTGAAGTACGACGACGCCAAGAACAAGGACATCGTCACTGAGGAAGTGCGCGAGCTGCTGCGCGTGCGGCGCAAACTGCACGCCGACCAGGACGATAACTTTGCCATCTTCAGCCCCGATTCATTGACGCGGCTTTGGAACCAGCTCACGGGAACGCTTTTCATCTTCATGATCGCGGTCTCGAGCATCGGCCTGATGGTAGGCGGCGTAGGCGTGATGAACATCATGCTGGTGAGCGTGACCGAGCGGACGCGCGAGATCGGCGTGCGCAAGGCCATTGGCGCCACGCGCCGCGATATTCTGCTGCAGTTCACCATCGAGGCAGTCACTCTGTGCATGGTGGGCGGGCTGCTGGGAATACTGTTCGGCTCGCTGTTGACGCTGATTCTGCACTTCGCAGTTGGGTTCCTGCACGCGGCGCTTTCGCCGGTGTGGGTCATTATCGCCTTCGTGGTCTCCTGCGCCATCGGGCTTATCTTCGGCATCTATCCGGCGTGGAAAGCGTCGACCCTCGACCCCATCGAAGCGCTGCGCTACGAATGACGCAGGCGCACAAATCGAGCGTGGTTGTTTGCAAAGAACCCTTGCTGAAGTGGTGAGTGGGCGAGGACGCCCACGCTACAGCCGGTCAGGAGTGGCTGCGGAAAAAACTCGCCCGGATGCGGTCTTGTATCAGGGCGCGAGTTCACTCGCGCCGATAACGCTCCCAAAATGAATGTGGGCTTCAGCCCTCGCTGCGCCTGGAGTTGCGAAATTTTCTCGTTCAATGAGTTTTTCCGCAGCCGGTCAGGAGACCGGCGGTACAAAGCTGGTAACGGAGCCCGGTGCTGTATAGTCAAAAAGGCATGGGATCGGCTGACAACAAGGCCGCTGGCGCGGCAAATAATACAAAACAGGGTTTCGTCTATCTTCCCCTCATCGCCGGATGGCTGGTTCCGGGTGCGGGTCATTTTCTCCTGCGCAAATGGGGACGCGGCGCGCTGCTGGCCATCTCGATCATTGCGCTCTATGCCCTTGGGCTGGCGATGGATGGCAAGCTTTACTCGGGCGCGCAAGACATTCTGGACCTTCTGGGGCTGGTGGGCGACCTGGGCAACGGGCTCATGTATTTTGTGGGCCGGATGCTGAGCCTGGGCGGCGACCCGGTGCAGTTCACCACTGCCGACTACGGCACCAAGTTTATTGAGTTTGCCGGGCTGCTGAACGTAATTGCGGCAATCGACGCGCACAATCTGCGCACCGGGAGGAAAGCCTCGTGATCAAGCCCTCCCACTTTACATCGCTGCTGCTGGTGGCAATCTTCGCCTCCACGGTCTTCGGCATCACCATGCGCGACACGCCGAAGCGCATGCTGCGGTACGGCTTCTACTGCTTCGTGTTGTTTGTGGGCTCGGCGATCCTGCTGAGCTGGGTGATGTACTTCATCGCGCGGTAGAGTGGCTTTGCGAGAATGCCCCCGAGCGAGCCATCCTCGCCAGCTTACTGTTCAAAAATCCAGATGGGCGTGTAGTCCGGGGTGGTATCCCAATTGGTCGGCATGGCCACTGACGCATATCCCTTGCCGGGGGTGGACATGTTTGGCGATACGATGATTGGCCGCGGCATTGAGTCGCCCTGCACTTTTGTTCCGATTAGAACGTACCCCGACGCTGTGTTCCCGCCAAAGGCCGTGATGATATATCCCTGGCCCGCCATTTGCTGGGCTTCGTCCCCAACAGTGTCGATCGTGACCGGCGAAACCAGCACATCGTAAGAAGTCGATGGATCGCTTTGCCAGTTATAAGAAAGCACGTCAAGCTGCCCGGCGGCGTTATAGGAGACAGCAGTGATGACCTGGCTCCCGGTTCCTAACTGCGTCGCCAGCGCCTGCAATCCGGAAAGTGGAACCGACGACTGAGTCATCGCAAATCCGGTGGTTTGCTGAGTCGAAGTGGCCTCTAGCGCAAAGATGTCATTCCCCGGCTCTTCATCGAGGCTGTTGATCACATCGTTGGGAGCTGAGTAGGTGACCAGATCCGCTGCGAAGTTCTCCATCGCATCGCTCTGGTAAGTGACGCTCAGCCCGGAAACATCTGCGGGCAAATAAAATGCTGCGTAGTACCATTCGCAATCGTACTGGCCACCCCTGCCACAGACTCCAGGGCCAAGTTCGAAACCTGACCCGATCCAGTTTGTATAGACGGCTTGCTCAAAGGGCAACAGGTTCGTTGCCAAGCCGCCAATATTCGGGCCGTACTTCGTTGACGGCGCATCTACCTGCCGAAAGCGCAGATCGCCGGCCTTCGGCGAGCGCGGGCCTACGGTAAGTGCCGCCGAACCGCTGTCGACCGATCCCGCCGCATTGCTGACACTCACTGAAAACTTTTCGCCGGAGTCGGCGGCTTGCACGGGCGGAGTTTCGTAACTGGCTTGCGTCGCGCCGGCAATCGGCTCCCCGTTCATACTCCACTGATAACTCAGCGGCGCGGTTCCGCTCGCCACTACTGTAAAGGTCGCGCTTTGCCCGAGCGGCGTGCTTTCGGCAGCGGGCTGGCTTGTGATGGTGGGTTCTACGGCTGGATTTGTGGCCGTTCCTTGTGAAGCATTGCAACCGGCCAGCATGAGTGCGATTAAGGCGAGGGCGCTCGAATTGACCAACCCGTTCCGCATTTCACTTGCCTGACTTTCTATTCCATTTACCGAAACGGATCACATTACCACTGGTTGGACGGGTTGTCAGTGACATCCAATTGGCCCACATTCTAATATTTGTTAGAATATGAAGCGTGAGGTGCCGCGATGCTGAAACTGAAACTGACGACGATAGGAAGTTCCGTGGGGGTAATCCTGCCCAAGGAAGCGTTGGCGCGCCTGAAAGTTGACAAAGGTGACTCAATCTTTCTTACAGAAGAAAAGGATGGCTTCAGGGTCACTCCATTCGACCCTGTATTCGAAAAGACTATGGAGTCGGCTCGCAAGGTGATGAAACGGCGCCGCAACGCTCTGCGCGAGCTGGCAAAGTGAAGCGCGGCCGATGGCACTGGATTCCACTTGATGCTGTTCTTGCCATACACGATGAGCAGATTTCAGAACACGGCGGAATTCCTGGAACACGCGACCTCGCCATCATCGATTCCGCGCTGGCCCGGCCGCACAACGTCGTGGCTTACGGGAAACCAGATGCCGCGGCGTTGGCGGCTGCCTACGCATTCGGGTTATGCAACAATCACGGTTTCCTCGACGGCAACAAACGTACGGCCTACGTCGTCGCCGAAACTTTCCTAGATCTGAATGGCTACGCGATGAACGCGCCGGACGAGGCAGTGGTAAGCACAATGCTGGCGGTGGCTTCCGGCGTCATGCCCGAAGAGCAATTGGCGAAGTGGTTCCGATTGTTTATCTCAAAATCACAATAAGCCGACGCAGGCTGATCAGCCCTGTTGCGAGCGCTCCCACACCGCGGCGTCGAAGCTGTGGGTCATGGTATAGCCCTCGGCCACGTAGAGTTCGATGGCCTCCTGATTGGCCTCGGTGACAGTGAGAGAGATTTCAGATGCGCCCTGGCGCATGAAGCCGTAGCTGACGACCGACAGCAGCGCGCGCGCCAGGCCCTTTCGCCTGAAACTGGGATGCACACAGATCTGGGTAATGTGTCCGCTCTCAGGGCTGACGCGCGAACCCAGCACCAGCGCCACCAGTTCCCTGCTGCCTTTCTCCACGATGACATGCGAGACGTTTGCCGAGAACGTGCCGCAGCCGGAGTAGCGGACGATGTTATTGAGGAAGCGCATCGATCCCTGCGCCGACCGGTACTGGTCGTTGATGAGGGCATCGGGATGGTTATGGTAGGCCGCGGCGATGAGACGGGATGCGGGCGCAAGGTCGTGATCGTGCCAGGAACGCAGCTCAAGTCCGTCGGGCAGTTTGAGCTCCGGCGGTTTCCAAACAGGGCTGATCGGCTGCACCAGGAAGAGCCGCCGGAAGATGCGGCATCCTGCCTCGCGAAAAGTCGCCGCGTGAGTGCCCGAAGGATGGAGCAGAATCTGCGACTCTATGCGGTCGATGTGCGGAGAGTTGACCAGCAGTTCGAGAAGATGGCGGAGCAGTTTCTGCTCGATGCCATGCACCAGAGCCGCCCCGTTCGGCTTTGCCTCGGTGGCAAAAACGTCACCGATCACTGCCTTGCTTTCTTCGTAGACGCAGAAGACGTAGCCGGCCACTCGCTCAGCTTCAAAAGCCGCATAGCCCGGCAGCATGTGGTTGTCGAGATACTGCATCAGGAGCTGGGCCGAGGCGCGATAGTCCCAGTGCAGGCGCTTCTTCCAAAGCTCGGCCTCAGAGTCCAGCACCGGGCGGAGCATCGTTGCTCCAAAGTGCCTCAGGTCGAGAATTTCCATTGAAGAAGTGCTCAATTCGATGCCTCTCTGTCATGTATCGGCTGGCGGAGCCGCAGTATGCCCGCTCCGGTTTCACTCCCCTGCCAGGCGCCTGCCCACCCGTGCATTCGCACACCACGCGTTGAACCTCGATAATGCTCTCCGGCAACTTTGCCATGGTTCGGGTCCAACTGCAACTTGGTGCAAAGTTTATCGCGCACCCACCAGGTACACTTCCAGCCCCTGTTCCGGCCAGGAGAAGAGCTGCTGATACTGGCGGCCTGCCAGGTAATCCTCAAGCGCTTCGGCAGTGTGCAGGTCAACGCCTTTTCTCCCTGTGACGCGGGCAACCAGCAGATGCTGCTCGTCGGGCACCCCGTCTTCTTCATAGTTCACAACTTCGCCATTGCGGTAGAAAGACAAGCCATACTCGGTTTCGCGGCGCACCCTGAAGACTGCAACCACGCCGTCCTGGGGCACAAACTCGGCCACGCGATCAGCCAGCGGGCGAGCGGAATACGACCGGTCGAGCAGGTTGATTACTTGCTTGGTGGCCGCTATCTGCGGGATGAATAAGACCGGCCCCACGCCATAAAGGAAAAGCAGAAGTACGACCAGCAGGCTGGTGGTAGCCAGGCGCAGCCGCGCTACGCCAAAGCCGTGAGTGACGATAAGGATGAGCAGCGCTGCTCCAAGGGCTGCCAGCGCGGCAGGCACGATAACCTGCGTGGGCGGCATCTGGCGGCCGTGCGCCACAAACCACGGCAAGGTGAAGGCTGCCATGGTCATGGCCGCGCAAACAAATGCGTGACCGCCCAGTACCCAGCGGCTGAGGCCGGGCTTGCGACGGCGAAAAAGGTAGTCGCCGGTGAGAATTGCGATCGGTGGAATGGAAGGCAGCACGTACCCGGGCAGTTTGGATTGCGAAAACGAGAAGAAGACGATGGGAATAAGCGCCCACAGTACCAGGAACTCAGGAAACGCGTCGCCGGGGCGTTTGGGCAGGGGCTTGCCGACACGAGAGTAGCGCAACCTCCATTCGGCCACCGAGGTGAGAATACCGTCAACCAGGGCTTTGAGGGCCACCACGGTCCACGGCATTACGGCCAGCATTACAACCACCAGGTAGTACCAGAACGGCTGCGCGTGCTGGTAACGGTCAGTGGCAAAGCGCTGCAGGTTCTGGTTGAAAAAGAACTCGCGGAAGAAGGTTGGGTTCTGATGCTGCACGGCGAGGAACCAAGGCAGCACCATGGCAAAGTAAAGAACGATGCCGGGCCACCATAGGGTGCGATAAATGATCTTCCAGTCGCGCCTCAGAAATGCGAATGCGGTGATGATGGCTCCAGCCAGAAAAGGAGCAACCGGACCTTTGGCGAGGGTGGCGAGACCGGTAAAGAAGTAAATATCGTAGAGCCAGAATTTGGAGTCGGTTTCGTACCACGCATACCATCCCAGCAGCCCGATGGCCAGGGGTGCGGCCATCTGCATGTCGGTCGAAGCGCCGCGGGCGAAGCCGATAATGCCGGCGCAGGCCACGGTGATCAGCGCGGCATCCAGGTGTCCGCCGGGCCTGAATCGTCGCATATGCAGGTAGATAAGCCCGACCATGATGAAGGCGAAGGTGGTGGAGGGCAGGCGGGCGCACCAATCGTGCACTCCGAAATCCTGAAAGAGGAACATGGCTCGCCAGTAGTAGAGCGCTGGCTTTTCAAGCCATGGACGGCCGTATAGATATGGAGTAACGCAGGCGCTGAGGCGGCCTTTGAGCGTGTGCGCCGAGTCGAAGCGCACCAGCATCTCATGTGCGATCTGGGCATAGCGGGGTTCGTCGGCGCCCAGCAAACCCATGCCCGCGCCGCCGAATGTTGGAACTACGCCGTAGAGCAAAAAGAAAACGGTAAAGGCGAGAAAAACGCCGATCTCGGCGACGATCGGCCATTTGGGCAGGCGTGGGCGCCATCGGGGTTTGGAATCCAAGGCGGAATCAGCCGATCCAGTTTCCATTTCTTCAATTCTCCCTCAGGAGAGCAAAGAGGATTTCTACCTTTGCATTTGCGTCCGTGCTCATGCAATCACTCGTTTGACCCGGTCGGATCGCGCCCAACGGTGGCAGGGTCAAGGCTAACAGATTCGCTCCCTTGCAATTCTCCCCCCGCATTACTTTTGGAACGATTCCACCTCGGCTCGCAGCTCGCCGAGAATCTGGTTGAGAGCGCGCTCGAGGGGGCCTTCGAGCGTGCACCCGGCCGAGTTTTCGTGGCCGCCTCCGCCCAGTCTCTCGGCAATCGCAGCCACATTCACCTGGCCCTTGCCGCGCAAACTCACCCGCACGGCGCCGTCGTTCAACGCTCGCAAAAAAGCTCCCGCTTGTATGCCTTCAATCCCGATCGCGACATTCGCAATGCCTTCGGTATCCTCATCGGCTGCGCCGGTACGCTCCATGTCATCATCGGTGATCCACAACCACGCAATTCCTCCCTCGCAGTGCAGCGTCTTCAGCGCCGCGGCCATCAGCTTGACTTTTGACAGGGGGGCGGAGAAATAAATATTGCGCGCAATCTCTCCCGCGTCTGCCCCGGCTTCAACCAGGTCGCGGGCCAGGGTAAATGTGCTTGCCTGCAATGAGCCATAACAGAATCCGCCCGTATCGGTGAGAACCGTCGTATAGAGGCAGGTGGCCATCTGGGGAGTTATGGTTGCGCCGGCAGCCTTTGCGAACCGGTACACCATCTCACCAGCGCTCACCGCCCCGCAGTCGATCCAGTTCAACTGAGCGTAGGGATGAGCCGTAATGTGGTGGTCAATATTGATGAGGAGAAACTGCTCCAGCCCTGTTAAACGGGCGCGCTCAATGCCGTCGCACTCAAGCAGGATAGCGGCATCGTAAGGTCCTTGTACGCGCTGCGCCGTGCGCAGGTTATCGGCACCCGGCAACCGCTGGTAGACTGCGGGAACGCGGTCGGCCGACACCAGGTCAGCCTGCTTGCCGAGCTGGCGAAGGATCTCGCCGAAAGCCAGCATGCTGCCCACGGCATCGCCGTCAGGCCGGGAATGCGAGACCACCAGGAATCGCTCGCCTTTGCGAATCACACGCAGGATTTCTTCGATCGCGCCCGCATGGCCCGGCGGGGGCGCCGGCTGGGTTTCCGCAGGTAGTGCGGTTTCCGTATTGTTGGGGGGAGTGGTCATCTAATTTCGCGTACTTGGTCCGCTGGTTCGGGCCCGGCTCACTCGGGACTTGTTATTTGGCGGTCGCGCTCTGCTGAGCGCTGCCGCTGCCCGCTGCCGTCTGCTCCTGCGGCGACTGCGCGCCGGCTTTCGACGCACGCGAAGCATACTTTCGGGAGCGCGACATGAGCTCGTCGATGCGCGCCTCGAAACGGTCCTGGCGGTCAGCCAGAAAACTGAGCTCGGGCACATGGCGCACGCCCATGCGCTCCTTTAACTGGTGGCGGATGTAGCCCTTCGCGGTTTCAAGTCCCGCAATCGTCTGCGCCTCGGCCTGGTCCATATCTTCGGCGTTCGAATCCACCACAACGTAGACCCGCGCCGATTTGCCGCCCGGGTTCAGCGCCACCTCGCTGATGTGGCATAGGTCGATGCGCGGGTCAGAAAGCTCACCCTCGATCATGGCGCCGATCTCTTCTCTCAGCGTCTCCGCCACCCGGTCCTGATGATGTTTACGGGCTCGATGCTCGGGCATGGCGTCCTCCTGGGACAAATGGGCGCTCTCCAACCGGAGCAGCGCTCAGCGGTAAACCACTTAGCATACCAGAAGCGCGGCCGGCGGATGAGGTGGCAGCGGGATGGTAAATTCTCACACCCCGAACTGCCGCAGGTGATGATCCAGGTGCTTGTACATCAGGATTCCCCATTCGTTGGGAGTGAGGGGGCCGAAGAACGCATGCGGATGACTGGTGCAGCCGGCAGGGCCTGCTGCAGCAACGCGGCCAATGAGCCTGCTGAGGCGCGCTTGCGCAACCGCGAAGTCGGGATCGTCTTAAACCACGAGCTCTTTTGAAGTAGGCGAATTGCGCATCATCGGCTTGTCATCGCCGAGGGCGGCACGCTTTACCAGGCGGCCGATGATACGGCCAATCAACGCGCGCGACGGGCGAATCTCACCGGTGGCCATCTCTAGCCCCTTGGTACAGTGGACCAGCATCTGCGCCGGGCTCATCTTGCCCCACTGCCTCGCGCTGCCAGGCTGCAATCGGGCGAGACGGTTTTGCAGCTCATCAATGTGGTCTGCATCGAAGATGGTCTTCATCTGAGCCTCTACTATTCGTTTCCCTCGTATGGCGAGACGGGTGCGACTGGCGCGCAGGCCCGGAATCTCAACCCGCTCAACCCCGCGCAGCCCGTTCGAGCGCGGCAATATCGAGCTTTTTCATGGTCATCATGGCTTCCATCGCCTTGCGGTTCCCCACCAGTTGCGCGATATTGGCCGGCGTTATTTGCCAGCTCAAGCCAAACTTGTCGCGAAGCCAGCCGCATGCCACTTCTGTGCCGCCGTCGGTGAGCCGGTCCCAGTAGTAGTCGATCTCCTGCTGCGTTTCACACCAGACAACAAATGACACTGCTTCGTTGAACTTGTGGCTGGGGCCGCCGTTGAGAGCCGTGAAGCGCACGCCGTCGAGCTCAAAGTCGATGGTGAGGATGCCGCCCTGCAGGCCCGGCGCCGGACCCGGGTTGCGCAGCTCGGAGATGCGCCGCGAGTTCTTGAAGATGGTGAGGTAGAACTCTACAGCCTCTTCCGCATTAGAGTCGAACCAGAGAAACGGAGTGATGCGCTGGGATTCCTTCAGATTGCTCATTGAGATATCCTTGGGACGAAAATGGGGTCCGGCGGCTCCGGGATTGCGCCGCCTTCCTGTGGATTATGTATCATTTCTCACTTGTACGATGCACGCCGCTGATTCCACCAATTAAGAGAGCGTTTCGATCGAATCCAAAATTAGACACGAGAGGTAATAAGCAATGAAGGTAAACACTTATCTCAACTTCCCCGGCAATTGTGCTGAAGCGCTGAGCTTTTACGAGAAGCATCTGGGCGCGAAGGTGCTGACCAAGACGACATTCGCCAGTATGAGCCCTACGGGGACTCCGCAGAATATGCCGCCTGGGCTGAACCCGAACGGGATTATGCATGCCCGGTTCACGCTTGGCGACACGACGGTGATGGCCAGCGACGGACCCAAGGTAGAGCCCATGCGCAGCGCCTATGTCTCGCTCAGCGTGGACAGCAATGAAGAAGCCGAACGCATCTACAACGCGCTGACTGAGGGCGGTCAGGTGTTTATGCCGATGGGCGAACAGTTTTTCGCGCATCGCTTCGGCCAGTTCCGCGACAAATTCGGCATCAACTGGATGGTGATCCACGAGAAGCCGATGCACTAAAGACAGGGAGCGAGGGGACAAGGGAACGAGAAAGACTGGCTTGGGTATCAGCGAGACAGCGATCGGCATCCTCACGGAGGGAGCAGAGGCATTCATGCCTCTGAATTGCTGCGGGAAAATGCGCATGGCCTTTAGGCCCGGGCCCTTCCGATCGTCGAAATCGTTGCACGCTAAACTTCCCGGGGCCTTTAGCCGATCAGTACTGTTGGTAGACCTCAAGGGGGCACACTATGCTCTCGTTCATGTGGAAGAGCAGATACTCAGTCGGTGTCAGAGAACTGGACGAGCAGCATCAGACCATCATGAGAGGTCTGAATGAACTCCATGAAGTGATTATGTGCGGCAAAGTGACCGAGGCGGTTGCTCCCCTCATAAACAGCCTGGTCTCACTTGCCAGGGAACACTTCGCACTGGAAGAGAGTCTTATGGAGTCCACCCGGTTTCCGGGGCTGGCCGACCACCGCGCCAAACACCAGGCGCTTTCGAGCAAGGTCGGCGAATTCATCGCCCGTCAAGAATTGGGAGACCCTGCCGCCTTCTCGCAGTTTATGTACTTCCTGCGCGAATGGATCACCCGGCATATGGAAAAGGAAGATCGGGAATACGTCCCGTGGCTGGCGGAGCACGGCATACGCTAGCTCTCTGACCGCTTGAAGTTGTACCAAAGTGGGTGCCCCATCGTTTCCGCAGCCCCATCGCGGAAAGGGTGGGAACCTCAAAAGCCGGCTGCCCACGGTCCCTCGTCCGCCGGGGCGGAGGGACCGGGGATGGTCAATGAGCAGTCAGTTCTCGAGATAGTCCCAGAAAGAGTCGGCGAGTTCTGCGCCGAGCTCGTTGGTCATGCGGCGGGCGGCGCGTTCCACCTCTTCAATGAGCTGGTGCAGGTAAGACCGCGAGCCGGATATGGCGGCGACGCCAAGGGTCGCGGACTGCCACGTTACCGCCTCGTCGAGCTCGGCCACCGAGATGTTGAATCCCTGGCGAAGCTGGTCTTTGAGCGACCGCACCACCTGCCGCCGGTCTTTGAGCGACTGCGCGTGCTCGATTCTCAATTCGAGAGTTAGTTGCGCTACGGGCATAACTTCGGTTGGAAGATCACCGACAGTGTAAGCCCGTTTTAGATAAGTGAGTGGAATTTTTCTCCGGTCCGCTGGCGGGTGGCGCACACTGTTCTTTCCGATCTTGGCATCACCACTACAGAGGGTGCCCTATCCTTCCCACGGCTTCATCGTGGAAAGGGTGGGAACCACGGCGCACCGGGCTCAGGCAGACTATATAATCGTCCGTTGCTTCCGACGGAGGCAACGGAGGAAGTGAATGGACACTAACGTTGTTGTCTTAATCCTGCTTGGCCTTGGCGGAATCCTTGCGATCACACTCATTTTGGGGAGTTTCTTTACCGTGAGCACGGCCCAGGTTGCCATCATCACGCGCTTTGGAAAGTTTCTCCGCGTGGCTCAAGCGGGCCTGAACTGGAAGATGCCGTATTTCGATTCGGTGTCGGGTCTGGTGAGCCTGCGGGTGAACCAAATCACGCTGACCATGGAGACCAAGACCAAAGACAACGTCTTTGTCACCATCCCCATCTCGGTGCAGAACCGCGTAAAGCCGGAGAGTGTTTACGATGCGTTTTACCGGCTGTCTGACCCGATGTCGCAGATCAAGAGTTATGTGGAGCAGGTAATCCTGGGCCACGTGCCGGGCATGACCCTCGACGAAGTGTTCGCGAGCCAATCGTCGATTGCCGCCACAGTGAAGAAGGAGCTGGACGTCGATATGGCCGCGTTTGGATACGAGATTGTGAACGTGCTGGTGACCGATATCGTTCCCGACGCCAAGGTCAAGTCCGCGATGAACGACATCAACGCCGCGCAGCGCGAGCAGGTGGCCGCGAACGCCAGGGGCGAGGCGGAGAAGATTCTGGTAGTGAAAAAGGCCGAGGCCGAAGCAGAGAGCAAGGCGCTGCAGGGCCAGGGCATCGCTAATCAGCGTAAAGCCATCATCGAAGGATTGCAGACTTCAGTGGAGCAGTTCCAGAAGGCCGTGGAAGGGGCGACCTCAAAAGAAGTGATGCAACTGGTGTTGGTGACCCAGTATTTCGACACGCTGAAGTCCATCGGCGAGAACGACAAAACCAGCACGTTGTTTCTGGCTCACAGTCCCGCGGCTGTCAAGGACGTCTCGGAGCAGATCCTGGAGTCCATGCTGGTGGCGGAGAGATCGAATTGATAAAGAATCGCAGTGGGTCAGACGGGTGCCCCCGGTCCCTAGCCCTTGGGGACCGGGGAAGAAACTGCACAACCCCACGCAGAAACTGTGCAGCAGTTGAGCTTTTCCTTATACCGTTTCCCCCGCATCCCGCCGTACCACCCGGTCATAAACCCACAGCAGGCCAGCCGTGGCCACGCCCACCCCGGATACCGCCCACCAGATGAGCGCCGGCTGATGCAGAACTTCGCCGAAGCGATGAATCAGGAACCCGCCAAACCACCCGCCCACCAGCGACCCAATCCCAATGGGCAGGAAGGCAAAGCCCATATAGGTTCCCTGCTGCCCGGAGGGCGCGAGGCGCGAGATGTACTCGTAGTAGCGCGGCTGCTGCGTGATCTCGCCAATCGCCACTACGATCAGCGTTGCCACTGCCATGGGCACGCTGGGATGCAAAACCAGCAGTATCCAAGCCAGGCCCGAGATCAGTGTGCCCAGCGTGATGCCGCGAAACGCCGGCATTTTCTGCGTAAGAATACTAACCACCATCTGCAGTGCGATAACCGTCAATGAGTCCCAACTGAGCAGCGCTTCTGTATTGGCATTTGCGTTCACATACCCATGGATATAGAGGGGAAGTATGATGAATTCCTGCCAGAAGGCGATGTAATAGCCCGAGAAAATGATCAGGAACAGCATGAAGCGCCAGTTCGACACGACGGTGAGAAAGTTTCTGGCGACATGGCCGAGGCTTTCGGTCTGCGCCTCGCCATGGCGGCGGGGTTCCTTGAACAGCAGCAACACGGCGAAGAACATGGCGAAGACGCCCAATGCCGCCATGTCGAAGACTTTCTCTACGCTGAGATGCTGGTGCACCCACCCGGCGAGAAAAGGCCCCGCAGCCCCGCCAATGTTTACCAGGGTGTAGTAGATCGAATACCCAATAGATCGCACGTTTTCTTTGGAAGCGCGAGCCGTGGTCCCGACGACCGAGGGCTTGACGAGCGCGATACCGAGGGCCGGCAGCATAAGGATCAGCGTCACCAGAACGACAAGCGGCATGGCATTGCGAACCGGAGCCAGCCACGGCGAACCGATCGACCCCAGCATGAAATAAGAGACGGCAAGAATCAGGTAGGCCAGCGACAGCGCCCGGCGAAAGCCCATCCGGTCCGCGACAGCTCCGCCAAACGCCGCCAGAAACCACACCAGGCCGCCAAACAATCCGGCCAGACTGCTGGCCCGCTCGACGCCGAAGTTCAGGCTCTCATGCAGATATCGGGGCAGCGAGGCAAACGCCGCGTAGTACGACAGCCGCTCAAAGAGTTCGCTGATATTGGCGACCCAGAACGGCCGCTCAAACCCGGTGCTAATTTCGTGGAAGCGTTCGGAGAAGGTCAATGTAGCTCCTGAATCTTTGTAGCGCGGCAATCGGTGTTTTACATCCACGCCCCGATGCGCCGCTTTTGAACTCGCCTGCGTATCGTCCACAGGCCGGAAATTATATGTTCTGCGGCGGGCGGGCTCCCTCGTGAGATAACACTGCGATTTCTGAAGAGTTTACAGGAGATGCCGCTACGCGCGAAAAAGGAGTTTCATTGACCCCCCAAACGAGACTTTGTTAAACTAACTCTGCGGGGTGGAGCAGCCCGGTAGCTCGTTGGGCTCATAACCCAAAGGTCGCTGGTTCAAATCCAGCCCCCGCAACCAATCAAATCAGCAACTTAAGCGTAGTTGACTGCATCCCGTCCGGGACAGTTAGGGACAGATCACGAAGCTGCCGTCACAGGCAGCTTTTTTCCTGCTTGGTGAACGAACTCGACCAGACGTTCTTGAGCTGCGCGTTTTGCGTCCAATGTGAGACCGCCGTAGACGTCGCTGGTGGTCTGCAGATTCGCATGGCGGGACAATTCTTTCGTCTCTTGAAGCGTCAGAATCTGCTTGCCCCAAGAAGCCAGGCTGTGCCGGAATGTGTGCCAACCGATCCGTCCAAAACCTGCCTTTTCCGCAATCGGCTGGATGTAGTCAGCCAGCATGGAGTCAGGCCACATGGGGCGCTTTCCCTTCGTTGCCGGACTAGCGAAGACCCAATCTCCCGGTGCTGAGTATGGAGTCATCTTCTTCCAGGCCAAAAGAGAATCCTTCACCTCCTCGGGCAAACTGATATCAGTTCGTGAAGCCTCCGTCTTCAGTTGCGACACGCGTCCAGATACGATGCCCTGGCGAAAGGTAATTACGCCGCGGTCCAGGTCGAGATCCTGCCACTTCAAACCGAATCCCTCGCTGCGCCGCGTTCCCAGCCAACCGGCGATTTCGACCGCCAGCCTTTCACGAGGACCGAACAACTTCAACAGCGCCAAATATTCAGTCGGCGTCAGGGAACGCGGTTTGACTTTCCGGCGTGTTGAACCTTTAGGCATATCGACATAATCCATCGGATTGCTGCCGAAATATCCCCATTTAACCGCTTGCCGAAACATCTGACGCACCAATGCACCAATGCCTCGAGCGGTCTTGGGCGCCAGCTTTCCTGTGTCGCACAACTCAGCCAGCCACGATTCCACAGCTGACCTTACCTGCGGCTTCATGAAGTCAGTAACCAGGTATTTCTCCCAGCGCGGCCTGATCCAGCATTTGATGTACGAGCGATAAGACTTTGCAGTAAGGGCGCTGATTTTCCCATCATCGTCCGCGCCCAATGGTAGTTCGGCGTATGGAGTCACATACTCACGCTCATAACGATCAAGCATTGCCGACATCGTAACCTCCCGAACCGTATCGCATTCGCAGTTTGCGCTCAGGCGATAGCCGTCCGCGGCTTGCTTGATTGCCTGCATGGTCCGCAGCTCATTGACAGGGCCCAGTTGGACCCGCCGGCGCTTGCCGCTAGCACGGTCAACCCAGCGGTAGGTCCAAATGTCGGGGCCACTCTTTCTGGCCATGCGCTCCAAGGTCCCGTTCTGGTAACGCAAGTGGCGATCCTGCGAGGCCTTCATGCCTGCACCTGACAACCAGCGTGGATGGCGTTGTCGATCATGCTGTTGATGTCCTGCCAGCGAAAAAACCACGACTTCCCAAACTTGAAGCCGGGGAGCTTTCCGCTGCGTGCCTGACGCTTCACGGTTTCCGGATCGCAGCGGAAGATGGAGGCCACTTCGCTGACATTGAAGAGCTTGGGGTCTACTTCCAAAGTTTCATGCTGATTCATGCTGTCTCGTTCTCAATTCCGGGCAGGCCGATGCCGCGCATCGGCCTGCCATACTGCGGTTGATCATCCGGCGGGTTTGAACCCGCGCAGGACGCGTCGGGGATTGGCCGCGAACTCGATTGCGGTTACCAATTGTGAGGGGTGGTCAGTTCTGGCGGGCGATGCGCTGGTCAAGCCATTCTTCCATTGCACAGGTGCCTGACGACTCGTTGAAGCGGGCGCCATAAGTCTGAATGGTGGTCTGGATGTTTTTGTGCCAGAGGATTTTCGAGAGGGTGAGGAAATCTTTGGGGTGCTCTTTAAGCCACTTGTAGGCAACTGAATCGCGGATCATATGAGGCGTCGTGCGGACAGGTGCGAAGATCGTGGTCCAGTGTCCAATCACCTTGCCGACCTGGTCTGAACGCAACGGCTTGCCGCGAGGAGTCACAAACAGTGTGCCAGGATCCTTGCCGCTCAGGAGCAGCGGACGGTAGAGCGTCAAATACTCTTCGAGGGGCCCGACCAAGCTCCGCGGCACAAACAGGTCCACTGGGATGTGAGTCTTGACGGAGCCGGGCTCGAAGCTGATTTGCCAGAACTCGGCAGCAGGATTCCTTGCCTCCTCCTCTTCAATCCAGTGAGGTTTGTCAATTTCGGTGATCGGAGGAATCGGTGCCTTGAAGAGATTTGGAGCGATTCCATTGATGCGGCACTCGCGCAAATTGCGCTGGCGCCATGGAAACACAAGGAACCAGCTGAAGATCAGCGCTTCCATCGCAAGTTTGGCGACCTTACTTGGATCCTTCTTGTACTTCTTTTCGAAGGCCTCGCGGTGTGCCCAGAGCTTTGCGGGAATCGTCTCGAGATCGTCGTAGCTGACATATTTGAGCGCCTTGCGTTTCTTCCGCTCAGACTCGTCCTCGAGAGGAATGCTATCGAGAATTGTTTTGAACCATGTAAAATCCTGGCCTCCGAACATCGGGTGATGCTTCACAATGGCCAAAATGCCGGCAAGACGTCCTTGCACCGAGCGCCCTTTGACGTGACGCTCATTGATCATCCACTCAATGAAGCCTTCAATATTGTCCTGCTGGATCAGATCGCGAAGGGACTGCGGGTTGGCACCGTTGATCTTTACGACATAGCTGGTAAGTTGCTCGAGTATCAAGCGGTCGTTGTTCGCTGTCACGGCGCGGATCTTTCCGAACTTAGGGCGATTCCGCGCAAAATCAGCCTGCTTCCACTTCAGCACTGTCTGAATGTCGTGACACAGCTGCGCCGGCATTTCCTTAAGAGGAATGCCGTAGGGCGTGTATTTGAGCATGTGGGCGGGCGTCGAAGTAAGCCAGCCTGTCTTTTCAAGCAGACGCCAGAACTGGTTTCTCTTGGTCGCAACGGTCGTGAACATGAGGCCATCACGAATTCTGGCATCACCCCATTTATCGACGGCTTCTTTGGTGACTTCTTTCGGCGAATTGGTGCAGTTGGAGAAGTGCCTCACAATATCAGTGAGACCTTTGTCGGGAGCAATTTCTAGCAACGGCAACCAGGCATCTCGCGGATTGCCAATCGGATTCCAGCCATGCCTCCTTGCTACATTGAGCAAGTAGCGCTGCTGGTTCACATACGTGCGAATGCTGTTCTCGGCGTAACGACGGCTTTCCAGAAATGGCCGGAAGGCGCGCTTCCTGGTCTCGATAAGATCAATGGGAATCTGATCGCCAGGCAGATCAAGGTACCTGCCGAGATGGCCGCAAACTGTCCGAAGCATTTTGCTTGTACGGCCGGGCTTCCCGGCATAGATAGATAGGAGATCTCCGGTCGTTTTGACCGGAACCGTCCTTTCCGCGACAATCTCGGAAGAATCGCGAGTGGGGAGGGCAATTTCAGTACCATCCAGAAGCTGTGCGAAGTTCATATCTGCATTCCTTTCGGGAACGAGTAGAAATAACTGCCGGGAAAAATGCAGATAATTTGCGCCGTGGCGAGAAGCAATGCGATGACCAACGCAAATTCTGCAACGAAGAGAAGCGTCGGCTCAAAGACCGCCAACATGAGAAGAAGTTGGAAGAGACATGTGAGCGATTTCGAGTGTTTGTTGACCACCAGGGCGGTCGTCCACACGGTGTTGAGGAGTCTATTTGCCATGCCGGCGCTCCTTCTTGACGCTGGAGGCGAGGAAGGTTTCCAGATCTTCGGAGAGGAATTTTGCCCGACCGGGCAGGTCGCGTGAAATGATCTGTCCCGAGGCGACACGGTTCTGAATCGCGCGAACTGATACGCTGAAAAACTGCGCCAAATCGCGGATGGTGTAGGTTGCCTGCAGCTCCCGGCCCTTGAGGGCCAGAAGCTCCTGCAGGAGCGGATGCTTTGCGGTTGGATTATTCATGTAGTGAGGTCCTTTCCCATCCGGCTGCCTGGCGGCTGCCGTGCTTGATGGAGAAGAAGCAGTTGAACCCTTGCAGCGGGCGCAAGGTGGTTCTCCGCTCCCCACTTCTATCTAGTATAGGAATCGCACGGCACAACCACGATGTTGCCCGAACCGGGCGGCCTGTTTGCGAACGTGGGAGTGGAGAAAGAATCCGCCCAGCACTTTCAAAGGGTTCCCACGTTGCCGGCGATCGCGTTTCGACGACTCCTCGCCCGTTCAATCCAATCTTCAGGAATCACGCGCAGGTTAGGCTCTCTCAGAATGCTGTACTTCTCCAAGAGCAGCGCCGACGTTGTCCGAACGAATGCAATGTACGCCTCTGGATCATTGGGAGCAGTTTCCATTATTTGAAGGAAAGCGGCCTCAATATCTATTGGGATGGATGAATCCATAGTTTTTGCCTTTCAGTAGTTTTTCCGCTGGTGCGGATGTTGATACACGAGGACCATCCCCATGGGGTTAGCTTTTCCCCACCGGGTGAGTGATGCTATTGGCCTTCAGGTCAAGTGATGCTTTTATGGATGCTGGTCTTCTTTATGCTGGCGGTTTGGCTTGTTGATTACCCATTGCGGACCGGGACGCTGTCCTCAATTGCTGGATCCACTACCAGCGCGTTGCCCGGTAAACTGCCTTGCTTTGAGGCAGACCGTCATTTCCGTCGACCATTCGCCCGCCCACGTCGAGCGGTCGGCTCTTAGGCCGCCGCTCCTTTACTCGGGCTACATCTCCCTGGTGAGCTTCCAGGTGCAATAGAGCGGACCGTTTCTCATTCGGGGTACAGTTCCGCGAAGTCCCCGCCGCGGCGTTGACGGCCACGGCCCCTGAAGCAGTGCTCGTTCTGGGTGTTGCAGGGCACGAATGCCCAGTGAAGAATAGCGAAACGGGAAGTCGCTCTCGTTAGGTACTCCACAGAACTGACTAGTATAGGAATCTGCGTCCAGGACTTCACAATGGGGTGCAGTGATGCGTAGGGCCCCTACCCACGCCTGCTGGGCCGACTGACCCAAGGGATGGCCTCGAGAATGGCCGCCGCTAGGCTCAACAGAATCACTCGGGCAAGAAGCGCTGCAACGCGGAAAAGGACCCTATTCACCGTTATTTTCCTCCTCGTCCGGAATCATGTTGAAGTCGAAGGTTAATTGCCGAGGTATGGGCTGTGGTGCAAAGCGTATGGGCCGTTCCGGCCGTTTGCGTCGGCGGCGCGACCGAGGTGTCTGGCTGGACTGTTCCTCGTTTTCTTCCATTGGTTCCTCCAAATGAAAAGGCGGCTCGTAGGCCGCCCGTTGACAGTGTTGTGGTTAAATGGTTTATTTACAATGAGATCGAATGAGGTTCCATGTGCGAACAAGCATTCAAAAGGCTGGGGCTTAGAATCCCTGCCTTGGCGTACGGTTTTCCGTTTCGTGAGCTGGTCCCTCTGCTGAACTGAAATGGTGGCCTTTGTCGCCAGCCATCACAAAGGCTAGGCTAGAGCTTGCCGATGCACTCACCGGAGGTGAGACGTATGCGCGGATACAAGAGCATTATTCAAGAGGCGGAGTTGTTGGCCATGTCCCCGGAGGCTGTGGCCGATTTCTTAAAGAAGCGGGCCAAGCAGTCGATGGATGAGCTTGACCACGACCCGGTTGATGAGGAGGCCGAGATGGCCCTGCGTGGCCGTTCCAGCCCTTTGATCGACCTAGCGTTGGCGCGATATGCGCGGTTCATGGAGACCTTGCGACCTATACTCCAAAACTCACAGCCGTGCAGTGCAGTTCGTCTTGCAATCCTCTCGAACGGGACGCGCTGGCCCGCATACACCAACTTTCCCGTCGAGTTGTTCGGCAATCGAAAGCAAGAAGCCGTGGAGCAAGCAGCCGCGTGGCTCGCCGAAGCCCCGAGGGAAGAGCTGCAAGCACTGTTTGAGAATCCAAGAATCAACGACGACTTTCTGAGCGACCTGCTGGAACGCTCCAAGCCGTGGGATGCGCTCTCCGACGAACGCCTTATTACCATTGTGGCAATCTTGGGTCGCAACGAGAGAATGTGGACGCCTAGAGAGGATTTCACAGATGGCTTCGCCGATTCGAGATACCATGCAGTATTCGATTCGGCATGGAAGCTCGCTGCAAACGTCGAACCCAGCGAACGCTGGGCCTGGGCGCTGTCCTATCTTTACGACCGATTGGAGCCCTATGCCTTCTCTATCAATGAACCGCTGGGACTGGTAAATCGTTGGCGTCCAGAACCCTCCAACTCAAAGCTCGTCGAGAAGGAGGTAAAAGAAAACATGCGTGGAAACTTATCTGACTATCAGGGCGTGCGTAAGGGGCTGGCAAAGCTCGCGCTTAGCCAGAATTCCGGCCTGTTGCCGAGGCTGTTGGCTAGCGACGATCCGGGCTTGCGGGCGGCGGCATATGCTGACGGCCACCTAGCACCTGAGCAGTTGTTGGCCGCATACGAGCGTGAGGGAAAACTCGTTTTCGACCAGACGGTACGCAACCGCAACCTCTGGCTTTGGCGCACAGCAGCAGGAAGGGAAGCGTTAGGGAAAGTGGCGCAGGGTGCGGGCTCGGAGGATTGGTATTGGCCGCTCTATCAAAACACTTGGGCGATTATTGCCAGAGAACACCCGGATTGGTTTAACGATTAAGAGGACGTTCCTCCAGAGTTCGACGCCAGCGAGGAATGTCACCATTGCTACGTTGCTTTACAGAGGTCACACGCCATGTTTCACTCGCTCTCATCTCTCGTTCCGAACGTCGACGATCTACTCGCTCTCGAAGTGGAGGAGTTGGCCGGTGTGTTGCTCCTGCACCTCATCGGCTACGAAGATACGGCCAAGAATCAGGGTGGCATCAACTACCACAATTTCTTCGACGCTCCTCCACGCCGGGATTACGAAAGCCAGCAGCAGGAGGTAAACCTAGCGCTCATGGAGGCCATGGCATGGCTTCGGAGCGCTGGATTGCTCGTGGAAAAGGCAAGTTCGATGGGTAGCTGGTTTTTCGTTTCACGGAGGGGAAGGCAAATCACGTCCCGCGAAGATTTTGCGGCCTATCGTAAAGCGGGCCTCTTGCCAAAGGGCCAACTTCACCCGCTCATCGCCAGCAAGGTATATCCGGCTTTCATGCGCGGCGAATATGATACCGCCGTCTTCCAGGCTTTCCGGGAGGTGGAAGTCGCCGTCCGCAACGCTGGCAAATTCGGCCCCAATGACCTTGGCAAGGAACTGATGCGCGATGCGTTCAGGCCCGCCGAGAAGAAGGGTCAATCTGCAACGCCCGGACCGCTCACTGATACGCAACTACCAACCGCCGAACAGGAAGCAATGTCGAATCTATTCGCCGGTGCGATTGGCTTTTATAAAAATCCACAGAGTCACCGCCACGTCCCGACTCATCCAGAGGACGCGGCAGAAGTGATTGTTTTTGCCAGCCAACTTTTGCGGATAGTAGATCGCTTGAAACCCTAAATGCGCCTCAGCCCTGCTCAATCAGCCGAAATGTATTTTAGGATGAGTTTCAATCCACCGCTGAGCGCGCTCCCGAATTTCGGCTAAGGAGTCAGGGCCAAACTTGGTTGTCAAGACCTCCTGCACAGTGCTCTCCTGCACTTGCGGTAATGAGCATTTTGAACAAAGGTAGAACCAAAAACCTAGCTCATGCTTGTCCAACGAAACGCCTTGACTACGGATGTACATCATCCCGATATTGAACATTGCGCCAGCATTTCCCCTTTCAGCCGCCAGTTGATACCAGCTCATTGCTTCTGAAAAGTCTTGGTCAACGCCGTCGCCGGTTTCGTACATTTTTCCTATGAAGCAGAGGGCTTCTTCATTGCCTTTATCTGCAGCTAAACGATACCAGCGCATGGCTTCCGTACTGTCCTGCGGCACTCCCCCTCCTATACTGTGGTAGAGCTTTGCGACGTTCAGCCGCACATCACCATCGCCGACCTCAGCAACACTCAGGAACCACCGCAGCTCTTCCGCGTATTTCTCTGCCAGCGAGCGGGTCAGAAACTCGGCTTTGAAAGCGGATGAATACCATACGACCGCTTCGGCAGTGTCGCTCGGGACAAACTCGCTATTCGCGTATATTCCCCCGAGCATGATCTTTGCTGCTATATCGCCATTCTCCGCTGCCTTTCGATACCACCCAAGGCCGGTTGGGATGTCCTTTTCAACGCCTTTACCGAGAATGTAGTTTGCCGCCAGAGCCCTTTGAGCATCCGCATCCCCTTGATCCGCAGCCAGACGATACCAGCGGACGGCCTCAGCGCTGTCTTTTTCTACTCCTTTGCCGTAGTCACCATCGTAGGCGGACCCAAGCATATATTGAGCAGTTGGAAAGCCAAGATCAGCAGCCCTGCGGAACCAGCGCATTGCTTCGTCGAAGTCTTGCAAATCCATGTGGTCAACAGCTAGGCATGTCATGGCCTCAACACGCCCGCGTTCTGCCTGACGCCTTAGAAGGCGCATTTTTACCATTTTCCAGAACTTC